>NZ_VCPE01000019.1 GCF_005938105.1 Brucella haematophila | reverse complement strand
AGCCAACACTAAGTCAACCACTTTCACCAGAACTCAAGGACGAAGCAACCTGCCGCTAGCAGCGTCGCCGCCCTCGTTGTGGCGCTATATAGGCCCCCAGCTCTCAAACTGTCAACGCCTATATCAATAAAATTCCAGTTTTCTTTTCCACAGGGAGAAAGTCAGAATTTTACCACTTCTTAGGCAGGATAGGCATTCGATTCTGCGTTGAACGGGCAGGACTGAGCGGCCACCCGATTACCGGCTGCATTATATGGTTGGCAGAGGATCGCATCTGTCTGCTAGCCTAGGCGGACTATTCACTGCACACATATATAAGGTGCTGCCTCATGTCCGAATTCACGCCAGTTATTGCATTGCATGGCGGCGCAGGCGTCATCCTCAAATCAAAGATGACGCCGGAACGCGAAGCTGCCTTTCATGCCGGTCTTAAAGCCTGCCTTCAGGCTGGCCTTGGCGTCTTGCAGAAAGATGGGTCGGCGCTTGATGCAGTAACGGCTGCGGTGATGGCGCTTGAAGATGATCCGCTATTCAATGCCGGACGCGGTGCTGTCTTCACTTCGAATGCGACTCACGAGATGGACGCAGCCATTATGGACGGCGCGACACGCAGCTGCGGTGCGATTTCCGGTATCTGCGGGCCACGGCATCCGATTCTGGCAGCTCGCGCCGTGATGGAGAAAACCGAACATGTTTTTCTCGCGGGCGAAGGCGCAAAGCAATTCTGCGAGACTGCCGGCCTTGAGATGATGTCGCCGGACTGGTTTTCAACCGAACCGCGTCTCACTGCACTTAAGGCGGTCATGGACCGGCGAAACCAAGGACTGACCGGTGACGATGATCCCGCCCGCAAGCACGGAACCGTCGGAGCAGTCGCTCTTGACCGCCAAGGCCATCTGGCGGCGGCAACATCCACTGGCGGCATGACCGCCAAAACACCGGGACGCGTTGGCGATAGCCCGATCATTGGCGCAGGAACCTGGGCTGACAATGCAACGGCGGCCATATCGGCGACAGGGCATGGCGAATATTTCATTCGCTGGGCCGTTGGGCATGAAATTGACGCACGCATGCGTTGGGCCGGTCAGACCTTGCAGCAAGCTGCGGGCGATGTTGTACGGGAACTGGGGACAATCGGCGGCGAAGGCGGACTGATCGCCGTGGATCGCAAAGGCAATATGAGCTTGCCTATGAACAGCGAGGGCATGTATCGCGCCTGGTGCGGGGCGGACGGCGTCATTCACACTGCTATATATAAGGATGACGTATAAAATAGCGTCGTAAGAAGTGAGTGGAATCTGCCTCAAACCCGAGCGACGGGATATTTCATCCTGTTTTGTTCAGTGATGGGCAATTTCTTACTCGGTTGTTCCCGAAACGCGCAATTCATTATACTTTCGTCTGCATCCCGCCGATGCGCTTTCTCTGAGTCCGTTTTCAACAGGCCAGAGCCAAGCCTGTAGATGCAGAAAATCGCCATGCCCAAAAGCGCCTCTCCGCTCGAATCCTTTCAGTCCCGGACATTTCGTTCGCTCTGGTCGGCAACGCTGGTTTCGAATCTGGGTGGACTGATCGAAGGTGTCGCCGCCGGTTGGTTGATGACCAGTCTGACCACATCGCACGGGATGGTGGCTCTCGTTCAGGCATCGATGACCTTACCAGTGATGATCTTTTCGCTCGCTGCCGGGGCATTGGCGGACAATTACGACCGCCGCCGCATCATGTTGATCGCGCAGATGATGATGCTGTGCTTTTCGGCAATGCTAGCGCTGCTGGCTTATGGCAATGTGCTGACACCGTGGCTGCTGCTCAGCCTGACATTTCTGATCGGATGCGGTGGCGCACTCTATAATCCATCCTGGCAGGCCTCGATGGGTGACATTGTTCCCCGCGAACACTTGCCGGGAGCCGTTGCGCTCAACAGCATGAGTTATAATCTCATGCGCAGCATCGGCCCGGCTATTGGCGGCATCATCGTTGCGACGGCTGGTGCGGCCTTTGCCTTTCTCTTTAATGTATTCTGCTATTTCGCTTTAATCTTCGCGCTTTTCCGCTGGAAGAAAGTGACACCGCGCAACCCGCTGCCGCGCGAATCCTTCGGCAGCGCCATGTCGGCGGGCTTTCGTTATGTGACCATGTCGCCCAATCTTTTGAAGGTGATGGTGCGTTCATTCGCTTTCGGCTTCAGCGCCGTGGTGATTCTGGCGCTCCTGCCACTTGTTGCACGCGATCAGGTGCAGGGCACCGCCATTACCTATGGCATTATGCTGGGCTTTTTCGGGTTCGGCGCAATCTGCGGCGCGCTACTGATCGGGCGGGTGCGCGATATTCTCAGCAATGAATGGGTGATCCGCGGCGCATTCTTCGCGCTCGCCGTCAGCTGTTTCTTCCTCGCCATGAGCAACCGGGTGTGGCTGAGCTGCCTTCTGCTGATGCCAGCAGGCATGGCCTGGGTGCAGGCCTTCTCGCTGTTCAATGTGACGGTCCAGCTTTCAACCCCGCGCTGGGTCGTCGGTCGCGCCTTGTCGCTGTACCAGACGGCGACATTCGGCGGCATGGCCTTGGGCAGCTGGGTCTGGGGTGAACTGGCCGACTTGCAGAGTGTTTCGGGCGCGCTGTTTATCGCAAGCGCGGTACTGATCGTCGGCGGGCTGCTCGGCTTCATCTTGCGCCAGCCCAATTTCGAATCGTTGAACCTCGATCCGACCAACGCCTTCAGCGAGCCGCAACTACAGCTGGATCTGCGCGCGCGCAGCGGCCCAATCATGGTGATGGTCGATTATTCTATCGACCAAAAAGACGTGCCGGAATTTCTCGCAACAATGGCGCTGCGACGGCGCACCAGAATTCGCGACGGCGCCAAGCAATGGGTGTTGCTGCGCGATCTGGAAAATCCGCGCATCTGGACGGAAAGCTACCACGTACCGACCTGGATTGAATATATTCGTCACAGCCAGCGGCTGACCCATGCGGATGCCGAGATTGCAAAGCATCTTGATGAATTGCATCGCGGCGACGGCCCTCCCCGCATTCACCACATGATCGAACGGCAGACTGTCCCTACGCACGACGATATGCCCTTGAAGCCCTATCTCGATGCAACCTGACGAAGCATAACCGCAAACAAAAAGCCGCCCGATTGGGCGGCTTTTTTAATGCAGTAAGAAAAGGGAGCGATTACTCGCCCCACGGGCCGTGGAAATCGCCATCCTTGTCGATGCGCTTGAAGCCATGCGAACCGAAGAAATCGCGCTGACCCTGAATGAGATTGGCCGTACCGAGCGATTGCGTATAGCTGTCGAAATAGTTGAGCGCCGATGCAAGTGCGGGAACCGGCAAACCAGCAATCGCAGCCTTGGAAACGATGTTCCGCAAGCCCTTGGACGCCTTTTGCATACGCCCGACAAAAGCCGGAGCCAGCAGCAGGTTGCGGCTTTCATTGCCCTCGAATGCCTGGGCGATATCGTCCAACAGTTCCGAACGGATGATGCAACCGGCGCGCCAGATACGGGCCGTGGTGGCCAGCGGAATGTTCCAGCCATGCTCTTTCGAGGCCGCTTCCATCACCGCAAAGCCCTGCGCATAGGCTGCGATCTTGCCTGCAAGCAGTGCCTGCTCCAGATCGGCAAGGAACTTGGTGTGATCCGCAACGTCGAGCGTGCGCGGCGCAGGCTTGTAGATGCTCGCGGCTTCCTGCCGCTCGGCCTTGAGCGACGAAAGCGAACGCGCCGCAACCGCAGCTTCGATTGCCGTGGCAGGAACGCCCAGCATCTGCGCTTCAATGGCAGCCCAGCGTCCGGTGCCCTTCTGTCCGGCTTCATCGAGGATCATATCGACCATCGCCTTGCCGCTTTCCGGATCGGTGGTCTTCAAAACCTTGGCGGTGATCTCAATCAGATAGGAATCGAGCGGGCCAGAATTCCATTTCTCGAACACATCGCCAATAGCCGGAGCCGACAGGCTGAGACCGTCACGCAGGATGCCGTAGATTTCGGCGATCATCTGCATATCGGCATATTCGATGCCGTTATGGATGGTCTTGACGAAATGGCCCGCACCGTCGGGACCAACCAGTGCACAGCACGGCTCGCCCTTATATTTTGCAGCGGCAGCGAGAAGGATCGGCGCAATGCGCTCATAAGCTTCCGGCGTTCCACCCACCATCATCGACGGGCCATGGCGCGCGCCTTCCGCACCGCCGGAAACACCCATGCCAACGAAGGTCGGATCGTTCGGGCCGAGCGCCTTGAGACGGCGGACCGTGTCGCGATAATCGGAATTGCCCGCGTCGATCATGATATCGCCCTTCTCGAGAAGGGCCTTGAGGCGGGTCGTTTCAGCATCGACGGGCGCGCCCGCCTTGATCAGAAAGATGAACGGACGCGGCTTGCGCGTATTTTCCGCCAATTCTTCGAAGGTGGCGCAAGGGATGATCTTGTCACGCAGCGGACCAGCTTTATCGAGGAAAGCTTTCAGCACAGGCTCGTCACGATCATAGACAGCAACCGTGTAGCCTTTCTCGGCTATATTCAGCGCCAGGTTGGAACCCATCACGCCAAGACCGACCATTCCGATATCTGCTTTTTCCATTTTAGGCCCTTCAGAGATGCAACCAGCTGGCCTGTCGCGTGGCAATGGGGAGGCATCCACTGCATACAGGCTGGAACCCGGCATATTTGGTTGTCGCGGCATTTCGACGACAACGGCTGATAATCTGTATCGTATTCCTTGATGATCTAGGGCAAATGACACAAAGTTGATAGACCCCGGCATTGGAAAAAATCCTTGTGCACTGCCGGTTGCCAACGCTGCCGCGCTGCTGCAACAGTGAATGGAAACGAGAATTGCGGGCTGACCGCTTCTATTGGCGGTGGCGAAATTTCATCATGAGAATCAAATTGGGCATCGGTTCCAAACTTCTTCTGTCGAGCCTTGTCAGCCTGATCGGCTTGCTGGTCATGGCTGCGGTGACGGTGCATGCGCTGCGCGAACAGATGATCGATGACCGTGTCACCATGGTTCGCAATCTGACGGAAATCGGCCGCAAGATCATTCAGGAAGAATATGATCGCTTCCAAAGCGGTGAGATCAGCGAAGCTGCGGCCAAGCACAATGCCGTCGAAACCCTGCGCAAGCTGCGTTATGCCAATGACGAATATTTCTTCATCGACGATTTCGACGGCAATTCCGTGCTTTTGCCGATCCGCCCCGATCTTGAAGGCACGGACGCATCCACATTGGTCGATTCCGAAGGCCGCCATTACGTGCAGATGCAGATCGACACCGCCAAGTCCGGCGGCGGCGTGGTGCGTTATGAATTCACCAAGCCCAATACAAATGTGAGCGGCGAGAAAATGGCTTATGTCATGCCATTCGAGCCATGGCGGTGGTTCATCGCGACCGGCATCTATCTGGAGGATGTGGATAGTGAGACCAAGGCCGTGCTGCTGCGCGCTGGCGGCATTCTCGCCACCATCGCCGTTGTCACCACGGCACTTCTGATACTCCTGTCGCGCAGCATCACGCGACCGCTGGGGCGACTGACAGCGGTAATCGGACAGCTGACCCGCCGCAAATATGATCTGACGGTCAAGGATCAGGATCGGCGCGACGAGATTGGCGATATTGCGCGCGCCGTGGAGATTTTCAAGAAAACCGGCCAGGAGTTCGAGATTTTGCAAGCAAAGATGCGCGAGCAGGAAGCCAAGGCGCAAGCCGAACGCGAGGCCGCACTTGCCTTCGAGCGCGACAGCGCCTTGCGGCTCGAACAGACGGCGAGGCTGATTTCGATGGGTGAAATGGCCGTGAGCCTTGCCCATGAGCTGAACCAGCCGCTCGCCGCAGTCAGCAATTATTGCATGGGATCGGTGCGGCGGCTGGAGGCTGGCACCGACGACCGTGCCGCGTTGCTCGACGCCATGAAGAAGGCGTCGCGGCAGGCAAGTCGCGCATCCGGCATCGTGTCGCGCATTCGCGATTTTCTGCGTCGCAGCGAACCGACCCCGCAGCCGCAAATATTGCGGGAGATTGTCGAGGAGACTGCATCCATCGCCGAGATCGAATCGCGCAGGCGCGGTTTCAAGATCAAGGTTGATATCGCGAAAGACCTGCCAACCGTTCTGGCCGACCGGGTAATGATCGAGCAGGTTGTGTTCAATCTCTTACGAAACGCCATCGAGGCCACATCGGCAATGCCCGCGCCGAGACGCGATATCATTGTTTCCGCCAGAATCAGCCCCGACGGGCAGGAAGTGGAAACAACCGTGCAGGATTTCGGGCAAGGCATTGCGGAAGACGAACTGGGCAAGATATTCGATCCCTTCTATACGACCAAGGCCGAAGGCATGGGCGTCGGGCTCAATATCTGCCGCTCGATCATGGAGTTTCACCGTGGAAGGCTCTGGGCGGAGCCAAATCAAGGCCAAACTCAAGGCCAAGCTCTGGGGATGTCCTTTCATTTCACGCTGCCGGTAAGCGGCACTTGTCAGGAAAACGCGGCATGAGCGAAGCGGTCTATGTCATCGATGACGACGAAGCTTTTCGGGATTCGCTCGTCTGGTTGCTGGAATCGAGCCAATACACGGTTCGCGCTTTCGATTCGGCAGAAGCTTTTCTGGATGTCGCATCACCGGACATGTCCGGCTGCGTGATTGCCGATGTGCGCATGTCGGGCATAACCGGTCTTGAGCTGCATCGTCGTCTGCAAGCACTTGGCGTCGATCTGCCGACCATCATCGTCACCGGCCATGGCGACGTGCCGATGGCTGTCACAGCCTTTCGTGACGGCGTGGTGGATTTCATCGAAAAGCCGCTCGATGACCAGTATGTGCTGGAGCGGATCGAATTCTGCCTCGCCAAGGCGCGCGACAATGCGCGGCTGCGCCAGCAGGCGGATGATTTTGCCCGCCGCTATGAGAGCCTGACGCAGCGCGAAAAGGAAGTGCTGGAATATATTGTGGCAGGAAAGCTCAACAAGCAGATCGCCGATCTGATGGATATCAGCATCAAGACGGTCGAGGTACACCGCAGCCGCGTGATGGAAAAGATGCAAGTGACGAATGTGGCGGAGCTGGTTCGCCAGAAACTATCCTTCAGTGAAGGCGCAAAAAAGAAGCCGGCTTAAGCCGGCTTCTTCAATTTTGCAGATCAGGATCAGTCGTCGAGCTGATGGCCGCTTCTGTCGGTCGTGCAAGCCACCGCTATCAGCGAGATGACGCCACAAGACGCGATGAACACAGCAATCGGCAGATAGCTGCCATTATACTTGGCCAGCAGAGCCGTTGCGATCAGCGGCAGCGGACCGCCGACGATGGCTGCGCCCACCTGATAGCCAAGCGAAACGCCCGTATAGCGGACATCTGCCGGGAAGCTTTCGGCGAAGAACGTGCCAAGCACCGAACCATAGGTCGACCAGATGATGGCAAAGCCGATCACGACGGCAAGCGTCGCCACGAGCCACGAACCCTGATTGAGCAGCCAGAAGTACGGCACCGTATAGATGACCATGGCGACCGTGCCGAGCAGGAAGACCTTCTTGCGGCCGATACGGTCGGACAGGCTGCCGAAATAGAGCATGACCGGAACAGCGATCAATGCAGCGATCAGCACCGAATTGAGAGCGTGGACGCGCTCGAAACCCAATCCCACGAGATAGGAAACCGTGAAGGTTGCGAACAGGAAGAAGGTCGAGGTCTCGATGAACTTCGCACCGATGACGATCAGAACCGCGCGCCAATGCTTGGTCAGCGTTTCGAACAGCGGCACTTTCTTCGCGGTATTGGCCGCAGCCACACGCTTGAAGGACGGGGTTTCGTCAACGGCGTTGCGAATCCACATGCCGATGGCCACCAGCACGATGGACAGCACGAACGGAATGCGCCAGCCATAGGACAGGAATGCTTCTTCCGTGAAGCCGAGCGCAAGGCCGGATGTCACGAGATTGCCGAGCGCCAGACCGAACAATGCGCCGGTCTGCGGCACCGCACCATAGAAGCCGCGCTTTTGACGCGGGGAATATTCCACCGCCAGAAGCACGCCGCCGCCCCATTCGCCGCCAAGGGCGAGGCCCTGCAACAGACGCAGAAGCGTCAGGATGATCGGCGCCCAGACGCCGATGGTGGCATAGGTCGGCATCAGGCCGATCAGCACCGTCGATACGCCCATGATGGAAAGGGTGATGACAAGCGTCTTCTTGCGACCGATACGATCGCCGATATGGCTGAACAGAATGCCGCCAATCGGGCGGATCAAGAAGGCCAGAGCGAAAGAGGCGAGCGCCAGAAGCTGGCTGGTGACGGGATCGTCGGACGGAAAGAACAGCTTTCCGAACACGATGGCCGACATGGTGCCATAAAGGAAGTAATCATACCATTCGATGGTGCTGCCAACCGCGCTGCCGATCAGCGCGCGACGGCGGTCGCCATCGGTAATCAAAGTGTCTTTTTCTACGCGTGCAGAAGCCGCGCCCTCCAAGACGGTCATAGCATTTCCTCCTGAGTGGGCCGCTTACGCGGCCTTGTTTTTGAGAATGTCGAGCGCGACGTCGATGATCATGTCTTCCTGGCCGCCGACCATGCGGCGCTTGCCAAGTTCGATGAGGATTTCGCGCGTATCGACGCCATAGAGTTTCGAGGCGTTTTCCGCATGACGCAGGAAGCTCGAATAGACGCCCGCATAGCCGAGCGAGAGGCTTTCACGGTCCACCCGCACCGGACGGTCCTGCAACGGACGCACCAGATCGTCAGCCGCATCCATCAGGCCATAGAGGTCACAGCCCGTATCGATGCCCTTGCGGTTGAGAACGGCGATCAGACCTTCAAGCGGCGCATTGCCCGCCCCCGCCCCCATGCCTGCCAGCGATGCATCGACGCGAACAGCGCCCGCTTCGATACCGGCGACGGCATTGGCAACGCCGAGCGTCAGATTGTGGTGGGTGTGAACGCCGATTTCGGTTTCAGGCCGCAGCGCATCGCGCAGCGCCTTCACGCGAAGCGTATATTGCTCGGGCAACAGCGCGCCTGCCGAGTCGGTGACATAGACGCATTCCGCGCCATAGCTTTCCATCAGCTTCGCCTGCTCGACCAGCTTTTCCGGCTCGGCCATATGCGACATCATCAGGAAGCCGATCGTGTCCATGCCCAGTTCACGCGCAGCCTCGATATGCTGGCGTGATACGTCGGCCTCGGTGCAATGGGTTGCAACACGAACCGAGCGTGCACCGGCATCATAGGCTGCCTTCAGATCATGCACCGTGCCAATGCCCGGAATGAGCAGCACGGTGACGCGGGCATGCTCGCAGGCATCGGCAACTGCGCCGATCCATTCGACATCGTCATGCAGGCCGAAACCATAATTGAAAGTCGAACCGGCAAGGCCGTCACCATGGGTGATTTCAATCGCGTCCACCTTGGCTGCATCCAGCGCCTTCGCAATGGCGACGACATCCTTCAGCGTGTATTGGTGGCGGATCGAATGCATGCCGTCGCGCAGCGTGACATCCTGAACATAGAGCTTATCGGGATTGGAGCGGGCCATTATGCAGCCTCCTTGGCAAGCGCTTTTGCTGCCCAATGATCGGCGGTGACCAATGCAGCGGATGTCATGATGTCGAGATTGCCGGCATAGGCAGGCAGATAATGTGCTGCGCCTTCAACCTCGAGCAGGATCGTCGTCTTGAGACCCGAGACGAGCCCGATGCCCGGCACGCGAACCGGCGCATTATCGCCGATGACTTCGAACTGCACCTTCTGCTTCAGGCGATAGCCCGGCACATAGGCCTGAACCGTCTTGACCATTTCTGCAATCGAAGCCTCGATGGCTTCACGGCTGCCACCTTGCGACAGAACAAACACCGTATCGCGCATGATCAGCGGCGGTTCGGCAGGGTTGAGAATGATCAGCGCCTTGCCACGTTCGGCACCGCCCAGATCACGGATCGCCTTCGACGTGGTTTCGGTGAATTCATCGATATTGGCGCGGGTGCCGGGACCAGCCGAACGCGACGAAATCGAAGCGACGATTTCGCCATAGACCACGCGATCGGTGGCGCGCTTGACGGCATAGACCATCGGGATCGTCGCCTGACCGCCGCATGTGACCATGTTGACGTTCGGCTCATCAATATTGGCGTCGCCATTGATGGCGGGAATGGTGAAGGGGCCGATGGCGGCAGGTGTCAGGTCGATGACCTTCTTGCCATCCTTCTGCAACAGCGCGTCATTGTGCAGATGCGCCTTGGCCGAGGTTGCATCGAACACGATATCGATATCGCGATATTCCGGCATACACAGCAGCCCGTCGATGCCTTCATGGGTGACCGGTACGCCGAGCCGTGCGGCGCGTGCCAGACCATCCGAATTCGGATCGATGCCGACCATTGCGCCCATCTCGATATTCTTCGACGTGCGCATCACCTTGATCATCAAATCCGTGCCAATATTGCCGGAACCGATGATCGCGCATTTCTTCTTGGACATAGTGGGTCCTTTCTGATCTTCCTCAGGTCGCCACACCAGACGCCAAATGGGGAGGCTTGACCGGCGCGCGGATACGCGCGCTGCACGCCTTAAGCGGTGGTGTGGTGAGTCAGCTTGAAAGGACGCTGGACGGGTTGGGTCGTGGCGGAACGGATGCCAGAACATGGCCCATCAGTTCGCACGTATCGCTCCTCCGGCAAATCCTCCCCATTTGCTTGACGGGGGGATAATAGGACGGAGGATACGGTCTAGATATTGGGGTTAACCCCTAGTGTTTGATCCAAAAGACGCCATGCCGGGCTGCAAATGGCAATTTCTGCGCTTCCGGTGCTCACGTACCTTTATGTACGCTGCGCTCCGGTTCTCGAAATCACCATTTTCGCCACGGCCTGCCACTTTTTGATGCAAACACCGCCACTCAGGCATTACTCGCATGACGGTTGCGCCACATGTCGGCTGCCTTCTGGTGAAAAGCATCGTAGCTGTCATTGTCAGCGGCAGACGCCGTCATCATCGCCATGGCCGCCGTGGCTATGACCGTGCCTTCGGCGCGCTTGTCGATAGCCGCACCTGTCCACACCCCATGCCAATATTCAAACGAGCTGAGGCTTGAATGCTTGTCGCTGCTTTCCTTGGAAAGCGTTGGCAGTTGCAATGCGCTCGATTGCCCCTGCACATACCGATAGATGGTGTGCTTGCGATGCGGAACGAGTTCCGCCACATCGCGGCTGGTCGAGACGACCGAAACCGACTGCATGTCGAGCAGCACAGCCGCATCGCGGTGCAGCTCGCGATAGGCTGGCTGGGACACGCCAAGAAACGACGATTTCAACCCCATCGGGTTGAGAAGATGCACAAGACTATTCACCGGAGAACGGGATTCGAACAGCGGATAAAGCGCCAGCAGCGCCTGCACCTGCGATGCAAAACCGGCCATTGGCATGAAGCATATGCCATGGGCTCTCAGCGCGCTTTCCGCCAGTTCATGCGACGTGGCAATCGGCAGATTGATCGCTTCTGCCGCGATCTCCAGCTTGCCCGCCAGTTCACCCACACCGCAACTGCCATGCATGAGAACCGGATATCCGGCGCGCGCGACCAGCAATGCAGACAGCATGAACCATGGCGACTGCGCCGAATTTGGAGACAGATAGGCAGGCCAGTCCAGCGCCGGTGTGTTGATGCTGGCATCGGCGGCATAGAACCGCCCCGATGCGCGCGCCATGCCCGCAAGCTCTGGCGCTGTCAGACCGCGATAGTGGATCAGGCGCAGAAGCGCGCTGATCTGCATCGGGTCGGCTTCGCCTGCAAAGATGGTCGTGAAGGCATCTTCGGCCTCATGCATTTCCAACGGGCGGGTGTGTCCCGCCTTACGGCCAATGACGGCAATATATTTCGCCAGCCGCCGCGTCGGATCGTTTTCGCTCTGGATGTCGGCAAACTGGGCGGCGGTATATTCCGCCGATGGATGGTTCTCCAGATCCGTCACCTTGCGGATCGTCAATGGCGGCGGCGTCACGATGGCGCTGCGGTTCCATCCATGATGACCCGTACAGGCCGACACCTGCGCGTTTTCAGAACCAGGCTTCATCAAGGCATCGGCTTCATTGGCCAAGCGCCGCAAACGCCCGCGCAATGCTTCGGCCTTTGGCGTCGCGATCATCGCGCGGCCGGAACGGACAAAGATCGGATCATCGAAATGTTCGCGAATCTGACCGAGCAGGCGACTCATGGCCGGAATACTCAAGCCCATCTGCTTGGCCGCCCCACCGACACTGCCTTCCACAAGAAGCGCATCAAGCGCAATCAACAGGCGCAATTGGCCAAGACGCAGATTCGCACCGTCGCTTTCGGCCTTTTGTGCCAGCTTTGCGCTCTTGGTCCGCTTGTCCGCCATAGCCTTTGTCTGCCCTCGCCAGTTGCGTTTTTTGAAACTTGGAACTTTTCTAAAACATGAAGATTGACGTCATCTTATTGCCATACATAAGGAGAGTAGAAAACTCAACTTTAGACGGTGGTAAAAAATGACCAGCTTGTTTTGGGGCTTGCGTGTCGTTGGCGCGCAGGGCAGGCAGATGACCGGGGGAAAGCTTATATACAGAGCGATCCTCGCAGGGACGTTTCTTTCAACCGCCCTTCTGTTAAGCGAAACCAACGCATTCGCCCAGGCGGCCAGTACGACTGAAGAAACCGAAGCCCAGAAGAAAAAGGCTGCGGAAGGCGAACAGGATGCCGGTGTCGCATCCGATGGCACTGTCAAGCTGAACCAGATCGTGGTGACGGCGACAGGCTTTGAGCAGAGTATCACCGATGCCCCCGCCAGCATCACCGTCGTACCGGGCGAAGAGCTTGAAAAAGGCGCTTATCGCGACCTCACCGACGCCCTGAAGGACGTGCAGGGTGTGGCCGTAACTGGCCCAGCCGCCGAGCGCGACATCTATATTCGCGGCCTTCCCGGCTCCTACACACTGCTGCTCGTTGACGGCAAACGCCAGAGCACCCGCGATGCCCGCACCAACGGCAATTCGGGCTTCGAGCAAAGCTTCCTGCCGCCTGCAAACGCCATTGAACGCATCGAAGTCATCCGTGGCCCGATGTCTTCGCTTTATGGCTCGGATGCGATGGGCGGCGTCATCAACATCATCACCAAGAAAGTGTCGGACAAGTGGAGCGGCTCGTTCACAGTTGACGGCATTGCCCAGCAGCATTCCAAATACGGCAACTCGCTTCAGGGTTCCTATTACATAACGGGACCGCTGGTGCGCGACCTTGTCGGCGTTCAGCTCTGGGGACGTGGCCTGAAGCGCCAGGAAGACAAGATCGTCAGCGGTTCGCCCGAGCAGCAGGATGTCGACATCACCGGGCGTATCACATGGACGCCGAACAAGGATCACGACGTTCAGCTCGAACTGGGCAAGACGCGTCTGCGCCGCGACAGCACAGTCGGTAATACGACGGAGAAGACCGCCTCCGCTGTCGATTCCTACAACTATAACGACCGCGACCATTGGTCGATCAGCCATACCGGCCGCTGGGGCCCGACGACGTCGGAATTCTCCTTCATGCAGGAATGGTCCGAGCGGACCAACTTCAACTGGAGCAATGCGTCCAAGAGCTATGTCGAGAATCTTCGCTCTCCACATGTGAAGAACTCGGTGCTGGACGGCAAGTTCACCACGCCGTTCGAACTTTACGGCAATCACACGCTCGTCACCGGCGGCCAGTTCATGGATACGGTTCTCACCGACCAGAATCCGGGACGCCGTACGGGTCTGGACGAAGAATTCAGCGTGCGCCAATGGGCGCTCTTCGCCGAAGACGAATGGTGGCTGACGCCCGATTTCTCGCTGACCGGCGGCCTGCGCATGGATGATCACGAGGTCTATGGTTCGCATCTCAGCCCGCGCGGCTATGCCGTGTGGCACGCGACCGACCAGATCACCTTCAAGGGCGGCATCTCGACCGGCTTCAAGGCGCCTGATATCCGCACCATCGCGCCGGGCTATGCCTATACGACGGGCGGCGGCGGTTGCTCCTACGGCCCGACCGGCACGTGTGGCGTCATTATCGGCGACCCGAATCTTGAGCCGGAAAAGAGCACCAGCTACGAAGCCAGCGTGTTGTGGGACAATCAGGAAGGGCTGCGTCTCGGCGCGACCTATTTCTACACCAACTTCAAGGACAAGATTTCCAACGCGCTCGTTACCGACAGCAATGGCGATCCGGTTCGCTGGAGCGAAGATCCGAACTACCGTCTGTGGTATGCCTTCAACATCGATGAAGCCGTGCTTCAGGGCGTGGAGCTGACCTTCAACTGGGAAGCGACCGACACGATCACCCTTCGCGGTAACTACACCTATACGGATTCGGAACAGAAGACCGGCACCTATGCAGGTCTGCCGCTCGCCCGCACGCCGAAGCATATGGCAAGCCTGCGCGGTGACTGGGTCACCCCGGTTGACGGGCTGAAGGCATGGGCCGCCGCCAATTATCATGGCGAGGAAACCAATGCCGGCGCGCGTATCGGATCGGCAGGAACGCCGATCTATGCGGCGGACGGGAAGACCGTTCTGGCACGTAAGTACAAGCCCTATGCGACGGTCGATCTCGGCGGTTCCTATGACTTCAGCGAGAACGTGACCTTCAACGCGGCCATCTACAACATCTTCGACAAGCAGATCGATGTCGATGAGTTCAACACGGTCGTCGACGGTCGCCGCCTTTGGGTCAGCATGACCTCCCGCTTCTGATCTGACTCCATATGACGCCAGCCGTTAGTTAGGCTGGCGTCATTTTTTCGATTGAATGGATGCTCGATGAGCGCTCTGAAAAACATAAAGAAGAAGATGTGCCTGATGCTCGGCAGCATTCTTTTTGCCTCCACGGTTCAGGCAGCGGAACCTGTGCGGGCTTTCTTCGACATGGAAGCCAACGGCATTTCCTATCGCATTTTCACCGCAGCGCCTGCCGAGGCCGCTCCCGAGGGCGGCTATCCTGTCGTCTATATGGTAGACGGCAACCGCATGTTGCCGCTTGCTGCTGCTGAAATGGGCAAGAATGAAGAGCTGAAAGCCGTTCTGGTGGGTATCGGTTATCCGACAGACGTTCCGGATGAAATCGTGCGCCTGCGCTATTTCGACCTGACTTCGGCGACCAGCGAACAATTGACGCCTGATCCGGCCAACCAGCCGAAAACCGGCGGTCGCGATGCCTTCTTCTCCTTCATCGACGGACAGGTGAAGCCGGAAATCGAGAAGCGTTTCGCCATCGACAAGCGCAAGCAGGCGCTGTTCGGCCATTCGCTGGGCGGGATGTTCACGCTCTATGCGCTGTTCAATCACACCGGCTCTTTCCAGACCTACAGCGCTGCCGATCCGTCGATCTGGTGGGATAATCATTCCATCCTGTCGGACAAGGATCGCTTCATCGCATCGTTCAAATCGGCTCCGCACCCGCTGCGTTTGCTGATGGAAACCTCCGGCAAGCGCGGTTCCCGTCCCGGCCAATCGGCTAAGGACATTCAGCGCATGCGCAAACTGCGCGGCGGACCATCGGGCGCGGATGTCTACAAGGAACTGGAACAGCTGCCGCAACTGGAAACAGCGTTCCACCGCTTCGCCGATGAGGGCCACGGCTCGATGATCCCGCTGACGGTGAAAGACAGTCTGGATTTCATTCTGCTCGGCAAGAAGCCCGAACACACAGACAATTGATACTTTTTCTTCCGCCGGGGTTGGACCTGCGGAAAACTGGACTATAAAGCACAGGATTGACGAAAGGATTGTGCATCATGCTGAATTTCGGCCAACATGTCGCCCGCCTCTGTGGCGCAGCCGTCGTGGCTCTTTCTCTGGCCTCCGCTGCCAGCGCTGCCGACATTACCGTCAAGCATGCGCAGGGTGAAACGGCGGTGCCTGCTTCCCCAGCCAAGGTGATCGTGCTTGATCTGGCAACGCTGGACAATCTCGACCGCCTCGGCGTCAAGGTTTCCGGTGTGCCGACACTGGTCACCGCTCCGGACTTCCTCAAGAAGTACCAGTCCGACGATTATCCGAAAGTCGGCACCCTGTTCGAGCCGGACTATGAAGCCATCAATGCCGCCGAGCCGGATCTCATCATTGTCGGTGGTCGTTCGGCAGCCAAATATCCGGAACTGGCAAAGATTGCTCCGACCATCGATCTGACGGTTTCTGCGAAAGACCTGATCGGCGGCACCGAAGCCAATGTTGAAAAGCTTGGCCAGATTTTCGGCAAGGAAGCGGAAGCCAAAGCTGAAATCGAAAAGCTCAACGCCGATGTGGCCGCGCTAAAGCAGAAGACGGCGGGCAAGGGCACGGGTCTTCTGATCCTCACCACTGGCGGCAAGATGAGCGCCTATGGTCCCGGCTCGCGCTTCGGCATGCTGCATGACGCCTATGGCGTGACGCCTGCCGCAGCCGATTTGACCACCAAGGGCAATCACGGCCAGCCGATCAGCCAGGAGTTCATTCTCAAGACCAATCCTGACTGGCTGTTCGTGATCGACCGCGACGCCGCCATCGGTCGTGAAGGCAACTCCGCCAAGCAGGTTCTCGACAATGATCTTGTTCGCCAGACCACGGCAGCGAAGAAAGACCAGATCGTCTATCTGAAGTCGCAGAACTGGTATCTCGTCGGCGGCGGCCTCAATGGCCTGCACGGCACCATCGACCAATTGTCGGAAGTCTTCGACAAGGCAAAGTAAAAGTCGGGCACTTTCTGACCCAGTCACCCGGGCTGTCCGCCATGCTGGACAGCCCGATGCATGACAAGGCAAGAGAACAGGACAAAGCGTGAAAGGTCTAGCCGCAGCTATAGTTGTTGTCGCCGTGCTGGCTGTCATCAGCCTGTTTATCGGGGTCGGCGACGTCTCACTGCACGCCCTGATTTACCCCGGTGAAAGTGCGAATGACGGCCCGGCCAGCGCGCTTGAACTGCTGCTTGTCAGCCGCATTCCGCGCACCATCGCCATTGTGCTGGCGGGCATGTCGATGGCCGTTGCCGGCATGATCATGCAGATGCTGACCCGCAATCGTTTCGTCGAGCCTTCGACAGCGGGAACCGTCGAATCTGCCAGTCTTGGCATTCTCCTTGTCATTCTTTTCGCGCCGGAAGCGCCTGTCTTCATCAAGATGCTCGTCGCTTCGGTGACCGCAGTGGCGGGAACGGCACTGTTTCTGCGCATCCTGCACAGCATCCCGCTTCGCTCCGTGCTGGTCGTCCCGCTCGTCGGCATCATGCTCGGCGGGGTTATCAGTGCCATCACCACTTTCATCGCCTATCGCTTCGATCTCCTGCAATCGCTGAATTCGTGGACCACCGGCGACTTCTCCGGCGTGCTGCGCGGACGTTATGAATTGCTGTGGATCGCCTTCGCGCTCACCGTCGTCGCCTATATTGCCGCCGACCGGTTTACAGTGGCGGGGCTGGGTGAAGATTTCACCACCAATCTCGGCCTCAACTATCGCCGCGTGGTGACGCTCGGCCTCGTCATCGTATCGATGGTCAGCGCGTCGGTCGTCGTCACCGTCGGCATGATCCCGTTTCTCGGCCTGATCGTGCCCAATGTCGTCAGCATGTTCATCGGCGACAATATGCGCCGCGCCTTGCCATGGATCGCCGTTCTCGGTGCGGGCCTCGTGCTCGCCTGCGATATTGCCGGTCGCCTGATCCGCTTTCCCTATGAGATTCCTATCGGCACGATGATGGGCGTCGTGGGCAGCGTCATCTTCCTCTATCTCCTGTTGCGGCGGGGTTCGCGCCTTGCTTAGACGCCCCGCGATCCTCATCCCCGTTCTCGGCGTGATTGCCCTTCTTGCCGCCGTCGCCTTCATGACGATTGGCGCGAAGGGCAGCTGGTCTTTCATTCTGTCCTTCCGCGGCACAAAACTGGCCGCCATGGTGCTGGTGGCCTATGCAATCGCCGTTTCGACCGTGCTGTTTCAAACCGTCACCAATAATCGCATCCTGACGCCATCCATCATGGGCTTTGATGCGCTCTATATTCTGATCCAGACCGTCATCGTCTTTTTCTTCGGCGCGGTGCATGTCGACTGGATCGGACCGAACATACGCTTCATCACCGAAACCGTGGTGATGGTGCTGTTTGCGGGTTCGCTCTATTACTGGCTGTTTTCGGGCGCGGCGCGCAGCCTGCATCTGGTGATGCTGGTCGGCATTATATGCGGCGTATTCTTCCGCAGCCTGTCCAATCTCATGCAGCGCATGCTCGATCCCGACCTTTTCGCGGTTTTGCAGGACCGCTTCTTTGCCAGTTTCAACACGATCAACGCCGACATTCTGACGCTCTCGGCGATTATCGTCGCTGCCGTGTCGCTCTATGGCTGGCGGCTGTTGCATGTGTTTGACGTGCTGGCGCTTGGACGCGAACCTGCGATCAATCTCGGCGTCGATCACCGCCGAGTGGTGCGGCTCATCCTGCTGATGGTCACGGTGCTTGTCGCCGTTTCGACCGCACTCGTCGGACCGATCACCTTCTTCGGCCTGCTTGTTGCCAATCTCGCTTACATGCTGGCAGGCTCGGGGAAACATCGCGTCGTTCTGCCGATTGCCGTTCTTCTGGCCATCATCTGCATTGTCGGCGGCCAGACCATTCTCGAACGGGCCTTTGCCTTTAATACCGCGCTCAGCGTCATCATTGAATTCCTGGGCGGTCTCGTCTTCATTATCCTTCTTGTCAGGGGAAATGCGCGTTGATCGAAATAAGCCAAGTCAGCAAATCCTATAGCGGCGCGCTTGTCGTCGATGACGTGTCCTTGCGCTTAACCGCGGGCGGCGTGACGTCGATCATCGGCCCCAATGGCGCCGGAAAATCGACCCTGCTTTCCATGATCAGCCGCCTTTTACCGATGGACAAGGGCCGCGTGACCGTGGACGGTCTCGATGTCACCACCACATCAGGCGATGTTTTGGCAAAACGTCTGTCGATTCTAAGGCAGGAAAACGCCATCAATTCACGCCTCACCGTGCGCGATCTCGTGACATTCGGGCGCTACCCCTATTCCAAGGGCCGACCGAACAGCGAAGACCGCAAGCATGTGGAACAGGCCATCGGTTATCTTGGCCTTGAAACCTTAAGCGAACGCTTTCTGGATGAACTGTCCGGCGGTCAACGCCAGCGCGCCTTCGTGGCAATGGTGCTCTGTCAGGATACGGACTATGTGCTTCTTGATGAGCCGCTGAACAATCTCGATATGAAACACGCGGCATCGATGATGAAACTGCTGCGCCGCGCTGCCGATGAGCTTGGCAAGACCGTGGTGCTGGTGCTGCACGATATCAACTTCGCGTCGTGCTATTCCAACCACATCGTTGCCATGCGCAATGGCAAGGTCGCCCATCAGGGCACGCCGGACGAACTGATCCATCCGGAAATTCTGAGCGACATTTACGATATGGAGATCGCGGTTGAGATCATCGGAGGCAAGCGCATCGGGGTCTATTACCTGTAAATAGACTATCTATTCGCTCGATTTCGTGCAAAAGCATGCGCAACCAGCCATTGGCGACTATCGGTGGAGTGTTCATGCTGACGAAGAAGGGCAAATATGGTTTGAAAGCACTGGCGCATCTTGCCTTGCTTGAACCCGGCGAAAGCGCTTTCGTCGCCGAGATTGCTTCCAAGAACAATATCTCCAAGAAATTTCTCGACGCCATTCTTCTGGAACTGCGCAACGATGGCATCCTGCGCTCCAAGAAAGGCCCCGGCGGCGGCTACAGCCTTTCCAAACCGGCAGCCGATGTCACAATAGGCCAGGTGGTCCGCGTTCTCGACGGGCCACTCGCACCCATACGCTGCGCAAGCCGCATGGCCTATCAGCCCTGCGAAGATTGCGAAGATCACCGCGCCTGTCAGGTGCGCCGGTCAATGCTGCTCGTGCGCGAAGCCATTGCTGGCGTTCTTGATTCCATGACGCTGGAACAGTTCGCCCGCAACGGTGGCCTCGAAGATGACAGCACAGCCCCGGAATGGGCCAAGCTAAGCGCCTGACAACAGGTCCAGCAGCCGGTAGCCGCCATTGTGATAAACAAGCGGCTCGCCGCCGCCTGCCACGATTTTCAGAACACGACCGATGATAATGGCGTGGGTGTGCCGTTCAATGACGTCTTCCACCGCGCAATCGACAGCAGCCAGAGCACCTGTCAGCGCCAGCGCGCCGCTTTCCAGCGTATACCATTCCGCATCGGCATAACGCGCAACGCCCTTGATACCGTCCTTGCCTGCAAAGCGATCCGCAATCGGCTGCTGTGCAGCCGACAGCACATTGACGCAGAAATGATTGTGGCGGCTGATGGCGGGCCAGACCGATGAACCACGATTGATGTTGACGATGATCGTCGGCGGATCGACCGAAAGCGCGGTCGCCGAGGTAACTGTCGCACCGGTGCGTCCATCGCCAAAACCGGCGGTAACAACGCTGACGCCGCCAGCCAACTGCCGCATCGCAGCCTTCAGCTCATCGGGTGAAACAGCAATATCCGCTGTATCTTCCACCAGTCTCAACGCTTTTTCGCCCATGCTTGCCACCATCATTTCATTGCGGTCGTTGTCTGTCCGATTGACCGGACCTGACGTAACGAAATGGTGTCACGCTATGCAGCGGCGTTCAAAGCCGACGACTGCCTTCTCACCCCGAATAGGGAAAGCATTTTCTATTTTCTATAAAACGAATGGAATTAATCCGCTCGCAGCGCAATCAGCGCTGCGTTCTTTTTGAATGGTGTTCGGCGAGATAGGCCCGGTCGTCCCGCGTTGAAAACAGCACGGCAAAGACAATGCCGATACCTGCACCGAGCAATGTGTCGAACACCCGCTCCGACACCATATCGGCCCCGTTCAGGCTGGGCGCAGCGATATAGGTCATCAGCAGCGCCATCGGCGTGACCAGGATCTGCCCCAGAGCATAATTGGAGCCGATGATCACTTCGGTTGCGAATTGCAGGAACGCCAGTATCGCAATCAACGTCCATATGGACGGAGCATGCGTCAGGATCATCCAGGCAACGACAGCGCCCAAAAGCGTGCCTGCCATGCGCTGCAAGGCGCGGCTCATATTGATATGCAGATGCGCGCCCTGCATCACGGCAACGGCACCCATCGCCGCCCAGGCCGGATGAGCGGCACCCATAGCATAGACGGCAAATGCGGCCACGCCTGCACCAAAGGCAACGCGCGCAGCAGCGATCAACCGGTTACTGACTGGCCGCAACGGTTCCGAAGGGAAAGGCTTCTCCGGGCTGGCCTGATGGCGGAAATATTCCGTCAACATGCAGATCACGCAGGCCAGCAGCGCGACAATCGCAGTAGCAGCCGTGCGTTCCATCGTCTGCTGCAAGGTAACAGATTGGCTCATCGATGCACCCGCGGCAAAAATGAAGATCAACGCTCCAGGAGGGCCAAATTTTCCGGTCGTGGTCACGAAACAGAAGATACCGCAGAGAACGGCGAGCAGCGCAAGCTGCACCGCCAGCGGCGCACCCGCTGCGGCGACAAGCGACATGCTAAGGACAGCCAGCGTTTGACAGATCGCGCATAGCAGCACGACGCGATTGCGGCTTGCCTGCGGTGCAAAGCGTCCGAACAAAGCAACCAGAGCGCCAAGCGAAGCAAAGCCGATCAGCTGCGACCAGGGCGAAAGATAGACGAGCGGCAAGGCGATGACTGCCGTGGCTGCCGATTGAAGGCCCGCGAGCGACGAATTGCGAATGGAAGGCTGCCGCGAAAGCGCGACGCTCTCCTGAAACTGTTGCGGCTGCAAAAGCTGGCGCGCGGCGTCCAGCCTGCGGGCCGATTCCGTCACAGAGGTCTTTTCGCTGCTCATTCTCCGGCTTCCTGTGAGCGTCTCAGCTGGTTGGCCGCGAGGCGCTGCTCGATAGAGTCAAAATGGTCAAGCATGGCGGCCAGATCCGCATCGGAAATATCCACCAGCATGTCTTCTTCGCCCTTGGCCAGTTCACGCCGGATTTCGGCGACGCGCTGCTCGCCCTTCGGCGTGAGGAAGATCAGGCGCGCGCGATTGTCGTTTTCATCGACCCGACGCTCGACCAGCTCCTGACGGCACAGAATGTCCAGAAGCCGCACAAGGCTCGACCCGTCGATGCCGACCAGCGCGGCGAGTTCCTTCTGCGTCACGCCGCCGCCGGTGGTCTGAAGATGGATCAGCGGCACCCAGGTGGCATCGGACAGCCCCGCTTCGGCAAGGCGCGCGTCAAGCGCACGCCGCCAACGCCGGGCAAGCAACGAAAAGCGAATCCCGAACTGGGAGCGAGGAGAAGACGAATTGGACTGCATGACGGCAATAAAGCACGAATTAATTTGATTTGCAATTCAAATTAATTCAGTTGAAACGAATTTCGTATTCGGAATTCTCCGGTCGAAACTTTCCGGCCGAAATTTCCAGATAGCACTTTTTGGGCGAGCTGCTTATCATCAACCAATACTTCACCCGAAGGCGCAACAATGACACCGACGGGCTGCAATACGGAAACATCCCCCCGCACGAAGGAAACAAGACAGCAACCATGGCAGCTCTCGTGTCGTCGGAAAATGGAGTGGGCCAGAAGGCAGCGCGCTTTCTTGGCCTGATACTGATCGCCATCCTCGGCTATAGTTTCTGGCTCAATGAAAGCTGGCTGACACTTTGCGCTGGACTGGCGATTTTCCTGTTCGGCATGCAATGCCTTGAAGAAGGCTTGCGCAATCTGGCGGGCAGCGCCTTGGAACGCATGCTGGCGCGCGGCACCTCCACCTCATGGAAAAGCTTGTTGGTTGGACTGGTCGGCGCAACGGTGATGCAGTCGAGTACGCTTGTCTCGCTCATGACCATCGCCTTCATCACCACGGGCCTCATTTCACTTGCCGCGGGCATATCCATCATCTTCGGCGCAAACTTGGGCTCGGCAACCGGCATATGGCTGCTGTCGCTGGCCGGACAAAATTTCAGCCTGTCGTCGCTGGCGCTGCCCCTGATGGTGTTCGGCGTGTTGGCAAGTTTCTTCGGGCCGAAGATCAAGGCCTTCGGGCGCATTCTGCTTGGCATCGCCTTCATTTTCCTCGGCATTGACGGCATCAAGCAGGGCTTTTCCGTCGTCACCGAGAATTTCGATCTCGCCCAATACAGGATCGACGGCTGGCTCGGTCAGGTTATTTTCGCGGGCATTGGCCTTGTGCTGACCCTGCTGCTGCAATCAACCCATGCGACCCTGATGCTGACGCTTGCAGCGCTGGGTCTCGGGCAAGTCGATCTCTGGCAATCGGCGGCGATTGCCATCGGGGCCAATGTCGGCAGCAGCGTCACCACCGGCGTTGCCGGGGCGCTCGGCGGCAATCGCAGCGGTCAGCGGTTGGCGCTGGCACATGTGATTTTCAATGTCATCACCGCCTGTATTTCGCTGATCCTGATGGGAATGCTGGTTCGCCTTGCCGTATGGCTCTCACAAGCAATGGGGGTCGGGGATAATCAGTTGATCCAGCTCGCGATCTTCAACAGCGAGTTCAACATTCTGGGCGTGCTGATCTTCTGGCCCGCGCTGGTCCCGTTCACACGCTTTCTGGAACGCATGCTGCCGGACAGGCCGGAGCCGCGCGTTCTCATTCCGGCGGATACGCCCGATCTTCCTGAAAACGCGCTGCGCGCCCGTTATCTCGACAAGTCGGCGCTCAGTTCGCCCGAAACGGCTGCGCAAGCGCTCGTGCATGAATTGCAGCATCTTGGCCGTTTGAGTGTCGAAGTGATCTGCCACGCGCTTTACCTGCCGGTCAGCGAAATCAATCGTGCCAAGCATGACGAAGCCATCATGCGCGCCGCGCCCGACGTCGATTATGTCGATGCCGATCTGCTCTATCGGCTCTATATCAAGGGCGTCTATGGCGACATATTGAGCTTCATCGGCAAGGTTGATCCCGGAAACAACACGGACCAGCAGAATTTCTGGATGACCGGTCAGGTCATTGCGCTGCAAATGGCGGAAATGGTCAAGGACGCCAAGCATCTCCAGAAGAATCTCGGCTTCTATCTCCGGCAGACCAATTCACCGGCGCGGGACGCTTATGTGGAGCTGCGCGAACATCTGGTCAATGTGCTGCACGAGGTTCGCGTGCTGAGCCGTGCCGATGCCGCCAGCGACAAATGGGACGCCCACCAGCAGGCTTTCATCGAGAAGGTCAAAGACTTCGAGCGAGACTTCGGCGCAAAGCTGTTCGAGGCGAACCGACAGGAGAAAGTCAGCGGCTTGCAACTCAGCTCACTTCTGAATGACCTTGGCTATGCCAAACGCATCGCAAACGGTCTCAACACGCTTCTGACCATCCGCAAGCGGTCGCTGAACGATCCGCTGCACAACCTCTCCGGCTTCTTCGATGAAGACACGCCGCTGGTTCAGATATAACGAAACCGTGCCAATCAAGCGGCGCGGATATCCAGACCGCCGTTTTCGACGATGAAGTCGATCACCTCCTGCACACCCTGACCGCGATGCAGATCGGTGAAGCCAAACGGGCGCTTGCCACGCATGCGCGCTGCATCGCTTTCCATCACCTCAAGGTCCACCCGCACATAGGGCGCAAGATCGCTCTTGTTTATGACCAGAAAGTCCGATCGCGTGATGCCCGGCCCGCCCTTGCGGGGAATTTCCTCGCCCTGACAGACGGAGATGACATAGAGCGTCAGATCGGCGAGATCGGGCGAGAAGGTAGCCGCAAGGTTATCCCCCCCGGATTCGATGAACACGATATCCAGATCGGGAAAGCGCCGGTTCATCTCGGCAATGGCCTGCAAGTTGATCGACGCATCCTCGCGGATTGCCGTATGCGGGCAGCCGCCGGTTTCCACGCCCATGATGCGATCTTCCGACAATGCCTGATGGCGCGCCAGAATAAAGGCGTCTTCCTGCGTATAAATATCGTTGGTGATGACAGCGACCGAATATGTGTCGCGCAGCGCCTTGCAGAGCTTTTCGGTCAGCGTCGTCTTGCCGGAGCCGACCGGCCCGCCGATACCAATCCTGAGCGGTCCATTCTTCTGTGTCATGAGCGAAAAAGCCTCGAATGCTGTGTTTCGTGTTTCATGGCCATGATGTCGGCGATGAAAGTCGCCGAACCAAGGTCATCCAGACCGGACTGTCCGGCGCGCATGGCGGTTTCTGCCAGCGTGTTTTCCAGCGCGGCCATGGTGGTGGTCACGCCGCTTTGCCCCGTTACCGACAGGCGGATGGACGCCTGCAACATGTTGATGCAGAAAGCCTGCAAGAAAGCCGCCAGTGTTGAGCCGAGCGGAACGCCATGCGCTCCTGCCACTGCGCCGACCGCCACCGGATAAGCACAGTCGCCCGGCAACTGATCAAAGACTGGCGAAGACCAGCTGCGCGCAGCGGCCATGAATGCCCCACCTTGCAGCATGGTTTCCATATGCCGCTCACGCGAACCTGCCAGCGCTTCCGCAAGATCGGCCACGTCGCGCAAATCCTCACCCGCCATTGCCCGTCGCCAGCTTGCCGCGCACAGGACCGCATCGTTCCAACCGGAACCGCGTGTGACGAGCCAGTGCAGCCAGTCCTTCAACTCTTTCGCATCGGTGACGAAGCCATCATGCACCGCCCGCTCCAGCCCATGACTATAGCTGAAAGAGCCGACCGGAAAGACCGGCGACAGCCATGCCATCAGCCGCAAAAGGGCGGTGTTGGGATCAGTCGTGATGGTGGTGGTGATGGTCATGGTCGTGCGTGTGGTGATGGTGCCCATGATCGTGACCATGCCCGTGGTCATGTTGCGCATGGCCGCCCGAATAAGCTCCGCGCAACGGGCTGAAAATCGCGACCACATCGGTCACAGTTGCGCCCAGCCCTTCCAGCATCGCCTTAATGACGTGATCACGCAGAATGAAGATACGGTCCGTCTCAATCTGCGCCGCCAGATGGCGATTGCCGATATGCCAGGCAAGCTGGGCAATATGCAGCTGGTCGCGCCCATGGATTTCGTAAAGTTCTTCGCTGGCAGCGCGAATTTCAATCTCGCGCCCGTCGTCCAGAACAATCCGGTCGCCATGTTCCAGCACCACCGGATCGGCGAAATCGGCAAGCACCTTCTCACCCGTGTCGAGCGTGATTGCCTTGCGGCGCAAATGGCGTTCGTCACGCTCCAGCACGGCATGAGCCGCCGGAACGGCGTCGATCACTTCGTGCGCACGGATGATGTCTACTGCACGGAACATTCTCTACCTCAATTCTCAGAACAGGAAATAACGCTGCGCCATCGGCACGACGTCCACCGGTTCGCATGTCAGAAGCTCGCCATCGGCGCGCACTTCATAGGTTTCCGGATCAACTTCCATTTGCGGCATGGCATTGTTGAGGATCATCGACTGCTTGCCGATGCCGCCGCGCGTATTGACGACCGCCGCCATCTGCTTGTCCACGCCGAGCCTCTCACGCAAGCCGCCATCGATTGCCGCCTGCGAAACGAAGGTTATCGAGGTATTCGTACGCGCTTTACCAAAGGAGCCGAACATGGGCCGATAATGCATCGGCTGTGGTGTCGGGATAGAACCGTTCGGATCGCCCATCGGCGCCGTCGCGATCCAGCCGCCCAGCAACACCATATCCGGTTTGACACCAAAGAAAGCCGGATTCCACAAGACCAGATCGGCGCGTTTTCCAACTTCCACCGAACCGATCTCATGCGACATGCCGTGAGCAATGGCCGGGTTGATGGTATATTTCGCCACATAGCGACGGGCGCGGTAATTGTCATTGCCCGGCTTGTCGTCCGGCAGGCTGCCGCGCTGGCGCTTCATCTTGTCCGCCGTCTGCCAGCAACGGATGATCATTTCACCCACACGGCCCATGGCCTGACTGTCGGACGAAATGATCGAGAATGCACCCATATCATGCAGAATGTCTTCGGCGGCGATGGTTTCCTTGCGGATACGGCTTTCCGCAAAGGCAATATCTTCGGGAATGGCCGGTGACAGGTGATGGCAGACCATCAGCATGTCGAGATGTTCCGCGACCGTATTGATCGTATAGGGCCGTGTCGGGTTGGTCGAGGCGGGCAGAACATTCGGATACTGGCAGACGCGGATAATATCCGGCGCATGCCCCCCACCCGCACCTTCCGTATGGAAAGAGTGGATCGTACGGCCCTTGAAGGCATTGAGCGTATCTTCCACGAAGCCGCTTTCATTGAGCGTATCGGTGTGGATCGCCACCTGCACGTCGAAATGGTCAGCGACAGACAGACAATTGTCGATGGCCGCAGGCGTCGTGCCCCAATCTTCATGCAGCTTGAGGCCGCAAGCTCCTGCCAGAACCATTTCCTCCAGCGCGCCCGGCAATGAGGCATTGCCCTTGCCGAACACACCGAAATTCATCGCCATGCCGTCGAAGGATTCAATCAGCCGCGCAATGTGCCATGGCCCCGGCGTGCAGGTGGTGGCCAGTGTGCCATGCGCGGGGCCGGTGCCACCGCCCACCATGCATGTGATGCCCGCATTCAGCGCCTCATCCACCTGCTGCGGCGAAATGAAGTGAATATGCGAGTCGATACCGCCTGCGGTGACGAGCTTGCCCTCACCCGCAATGATTTCGGTGCCGGGGCCGATGATGATCGTGACGCCCGGTTGCGTATCGGGATTGCCCGCCTTGCCGATACCCGCAATGCGCCCGTCACGCAGACCGATATCGGCCTTGTAGATGCCGGTGTGATCCAGAATGAGCGCATTGGTAATGACAGTGTCAACAGAACCTTGCGCCCGCGAAAGCTGGCTTTGCCCCATGCCATCTCGGATGACCTTGCCGCCGCCGAATTTGACTTCCTCGCCATAGGTGGTGAGGTCGTGCTCGACCTCGATGACGAGTTCCGTATCAGCAAGGCGCACCTTGTCGCCGGTGGTGGGGCCGAACATCTGCGCATAGGTGGCGCGACTGATCTTGGCTGGCATGAAATTCTCCGTCGGCGCTCTAACCGTTTGTTTTGACGCACATCTCGTCCGAAAACCGTTTCACACTTTTCGGGATGTGCTCTGGTTCTGAATTAAAGCTTACCCATGATTTTCTGGCGGAACCCGTAGACCTCGCGCTTGCCGCCGAGGGGAACCAGCGTCACATCGCGTTCCTGCCCCGGTTCGAAGCGCACAGCGGTACCAGCGGCAATATCCAGCCTGCAGCCGCGCGCTTTTTGCCGGTCGAATGACAGCGCCGCATTCGCCTCGTAGAAATGATAATGGCTGCCAACCTGGATCGGGCGGTCGCCGGTATTGGCGACCTTGATCGTGACCGTGGGTTGCCCCGCATTCAGCTCTATGTCGCCATCAAGTGTGATGATTTCACCGGGTATCATGGTGCACCTCAACCCGCCATCAGCATCAGGCCGCCAAGCGCCGTAGCACCACCCGCGACTCGCAAGGCAAGGCGTCCGCCACGACCGGAGGCCAGACGCCCGACGCCAAGACCGATGGCAATGCCCGCTGCGTGGAGCAGAGCCGTGGCCAGCGCAAAGCCTGCCGCATAATCGAAGAAGGTCGCAGTGCCGATTTCACCGCCATGGGCATGACCGTGAAAGAAGGCGAAGAAACCGGCAATCGCTGCGCCAACGACAGGCGAAACAGGCAAGGCCAGCGCAACGAGAAGGCCAAGCACGACCACTGAAGCCAGTATCACCGGCTCAACAAAAGGCAGCGGCATTCCGATGAGTGCGGCCACAAAGCCGAGCAGCATGACGCCGACAAAAGCCGCAGGCACGATGAAAAGCGCACGCCCGCCCAGCATTGCCGCCCAAAGACCAACGGCAACCATCGCCAGAATATGATCGGCACCGAAAAACGGATGCGAGAAACCGGCGGCAAAAGAACCATGTTCGGCGGGATTGAGATGGGCAAAGGCCGGGCTTGCTATGAGCGCAAACCCTGCTGCCGTCAGGACCGTTATCTTCTTCATCTTGCACCTTTTCAAAAATTGAAATTCAAAATCAGCGGATCGGCTCATGCACCGTGACGAGCTTGGTCCCATCCGGAAATGTCGCCTCGACCTGAATGTCGTGGATCATCTCGGCAACGCCCGCCATCACCTGTTCCCGCGTGATGACATGCGCGCCTGCTTCCATCAGGTCGGCCACGGTGCGTCCGTCACGCGCGCCTTCCACAACAAAATCGCTGATCAGGGCGATGGCTTCCGGATGATTGAGCTTCACACCGCGCTCCAGACGGCGACGGGCGACCATCGCCGCCATCGCGATCAACAGCTTGTCTTTTTCTCTGGGCGTCAAATTCATGACTTCGTACCGAACCTTCTCCTTAGACACGGCCCGGTGGCCGCACGTTCAAATTGACCAAACTTTAGGCAGTCCTGCCTTTCCATTGAGCAGCGCCAGCAAAGGAGCGAGGCGCTTGCGCAAGGCATAACTGTCTGGCGCATAGAGCCGCACGCCAAGTTTCGAGGCGCCGCCGACCTGCCAGACGCTGGCGCCACCCTCTTCGCCGATGATGGCGCGCACGGCCTCCTGTTGCCTTTCAGCCTGCGCCGAAACCAGCAGCACCGTGGCAACCGCAAGCCCGCCATCCGCAACCGCTCCGGCCCGCAATTCCGCAGCAACATCAGGCCCAAGGCGGAACTCTTCCGCATGAACCAGACGCCCGCCGAGCCGCACCCGCCAGCGATCGCTGAACGATGCCTGTTCCACCGCTTCACCCATCGCGAGACGCCCGAACACACTTGCCTCGACCAGCAGCACTTCCGCCCCTTCATCCATCTCGACATCCAGCTCTCGGGAGAGCACAGAGCGGTTGAACAAAATGGTTTCCTGCGGGAGCCATGCAAGACGCGTGCCTTTTGCCACCTTGATGTGTGTTTCGATGCGCGCTTCACCACCGCCCGAGCGATAAATACGTTCGCAGGCCTGCGTGGTGACGACGGCGGAAGCACCTTCCTGAAGCTCCACATCCCAGCGCAGCCGGTCACCACCGGTCAGCCCGCCGGATGTATTGATCAGGATGGCCTCCAGCGGATCATGCGCCACCTGTGGCATACGGATTTTGGCTGCGCCTTCCTGATAAAGCCTGGAAATGCGGGAGCGCCCGTCCTTGAAATGGACCGTCAGCCCGCCGACACCATTGACCCGCTGCGAGGCAAGTTTTTCCAGATTACCCTTATCGATGGACATAAACGCTGCTTTCAAACCCACAGAACAAATCAGAGTGCAGGCGAAAGTTACGGCAGGTTTTTCTCGGCGAAAAGCGGGGCGAGAAAAAATTTAGGGGGCCAATGTGAGGCCACGACAGATTGCCGGTTTAAAATAATAGATACACGTAAAAATAAATGTCATCTTTGAATTTCAACTTAACATATATGCATGGGCGATGATTTATACACAAGAGTGTCAAGAAAGCTTCAAGCAACTGAGAAAAGCCTGTTACATTTGAGGCCTATTCCCCGCCCTCAGTTTTAGTCTGGCCAGCGGATTTCCGCGGCCGCTACGGATCGGGGAAAACATGCTTATCAATCGTCGTCACGCTTTGGGCCTCATGGGCGCTGCCGCTGGCACGTTCATCATGCCAGGGATTGTCCGCGCCAATCAGCGCCGCTCGGTCACCGTCGCCGTTCAGAAGATCACCAACAACAACACGCTCGACATCTGGAACGAACAGTCGAATGTCGGCGAGCGCGTTTTCTTCCCGAACCTGTGGGAAGGCCTGATCCTGCGCGACTGGATGGGCAATCAGGGTCCGGTTCCGGGCCTCGCCACCGAATGGAAGCGTCTCGACGACAAGACCATCGAACTGAAGCTGCGTCAGGGCGTGAAGTTCCACAATGGCGATGAACTGACCGCCGAAGACGTGGTTTTCTCCTTCTCCGACGAGCGCCTTTTTGCCGGCACCGAGCCTGCTGGCGGCAAGACGCTTTATGAAGCCAATTTCAAGCCGCAGACGGAAAAAGAACTGCCTGCCGCCATCCCCGGCATTTCGCGCCGTCTCTGGCCCGCGCTGCGCGGTGTCGAAGCCGTAGACAAATATACGGTCCGCTTCCACAATGCGACGCCGGATGTCACGCTCGAAGGTCGCCTCTATGCCTTCGGCTCGCAGATCGCCAACAAGCGCGCCTGGGATGAATCCAAGTCTTATGCCGAATGGGCGCGCAAGCCGGTCACGACCGGACCTTACAAGGTTGCCAGCTACAAGCCGGACGTTGAACTCGTTCTCGAAGCCCACGACGAATATTGGGGTGGCCAGCCGCCGCTACAGCAAATCCGCTTCGTCGAAGTGCCGGAAGTTGCAAGCCGCGTGAACGGCCTGATCTCCGGCCAGTACGACTTTGCCTGCGATCTGCCGCCAGACCAGATCGGCACCGTTACCGCCAATCCGGGCCTCGAAATCCAAAGCTCGACCATCTGGAACCACCGCATCACCGTTTTCAACACGCAGAACGAAATCCTGCGCAATCCGCTGGTGCGCCGTGCCATGACCCATTCGATCGACCGTCAGGCGATTGTCGATGCGCTGTGGGCTGGTCAGACGGTTGTACCGGCTGGCATGCAATTTGAGAGCTTCCGCACCTCCGACATGTTCATCGATGACTGGCAGCCGCCGAAATTCGATCCTGAACTGGCGCGTGATCTCCTCAAGCAGGCCAATTACAAGGGCGATGCCATCCCTTACCGCCTGCTGAACAACTACTACACCAACCAGACGCCGACGGCGCAGGTTCTGGTGGAAATGTGGAAGCAGGTCGGCCTGAATGTCGAGATCGAGATGAAGGAAAACTGGGCGCAGATTCACGATCCGGAAGGCGTCAAGGGCGTTCGTGACTGGTCGGCATCCAACAACATCAACGATCCGATCACGCCGCTGGTGGTCCAGTTCGGCCCGAATGGTGAAGCCCAGCAGAAGAAGGACTGGTCGAACGACGAGGTCAACAAACTGTCGGTCATCATGGAAACATCCACCGACCGCGACCAGCGCAAGAAAGCCATCAAGCGCATGCTGGAAATCTGCGAGCGCGAAGACCCGGCCTACAATGTTCTGCACCAGAATGCCGTCTTCACCGGCATGAAGAAGGAACTGAACTGGAAGGCCGCACCGGCATTCGCCATGGATTTCCGCTCCACCAACTGGAACGTCTGATCCACAGACCAGGGCTGGCATTTCACAATGCCAGCCTTCTCATTCCCAATGAAATTGCATCGATAATCGCAAAAGACCGCGATTGACCGAAAGAAAGGGACGACCGTGGCATTCGTCTCCATCCGGGACTTGAAGGTCTCTTTCAGCGGCGTGCAGGTTCTGCACGGAATCGATCTCGACGTGAGCCGCGGTGAAACGCTGGGCCTTGTCGGTGAATCCGGCTGCGGAAAGTCCGTGACCTGGCTTGCCGCCCTTGGGCTTCTCCCCGGCAAGGCTTCCGTGTCAGGCTCGGTCAAGGTCGACGGTCGGGAGCTGGTTGGCTCCGCCCGCTCCGTCAAGGAAAGCGTTCGCGGCGGGCGTATCGCCATGATCTTTCAGGATCCGAGTTCGTCGCTCAATCCCGTCAAGAAAGTCGGCCATCAGATCGTCGAATCGCTGTCGCTGCATCGCGGCCTGAAAGACAAGGCAGCGCGCAGCGAAGCTGTCCAGTTGATGGAACGTGTCGGCATTCCCGATGCGGCGCGCCGTTTCAATCTCTATCCGCATGAGTTTTCCGGCGGCCAGTGCCAGCGGCTAATGATAGCTATCGCGCTGGCCGGTCAGCCTGACGTCCTCATCGCCGACGAACCCACCACAGCCCTTGATGTAACCATTCAGGCGCAGATTCTCGATCTTCTGGATCAGATTCGCCGCGAAACCGGCATGGCCGTTGTGTTCATCAGCCACGACCTCGGCGCGGTCAGCCAGATTTGCGAACGCGTCTGTGTGATGTATGCCGGGCGTATCGTTGAAAGCGGCCCGACCATCGAACTGTTCGACAGGCCACAGCACCCCTATACGCGGGGACTGTTCGAAGCGATCCCGCGTCTTGACGGCGGACGTGAGCGACTGCGCGCCATTCCCGGCACCGTGCCCGATCCGCGCAATCTCCCGACAGGCTGCGCATTCGCGCCACGCTGTGCGCAAGCCAGTGACACATGCATGAGCGCAATTCCCGATCTTCTGATGCGAAACGGCCAGAAGGTCGCCTGCTTTCACCCCCATGCGGAAAGCGCGGCATCGCACGTCTATCACAGCCGCACCATCCCGACAGAAGGCGCTCTGGCATGAGTTTCCTGCTCGAAGCAAACAATCTGGTACGGGTTTACCGGAGCGACGGCCTCTTCAAAAAAGCCGATCCGGTCAAGGCGGTGGATGGGGTCAGCCTGCGTGTCCAGCCCGGCGAGACGCTTGGCATCGTCGGTGAATCCGGCTGCGGCAAGTCCACGCTCGGGCGCATGCTGCTTGGCATAGACGACGCCACCGAGGGCGAGGTTCTGTTCGACGGCAAGCCATTGCCGCGCCGCCACACAGCTGATTGGCGCAAATTGCGGGCGCAGATGCAGCTTGTCTTTCAGGACCCCTTGGCGGCACTGGATCGCCGCCTGCCGATTGCGGCACAGATCGGCGAGCCGCTACAAATTCATGGGCTAGCTTCCGGCGCGGAACTGAAGGAACGCGTCAGCGAACTGATGCAATCCGTCGGGCTGCGCCGTGATCAGGGCGAACGCTATCCGCATGAATTGTCCGGCGGCCAGCGCCAGCGCGTCATCATCGCCCGAGCCCTTGCAACCAGCCCTAGGCTGCTGGTCTGCGACGAACCGGTTTCCGCGCTCGATGTTTCCATTCAGGCGCAGGTGGTCAATCTGCTGCGCGACCTGCAAGAAAAACATGGCATCGCCATGGTGTTCATCAGCCACGATCTGAAGGTCGTGCGCAACATCTGCGACCGCGTCGCCGTCATGTATCTCGGCAAGATCGTCGAAGAGGCAAGCTCCGGCGTCATCTTCGAAACACCCCAGCACCCCTATACCAAGGCCTTGGTGTCTTCCGTTCCCATACCGGGCAAGAAATTCAACCAGCGCATGATCCTCAAGGGTGAACCGCCAAACCCCGCAAACCGCCCAAGCGGTTGCGTGTTTCATCCCCGGTGTCCGGTGGCGGGCTTTCAATGCCCGACGACGATGCCCGATCTGGAATCAACCGGCTTTGACCGGCGTACGGCTTGTCACTTCGTTGAGCCGGCGAAAAGCGCTGCGTGAGGCACCCATGCTTACCTTCATAGCGTCCCGTCTTTTCCGCGCGCTGATCACCGTCTTTCTGGTGATGACCTTTGCCTTCGTGGTGCTGCGCATGTCCGGTGACCCGGCGCAGATCATGCTCGGCCCTGATGCGCCACAGGAATCCATCGATGCCTTCCGCAAGGCGTGGGGCCTCGACGACCCCATCTGGCTGCAATATCTGTCCTATCTCAAGGGCATATTGAGCTTCGATTTCGGCATCTCGATGCGCGACAAGGCACCGGCTATCGATCTGGTGCTGCAACGTGTGCCCGCCACGCTCCAGATCACCATTCCGGCGCTCATCATCAAGCTCTGCCTCGGCATTCCGGCAGGCGTCTACGCCGCGCTGCACCGTCAGGGCATCGCCGACCGTGGCGTCATCACCCTGTCGATCCTCGGCTTCACCGTGCCGTCTTTCGTGCTCGGTCTGGTGCTGGTACTGATCTTCTCGGTGCAGCTCGGCGTGCTGCCATCCGGCGGCAGCGATACATGGATTCACGGCATTCTGCCGACCCTCACCATCGCCATTGGCGGCACGGCGGTTCTGGCGCGGTTCTCACGCTCGGCCATGATCGAAGTGCTGGGACAGCCTTATATCCGCACGGCATCGGCCAAAGGTATCAGCTGGAGCGATGTGGTGTGGAAACACGCTTTGCCCAACGCATCGGTGCCGATTGTCACCATCGTCGGCTTCATGGTCGGCGCACTGATTGCCGGGGCGGTGGTGGTCGAAACCATCTTCTCATGGCCCGGCATTGGCCGCCTTCTGGTGGTGTCGGTCGCCAATCGCGACCTCGCCGTGGTGCAATGCCTGCTGCTGATTATTGCAAGCTGCATGGTGATCTCCAATCTCGTTGTCGATGTGCTCTACGGCGTTCTCGACCCGCGCCTGCGCACCAAAGCCGCGCATTGAGGTGGACGCAATGACCGATACTGCTCTGATCCCCACCCCCACCGTCAAGGCGCCTGCGCTCATCACGCGCCTGCGCACCACCATGCCGATGAGCGTCGCCTTTGCCTGTTTCTGGCTGGCGCTAATGCTGTTCGTCGTGATCTTTGCCGACTATCTGCGGCCCTATTCCATCACCAAGATGGACCTGATGGCGCGGCTTGTTCCGGTGGGATCACCCGGACACTGGCTCGGCACAGATGAGTTGGGCCGCGATGTTTATTCGCGCCTGATCCAGTCGATCCGCGTGTCGCTGGTGATTGCCTTTGGCGCGACGATCCTGTCTGCCGTCTTCGGCACTTTGCTGGGCTTTCTCGCCGCCCGCTTTCGCGGCTGGGTCGAGCACATCGTGTTGATGCTCGCCGATTTTCAGGCCGCCCTGCCCTTCATGGTGCTGGCGCTTGCGGTGCTCGCCTTCTTCGGCAATTCCATGCCGCTGTTGATCGGCCTGATGGGTTTCTACGGCTGGGAACGCTATGCCCGTATCGCGCGTGGCCTTGCCATTTCCGCCGGAGCACAGGGCTATGCCAGCGCTGTGATGCAGCTCGGTGCAACACCATTCCGCGTCTATTTCCGTCATATCCTGCCCAATGTCGCCTCGACGCTGATCGTCTCGATGACGCTGACATTTCCGGAAATCATCCTGATGGAATCCGGCCTTTCCTTCCTCGGTCTCGGCGTTCAGCCGCCAGAATCGTCGCTTGGCAATATGGTTGGGTTCGCGCGCGAATATCTGACACGTGCGCCGTGGATAATGCTGGCTCCGGCACTGGTGATCGTTCTGACGACCCTCTCCATTTCGCTTCTGGGTGACTGGCTTCGCGACAAGCTCGACCCGACCGTTCAGTAAGGACACAAAACATGAAAAAGATCATGGCCCATCGCGGCGCTCGCAACCTGTGGGCGGAAAATTCGCTCACCGGCTTTCGCAACGTTCTGGACCTCGACATCGATAGCGTGGAGTTCGATCTTCACCTGACTGATGCCGGGCAAATTCTCGTCATTCATGACGCCTCGCTCGACCGTACCACTACAGGCTCCGGTGACGTGCGCGCGCTTGATGATGCTGGTCGTCGCGCCGTTCGGCTGAAAGACGAACAGGGCACGGTTACCGCCGATCACATCCCCACCTTCGAGGACGTGCTCGATGTCTTCGCCGCGCGGCCGGACGTGCTTCTCTATGTCGAACTGAAATCCGGCTCGGACGGCAAGCCCTATCACGGTCTGGTGGAAAAGGCCGTGGAAATCATCCGCGCCCGCAACATTGGCGATCATGTCGTGCTGCACTCCTTCGACCGCAGCGTGGTTGAACATTGCGCGGAAATCGCGCCGGAAATCGACCGGCTGATTTCACTCAACGCACAATGGGTGGAGCGCAATGGCGGGCTGGAAACCTTCTTCCGCAGTGTTGAACCTCTGGTCCGTTATGTGGGTGTTCACCACGAATTGTTCGAAGCCGAATTCGATCGCATCACGTCGCTGTTTCCCAAGGACCGCCTTGGCGTGTGGACGCTCAATGATCGCGCACTGATCGACCGCTGGATGGAGCGTGACGTTGCCTACATCACCTCCGACAGTCCCGATCTGGTGATCGCATCGCGTCTGGCACTGGCTGAAGCCACAGCCTGACACATATTACCTGAACAACGGTTCTGCCTGCACATCAATCCGGAGGCGAGGCAGAACCGCTCTATCCTTATGGCTTCCGGTCAATCCAGGAAATTGATTATGTCCGACCTGCCGCTTCTCGGCGCAGCCGTGCCGCTGTCCTATCTCGAAGAAAATCTCGATTTCATCCTGTCGGAAAACCGCGATCTGGAGATACAGGATTTTGTCCATGTTGCTCTCCTGAAAGCAGACTGGAAGACACCAGCAAGCCGCATCAAGACCTTGCTTGACGGCTACAAGGGCCGCCTTGGCATTCACGGTCCTTTCTGGGGTCTCAACTTCTCCAATCAGGACGAAGACATTCGCAAGATCGTCACTGAGCGTTATCTTCAGGGACTGGAGGTTTGTGAATTCATCGGCGCTACGCAGATGGTGATTCACAGCCCCTATAATTTCTGGACCTATAACAATATCGACAATTTCCCGGAAAGCGGCCCGCAGATCGTGGACTATGCCCATGAAACGCTGGCGCCAGTCGTCAAGCGCGCCGAAGAAATCGGCTGCACGCTGGTGATCGAGAATATCGAAGACATCGACACCGACGCGCGCTGCCTGCTCGCAGACAGCTTCCAGTCGCCATCGGTCGCGGTTTCAGTCGATACCGGCCATGCCCATTTCACCTATGGCTCGCTTGGCGCGCATCCTGTCGATTACTTTATCCGCCGTGCAGGCAACCGCCTGCAGCACGTCCATCTGCAGGATGCGGACGGCCATGCGGATCGTCATTGGGGCATCGGTGAAGGCACCATACGCTGGCATGGCGTTTTCGCCGCTCTGGCCCAGCTGGAAAGCAATCCGCGCCTGATCCTCGAACTGCGCGACAAGAACAAGATCATGCCGTCGGTCAAGTTCCTGCAAGATGCAGGTTTGGCACGATAATATCTGAAGCGGAGCGCCGAGTGATCGGCGCTCCGCTATATCTAGAGCGGTTCCTGTTTGACGGAATCGTCGGAACCGCTCTAAGTTTTTGTTTTTTAGCATTTCCGGACGCAAAACCGCTTCGCACTTTTGCTGGAAATGCTCTATTCGGCGGCGACTTGCGTTACCGGCCAGTTGCGGCCTGCATGATAGGCTGGCAGTCGAGCGCTCTTTCCGCTGATCTTTTCGCGCAGCGTTCCTTCCCGATATTCGGTCTGGATCAGGCCGCGCTGTTGTAGCACCGGCACCACGCCGTCCACGAATTCCGGCCACCAGCCAAGCGTCGTCACCGGGACAATGTTGAAGCCATCGACACCCACATCGACATAGCGCTGTATTTCGTCTGCCACCTGTTCCGGCGTGCCGGCAAAACGGCCCGAAACAGTTTCCTTGAGAAGATCGCCGAAGGTGACGACGCCGCTCGGTGCGGCCTGAATGAAGGCCCGCACATTGCCGCGCACATAATTGGTCTCCAGAATTTCATCGAGCCGCCGCGTCGGATCAATATCTGAGAGATCGACGCCCATGCCGCCGCTCCAGAACGACTGCAACGCCTCGATGCTCAACCATTCCTTCAGCTCGCGGCGCTTGCGATGCGCCTCCTCTTCAGTCGCGCCAATCACCGGCGCCAGAGAAACGATGAACTTGAGATCGTCCGGCTGGCGTCCGAAGGCAATGGCGCGGGCGCGTATGTCTTCAATGTCCTGCCGTGCGCCTTCGGGCGTCCGGGCAGGAATGAAGGTCGCTTCCGCATGTTTGGCTGCAAAATCGCGTCCTGCTTCCGACGCTCCTGCCTGAAACAGGAAGGGCGTGCGTTGCGGTGACGGCTCGACAATATGCGGACCCTCAACACGATAGCGCTCGCCCACATGATTGATCGTGTGCACCTTGGCCGGATCGGCATAAATCTCGCGCTCGGCATCGGCTTGCAGCGCATCGTCTTCCCAGCTGCTTTCCCACAGCTTGTAGACGACTTCGAGATATTCCTCGGCCCAGGCATAGCGGTCGTCATGCTGCGGCAGCGCTTCCAGACCGTAATTGCGGGCGGCATTGTCGAGATAGGAGGTGACGATGTTCCACGCCACACGCCCGTCAGTGAAGTGATCAAGTGTCGACATCTTGCGGGCAAAGCCGAAAGGATGCTCCTGCAAGACCGAACTTGTCACCGCAAAGCCTATATGTTTCGTGGCGGCGGCCAGCGCCGAAACGAGACTTGCCGGATCGTGGCTCGGAAACTGCATCGCGGTGCGGATCGAGGTTTCCTTTCCGCCGCGAAACTTGTCGTAAACACCGGCAACATCTGCCAGAAAAACCGCATCGAAAAAGCCGCGTTCGGCTTCCTGTGCAAGTTCGATCCAGGGCTGGAGCTTTTTGAAATCCACCTGATGGCGGCCATTAGGATGCCGCCAATAGCCATGGCTGTGGTGGTTCGGCGTGACATGCGCGAAGGCGTTATAGATGATCTTTTTCATGCTGCATCCGCCTTTGCCGGTTGAAGCTCTTCGGCAGTCTGCGTGTTCCTGGCAGGACTGGCGCCCCAGATATTCTGCGGCCCATTGCCATTGACCACATAATCGCCGATTTGCCGCTCGCGATAGATCAGAGGATTGTGCGAGGAAATCGCCCGCGCATTGCGCCAAAGCCGGTCCAGACCGCGCGACTTGCTGAGCGCCGATGCGCCAAGCCCGCCGAACAGCAAGGTCGTCGCCTCCAGAATCTGGGTGGCTGTCGCGACCTGCGCCTGAAACACTTCCACATCGAGCCGCACGCGGTCGTCTTCCGTGGCTTCACCCTTCAGCAGTTTTTCGAAGAAGCGCTCAATCGTCGTCGTTGCGGTTATCGTGGCGACATTGGCGCCGTAAACCTTGGCAAAGACAGAGCCTACGACCTGCAAAATCTGCGGGTCTTCCCGCGCCGTATCGGCATTGCCATGGGCATAGGTGCGGCGGCGTTCGGCAATATAGGTGGCCGTCTCGCTCGCGGCTGCGCGTCCGATACCCGACAGTGTCGCCAGATGTGTCAACTGATAGACCGACGACAGATGTTCGGCCTGCGTGAGCGCTGAAACGAAATCCGCTTCGTCGAGTTTCACATGGTCGAAGATGGTTGTGCCGCTGGCCGTCAGTGCCTGACCGAACCCATCCCAATCGTCGATGATGGTAAGCCCTTCCGCCTTGGTGGAAACCACGACGGTAACCCATGCATCGTTTCGCCCCGCGGTGACGCCGATCCAGTCGGCATAATAAGCGCCGGTCGTATAGAACTTGCGTCCATTGATTTCTGGTCCTTCCGGTCCATCAGTCACGACAGTTGCAAAGCTGCCGTGGCGGGAATCTCCAGGCTCCGTATGAGCTGGCGAGAACCAGTCACCGGCACCGGCAAGCGTCAGCCAGCGTGCACTCCACGGGCTGGTGGGATCAGGCAACAACGTTTCAATGAAACCGAAATGACCACGCAAAATCTGCGCAAGATTGGAATCGGCTTCCGCCAGTTCGATCAGCAGCGCGAAAAGCGTAACAAGGCTTGCGCCATAGCCGCCATGTTCGCGCGGAACACGGATTGCGCCGAACTTTTCAGCACGCAGCCATTGCAGCTCTTCGACCGGCAGGATTCGGTTGCGATCCCGCTCCACCGCACCGGCGCGGATTTTCGCGAAGATGGGCCGGAACCGGGCTGCCAGCGTCTCGAATTGTGAATCCGGCACCTGCGGCCAGATTGGCTCCAGCGCCACCTGTTGGGACTGTGTCATGCTAACTCCTGTATTGCATTGAGGTGCGCGCTTTGGTCCGCAGGCTGCTGCACCCGGCGGATGGGCAGAACGGATTCGATAAGCTTGCGCGTGGATGGGTGCTTGCCGTTGGCAAAAAGGTCGACGGCATTGAAGGTTTCCAATATCCGGCCTTGTTCCATGACCGCGACGCGGTCGCAGAGAAACTCGATAACCGGCAGGTTATGGCCGATGACGAGATAGGTCAGGTTCAGGCTTTCTCTGAGATCGAGCAACAGATTGAGAATCTGCGCCTGTATCGAGACGTCGAGCGCCGATGTTGGTTCATCGAGAATGACGAACTCCGGATTGACGGCCAGCGCACGGGCGATGCCGATGCGCTGGCGCTGTCCCCCGGAAAACTCATGCGGATAGCGATTGAGATGTTGCGCGCGTAACCCCACGCGCTCCAGCGTTTCGGCGGCTTGCTCTAGCGCCTGCTTGCGGCTTTGCACCAGCTTGAGACGCAGCGGCGCGACGATCAGCTGTTCGCCAACAGTCTTGCGCGGATTGAGGGATGCGGTGCTGTCCTGAAACACGAACTGGAACCGGCTGCGGAACCGGCGATTGGCCTCGGCATCCAGCGTGCCGATATCCTCTCCCAGAAAGCGGATAGAACCGCTGGTGACGGGGATAAGCTTGGCCGCAAGGCGCGCCAGTGTCGATTTGCCGGAACCGGATTCGCCGATGAGACCGAATATCTCGCCACGGCGCACATCGAGAGTGGCATCGCGCACGGCAGAGATAGGCGCCGCCTTGCCGCTGAAGAAACCTGCATGGCTGGCAAATTCCTTGTGAATGCCCTCAAGGCTGAGCACCACCTCGTCGGAACGCACATGCACTGCGCCCTGATCGGCCCCGGCTGAAGCCGCCACGCCGATGCGGCGCGATGCAGACGGATTGGCGATGCGGTCGCCGACAACCGGCACTGCATTGATGAGGCGGCGCGTATAATCGTTCTGCGGCTCGGTCAGCAATTGCGCCGTCGGCCCCTGCTCCACGATCTTGCCTGACTTCATCACGGCAACGCGCTGGCTGAGATAGGACACCACGCCAAAATCATGGGTGATCATCAGGATCGCCGTGCCAAACTCACGGTTGATATCCAGAAGCAGATCCAGAATCTGTTTCTGGATCGTGGCATCGAGCGCTGTCGTCGGCTCGTCGGCAATCAGCAGCTTCGGATTGTTCATGATGGCAAGTGTGATCATCACGCGCTGCCGCATGCCGCCGCTCAACTCATGCGGAAAAGAGCGTAAGACCCGTTCCGCATTGCGGATGCCGACCTTGTGCAGCCAGCCGAGCGCTTCTTCCCGCGCCGCACTGGCGCTCAATTGCTTGCGATAACGCAGGTTTTCTTCAAGCTGCTGGCCGATCCGGAACGATGGATCGAGAGAGGTCAGCGGGTTCTGGAAGATCATGCTGACGCCTGCGCCGCGCACACTGTTCAGTGCCCGCTCGGAAAGATCCAGCAATTCCTGCCCTTCAAAGCGGATGCTGCCGCCAAGCCGTGTGCTGCGTTGCGGCAGCAAGCCCATGATGGCCGAAGCCGTCACGCTTTTGCCCGAACCGGATTCGCCCACGAGCGCCACGATCTCGCCGGGCTCGATACGGAAGTCGATGTTCTCGACCGCCGTATCGTAGCGGTCGCGATTGGCAAAGGCGACGGTAAGGCCTTTTACGTCCAGAAGTGTCATATCAATTCTTTCCAGAAATGCGTCATCGGCGCGGATCGAGAAGATCGCGCAGGCCGTCGCCCAACCAGTTGAAAGCCAGCGCCACAGCGACAATCACCAGAGCCGGGACCGTGGCCACATGCGCCGATCCGAGGATCAAGACCTTCGAGCCTTCCGACACCATGCGCCCCCAATCGGCGGTCGGCGGCTGTGCGCCAAGACCGAGAAAGCTGAGGCCCGCCGAAAAGACGATCATGCCGCCAACCATCGTAGTGCCGTAAACCAGCACCGAGGTTGCAACATTGGGCAAAATTTCGCGGAACACGATTTCAAACTGCGATGCGCCCAGCGCCTGCGCCGCTTCAACATATTCCTTGTCGCGTTCTGCACGCACTTCGGCATAGACGACACGGGTGAGATAGGGCGTGGCGCTGAAGATGATGGTGAGACCGACAGTCCACAGGCCGGGGCCAAAGGCTGTTGCAAGGCCAATGGCGAGCAGCACCATCGGGAAGGCGAATGCCAGATCGATGACGCGCATGATGAAGGCCGCAAGCTTGCCGCCCTTGTAGCCAGCAGCAAGACCAAGCGCGATGCTGAGCAGCACCGCAGCCGCAACCGGCAGGACACTGACCAGCAGCGAGGAACGCCCGCCCCAGATCACCCGACTCAGAATATCGCGACCCTGCGCATCCACGCCGAGGATATGGTCGGGCGTGCCAACCGGTGCGAGACGCAGCGCCGCGTCGGCAACATTCGGATCATATGGTGCAATCCAGGGTGCTGCGACCGAGACCGCCACGACTGCAAGAATGAACACCAGACTGGCCAAGACCAGCCTGTCGCGTGTCAGGCGATGCCAGCGCAGGGATGCGGTTGAGCTGCCCAACTCGCGGGACAGGATGGTTTGCGTGGTTTCCACGATAGCCATGAGAAGTCGCCTTTCATCAGTTGGAGCCGCTCGCCGTCCGGGACAGCCGCGGGTTCAGAAGATCGAGAGCAATATCGGTGAGGAGATTGACGGCCAGAAAGCAGCCGGTAATCAGCATGGTTCCAGCCTGGATCATCGGGTAATCGCGACCTGCGGCAGCGTTGTAGAGCTGTGTGCCAATGCCGGGCCAGGCAAACACGTTTTCGACGAAGATCACGCCGCTCAGCAGATAGCCGATCTGCAAGCCGGTCATGTTGATGACAGGGCTCAGCAGATTGCGCCCAACGTGGCGGCGTACAATGGATGCCTGGGGAAAGCCCAGCGCGCGATAGGTGCGGATGTAATCGGAGTTCATGATGTCGATCACGCTGGACCGCACCATGCGGGCGAGGATCAGCATCGAGATGATCGCCGCCGACAGAGCGGGCAGCACCAGATGCCGCAGCAGGTCGGCCAGCCCCTGATCGCCGCGCGCATTGTACATGCCCGATACCGGTAGCCAGCGCAGCTGGACGCCGAAAATCCAGATCAGGATCAGACCAAGCCAGAACACCGGAAGATTATGCGCCACCTGAACCAGCAGCATGACGACGCGATCACCAAAGCTGCCCTGACGCAGGCCGGAGAAGAGGCCGATCAATGTGCCGAACACGAGGCAGATCGCCACGGCTGCACCCGTCAGGATCAGTGTGTTGGCGAAAGCGCGACCGAGCACGCTGGCGACCGGCACACGCAGGGCCAGCGAATTACCCCATGTGCCGGAGAGAAGATCCTTGATCCAGACGCCGTACTGGACCAGCAAAGGCTGGTCCAGACCGTATTGCGCGCGGATTGCATTGATCGATTCCTGCGAGACCTGTCCGTGTAGCGCGTTGCTGATCGGGTCGCCCGGCGCAAGCCGGACGGCAACGAAGACCAGCGCCGAAATGACGAAGAAGACCGGGATCGTCTGTAGGACGCGATGCAGGATATAACGTGTCATGCTTCAAGCCAGACCGTGCTGAGATCGTAGAAATTCTGCGCCGGTGCGTTGAAGCCGCGAACATTGGCGGCAGCAGTGAAGTAGCGCGTGAAGGTCAGCAGCGGCAGGATCGCCGACTTTTCCTGAAGCACGCCATTGGCCTGCTTCCAGAGCGCAATCGCCTTGGCTTCATCGGGTTCGCGTGTGGCGGCGGCGATGAGCTTTGCTGCTTCCTCGCCGACTGCGTCCTTGCCACCATGACCGAGAATATATCCCTGATAGACCAGCTTGAGCCAATATGGGGTGATGAAGCCCCATTCCATCGCAAACAGCGCGACATCATCCGGCAGCTTGCCGAGATTGGCGGTATAGGTCAGCCATTCCTGCGAGATGATGCTGACCTTGATGCCGATCTTGGCCAGATCGCGCTGGATCCACTCGATTGTCGGCTGGTTGGCTTCGTCGGTGACTATGGTGAAGGCAATCTCGCCGTCCTTAAAGCCTTCCTCGGTCAGAAGTTTGCGGGCAGCCTCGGGATCATAGGCATGGTCGCGCTGCGCCGGATCATAGGCCGTATTGCCGATATTCAGGATGCTGTAAGACGGCAGGGCATGGCCGCGGAAAAGCGTTTTTGCGATACCTTCGCGGTCGATGGCCTGAATAATCGCCTGCCGGACCTTGGCCGACGCGGCATATTTGTTCGTGAAGTGCCAGCCGAGAAAAAGCTGACCCGCGCCGGTGCTGTCCAGCACCTGATAACCCGCATCCGTCAGCGTTTCGACGGCATCGGTCGGGGTGCGTGTCAGAATGTCGATTTCGCCGGATTGCAACGCCGAAAGGCGGGTGGAATCGTCGGTGATCGGGCGGAAGATAATGCGCTCGACACGCGCCTTGGTGCCCCAATAGTCATCGTTGCGCTGCAGAACCGTCTTTTCATTGCGAATACGTTCGACAAATTTCAGCGGACCCGTGCCGGTTGGATGTTCGGCCAGACCGTCCTGCCCATAGGTGCGCAATGCCTTCGGGCTGAAAACGCCCGACACGTAATTGCCTTGCGGCAGCATACGTGGGAACTCGCGGAATGGCTCGCTGAACACATATTCGACGGTATGATCGTCGATGATGTTGAAGGCGGTCAGCGTGCCATAGACATTCTTCATCGTCGCGCCAGCGCGAACGTCGTAGAACTCGAAATCCTTGTCGGTGAAGCGACGGATGTTGAAGTGCAGCGCGTCGGCGTTGAAATCCTCGCCGTCATGGAATTTCACGCCACGCCGCAACTTGAACTTGAAGCGGGTGAAGTCGTCATTGGCTTCATAGCTTACCGCGAGTGCGGGCACCAGCGGCGGCGGACCGTCCTGCGAGGTGACGCTCAGATCTTCAGCCAAAAGCGATTCATAGATATGCTTGTCGAGACGGTAGGTTTCCCAGGAATATTGCCGGTTGGGGTCGTAGAAGGTCGGCTCCTGATACTGCCCGATCACCAGCGTGCCGCCGGAGACAGGCTCGCCCGTTGCGGCTTTCGTCGCGCTTGATGTTGCTTTGGATGCGGCTTTGGCAGCCGTCGACAGGGTGATTGCGAGAAGCGAGCTGCCCACAAGAAACGAGCGGCGGGAGATAAGGCTGGATGTCATAAATTAAGGCCTCGAAGGTTGGACGGTCGGTGGGATTCTGTCGTCTTGCCTTCGGTCTTGATGGCCTGGACAGTCTGGCTCAAACCCTAGATTGGGCGGCGCGGACTGATAAGAAAAGTATTTCTATATTTTTTATAGACTATAAAAAGCCAGTTCGTTCCAGCTCATCTTAATTGTTGCGGAACGGCAGAAAAAAGTGGGCCTCCCGCCAGAGACGGAAGGCCCGAACGCTTCGTCGTGAAGGGCTAAGTTTGGGAGGTAATTGTTCTAAAGGTCTTCAGGTGTTTTGCCCTCGGCAACAGCTTGCGCGAGCAGATTCGGCACAGCCCAAGAGGCCCGGTCTTTGGCCGCATATTCCGCGATACGTCGCTCTATTTCCGAAAAGCCGACACGCCCCGCCCAATGCATCGGCCCGCCGCGCCAGCGCGGGAATGCGTAGCCATAGATCATCACCAGATCGATATCGGCGGAACGTGCGGCAATGCCTTCTTCCAGAATGCGAAAACCTTCCTCGACCATCGCCGTCGTCGCGCGCGAAACGATTTCCTCGTCGCTGAAGGCGCGACGCTCAATACCGGCGCGTTTTGATTCTTCGATGACGATGGTGTCAATCAGCGCCGAAGGTGACGCCTTGCTGCCCTCATAATCGTACCAGCCCGCATTGGTCTTGCGACCGAGGCGACCCGTTTCATCCACGATACGGTCAGCGATGGGAATGTAGCGAAAACCTGCCTTGGTCTTCCACCCCAGACGCTTGCGGTTGGCATAGGCGATGTCGAGACCAGAGAGGTCTTGCACCTCGTATGGACCCATCGCCATGCCGAAGCCGCGCATGGCGGCATCAATCTGAGCGGGCAACGCGCCTTCGATCAGCATGATATCGCAGATCTGGCGATAGCGGGTCAAAATGCGATTACCGATGAAACCGTCGCAAACACCGGCCAATACGGGGATTTTCTTCATCCGCCCTGCAAGGCGCAAGGCCGTCGCGAGTGTTTCCGGGCTGGTGTCATCCGCGCGGATCACTTCCAGAAGCTTCATCACATGGGCGGGGCTGAAGAAATGCAGCCCCAGAAAGCGGGCAGGATTGCGCACCACTTCGGCAATGCGATTGACGTCGAGATAGGACGTATTGGTCGCCAGAATGGTCGTTTCCGGCAAGGCGGCATCAAGCGCCGTAAAGACTGCGCGCTTGACGTCAATATCCTCAAACACCGCCTCAATAGCAATATCGGCTGCGGGCAATGCATCATAGCCGACATGGAAACGGAACCGCGCCGCCTGATCCGCTTCGGCCTTTTCCGGCGTGGATTTTCCGCGCGCGACCGCCTCGCCATAGAGCTTGGCGATATTGGCGCGAGCACGCGCCGCGCCTGCTTCATCGGTCTCGACCAGCGCTACATCGATGCCAAGCCCGGCCAGCGCATAGGCTATGCCTGCCCCCATCGTGCCGCCGCCAACCACCACTGCGGAGGCGATATCCGCGCCACCAGTCTTGCCCTGTCCCATCGCCGCGCGCTCGGCGAAAAAGACATGGCGCAAAGCAGCCGCCTGATCGCTGGACTTCAACTCCAGAAAGACGGCGCGCTCCTGCGCCAGCCCCTCATTCAAAGGCAGCGTGCATGACGCCTCGATCAGATCGATGGCCTTTTGTGGCGCAATCTGGTTCGGACTGCGTTTTGCCACCTGCTTGCGTGCCGCTTCGATTGCAGCGTTGTTGAGCACAGGGCCACGTAGTGCGCCGGTCGCCGGGCGTTCCAGCCAGGAATAGCGCCGTGCTGCTTCCACCGTATTGTCGGCCAAAGCATCGACAAGGCCGATCTTTTCCGCCTCGACGGCACCGATCACCTTGCCTTCGGAGATCAGCGACAGCGCATTCTCCAGCCCGACCAGTCGCGGCAGACGTTGCGTGCCACCAGCACCTGGCACGACGCCAAGCGTTACTTCCGGCAGGCCGACCGTTGCGTTCAGCGCTGCAATGCGCGCAGCGCAAGCCAGCGCCAGCTCCAACCCGCCACCGAGCGCCGCACCGTTGATGGCGGCAACAACCGGCACCGGAAAGGTCTCGATACGACTGACAATATCCGGCAGATGCGGCGGTTGTGGCGGTTGCGGCGGCGCAGAAAATTCCTTCGCATCAGCCCCGGCCACAAAAATCTTACCCGCTCCGGTCAGGACAACCCGTCCGACACCCGCCGCCTGTGCCCCCTCCAGTGCCGCCATCAGCCCTTCACGCACCGCACGCGATGTGACATTGACGGGCGGATTATCGATGGTGATCAGCGCAATGCCGTCATCGATAGACAGGTGGACCGGATCGGACATAGACACGGACATGGGGCACGCTCTCTATAAATGGGGATGGAAGCCGCCGGAAACGGCCATGATCTCGCCCGTGACAAAACGGGCTGGTTCCGAAGCGAAATAGGCAACCGCCTCGGCAATTTCCTCCGGCTCGGCCATGCGCCGGTTATAGGCTCTCGACACCAGCCGCGCCGCGTTTTCGGCGGGCATGGTCTGGGTGACAGACGTGCGTGTCAGCCCCGGCGCAACGGCATTGACGGTAATCGCGGGCGCAAATTCTTCCGCCAGACTGCGTGTGAGCGAGGCGATCGCCGCCTTGCCCGCCGCATAATCCGCCTGTCCGCCCTCACCGCCGAACACCACTGATGCGAAGTTGACGATCCGTCCAAGCCCGCGCTCCAGCATGCCCGGCGCAAAGGCGCGGATCAGATGGAAACTGCCCATCAGATTGAGGTCGAGCGTGGCGCGAAACCGCGCCTCGTCCATTTCCAGAAAGGGCGTGTAAAGCTGGGAAGAGCGGATACCGCCAACCGTGTTCACCAGCACATCGATACCGCCAAAGGCTTTGAGCGTCTCTGCGGTGAAAGCCTCCGCTTCCGCCGTCACGGTCACATCGCCGCGCAGGGTTACGATATTCAGTTCCGGAAATTCCTCCGACAACAGGCTAGCGGTTTCGCCAAGCCTTGTGCCGGAAATATCGGTCAGCGCCAGTTGCCGTGCGCCGTCTGTAATGAGCCGTCGAATGATGGCGCGGCCCATCGGGCCTCCAGCACCTGTTACGACGACACGCGACCCGGCGATGCGGTTGGCACTGTTTATGGTCACTTGCGGTTCCTCTCATATTCTTCACGCAACTCGTTGCGCAGCGCGAATTTCTGGATCTTGCCGGATGCCGTCGCAGGCAGACGGTCACGCAGTTCCAGACGCTCGGGAAAATACTGGCGCGCCAGATGCTGCGCACCAAGGAACGAAATCATACTGTCGAAATCAACCGTCTGGCCAGACCGCACGACGATGAAAGCGCAGGCGCGTTCACCCAGACGCTCATCGGGATAGGCGACAATCGCCACCTGCTGCACGGCGGGGTGCTTGTAGAGAAGCGCTTCCACCTCAACGACGGGGATGTTTTCCGCGCCGCGAATGATCACATCCTTCGAACGGCCGCAGATACGGATATAGCCTTGCGCATCCATGCGCGCGATATCGCCCGTATCGAACCAGCCGTCGGCATCGGTATTGTTCCATTGCGGACGCTTCAGATAGCCGACGAAATTCGAGCAGCCGCGCACGAAAAGCTCGCCTTCGTGACCCGCCGGGGCGGGTTTGCCATCAGACCCGCGCACCTGCAATTCCATGCCGGGCAAGGCTGGACCGTCGGTATTCACCGACCGGTCATCCGGGTCTTCCGGCGGCACGACCGACACTGCGCCGTTTTCCGTCATGCCCCAGGCGGAAATCACCTTCGCGCCCAGAATGCGATTGCCACGTTCGACAAGCGGACCCGGAATGGCTGTCCCTGCGCAGAGGAAAATACGCAGGGAAGACGCATCCGTGCCTCCGTCCTCAACCGCCGTGGACAAGTCCATCAGGAACGGTGTGGAGGCCATGGTGAAGGTCACGCGTTCTTCCGCAATCACCCTTGCGGCCAGCGCCTTGTCCCAGAGATCGAGCAGGACCATGCGCGCTTGCAGCATGAACGGCATCAGGAAACCGTACATAAAGCCGGTCTGGTGTGCCATCGGCGAGGCCATCAGGACGATATCCTCCGTGCCAAGCCCAAGACGGGCGGCATAGGCGACCAGATTGGAATACATCGTATTGGCGGTGTGCATCACGCCTTTCGGCTCGCCGGTCGTGCCGGATGTGTAGATCAGCTGGCAGACATCATTGGCGTCGCCGCGCACCGTCAGGGAGTAATCATGCAGACCCGGCGCATTATCGAATGCAGGGTCCATCAGCAGCGCATCGAAACTATTGTCGCCTGCTCCGCCCGCCACGATCACATGCTGCAAATCCGGCAAATCGGGCCGCAAACCCTCAGTCATGGCTTCATGGTCGAAATCGCGGAACACCTTCGGCACGACAAAGGCTTTCACCTCGCCGTGCTTCAGCATAAAGCGCAACTCGTGCTCGCGAAAGATCGGCATGACTGGATTGAAGACGATGCCGAGGCGCCGGCAGGCGATATAGAGAACCACAAACTCCCATGAATTGGGCAACTGGCAGGCCAGAACATCGTCCTTGCCCAATCCCAGACGCCGCAACCCCTCCGCTGCGCGCCAGGACAGATCTTCCATCTGCCTCCAGGTCAGGTCGCGCCGTGCGCCCGAAGATACGGCAATGCTCGTCATCGCCAGCGCATCGGGCTTGGCTTCAAGGCACTCTTCGAAATAGTCCAGCAATGTCTTGCCCGGCCAGAAGCCTTCGGCCTCCATCTTCGCGCGGCGTGGCTCGATCAGCACAGCGTCGAATTTCATGGTTTCCTCCTCCCAATCATTGTCGGCGCATTGTCAGCCGCTGACAGCGGCCCTTCCCGCACGTTCGCGTGCGATGATGTTTTTCATGATATGCGCCGTGCCATCGCCGATCTGGAGGCCGAGCACATCGCGCAGGCGCTGCTCGAACGGCAGCTCGTTGGAATAGGCGGCATGGCCGTGGATCAGCAGGCAGGCATGGATCGCCTCATAAGCCAGAAGCGGCGGCCACCATTTGGCCATGGCCGCCTCGGCCACATGCGGCATGCCCTGATCCTTGAGCCACAGCGCATTGAGTGACAGAAGCCGCGCGGCCTCCACCTTGGTATCGAAATCGGCAAGCTGATGCGTGATGCCCTGAAATGCCGCCAGCGGCTTGTCGAAGGCCTTGCGTTCCTTGATGTAATCCCACGCTTCATCCAGCGACTGGCGGGCAGTGCCAAGACATTGCAGGCCGATCAGCGAGCGCGAGAAGTCGAAGCCCTGCATGACCTGCACGAAGCCCTTGCCCTCTTCGCCGAGCAGATGATCCGCCGGCACCCGCACATTGTCGAAAAAGATCGAGCCGCGCCCGATCGCATGTTGACCGACATCGACAAAACGCGTGGTGGAAATGCCGGGCAGGTCCATCGGCACGAAAATGGCCGAGATGCCGCGCGCCCTATCTTCCGGCTTGCCAGTGCGGGCAAACACCACCGCGCCCTTGGCTTGATCAGCCGCGGAGATCGACGTCTTTTCGCCGTTGATGACGTAATGGTCGCCGTCGCGCTCCATCTTGAGGCCAAGATTGGCGGCATCAGATCCGCCACGCGGTTCGGTCAGCGCAATGGCGAGCATCAATTCGCCTGCAATCAGTTTCGGCAGCCATTCGCGCTTGATCTCGGGATTGGCGAATTTCACCAATATCTGCCCGTTCAGCGAGGCGAGCACATTGATATAGCCCATGTTGAAATCACCACGGGCGATTTCCTCGATAATGACGCCTGAATAGAGCGCGCCGGAACCAAGACCGCCGAATTCTTCCGGCAGTTCAGGGGCGATGAGGCCAAGGCTGCCCATTTCGCGCACCAGCTCAGGGCCGAAGTTGCCGGATTTTTCCCGCGCCTGATAGCCCGGCGCGAGACGGTCCCTTGCAAACTTGCGGGCGAGGTCGCGCAGTGCGTTGATTTCCTCGGTATCAAAAATGGTCGGATACATGGCTACCTCACTGACCCGGACGTCAACGAGGAGGCGCAAAGGCGCTTATGAGGCACTGAAATGCACAGCATTGGTCCCTCCTCCCAGATAGACGTCTGCATATGTTTGTTGTCTGCGCCGGATATGCGGCGCGCCTTGCAACAGGCGCGCCGACCGGTCTTACTTGGGCGGACTTATTTCGCGAATCTGCGGAAATCAGGCTTGCGCTTTTCGCGGAAGGCGACGCCGCCTTCCTTGCTTTCTTCGGTATCGTAGTAGAGCGACAGAGCGCGCATACCGAGCGCACCGATGCCCCGGATGTTTTCGCTATCGGCATTGAACGAAAGCTTGGCGAGCGCCAGCGCGGTCGGCGAGCGTTCCATCAGCTCGGCCACCCAGCGATCCACTTCCGCATCCAGCTCCTCATGCGGGACAACCGCATTGGCAAGGCCCCATTCCAGCGCTTGCTGCGCGGTATAGCGTTTGTTCAGATACCAGATTTCGCGGGCGCGCTTTTCACCGATGACGCGGGCGAGATAAGCGGTCCCGAACCCCGGATCGACGGAACCGACCTTGGGGCCAACCTGTCCGAACTGCGCCTTGTCGGACGCGATGGTCAGATCGCAAACCGTGGCGAGGACATTGCCGCCGCCAATGGCAAAACCGTTGACGCGGGCGATGACCGGCTTTGGCACATCGCGGATCAGACATTGCAGCTCATCGACCGGCAAGCCGATTACGCCGCGACCGTCATATTGCCCGTCATGGGCGGACTGATCGCCGCCGGTGCAAAACGCCTTGTCGCCAGCGCCCGTCAGCACAATGGCGCCAATGGACTTGTCCCAGCCTGCCTTCTGGAAAGCATGGATCAGCTCGTCAATCGTGTGACCGCGAAAGGCATTGTACTTGTCGGGACGGTTGATGGTGATCCATGCCGCACCGCCGCGAACCTCATAGAGAATATCGGTATAATCAGTCATGGCTTCCTCCAGATCATTTAGCCGTGCATCGTCAGACCGCCGGAGACGCTGATCGTCTGACCGGTGATGAAGGCCGCATCGTCACTCGACAGGAATACAATTGCGCCGGGCAGATCGTCCGGACGGCCAAGACGACCGAGCGGAACAGCCTTGGCAAAGGCAGTGCGCAGCTTTTCCTTGTCACCCGCCGCTTCCATGAAGTTTTCCAGCATGGCCGTTTCAGTCACGCCGGGGCAGACCGTGTTGAAGGTGATGTTGTTGCGCGAATGTTCGCGCGCCAGCGTTTTCATGAAGGCGATCACACCAGCCTTGCAGGCCGAATAAACCGACTCACCCGACGAGCCGCCGCGCCCCGCATCGGAGCCGATCGACACGACACGACCGCCATTGCCACGTGCCACCATCGAGGCCAGAACCGGCTTGGTGATGTTCAAAACTGCGCGCAGATTGATGTCGATGATCTTCGCCCAATAATCCGGCTCGGACTTGAGAAAGGGCACGAACAGATCCCAGCCAGCATTGTTGACCAGCACATCGACCGGACCATATTCAGCCTCAAGCTTGGCTACTGCCGCACCCGTCGCATCGAAATTCGTCAGGTCCACGATCATCGCCGTGGCGTCGCCGCCCTTGGCCCTGATCGCATCCACGACCTTTGCGGCAGCATCCGCGCTGATGTCGGCAACGACAACACGTGCACCTTCTTCGGCGAAACGCAGGCAAGTCGCCGAGCCAATCCCACCACCGCCGCCAGTTACGACAACTACTTTACCTTTTAAGCCACGCATGGCGCTCTCCTTCCCAATGGCAGGTTCGCGGAACAATGCCTTATAACTACAGATATAAGTGCATTTATCGCCTTAGCCAGCTCCGAACCTCTGAGCAAACTCCCATTTGAAATGGTTACAGCGATCAGAAATTTATGTCAATATATTTACGTTATTTTATATGCCGCGCTCTCTTGACCTAAAGTCGAAGGACGTACACTCTGTCGCCGATAACCGAAGCGGAAAACATGACAAAGACCACAAAAGAGCGCGCAAAATTTACCGACCTGTCCCTGGGTCTCAGCAACCGGCTGTTCTTCCGGATGTATCAATGTGCCAACATGCTGCATAAGACGGGCACGCGCGCGCTCGAAGAATATGGGATCACCACCCAGCAATGGGCTGTGCTGGGCGCACTGACCCGCACGGATTTCGAAAATGGCGTTGCGGTCGGCGATCTCGCCACCTTCCTGCTGGTCAGCCGGCAGAATCTGGCTGGCGTCCTGTCACGACTGGAAAGTCTCGGCTATATCGAGCGCGCCGTATCGGAAACCGATAATCGCTCCCGCCTCATCCGGCTGACCGAAAAGGGGCTTAGCCTCTGGGACGAAAATATGCGCCCCGTCATCACCGGCTATTACGAGGAAGCGCTGGACGGGTTCTCGACCGAGGACAAGATCCACATGCTGCATTACCTCGACAAGATGCTGCACAATTTCAAAGCCATTGACCCCGAAGCGACTTCAACCGAAGACGCTGCCGAATAGAATAAAGGCGGCAGATCAATCCGCCGCCTTCTGCATCGGGATTACAGACCGGCCCGCTCTTTCGCGCCTGCAACAAGCGCCTTGGCGATAACGATCTGCTGGATTTGCGTTGTGCCTTCATAGATGCGGAACAAACGCGCATCGCGATAAAGCTGCTCGGCGCGATATTCACGAATATAGCCGTTGCCGCCATGCACCTGCACATTGCGGTCGGCAATGCGCCCGACAGCTTCCGAGGCAAACATCTTGGCGCAGGATGCCTCAACACTGACATTCTGTCTGGCGTCGCGCTTGCGCGCTGCATCCAGCACCATGCAGCGCGCCGCATAGGCATCCGCTTTTGAATCCGCGAACATCGCCTGCAAGAGCTGGAAGTCCGACAGAGGTTTGCCAAACTGACGGCGGTTCACCGCATAATCCAGCATATCATCGATGATCCGGTCCGACAGACCAACGCAGGCAGCGGCGATATGCAGACGCCCTTTGTCGAGCACCTTCATGGCCGTTTTGAAGCCCTGCCCCTCGACGCCGCCGATCAGGGCGGAAGCGGGAACCCGGCAATCTTCGAAAATCACATCACAGACATGCGCGCCTTGCTGGCCCATCTTCTTTTCCGGCTTGCCAGTAGAAAGGCCGGGCGTACCGCGCTCAACAGCAAATGCAGACACGCCCGCCGCACCTTTCTGCGTCGGATCGGTTCGCGCCATGACGGTGAACAGACCCGCATGCGGCGCATTGGTAATGAAACGCTTGGTGCCATTCAGCACGTAGAAATCCCCATCCCTGCGCGCCGTCGTCTTGACCGCAGCCGCGTCCGAGCCAACATCCGGCTCCGTCAGTGCGAAGGAACCCGTCAGCTCGCCGGAGGCGAGAAGCGGCAGGTATTTTGCCTTCTGCTCGTCGGTACCATCAATGGCGATGCCCTGCATGCCGATGCCGACATTGGTGGCGAAGATCGAGCGGAATGCGGGCGCAGCACGCCCCAGCTCGAACATGACCAGAACCTCCTCCTCCATCGTGAGCCCGAGACCGCCGAACTCCTCCGGCGCGGTCAGGCCAAACAGGCCCATCTCGCGCATCTCACCTAGAACATCCGCCGGGATGGCGTCGGTTTCGGCCACTTCAGCCTCCGCCGGGATCAGCCTGTCATCAACGAAACGGCGCAGCGTATCCAGAAATTGCGCCAGCGTATCGGAATCCATAGCCATGATATCCTCCCATGTATGGCAATATATTGTCATTTATACCCATATGCCATTTGAGGCAACAGGCTTTTGAAGCCGGTATTTAGACGACATCGTGAAAGAAGCTTGATAAATTGAGTAAATATATTTACCTTCTTTGGCGGGAGGATTGATCATGAAAGCCATCGTTTTGAAAGAGCGCGGCGCAGATGGCGTCGCCTATATGGATATGCCGAGCCCAGCTTGCCCACCGGGCTTTGCGCGGGTGCGGATGCTTGCTGCCTCGATCAATCGCGTCGATCTTTATATGCGCGACAATGGCGCAGGCATCACCCATGACCTCCCGCTGATCATGGGCGTTGATGGTGTGGGCGAAGTGCTTGAAACCCCGCAGGACAGCGGCTTTGCGACAGGCGACCGCGTCATTCTCTATCCTTACGAATTTTGCGGCACCTGCCGCCCCTGCCTTGCCGGAGACCAGCCGCTTTGCCACTCGGCGCGCATTCTCGGTGAACATCGCCATGGCACCTTTGCTGAAGAGGTCGCCCTTCCGGCGCGGTCTCTGGTCAAGATCAGCAATGATGCGGATATCGATCAGGCCGCCGTCCTCGGCGTCGCCTATCTGACGGCATGGCGCATGGTGTTCGGCAAAGCACCAACAGGCCCCGGCAGCGTGGTGTTGATCCAAGGCGCGGGTGGCGGCGTTGCCTATGCGGCCATGCAACTTGCCCGCATGGCTGGCGCGCGCGTTATCGTCACCACATCCGGCACCGACAAGCTCGCTCATTTTCGCAATCTCGGCGTTGAAGTCATCGACTATCGCAATGACGATGTGCCGAAGACTGTTCTGCGCCTGACCGGTGGAGAAGGCGCTGATCTCGTCATCGACAATGTTGGCGAGCGAACATGGGGCGCAAGCCTGCGCAGTGCTGCGCGCGGCGGCCACCTTGTCACCTGCGGCGCAACGACCGGCGCTCACCCTTCCGCCGACATTCAACGCCTGTTTGTGCGTCAGATTTCCATACACGGCTCAACCATGGGCAGCATGGAGGAGTTTGTCCGCCTGATCCGCGCATGGGAGGCGGGCGGTTTTGCGCCACTGATCCACAGCGCTTTCACGCTGGAGAATGTGCCCGCAGCCTTTGCCCAAATCGAAGACCCGGCCCGCATGGGCAAAATTCTGGTCCGCATCGCCTGAGCTTGCCGAGAGGTTCTCATGACTTATGAAAATATCCTTGTCACCGTCGAAGGACAGGTCGGCATCATCACATTGAACCGTCCAGAAGCGCTGAATGCGCTGAACCGGCAGCTGACTGCCGAGCTTTCCGAAGCCGCTGCCGCCTTCGATGCCGATCCGGCCATCGGCGCCATCGTCGTCACCGGTTCGGACCGGGCCTTTGCCGCCGGTGCCGACATCAAGGAAATCAAGGACAAGACATTCGCCGAGGTCTATGAGGAGCAGCTTATCACCTCGACATGGGAGGGGCTGGCGCGGGTACGCAAGCCGACGATTGCCGCCGTTTCCGGCCACGCCATTGGCGGCGGCTGCGAGATCGCCATGATGTGCGACATGATCATCGCCTCCGAAACTGCACGCTTTGCGTTGCCGGAAACCTCCATCGGCATTATTCCCGGCGCTGGCGGCACACAGCGCCTGACCCGTATCGTCGGCAAAGCCGTGGCGATGGATATGATTCTGAGCGGCCGCGCGCTTTCGGCAGTCGAAGCCCAAAGCATGGGGTTGGTAAGCCGCGTGGTTCCGGTGGGCACACAAGTGCAGGAGGCGGTGAAGCTTGCCGCCAAGGTGGCCACCTATTCCCGACCTGTTGTTCAATTGGCCAAGGAAGCGGTCAACAAAGCTTATGAGACCCACCTACAGGAAGGCATTTATGTCGAACGCCGCCTGCTCTACTCGACCTTTGCGCTGGATGACCGCCGGGAGGGCATGAACGCTTTCGCCGAAAAACGCCCGCCGCAGTTTCGCAACCGCTGATATCGAAAGCGGCATCACGAAGTCGGACCAGCGGAAAACTCTTCGAAACGTCATAACCTGCGGCAAGGGCGCTAATGCAGATTAGCGCCCTTGCCGCAGGTTATGACCGAGCGATTTGGAAAAACCGGACCACATGAATTTTTTTAAGAAAACCATATTGATAAAATCCATCGCTGCCATAGCTCTCAATTAGAATTTGCTGATTTATTGCCCTGCCTGTAGCCAACCACGGGTTTGGTCGCAGGCGGTTTTAATTGCGTATCGCGGGGATCGCATGAAAAAATGAACGGCATTGACGATGAACGGAAGAACCAGCGTGCGTGGCTTGACCGCCACCGACGCTCAGAGTCTTTCCGTCGGAATTAAGTATAATTCAAAAGACACCCATAAAACTAAAATTATTTTTTCAATATTTAGCTGGTTAACAGTTAGAATATAGCAATAAATCTGACATGAAAATACTGATTCGGAATTAAGTTGAGAAAATTTCTTGACTTTATTTAATTTGCGCTAATTTCACTTACGAAATCCAGCACAAATGCAGTTGATAAATAATAATTATACCGTTGATCGAGATCAATGACGCGAGATTAGCTCTCATATCATTGTCTGTGAAATTTCGTTTCATGCTCATAATCGCGCACGATTGGAGAATTGCATGGCCGATACGCACAGCGGACAGGTTGCGGTGGAAAAAGAACCGCACAAACTAACATTGTTTCCTTTGATTGCGCTCGTTCTTGGGTCGATGATTGGCGGGGGCGTTTTTAATCTGCCATCGGACATGTCCCGCGCAGCGTCGCCGGGAGCAGTGATTATCGGCTGGATCATCACCGGCATCGGCATGTTGATGCTGGCGAAGGTCTATCAATCGCTGGCCAACCGCCGCCCCGATCTTGATGCCGGACCCTACGCCTATGCCAAGGCCGGCTTCGGGTCGTTCATTGGCTTCAACAGCGCCTGGGGATATTGGCTCAGCGCCTTTCTCGGCAATGTGGCCTATGCAGTGGCGATTTTCTCGGCGCTCTCCTTCTTCTTCCCGGTCTTTGGCGACGGCTCCAACCTGCCGTCGATCATCGGCGCGTCCATCTGCCTTTGGCTGATCCACACGCTCGTCCTTTACGGCATCAAACAGGCGTCATTCGTCAATATCGTCACCACGATTGCGAAACTGGTGCCGCTGATGCTGTTCATCCTGATCGCCATCATCGCCTTCCACTGGGACAAGTTCACCTTCAATTTCTGGGGCCGCGGTGAAGAAGCCACCCTCGGCAGCATCACGCACCAGATCAAGAGCACCATGCTGGTGACCCTGTGGGTGTTCATCGGCATCGAAGGTGCCAGTGTTTATTCAGCCCGCGCGGCCAACCGCAAGGATGTGGGACGCGCAACCGTCATCGGTTTCCTTGGAGCGCTCGGCATCTATGTGCTGGTGTCGCTGCTGTCGACCGGCCTGATGAGCCAGCCGGAACTGGCCGGACTGAAAGTGCCATCCATGGCAGGTGTCTTCGAGCCGCTTGTCGGACATTGGGGTGCGCTGCTCATCAATGTCGGCCTTCTGATTTCGGTTGGCGGCGCCTTTTTGTCGTGGACGCTGCTTTGCGCGGAAATCCCGTTTTCCTGCGGTCGTGACGGCACCTTCCCGAAATGGTTTGCAGTCGAGAACAAGAACGGCTCGCCCGCCCACGCATTATGGGCAACGAACCTCGCGATCCAGTTCTTCCTGTTGCTCACCTATTTTTCCGAAAGCGCCTACCAGTTCTTCTACTTCATCGCGTCGGTCGCCATTCTGCCGCCCTATGTGTTCTCAGGCGCTTTCGCCCTGAAACTTGCGCTCAGCGGCGAAACCTATAGCGCCAACAGCAAGGCGCGGCGTCGCGACCTGTGGGTGAGCCTGATTGCAACCCTCTACGGCGTCTGGCTCGTCTATGCAGCGGGACTAAGCTTCCTGCTGATGTGCACAGTGCTCTTTGCACCCGGCATTCTGGTTTACGCCAAGGCCCGCAAGGAACATGGCGAGCCGATCTTCGAAGGATACGAAGTGTGGATCGCGGCAGGCATCACTCTGCTGGCTCTGGTCGCCATCTATCTGATGTGGACGGGGGTCATCACACCGTTCTGACACGCTTATCCGTGGGAATGATCCTTTGCCGGCTTTCAAGATGACGCAACCGAACCGGCAAGGCCTCCCACCCAGACCACTGGTTTCAAACAGGAGCATCGAGATGAGACAATTTGGAGTGCATTCGGAAGTCGGCAAGCTGCGCACAGTTATGGTTTGCAGCCCTTCGCTGGCCCATCAACGACTGACCCCAGCCAATTGCCATGACCTTCTGTTCGATGACGTTATCTGGGTCCACGAAGCCCAGAAGGACCATTTCGACTTCGTGCTCAAAATGCGCGAACGCGGTGTGGAAGTTCTGGAAATGCAGGACCTGCTCGCTGAAACGCTGAACGACAAGGAAGCGCGCCAGTTCGTTCTCGACCGCCGCATTCTGCCCAATCAGGTGGGGCGCAATGTTGCCAATTCCATGCGCCCATGGCTGGACGAACTTCCGTCGAAAAACCTTGCCGAGTTGCTCATCGGCGGCGTGGCCGTTTCCGACCTTCCCGATATCTGGGGCAAGGAACTGATGCTCGACGTGCTGGGCGGCACGGAATTCATCATTCCGCCGATCCCCAACACGCTGTTCCAGCGCGACTCGTCCTGCTGGATTTATGGCGGCGTGACGGTCAACCCGATGTTCTGGCCAGCACGCCAGCCGGAAACGCTGATCCAGCGCGCCATCTACAAATACCACCCGGAATTCAAGGATGGTGATTTCAAGATCTGGTGGGGCGATTTCGATACCGACCACGGCAATGCCACGATGGAAGGCGGCGACGTCATGCCAATCGGCAATGGCACCGTGCTGATCGGCATGGGCGAGCGCACGACCTATCAGGCCGTCGGCCAGGTGGCCGAAGCGCTGTTTGCAGCAAAGGCCGCTACCCGCGTCATCGCCTGCGTGATGCCGAAGAGCCGCGCGGCCATGCATCTCGATACGGTGTTCAGCTTCTGCGACCGCGACCTCGTGACCATTTTCGGCGAAGTGGTGGATCAGATCCGCTGCTTCAGCATCTACCCCGGCGACGATGGCAAAATCACCGTCCGCCCGGAAACCAAGCATCTTCTGGAAGTGGTCGCCGAAGCGCTTGAGCTGAAAAAACTGCGCTCGGTCGCAACGGGCGGCAACGCTTATGAGGCCGAGCGCGAACAGTGGGATGATGGCAACAATGTCGTGGCGCTGGAACCCGGCGTGGTGGTCTCCTACGACCGCAACACCTACACCAACACGCTACTGCGCAAAGCCGGCGTTGAAGTCATCACCATACGCGGCTCTGAGCTTGGCCGTGGTCGAGGCGGCGGGCATTGCATGACCTGCCCCATCTGGCGCGATCCGGTTTGATCACCGGGCACTCATCGCAACGTTATATAGTTTTGGAGACGTATCATGAGCTTTAATCTGCGCAATCGTTCCCTCCTCACGGTGCAGGATTACACGCCGCGCGAGTTTCGCTTCCTGCTGGATCTGGCACGCGATCTGAAGCGCGCCAAATATGCCCGCACCGAACAAAAGCATCTGTCGGGCAAGGAAATCTGTCTCATTTTCGAAAAGACCTCCACCCGCACGCGCTGTGCCTTCGAGGTCGCCTGCTCCGATCAGGGTGCCAATGTCACCTATCTCGATCCTGCGGGTTCGCAGATCGGCCACAAGGAATCTTTCAAGGATACCGCGCGTGTTCTGGGCCGCATGTATGACGCCATCGAATATCGTGGCTCATCGCAGAGCGGCGTGGAAACGCTGGCCAAATATGCTGGTGTGCCGGTCTATAACGGCCTGACCGATGAATACCACCCGACCCAGATGCTGGCCGACGTGCTGACAATGTGGGAACACAGCGACAAGCCGATCCCACAGATCAAATATGCCTATGTCGGCGATACCCGGTCCAATATGGGCCATTCGCTGATGATCGTCGGCTGCCTGATGGGCATGGATGTGCGCATTTGTGGACCGAAGGACCTGTGGCCTGCCGAAGAATATCGGAAGATCGCCGAGGAACTCGCTGCGGCGTCGGGCGCAAAGCTGACCATCACCGATGACGTCAAGGCTGCGGTCAAGGATGTGGACTTCATCCATACCGATGTCTGGGTGTCGATGGGCGAGCCCAAGGAAGTCTGGGCCGAACGCATCAAGCTTCTGAAGCCCTATCAGGTCAACGCAGCGCTGATGAAAGCCGCGGGCAACGCGCAGGTGAAGTTCATGCACTGCCTGCCTGCATTCCATGACACGGAAACCGTGGTGGGCAAGCAGATCGCTGACCAGTTCGGCATTTCGGATGGTCTCGAAGTGACGGACGAAGTGTTCGAATCCCACGCCAATATCGCATTCGAACAGGCGGAAAACCGCCTGCACACCATCAAGGCCCTGCTTGTGGCAACGATTGGAGATTGAGGATGCGCATCGTCATCGCATTGGGCGGCAACGCCCTTTTGCGGCGCGGCGAGCCAATGACAGCCGAGGTGCAACGCAAGAACATACGCACTGCTGTCGAGGCCATCGCGCCGATCACCAAGGACCATCAGGTCATCATCACCCATGGCAACGGCCCGCAAGTCGGGCTGCTTGCCTTGCAAGGTGCAGCCTACAAGCCCGACGAAGCTTATCCGCTGGACGTTCTCGGTGCCCAGACGGAAGGCATGATCGGCTATATGCTCGAACAGGAACTTGGCAACGTTCTGCCGTTCGATATTCCGATTGCCACAATCCTCACCATGGTTGAGGTGGATGGCGACGATCCCGGCTTCCAGAACCCGACCAAGTTCGTCGGCCCGGTCTATTCGAAAGAAGATGCCGACCGTATCCGTGGCGAAAAAGGCTGGGCCTTCAAGCAGGACGGCGACAAGTGGCGACGGGTTGTACCATCGCCACTGCCGAAGCGGATATTCGAAATACGCCCGCTGAAATGGCTGCTTGAAAAGGACACCATTCTCATCTGCGCGGGCGGTGGCGGCATTCCCACCATGTATGAGAAGGGCAAGGAGCGGTCGCTTGGCGGTGTGGAGGCTGTCATCGACAAGGATCTGGCCAGCGAACTTCTCGCCCGGGAACTCGATGCCGACCTCTTCATCATGGCGACCGATGCCGAGGCGGTCTTCACCGACTGGGGAAAGCCGACGCAAAAGGGCATTCACGAAGCGACGCCGGAAGCACTCTCGCAATACCAGTTTCCGGCAGGCTCAATGGGACCAAAGGTAGATGCCGCCTGTAACTTCGCCAAGGCGACGGGAAACTCCGCCGCCATCGGCGCACTGGCTGACATTCCCGCTATTGTCGATGGCAAGAAGGGCACGATCGTCAGCACGGGCTTTCCGAAACTAACCTGGCACTGAATTAAGTATTGAAACTCCGATCTTTCATCGAAGATCGGAGTTTTCTTTGTTTAAACTTACGCCTACACTCAATTCACTACCGGGGAGACCATAGAGTGAGCGAAAGCGAACAGGGTTCAACAAGCGGCGTCCGCCCTCCATCCATGCTGGATGCCCTGGTGCCATGTATCGCACTGATCGTGTTCCTCGCCCTTTCCTATTATCTGTTCGGAGACGAGGCTTCGTCCGGTCCCAATCAGATCGCCCTTGCAGTCTGCGGGATGATCGCCGCAGGCGTGGCCTACAAGAACGGATCGACATGGTCCGCTGTCCGCGCCTCCGTTGTCGACGGGATCGCCGCTGGTTTGCCTGCTATTCTCATTCTGATGGCGGTGGGCGCACTGATTGGCACATGGGCGCTCAGCGGCACGATCATATCCATGGTCTATTATGGGCTGAAACTGCTTAACCCCGATTATTTCTATGCAACGACTGCCATTGTTTGCGCTGCTGTTGCATTCAGCATCGGCAGTTCCTGGACGGTTGCGGGCACCATCGGCATCGGGCTGATGGGTGTGGCAGCCCATATGAATCTGTCGCCCGCCATTACGGCGGGGGCCGTCATTTCCGGCGCCTATTTCGGCGACAAGGCATCACCGCTATCCGATACGGTCAATCTGGCGGCAGCGTCCGCCGGTTCGGAAATATTCGACCACATCAGGGAATCGCTCTGGGTGTCGATCCCGGCCTTGCTCATCGCGATTGTACTTTTTGGCCTTCTGGGTGAGCAGAACGATTTTGACGCCAGTTCCCTTCTGACGAAAATCGACAGCCAGATTCAGGTTTCGCTCTGGGCTTTCCTGCCGTTGCTGCTGGTCTTTGTGCTGTCAGTTGCACGGGTTTCACCCGTCGTCGCGATATTCAGCGGCGCTCTGGCCGGAGCGATCCAGGGCGTCATTATGGACCCGCAGCGCGTGATCACTTTTGCCAATGATGCCGCGCTGCCCAGCGCACTTGCGCTTTTGAAAGGCGCATGGCTGGCGCTCGCCACTGGCTATACGAGTTCCGTTGGCGACCACGACATCGACATAATCCTCAGCCGTGGCGGTATGGCCAGTATGATGACGACCATCTGGCTTATCATCACCGCACTCGCCTTCGGTGCAGTGATCGAACATGCAGGCATTCTCAATCGCCTGATCGGCCCGATGATCCGTCGCGCCAAATCCGATGCCGGTCTGGTCACCACCGTTGCGGGAACCGCCGTGCTGTCGAATGTGGTCACGTCCGATCAGTATATTTCAATTGCCCTGCCGGGGCGCATGTTCAAACAGGCCTTTGCCAGCCGGGGCCTCGCGCCAGCCCTCCTGTCCCGCGTGATCGGTGACAGCGCAACCGTGACCTCGCCGCTGATACCCTGGAACAGTTGTGGTGCTTATATGGCGGCGGCACTTGGGGTCAGCACCACTGCCTATGCCGCCTTTTGCTTCTTCAACATCATCAACCTGCTGCTATCTATCGGCTTCACGCTGCTCGGTTGGCGTGTGCTTCGAGTCACCCCCAAAACAGGCGTCTAGCTGACGATCCCTTTCCTGCGATAGAGCAGCCAAAGGAACCAGACACCGCCGACCAGTGAAGCGATGAGACCCGGCGACATTGGCCATGGATAGGCGATATTGCGCCCCAACCAGTCGGCGAAGATCAACATCAGCGCGCCGACCAGCGCCGCTGCTGACAAACGAAGCCCGATTGTGCGGAAGCCAAGCAGCGACACGAAATGCGGAACCATCAACCCTATGAAACTGATGGGACCGACGGTCAGTGTTGCAGCAGTTGTCGCCACGCCTGCGATCAGCAGCAAAGCCCCACGGCTTTGCGGTACTCTCAACCCGATGGCGCGCGTAGTGGTATCGCCAAGCGGGAATATTTCAAGCGGGCGTTTCAAAAGCATCGCCGCGAGGACAACGACCAGCGCACAGACACAAACCAGAACAGCATCGCTGCTGCCGACATTGCCCATGGACCCGGAATACCAGTTCAAAAGCCCGGCCACACGCGGGTTACCGCTGGCGAGAAGCAGGATCATCAAAGCTTGGAAAGCACTACCAAGACCAACCCCCACCAGCAGAACACGCTCCGGCTGAAACGCCATGCGTTTACCGATCAGCGCAATCGCTGCCAGAACGACAAAAGCGCCAATGGTGGCTACGGCCAGTTTGGACATACCACCGGCATTGGGCAGAAACAGCACCGCGACAGCCAGACCAACGCCAGCACCATAACCGATACCCAACAAATCGGGGCTCGCCATCGGGTTTCTCAATGTGCCCTGCAAGATCACGCCTGCAACGGCCAGACACACGCCAGCGCCGGCCGCCGCAAAGATGCGCGGGACACGCCAGAAACTCGCCGCCATATCCGTCACATCTGGCAGACTGAAAGCCCAACCTTGCGCGTTCTTCGCCACCAGAAATGACAAAGCCGCACTCACGATACACAGACCGCAAAGCAGGAGCAGCGCTCTCCCCGGATTCTTGAGAGCGTTGGTTTCAGATGCCGCTTCCCCCATTTGTGGCGCACTGCCAAGCCGCACGCGCGTTGCGAGGATCACCAAGACAGGCCCGGTAAAGAGACCCGCAGCAGCGCCCGCCGGAATAGTGCCGACAAAGGGCGTGATTGCCCGTAAAAGCTGATCGACGCCCACAAGCAGAAGCGCCCCCAAAATGGCGGACCATGCCAGACGCCGCCCATCATAGCCCGGCGCAAAGGAGCGTGCCAGATTGGGAGCAGCAAGCCCCACCATCCCGATCAATCCGAGGCTGCTGGTGACGATCGCAGCCATCGCCGCAGCCGCTGCCAGCAGTACCAGCCGCATGAAGGCCGGAGATACGCCGAGCCCCTTGGCCTGACCATCGCCCAGCGACAGAAGGTTGAGCGGTCGCTGCAACAGCAAAATCAGCACAGCCAATGGCAGCAGACGCGGCAGGAGATAAAGGAAGACCTCCCATCCGCCCTGTTGCAAGGAACCCGCCTGCCAGGTGAGAAGATTGATCAGATAGTCATGGTTGAACAGGACCAGCAGGCTGAAAACAGCGTTGCAATAGAGCCCCACCATCAGCCCTGCCAGCACCACGGTTGTGGATGAGAACCGCCCCGCCGAGGCGACCAGCAGCGAAATGCCGAGCGCCACGGCAGCGCCTGCAAGCGCGATGGGTTCGCTGCCGAAGGTCCACAGGCCGGGTGCAAAGACAAGCGCAAGAGCAAGGGCGATCTGCGCGCCGGATGCGACGCCGAGCAGACCCGGCTCTGCCAGTGGATTGCGCAGCACAGTCTGGAAGACGGCACCACCCAACCCCAGCACCCCGCCCACCAGAAGCGCCACCGCAAGGCGTGGCAGAAAACTGTAAAAGCCGATCACATGGCGCGGATCGTCAAGATCGGGGACCATGATGATGCGCAGCCATTCCGCAGGCTTTGCAATGCTGAGAAAGCCCTGAACGACAAGCAGCAAAACCAGAACGAAGGCAATGATCAGCACGGGCCAGCGAAGCGGAAAACGCCGATGAGCATGTTCCTGACCGGATGAAACAGCACCGATACGCATCACCGCAACCTCACGCCTTTTCCGGCATCTGTGTCAGGGCAGATGCGATCAGCCCCGACAGATGCACCGCAGACGCTATGCCGCCGAAGGGGTGAAACTGGTTCAGCCAGGCAACGCGTTTGTTACGCACAGGAGCAAGCAATTTCCACATGGTGTTTTGTTGCAGCGAACGCTCCGTTTGAAGCCGTTGCGACGGAATATCGACCACCAGAAATGCGGCATCAGGGTTGTCCATCAGCCGGTCGAGACCGGCGCGCGCCATGCCGGTTCCGTTGACCGGCCCCGTCCAGATATTGGCAAGACCGAGCTTGCGCAGCACGGCATCCGGCAGCGTACCCGCGCCATACATGGTCATCTCGCGCCCGCCAATATCGGGCAGCATGATCCCGACAGGATGGTTGTGCCCGGCAAGCTTTGCCCGCGCCTCGGCAAAGCGGTCCTCGGCCATTTGCGCAATCGCATCTGCGCCGGAACGCGGCACGCCGCACAGTTCGGCCACGCGGTTGAGAATATCGACGGCCAGCTGATAGCGCTCGACATTGGGTGTGGTGATACTTGGCACCAGCTCCACTCGCGCCACATCCGCAATGCGCGGCGTCATGACCATATTATAATCGGTGGCGATGATGAAATCTGGCCGCAATTCTGCCAGCGCTTCAAGATTGATTTCCCAGAATGGCCCGACATCGGCGACAGTGTCGGGCAAGACCGGCGACGCCATGCGCTGACGGTAGAAACTCGTATCGGAGAGCCCTACCGGCACGATACCCAAAGACAACATAGCTTCTGCCGCCGCCCAGTCTATCGACACAATGCGCGGCGCATCCCCTGCTTGCACCTGATGCAGAAAGCCGGAAGGCCCCGCGCAAAGTGCGAGGCCCGGTCCCGACAACAGGCCGAGTAATATCTGGCGACGGGTCAGCAAAGCACTCGCCTTAGAAACTGACCTTAACCCGGCCAATGACCGAGCGACGGTCACCTTCATAGCAGCTCACGGTATCTTCACAGGTCGTGAAATACTTCTTGTCGAAGAGGTTCGTCGCATTGAGCTGAAAGGTCATATCCTTGTATTTGTAGCTCACACCCGCATCAACCAATGTGCGGCCGTCAACCTTGACGGTATTGGCCTTGTCACCATAGCTGGAACCGACATAACGCACGCCGCTACCAAGGCTCAGCCCTTCCAAAACGCCGCTGTTGAATGTGTAGTTGAGCCATGCCGAGGCCTGATGTTCAGGCACCATTGTGGACTGCTTGCCGATATAGGCGGCGGCGTCTTCAGTGATTTCGGTATGGGTGTAGGTATAGGAGCCAATGAAGTCCCAACCATAGGAAAGGTTGACCTTGCCTTCCAGCTCCAGACCACGCGAATGGACTTCGCCGGTTGCCTGCGGGCCATCAATATAGCTGTAGGAAACCACATTCGACTTCACGATGTCGAACCATGCCATCGTGAACAGACCGTCGAATTCCTTCGGCTGGTATTTCACGCCTGCTTCCCACTGACGCCCTTCCGACGGATCGAAGGTGTTGCCGCTATTGTCCGTACCGAGATTGGGAACGAAGGATTCCGAATAGCTGACATAGGGCGCAATGCCCCAAGGCGTGACATAGGTGATGCCGGCGCGACCACTGAACTTGCCGATGTTCTGATCCGTATCGCTGTCATCGAGACGGTTATGATTGTCGAGATTCAGCCAGTCATAACGACCGCCGAGCGTCACGATCCAGCTATCGTTGAACTTGATCTGATCCTGCGCATAAATGCCGGTCTGATTATATTTCTGGCGATAGCTCTGCGTCAGTGTCGTCGGCACGGCGATGGGAATACCGTAAGACGGGTTGAACGGATTGAGACTTGGCGCCGGGTCGCGATATTGCGAGACGTCGGAGTCGGAATAGGAATAGTCGAGACCGAGCAGCGCTTCATGCGCGATATTGCCGGTTTCGAATTCGGCAACTGCCTGATTGTCTACAACAAAGCCGCTCATATTCTCGTCGAAACGACGCGCCTGACGGGTAATCCCCGTCGGTCCAAGACCAAGCGCCAGAACATTGTCGAGAAGGAAGCTCACCTGACCGTAACGCAGGTTCTGCTTCAGGGTCCAGGTGTCGTTCAGATGATGTTCGAACTCATAGCCGATGCTGCCCTGCTTCTGCACGCTTCTGTTGAAATCAGGATCGCCGACCAGAATATCCGGCGAGTTCGGATAAAGATTGCTGATCGTGGCAGGCAGAACACTGCCGCCGCTGTCGTCACGCAATAGTTGGCCGGAAACAGTCAACGACGTGTCGGCATCCGGCGCCCAGGTGAGCGACGGCGCGAACATGTACCGGTCGTCCTTGACCTCGTCGCCATTGGAATATTCGAACTGCGTATCGCTTTTGCGCACCACGCCGATCATGCGATAAAGCAGCGTCTTGTCTTCATTGACCGGACCCGTCAGATCGACGCCGAACTGCTTGCGGTTATAGCTGCCGTATTCCACCGAAGCTTCATGAAAGGCTTCAGCCTGCGGCTTCTTGGTGACGCGATTGACCAGACCGCCCGCATCGCTCTGACCATAGAGCGACGATACCGGCCCGCGCAGCACCTCCAACGAATCCAGCTCATAGGGGTCGGTGCGGAAAAAGGTGTAGCTGTTGGAAAGCTGGCGCAGGCCATCCTGATAGGAACTGGTGGACTGGGCGTTGAAACCGCGCATCAGGATCCAGTCATAACCCTTCGGGTCCGGACCGTAGGTTTCAATCGTCACGCCCGGCACATAGCGCAGGATTTCCGTCACGCTCTGCGCATTCTGGGTTTCGATCTGCTTGCGGCTGACCACTGAAACCGACTGCGGCACTTCAATCAATGGCGTATCGGTCTTGGTTGCGCCTCTGGAATTTTCGACCACGACGCTGCCCGATGTGTCGCCTGCCACTGCGCCTTGCAGGGTGATCGTGTCGAGAAGCAGCGAACCGTCCGCAGCCACGGCTGCTGCGTCGCCTGCCTGCTGGGCGGAAATGGTCACCGTGTTGCCGCGAATGCGGTAGGAGAGGCCCGAGCCGGACAGAATACTGTTCAGGGCTTCCGAACGGGTGAGCGAGCCTTTCGCACCAGAGGAGTTTTTGCCGCGCACGATATTGGCATCATAGAAAAGCTGGACGCCGGTGTTGTTGGAATATTGCACCAGAGCCTTGGACAAAGGCTGTGCGGCAATATCGAAGGAAATGCGCTGCACCTGCTGCCCGGCACCTGCCGCCTGTGCCCAGACCGGGCTTGCCGCAAACGAAGCGACGGCAACCAATGCGCTTGCTGCCAGAAGATGCAAGGAGAGCTTCGATTTGAGAAGAAGAGCTGCGCGTCCCTGGCCAATCCCTGTCTGAATTCCGCTCGTCTTATCCACGCGCATGCTGCAATCCCCAATGTCTGACACCCCCGCCGACGGGCGGGAAACTCTGTTTCATGGCGGCCGCCAAGCAGCCCCTCAGATGGTTAGACACCTCGGAAGCGCGAACTAATGATCGGTCTGGAAAATATTTTTGATAATTTTTGTCAAGTTAGCGTCGCGTGACGACTGTTACCCAGCCGGAAGCGTTCATAACCTTGACGGGAAGGGTTTCCGCAATGGTGGCAAGCGCCGCCTCTGCGTCGCGCGTGTCGAAGATCGCCGTCACCGGCATATTGCCTATTTCGGCGTCGGTCAGGAAAATTCTGCCCCGACGATAACGTTCGAGTTCCGTCAACACACGGCGCAGCGGCACATCTTCGAAGATCACGCGATCATTGCGCCATGCTTCGACGATCTGACTGTCGGAGCGGTGCGGCGCGGCAATCGCATCACCACCGAACGTCAGTTGCCAGCCTTCGTCGAGCCGCACTGGTGCGGCATCGCCAAAGGCCACCGACACGGCGTGTTCCACCACGGAAACCGTAACTGCATCTTCGTCCAGCTTGACATCGAAGGCTGTGCCAAGCGCGGTGATGGTGCCGCCTTTGGCGGAAACCACAAAAGGACGCGCCGCATCGGCGGCGACCTGAAAGAAGCCCTGCCCCTGATGCAGCACCAGATCGCGGCGTTTGTCGGAAAAATCGACCGATAGCGCGGAATAGCTACCAAGCTCCACCGTGCTGCCATCGGCAAGGGTAAAGCTGCGGCGCTCGCCAACATCGGTCTTGTAGGTTGCAAACAGGCCGGGGCGCGACAGCATATAGACGCCCGGCGCCAGCACCAGCGCCGCAAGCCCGCCCAGAATGACACCGCGCCTGCTGACGCGGTTCGAGCCCTTGTACCTGTCATATTCGGGTTTTACCGCATCGAAACGCTGCCACAGGGCTTGCGCACGCTCATAAGCAACACGGTGCGCCGGATCAGATGCCATCCAGGCCGAGAATGCACGCCGGTCATCGGCGCTGACGGCGGTATCCTGCAAAAGCACGAACCATTCCAGCGCCTTCATGAAAACCGGGTCGGTCTCGAAATCCTTCATGCCTGCCCACAACTGCCTTGGCTCTTCCTATGCGGAAAGCCGTTTGTCGAGTTCGGCCAGAGCCGCCACAATCTGGGTTATAACCGTATTGCGCGAAATTCCCATACGCACGGCCACTTCATCGTAAGTCAGGCCTTCGATCCTGTTGAGGACAAAAGCCTCACGGCGACGTGGCGGCAAGTCTGCAATGGCCTGCAAAAGACGGCGCAGCTCGCTGCGATAAAGTGCAGTGATTTCCGGTGAAGGCGTGCTGTCGGCGTAACGTTCCGGCGCGTCGTCCTCAATCTCCACATCGGAGCGGCGGCGCGCATCGCGCAGGTGATTGAGTGCCAGATTGCGCGCGGCGCGTTTGACATAGGCCGCGCCCGGCGCGGCATCGGGAGGGCCATTGTCTGGCCGCGACAGCATGTTGAGAAAGGCCTGCTGGACGACATCTTCTGCGGTCGCCGTGTTGCCGACGATACGCCGCACGAAAGCGCGCAGACCAACCTGCTCGCTCTCGTAAAGTTCAGTCAGATCCCACAGCCGTGAGGTCATTCTATCGCGGTCCCCGCAGACATATTGCTCTGCATCGGCAATAGCGATTCGGAAAATCTCATGCAATCACAGTGATTTAGAAGAATTCCAGCCAGCGCGACAAAATCATGTGTTGAATAGTCATGTTTTTACAAACAAAACATAGGCTTCCACTGATAAGCCAGCGCTCCATCAGGCTGCGAACAGGGGCTGGGCAGCCAAGCTTTCCAAAGCGCATGTATCAAAAATATCACATTTTATAGGGAGCTACGGCGCGACATAAGCGCGATGAAGCAGGCTCCGCCCAGAAGCGAGGCGAACAGGCCGAGCGGCAGGTTGTAGGGAAAAGCCACCATCCGCGCGAGCCAGTCTGCGCTGACCATCATCAAAGCACCGATCAGCATGGATGCCGTCAGGAAGCGCTTCGGCGTATGCAGGCCGAAATTGCGCGCCAGATGTGGAGCAATCAGCCCGACAAACGAAAGCGGCCCAACCATCATGGACGCGATGGCCGTCAAAAGCGCTGCAATCAGCACGATGACAAGACGCGGCAGGATGAGCGAAAGACCAAGACTCCGCATTGTCACCGAGCCGAGCGGCAGAATGTCGAGCCAGCGCGACAGGGCGAGCAGAAGGGCAAACCCCGCCGCCAATGCGATTGCCGCCAACCAAAGTTGCATGGGCATTGCCTGTGCGCCGGTGCCGCTTAACCAGCCAAGCAGAACAAAGGCCTGCGGGGAGCCGGTTGCAATGATGGCAGTCAGAATGGAGCTGACCATCGCGCCAAGGCCGACACCAGCCAGAAGCAGCTTTTCAGCACCGAAGCCACTGCGCGCTGCAACGGCCAGAATGAAGATCAGCGCCAGAACCGAGCCGATGGTCGCGCCGAGCCATTGCATGGACAGGCCCGCAACCGGCAGCAGCAGAACCACCGCCAGACCGCCTCCCGCACCAAGGCCGACGCCCAGAATTTCAGGGCTGGCGAGCGGATTGCCGGTCATGCGCTGGAGAATGGCCCCGGCCAGAGCCAGCATGCCGCCCGACAACCCCGCGAGAGCAAGCCTTTGCAAGCGCCAGTCGAAAAGTGCGTCGAACAATTCACCACGGGCAAGGACGAAGCCGTCTTCACCCCGACCGAGAGTGAGCGTGATGGCAGCAGCGAGCAGAACAAGCAACAGCAGAACGGCGAAGAAAAGCCCCGCGCGCTTCAGGCGAACCGCGCTTTCCTCGCTCTTGCCCGACGGCCATTCAAACATGCGGAGGCGCGGCAGCATCCACAGCAGCAAGGGGCCACCGAGCAGTGCGGTCGCAGCGCCCACCGGCAGGCGGTCGCCAGTGACAGTCTGCAACAGGCTCACGCAGCCATCAGTTAACCAGAGCAAAACCGCCCCAATAGCGGGTGCAACGATCAGCTTCGTCTTGAGACGCCGCGCGCCAGACAATTGCGCCAGCGTGGGGGCGACCAGACCGACAAAGCCCAAAATGCCAACCTCGGCAGTGATGCTCGCCGCCAGCCAGACGGCAATGGCAATCACCAGCAGGCGGCTTGCCGCCAGCGACAGGCCGAGACTGCGCGCATTGGCATTGTCGAGCGCCAGCAGGGTCAGCGGGCGTAGCAGGAAGAAGGCAAGGCCGCCGCCGATCAAAACCCGGAAGCCAAGCGAAATGCCCGGTCCCCAGCTCTGCTGTTCCAGCGAGCCGCCACCCCAGACGAACAGTGAAAAGACATACTCGCCATTGGCCAGAATGAGCGCCGTGCTTGCCGCCGTTGCGGTTAGCGACACGATCATGCCGCAGAGAATAACAGAAGCCGGTTCCAGTGAGCGCTTCCAGTTGAGCGCCAGCACGAGACTGACCGCCGCCAGACCGCCAGCCAGTGCCAGCCATTCGCGGAAGATCAGCGCCGCGGGCAGATAGAGCATACCCGCCGTCATGGCGAGCTGCGCCCCGGCGGCAATGCCCAACGTCGAAGGTTCAGCAAGGGGATTGCGCAACACCTGCTGCAACAGCAAACCCGAAAGCCCAAGACCTGCGCCGCAGATCAGCGCCATGGCATTGCGTGGCAGAACGGTGTCGAATGCGATGACCCGATGCAGCGCCAGTAATTCAGGCGAACTTGCAGGGGCATTCAGTGCCCGCGTAAACTCGAAAGCGGCCATAAGAGCTGCGACAAGGGCGAGCAGCCCCCAGAACAGGAACGGCCTTATGCCTGCAACTCTGGCCTCGACCGCTTGCGTCATAGGCGAGCCTCCCCATTCTCTCCCCAATTCTGGAGAAGAAGCTGGGCAAAGCGGCGCGCCGCTGGCAATCCGCCGAAATGATCAAGCGGCGGCAGGAACAGAACGCGTTTTTCACGGATGGCAGGCAGCGCATTCCACAGCGAATTCTGCGGCAGGCGATAAAGGGTTTCTGGATCGGTCGGGCCGATGACCACGATGGATGCGTCCGGCGCTTCAGCCAATTGTTCCAGCCCCACCGGCGCTGCGGCTGAATAGCTGGTGTCCTGCGTCCATGCATTCTCGAAACCAAGCCGCACCAGCACATCGCCAAACAGACTATCGCGACCAAATGCGCGAAAATGGCGGGCATCGCCCAGACTGATGACGAAGACCTTATGCCCGGAAGCCGATGCGAAATGCTGGCGCGCCTCGGCAATCTCGCGCGCGACCGTCGCAACATAGGCGCGGGCTTCCGCAGCCAGACCGAGCTTTTCGCCAAGACCTGACGTCGCCTCTTCCAGCATTGCGTAGGGCGGTTGACCCGCACTGTAGACAGTCGGTGCGAAAACCGGCGCAACGCGTTCAAGGGCTGCACGCTGATATTCATAGAAGTTGGAGGCAACAATCAGATCCGGCTCGATCATGCGCAGCAGCTCAAGATTGGGCGCACCGCGCAGACCGAGATCGGCGACACTTTCCGGCACGGCCGGTTCAAGCTGCATCTGTCGGTACTGGCGCAGTTCTGACGCTGCCGCCGGCACCGCGCCGATAGCCAGCGCGGTCTCCAGCATGGCCCAGTCGATCACGGCGAAACGCGTCGATGCCGCATAGGCCGAACGCAGTGCAGGCGCCACGAAAAGGGCGCCTGCAAATCCGAGAACCGTGCGACGGGTAACTTTCATGACAGAACGCGCGGCCAGAACCGGCGCATCACCACTTGGTGTGCACCTTGAGCAAAGCCTTCCTGCCTTCGCCATAACCGCAGACATAGACGCCCTGACATCCAGCGACATAATTCTTGTCGAACAGATTGGTCACGTTGAGATCGATGCCCCAATTATCCTTTTCATAACCGAGTTTCAAATCGGCAAGCGCAACCGCAGGCACCTTGAGCGTGTTCTGCTCGTCGGCATAGGACGAACCGACATAACGCACGCCGCCGCCGAGCGTCACGCCCTTAAGCGCGCCTTCCGGCACCTTGTATTCGACGAAGAGCGAAGCCTGCTGTTCCGGCAGAAGATAAGGACGCTTGCCAACCAGCGATTCATCCGAGGCGTTTTCCTTGACCTTCAGATCATAGGCGGTCACGCTCGCCGTGACCTTCCAGTCATCAGCAATATTGGCCTGAACTTCAAGTTCGAAGCCGCGCGAATTGACCTTGCCAAGCTGTTCGCGGGCAAAGCTCGAGCCGGTCAGCGAGTTTTCCTTGGTCAAATCGAAGAAGGATGCGGTGATCAGACCATCAAAGAATTCCGGACGATATTTGACGCCCGCTTCGTACTGAACGCCGGTTTCCGGCTTGGCATAGCTGCCGTCATACAGGGTCTCGATGATCGGATTGAAGAAGGTTGCGGCGCTGACATAAGGCGTAATGCCGTTTTCAAATTCGTAGCCAAGACCTGCACGACCCGAAAAGCGACCCGTGTCATATTCGAAGCTCGGCAGTCCCGAAGCTTCGGTCCAGACGTGATCATAGCGACCGTTCAGCGTCAGTATCCAGCCATCGCCGAATTCCATGCGGTCCTGCGCATAGACACCGAGCTGATTGCGCCGCAGATTCTGATCGATATAGGGATCCCACATCGGTCCCTGAGCCTCACCATAAACCGGGTTATAGGCGTCGATGATCGTCGCGCCGCCGGTCTGCTGCATCTGGTCGATGCGGAAATACCGGTACTCCGCGCCGAACAGCAGATTGTGGTCGATGGCTCCGGTCGTCACCTTGCCTTCAAGCTGATTATCGGCCTGGAAGGTGTTGACCGTCGTATCATGCTTGAAGTTGATGCGAGACAGATAAGGATTGCCCGCCGTGGGCTGAGCAAGGAAACCGTCATATCCATATGGATAGAGGCTGTGCTCCTTCACATGTGCAAAGCCGTAGCGAACATTCTGACGGATCGTCCAGTCACTGTCGAATGTGTGTTCGAACTCATAGCCGATCGACAGCTGCTCGCGGTCATAGGAATCGACATCCGGCTCAGTGAAATTGGCCTTGCGCGAAATCTTGCCGAACTCGGTCGGCACCACCGTGCCATAGTAAGGCAGAAAGCCGCCATCATGCGTCAGGTCGAGATGGGTATAATTGGCCAGAATGGTCAGGCTGGTCGATTCATCCGGCTTGTATTCGATGCTCGACGAGATGACGCCACGAAACTCCTTGGAGAAATCCGTGTAGTTATTGCCGCCCTGAATCTTGCCGTTGACGCGGTAATTGACCGTCTCCGTTGCCTTGTCGCCAACATCGAAGCCCAGATAGCCATTGCCGTAGCTGTTGATGCCCGCTTCGAGATAGCGCAGACGCTCACCCGTCGGACGCTTGCTGATATAGTTGACGATACCACCCGGATTGGCACCGCCGTAAAGAGCGGATGCCGGGCCGCGCAGAACGTCGATACGCTCGATCCCGAAACTGTCGATGAAGTAACCGCCGAAGCCGTAGCTGAAATTCTGCAACCCATCGAGATAGGTGCCGTTGGCCGTCGCGTCGAAGCCGCGAATATAAAGCCAGTTCGTATCATTATCGACGCCGAAAGGCTGCGCCAGTACGCCGGGCGTATAACGCAAGGCTTCGTCGATCTTCTGCGCGCCGAGCGCATCCATCTGATCGCGTCCGACAACCGATACGGATTGCGGGATCTTGTCGATTGCAACACTGTCTTTCGAACCTGTGGTCGTGGCGCGCGGGACAAAACCCTTGACCGGTCCAAGACCTTCGGCGCGCGTGGTGCCGCCATTGCCATCCGACTGGATGACAACCGTGTTCAGCTCGAGGGGTTTATTGGCTTCCTGCGCAAATGCAGGAATGGCGGCAAGCGCGGTACCGCTTGCCAGCAGGACGAGAAGATTGTGCTTCATCGACGGCATATGATGTGACCCCTCAAAGGATAAAAAACGCGAACCTTCACAGGCTCCCGCGACCCCGTAGACGGGCTCGTTAATATGAGTGCTTATATCAAGATTATACAGCGGGATTGTTCGTTCTTCCGCCAAATTGAACGATTTTCAGCTCATCTCAGCGCGCGGTAAAAAAGCAATCGAGACTGTTGCGATATTACAATTGCTGCTTCAGCCATGCTGCCGGTGTGGTGCCAGTCTGCTTCTTGAAAACACGGGTGAAATGGGCCTGATCGGAGAACCCGACCAGCGCCGCAATATGCGGCAGTGGCGTGTGTGCCTGAAGCAGCAACATTTGTGCCCGTGCAATGCGCCGCTCCATCTGCCAGCTATGCGGCGACACGCCCGTCGATGCCTTGAAGGCGCTACAGAAATAGGTTTCCGACAGGCCCGCCAGATCGGCCAGTTCCTGCAAGCGGATGATGCGCGCGTAATTATCTTCGATGAAATCAGTCACGCGCCGCAGACGCCATGGCGAAAGTTTGCTGGCGCCCGCCCGTGGCTGCGCTTCCGCCCCGAACAATTCCGCGACCAGCGCGTTAATCAGGCCTTCGCCATAGAGATCGTGCAACGGCGCATTGGACAGGCACTCTTCCGCCAGAAGCCCGCCGATCTGTTCGATTTTGGTATTGGAAAACAACAGGCGCGGACGCTCAATCGCAGCTCTGTCGAGCGCGCCGCCAAAGCGCTGCTGAAGCGTGTTGGTGTCCAGATGCAAATCGAGATGCTTGAGCTTGCCCGGCCTCGCACTCTCGCTCCAGATCGTCATGCCCGCCGGAATATAACAGAGGCGCGACGGGTTCGCGCCTTGCGCGACCGCACGCCCTTTGCTGCCGGGACGGATATCCAGTGCGCCCTGACTTTCGCAGACGAGAAACAGGCGCGGCGCTTGTGAAACATATTCGCCGCGCGCGCCGGGACCGCATTCGACAGACCACACGTCTGCAATCGCGCCGTTCCAGACGCGATAATGAAGATCGTCAAGTAAAGTGACGTCTTCTATCCGGCTTTTCATATGCGGATGGAAACCCAAATCCGTTTTCCTGAAATCTCAATCTAAAAGAGGTATAACTTACTCATGTTTTTGTGGCAACTTTCGAAAAGCTGCGTTATTGCATGGCTTCCATCTGCCAGAAGGACAGAGATTGATGACTTCCAATTTGTTCGAACTTGAGAATGTCAGCTTTTCGGTTGCCGGGCGCACCTTGTTGCAGCCTTTGACCATGTCGATACCGGCAGGAAGCGTGACGGCTTTGATCGGACATAACGGTTCCGGCAAGTCGACGCTGCTCAAAATCCTGGCCCGACAGCAACCCGCTTCGGGCGGCACAATCCATCTTGCGGGCAAGCGCCTTGACCAGTGGGGCGACCGCGAGTTTGCGCGCAAGCTTGCCTATCTGCCGCAGCAGACGGCATCTGCTTCGGGAATGCTGGTCAAGGAACTGGTCGCGCTGGGTCGCTATCCGTGGCACGGCGCATTGGGCCGCTTTGGCGATACCGACCGGGCCAAAGTGGAAGAAGCCATCGAGCTGACCGGCATCGCACCTTTTGCCGACCGGCTTGTTGATACGCTTTCCGGTGGCGAACGCCAGCGCGTCTGGCTGGCCATGCTCGTGGCGCAGGATGCGCAATGCCTGCTTCTCGATGAGCCGACATCGGCGCTCGACATTGCCCATCAGCTGGAAGTTCTGTCGCTGGTGCGCAAGCTGTCACAGGAAAAGGAACTGAGTGTTTTCATCGTGCTGCACGATGTGAACATGGCCGCGCGCTTTTGCGATTCCATTTTCGCGCTGCACAGTGGCCGCCTGATCGCCCAATCGACGCCTGAAGGTGTGATGGAGCCCAAGCGGCTGCAAGAGATTTACGGCGTGCCGATGGAAGTCATGCGCCACGCCGCAACCGGGCATCTGATTGCCGCTCCTCTCTGATCAGAGCGGCTGGCCTGCAAGGTAGCGTTCCAGTGTCCTGGTCGTGCCGTCCTGCCAGATTGCTTTCAGCGCCGAACTGAATGCAGCGACATAGGCAGGATTGGCGGCAAGCGCGCCGAAAATATCATCCATGGAAAGCCACGCAGCCGGGTCAGCCTTGGCGAGCGCTGCCTGCTTGGTCAGGCGATCCCATGACGGATCATTCGGCTCGATCACTGCACCGCTGTCCGTCGTGCCATAGCAATAGCGGCACCAGAATGCCGAGACCAGCGCAAGCCCGGTCACGGAATGGCCCTTCGCCACGCGGTCGGCAGCTGTAGGCAGTATGAATTTCGGCTGGCGGTTGGAGCCATCCAGACACAGGCGGCGGATGGTGTCGCCAATGCTTGGATTGGCGAAGCGCTTGTCGATCAGGACGCGATAGGCTTCCAGATCGGTATCCGGTACGGGTGGTATTTCCGGGATGATTTCATCCTTCGTCAGCTTTTCAAGATAGCGCCGGATCAGCGGATGCTCCATGGCCTCATGCACGAAATGAATGTCAAGCAAGCCGCCCGGATAGGCGATGGCCGCGTGGCCGCCATTCAGGATACGGATTTTCATCAACTCATAAGCGGCGACCTGATCGGTGAAGGTAACGCCGACTTTTTCCAGAGCCGGGCGTCCGGTCGGGAAATTATCCTCCATCACCCATTGTTTGAAAACTTCGCAGAACACCGGCCAGCCATCATCGACGCCGAAATCCTTCGTGGCAATCTCGCGTTCGCGCGCACCGGTGGCTGGCGTGATGCGATCCACCATCGAATTCGGGAACGCGACATTGGCCGAAATCCAGTCGGCAAAGGTCGGGTCGCTCAGCTTGGCGAGCCCCGTCACAGCATCTTCCGTCACATGGCCGTTGCCCGGAATGTTATCACAGGACATGACCGTGAAAGGCTGGACGCCTGCTGCCTTGCGCAGTTTCAGCGCCTGAACGATCAGGCCGAAGACGGTTTTCGGGTGATCAGGATGCGCCGCATCCGCCACGATGTCCGGATGGGCGGGATCGAAAGTCTGGCTGGCCGGATCGATATAGTAACCGCCCTCGGTGATGGTCATCGCAACGATACGTGTGTCTGCTGACGTCAGATAGGCCATCAGGGCCTTGCGCCCTTCCTCGGTCGAAATGGTGACATAATCGACCATCGATGCGGTAATGCGCGCGCCCGCATGATCTGCTTCCTGCTCGACAACAGTCGTCAGCCAGTCCTGCGCCTTGAGCGTATCGCGCATGGCATCGTCGCTCGTGCGCACGCCCGCACCCACCAACGCCCAGTCATGCCCCTCGCCGGTCGCAAACAGATCGTCCAGATAGACAGCCTGATGCGCGCGGTGAAAATTACCCACGCCAAAATGCACGATACCCGGCTTCAGCGCGGCTGGATCGTAGCCGGGCTTATGCACCTTATCGAAGCTTTGAAGCGTTGCGCGCGATAGCTTGGTCATGACGGTATCCTTTATTCAAGCGGGTACGAACTGGACTTTCATGGTCGCGGGATCGCCACCATGCTTGGTGAAGAATGGTAGCATTTCCTCCAGCGGTAGCCGGTGAGAAACGAGTCGCGCCATCGAGCCGCCATTTGCGCCGGAAAAGTCCTGTTTCAATATATCCAATGCCTGCGGAATATTACGGTTCAGCGAATGCGAACCGGCAATCCTGATCTGGCGGCGGAAAATCTCGAAGGGTGCCACAGAAATCCGTGCGTCGGGTGCACAAACGCCGAACACAAGAACGGTTCCGCCATCGGCAGTGAAACCGACCATGCTTTCCGCCACCTTGGCTATGCCGGTGGCGTCGGCGACGAAATCGAAGCTGCGCTGGCGCTTGTCCAACGCTTGCGAACCGGACACGACCGGCTCAAGCCCAAGGCTTTCAACGAAGGCCAGTCGGTGCTCGTTGATATCGGCGACGGCGACCTGCGGCACGCCCTGCGCCTTCAGCGACAAAGCCAGCAACAGGCCGATGGGGCCTGCCCCTAACACCAGCGCGTTTTCAGTGCCATGCGGGCCGGTTTTCAACTCTGCCGCACCAAGCCCGTTCAGCACACAGGCCAACGGTTCGGCAAGGGCCGCCACATCATAAGGCAGATCGCCAATGGAATGGAGGTGGCTGGCATTGACGAGGCTCATGCCCGCAAAGCCGCCATTATGGGTCACGCCATAGGCTTTCAGATCGGAGCAGAGATTGGTCAGACCCTTGAGGCAGGCGCGGCAATGACCGCAGGGAATATTCGGATCGACCGCAACGCGGTCGCCCACCTTCACATTGGTCACGTCTTCGGCCACCGCCACGACAGTGCCAGCATATTCATGCCCCGGCACCAGCGGAAAAGCACTGGAGCCGTAGCGACCATGCAGCACATCGATATCGGTGTGACAAAGACCCGATGCCTTGACGTCGATCAGCGCGTGTCCCGGCAGCAATGCCGGTTCCGGCAGATCGGCCATGCCTGCTTCGCCATGGCCGGTAAAATAGATCGCTTTCATTGTCTGTCCCGGCCTCGTCTCACGCCATCCAGTTGCCGCCGTCGACACCAAAGGTCTGGGCAAGGATATAGTCGCTGTCCGACGAAGCGAGGAACACCGCCATGCCGGTAATATCTTCTGGCGTCGCGAAGCGACCGATCGGCACCGACTTTGCCACAGCGGCTTTTTTCTCGCCCGGCTTCAAGCCTTCCCATTTGGCGAAACTCGCATCCACCACGTCCCAATGTTCGCCATCGACCACACCCGGCGCAATCGCATTGACGTTGATGCCATGCTTGACCAGAGCGAGAGCCGCCGACTGCGTAGCGGAAATCATCGCCGCCTTGGATGCACAATAGAGCGTTACCAGCGCCTCGCCGCGACGACCGGCCTGGCTCGCCATATTGATGATCTTGCCGCCGCGACCACGCTTGATCATCACATTTGAAACCGCCTTCATCATGAAAAGCGGGCCCTTGAGATTGATGCCGAGCACGCGCTCATAGCTCTCTGCGGTCAGCTCATTGATCGGCGCCATGTCGAAGATCGCCGCATTATTGACCAGAATATCGATACCGCCATATTCGGCATCGATGGCGGCCACCACCTTGTCGATTGCGCCCAGATCCGTCACATCCAGCTTCACCGCCTTCACAGACGGGCCGATACCGCGTGCTGCTTCTTCCGCCCGCTCAATGTTGATATCAGCGATGATGACCTTTGCACCCTCTTGCGCATAGGCAGCCGCAAAGCCAAGCCCGATGCCGCGCGCAGCGCCGGTGATGAGGGCAACCTTATCTTTCAGTCTCATGGACTTTCTCCAGTGATGTAATTATTTTTCGCATTATCCGACGCAAAACCGCTTCGCACTTTTGCTGGAAATGCTTCCCTAAAGGTGCGTTTTCTTTCCAGACAGGATCATCGGATGGCGGTCACGGCGCTGAAGCGCCAGACCATCGGGCGTGAAGAGATGAGCGTCGGCGGCATCGAAGCCGAGCTTGGCCATTTCATGCACGCGCGCCGTGCTGTTGCCGCCAGCTTCCGCCACGATCAGGCCGGAAGGGGCATCGTTTTGCACATAAAGATAGGTCTCGCCGCCAAGACGCTCGACCACCATAATCTCGCCTTCGAGAATGCCGTCATCCGCCGGATGCAGATGTTCCGGGCGAACGCCCAGCACCAGCGGCGCACCGGCGCTGACGCCCTCTACTGCGACCGGCACCTTGACCGAACGCCCATTGGCAAGCTGCACCGTCACGCCGTCACTATCGACCGCGCTCGCCTTGACCTCGATGAAGTTCATGGTCGGCGATCCTATGAAGCCCGCCACGAACCGATTGACCGGGTGGTGATAAAGCTCCAGCGGCGAACCGACCTGTTCCAGCTTGCCATCACGCAGCACGACGATCTTGTCGGCCAGCGTCATGGCTTCAACCTGATCATGCGTGACATAGATCATCGTCGCATTGAGCCGGTCATGCAGGCGCGCCAACTCGATACGCATCTGCACGCGCAGCGCCGCATCGAGATTGGAAAGCGGCTCGTCGAACAGGAAAATCTTCGGTTCCCGAACCATGGCGCGCCCGATGGCGACACGCTGGCGCTGACCACCCGAAAGCTGTTTCGGTTTGCGATCCAGCAATTTGTCGAGCTGCAATGTCTTCGCGACGTCTTCCACCTTGCGGTCGCGCTCAGCTTTGGCAATCCCTGCGAGCTTGAGCGCGAAACCCATATTGTCGCGCACATTCATATGCGGATAGAGTGCATAGGTCTGGAACACCATCGCAAGCCCGCGCTCATCCGGCGGCGTATCATTGCATTGCTGCCCGTCAATCAGCAGATCACCGCTGGTGATTTCCTCCAGCCCCGCAATCATTCGCAGAAGCGTGGATTTGCCCGAACCAGACGGCCCGACGAAGACCACGAATTCGCGGTCTTCGATATTAAGGTCCACACCCTTGATGACGTCGATATTGCCGAAGGACTTGGTGGCGTTATGAAAAGAAAGCGTAGCCATGGGGTTCCCTTTATTTCACGGCGCCGAAGGTGAGACCGCGCACCAGCTGGCGCTGCGTAACCCAACCGAAGACGAGGATCGGCGCGATGGCAAGCGTGGACGCTGCCGAGAGTTTTGCCCAGAAAAGCCCTTCCGGTGACGAGAAGGACGCGATGAATGCGGTGAGAGGCCCGGCCTGCGAAGCCGTGAGATTGAGGCTCCAGAAGGCTTCGTTCCAGCACAGGATGATGGAAAGAAGCGCCGTCGATGCAATGCCGGGCAGGCTTAGTGGCAAGAGCAGATAGCGTATCTGCTGGCCGACCTTGGCCCCGTCCATACGGCTCGCCTCAAGGATTTCATGCGGCACTTCCTTGAAGAAGGAATAGAGCATCCAGACCACAATCGGCAGGTTGGAAAGGGTGAAGATAATGATCAGCCCGGTGCGCGTATCGAGAAGCCCCGTATCGCGCGCCAAAAGATAGATTGGCACCAGAACACCCACCGCAGGCAGCATCTTGGTGGAGAGCATCCACAACAGCAGATCCTTGGTGCGCTTGCCCGGAAAGAATGCCGCCGCATAAGCCGCCGGAACGGCGATCAGCAGAGACAGGATCGTCGCGCCAAGGCTCTCGATCACGCTGTTCATGGCGTAGCGGAAATAGTCGGCGCGCTGATTCACCGCCGCGAAGTTTTCCAGCGTCGGCTGGAAGAACAGCTTCGGCGGGGCGACCGCGTCGATCTCCGTCTTGAATGCCGCAAGCAGCATCCAGAGGATCGGGAAGAACATCAGGAGTGCCACGATCCAGCCAATAATCCCGGCGGAGAGTGCAGCTTTGTTGAACTTGCGTTTTGCAGCCATCATTCGTCTCCCCCTAATTGTCCAGATTGCGCGCCACGGTTCGGATCAGGAACGCGGCAACGATATTGGCGAGGATGATGGCGATGACACCGGCAGCCGAAGCGCCACCGATATCCCACTGAAGGAGCGCCTTCAGATAGATGAAATAGGTCAATGTCGTCGTGGCGATACCCGGCCCACCGGACGTGGTGACCAGAATTTCTGCGAAGACCGACAGAAGGAAGATCGTCTCGATCATGATGACGACCGAGATCGGGCGCAACAGATGCGGCAGGACGATATAAAAGAACATCACCGGCCCTTTGGCGCCGTCAAGCCGCGCTGCTTCCATCTGCTCACGGTCGAGCGATTGCATAGCGGTCATCAGGATCAGCGTCGCGAAAGGCACCCACTGCCAGGATACGATCATGATGATCGACGCCATCGGAAACTGTCCGAACCAGTCTATGACCGGCAGTCCGAGACTGCGCGAGATAAAGGCGAACAACCCGTTGACCGGGTGCATTAAAAGGTTTTTCCAGATCAGCGCCGACACAGTCGGCATGACGAAGAACGGCGCAATGACCAGAAGCCGCGCAATGTTCTTGCCCCAGAAATCCTGATCGAAAATCACGGCGAACAGAACGCCAAACACCACCGAAATGGCCAGAACCGAGCCCAACAAAATGAGCGTCTTCATGATGGCCGACCAGAGCCCCGGATCGGACAACAGGAACTTGTAGTTCGAGAAACCGGCAAAACCGGTCACGAAGGGATTGATGAGATTGTAATACTGAAACGAGAACCAGAGCGTCATCGCCAGTGGAACGATCATCCATAGCAACAGCAGGATGACGGCGGGTGCAAGCAGAGGTCCGGTGCGGACGCTGCGGCGCGATTTTGCGGCAAAGCGCGATTTGGTGCCTGTGGCCAAGGCCGGGTTTGCTGACATGTCTGACGTTCCTCCCCTTCCCGCTTTGACATCTGCTGCGCCCGATAAAGGTGCAGCAGATCGCGCGAAAATCGAGCCTGCCGCCCTGTTGCTTCAGGCATTTCCAGCAAGAGTGCGAAGCGACTTTGCTGGAAATGCGTAGAAGCGACCATGCGGCGGCAGGCTGATGGTAACCGGATTACTTGATGTAACCGGCCTGCGTCATGATCTGTTCGGCTTGTTTCTGTGCGCCATCAAGCGCCGCATCGACGCTTTGCTGACCGGCGACAGCCGAAGAGATAGCCTGACCGACAATCGTACCAATCGCCTGGAATTCAGGGATCGCCACGAACTGGATACCGGTATAAGGGACCGGGTCCTTGGTCGGCTTGGTTGGATCGGCCGATTCAATCGCCTTGAGAACCGTCTCGGCGAAAGGTGCGGCCTTCTTGTACTCTTCGTTGGCATAGGTCGACTGACGCGTACCTGGCGGAACGGCAACCCAGCCTTCCGACTTGCCGACCAGTTCGACATAGCCCTTCGAGGTCGCCCATTTCAGGAACGACTTTGCGGCTTCCGCCTTCTTGGTCGATGCCGGGATGGCGAGATTCCACGACCAGGCCCATGAAGAGCCGTTCGGCGTCACTTCGACGGGCGCCTTGGTGAAGGCGACCTTGTCGGCAACCTGGCTCTGCTTCGGATCGTAGATGCGGCCCGCAGCCGAGGTGGCGTCGATCCACATGGCGCAATGGCCGGTGGAGAACAGCGCCTGATTTTCATTGAAGCCGTTCGAGGTGATTCCGGGAGGGCCTGCTTCCTTCATCAGATCGACATAGTAATTGATGGCTTTCTTCCAGGTATCGGAGCTCATCTGCGGCTTCCAGCTCTCATCGAACCAGCTACCGCCAAACGTGTTCACCAGCGTCGAAAGATAGGCCATGTTTTCGCCCCAGCCCGGCTTGCCGCGCAGGCAGAGACCGTACTGTTCTTTCGATTTGTCGGTGAGTTTGGTCGCGAATTCCTTGATCTCGGCATAGGTCGGCGCATCCGGCATTTTCAGGCCAGCGGCTTCGAACAGATCCTTGCGATAAAGGGTGAACGAGCTTTCCGCATAGAACGGCACGGCATACAGCTTGCCATCGACGGTCAGACCGGCGCGCACCGGCTTGATGAGATCGTCATAGTCGTAATCATCGCCGAGATCATCGACCGCAAGAAGCCATCCGGCCTTGCCCCAGATCGGGGTTTCATAACCGCCGATGGTCATGATGTCGAACTGGCCGCTCTTGGTTGCGATGTCGGTGGTGACACGCTGGCGCAGCACGTTTTCTTCCAGCACCACCCAGTTGAGCTTGTTGCCGGTGGCCTTTTCCCATTCCGGCGAAAGCTTCTGCATGATGATCATATCGGCATTGTTGACCGTTGCGATCGTGAGCTCCTCCGCCCACGCCGAACCGGCCAGCATCGCGACGCCAGCGGCAGACGCAATAAGCCCTGTCACATAAGTTTTGGTCCGCATTTCGTCTCCTCCTTTACGAATGCATAGCAAAATTCTTACATATGTAAAATTTATGGCGCGGCTATCCGTAGCTTGTCAAGCACGGTTTTTGATTTTGATTTGCGCGACACAAAGACTGCCAATTCGATTGCTTTCGCGGCGGAAATAACGGATTTTCCACCGCGCGACTTGACCCCGAAATTATCTTAGCACATTCAGATATGCACTGCATCGGTCCAAGTGTTTGATATTGTCCGCTTGACCTTTGCTTCAGCCTTTGACAGTTTGACTTGGCCTTGCCTTGAAAAATTTCGAAGCGGGTCTGGTTGGAGGAACATCCTGAAATTATTGGGAAACAAGCTGCAGACCACGTGTCATGCATCTATGGGTCAGCTCATCTTGACCCAACCGATAGCAGGAGAATTTGCACTGCCATGGCAAGAAATTGCTGCGGGCAGCTGACGGACAGGACAGAGAACCGTGCGCAAAACCATACGCACCATGGAAGACTTTTCGGAATTCGTCGGGCTGTCTCGCCCCACGGTTTCCAAATATTTCAACGACCCAACATCCGTCCGCCCGAAGACCCGCGAGATCATAGAAGCGGCTGTCAAGCAGTCCGGCTTTCGTCCCAATCTTTTCGCGGTGAACCTTAATCGTCGTCGCACGACAATTTTGGGAATCATCATCCCGAACCAGCTCGATCATTTCTACATGGCGATGACGCGCAGGCTGCAAACGCTGGCCGAGCAACGCGGCTATCTGACCGTGGTCCTGTCGTCGGACGGCAAGCCGGAGCTGGAAAAGCGCGCGATTGAAACGCTGCGCTCGCTCAACGTCGCAGGTGCCATTATTGCCCCGCTTGGCGAACAGTCGCAGCATTCCGCGCTGGCGCGTCTCGCCGATGACGTCCCCATCGTCTATGTCGACTCGCCACTCGACAGCACCTCGCCCTTTGTCGGCACCGACAACCAGAAATCCTTCCACCTGATCGTGGATTATCTCTGCCGTTCAGGCAGCGAGCCCTGCTATTTCTCGATGCCGATTGTGAACAACAACGCGATAAAACGGCGCGAAGCCTATACGACGGCGATGGAAAAGCTCGGCCACGAGCCACGTATCATCGAACTGGAACCGAGCCGTAGCTGGGATTTCGAACAATATGCCTTCGAGCAGACGGCGCGCATCATGCGCGAGAAGGCTAGTTTTCCGACCTCGACGGTGCTCTGCTCCAACGACCGCATCGCCTTTGGCGTCACGGGTGCTCTCTGGCAGGCGGGACTGAAAATCGGAAGACTCAAAGATTGCGATATCCGCGTTGCCGGTCACGACAACAATCCGCTGTCGGAATATACCTGCCCGCCGCTCACCACTGTCGCGCAGGATTACAACGAAATCGGCAGGCTGGCGATTGAGCTTCTTTTCCGCACCTTGGGCGAAGATTCCGAAGACCGGCTCGAACTGCCTGAAAACAACCGCATCCTGCTGAATGCGGAGATCAAGCTGAGAATGTCAGCTTAAGCATTTCCAGCAAAAGTGCGAAGCGGCTTTGCGTCGGATAATGCAACGGGAAAGAATCTGTCAGGCAGAACTACGCATGATCAGATGGCTGTCGAGATAACGGATATCTTCGCCGGTTGCAGCGCTGCTGTCCTGTTCATTGATGCGCGAAAACAGCATATCCAGCCCAAGCTGCGCGATCTGGCGGTAATCCTGGGCAACCGTCGTCAAGGGCGGGCAGGTGAAGCGGCTGAGCGGATGATCATCGTGTCCGGCGACCCGCAGATCGCTGCCTTCTTCCCGCCCGACATGACGCCTGCGCTCAAAGGCGGCTGAAATCACACCGAAGGCCAGACGATCATTGGCGCAGAGAACCGTCCGCGTCGGGAAACCGCCGCGGTCGAGGATACGGCCAGCCTCCTGATAGCCAAGCTCTTCAAAACTCCAGTTTTTTGGCGTCATCGGCAAAATGATGGGCTCGATACCGAGCCGTTCCATCGTGGCGATATAGGCCGCGCGGCGCTCAAGCGCGTTCTGGTTGACGGCAGGCATTTCCAGAAAACAGGGATGCTCGCCGGTCCGGCACAGATATTCCGTGATGTTGCCAATGCTGACCCGGTTGTCGGTGCCGACAAAGGGCTGGTCCTCGCCGATACGGCTGTCCAGAAAAACCACGGGCATCGAATCGGAAAGGCTGGTCAGAAGCTTGGTGTCGGTTTCGAAACCGAGCGGCGCCATCAGGACACCGGCGATCTTGAGCGACATCAGCGAGCGCATGGCGCGTGCTTCAAGCTTGCGCTCGCCATGCGACGACAGAACGATAGTCCAGTAGCCTTCGGCGAGGCATCGCAATTCGATCTGGCGAATAATTTCAGCATAGAACGGATCTGAAATATGCGGAACGATGACGCCGATATTTTTCGGCTTCTTCCGGTTGAGACTGACGGCAAAAATATTGGGCTGATAGTTATGATCCTTCAGCGCCTTCTCGATACGCGCCCGCGTCGAAGGCTTTACGCTTTCTGGATTATCGAAATATTTCGAGACCGTAGGACGTGACAAACCGCTCGCCACAGCGAACTCCTCCATCGTCCTGATCTTGTTTTCAGCCATGCTCCGCTTTCCTCGGGCTATTCCCGATCGGGTGCCGAGACGCTCACTCCACGCCTCAATATTTTTTCATGCGTAAATTTTTTTCTTCACAGAAGCAACTTGAATTTCATCGACAGAGACGCCCAATCTGTCGACAAAATCTGATAGGCCCCGCTGGTCGACCGGAATTTGATACTCTATAGGCGAATTTAAATCGTTATAAATTTTACACGTGGAAAATTATATATTGACACGTTGAACAAGCTCCATCATGTCTAGAGAAGCTCGATAATGAGCTGAAGGCACCTGCCCTTCCGGGAGGTTTGAAGACTGACGCAAAATGCAACGGTCCGATGAACCAGCAGGTAAGTCATCATTCATGTCCCTGTTAGAAGGACAGCCCGGCAGACGCCGGTTCATTCGGAGGAAATCATGTTTCGCAATTCTCTCGGCCGCATTCTCTTTTCCGGCGTCGCCCTGGCCATGATGGCAGGCGCTGCCTCTGCCGAAGGTGTTGGCGCATCGCTTCTCACCCAGCAGCATCCGTTCTACATCTCGCTCGCTGATGCGATGAAGAAGGAAGCGCAGGCAGAAAACGTGCCGCTCGAAATCTCCATCGCCAATCAGGATCTGAGCAAGCAGCTCGCCGATGTGGAAGATTTCATCACCAAGGGCGTCGATGTCATCATCATTTCGCCGGTTGACAGCAAGGGCGTCCGCTCGGCCATCAACAAGGCTGAAAAGGCTGGCATCAAGGTCATTACCGTCGACGTACCTGCAATCAATGTGGATGTGACGTCCTTCGTCGGCACCGACAACTTTGCCGGTGGCGAACGCGCTGCCGAGCTGATGGCAAAGACCATCGGCGAAAAGGGCAATGTCGCCGTCATCGACTACCCGACGGTTCAGTCGGTCGTTGACCGCATTGAAGGCTTCAAGAAGGGCATCGCCAAGTACCCGGACATCAAGATCGTGGCGATCCAGCCGGGCATCACCCGTCCGGAAGCTCTGGCCACCGCGCAGAACATCCTGCAGGCCAATCCGGATATCGTCGGCATCTTCGGCTTCGGCGACGATGCTGCACTTGCTGCCGCATCGGCTGTGAAGGCCGCCAAGCTCGAAAATCAGGTCAAGGTGATCGGCTTCGACGGCATGGAAGAAGCCCGTAATGCCGTGAAGAACGACCCGATCATGGTCGGCGTTATCGCGCAGTATCCGGACCAGATGGGCAAGGTTGCGGTTGAAACCGCCGCCAAGGTCATCAAGGGCGAGAGCGTTCCGGCCAAGCAGCCGATCGTTCCGGGCGTCGTCACCAAGGACGGCGAAACCAAGTAAGACCGCGTGAAGCAGCGACACTCCTCCCAGTCGCTGTTTCCTTTCAGCGTGTGGCGGCCAGGAAAGCCTCCCCTTTCCGAGCCGCCACCGCATCCCTTTAGACAGCAGCACTGTGCGAACCCGGTAACATCCGGTTCGTGACGGACTGTAGCAAACGGAGCGTGGAGGCCTCAAAAGTGACAGATCCTGTGACAGCCACCAAATCCGAACAGAAGACGGCAGCAGATACGGTTCTGGAAATTCGCGATGTCGCGAAGTCTTTCGGCCCGGTCATCGCGCTGAAGCGCATGAACCTGACCGTGCGTCGTGGTCGCGTGCATACGCTGCTCGGCGAAAACGGAGCCGGCAAGTCCACGCTGATGAAGATTCTGGCCGGCGTGTTCAAGCCAACCTCCGGCACCATTCTGCTCAAGGGCGCGACCTATGCGCCGAAGAACCCGCGCGACGCGCGCGCCAGCGGCATCGCCATCGTTTTTCAGGAATTGAGCCTCTCCCGCAACCTGACTGTTGCCGAGAATATTTTTGCGAACCACGAGCCAAGCCGCTTCGGCTTCATCCGCGAGCGCGAGCTGAACGCGGAAGCGACCAGACTTGTTGCCGATCTCGGACTTCCGGTCGATCCGCGCGCCAAGGTCGGCGATCTTTCGATTGCCCAGCGCCAGCTCGTCGAAATCGCCAAGGGATTGAGCCAGCCTGCTGACGTCGTCATTCTGGATGAGCCGACCTCGTCGCTGTCCGACAGCGAAGCGGAAATCCTGTTTTCGATCATCGAGCGGCTGAAAGCGAAGGGCACTGCCGTCATCTATATTTCGCACCGCATGGAAGAAATCATGCGGCTTTCCGACGACATTACGGTTGTCCGCGATGGCGAATATGTCACGACCGCCGAAAAGAGGGAAACCAGCATCGACCGTCTGATCGCGCTGATGGTCGGTCGCGAGATGAACGATATCTACCCGCCACGTGAAGCGCCGCGTCCCTCGGAAAATGTTCCGCCGATTCTGGCGACGAAGAACCTCTCCGTGCCGGGCAAATTCCATGACGTCACCATCGATGTGAAGCCGGGCGAAGTTCTCGGGCTGTTCGGGTTGGTCGGTTCTGGCCGTTCGGATGTGATGAAGGCGCTGTTCGGGATGCTGCGTCCAACGGGCGAAATCCGGCTCGATGGCGAGGTCATCACCCTTTCCTCACCGACCGATGCCATTCGCAACGGCATTGCTTTCGTGACCGAGAACCGCAAGGAAGAAGGTCTTGTTCTTCCGCATAGCGTTGAGCGCAACATCAACATGGTTGGGCTTGGACAGCTGGCCGGGCCTTTCGGCCTGATGCGTTCCAGCGCGGAGCGCTCCGCCGCCAGGGCGGAAGTGCTGCGCCTTGCCATCAAGACAGCATCCATTGACACGGTTGCCGGATCGCTCAGCGGCGGCAACCAGCAGAAGATCGTGCTGGCAAAGTGGCTGCAAACAAAGCCGCGCATTCTCATTCTCGACGAGCCGACGCGCGGCGTCGACGTTGGCGCGAAATTTGAAATCTATCGCATCATCCGTGAACTTGCCGCCAATGGCGCGGCGATCCTGATGGTTTCCTCCGAATTGCCGGAAGTGCTGGGTCTCAGCGACCGTGTGGCCGTCATGCATAACAAGCATGTCGTCGCCATTGTCGATGCCGATGGCCTCACGCCCGAAACCGTCATGAGCTACGCAGCAGGAATGCACATATGAGCAACGTACAAAATCTCCAGAAGAAAGCCGTGGACGCGGAAGTCCGCCGTTCGCTTTTCAGCTCCCCGCTGATCCGCCAATATGGCGGCATCATCATCTCGCTGGCCGTGCTCTGCGTGGTCTTCGCGGTGTTGAACCCGCGCTTTCTCGCCTTCAACAACTTCATGAACATCATGCAGCAGGTGGCGGTGATTGCCGTTGCCGCCTATGGCATGACCTATGTGATCCTGCTCGGCGAAATCGACCTGTCTATCGGTTCGATCATTGCGGTTTCCGGCATGGTGGCGGCGCAAGCCTTTGCCATGGGCTTCGGCTTCGTGCCGACTGTCGTTTTTACGCTCGCGGCGGGCGCCATCATGGGTGGGCTGAATGGTGTGCTTTCGGCAAAGCTGATGCTGCCATCCTTCATCGTGACCGTTGCAACGATGGGCATCTATCGCGGCATGGTCAGCCTGCCGACCAATGGCGCACCTGAAATCATCGAAAACGACACATGGCTCGCCATTGGTTCGGAAAACTGGCTCGGACTGCCCATCATCATCTGGATTGTCGGTGTCCTGTTCATCTTCAACTATATCCTGCTGTCGAAGACCGTTTTTGGCCGCCGCATCTATCTGTCGGGCGGCAATAAGGAAGCGGCGATCTATTCGGGCATCCGTGTCGACCGCATCAAGATCATCGTCTTCATGCTTTCAGGCGTCATGGCTGCGATCAGCGGCATTCTCCTGTCGTCGCGTCTGTCCTCGGCACAGACCAATGCGGGCATGGGCTACGAACTCGACGCCATTGCGGCGGTCGTGCTGGGCGGCACCTCGCTTGCTGGCGGCGTCGGCACCATGGTCGGCACCATTCTCGGCGCGCTTATCATCGGTGTCATCAATAACGGCATGAACATGCTGTCGGTGCCTTACTTCTATCAGCTCATCGTCAAGGGCGTGGTCATTCTGGTCGCGGTCTGGCTCGATGTGCGCTCGAAATCCGTTCGTACGTAATCGCGGTGCAGCTTATGAAAAAGATCATCACCATCGGCGAAATCGTCGTCGAGATCATGGCCGTGGAAACCGGCAACGGTTTCAAGTCTGCCATCCCGTTGATCGGCCCGTTCGCTTCCGGCGCGCCTGCGATCTTCATCGATCAGGCGGCCAAAATGGGTCAGCCTTGCGGCATGGTCAGTGCAGTCGGCAATGACGATTTCGGCGCACTCAATGTCGAGCGCCTGCAAAAAGACGGCGTGGATGTTTCGGCCATTGGCGTACATCCGACAGCCGCCACCGGCAGCGCCTTCGTGCGTTATCGCCCGGATGGCAATCGCGATTTCATCTTCAATATCAAGCACAGCGCATGCAGCGCCATCGGCCTGACACCAGAAGCCGAAAAGCTGATCGAGACCGCCGATCACCTGCATATCATGGGTTCGGCCCTGTTCTCCGATGGTATTGTTTCGGCAATCCACGAGGCAACAATTCGCATCAAGGCGAAGGGCGGCACAGTGTCCTTCGACCCGAATATCCGCAAGGAAATGCTGGAGTTGCCGGGTATGCGTCAGGCACTGGCCCATGCGCTGGAAAACACCGACCTTTTCATGCCAAGCGGCCCGGAAATCTTCCTCTTCACCAAGGCGACCGAGGAAAAGGCTGCTGTGGAAGAACTGCTAGCACGCGGTATCAAGGCCGTAGTGGTCAAGCGCGGCGCTGACGGCGCCAGCTATTTCGACCAGTCCGGCGAAGTTTTCGCACCTGCTTTCAAGGTCGATGAAATCGACCCGACCGGAGCAGGCGACAGTTTTGGCGCGGCATTCGTCACCTGCTGGCTGCGCGACATGGCCCCGAAGGAAGCTCTTGTCATCGCCAATGCCACCGGCGCACGGGCCGTTGGTGTCAAAGGTCCGATGGAGGGCACCTCGACCATGGCCGAAATTGAAGCCTTCCTTCAGAAAAACGGAGTTTCAGCATGAGCAGCACGAACGTTCTGAGCGCACTTCCCGCCCGTTACGCCAGCGGAACTCGCGGCGGCATCACGTCGATCTGCTCTGCGCATCCGCTGGTGATTGAGGCCGCCCTTCTTGAAGGCATCGCGACCAGCACGGACGTGCTGATCGAGGCCACCTGCAATCAGGTCAATCAGGACGGCGGCTATACGGGCATGACGCCTGCCGACTTCCGCCGCTTTGTGGAAGACATCGCGGCTCGCGTCGGCTTCGACACCAAGCGGCTCATTCTGGGTGGCGACCATCTCGGTCCGAACCCGTGGAAGCATCTGCCTGCCGAAGAAGCCCTGCTGAAATCGGATGTCATGATCGATGCCTTCGTGCGCGCAGGCTTCACCAAGATCCATCTCGACACGTCGATGGGTTGCGCTGGCGAACCGGTTGCACTGCCTGATGCCGTGACCGCCGAGCGCGCCGCGCGTCTGGCCAAGGTTTCCGAAGCAGCGGCCCGTGAAGCCGGATACGACCTGCCGGTCTATATTATCGGCACCGAAGTACCGATTCCCGGCGGTGCGATGGAAGAAATCGAAGAGCTGGAACTGACCAAGCCGGGCGCGGCGGTTGAAACCGTCGCCATTCACCGCAAGGCTTTCGCGGCACTCGGACTGGAAGACGCCTTTGCCCGCGCCATCGGCGTTGTGGTGCAGCCGGGCGTCGAATTCGGCAACGAGAATGTGGTCTTCTACAACAGCGAAAAGGCGACGGCGCTGAGCGGTGTTCTCAGCGAAATGCCGCAATTCGTCTTTGAAGCGCACTCGACCGATTATCAGCCGGTGGAAGCGCTTTCCGATCTCGTTCACGACGGCTTCGCCATTCTGAAAGTCGGCCCCGGCCTGACTTTTGCCCTGCGCGAGGCGCTTTACGGTCTCGACCAGATTGCGGCTTTCCTCGACAAGCTGCCGGAAGAAGAAACCCTGCGCGGCAAGATGGAAGCACTGCTTCTGGCCGAGCCGAAGAACTGGGAAAAATACTACCATGGCGATGCGGAAGAACTGCGTTTGCAACGCCATTTCTCCTATAGCGACCGCATCCGCTATTACTGGCCGCACCCGGTGGCAACCGCTGCCGTGGACGCACTTTTGAAGCGTCTGGAAGGCCGCAAGATACCGGAAACGCTGATTAGCCAGTATCTGGGCACGCTTTATCCGGCGATTGCCTCCGGTGACGTTGAACCGACACCACACGCCCTGATGGTGGAAGCCGTCCGCAATGTTGTGCGTACTTACGGCAAGGCTGTAGCCTAAATTTCAAGGACAGCTTGCGCCTGTTTCGGGCGCAAGCCGCGCCAGAAAATCGTCGCACCATCGTGTGACGTCGTGGGTTTTCAGAAAATCCATCATGCCGTTAAAGCGCTCCTGCCGCTCCTCCAGCGGCATAGAGAGCGCACGCGCTATCGCATAGGCCACCGCTTCCGTGTCATAGGGATTGACCAGCACCGCGCCGTCCAGTTCCTGCGCAGCACCTGCAAAGCGTGAGAGCACAAGCACACCCGGATCATCCGGGTCTTGCGCCGCGACATATTCCTTCGCCACGAGGTTCATGCCATCACGCAGCGGCGTGACCAGCCCCACCTTTGACAGGCGATAAAGCCCGGCCAGAACATCGCGGTTGAGAGACCGGTTGATATAGCGGATCGGCGTCCAGTCGAAGGTCGCATTGGAGCCATTGATGCGCCCGGCCATTTCCGCTACCTCCCGCTGCATCGCCTTATATTCCGGTACCTCGGTGCGCGACTTCGGCGTTACCTGCAAAAAGGTGACATTGCCGCGATTGACCGGATCTATTTTCATGAAATGCTCGAAAGCTTCGAGCCGATTGGTAATCCCCTTGGAATAGTCCAGCCTGTCGACGCCGATGATCAGATCGCGCCCGCTCATGCTGGCGCGCATGCGTTTTACGGATGGGCTGTTCTGGGTCTTGCTGGCGATCTCGGCAAACATCTCCGTTTCGATACCGATGCCGAAACTGTCCACGCTGAAACTGCGCCCGAATGCTTCGAAGTGGCGGGGTTCGATCTGCTTGCCGATCCTTTCGCGCCGCAACCCGCCGATGAAATTCTCGACGTCGTTTTCCGTCTGGAACCCGACAAGATCATAGGCCGTCAAGCCGCGAATGATCGCCTCATGCACCGGCAAGGTCAAAAGCAGATCAGCCGGCGGCCAAGGGATATGCATGAAAAAGCCAATGCGATTTTCCACACCGCAGCGCCGCAACTCTTCGGCCAGCGGGATCAGGTGATAATCATGCACCCAGATGATGTCATCCGGCTCAAGCAGCGGCAGCAATTGCTGCGCGAACAGCCGGTTGACGCGGAAATATCCCGCCATGTCCTTGCGGGTATAATCGATCAGGTCCAGCCGGTAATGACAAAGCGGCCACAACATTCGGTTGGCGAAGCCAGCGTAATATTCGTCGATATCTTTCTTTTGCAGGCTCAACAGCGCATAGCTGATTGGCCCGACCTGCTTTGTTTCGAGCTGGTGTGTCTGCCTGCCGGATAGTGTTTCACCCGACCAGCCAAACCAGACCCCGCCGCGCACATTCAAAGCCGCCTGCAAGGCGACGGCCAATCCTCCCGCCGGTGCTTTCCCCTGCTTGTCCGGCAAGGGCACCCGGTTGGAAACCACGACAAGGCGTCCCACTCCACTCTCCTCTCAAAGTTAGAGCATTTCCAGCAAAAGTGCGTAGCGGTTTTGCGTAGGATAATGCGTAATAACAAATAGCTAGAGCGGCTCCACGATTCCGTTTTCACCGGAACCGCTCTAGCTATTTCCTGCAATGGCGATGATCCATGCCCGAACAGCCGCCGGAGAGGATATTGTCTCCCCGGGCAGGTCGCGGATCGCGTCGCCGACCGCAACGCCCAACCCGCCCATATCCATCGCAGCGCGCAGCATCGGCACATCCGTCAGATCGTCGCCGAAAGCGATCGGACGACGACCGGCAAAGGCCCCGCTCCGCATCAGACGGCGCAAGGCGGCGCCCTTATCGCCGTGGCGTGATCGCAATTCGAAAACGAATTTACCCGCCTGCACACGCCAGTCGGGACCGGCCAGTTTTTCCGCCGCGTCGATCAACTCACGAGCGATATCTTCCTTCTCGGGTGCTGCCCTGAAATGGACGGCAATAGCATTGCCCTTATCCTCGACCAGAAGACCGGCAATGCCCGCCTGCGTCTGGCGAATGAAGTCCTTGGCGCGCTCGAATTGCGCGCCCGGTTCGAGCATCTCGACATGCCCCGATGGAAGGCGGAATTCGGTTCCGTGCAATGCCGCGACAGCGCCGGAATAAGAAGGGAAGCGCTCCGCCACAAATTCCAACGGGCGTCCAGTCACGAGCGCCACGGCTCCGTACAAATGCTTGCGCAGTTTTTCCAGAGCATCAACAAGCGCTGGATCGACCACGACACTGTCAGGCGTCGGCGCCAGATCCAGCAAGGTTCCGTCGATATCGAAGAAAAGCGCATATCCGGCACTATCCGTCGATAGCGCCGCAAGCGAGGGGCTTTCTGAAGCTGCTTTGGAAGAGTGCATGAATTTCAAACCCCTCACACAATGAAAGGTTCCCTATTTCATGCATTCCACAAAAGCACGGCTGGAAAATTTCGTTCAAGCCGTGCGCGGTGTTTTCCTTTTGAACAGCACGGCCGCCAGACCGAGGATCAGGGTTCCCGCGATAAACAGAAAGGCTGCGGCGGCAATTGCCGGGCTGATGTTTTCGCGGATCGTGGAAAACATCTGTCGCGCCAGCGTTCGCTGGTTTGGCCCGGCGACGAACAGCGTCAGCACCACCTCGTCCAGCGACGTGGCGAAAGCCAGCACCGCACCTGAAACCACGCCCGGCATGGCAAGCGGCAAGGTCACCCGGCGAAACACCGTCAGCGGCGATGCGCCAAGGCTTTCCGCCGCCAGCTCCACCCGCCGGTCAATGCCTGCCAGCGCGCCGGTGACGCTCACCATCACAAAGGGGATCGACACCACCGTATGCGCGACGATGACCCCGAAATAGGAATTCGCAATCCCCAGCCGCACAAACAGCAACTGCATGCCGACGCCCATCACCACCGCAGGCACGACCATCGGCAGCAGAAACAGCGTGCGGATCGGACCCGACAGAAACAGCGCCCGATTGCGCAGGCCAAGCGCCGCCATGGTTCCGAGCACCGTCGCCAGCGCCATCGTGCCCGTGCCGATGATCAGGCTGTTGACGATGGCGCGTCGCCAGGCATCAGCCGTTGCCAGCTCTTCGAACCAGCGCATCGACCAGCTGGGCACGGGATAGGTGAGAAACACGCTTGAGGTGAATGCCAGCGGCAGGATGGCAAACAACGGCGCGACAAGAAAAATGACCGCGGCAACGCCGAAGATGATTTTGACAGAGCGCCCCATGGTCATGCCCTCCCCGGCTTTTCGTTGGTCAGGCGACCATAGACCGCGTAAAGCACCAGACACACGACCAGCAGCACCATGCCCAATGCGCCCGCCATGCCCCAATTGGCCGAGCCGGTTGCATAATAGGCGATGATCGAGCTGATCATCTGGTCGCTCGGACCGCCGATCAGCGCCGGTGTGATGTAATAACCAATCGCACTCATGAAGACGAGCAACATGCCGGACAGAATTCCACGCATACTGAGCGGCAGCAGAACCCGCAGGAATGCGCGCCATGGCGGCGCGCCCAGCGAAGCGGCGGCAGGCATCAGATTATTCGGGATGGACACCAGCACGCTGTAAATCGGCAGAACCATGAACGGCAAAAGCACATGCGTCATGGCGATGATCACGCCGGTCCGGTTGAAGATCAGCGGCAACGGCCCGTTCGTAAGCCCGAGCCAGGTCAACGTGTCGTTGATCAACCCCTTATCCTGCAACAGAATGAACCAAGCCGCCGTGCGCACCAGAAGCGATGTCCAGAGCGGAAGCAGCACGGCTGCAAACAAGGCGCTTTTCACCCAGCCCGTGGCGGAAGCCAGCAACACCGCATAAGGATAGCCGATAGCGGCGCAGGCTAATGTGACCAGCGCGGCGATCCAGAAGGTGCGCAGCATGATGGCGCGATTGGCCGATGTGCCCGGCGCCATGGAAACAATCTCGCCGGAACTGTCGCGTTCCATATCCACAGCGGCCAATAGATTGCGATCCGTGGTGGGGGACAGGGCATTGGCAATTGCGCGCCAATATTGAGGCTGGCTCCAGCGTTTATCTACCGCCTCCAGATCAAGCGCGGGATCGCCCTTCTCAATGGCCGAGATCGTCTTGCTCATCAGCGTGCGAAAGCCCGACTGGGCGCTGTTCAAGCGCCGCACCATATCGCCAACCGCCTGCTGATCGGTAGAGGTCTTGAGATCGGCAACCAGCGCCTGTTTCATCTCCGATGTCGGGCCGGATTGACCGTCCCATGCGCCGACCGCTTCTGCCGTTTGCGGCAAAACACGCAACACCGCCGTGTCAGAAATTGCCTGTTTCATCATCACGCCGAGCGGCCACAGGAAGAACAGCGCAATGAAGATCAAAAGCGGGGCGATGAGCAAAACGGAGCGCGTGCTCTTGGCGGAAAGTACCGTCATGCGACAATGGTCCAGCAATCAGCGGCATTGAAATGCGCCACCACATCGACCCCCGGCTTCCATTCGCGCGCCTTGCGATCAAGACGGACAATGAAATTATGCGCCTTGTCATCCAGCTTGATGCGCAAATGGTCGCCCTGATAGACACTGTCGGTAACACGCGTGCTGAGACTGTTGTCCGCTTTGCCCTCGCCGCCCAGTTCTATCCGCTCCGGGCGGATTGAAAGCAACACGTTCTGTCCCGGCGTCAGCGCGCCGGATGAAGAGGCATTCAGCTCGGCGCCGTTGTTGAGGCGTATCAACGTATTGGTTCCGTCGATGCGCTCCACCTTGCCTTCGGCGAGATTGGTTTCGCCGATAAATTCGGCCACGAAACGGGTCTTTGGTTCGTCATAGATTTCGCGCGGCGAGCCGATCTGTTCAATCTGACCTTTGTTGAACACAGCGATGCGGTCCGACATGGTAAGAGCTTCGCTCTGGTCATGCGTCACGAAAACGATCGTCAAACCGAGGCGGCTATGCAGAGCGCGGATATCGAGCTGCATCTGTTCGCGCAACTGCTTGTCGAGCGCACCGAGCGGTTCGTCCATCAGCACCACGCCCGGTTCGAAAACCAGCGCACGGGCCAGAGCCACACGCTGCTGCTGCCCGCCGGAGAGCTGCGATGGCTTGCGCTCGCGCATGGTGGAAAGCTGCACCATATCCAGCACTTTTCCGACCTTGTCGGAAATTTCCGCTTTGCCAAGCCCGCGCATCTGTAGTGGAAACGCCACATTCTCGCCGACACTCATATGCGGAAACAGCGCATAGTTCTGGAAGACCACCCCCATATTGCGCTTATAGGACGGCACATCATTGATGGGCTTGCCATCGACAATGAGCTTGCCACCGCTCGGACTTTCAAAGCCTGCGAGCATCATGAGAAGCGTGGTCTTGCCCGAGCCCGACGGCCCCAGCAGACTGACAAACTCACCGCGTGCGATATCGAGGTTAAGCCCGTCTATGACTTTGAAATCGGCGTAGGATTTACTGATATTCTCAAATCGAATTCGATAGTCCGTCAATGAATCACTCCATTTGCCGGCAATCGGAATATCCCGTCCACCCGCCAGAGCGGTTCCGGTTTTAACGAAACGCTCCAGCTAGTTGTTTTAACGGCAGACGGGACGGCGATAGGCGTTTTTCAGGCTACCCTCTTACTGCGCCAGCCAGGCGTTGAAACGCTTCGTCAGCTCTTCCGAATTGTCGATCCAGAAATCGACATTGAGCGGAATGGCATCCGTCATGTTGGCTTCCGCTGTTGGCAGATCGCTTGCAAATTCCGCCGGAACTTTGCTGGCGGCTTCCTTGTTCGGAAGACCGTAGGCAACAAATTTCGGTAGCTTGACCTGGTTTTCAGGCTCGCTTGTGAAAGCGATAAAATCCATGCCCGCGTCCTTGTTCTCGGCGTCCTTCAGGACAACCCAGCTATCGACGGCATAGATGCTGCCCGGCCAAACCACCTTGAAATTCTTGCCCTCAGCGCGATTGATGCCGGTGATACGCCCATTATAGGCCGAGGCCATCACAACTTCGTCGGATGCCAGCAGTTGAAGCGGCTGCGCACCAGCTTCCCACCAAACGATATTCGGCTTCAGCTCATCGAGCTTCTTGAATGCGCGGTCAACGCCTTCCGGCGTGCCCAGCACGTCATAGACTTCGTCCTTCTTGACGCCGTCTGCGAGCAGCGCGAATTCAAGCGTGTATTTTGCACCCTTGCGCAACGAGCGTTTGCCGGGGAACTTCTTCACATCCCAGAAATCCGCCCAGGACTTGGGACCGTCCTTAAACTTGTCGCCATTATAGGCGATGGCCGTGGACCAGACGATGGCGCCGACGCCGCAATCATTGACCGCGCTGTCGAGAAACTTGTCCTTGCCGCCAAGCTTGGCCCAGTCGATCTTTTCATAGAGACCGTCCGCACAGCCAAGCGCCAGTTCTTCGGCTTCCACCTGCACCACGTCCCAATTGGGTTTGCCAGCCTTCACCTTGGCCTGAATGACGCCGTAGCCGCCGTCCCAGGATTCATCAAGCAGCGGCTTTCCGGTCTTTTCCGAAAACGGTTTGAAATAGATTTCGCGTTGCGCATCCTGATAGTTACCGCCCCAGGAGACAACTGTCAGATCGCGCGCCGCAGCAGGCGCAACATGAAAACCGGTGACAGTTGCGAGAAGTGCACCGGCGAAGGCAAGGCGTGCCATTTTCATAATCTTATTTCCCCATTTGTTTCGACAGGTTTGTCCTGCCGTTGTTGTAATGGGGACCATGCTAGCCCGATCATTTGTTGTGGGCAATAAAGTATTCGCGGCACACTGCAAAAGTCGAATGGGCGGTGTGGCCTTAAAATAGCGACCGGGGAATATCCCGTTCAGGTCTCGCTTTGCTGCGGATTTCCTTACGCCGCCGCAAGCAATTGTCGGGAGCGAAGCACTGACAATGCGCCTTCGGCGAAATAATAAGCTTCCTCGATATGCGGCTGGCCGGAGAGGATGAAGTGGTCAAACCCGACTTCGTGATATTGCGCGATCAGCTCTGCTACCTGCTCGTGGCTGCCGACAATGGCCGTTCCCGCCCCGCCACGAACCAGCCCATAACCCGCCCAAAGGTGCGGATAAATTTCGAGATCACGCGCGCTACGCAGCGCGAAAGCCTGCTCGCTTTTGTCCTTGTGCAGCGCGTTCATTCGCGTCTGGCCGACCGATTGCGTGCGGGCAAGAATGGCCTGTGCGCGCTGAATACGTTCTGGTGAAAGCTTCGCCAGCAAGGTATCGGCTTCCGCCCAGGCTTGCGACTCCGTATCACGACTGATCACATGCAGCCGGATACCGAAGGACAATTTGCGCCCAAGCGCCGCCGCCTGTGCTTTGAGAGTGCGGATACGCTCTGCCTCGAATTCCGGATTCTCGCCCCAGACCAGATAGGTATCCACATGCTGCGCCGCGACATCGCGCGCTGCCTCGCTTGCACCGCCGAAAAAGATCTTCGGCAGGCCATATCCGCCGAAGTCGATCTGCGCGCCCTCAATGCGATAATGCTTGCCTTCGAAATCGAAGCGCTTGTCACCACCTGCCGGCAAGGCAACACCGCGCAGAATTTCCAGAAACTCACCTGTTCTCTCATAGCGGGCATCGTGATCGAGATAGTCGCCAAAGCGCTTCTGCTCGACCGGATCGCCACCCGTCACCACATTGAGCAATAACCGTCCGCTGGAAATGCGCTGGAATGTCGCCGCTTGATGAGCGGCAAGCGTTGGCGAAATAAAGCCTGGACGAAAGGCTACCAGAAACTTCAACCGGCTGGTCACACGCGACAGTGCCGCCGTGGTTATCCAGGCATCTTCGCACCATGTGCCGGTAGGCGTCAGCACGGCTTCGAAGCCGAGAAGCTCCGCCGTTCTGGCGATCTGTTCCAGATAATCAATGGTTGGCTTGCGCCAGCTCAGACCTGACGGGCCATTGCCAAGATGCGAGTCGTCACCGGAGCCAACGATCTCCCGGCTGTCGCCATTGGTCGGCAGATACCAGTGCACATGAATACCGCTCATTGCGCCGCCTCCGTAACCGGAGACGCCCATTGCGAGCGATCGCGCGCAACCGCACCCGGATGGTCATCACGCAGCAGACGGTGCCCCTCGCCCTGAAAGCGCTCACGGATCGTCACCGGCTCTTCACTGCGAGCGCGGATACGCCCGCGCTTGCGCAATTCCGGCACGACATGTTCGACAAAATCTTCAAACGTACCGGGGCTGATCACATAGGCCAGATTGAAACCATCAATACCGCCCTCATCGGCAATACGTTCCAGCTCGTCTGCAATGGTCTGCGGCGAGCCGACCAGCTTGGGATGGATACCGCCGACACCGATATATTCGGCAATGCCTTCCACCGTCCAGCGACGGTCGGCATCAATGCTGGTAAGGCCCGCAAGCGCCGAACGCCCGGCGTTGGTTTCGATATATTCAAGCGGATGGTCGAGTGGATACTGGCTCCAATCCACACCGGTCCAGGCAGAAAACAGCGCCAGCGCCGCTTCCACATTGGTGTAGGACAGATAATCCTTGTACTTTGCCTGCGCTTCTTCATCCGTTGGGGCAGTGATGACCGTCACAGCCGTGATGAACTTGATGGCGTCGGGCGAACGGCCAAGCGCGACAGCCTGCGCACGGATGGCGTCTGTCGAGCGGCGGATGGCCGCCGTATTGGTACCACCAAGGAACACCACTTCCGCATTGCTTGCCGCAAATTCGCGCCCGCGCGGCGAAGTGCCTGCCTGAAACAGCAAGGGCGTCCGTTGCGGGCTTGGCTGAGAAAGATGAGCGCCCGGCACATTGAAATAGCGACCGTGGAAATTGATCGGATGGACCTTCGACGGGTCGGTATAGATCCCCTTTTCCCGATCACGCACCACGGCACCGTCCTCCCACGAACCTTCCCAGAGACGGTAGGTCACGTCGAGAAATTCCTGCGCACGATCATAGCGCTCGTCATGATCGATCTGGCGCTCAAGCCCAAGGTTTTTGGCCGCAGATTCCAGAACCGACGTTACAACGTTCCACGCAATGCGCCCTTTGGTCAGATGGTCGAGCGTGGTGAATTTGCGTGCCAGCAGATAGGGCTGTTCATAGGTTGTCGAAACCGTGATGCCGAAGCCCAGATGCCGGGTGGCCGCCGCCATCGCCGAAACAAGCAGAAGCGGATCATTTACCGGCGACTGGGCGGCTGTGCGCAACGATGAATCCGGTGTGCCGTTGAAGACATCGAGATGCCCAAGTGCGTCTGCCAGAAACAAGGCATCGAAACCACCTTCGTCCAGCGTTTTGGCAAGGTTCACCCAGTAATCGATGCTGGTGTAATTATGCGCCTTGTCCTGCGGATGCCGCCACAGGCCAGCCGAGACATGGCCGACGACATTCATGCCGAACCCGTTGAGAATGAATTGCTTTTTTGTACTCACGGCTGTGTTCCATCACGAATTATTCTATAATTTCTATATAAATAATTCGATGAATGGATACTGTCGTGCGCATTCCTGCCAAAAAAGAGACCCGCAGGAACATATTTTTCCTACGGGTCTATATTTGATTCCAATACTTAAAAGCTGTCCACTAGCTCTTTCAAACTGAATTGCAAAAGATGCCGTTTCTTACACCGCCAGATGTCTGGTGGCTCTCAGCATCAGCGTCCAGCCCCAGTCATTGGCTTCAAGCAGGTCGCGAAGGCGATGCCCCATCACCGGCGCCAGTGCATTGTTGAGTTTTTGCGATGTCAAAAAACGCCGGTAACCCCGTTGCGCCACGGGCGTGATCGAACGCAACTGTTCAATCTTGAAGTATGGAGACGCCAGCCCGGTCAGCTCTGTCCGGTCGACCCAACGGCGAACCTGTCCCGGACCGGGCGGAGCGACGCTGCAATGTCTTTGCAGCACGGGACGGTTTTGCGTCGCGAGCAGCAACATGCCGCCTGGCACCAGCAACTCGGCCAGCCGCTCCATGAAATGGGGCTGGTTCTCGACATGTGACAGCACTTCCAGACTGACAATCACGTCGAAGGATTGTGGTTCGAAGGAAAGGGAAAAGAAATCACCCGACACGAATTTGATTTCCGGCCAGCGCGCCTGCGCCCGCTGCAAAACTTCGTCGGAAAGGTCGGTTCCTACCACGTCGCCAAACCGGGCAAGCTCTGGACAGAGCCACCCCGCACCGCAGCCAACTTCGAGGATTTTCAACCCGCTTCTGCCCGTGCGCGCCAGACTGTCGAGAACCATCTCCGCCTGCCGACGCGAGATTTCGTGCAGCTCCTTTTCGCGGGTCTGCGCGTTCCAGTCGTTCCAGAATTGGCGTTGCTGTTCGGGTTCTATGTTCATGCATGCAGAATGCACAAACAGAGTTGTTGAGCATATCGCCGTATAAGGTGGAGCCGCTACGCCTTTCGACGGAGCGACACCCCACCGATACCTATAATTTCTGCGCGAGAATCTTGTCGATGCGCCGACCGTCCATATCGACGATTTCGAAACGCCAATTGTCATATTCGAAACTGTCGCCGACGGAAGGCAGGTCGCCCAGTTGCAGCAGCGCAAACCCGGCAATCGTATGATAGCCGCGATCTTCCGGGACTTCGGTGAAACCCAGACGATGGAAGGCCTCATGGGCCGACATCAAGCCGTCGATCAGAAGCGACCCATCCGTGCGCGTCACGATATCCGGCTCTTCGTCGTCAATATCCGGTATGTCGCCCGCAATGGCTTCAAGCAGGTCCGACTGGGTGACGATGCCTTCGAGGATGCCATACTCATCCACGACGACGACCAGCCGCACCGGGCTTTTCTTGAAGATTTCAAGCACGCGGAAAATCGGCGTCGCCTCATGCACCACAACGAGTTCCCGGATCGCCTTCAGCGGATTAACCGCATGACCGTCGAGCACCTGATCGAGCAGATCTTTCTTGAGAACCATGCCGATTGGTTCGTCGATGCTCTGATGCGCGACTAGCAATTGCTCATGGCGACATTCGCGGACGGTCTTGAGCATCTGCTCCTGTGTGTCGTCGGCGTCCACCCAGTCGATCTCGCGCCGTGGCGTCATGATATCGCCCACGCGGCGGTCACCGATGGTCAGCGCACGCGCCACCACCTCGCGCTGCGTCATTTCAATCAGCCCAGCCTGCTGGCTGGCCGCGACGAGCAGCTTGATCTCTTCTGGAGAATGGGTCGATCCCTCGCCGTTGCCCGGTTGCAAACCGCACACCCGCAGCACCAGATTTCCCAGTGCGTTGAGTGTGGAAATGGCGGGCCAGAAGATAAAGGTGAAAGCACCGAGCGCACGGACCACAAACAGGGCGGTGCCTTCGCTACGCTGCAAGGCGAGGCTTTTGGGCGCAAGCTCGCCCAGTACGATATGCAGTGCCGTGATGATGATAAATGCAATCGCAACTGCGATGGCATGCGAACCGAAGCTCACCCATTCCGTCGGCAGCGCGCTCAAAGCCGGTTCGATGAGATGCGCAAGGGCGGGTTCACCGATCCAGCCGAGCGCGAGCGAGGAAATGGTGATACCGAGCTGCGTGGCCGCAAGATTGGCATCGAGATGATCCACGGCGCGCTGAAGAGCTGTAGCATTGGTCCGCTTGGCGGCGACGAGTTCGGCCACCCGGCTTTTGCGGACAGCCACCAGTGAGAATTCAGCGGCAACGAAGAAGCCGTTGGCGGCCACCAGAAGAAGGACCGCCAGAATGCCAATAATATCCGCCCAATACATGCTCAATCCTTATCGCGGCGCCCTATCGCGGGTTGCGACTCTGTCATAATTGAAAACACTATGCCTTAGGCTTGGGCGACGCTCAAGAAATGCTCGAATTTTGCTGGCAAATCAATCAGGGCTTTAGTCGACCACCGTTACCACTGCCGGTGTTTCGCCAACCGTTCCGATGATACGCGCCACCGGATAACCGGCAGAGCGGATTGTCGCGAGAATGCGCTCTGCCGCATCTGGCGCACAGGAAACAAGCAGACCACCGGAGGTTTGCGGGTCAGTCAGCAATTGCTGCTTCCAGAGCGGCGTGTCATCTGCAAGATGCACTTCGTCGCCATAGCTCGCCCAGTTGCGGATCGAAGCGCCGGTGACAAAGCCCTCCTCTGCAAGGCGTGCAGCCTGGCCCAAAAGCGGAAGTTCACTGTATCGAAGTGTGATACCGACTTTCGATCCACGCGCCATTTCAAGCGCATGACCAAGGATACCAAACCCGGTTACATCGGTGACGGCATGGACGGCATCGTCCTTTCCAAGTTCAGCACCGACCCGGTTCAGCAGAGTGACGGAGGCCATCATCTCATCGTAACCGGCGCTGTCGAGCACTTGCTTTTTGAAAGCGGCGGAATAAATGCCGACGCCAAGCCCCTTGGTCAAAATGAGCACATCGCCCGGTCTGGCTCCACTGTTCTTGCGCAGATTGGAGAGCTTGCATGTACCGATAACCGCCAGCCCGTAAATCGGCTCCGGCGCATCGATGGAATGTCCGCCCGCCACTGGAATACCGGCTTCGGCGCAAATGCTGGAACCGCCTTTCAGAATATCGCGGATCATTTCCGCAGGCATCTGGTTCACCGGCATACCGAGGATCGCCAGCGCCATGATCGGCGTTCCACCCATGGCATAAACATCGGAGATGGCATTGGTAGCCGCAATGCGCCCGAAATCGACAGGATCATCCACCATCGGCATGAAGAAATCTGTCGTGGCGATCACGCAAGTTTCGTCATCCAGCTGCCAGACCGCTGCATCGTCGCCGGTCTCGGTGCCGACAAGCAGTTGCTTGAAAGGCTGAATGGCGGGCTGATCGGCAAGCAGACTTTGCAACACGGCTGGCGCCAGCTTGCAGCCACAGCCGCCGCCATGCGCCAGAGTGCTGAGACGGATGGGCGATGCAATATCCATAATACCTCCTGAGCCGAAGGCAGGTCCTTTGCGAGTGCAAACGGAAACCGCCCCGGCATGTTATTTCGTATCAGATCGAGATTTCGCGTGCCGTCATGCTATAACGGAAAGCATCCGCGTCGAGACAATCAAGACGGGTGCTGGCAATTTCGGCTTGCGGATACATCAGGAAGCCAAGCTCCCCGCCCTGCGCCGACGGCAGATCGACATCGCTACCATCATTGAAGGCGATCCAGTTGCCTTCCCACGCGCCGAAAAGCTTCTGACGAACAGCAACAACACGTGGATCGTCTGCGGTCAGTCCGTCTTTCTCCTCTTCAAGCATGACCTTCCGAACATCGGCGGGATCGGTCGCCACCCAGCCAACGCCGTCGAGATAGATTTCAGCACGGCAATGCTGTGACTTGGTGATGACCTCGTTCTTCGCGCCAAGGCTCTTGTAACCAAAGGCTGACGGCGCCACCCGCACCCCGTAGAGATCGCGTGCGGGAATGCCGGCAGAGCGAACCAGCGCCACGAAAAGCGGATTGAGATCGGCGCATTTGCCGCCAAGATCGCCGCTCTTCAACATGGCCACGATATCACCATCGCCGCAGCCGCGCGTGGAGGCACGCCGATAGGTGTTGGCGACAACCCAATCATAGATGCGGCGCGCCTTGTCCTGATCGCTCGCGGCATCACCGACAATCTTGCCGGCGGTTTCCCGAACAATGCCATCCACCGGTGCCAGCCGTGTTCCAGCCAGATACCTGGCGCGTTCTGTCTGCGTCAGCGGTGCTACAGCTGCCGATGCGTCAAGCTTGCTTGCGCGGTCCCGGGTCGAGATGAGGCTGGTGATTTCCGCAGACGGCGCCTCCTCACCCGGCGCCCATTCGAGATAGAGAAGCCCTACCCCGCTGTGCGGATCGCGATCGAGTTGGGCGACCTTGGCGTTGGTCGTCCAGCGATTGCCCTCCGGCCGATTCCAGTCATCCGCCTGAAACCCGGCCAGCGGCACCCATGCCCGGATGACATCCTTGGACGCGGCTGGATTGACGACGGTCTTGATTTCGAAGCTGCGCCAGTTTGACGGCTGCGGCGCGAAGGTGGCGTCAGCAGCGAAGGCAGACGTCAAGGTTATGCCCGGCATGGCACTTAGGGCGACGCAGGCTGCACCGGATTTCAGGAGTTCCCGACGATTCATGACGATCCCCTTAAATAGCTCCTTCTGGAGCCATGAGCTTTGTTTCGTGCGGTTGTGCGGATAAAGCGCTGCTGTTGCGCATGACCAGAAGGGTCAGCGCAGGCCAGGAATGATCCAGGATTAAGGCCCCGAAACTCGGGAGCAGCGAAAGAAGTCACACGGGCAGTCTGCCGTGTTTGCAGAAGTCCGTCAATCAACGAACAAACAAGACAAGTGTTCGTGAAGATTACATTCATGTATTAATACCTGACTGTGACAGTCATGTTATTTATAAATGCACTTTGTTGTTACATTTTTCGACCTTCACTTCGGTTGACAACTGCAACTTATTGCGTTGAACTAATGACTTGAAAGTCAAGCCTGCCCGACAACGTGCCTGCGACTATATCCCGGCACGTCGGTTCTGATCATCAGGGAGGTATCGCGCTATGAATGTGGAGCTCTCACGCCGCCAGTTTCTGGGCGGAACGGGAGCGGTGGTAGCAGCTTCGGCGCTCGGTTCTTTCGGTTTTGGTGCGGTGGAAACCGCCTATGCTGAGTCGATTCGCCCCTTCAAGCTGGCCAATACGACCGAAACCCGGAATACCTGCCCCTATTGCTCGGTGGCCTGTGGCATCATCCTTTATTCCAAGGGCGATGTGCGCAAGGGCGAGAAGGCCGACCTGATCCATGTCGAAGGCGACACGGACCACCCGACCAATCGTGGCACGCTGTGCCCGAAGGGTGCGGCGCTCAAGGATTTCGTCAAGGCCAATACCCGCCTGCAATACCCGATGGTGCGTGAACCCGGCTCCGGTGCGTTCAAGCGCATATCCTGGGACGATGCGCTGGATCGGATTGCGCGTCATCTCAAGGATGACCGCGATGCGAACTTCATCGCGAAGAATGAGGCGGGCGTTACCGTCAACCGCTGGACGTCGACGGGGTTCCTCGCCGCTTCCGCAACAACCAACGAAACAGCGTTTCTCACCTACAAGGTGGTGCGCAGTGCAGGCATAGTCGCATTCGATAATCAGGCTCGCGTCTGACACGGCCCGACGGTGGCGAGTCTCGCCCCATCATTTGGCCGTGGCGCAATGACCAACGCCTGGACAGACATCAAGAACACTGACCTCATCGTCGTCATGGGCGGCAATGCGGCGGAAGCGCATCCATGCGGCTTCAAATGGGTGACGGAGGCCAAGGCCAACCGTGGCGCCCGGTTGATCGTCGTCGATCCGCGTTTCACGCGCACGGCATCGGTTGCGGATTATTATTCGCCGATCCGTCAAGGGTCGGATATCGCCTTCCTGCTCGGCATCATCAACTATTGCATCCAGAACGATCACGTGCAGTGGGAATATGTGAAGCACTTCACCAATGCCAGCTACATCGTCAAGGACGGCTTTGAATATAAGGACGGGCTGTTTACCGGCTATGACGAGGAAAAGCGCGATTATGATCGATCGAGCTGGGAATATGTGATCGGCGACGATGGCTATGCCGTCGTGGACGATACGTTGCAGCATCCGCGTTGCGTGTGGAACCTGCTGAAACAGCATGCCTCCATCTACACGCCGGAAATGGTCGAGCGCATCTGCGGCACACCGAAGGAGAAATTCCTGAAAGTGGCCGAGATGATCGGGGAATGCTCGTCGCCCACCAAGACCATGACATCCATGTATGCGCTTGGCTGGACGCAACATTCCAAGGGTGCGCAAAACATTCGCGGCATGGCGATGCTTCAGCTGATCCTCGGTAATATCGGGGTGCGGGGCGGCGGCATGAATGCACTGCGCGGCCACTCCAATATTCAGGGGCTGACCGATATCGGCCTGATGTCCAATCTTCTGCCGGGCTATATGAACATCCCGGTGGAGAAGGAGATCGACCTCGACACCTATATGTCGACGCGCAGCTTCAAGCCTCTGCGTCCGAACCAGACGAGTTACTGGCAGAACTACAAGAAATTCTTCGTAAGCTTCCAGAAGTCCATGTGGGGCAATGCTGCCACCGTGGAAAACGACTTCGCCTATGACTGGCTACCAAAGCTCGACGTGCCGAATTATGACGTGTTGCGCATTTTCGACATGATGAACAATGGCAAGGTCAACGGCTATGTCTGTCAGGGCTTCAATCCGCTGATGGCGGTGCCGAACCGCAACAAGCTGACCGCGGCCCTGTCGAAGCTGAAATTCCTCGTCACGATGGACCCGCTTGAAACGGAAACATCGCGCTTCTGGGAAAATCACGGCGAATATAACGACGTCGATACGGCGTCGATCCAGACGGAAGTGTTCCAGCTGCCATCCACCTGCTTTGCAGAGGATGAAGGCTCGCTGACCAATTCCGGCCGCTGGCTGCAATGGCACTGGCCGGGAGCAACACCGCCCGGTGAAGCGAAGACCGATAACTGGATCATGGCGCAGATTTATATGCGGCTGAAGGCGCTTTACAGCAAGGAAGGCGGCCCCTTCCCTGATCCAATTCTCAATCTGGTCTGGGATTACAAGGACCCGGAAGAACCGACCGCCGAAGAACTGGCGCAGGAGCTGAATGGTCGTGCACTGACCACACTGATGGATCCGACAGACCCGAGCAAGGTGGTTCTGGAGGCAGGGAAACTGCTGCCCGGTTTTGCCGCGCTGCGCGATGACGGCTCCACATCGTCGGGCTGCTGGGTCTATTCCGGTTGCTTCACCGAGGCGGGCAACAACATGGCCCGTCGCGACAATCACGACCCCGACGAGACTGGCGCCTATCTCAACTGGTCGTGGGCATGGCCCGCCAACCGGCGCATTCTCTATAACCGCGCTTCCGCCGATCTTGACGGCAAGGCGTGGGATCCGAACCGCAAGCTCATCGAATGGGATGGGACGAAGTGGACAGGCTATGACGTGCCGGACATTGCGCCGACCGCCAAGCCGCATGAAGTCGGCCCCTTCATCATGAATGCGGAAGGCACATCACGCCTGTTCTGCCGCGGCATGATGCGTGACGGTCCGTTCCCGGCCCATTATGAGCCGTTTGAGTCACCGCTGGCCAATGTGATTGCGCCGAATATTCGGGGCAATCCGGTGGCCCGTGTCTTCAACAACGACTTCAAGCAGTTCGCCGATACCGCATCCGAGGAGTTCCCTTATGCGGCGACCTCCTATCGCCTGACCGAACACTTCCACTACTGGACCAAGCATGTGCATGTGAATGCCGTGCTGCAGCCGGAATTCTTCGTGGAGATTTCGGAAGAGTTGGCGAAGGAAAAGGGCATCGCCAAGGGCGACTGGGTGCGCGTCTGGTCGAAGCGCGGCTCGGTCAAGGCCAAGGCAGTGGTGACCAAACGTATCAAGCCGCTGATCTGCGACGGCAAGACGGTGCATGTGGTGGGCATTCCGCTGCATTGGGGCTTCATGGGCGCTGCCCGCAAGGGCTTCGGTCCGAATTCGCTGACCCCGTTCGTCGGCGACGCAAATATCGAGACGCCGGAATTCAAGGCGTTTCTGGTCAATATCGAGCGCAGCAGCGCGCCTGTTGCTTAGAAGGGATTGAAGAATGTTTCCACCCGTTCCCAATCCTAGCGTCCAGCCACAAGCTCCGCGCTTTGGTGACAATGATCTGATGCGGCGGTCGGCGTCATCCGTGACGCCGCCAGCCGAACGCCAGACCGAAGTGGCCAAGTTGATCGACGTGTCGAAATGCATTGGCTGCAAGGCGTGCCAGTCGGCCTGTGCCGAATGGAACGATACGCATGAGGAGGTCGGCATCAATGTGGGGGTCTATGACAACCCACATGATCTGACGCCGAACACCTTTACGCTGATGCGCTATACCGAATGGGATAATCCCGACACCGGCAATCTGGAATGGCTGATCCGCAAGGATGGCTGTATGCATTGCGAAGATCCCGGCTGTCTCAAGGCCTGTCCCGCGCCGGGCGCCATCGTGCAATATTCCAACGGCATCGTCGATTTCATCCACGATAACTGCATTGGTTGCGGCTATTGCATTAAGGGCTGTCCGTTCAACATCCCGCGTGTCTCGGAAGTGACCCATAAGGCCTATAAATGCACGCTGTGCTCCGACCGCATTGCGGTTGGACAAGGCCCGGCCTGTGCAAAAGCATGCCCGACTCAGGCCATCGTCTATGGAACCAAGGACGAGATGAAGGAATGGGCTGATGGACGCATTAAGGATCTGAAATCCCGCGGCTTTGAAAACGCCGGGCTTTACGATCCGCCGGGAGTCGGCGGCACACACGTCATGTATGTGCTGCACCACGCCGACAAACCGGAAATTTACGCCAACCTGCCGAACAATCCGCGCATCAGCCCGGTTGTCGAGGTCTGGAAAGGCGTCTCCAAATATGCAGGCATGGCGGTCATGGGACTGGCCGCAGCCGCTGGCTTCCTGCACTATATTATCAAAGGTCCGAACGTCGTGACCGAGCATGATGAGGAAGAAGCCGAAAAGCTCACGGGAGAAAAAAACTCATGAGCAAGACCGACTTTGACGATGTTTCCGCCAGCGACGACATAGAACCGGGCAAGCCGGTACGGGTGCACCGCTATTCCGGCAGCGCACGCATCAATCACTGGATTACCGCTATCAGCCTTGTGCTGCTGGCGCTGTCCGGGCTTGCCATGTTCCACCCCTGGCTGTTTTTCCTGTCCGGTCTGTTCGGCGGCGGGCAATGGACACGCACCATCCATCCATGGATTGGTGTTGTGCTATTCTTCAGCTTCTTTGGTCTATTCGTGCGTTTCTGGAGCGCCAATCTTTGGAAGCGCGAAGACACACGCTGGCTCGGCCAGGTTAATGACGTGATCGCGGGCGATGAGGAAAAACTGCCCGAAGTCGGCAAATATAATGCCGGGCAGAAGCTGGTTTTCTGGTCGATGTCACTGCTGATCATCATCCTGATCGTCTCGGGCCTCGCCATCTGGAACGAATATTTCGGCTCCATCGTCAGCATCAACCAGCAGCGCTGGGCGCTGCTTGTCCACTCGATGGCCGCTGTCGTCGCCATCTGCGTCTGGATCGTGCATGTCTACGCCGCGATATGGATCAGAGGCACATTCAGCGCCATGACACGCGGCACGGTGACCGGCGGCTGGGCATGGCGTCACCATCGCAAATGGCTGCGCGAGCTGAACGCCAAGCGAAAGGCCAAGCCGACAAGCGGTAAACCGGCTGCATAATTTTGCGCTCGCCGGGTTGAAAAATCTGGCGAGCGACCAAGAATAAATATGATTGCAGTGGTCCACGTGGCCCGGCGGGTTCGTGAGGGAGTAGAATGGCAGGCAAGACAGATCTGGCGCCGGATCCAACGGCGATTGGCGAGGTATCGTCTCCACCCTTTGTGCGATTGCCCGATCCTGACGACCTGTTTTCCCGGAGAGCCGCGCGCCTGCGGCTGCTGGGGTCGGTAAGCCCGCTCAAACCCTATCTCGAATTTGTCGCCGATCTGAGCGATGCGCAAGCAGCCGTTCAGAACGAGCTAGGTCCAGCGACACAATCGGACACCTCTCAGCTGCCGGAAATGCCCTGCATTGACCGCGATGCGGCGGCATCGGACGGCAGCCTGAATTCAATCTTCGACAAGCTGTTTGATCGCGCGCGCGATATCGCCAAACCGCAGGATGCCGCCGACGCTTTGGAGCGTGTGATCGCCGCCAGCGCTGCGGAGCGGCGCCGCATGATCAATGCGGTTTTCACCGGCATGCTGCCGCCGGATGCGATTGCCGAACATATCTATATCTGGGCCGGTCTCCAGTTGCATTTCACGCGGCTGGCATCCGCGCTTAATCCAAAAGCCGTGAAGCCTGTTGCAGACGGGGTCTGCCCCGCTTGCGGCAGCATGCCGTCGAGTTCAGTCGTCGTTGGCTGGAAAGGTGCGCATGGCGCGCGCTTTTGTTCCTGCTCGGTGTGCAACACGCTTTGGCACTATGTCCGCATCAAATGCACCTGCTGCGGCTCTACCAAAGGGGTCGGTTATAAGGAGGTCGAAGACGGCGGCGGCGTCATCAAGGCGGAAACCTGTGACGAATGCGGAAGCTGGACCAAGATCATTTACCAGCAGCAATCCACTGATGCAGACCCGATGACCGACGATGTGGCAAGCCTCGGCCTCGATATGCTGATGCGCGAAACGCCCTATCGGCGCGGCGGCTTTGCAGCCTTGCTTGCAGGATTGTGAGGTGCCATGGATCAGACCCGATCTCACCTGCGGCAACTGCCTTCCGTCGATGCGCTTCTGCAAATGCCCGAACTTGGCTCCACGCTTGAACGCTTCGGTCGCCCGGCACTGACTGAAGCCATCCGCACCATCCTCACCGACGTGCGCGAAGCCGTGAAATCCGGCGCTGCACCGTCCAGCAGCGTCGAGATTGCCACACGAGCCATCGATCTGCTTGAAGCCTCTGGTCAATCAAGCCTGCGCCCGTTGTTCAATCTGACGGGAACAGTTCTGCACACCAATCTCGGTCGCGCCATTCTGGCCGAAGCGGCAATCGAGGCTGCGACGGCAGCCATGCGTGAAGCCGTTTCGCTGGAGTTCGATCTTTCAACCGGCGCGCGCGGTGAGCGCGATGATCATCTGCGCGCACTCGTCTGCGAACTGACTGGTGCGGAAGACGCAACCGTCGTCAACAACAATGCCGCTGCCGTGCTGCTGGTGCTGAATAGCCTTGCGGCAGGCAAGGAGTCAGTGGTTTCACGCGGCGAGTTGATCGAAATCGGCGGTGCGTTCCGTATGCCCGATATCATGACCCGCGCAGGCACCAGACTGGTGGAGATTGGCACCACCAACCGCACCCATCCGCGTGACTATGAAAGCGCCATAGGGCCGGATACCGGGCTGATATTGAAGGTCCATACTTCCAATTATCGCATTGAAGGGTTTACCCGCGAGGTATCGGCGACGGAGCTTGGCGCAATCGCCAAGGCGCGCAGCGTGCCGCTGGTCAACGACCTTGGGTCCGGCACACTCGCCGACCTGACGGCTTTGGGTCTTGCGCATGAACCGACCGTGCGTGAAGCCGTTGCCGAAGGGGCCGATGTCATCACCTTCTCAGGCGACAAACTGTTGGGCGGCCCGCAAGCCGGGTTCATCGTCGGGCGGCGCGATCTGATCGCCCGCATCAACAAGAACCCGATGAAGCGCGCTCTTCGCGTGGACAAAATCCGGCTCGCAGCGCTGGAGGCAACGCTGAAGCTCTATCGCAACCCCGAAAGGCTGGCCGAAAAGCTGCCAACACTCCGCTACCTGGCGCGATCGAAAAGCGACATCGCCAATCAAGCCATCCGATTGCAGCCTGAGTTACAAACAGTGCTCGGTGCTGCCTTTGATGTGACCGCAATCGAATGCGCCAGCCAGATCGGCTCCGGTGCCTTGCCACTATCGACCGTTCCAAGCGCCGGATTGTCCGTCGTCCCGAAAGACGGCAGCGGCTCCGCGCTTACTGCTTTGGCCACCGCGCTGCGACAATTGCCGCTGCCGGTGATCGGCCGCATTGAAAAAGGTGCTTTCATTCTCGATCTGCGTTGCCTCGATGATGAAAGCCGCTTCGTCAGGAATCTGGCTTCCTATGCGGCTCACTGATCTTTTCTCCCGCAAGCCCAAACAGGACAGTGACGCGCAATCACTGGAACAGGCGCTTGTCGCGGCAAAATCGGGGGACTACGCCACCGCTCTGTCAATATGGGAACCGCTGGCGCGCAAGGGCAATGCGCGCGCCCAGAACAACATCGGCGCCTGTTTTGCAGGCGGCATGGGGGTCGACAGAAACATAGATCTCGCGCATCAATGGCTGGCCTTGTCAGCTAAAGCTGGCGACGCCTCCGGCCAGCGCAATCTCGCCTCACTTCTCTTCAAGGGCGAGGACATTGACCCCGATTATCCGGAAGCGGCTAGGCTTTATCGTCTGGCTGCCGAACAAGGCGACCCGCAAGCGCAAGACATGTTGAGCTGGATGCTGCTGGAAGGCGACGCCGTTACCGCCGACCCGGTGGAAGCACGCGAATGGGCGCAGAAAGCAGCCGAGGGCGGCATTGCCGCCGCCATGACGCGGCTTGGTATGATCTATCATAACGCGGTCGGTGTGCCGCGCGATCCAGCACAGGCCGTGTTCTGGTGGCGGAAGGCGGCAGGCGCTGGCGATGCCGATGGCGAGGCAATGCTCGGTGCAGCGTTGCATCTCGGCATGGGTGTGCAGCGCGATGCTTTGGCGGCTTACGAACATTTGTTGCGCGCCCGGTCTGAAGGCAGCGCCCTTGCGGATTCCTTCCTGCAAGCAGCTCGCGATCAGCTGGATGATGACGAACGCCGGACGGCCGAGGCAAGAGCTGCCGGGGAACACCGCCCATGATTATCGGCACGGCGGGACATATTGATCACGGCAAGACGTCCCTCGTGCGTGCGCTGACGAAAGTCGACACCGACCGGCTCAAGGAAGAAAAAGCACGCGGCATTTCCATCGATCTTGGCTTTGCCTATCTGCCCCTGACAAGCAACGAACAGGAAATCCTCGGCTTCGTCGATGTGCCGGGGCACGAAAAGTTTGTGCATACCATGCTGGCAGGTGCGGCCAGCATCGACTTCGTTTTGCTGGTGGTCGCGGCAGACGATGGCATCATGCCGCAAACACGCGAACATCTGGCTATCGTCAGTCTGCTCGGGATCAATCGCGGCATCGTTGTGATCACGAAAAGCGATCTCGTTGACGCTGCTCGTCTGACCGAGGTGGAAACGGATATCCGCAATGTACTGGCCTCAACCGCGCTTGCCGATGTGGCGATATTGCCGGTGTCCACCATCACGGGTGAGGGGCTGGACCGGCTTAAAGTGGCCCTCGAAAGTGAGACACACAACTTCCCGCACCGCCGCGCTGATGGACGCTTTCGGCTCGCCGTGGACCGCTCCTTCACCATTCAGGGTGCGGGAACTGTCGTGACGGGAACCGTCCTGTCCGGTACTGTCAGGATTGGCGATCAGCTGACTATCAGCCCTTCGGGCAAGCAGGTGCGCGTGCGTACGATCCATGCGCAGAACCGGCCAAGCGAAACCGCACAGGCAGGCGACCGTTGTGCACTCAATCTGGCAGGCGAAGGCATTTCCAAGGAAGCGGTCAGCCGTGGCGACATGGTCTTGTCGCCCGAGTTGCACATGCCGACAGACCGCGTGGACGCCTCGCTTTCAATCCTGCCGTCGGAACGCAAGTCGATAGACCAGTGGTTTCCGGTACGGCTGCACCATGCGTCTGCTGAAGTGGGTGCGCGCATCGTGCTGTTGCAGGACAATGATCTCGCGCCGGGCACTCAAGCACGCGTGCAACTGGTGCTGGATCGCCCGATTGCAGCTGCGTCAGGTGATCGTTTTGTCATTCGCGATGTTTCCGCACAGCGAACAATCGGAGGCGGTCGCTTTCTTGATCTACGCCCGCCGCAGCGCAAGCGCCGCAGCCCCGAGCGGATGGCACAACTCGACGCTCATGCCATTGATGATCCGGTAGAAGCGGCACGGGCGCTGCTGTCCGTCGACCCGTTTTATCTGGATGCAACCGCTTTCCTGCGCGACCGGGCTTTGGCCGATGAGCCACATTCTCTGGTGCACGCGCTCAATGCAATGGTTCTGCCGCAGGGCCAGTCGCAATTGCTGCTGCTGCCGGAGCGCTGGAATGCGTTGCGCAGTGACATTCTGGAGCGGCTTGGCAATTTTCATGACGAGAACCCAGACCTGATTGGTATGGGGGTGGAAAGGCTGCGCCTGCTTTTGAAGCCACGTCTGCCTGCGAGCGCCTTCCGGGCGGCAATAGCCGCGCTAATGGATGCGCAACTGGTGAAACTTGATGGCGCATGGCTTCGTCTCAGCGATCATGAGGTGACCATGAGCGACGCCGACACAGCGCTGTGGGAGCGGATCGCGCCGATGCTTGGCGGCGAAGCGCGCTTTCGCCCGCCGCGCGTGCGCGATATTGCCGGTTTGCTTGATGAAAAGGAGGCCGAAATCCGTCGCATTCTCAAGCTCGGCGGTCGCATGGGACGTGTGCATGAAGTTGCGCAGGATCACTTTTTTCAGCGAAGCACGATTGCCGAGATGATCGCGATACTGTCGGTGATGGATGCGGAGTTCGACAGCGGCTGGTTTATCGCAGCGCGCTTTCGTGATCGTGTGGACAGTGGCCGCAAGGTGGCCATCCAGATTCTTGAATTTTTTGATCGAAACAGCGTCACGATCCGACGCGGAGATTTGCGTCGGCTAAACCGGCGCAAGCTGGACTTGTTCGGCGATTTCACGCAGAGTGAACACGCCGCAAGTACCGGCTAAAATTTGGAAGAGACGCGTCCCTGGTGGGGCGTCCGGACTTCAAATTCTAACGCCCTTGTCTGCCGCTATATTCAATCATCCTCAAAAATCCCGAATTGTCGGCTATAGTGGCAGGCTCTTTCCTCATCTGTATGCGTCTATATTTGATCGTGCTACCGAGTTGGGTAGCAAAATGGTAGCAGCCTGTTCGCAGATTGTTCTTACCGCTTGACCGCCCATCACGTAGCTGCCAGCCTCCTCTTGCCAGGGAGGTCTAAAGCCATGACACATCAATACGCTTATCGTCCCGAAGACGTGGCGAAACTCTGGGGATGCTCATCCCGCCAGATACGGAACATGATTAATTCCGGCCAACTTGAAGCGTTCCGCGTCGGGAAATTGCTTCGCATTACACCCGCTGCTGTTGAGGAATACGAACGACGCAATGCTGTCTCGGTTAAATCCGAAGAGGGTGCAGCTGCACTGCCCGGTGAGAGGATGGCGCTCGCAGACACTTTGCGCTTAAGACGACAAACCAGAGCAGATCGGTCGTAAAAAATGTCAAAAGCTCATTTCATCACTTCCAGCCAAATCACCGCTATCTGTAAGGGTGCCCAAAAAGCTAACTTCATCGCGGAAATTGAAATAGGCGATATTTTAATACGTCTGTTGCCAGGCGATAATCTCAAAGAGAAGCTCAGGTCGTCACAAGTCGTTTATGATGACGATATGCCTATCCTATGAAACCGTCTCGCCATATCCCGCGCCTCGGTATGAACCGAGTTGAGCTTTCACAGTCCATCGGCGTCAGCGTTGTCACTATCGACAACATGGTGGCCGAAGGTTTCCTGCCTCCACCGAAACAGTGGCACAGCCGAAAGATATGGGTCGTTTCCGAAGTCGAAAACGCGATGCTGAACTGGCCGACGAAAGAAGGCGAAAGTCACATTCCGTTTGTTTGGGAGGAAGAAACGCTTTCGCCTCTTGAGAAATGGAAAAAGGATCGGGACCGGGCCGAAGCTTCCTCACCGGATGATAGAACAGCTCGATCCCGTTTGGATAACCCCGATTATATTGTTGCAGAACACTATCGTAAGCTGGGTTTTGATCCCAAGACGATGGGTGGCGAAGAGTACACAGCGCTTTAATAAGAAAGCCGAAGATAAGTGGCGAGCCTCCCTTCCTAGCAAGCCGATTGGCAAACGAGAACAACATGCGCTCGAAGTCCTTAGTTTACACGGCGTTGGTGTATTTGTTGCGTGTATCGAGATCAAAGGATGTGGCTCGGATACTGAGGAGCGGCTTATCGCCCGCAAATTTATCGAAACGCGAAATCATCCAACTTTCACAAACCAGATATCTCATTACGCTTTGACGGAAGCAGGCATGGCCGCCTGGAAGAAGATCGAACGCGAGCTCTGACCCTTTCTACAGACAGCCGTGTCTTGACGACAAGTTGAGGCTCTGACAGGTTGCCGAAGAGTTCATTTATTTCAGGGGGAAACATGTCAAATTTCTACGAGGAAGGCCGAATTCTCGGAATTGAACTCGGTCAACGTAATGGTACGGTGAGGCAAGACGCCGCTGGTGCCATGACCGACGAACAAAACTTGGATTTTATCAATGGAATTATGGATGGCGTTGAGGAAGCTAAGGCGGCTTTAAAGGGAATACGAGTATCACAGGAAATACTGATGCTGCTCAGGAATTCCCCTTTATCCGGCCCAAATGACACCTATCGAGGTGTCCGTTTTGCGCTTGACCAAAGTTATTTTCCAAATGTTTTATATGAATTTGAAGTATAAACATTAATTTCAATTGTTTTGATGGTTCGACGGTATGGGAATTTTCGCACAGATTATCGGAACGCTCGGAATGTTCGCCGGTGTGGTCGCTGCTGCGCTCGGCTTCACGCTGACCGGATCGAGCGGCTTTCTGCTATTGCCATATGGCGTCGGTCTATTCATTTCTGGGATGCTGATTGTGTGCCTCGGCCTTATTGTCGAGCACGTGCACGGAATGAGAAAAGCCCAAGAACGTACCCTTGAGCTTTTGGAAGGCCGCATTCGGAAAGAACCCGCTTAGTCTGCGCGGGAAGCCGATGGTTATCGCAATAAATCCAAGTTGCGATAATTTGCTGCATGTACAGATTTCGTTAATTTTTACCTATATGGTTTCGTAACGATTATATGTGCATGAATACACCGCTGAAGGGGCGAGAAATAACGTGACCAAGGTCAACCCATCAATCCTGCGATGGGCCCGCGAAACCGCTGGGCTCAATCTCGAGGATGCTGCTGCCAAGCTTGGCATCGGCACCGCTCGCGGTATCGCGGGCGAAGATAGGTTGGCTATGATCGAAAGTGGAGACATAGAGCCCTCTAGGCCCCAGCTGGTTAAGATGGCTACACAGTATCGTCGCCCTCTGTTGACGTTTTATCTCGCAGAACCGCCTTCTGTAGCGGCGCGGGGTCAGGATTTCCGTACGCTCCCTGCAGAATATGCAAAACGGGATATGGCGCTAGTCGATGCCCTTCTCCGAGAGGTACGCGCCCGTCAAGAAATGGTCAGGTCCGTCCTCGAGACCGAGGATGAGGCTGTTCAATTGGGCTTTGTCGGCTCATTCGACCAAAAGCAAGGCCCGGAAAAACTAGCTGATCGAATACAGGCCGATCTCAATTTCGATTTGAGTACGTTCAGGTATGGGAACGGCACTAGGGGATTTGCCTATCTCCGCAGTCGGGCCGAAGCTGCAGGTATCTTTGTCCTGCTCATCGGCAATCTTGGCAGTCATCATAGTGCTTTGAACGTCGAACTATTCCGAGGGTTCGCGCTTGCTGACCCTATTGCGCCTTTCGTCGTGATCAACGATCAGGACAGCGAACAGGCATGGTCTTTCACGCTTTTGCACGAACTGGCGCACATATGGCTTGGTCAAACGGGCGTGAGCGGCGGCCGTTCGTCCAGTGAGACAGAAATATTCTGCAACGATGTTGCCGGGCGCATCCTTTTGCCAAATGCAGAAATTGCGCAGGAGCCTTCGCTCTTGAACGCTCCTCAAAGTCAGATTTTGAGCCGCATAGCCACTATCGCGGAAGCAAGGCAAGTGAGCCATTCGATGGTTGCCTATAAGCTCTATAGACATGGTATCATTGATTACGATGCCTGGTCTTCTGTGACCGCATTCTTCCGAGCTCAATGGCTAAAGAACCGTGCCTCACAGAGGGAGCGCTCCAAAGAAAAACCTGGAGGCCCGAACTATTACACGGTGCGGAGGCATAAACTAGGAAATCGGCTAGTTGAGCTTTCCAAGCGCATGTTGGCGGAAGGTGCTTTGTCGCCATCGAAGGCTGCTGCGATCCTCGGCGTTAAACCGAGCAGCGTTTATGTTCTTACTGACAGTGCTGCGTAAGGAGAAGCCGTGCATCTCATCGACGCGAACGTGCTGATTACTGCTCATAGTTCATATTATTCTCTTGACCGTTTCCCAGAATTCTGGAGCTGGCTCATACACATGGGGCAATCTGGGCTGGTGAAGATGCCTGTAGAAATTCTGGAAGAGATAGCAGACGGCTCAGCGTTGGATGAATGGCTTCGCGAAGGCGATAATTATGAATGTCTTCGCCTGGATGAAGAAGTTGACCCGGCTTTGGTGCAGTCTGTACTAAATAAATATGCAACTGATCTAAACGACGCTGAGATAATTCAGATTGGTCGCGACCCCTTCTTAATTGCGTATGCGCTGGCACAGCCATCACAACGCTGTGTGGTTACCGTAGAAGCTTCAAAACCGAGCAAGCAGCGAGCTAATCGTCGTATACCTGATGTTTGCAACGACCTAAGCGTCAACTGTTGCAACAGCTTCCAAATGCTATCAGCATTAAATTTCACGACGAATTGGCAATCATCGATCTCGGTCTTTTCGTAGCCTAAGCCGCCACCCCCTCTATTTCCTTCGAGGTTGCCCGGTGAAGGGCTTTCTCTTCGTCGTAGGCCTTCATAAGCGCTTTATAGTTAGGCGCTTTGTTGGCCCGCTTTGCGCTTTTTTGCATGGAAAGCATCAGGTACAGCATACCGGCAAGCCCTGAACGCTGACGCACAATGCCCGATAGCTGGTTACATTCCCACATTGCGAAGCCCATAGGCATCTGATCCCATGCCTCATACCAGCTTGATAGATCGGTCTCGATCCAGTCAGAGCAGGCGCGGACAAGATCACTCACGGCCCAAAGGCTGTACTTGTCGATCAGTCCCTGCTTTCCCGCTGCTTCTGCCAAGGTGGACAGGACGATACGGGCGTGGCCTTCACCGTACTTCTCGATCAGACGATTGATGGTGGCAACGGCGCGTGTCTGGCCCGGTAACGGGTAGCTGGTGCCTGGAATAATCTCGATATCGAATTCCGCGCAAAGTTCATGTGCTGTCGTCATGGTGAAACGGCCTGTTTGCTGAACTGGAAATTACGCAGAATGTATCACATTTGATGAACAATGCGCTATAATAGATCGCATTCATTGAACAGTTGTGGATTGCACATGTCGAAGCTCAACAAGCCTATCCGCTCCATGCTCATCAACCGATACGATGGTGCGCGGGCTCTGCACATAAGCGATATCGCTTTCAAAGAACTGGTCTCAGAAGGCTATATCAAGCCCGATAGACGCAAAGGCTTCTATCGCCTGGGACACATCATCGACGGCCACGCTGAAGCTGTGCGGATGAATAGGATAGCAGCGCCGCATGAGAGAACGACCAATCCTGCGGTACTGGCCTGCCGACTATAAAGCCACTCCGTCGCGAATTGTGCTGGCTTCGATATTTGCAGACGGTATATGAGACAAGCTTATTGATGAGGCCGGGAGCGTTTCAGATGCCAGCATGGATTGTTGTTCTTCAGGGCCTGCTTACACCGATTATTGCCCTGATTGCCGTAGGCGTGGCATTCATGCAATGGCGAACGGCCCATCAGAAAGTCGTTCTCGATCTCTTTGATAGACGTTTGAATATTTACGCTGACTTGGAAGAGGTAGCTTTAGAATTCCAAGTTAATCGCGGGACTACGGCAGTCATACCAAAATTGACGAGCGCATTTTTAAGGTCAAAGTTTCTGTTTGGTCCTGAAGCGTTTGCCGAGATTAACGCTTTCTACAATGCCGTCACAAGTTATGAGGATATCGACGCTGCGATGACAATTTACGATCAGCCGCAAGCTGAGAAGATAAGAGCAAAAAACAATTCTGCGCTCGATGCTGTGATGAGGTTCCGTAATGATATGCCCAACATATTTGAACCATACCTGCGTATGAGCCAAAAGCGCGTTCGGACACCAAAGGAATGGTTCCATGACGCCAATGCAAAACGCCTTAGCTATTCCGACAAAAACTGAAATTCTTACGCTTTATGTGCGCTGTCTTGTCGGGCGGGTCCGTTTTTGAAAGAAGTGCAGGTCTGCGATACCCGCCCCCTCAAGTGGCTGGTTGTTTAATGTTGCAGGATAGGAATGGATAGTTTCATGGCTTCGAACTGGGTAAAATATTCTAGTGTGAAAAAGCCTACTTGGGCGCATGCTGACCGGACATCTATTAATTGCGTTGTAAAATTTGACCACCATCCCGAAGAGTTGCCATTTACGGCTTCCCCCAAAGACCCCGAGCCTCATGGACGGGAAATATACTGGAACGCAGTGAACGGAAAGTACGGTGCGATTGGGTCTTATACCCCGCCGTCAGAAGAGATTGTCTCAGAAAATTCACTGGTGGTTGCTCTGCCCGAACATTTATCTGACCTTCAACAATTCTTCGATGATGCAAACAAAGAAAATGAAGTGGGTACAGATCGGGGATGCGTTCTCGTGTGGGCTTCGATGCTGGACGAGATGCTGAGAAGAGCAATCGAGGCATTCTTGGTTGATGATCCCAAAAAAACAAAGGATTTTTTGCAGAATAACGGCCCTTTGAGCAGTTTTTCATCGCGGATTAGCGCAGCATATTTGCTTGGTCTTATCAATGACGCGGAAGCAAAATCTCTGAACTGGGTTCGCGGTATCAGAAATGAATTTGCGCATCAATATGGGATTAAGCTTGATAATCCTGGTCTGAGCGACAAGTGTCAAAATCTCTACCAGCACGTTGTCAATGACGGGGCGAAATTTCCACCACGTCTGCAATATACTGGTGCCTGCGGAACACTTCTGATGCAGCTCAGCATACGGGTAGAGAAGGCTAAAACAAGCCGGAGAGAGCAAATCCGCGAATGACCTACCGCCTAATTTGACGTAGTAGCACTCCATTGAGGTGCCGGACTGATCCGACACCTTCGATATGGATTTCGTTGACGCGGTTCATGGTCATCCTCACGTATTATCGATTAGGACCACAAATCGGATAGTCCGCGTTGGCTGAAATTTCTCGTTCCGGATACGAACAAAGTTGTATGGAGGCTCCACTTCCGCGCAGAAGGTGTTCCGCTCAGGGTGTTCACCCGAAGTCGAGTTCAGGATCACATAAGGGATTTTCGCGGATGGGTTCGGGAAAGGAAAATCCTGCCTACTTTCACCAGCTAGCGTGACCGTCCCTTCCAACACCTGCGCCATGACGCCCATGCCGGGGTACATACACATGTGTTCCAAACTGGCCGTTTCCACGTCATGCCCAGGTCGAGACACATAGACGCCCTCTGGAGAGAATTTGATACGCTTAGTCATGGCCTTCTCACCATACCTTTACGCTGTGCCATCTGCGCTCCTCGACCAACCGCGAGCGTGAATTGCGATGTGCCTTGCCAAGCCTCAATGCCACGGGCAACGCCTTCCTGCACCATGGCCGCAATCTCAGCGTTACCGTTCGCGCCGGTCACGCTGACATGGATGCTTGGCGCATTGTTCGTCGTGTTGTTGTTGGTCTGCGACATACCTGACAATGAGGGGATCCGGGGCGCGCTAATTGATGCAACGCTCGGAACTCCTACCGCGCCGCCATTCGCGTAGCCCTTCAGTCCTCGCCTTATGGCTTCAAGGGCAGCGGGTCCGCCTGCCTTTCGTACCGCGTCCTGTTGATTGCCGCTGAGAAGTGACCCGGTTTGGGGTGATATTTCCATTTAGAATTGACCCATGTTTGAACCTTCCCTCGTTTGTTTTTCAGCG
>NZ_VCPE01000018.1 GCF_005938105.1 Brucella haematophila | reverse complement strand
CAATATGCGAATAGGTGCGGTCCATGACAGGTTCCTTGCATTCGATAACTCATTGTTATCATTTGCAAGTCGCACTTCAAACTAGAACCCACCTCAAGATCGCATTTAAATTGCATAACGTATATTATGGAACAATCTGGCGTCTGGGTTAGCTACAGTTACACCAGCTAACGGAGCCGTGGATAATTTGCCCGGGTTTCGTCCGTCATGTCAGGATCGGTGTAGACGTCGATGCGTTTGATCAGGTCGCCATCAAATTCATAGACCGTGCAGAACCGGCCCGTATTCCAAGTCTTGCCATTTTGCATCTGGCCCCGTGTCAAACCTTCAACACACACCAACGGACCATCAACAATAAAACGTCGGTGCTCGGCAGGATGGCTCATCGCAGCAACATGTTGCGACATGTCCTGAAAGAATTGCAGCAACTGCGCTTTGCCGTGCACGGTTCCCCATTTCGGAAACGAGAACTGCACGTCGTCAGTCAACAAGGCAAGCGCGTCGCCCTGTGCGTCGCTGACATCCAGAAACTGCTGCGCCAGCCGAATATAATCGTCTCTTGTGCGTTGCTCGCTCATTTGGTTCTCGGTCGCGTCCGTCATAACTACGCTGCCTCGACAAGCGCGTCTATTTGAACACGGGCACGATCCATTGCTACCTGTGCGGCCTGTAGGCCAAAGGCTGTGCCTTCAATCCGGATATGCTCGATATCGGTCAATCCAATGACAGCGAACAGGTGCCTGACATAGCGGGATTGGAAATCGAGTTGCTCAAGATTGCCTTCGGAGAAGGCGCCGCCACTTGTTGTCACGAGATAGATTTTCTTGTCGCTGAGCAAACCTTGCGGACCATGCTCACTGAATTTCACCGTCACGCCGGGCCAGATCACATGGTCAAACCATGCCTTCAACTGCGTCGATGGTGCATAGTTGATCATCGACGAGCCAATGATCACGATATCGGCTTCGAGTAATTCGACGACGAGCGCTTCAGCGAGTTCAACGGCTTTGTCTTCCATCGCATTGCGTTCTTCCGGCGATAGCATCCTGCCGCGCACATAGGCTGGTCCGATATGTGGCAGCGGCTCTGCTGCGAGGTCGCGATATGTAACATCATGGCCGTCTTTGCGTGCCAGTTTATCAGTAAGCTCTCTGGCAAATCTGGTGGATATGGCCCCTTCTCCGTTCGGACTTGATGTGATGAGAAGAATATTCTTCATGAAATTTGCAATCCTGTCTGTATATGTTCAAAAGTGACTTCTCTGTTCGTAAATACAAATTAGAAAGATGCTGATGATGCTGCAAGAAGGCACAGAAATGATACTCGGTTACACGGATTTACCTGACCCCAGTGCAGCGAGATGTCGTTCTGCGCATGAAATGATTGAACGTATGTCCGACAAATGGTCACTGCATGTGATCGGTACACTGCGCAAAGGCCCTTGCCGCTTCAATGAAATTCGCCGAGCCATTGATGGTGTCTCCCAGCGTATGCTGACCCTTACATTACGCGGGCTGGAGCGTGACGGTCTCATCACGCGCACAGTCTTTCCGAGCGTGCCGCCACGGGTCGATTACGAATTGACCAAACTCGGCTTCAGCTTGCTGGATATCGTCGCGGCAGTGATCGGTTGGGCGGATAAAAATCAATCAGCAATTGCCGAGGCGCGGCAGCGCTATGATAAAGCGAATGTGACTGATCTCGCACCCAGACCTATAAATTCCCGCCAGTGATCAGCCGGGTTCGAAGACGGCGATCCGCACGTTATCCCCAGCCATTTCCGTGGTGAAAATTTAGGCGAATCGAGCATCGATTTCATTTCCTCAAACTGACAATTCGAGCGCTCAACTCCCGGAAATTACGGTGATTTTTGACAAAAAATTACACTCGTACAATGCATGTAAGTTGCATGAAAATTAGAATTCCCGTACCCGTTTTCAGGCACAAAACTTGATCCCAATTTTTTGATTATTTGTATTAATTCAATGTGTTGCTAAGTTCGCTTGCATGTGATGCGCTTATCCATAAGATGCAGGACATTTCATTAATTTCAAAGGAGGGGTTCATAAATGTATCGGAAATTTCTACTGACAGGCGTGTGTCTTCTGGCGCTCGCAGGCGCGGCATCTGCCGAGACTGTGCTCAATCGCGGTAACGATACAGATCCGGCAACGCTCGACCATCACCGCACATCCAGCGTTGCCGAAGGCAACGTATTGCGCGACCTCTATGACGGTCTGACCATTCAGGATGCGGACGGCAAGGCAATTCCCGGTGTCGCCAAATCGTGGGATATTTCCGAAGACGGAACCGTCTATACCTTCCATCTGCGCGACAACGCCAAATGGTCTAACGGAGACCCTGTCACTGCAGGTGATTTTCAGTTTACATTCCGTCGTCTGATGGACCCGAAGACAGCAGCCGGTTATGCCAGCATGCTGTTCATCATCAAGAATGCAGAAGACATTGCAGGCGGCAAGAAGCCGGTTGATCAGCTCGGTGTCGAGGCCGTCGACGATCACACGCTGAAGATCAGCCTCAACTCCCCTGCTCCGTATTTCCTTGAGCTTCTGACGCATCAGACCGGCTTTCCGCTGAACGAGAAAAGCGTTGAGGCCAATGGCGACAAGTTCACCACGCCCGGCAAGATGGTGACAAATGGCGCCTATATGCTCGAAAGCTTCACGCCGAACGACAAGATCGTCATGAAGAAGAACCCGTATTATTACGAAGCCGATCAGGTCAAGATCGATACGGTCAACTGGATTCCCTTTGAAGACCGCGCCAGCTGCATGCGCCGCTTTGAGGCCAAGGAAGTGCAGATCTGTTCCGACGTTCCCGCCGAACAGATGGACTATGTGAAGAAAAATCTGGCCAAGGAATTCCGTATGGCGCCTTATCTCGGCGTCTATTATCTGCCGGTCAAAGGCAAGTCAGCCGACAGCAAGCTAAAGGACATCAAGGTGCGTCAGGCGATATCGCTGGCCATCGATCGCGAGTTTCTGGCCGATCAGGTCTGGCAGGGAACCATGCTGCCCGGCTATTCCATGGTGCCGCCCGGTATTGCCAATTATGTAAAGGATGCGCCGAAGCTCGATTATTCCGATGATATGCTGGAGCGCGAAGACAAGGCCAAGGAACTTTTGAAAGAAGCAGGTGTTGAGCCCAACACGCTGTCGATCGAGTTGCTTTACAACACGTCCGAGAACAACAAGAACACCATGGCAGCCATTGCCGACATGCTGGGCAATATCGGCGTGAAGGCTTCGCTGAACGAGACCGAAGGCGCCACCTATTTCAACTTCATGCGTGATGACGGTCCGTTCGATATCGCGCGTGCCGGCTGGATCGGCGATTACAACGATCCGCAGAACTTCCTGTTCATCAGCCAGGGCAATGTCAGCTTCAACTATTCCAAGTGGAAGAATGCTGACTATGACGCGCTGATGGCCAAGGCCGAAAAGACCACCGATCTGGGAGAACGCGCCAAGGTTCTGGGCGAAGCCGAAAAAATCCAGCTCGACGAAGTGGGCAATATTCCAATCCTCTATTATTCGTCGCGTGCGCTCGTTTCCGACAATGTCGCCGGTTGGAACGACAATCTGATGGATAGCCACAAGACGCGCTGGCTATCCCTCAAACAGTAATTTCAGACAGGGCTGCGCTTGACGGCGCGGCCCTATTTTTGTGCGGAGGAGGGCTAGACACCCCTCTCCCGCCAGCCTTTCCGTTTTCGTTCAGCAACAGATGAAAACTGAAAAAAATATTAGAAAAACAATAATCTAAAAGCCCTTAGTGGGATTTGCCCGACAGCTTCGCGCTGTCTGGCAAAGAAGGGACAACGACATGCTGGGCTACACGCTCCGACGATTGGGTAGTGCGATACCCACGATCTTCATTATCGTCACGCTGACATTCTTCCTGATCCGGCTTGCTCCCGGTGGTCCGTTCGACCTTGAGCGCCCCCTCGATCCGCTGATCCTCGCCAATCTCAAGCGCGCCTATAATATGGATGCGCCTCTCTGGCAGCAGTATCTGATGTATCTCGGTAATCTCGTGCAGGGCGATCTCGGCCCGAGCTTCACGCGGCGCGATTTTTCCGTGAACGATTTGTTCGCCTCCGGTCTGCCGGTGTCGATCATGCTCGGCACTCTTGGCCTGACGCTCGCCGCGATCATCGGCACTTTTCTCGGCACGCTCGCCGCGCTGAAGCAGAATTCTGCCGTGGACTATTTCGTTGTGGCGCTCGCGACTTTCGGCATCACAACGCCCAATTTCGTTGTCGCTCCGCTTCTGAGCCTGCTGTTCGGTGTCATTCTGGGTTGGGTTCCGGCAGGCGGCTGGTCATCGGCCAATGTCACTTACTGGATATTGCCGGTGCTGACACTCGCTCTGCCGCAAGTGGGCGTCATTGCGCGTCTGGTGCGAGGTGCCACCATTGAAGCGCTGCGTGCCAATCATGTTCGCACTGCCCGCGCCTATGGTCTGCCAGCCCGTGTCGTGGTTGGCGTGCATGCATTGCGCGCGGCCATGCTGCCGGCTGTTTCCTATCTCGGCCCGACCGCCGCAGCCCTCCTCACTGGCTCTGTCGTGGTCGAAACGATTTTCGGCATTCCGGGCATCGGGCGCTATTTTGTGCAAGGCGCCCTCAGCCGCGACTACACGCTCGTGATGGGCACGGTGGTCGTGATTTCGATCTTCGTCGTGGTGTTCAACCTCATTGTTGATCTTCTTTATGCATGGCTTGATCCGAGGGTTCGCTATGACTGATCTGACCGTACCAACGGAAACCGCCGAATTGAGCATGCCAAGCCGCTCGCTCTGGCAGGATGCCTGGCTGCGCCTGCGCAAGAACAAGGCTGCCGTTGCCAGTGCCATCGTGCTCGCGGTTTTGGCTCTTGCAGGCATTTTCGGGCCGATGCTCAGCCCGCATCCCTATGACAAAATCTATCCGCAGTTCGTGCGCGTTGCGCCAAGCCTCGAAGCTTATCCGCGAGCGGATACAATCCTGCCGGGCCTTGAACGTGAGATGGCACGGGCGCGGTTGAAGGCTTCCGCTGAGCCTGAATTGACCGGCAACAACATCGTTGTCGGCTTCACGGCGCAGCGCCCGACCGACGAGCGTGTTCTCCGTTATTTCCAGCGCTCGGACCTGTTCAGCAATCCGAAGGTGGAACTGGCCGCCGACGGTCTGAGTGGCAAGCTTACGCTTGATGTAACGCGCAATTATTTCCTGCTGGGCACCGATAATCTCGGTCGCGATCTGATGACGCGTATCTTCATCGGCGTACGCATGTCGCTTGCCATCGGCTTGCTGGCGTCCGCGATGTCACTGGTGCTCGGCGTCTCATTCGGCGCTGTTTCCGGCTATCTTGGCGGGCGTATCGACAATGTCATGATGCGGGTTGTCGATATCCTTTATTCGCTGCCCTTCATCTTCTTCGTGATCTTGATGCTGGTCTTCTTCGGGCGGTCGATTTTCATCATCTTTATCGCCATCGGTGCGACGGAATGGCTGGATATGGCGCGTATTGTGCGCGGACAGACATTGAGCCTCAAACGGCAGGAATTCGTGCAAGCGGCAGAAGCGCTTGGCGCGACACGGCGCGGGGTCATTACACGCCATATCATTCCAAATGCGCTTGGTCCGGTAGTCGTTTTCGTCACGTTGCTGGTGCCGAAGGCAATTCTGCTGGAAAGCCTCCTCTCCTTCCTTGGCCTTGGCGTGCAAGACCCCCTCACCTCACTCGGCCTCCTCATAGCGGAAGGCTCAAATAACGTCAGCGGCGCGAGCTGGCAGTTGATCTGGCCCGCCGCAACATTGACCATCATTCTGTTCGCGCTGAACTTCCTAGGCGATGGCCTGCGTGACAGTCTTGACCCGAAGGATCGCTGAGATGACGAAGGAAACCATTCTGAGCGTTCGCGATCTGCGCGTCACCTTTGATACCCATGATGGTCCGGTTCCCGCCGTTCGCGGGATCAATCTCGACGTCAAGGCCGGTGAAACCGTGGCCATCGTTGGTGAATCCGGCTCCGGTAAAAGCCAGACGACCATGGCGCTCATGGGGCTTTTGGCCCGCAACGGCAAGGCAACGGGACAGGCGCTCTATCGCGGCCAAGACCTGATCGGCATGTCCGACAAGGCGCTGAACAATATCCGTGGCGCCAAGATCACCATGATCTTTCAGGAGCCGATGACCTCCCTTGATCCGCTCTATCGCATCGGCGACCAACTGGCCGAGCCATTGCGCTATCACCGTGGCATGAGCAAGAAGCAGGCGCGTCCGCGTATTCTGGAACTGCTGAAACTCGTTGGCATTCCAGAGCCGGAACGCCGCATAGACAGCTATCCCTATGAGCTGTCAGGTGGTCAGCGTCAGCGTGTGATGATCGCCATGGCACTCGCCAACGAGCCGGATATCCTGATCGCCGACGAGCCGACAACGGCGCTTGATGTCACCATTCAGGCGCAGATACTTGATCTCTTGGCCGATCTGCAAGAGCGGCTTGGCATGGCGGTTGTGTTCATCACTCACGACCTGGGCATTGTGCGCCGTTTTGCCGACCGGGTCTATGTGATGCGCTCCGGCGAAGTGGTCGAGAGCAATGAAACGGAGGCCCTTTTTACCGCGCCACAGCATCCCTACACACGCATGTTGCTGGATGCGGAACCGGAAGGCGAAAAGCTGCCGCCGCCGGATGAAGCGCCTGTATTGATCCGCGCCGATAATGTGAAGGTCAACTTCCTGATCCATAAGCCGTGGCTCGGCGCGGCCAACTATATGACCGCCGTGAACAATGTCTCGCTGACGCTCAAGGAAGGCCAGACCATCGGCATTGTCGGAGAATCCGGTTCGGGAAAATCCACACTGGGGCGGGCCATCCTGCGGCTTCTCGATTCGGAAGGCCGTATCGCTTATCTCGGCAAGGAACTGCCGCGCGATCCGCAGACCATGCGTCCCAAACGCCGGGAACTGCAACTGGTCTTTCAGGATCCGTTCGGCTCGCTCAGCCCGCGCATGACGGTGGGGCGCATTATCACCGAGGGATTGCTGATCCACGAACCACAGCTTTCCGCCAGAGAGCGTGACCGCCGGGCGCAGGAAGCGCTGAAAGAGGTCGGTCTGGACCCGTCGATGCGCAATCGCTATCCGCATGAGTTCTCAGGCGGGCAGCGCCAGCGCATCGCCATTGCCCGCACGATGATCCTGAAACCGCGTGTCATCGTGTTGGATGAACCGACCAGTGCGCTTGACCGCTCTGTGCAAAAGCAGATCGTTGCGCTGCTGCGCGATCTGCAAAAGGAACACGGCCTTTCCTACCTGTTCATCAGCCACGACATGGCTGTGGTTCGCGCCGTGTCCGATTATGTGATCGTCATGCGCAATGGCAGGATCGTCGAGCAAGGCGATACCGAGCAAATCTTTGATCATCCCAGAGAGGATTATACGAAGGCCTTGATGGCGGCGGCACTCAGCGAGGAACGCTTCGGCACAGCTGACTGACGAAATCCATACCAAGATGGGAATCAGCAAAGACGGGGCTTCGGCCCCGTTTTTTATTGCCGTTCTTCTTGCTGTTCTCGTGGTCTTGCTCCGAATTAGCGAAGAAATAATTTCGTCAACATTAGGAAATTGCGATCAATAGATTAAGAGCAATTCATAGCGATTTTACAATATATTTTAAAATGACCAATGTGTCTTATTCCTAATATTGCGAAGTAAATTTCGTATTTAAAGTATTAGGATGTAAATGGAAATAATTAATTCTTGAATATATGCGGGGGAAAATTATCAACAATTGAGAGAGGGACTCATGCGGAATTTCCATCCAATCGTTCGATTATTATCCGTTACTATAGTTCTATTTCCATCATCTTCATTTGCGCAGCAAGCAGAGCCAAATCAGGCATTCAAATCTGATGCCGAATATACGGCGAACTGGGGTCTGCCGATGATCAACGCAGCGCCAGCCTATCGGCGCGGCTTTACAGGCAAAGGCATCACTGTGGCCGTGCTAGACACGGGCATTGATATCTACCACCCGGAATTTTCCGGAAAAGTGCATCCCTGGTCGAAAAACTTCGGCACGTTTATGGGTGCTCGTGACGTTCGGGATATCCAGAAAAACGGCACGGTCATAGGACATGGAAGCCATGTGAGCGGCATCATTGCCGCGGCGCGTAATGGCGTCGGCATGCATGGCGTCGCCTATGATTCCCAAATCCTCGCCTTGAGGGCCATCGTGCCAGACCGACAATATGACGCGATCAACAGAGCTTTGCGCTATGCGTCGACGACGAAGGTCAAGGTTCTGAACGGCAGCTATGGCCCGTATGTCTTCCCTACCCCTTACAATAATCCCAATTACCAGCGGCTGAGCTATCAGCCGATCCTGTATGGCGGTTATCTGAAAAATGATTACGAAGCGCTGAAAGCGGCCGCCAAAGCCGATATCGTCATGGTTTTCGCTGCGGGCAATGATTACAAGGTCCAGCCAATTTCGTCAGCGCATCCGAGTGGCAGCGCCCTATTCCCCGCAATAACGCCGCAGAACACAGCCATCGGTAAATACAAGTTCGTGGATGGCCGTCAGCGCGATCTCGACATGAACAACCCCAATACGTTTCGCCTGCTGGCACCAAGCGATCCGGCGGTGGCCAATCTCGACTTTTCGGATCTGAAGGGTTCCATCATCGCCGTCGTTTCCGTCGGTCCAAACAAACAGATAGCCAGCTATAGCAATCGCTGCGGTATCGCAGCCGAGTGGTGCATGGCGGCGCCCGGTGGCGATAATGGCGGCCCGATTTACTCGACCTATCCCGGGGGGCGTTATCAATATATGCAAGGCACATCGATGGCCTCGCCGCATGTGGCGGGCGCTGCTGCCGTCGTACGGCAAGCCTTTCCCTATATGAATGCGCGGCAGACCATCGAAACCCTGCTGACCACTGCCACCAATATCGGCCCCACCGAAATTTACGGTCAGGGCTTGTTGAACCTCGGCGCTGCCGTCAACGGACCGATGAAGTTTCGTTATGCGGAAGGTTTCGACGTCGACACACAGGGCTATTCATCAACCTGGTCCAATCCCATTTCCGGTATTGGCGGCCTGATCAAGCGCGGCGTTGGCGAATTGCGCCTCACCGGTGACAACAGCTTTACCGGTAACTCAGCAGTCGTCGGCGGCACACTGATCTTTGATGGCGACAATGCCACATCTGTTCGTGTGGCCAGAGCAGGACGGTTAAGTGGTGTCGGCAGCGTCAACTCGGTGACCAATGAAACGGGTGGCGTTGTTGCTCCGGGTGAAAACGGAATTGGCACACTGACCATCAAAGGCAACTACATCGGCAAAGGCGGCACAGTCGAGATTGCAACGGGGCTCGGTGCCGATAACAACCGCACAAGCCACCTTGTTATCAGGGGCGACAGTTCCGGCAGCAGCCAGTTGCGGCTCGTTTCCTATGGCCAGTCCAGCGCGCAGATAGCAGACGACACCAGGATTATCGAGGTTGCAGGCAATCCCGCAGGCACATTTGCACTCGCGGGCGACTATACAACGGAAGACGGCGAAGCCGCGGTCGTCGGCGGCGTCTATGCCTATGAGATCACCGCCGCCGCCGATCAGTCAGCAGAATCCGCGTCGCCTGTGGAGCCTGAAATGCAGCCTTCCACGACAGCGGCGAACAGTGTGGCCTTGTCTGGTGACGGTGGCTTTTATCTCCGCAACACGGCTGCGAATGGCGAGACACGCTACAATCCGTCCATGCCGATCTATGAAGGCTATGCACGCAATATGCAGGCATTGAACCAGATGCCAAGCTTGCAACAACGTGTGGGCAATCGATACTGGAACGATAATAGCTTGCCGAGCGAAGATGTTAAGGACGGTCATGCGACGCCGGGACAGGATATCGCCATTGACAAGCACGGTGTCTGGGGTCGTATCGAAGGGACGCACAGCAAATTTGCGGCTGGCGGCTCCACCGCTGGCGTGACGCAGGATATTGGCGTTTTCGTCATGCAGGCTGGTATCGATGCATTGTTTCAGGAAAGCCAATCCGGTCGCCTGATCGGCAGCTTCACCGCGCAATATGGCAAAGCCAGCAGTGATATTTCGTCCTTCAGCGGTGACGGCACCATCGATACCGATGGCTGGGGATTGGGCGGCGCACTCACCTGGTACGGCAATAATGGCTATTACCTCGACGGACAGCTTCAGCTGACCTGGTATGACAGCAAGCTGGTTTCCGACACGCTCGAAAAATCACTGGCCGATGGCAATAAGGGCTTTGGCTATGGCCTTAGCCTCGAAGGCGGACGCCGTATCGAATTCGACGGGCATTGGTCGATCACGCCACAAGCGCAGCTCGTCTGGTCGTCGGTGGATTTTGACAGCTTCCATGATGTTGCGGGTGTACCCGTCGATCTACGCAATGGCGATAGCCTCAATGCCCGCATCGGGCTGGCGGCGGAATATCGCAATGCATGGCGCGATGGCTACAACCGGTTGACCCAGACCAACCTTTATCTCGCCGCCAATCTCTATCAGGAGTTCATGGACGACTATAAGATCAGAGCTGGCGGCGTTGATTTCAAAAGTGGAAACGACAAGACCTGGGGCGGCATCGGCGCTGGCGGAACCTATGCCTGGGCCGACGGAAAATATGCTGTTTTCGGTGAAGGCATGGTCAAGACCAGCTTCGAGGATTTCGGCGATAATTACAGCCTCAAGGGATCGCTCGGTTTCAAAGTGAACTGGTAGTCTTACGGCCTGACAATCGGAAGGCCCCGCAAGGGGCCTTTTGCGCAGCAAAGCAGTTTAAAAGCAGAATTCGGGACGTTTCCGCGCTGCTTTGTGTTAAAAAGCCTTATGAGAGATTTGTTCGAAAAGCTTGAACCTGTTGAGATTCTTGCGCCCGGTGCAGTGCTTTTGCGCGGCTTTGCATTGCCAGATGAAGACGCAATTCTGAAATCCGTTGCGGAGCTCAGTACTGCCGCGCCATTCCGGCACATGGTAACACCCGGCGGTTATCGCATGTCGGTCGCCATGACCAATTGCGGACAGGCAGGCTGGGTGACCGATAAAAGCGGATATCGATACAGCCCAGAAGACCCTGAAACCGGGAACCGCTGGCCCATCATGCCAGATGCCTTTCGCAATCTTGCGGAAAACGCCGCAAAGCAGGCCGGATATGCTGCGTTTTCACCCGATGCCTGCCTGATCAACCGGTATGAGCCTGGTGCAAAACTGTCCCTGCATCAGGATAAGGACGAACGTGATTTCACCAATCCGATCGTGTCCGTTTCGCTCGGCCTCCCGGCGACCTTCCAGTTCGGCGGCCTGAAGCGCAGCGACCCGATCACCAAATACCCCTTGCAGCACGGCGACGTGGTTGTCTGGGGCGGACCCTCGCGGCTTTACCATCACGGCATACTGGCGTTGAAAGATGGCGAACACGACAAGGTTGGTCGTGTTCGCCTCAATCTGACATTCCGAAAGGCGCTTTGAGCCTTAATTCAAGGCCTGCTGGCGCGTTTCGACATTGATCAGGAACGCGATGACGCCTGCCAGTGCAAGAAGCCCGGCAAACATGGCCACAGCCACATTGAAGCTTTGACTGATGACGATAGCCAGAGCTGATGGTGCCAAAAGGCCGCCGAGGCGCGCCATGGCACCTGCTGCGCCCATGCCGCTTGCACGCAGGGCTGTCGGATAAAGCTCCGGCGTGAAGGCATAAAGTGCCCCCCATGTACCCAGCAGCGCGAAGCTCATAATGAGGATCGACGCGCCAACCACAGCCGAACTATCCGCAATCGTAAACAGGGCACAGGCCGCAGCGCTGATGAACAGGAAGCTGATCAGTGTCTTGCGACGACCCCATGTTTCAACGCCATAGGCCGCGAGTGCGTAGCCCGGCAATTGCGCCAGCGCCACCACGACCAGAAAGCCATAGCCGCGCACGAAACCGAAGCCGTCTCCCGCGAGCTTTGCCGGTATCCAGGTGAAGATGCCATAATAGGAAACGGAAACGAGAAACCAGATTGCCAGCGTCGCAAGCGTGCGCTGGCGCAGCTTTGGCGACAAAAGCCGTTCATCCGTCACGAGAAGCGGTGCTTCGAGACGAGCCTTCGGCGGCAGTTCAGCCTTGCCATTCCGACGCAGAACACGGTTCATGACCGCTTTCGCTTCGTCGGCGCGACCGGATTTCAGAAGATGCATTGGCGATTCCGGCACCCAAAGGCGCAGCCAGATACCGATGAGCGCAGGCGCTGCCGTAACAACGAAAATATAGCGCCACGCATCCTCGACGCCGGCAAGACTTGCTGCCCATGCAGCAAGCGCGATGACGACAGTGCCCACCGCCCAGAAACCTTCGAGCATAACCAGCCAGCGACCCCGGTTCTTCGACGGCAGAAACTCGGCCATCATGGCATAATCGACAGGTAGCGTTCCGCCGACGGCCACGCCGGTCAGAAAACGCAAGACCAGCAACACTTCGAAACCCGGCGCAAAGGCCGACAACAGACCGAACACGGCATCGCAGGCGACCGTGACGAGCAAAACGCGGCGGCGGCCATATCGATCAGCGAGCCTGCCGAAAACGGCGGCGCCGATCAACATGCCGAAGAAGAAAAGCGTGCCGGTCTGCAAGGCTTGAGGCACGGTCAGCCCGAAAGTCTTCGCAATGGAGGCAGCCGTAAAGCCGACTGCCAGAACTTGCATGGCGTCCGCGGCCCAGACGAGGCCGAAAACGCCGAGCAAACCACGCTGGAATGCGCCCGTTCCCGCCTGATCGAGCGATTGTTCGATGGTGATCTTCATGCCGTTTTATGTCCCTCTCCGGCCGAATAAATTCCGTGCATTTACAGCGCTGTGCATATGGGCGTGTCAATCGCTGTTTTCTGAAACTGCACCACCTTTTGCCTGCAAATAGATCCACAGGCTTTCGGCACGCGGGGAAAGCGGGGCGTCGTGACGGTATATCCGAATTTCGGTTGTCAGATCCCAGTGTGGGTCGACCGAGGCAGGAACCATATCGCCGCGGCTGATTTCGTCGCGCACCAGACTTTCCGGCAGCCAGGCCATGCCCCACCCGGCCTGAACCATAGCCTTGAGGCCGATGGACATCGTGTTCTCATGCACGACCTTGCGCGCGAAATTCGGACCGGACATAAATTTCTGCGCCAAAGCCGCACCGAAGAACGAAAAATCGCCATAGCTGAGATAGGGCAGCGGAGCGCCGGTCTCGATGGCGTGATCCAGCAAGGGCCCGTCGTCGGAGGGCAATGAGACGGGGATGAGCCGCTCCGTGCCCAGAACGATGGACGGAAACCGTTCCCGATCGATCAGGATCGGCACCGAGGGATGCGCATAGGTCAGGAAGAAATCGACCTCGCCTTCGGTCAGTGTGGCAATATTATCTTCGAACCCACCGCGATCCGGCGCGAGATGGGAGTGAATATTGCCGATGGCAGCGTCGATCCCCTTCAGCCATTGCGGGAAGAATGTCACGGTCAGCGTATGCAGGGCGGAAAACTTCAACGCTGGGTTTTGCCCCTGCCGGTTTGGCTGAAGACTTTTGCGCGTGGCGTAAAACTGCCTGACCGTGTCCTCGGCGACGGGGAGAAACGTTTTTCCCTCACGGGTCAGTTGCGCGGGAAAAGTGGCGCGGTTGACGAGCGTCACCCCCAGCCAGACTTCAAGCTGCTTGATACGCCGTGAAAACGCCGACTGCGTGACGTGGCGCGTCTCAGCAGCTCTTGAGAAGCTCGATGTCGAAGCGAGCGCGATGAAGTCTTCCAGCCATTTGAGTTCCATAAGCGCTCCTTAGGGGAGTAGGGGAATAAGGCAGTAAGGGAATAGGTGAAACAGGGGGATAACATCGCATGTTCGCGCGCCGAACATACTGCCATACTCCCTTATTCCCCTACTCCCTTCCGCCTTATGCATTTTCTGCATAGTTATTGCAAAACATAGCATTGGCCAGTCAAATTCTTTTTTCCTACCGTCCTCTCGATCAAGAAATGCACATGCCGAGGACGTATTTTGGCCAGAGTAATTTATTTGAACGGAGCCTTCGTTGACGAAAGCGAAGCGAAGGTTTCGGTGTTCGACCGCGGCTTTTTGTTTGGCGACGGAATCTACGAAGTCAGCGCCGTGATCGATGGCCGTCTGGTCGACAATGAACTCCATCTCGCCCGACTGGAGCGCTCGGTCAAAGAGATCGATATTGCCCTGCCCGTCTCGCTTGACGATATTCGCAAGGCGCAGATCGAACTCATCCGCCGCAACACGCTTCATGAAGGCGTGGTCTATATGCAGGTGACGCGTGGCGAAGCTGACCGTGATTTCGTCTATGCAAGTGATATCAAGCCAAATCTGGTGATGTTCACGCAGGCCAAAAATCTGGCCAATGCACCGTCAGTGGTGAATGGCGTCCGCGTCGACGTCACACCAGATACGCGCTGGGCGCGCCGCGATATCAAAACCGTCATGCTGCTGGCGCAGGTGCTGGCCAAGAAACAGGCCAAGAGCAAAGGCTTTCACGAAGTCTGGCTGGTGGAAGACGGTTTCGTCACCGAAGGCGCATCATCGACCGCCTTCATCATCTCGCACGACAATGTGCTGGTCGCACGTCCCAATTCAAATGCCATCTTGCCCGGCTGTACCCGCCGGGCGGTGCTGAAAATCGCCGAAGAGCAGAACCTCAAAATCGAGGAACGGCTGTTCACGGTGGAAGAAGCCAAGGCCGCGAAAGAGGCCTTTCTCACGAGCGCATCGAGCTTCGTGACGCCGATCATCGGCATTCAGGATCACACCATCGGCGATGGCAAGCCGGGTCCGCATACACGCCGTTTGCAGGAAATCTACATGGATCTCGCCCGCACGGGCGCAGAAGCAGTTCTCTAACCCAAAAGAAAGCAAGAGGGGAATATGACAATAAAAAACCTTTTAAAGACAGCAGCCTATAGCGCATTGTTCGCAAGCGTCGCCGCAGTGGCAGGCGCAGGCAGCGCATCCGCCGCAACCGAAGGCTATGGCGATTGCCCGCTGATCGGCGACAAGGGATCGGCCACCATCACCCCGGCTGTACCGGGTCAGTTCACGGTCATCATCAACCTGCCTGCCCTTGGTCAGTTCAACGGTGACACGCCGGAAACGATCAAGGACGGTTATGAATTCTGCATGGCCGTCAACATCGCGCACCGCCTTGGCCTTGAAAAGGTGAAGCTGGTCAACGCTTCGTTCGACTCCATCGTGGCTGGCCAGAACAAGGATTACGACATCGCGCTGGCGCTGATCTCCGTCACCGAACCGCGCAAGAAGGTCGTGGATTTCTCAACGCCTTACATGTCTTCCGCTTATGGCGTTGCAGCCCGCGCCGACAAGCCGGTCACGGAAGCCGAAATGAAGACGGTGAAGGTCGGCACGCAGGCCGGTACGACGCTGGTTCCTTTTGCACAGGAAACGCTGAACGTCGCGCATCTCGACGTTTTCGATGACACCGCATCGATGTTCACCGCCCTTGCTGCTGGCAAGGTCAACGCGGTGATGACCGACCTGTCAATCGTTCTCGGTCAGGTGAAAAACTCCAACGGCAAGCTGGCCGTTGTCGGTCAGTACGAATCCGGCGGCCAGACCGCAGGCATCTATCCGAAGGGTTCGGAAAGCAAGAAGGTCATCGATCAGTTGATCGCCGACATGGAAAAAGACGGAACCCTGAAGAAGCTGGAAACAGCCTATCTTCTGCCATCGTGGGGCACTTCGCCATCCGACGTTCCTGTCTGGAAGCCATGATCTGACGGTTTTCCGGACTGCGGTTAGCATGGCTGCCGCAGCCCGGAATCCCGATTTTGACACCGTGGCAGCAGCACCCATAGCAGGCGCGCAGCCACCTTGCCTCAGCGAGAATATCTATGTCCCAACCGGCACCGGCTGCCAGCGTCGAGCGCGCGCGGCAATGGCGCAGTCGTAACAAGGTTCGTACCCATAGCGGTCGATCCTTGTTCGCATTCGCCTTTTCGTTCATTACCCTTCTGGCCTCAATTCAGACCGTCTACAGCGTGACCAGCTATACGATCGCGCAGGGCTGGCTTGCGACGCCTGTTCTCACCATCGGATGGGCGCTGCTGTTGGCTCCGCTTGCCGTTCTATGGTTTGCATGGCGCAGTGTGCAGCTTTCCAGTCAGGCCGGGAAAAGCGCTGACATCTACGTTGGTCGGGAATTGGGCGCACGCGCATCCGATGTGTCCTGGCAGGCGATTTCTTATGCCGTTGCGGTGCTGATCATCTGTGCTGGCGCTTGGTTCATGATCGTCAATGACGCTGCGGTCAGCCGCACCTTCTTCGACGTCAATTTGATTGCGAAATCGTCGGGCACGGTGCTCAAGGCTTTTGGCACCAACATCATCATCTTCTTTGTCGCCGCCATTTTGATCCTGATCTGGGCGCTGGTGATTGCGATTGCACGCACGCTTCCGGGCAAGGCTGGCAAGCCGATCCGGCTGCTTGCGACCTTCTACAGCGATCTGTTTCGCGGTCTGCCTGCCATTATCACGATCTATCTCATCGGTTTTGGCCTGCCCTTGACCGGCCTGCCGATCCTGAAAGATCTGTCTTCCAACGCTTATGCGATCATCGCACTCACGCTGACTTATGGTGCCTATACGTCGGAAGTCTATCGTGCAGGCATCGAAAGCGTGCATCCAAGCCAGATCGCAGCAGCACGCTCGCTCGGCCTGTCCTATGTCCGCACCATGCGTTATGTCGTCGTACCGCTTGCCGTGCGCGGCATCATTCCACCGCTGATGAATAACTGCATCAGCTTGCAGAAAGACACGGCGCTTGTCGCGATCATCGGCACCATTGACGCCTTCAACCAGTCGAAGATCATCGCGGCCAATTATTTCAACCTGTCGGCTGTCACGACGGTCGCCATCCTGTTCATCCTGATCACCATTCCGCAGGCCCGTTTCGTTGATCGTCTGATCGAACGGGATCGTCGGAAAATGCGTTCGAGCATGTGAGGAGTACGGATATGGCTCTCGTTGAAATCGACAAGGCAATCAAACGCTATGGGTCGCTGGAGGTTCTGTCTGGCATCAGCCTCGACATTGAAGAACATCAGGTCGTCTGCCTGATCGGCCCTTCCGGTTGCGGTAAGTCTACACTTCTGCGCTGCATCAACCGGCTCGAAACTATCGATGAAGGCGAAATCCGCCTCCATGGCGACCGCGTGACTGGTCCGGGCGTTGATCTTGACGTTCTGCGCCGCGAAATCGGCATTGTGTTTCAGGGATATAACCTGTTCCCACATATGACCGTGATGGAAAACGTCACATTGGGTCCAACAAAAGTGCTGGGCATGCCTGCCAGAGAAGCGCAGGAAAAAGGTCTCGCCCTTCTGGCCCGTATCGGGCTTGACCACAAGGCGAAGGAATATCCAGACCGGCTTTCCGGCGGCCAGCAGCAGCGCGTTGCCATCGTGCGCGCGTTAATGATGGACCCGACACTGCTGCTTCTGGACGAGATTACCTCGGCGCTCGATCCGGAACTGGTGTCGGAAGTGCTCGATATCGTGCGCGATCTGGCGACCAAGGGCATGACCATGGTGCTGGCCACACATGAAATGGGGTTTGCACGCGAGGTTGCAGACAAGGTCTGTTTCCTGCAAAACGGCAAGGTCTATGAGGAAGGCCCGCCTTCACAAATCTTCGGCAATCCGCAAGGCGAGCGCACGCAAGCCTTTCTCAAGCGTATTATCGAAGCCGGACGTCTGTGACCCTTTGGTCTTACTAAGAACGGAACTATGAAATGACTGCAACCGCGCGCGACTTCGGCATCATCTGTGGCATCATGCCGACCGGCAGCAAGAATGCCATTACCGATGTGCCGGGCGTGCGGGTCGGTCACCACACCCTGCGCGATGGCGACATCAACACAGGTGTAACCGCCATTCTCCCCCATGATGGCAATCTCTATCGGCGCAAGGTGCTGGCCGCCTGCGATGTGATCAACGGGTTTGGCAAAAGCACAGGCTTGGTTCAGATTGAAGAACTCGGCACGCTGGAAACACCGATCCTGCTGACGAACACTTTTGGCGTTGGCACCTGTGCCAACGCCCTCATCCGTGAGGCGATTGCGGGCAACCCTGATATTGGCCGCACAACGGCGACCGTCAATCCGGTGGTACTGGAATGCAATGACGGGCCATTGAACGACATTCAGGCTATGGCCGTGACCGAAGATCACGCACGCCTGGCATTGGGTGCGGCTGGCGAAGATGTTGCCCAGGGCAATGTGGGCGCCGGAACCGGCATGAGCTGTTTCGGCTTCAAGGGCGGTATCGGCACATCATCCCGGCAATTCGAACTGGATGGTAAAACCTGTCATATTGGCATTCTGGCACTGACCAATTTCGGGCGCGCAGGCGATCTTGTCCTTCCCGACGGTCGCCGCCCCTCACCCAAGGCCGAAGCACAACCGGAAAAAGGTTCGGTCATTCTCGTACTTGCAACCGATGTGCCCATGGAACACCGGCAGCTCAAGCGTGTCACGCGCCGTTGCGGTGCAGGTCTGGCGCGGCTTGGTGCATTCTGGGGACACGGCAGCGGCGACATCGCTGTCGGCTTTTCAACGGCAGTGACATTCGACCACGACGAACAGCGCGATTTCGTTGCAATAACAACGCTCAATGAAGACCGTATCGATACGCTGTTTCGCGCAGCGGCCGAAGCAACACAGGAAGCTGCGCTGAATTCCATGTGCGCAGCCGAAGCTATGCGCGGTCGCGCAGCCCGCCGCCGTTCATTGGCCGACTGGCTTGCCGCAAACGCCGTTTAATCCGATCGCCGCTCCATTGAATCTGCGCGTTTGAGTGCCTCAAAACAATGAGTAGCAAGTTCTTGTCATTGTAATCATATCGCTATTATCATATTTCTCATTCGTTATTTTAAATAATAAATTTAGAAATTATTGGATCGAGAATTTTAAATCTTTATTTCTTCCCACGGATTTAGAATATTTAATCAACTGTATTATAAAAAAATTTAATTGTATCTATTTTTATTTAATTGAAATCGAGAATATGGAATTAAGTTTTCAATAGTTTGAGATTATTTATTTTAGGAAATATTCAAATTACCAAAATTCCGGTATGTGCGGTTTTGTTGCTTCTACCTTTTGGTTCCGGATGTGTTGCAGTCGGACCGGATTACCGCTCGCCTGTAATCCATACGCCGCTTGCATGGAATAGTAAGGTCAGCATCGCCGCTCCACGCCTTGCAGACTGGTGGAAAAATCTCGGCGATCCGGTACTCGATAAGCTTATTGCTGATGGTATTGAAGGCAGCCCCGATGTTGCAACGGCAAAAGCCAAAGTGCGTCAGACGCGCGCCAGCTATGCGGCCGTGGGCGGCGAGCTTTACCCTCAACTAAAGGGAACCGTTGATTTCAAACGTTCCGGCGGCAGTTCAGACAGCGCCAATACCGCGTCAAATGCCAGCTTATCCCCATCATGGGAACTCGATTTGTTCGGCGCTAACCGGCGTGGTGTCGAGGCAGCTTACTACAAACAGGAATCTGCCAATGAGCTACTGCGCGGAGCATTGGTCAGTTTGATTGGAGATATCGCGACCAATTATGTCCGGCTGCGTGGTGCGCAGGCGCAGATTGCTGTCACAGAGCGCAATGCAGTTTCTCAACGCCGGACAGTTGCCCTCACCCGCACACAGCTTGAAGCTGGAAACATATCACAAGTCGATCTGCTGACAGCGCAAACCGAGGTGGCGACCACCGAGGCCGAAATTCCTCGGCTGCGAATTCAATATGCAGAGTATCTGAACACGCTATCCGTCCTCACTGGGCGCTCCTCGCTGGCATTGGCTGCTGTGCTTGATAAGCCTCGCCCCCTGCCGCTGGCACCCCGCAGGGTGTCTGCCGGATTACCCGCAAACCTGCTGTTAAGCCGCCCGGATATCCGCGCTGCGGAGCGGGATTATGCTACCTTTACGGCCCAGATAGGTCAGATGCAGGCCGCGCTATACCCCAAGATTTCTCTTGTCGGAACCATCAATACAAATGGTGCAAACTTCGGTGATTTTGCCCGGCTTTCAACTATCGGCTGGTCATTCGGCCCCAATATTACAGTCCCCCTTTTTCAAGGTGGCAAGCTCCTTGCTGATATCGATGGAGCACGCGCATCACGCGACGAAGCCTTCATCAAATATCGGCAGGTAATTTTGACCGGCTTGAGTGAGGTTGAAAATGCCAGTGTCGCATTCAATCAGAACCGTCTGCGCATTGCGCAACTGGAAAAGATTGTTCGCGACCGCCGAAAGATCAACGAGCTGACACTCGATCAGTTCAAGGCTGGTTCCAAGAATTTCCTCGATGTTCTTACCGCTCAACGCGGATTGCGAACCCAGGAAAGCGCTCTGTCGCAAGCCCGTGTGGAGATCATCCTCAATTACGTCGCCCTGCAAAAGGCATTGGGTGGCGGCTGGAACGGCAGGATCGACGTCGAAAAACCTGAAGTCGTGGATGGCTTTACGGGTCCTCATTTCGTGAAGCCTTTCACACCAGCCACCGATCCGACCCGCCCCGTGAGGTCACAATGAATTCCTTGAAATCCGTAATGAAACAACGTTTTCGCAAACGTTGGCTGGCACTGCTCGTTGCACTGATTTTGGCCATGGGCGTGACATTCAACTATTGGAATAAGCAGGAACCGATTCCCGCACTGACAACCGTTCAACCCGGCGACATTGAAAGTTCTGTGCTGGCATCTGGCACGTTGCGACCGAAAAAACTGGTCGCCATTGGCGCTCAGGTCACGGGCCGAATAGTCTCGCTCAAGGTACAAACCGGTCAGCATGTAAAAGAGGGCGATGTCATAGCGCTCATCGATGCGACCAACCAGCAAAACGAACTCGACAAGGCGCAGGCGACATTGCGCCAGAACGAAGCCACCCGCGATCAAAACCTCGCCGATCTGGAATTGGCAAAATTGAATCTCGTTCGCAATCAGACGATGATTGGCAAAAACGCGGTCGCTCGGTCCGAGTACGACAAAGCCGTTGCGGAGATGAAAAAGCAACAGGCACAGCTGGCCAACACAGAAGCGAGCATTGCCGCATCCAGGGTGGGTGTCCGCATCGCCGAAACCAATTTGGCTTACACCCGCATCACTGCTCCAATCGACGGCACTATTCTTTCAATCGTCGCGCAGGAAGGTCAGAACGTCAACGCTCAACAGACCGTGCCGACAATCGCAATCCTCGGTCAGGTCGCCACGATGACAGTGGAAGCCGATATTTCCGAAGCTGATATCACAGACGTGCATAAAGGCCTGCCGCTCTACTTCACCATTTCCGGTCGAAATTCGAAGCGTTACGAGGCGCAACTTGAAAAAATCGAGCCAGCGCCTGATTCCGTCGTCAGCGATAAAAGTTTTGGCTCCAGCAGCGGTATAACTGCGACCGGCAGTGTTACGGCCTCAGCCGTTTATTACAAAGGCAAATTCACTATTCCCAACCCGGACGGTTTGCTTCGCACCTATATGACGGCGGAGATTCATATCGTTCTGGCAAAAGCCAGGGATGTGTTGCTTGCTCCGGTATCGGCGCTGAAATCAGTTGGTGATACTGACGCGGGCGCTCCCGGAGAAGCGACTGTCCGCGTCCTGACAGAATATGGAAGGTTGGAAGATCGCACGGTGAAAACAGGCATCACCGACAAGATCAACACGGAAATTCGCTCTGGATTGCAGGAAGGCGACAAGATCGTTACCGACAATCAGGAGACTGCTGAGACGGACAACGGTGCGTGACATGAGCGATACGCCGCTGATCCTGTTGAAATCTGTGTCACGTCACTATCCATCCGGTGATGACTTCACCACGGTCCTGCGCAATGTCGACCTCACCATTCAGCGCGGCGAAATGGTGGCGATTGTTGGTGCATCCGGTTCCGGCAAGTCCACGCTGATGAATATTCTGGGTTGCCTGGATCGTCCATCGGAGGGGCAGTATCTGATTTCAGGACGTTCGACCGCCGAACTCTCGGCAGATGAACTGGCGCAACTGCGGCGCGAGCATTTCGGCTTTATCTTCCAGCGTTATCATTTGATGAACGAGCTGGACGCCGTCGGCAATGTGGAAATACCTGCCACTTATGCCGGACAAGCGCGTGACGTGCGACGCAAACGAGCGTTTGATATTTTACAACGGCTTGGCATGGGTGGACGCACACACCATCGCCCCAACCAGCTGTCCGGCGGCCAGCAGCAGCGTGTTTCGATAGCGCGCGCGCTCATCAACGATGCCGATGTCATTCTTGCCGACGAGCCGACCGGTGCGCTTGACAGTCACAGCGGCGAAGAAGTGCTCGGCATTCTTCAGGAACTGAACCGCGAAGGCCGCACGATCATCATTGTCACACATGATCGCGCCGTGGCGGCACGGGCAAATCGCATCATCGAAATCCGCGACGGCGAAATCATAGCCGATGCCTCTCGTGATGACAGCGCAGACATCGAAAACGCCCATATTCCGGTTCCCTCAAAAGGGGAAAAGGTACAATTATTCAGTAATATGCGCGATCGCTTTAAAGAGGCTTTCGCAATGGCGTTGCGCTCCATGAATGCGCACCGCATGCGGACATTCCTTACTATGCTGGGGATCATCATTGGAACGGCATCGGTTGTCTGCGTCACAGCGCTTGGGCAAGGCTCGCAACAGCGCATTCTCGAACAGATCAGCACCCTTGGCACGAACACGCTCTATATCGGACCAGGAACCGGCTTTGGTGACCTGAAGGCCACTCTTGTGACCACGCTGACCATCGACGATTCAAACGCACTGGCCAAACTGCCCTATGTCGTCGCCGCAACGCCCGAAAGTTCCACAACCGGAACGGTTCATGTCGGCAACAAGGAAGTCAGTATTACGGTCAACGGCGTAAGCGAGCAATATTTCACCGCGGTTAAGAGCAAACTGGTCGAGGGGCATTTCTTTGACAGAAAGAGCGTCGATAATCTCGCGCAGGATGCCGTGATTGATGCAAACACCAAGAAGGGCCTGTTCCCGAACGAAAATGGATATGTCGTCGGCAGAATCTTGTTTTTGAAGCAGATCCCCGTGCGTATTGTTGGCGTCATCAAAGCGGATGAGCAAGGTATGGCGAGCGCAAGCAGGCTCGATCTCTTTTTGCCCTATACGACAGTGCAAACGCGCATGACTGGCTCACGCTCCCTGCAATCGATAGCCGTCCGCATTCGCGATACGATGGATCCAGCGGTAGCCGAAAAGATGGTGACCGCATTTCTGACCCGACGCCACGGTCAGAAGGACTTCTTCATCTTCAACACTGATACATTGCAAAAGACCATAGAAGCGACGACAAACATGCTGGCCCTGCTCGTTGCGAGCATCGCCGGTATTTCGCTGTTCGTCGGAGGAATCGGCGTGATGAACATCATGCTGGTTGCGGTTTCCGAAAGAATCAACGAGATCGGCGTGCGCATGGCCGTTGGCGCGCGACAGAGCGATATCCTGCAACAGTTTCTCATCGAATCCGTACTCGTCTGTTTGATCGGTGGTGTGTTGGGGGTGCTGGTCGCAGGCGGATTCGGCCTGCTGTTTGCGCAATTCAGCACGAAGTTTCAGCTCATCTACTCGCCAGCGTCCATCGTGATAGCGCTGCTTTGCTCAAGCGTCATAGGCATCGGCTTCGGCTTCATGCCTGCCCGCAACGCCTCCCGACTCGATCCCGTCGTGGCGCTGGCCCGTGACTGATGTACCCGATGAATATCGGATTTCCGGGCTGCACTCTTTAAGAGAATAATAAAATTCAACAACCAATGCGCGCCATACTAATGCTAATAAATTGGATCATAAATAGCATATAACATTCTGAATAAACTTGACTATATGCGAGCATAATCGAGAAGAAACCGAGCCCAAACTGGCAAACGGGCGAACGGTACCTGTCAGAATTTTCTGGCTAGAGGCGAAATTATGAAGGGGGTTGTTAACCTTCATTTTTTATTACTTGGGCTCATTCAGGCGACAGTATCTATGGTTCAGGTATCATGCGTAATTTGAGAGAAAATTTCCCCCATTCCAACGGAAATCGTACAGAGAACGCTTCGGACCCAAAGCCCCAGCGTAGCCCGTCGGATGCGCATAATCCGACAGATGACGGTGCCTGGAAAATCCATTTTTCCTTGGGCGAAAATGTCCGTTTCACCCGTACGCCGGAAGTGGAACTGATGCGCCGTCGCGGCGAGGATTTGCCGGACGTTAATGCACGTCCACAGGTTCAGCCTGTTGTGGAAGCGCCGGAAGCCATTGTGGAGAAGGTGGCTGAAGCCCAGCCAATGGCGGTCGCTGCACTCCAGCAGAGCGTTTCGCTCGGCATGGTGCAGCCGCCAGTCGTTCCGGTACCGCCTGCCCTGCCCGTCATGCCTGCTGCGATTGCGACGCCGGTCGTTCATGTTGTGCCCGAGCCAGTGGTCGTGCAGACAGTTGTTGCGCCGGCAGCAGAGGTTACGACTTCTGCGCTCGCCTATATTTCAGACTTCGCGTTCTGGGAAGGTTGCGACGTCGAGGCGAGTCTTGCTCCGACTATGCCGGTTGTTGCCGCAGTGCCTGCCGCTTCCAAAAAGCCCGCACCGACTGTTGAATCCATTCTGGCGCAGTTCCGCATTCGTGAATGGAACAGCCAGCCGGAAGAAACACCCGTTGCAGTCGTAGCGCCGCAGCCAGTGGCTGAAGTTCCGGCTCCTCAGCCCATTGCAACACCAGAACCTGTCGCCGTTGCTCCCGTTGCTCCAGCCATTGCGCTGGTGGCGAAGGCCAAGGCAATCGCACCGAAGAAGGTTGAAGCTGCGCCACAGATTGCGGAGGTTGCCGAAGTTTCCGGTGAAGCGACTGAAGACGATGTCGTGCTTGCCGTAGTGGAAGCCGAAGAGCACAGCGCTGCAGAAATCGAAGTGCCTGCCCCTGTCGTTGCAACTCCCGCTCCGGCAAAAGCTGCTCCGTCGATCGCTCTCTATCAGCCTCAACCCCTCCCCCGTGCAGAAGCGCCGGTGATCCATGGCGAATATGAATTCCCGCCGCGCGATCTCCTGCAGATGCCGCCTGCGCTTGATGGCAATGTCATCACGCAGGAAATGCTGGAGCGCAGTGCAGGTCTGCTGGAAAGCGTGTTGGAAGATTTTGGCGTGCGCGGCGAAATCATCCATGTGCGTCCCGGTCCGGTCGTCACGCTCTATGAGTTCGAGCCTGCTCCGGGTGTGAAGTCCTCGCGTGTCATCGGTCTTGCGGACGATATCGCTCGCTCCATGTCGGCACTTTCCGCCCGCGTTGCCGTCGTGCCCGGTCGCAATGTCATCGGTATCGAACTGCCGAATGCAAATCGCGAGACCGTCTATCTGCGGGAGATGATTGACTCCCGCACCTTCGAAGCATCGAATTATCGCCTGCCGCTTTGCCTCGGCAAAGGCATCGGTGGCGAACCGATCATTGCTGAACTTGCCAAGATGCCTCACCTGCTGGTGGCTGGCACCACGGGTTCGGGCAAGTCGGTTGCGATCAACACCATGATCCTGTCGCTGCTCTATCGGTTCAAGCCGGAAGAATGCCGCCTGATCATGGTCGATCCGAAGATGCTGGAACTGTCGATTTATGACGGCATTCCGCACCTGCTTACCCCGGTCGTGACCGACCCGAAAAAGGCTGTCGTTGCCTTGAAATGGGCCGTACGCGAGATGGAAGAGCGCTATCGAAAGATGGCCCGGCTCGGTGTGCGCAATATCGAAGGTTTCAATGCCCGCGCGGCTTCCGCCAAGGGCAAGGGCGAAACCGTCATGTGCACCGTGCAGGCAGGTTTCGACAAGGAAACCGGCGAGCCGACCTATATTCAGGAAGAACTCGACCTGACGCCAATGCCTTACATCGTGGTCATCATTGACGAGATGGCCGACCTGATGATGGTGGCAGGCAAGGATATCGAAGGAGCCGTGCAGCGTCTGGCGCAGATGGCACGCGCCGCCGGTATTCACCTGATCATGGCAACCCAGCGTCCGAGCGTCGATGTTATCACCGGCACGATCAAGGCCAACTTCCCGACCCGCATTTCCTTCCAGGTCACGTCGAAAATCGACAGCCGCACGATCCTGGGTGAGATGGGCGCCGAACAACTGCTCGGTCAGGGCGACATGCTGCATATGGCCGGTGGCGGTCGCATCGTCCGCGTCCATGGACCGTTCGTCTCGGACGAGGAAGTGGAACAGGTTGTCAATCATCTGAAGGAACAGGGCCGCCCGGATTATCTGGCAACCGTGACGGAAGATGAGGAAGCCGAAGAAGAAACCGCAGATGCCGCCGTCTTCGACGCGACGTCTATGGGCTCGGAAGATGGTGACGACGTCTACGATCAGGCGGTCAAGGTGGTGCTGCGCGACAAGAAGTGCTCCACCTCCTACATCCAGCGCCGTCTCGGCATCGGATACAACCGCGCCGCATCGCTTGTCGAGCGCATGGAGAAGGAAGGATTGGTTGGTCCGGCGAACCACGTCGGCAAGCGTGAAATCCTGACCGGGAATCGCGACTGATTTAATCGATATAACTACTTAAAAGGCCGGGTTGCGAAAGCGACTCGGCTTTTTTGCGGCCAATCTCAAGCAGTTGAGTGCTGTTGCAAGAATGTCCTTGTCAATATGTTAATTATGATTAATACTTTGGTTATTCGTACATTCTTGATGACCGGCCGGGGTAGCCCCGGATGCTACTCTGTGCCCAAAAAACAGGGAGAATGGTTGATGAAGAGCATTATCATCGGGCCTACCGACAAGGATCGTACAGTTACGCAGCAGATACTGCATCGCATTCATGAGCAAATGCCGAAGCCCTCGGAAGATAAGACACAGGTTTGCAATGTTTTGCGCCGTTCAAAGGGCGGCTACTCGCATCGTCGGCACAAGATTCACAAGCTTGCCTGATTTTGCGTCATGAATTGAATATTATGTCGGTTTGCTATCAGCGCCACACGCCATCCCCGGCCTGCTGGCGCTGTTATTTTATCCAGCCCAAACTTTCTAAATTCACATGACTGGTTTATGAGGGAGCATTGCTCCAGCATTAATAAATTCAGGAATGTGCGATGAACACCGAAGCTGACGGAAACGATCAGAGGAAAAAGTCCGGTTTCTTTCTCGGTTTCATGGCGGTACTGGCCAGCCTGTTTTTCGTGCTGTTTGTCGGCCTTGGCATCTGGCAGATCGAACGCCTGCAATGGAAGCTAGACCTCATCGCTCGTGTGGATGCTCGCGTCCATGCTGAACCCGTCGCAGCGCCGGGCAAGGACGATTGGGCCAATGTCAATCAGAAGGACGATGAATATCGTCACGTGACCATCACCGGCACCTATCTGAACGATAAGGAAGTGCTGGTGCGTGCGCTGACAGAGCGTGGCGCTGGCTATTGGGTTCTGACGCCGCTGCGCTCCACTGATGGATCGCTGACCTATATCAATCGCGGTTTTGTGCCGAGCGACAAGCGTGATCTATCAACTCGTCAGGAAACCCAGATTGCTGGCGAAACGACTGTGACTGGTCTTCTGCGCATGCCAGAGCCGGATGGGTTCTTCCTCCGGCCAAACGATCCGGCAAAAAACAGCTGGAATTCTCGCGACGTTGCAGCTTTCGCCACAAAAGAGAACCTTGGCACCGTCGCACCCTATTTTATCGATGCGGATGCCAAGTCTAATCCCGGCAATCAGCCGGTTGGCGGGCTGACGGTCGTTTCCTTCCGCAACAGCCACCTGTCCTATGCAATCACCTGGTTTGCGCTCGCAGCCATGGTTGCCGGGGCTGCGGTGTTCGTCTGGCGTTACGAGCGCAAATCCAGATCTTAGATATGCAGCGCGTGACCGAGCGCCTTCATGCTGGCCTCGGCAAAGCCCTCGCCCAAGGTCGGATGTGCATGGATTGTCCCTGCAATATCCTCAAGACGCGCGCCCATTTCGACGGCTTGCGCAAAGGCTGACGACAGTTCGGAAATACCAACACCAACTGCCTGAATGCCCAGAATGACATGATTGTCCGCACGGGCCACCACGCGAATGAAGCCGTCCTCCCGTTCAACTGTCATGGCGCGGCCATTGGCCTGAAAAGGGAAAATGCCAATCTGCGTGTTGTGACCGGCCTTGCGCGCCTCGTCGGGCAGCAGCCCTACCGTTACGATTTCCGGATCGGTGAAGCAGACCGCCGGAATGCAGCGCTTGTCCCAGGCTTGCTTGCCGCCTGCGATGATCTCGGCAACCATTTCACCTTGCGCCATCGCGCGATGCGCCAGCATCGGTTCCCCGGTGACATCGCCAATCGCGTAGACACCACGCATTGATGTGCGGCAGCGATCATCGATGCGAATGAAGCGTCCATCCATATCGAGCCTGATTTCACTCAAACCCCAACCATCAGTCTGCGGTTTGCGTCCGACCGTCACCAGCACCTTATCAGCGTCGATGCGCTTAACTGAACCATCTGCTGCCAGCACTTCCAGTGCCTTGCCGTCGCCGGTCAGGCCCTTGGCCGATGTGCTGGTCAGCACCTCGACGCCAAGCGCCTTCAGGCGTGCCATGACGGGCCGTGTCAGCTCTGCATCATATTGCGGCAGGATACGGTCGGTCGCTTCTACGACAGTGACTTTGGAACCGAGCTTCGCATAGGCCGTGCCGATTTCGAGCCCGATATAACCTCCGCCTACGACAGCCAGTTTCTCTGGTATCGAACCCAGCGACATAGCATCCGTGGACGAAATGATATTGCCGCCGAAGGGCAGCGCTTCAATTTCAACCGGCACGGAGCCGGTGGCGATCACGATGTTCTCCGCATGAATGGTCTGGCGGCCCGTATCGGTATCAACCAGCACGGTCTTACCGTCCATGAACCGCGCCTGCCCTTGAAACATGCGCACGCGCGACCGTTTCAACAGCCCGGCCACACCACTATTCAGTCGATTGACGATACCGTCTTTCCATTCAAGTGTTTTGACAAAGTCTATGGCCGGATTTTGCGCGGTAATGCCAAGCGCGCCTTTCGATGCGAAATGTGTAAGGCGATGGAATTCATCCGCCGCATGGATCAGTGCTTTCGATGGAATGCAACCGACATTGAGGCAGGTGCCGCCGAGGCGCTTTCGCTCGACAAGCACGGTATCAATGCCGAGCTGTCCCGCCCGGATGCCGCAGACATAGCCGCCGGGACCACCGCCGATGATCAGAAGTTTGCAGTTAATCTCACTCATAAGTTCAGCCTTCCACAAAGATCATCGCAGGCGTTTCGATGAGGCTTTTCAGCTTCTGCACAAAGACAGCCGCATCCCAACCGTCAATCACCCGATGATCGAAGCTGCATGAAAGGTTCATCATCTTGCGCGGCACGAACTGGGTTCCGTCCCACATCGGGCGCACGGCAATCTTGTTGATGCCGACAATCGCAACTTCTGGCCGATTGATAATCGGTGTTGTGGCAATCGCGCCAAGCGGCCCAAGCGACGTGATCGTGATGGTGGAACCGCTCAGCTCTTCCCGCTTTGCCGTTCCATTGCGGGCGGCATCCGTCACACGCGACAGCTCGGAAGCAGCGGCAAAGACGGTCATACTTTCGGCGTGACGCACCACGGGGACGATCAAGCCATTCGGTGTCTGCGTGGCAATGCCCACATGCACTCCCCCGAACTGGCGGATGATATCGGCTTCATCGTCGAAATGGGCATTCAGGCCCGGCTGTTCTTTCACCGCTTTGACGATGGCGCGGATAACGAATGGCAGCAGCGTCAGGCGCGGACGCCCTTCCTTCTTCTCATTGTTGAGGCCAGCGCGCAGCTCTTCAAGCTGAGTGACGTCTACTTCTTCGACAATGGTGATATGCGGAATGTGGCGCTTGGCTTCCGCCATGCGCTCGGCGATCTTGCGTCGAAGCCCGATCACCTTGATCTCGTTGACGGATGTGTCGGCTGTATAGCCCGACAGTGCCGTAACAGCACCGCTTTCGGCCTCGAAAAACGCGTCCAGATCTTCATGCGTGATGCGCCCGGCAGGTCCGGTTCCGCGAACACGCCGCAGATCAACGCCCGCATCACGCGCCCTCAACCGGACCGATGGCGTGGCCAGAGGCTTTTCACCTTCCGCCCGCACGGGGCCAGCGCCCGCAAAAGCTCGAGCGGAGGTTTCACGCTTGGGTGCTGCCGGCTTTGGCGGAACGGGTGTTTGCAACAAGACCGGCACTTCCGGCGCGTTCGTCGTTGGAGCCTCAACCGCTATCGGTGTATGCGCTGGCTCTTCCGCCTTTACTTCCTCGGTTGCGCCAGAATCGCCTCCGATTTCAAGCCGCACCAGTTCGGAACCGACGGCAATCTTTTCACCGACTTCGCCATTGATCGCGATGACTTTGCCCGCGCGCGACGACGGGATTTCCACCGTCGCCTTGTCGGTCATGACGGCAGCCAGAAGATCATCCTCGCGAATGATATCGCCAACCTTCACATGCCATTCGACTAGCTCGGCCTCGGCAACGCCTTCGCCAACATCAGGGAGTTTAATTGTAAAATGAGCCATGTTGTCTCCCCTCACGCTTCCATGATCGACACGAGTGCGCGACCGACGCGATCAGGACCGGGGAAATAGGCCCATTCCTGCGCATGTGGGTAAGGCGTGTCCCAACCCGTCACGCGAATGACTGGCGCTTCGAGGTGATAGAAGCAATCGCGCTGCACCAGCGCGGCAAGTTCCGCACCGTAGCCGCAGGTCAGCGTTGCTTCATGCACGATGACGCAACGACCAGTCTTGCGCACCGAGGCCATGATGGTTTCGGTATCGAGCGGTAAAAGCGTGCGCAGATCGATAATCTCGGCATCGACGCCTGTTTCTTCCGCGGCGGCCAGCGCCACATGCACCATGGTGCCATAGGCCAAAACCGTCACGGCGCTGCCTTCACGGCGAATAGCGGCCTTGCCGAGCGGAACCGTGTAATAGCCTTCGGGCACTTCGCCCAGATCGTGCTTTTTCCAGGACGTGACCGGCTTGTCGTGATGGCCGTCGAAGGGGCCATTATAAAGCCGTTTCGGCTCGAACATGATCACCGGATCGGGGTCTTCTATCGCTGCAAGCAGCAAGCCCTTGGCATCCGCTGGCGTGGATGGCATCACCGTTTTCAAGCCGGACACATGGGTGAAAAGTGCTTCCGGGCTTTGGCTGTGCGTCTGCCCGCCATAAATACCGCCGCCGGATGGCATGCGGATCACGATGGGGCACGTGAACTCGCCTGCCGAGCGATAGCGCAGACGGGCGGCTTCGGAGACAATCTGGTCATAGGCCGGATAGACATAATCGGCGAACTGCACTTCAATGCAGGGGCGCAAGCCGTAAGCGGCCATGCCGATTGCGGTGCCAACAATGCCAAGCTCGCTGATTGGCGCATCGAAGCAGCGCTCTTTGCCGTACTTCTTCTGCAAACCGGCGGTGCAGCGAAACACGCCGCCGAAATAACCGACATCCTCACCGAACACGACCACATTCTTGTCGCGCTCCATGGCAATGTCGTGGGCGTTCTGGATCGCCTCGATCATTGTCATTCTTGGCATAGTCATCTTGGTCATGGATCAGAACCCCGCTTCCTGACGCTGGCGAACAAGATGCGGCGGCGTTTCCGCGTAAACATCCTCAAACATGTCGCGCATGGACGGCTTGCGCCCGTCATGCAGGGTGCCGATGGCTTCCGCCTCGCGTTGCGCGCTGACGACAAGGTCCATCACTTCCGCTTCCGCCTGCTTGTGGCGGTCTTCCGACCAGACACCGCGCAGGATCAGATAGTTCTTGAGCCGCAAAACCGGATCGCCAAGCGGCCACGCATCGCTTTCCGCCTTGGGGCGATAGGCGGAAGGATCATCCGAAGTGGAATGGCCGCCAGCGCGATAGGTCACATATTCAATGATTGTGGGGCCGAGATTGCGCCGTGCGCGCTCCACCGCCCATTTCGCCACGGCGTGAACGGCAAGATAATCATTGCCGTCTACGCGCAGCGAGGGAATGCCGAAGCCGTGCCCACGGGCCGCGAAAGTGCCGGAACCGCCACGGGCAATGCCCTGGAATGTCGAAATAGCCCACTGGTTGTTGACGATATTCATCACCACAGGCGCCTTGTACGTCGAGGCGAAGACGAGCGCGGCGTGAAAGTCGCTTTCGGCTGTCGAGCCGTCACCGATCCACGCAGCCGCGATCTTGGCATCGTGGCTTATCGCAGAGGCCATCGCCCAACCGACAGCCTGCGTATATTGCGTCGCAAGGTTGCCGGAAATCGTGAAGAAGCCATGCTCTTTCGAGGAATACATCACCGGGAGCTGGCGGCCTTTCAGCGGGTCCTGCTCGTTAGAGAAAATCTGGTTCATCATGGTGACAAGCGGATAATCATCAGCGATCAGCAGCCCCGCTTGCCGATAGGTCGGGAAATTCATATCACCCTTGCGCAGCGCCTTTCTGAAAGCGCAGCTCACAGCCTCTTCGCCCAGATGCTGCATATAGAACGACGTCTTGCCCTGACGCTGCGCCATCATCATGCGCGCATCATAGGCCCGCAGGATCATCATGTGTCGCAGGCCGTCTTTCAGCTCATCATCAGTGAGTGTCCCGGCCCAGGGACCGACAGCCTCACCTTCGCGGTTCAACACACGAATGATGCTGAAAGCGAGATCACGCATCGCTTCCGGCTTTTCGTCTATTTCCGGCCTTCTGACACTGCCCGCGCGAGGGATTTTGACATGGGAGAAATCCGGCGCATCGCCGGGCCGCCATTCCGGCTCAGGAACATGCAGGGATAGTACGACATCGTCGCTCATGCGGGCATACCTCGCAATGGGCCAGGCAACTAGCCTGGCAAAACTGGCACTGAATGTCGAACGGGTGGAATTCTGTTTGGTTCCGGCGAATAGACCTTATCAAAATCCGGTTTCCGGATGGCCTTTCAAACACAGATTGACCGCATTCCTCCCATGCGACGTGAAGCCGGTTTTCCTCCTCCGATTTCACTGTCATTCAGGGTGATACGGCTCTCAAAATAAAGCAAGATTATTTTTCATGACCTCGAGAGGTGTTCTTGCAGTTCAGTTCTCCGGCCCGAAAATACGTCGCTTCAACAGGTCAATGAAATAAGTGTATTTCCATGTTTTATATGGGATTTGATATGGAATGTTTAGCCTGCCACGGACGCAATATTCTTACGCACCGTTGACGAATACGTCAGTACTATCTGGTACTATTTCGCGTGAATTGCGCATTCCCAAATGATGCATGAGGCACTTTGTCCACCGCGCTGTCATGGCAAAACCAACGGAAAAAGTCTCCAGAGGCCACCTTGATTCTGGCGAGCATAAAAAACCGCGCTTGAAACAAGCGCGGTTCAATTTTTTCGAACTGTCGAATGGCTTAGCGGATGGCCTTGCCGTCATCGTCAAAGCGATGTGTCTTGTCCGCTTCCGGCGACACGAAGATGATGTCATCTTCCGTGTAATGGTGCTCGCCGAACAGGCGAACAGTGATGAGACCTGCCCCCTCGGTTTCGACATAAAGGATGGTATCGGCGCCAAGATGTTCGGCGTGGATGACCTTGCCTTTCCATTTGCCGCTTTCGCGGCTGACGCCAAGATGTTCCGGGCGAATGCCGATGATCGTCGCACCCGTTTCACCGATACGGTCGGCGTCGATGAAATTCATCTGTGGTGAACCGATGAAGCCTGCCACGAACAGATTGTCGGGCTTGTTATAAAGCTCCATTGGCGAACCGATCTGTTCGATACGGCCTGCATTCAGCACCACGATACGGTCGGCAAGCGTCATTGCCTCCACCTGATCATGGGTGACATAGATCATCGTTGCCTTCAGCTCGCGATGCAGCTTGGCTATTTCAAGACGCGTCTGCACGCGCAAGGCAGCGTCGAGGTTGGACAAAGGCTCGTCAAACAGGAACAGTTCCGGGTCACGCACAAGCGCGCGACCGATGGCGACGCGCTGGCGCTGGCCGCCCGACAGTTCCGCCGGACGTCTCGCCAGATAAGGATCAAGCGACAGCATGGACGAAGCGCGTGTAACGCGGCTTTCAATCTGTTCCTTCGGCGCACCGGACTGTTTGAGACCAAGGCCCATATTGTCCTTCACGGTCAGATGCGGATAAAGCGCATAAGACTGGAACACCATCGCAATGCCACGCTTTGACGGCGGCGTCACAGTCACATCCTTGTCGTTGATCAGCACCTGACCCGAAGACACATCTTCCAGACCGGCAATCGAACGCAGCAGCGTGGACTTACCGCAACCGGAAGGCCCCACGAAAATGATGAACTCGCCGTCGCGAACTTCCAGATTGATATCCTTCAGAACAGCCTGCGAACCGTAGCTCTTGTTTATCGACTTGAGTAGCAGCGATCCCACAGTCAAAAATCCCTTACAGTTTTACCGGCTGGCCAAGACGCACGCTTTCGTCAGCGGCGAGACAGATACGCAGCGATTGCAGCGCATCGTCCATATGGCGGTTGAGATCGATATCCTCGCGAATAGCTTTCAGCATGTAAGCCTGTTCGCGTTCGCACAATTCCTGATGGCCCGGCTCATCCGACATGGAAAGATCCGTATCCGGCTTCAGGAATTTTCCTTCCGCACCGCGTTCAGCGCGATGGATGCGAATGGTCGAGGTTTTGGTGTGCGCGTCTACGTCGTCAGATTTGGTCACAGCCTCGTTCATGACAATGGAAACGCAGCCATTCGGCGAGATTACATCCTTCACGAAGAAGGCGGTTTCGGACATCATCGGACCCCAGCCTGCTTCGTACCAGCCAATCGTGCCGTCATCGAACAGCACCTGCAGATGGCCGTAATTATACATATCCGGCTTGATTTCATTGGAAAGACGCAGGCCCATGCCGCGCACTTCCACCGGCTTTGCATCAGTGATCTGGCACATGACGTCGACATAATGCACACCGCAATCGACAATCGGCGATGTGGTGTTCATCAGGTTCTTATGCGTTTCCCAGGTCGCGCCGCTTGACTGCTGGTTGAGGTTCATACGGAAAACGTAAGGACCGCCGAGCTGTCGCGCTTCAGAAATCAGCCGCATCCAGGACGGATGATGGCGCAGGATATAGCCGATGACGAGCTTGCGTCCGTTGGCCCGTGCGCAATCGATGACCCGGCGCGCGTCTTCCACGGTCGTTGCCAGCGGCTTTTCAACAAAGACATGCGCCCCCTGCTCCATCGCAGCCACGGCATAATCGGCATGGCTTTCCGAATAAGTGGCAATGCAGGCCATATCCGGTTTCAGCTCGGCCATGGCCTCGTGAAAAGATGGATGAATTTCATAGCCTGCCAGCTCGTCTGGCACCGCAACCTTGGTCCGGTTGACCAGACCAACGACTTCAAAGCCCGGATTGCGATGATAGGCCAACGCATGGCTGCGGCCCATATTGCCAAGACCTGCCGAAAGCACGCGTACCGGAGCGATTGGGGCCGGGGCGCTTGATGTATCTGAACTCATTTTACAGCTCCGGCTGTGATGCCGCGGATCAGTTGCCGCGAGAAAATGACGTAGAGGACGAGGATCGGGAACATTGCCAGCGAAAGCGCCGACAGAACCGCATTCCAGTTGGTGACGAACTGGCCGATGAACAGCTGCGAGCCCAATGTCACCGTCTTGGTGGCTTCGCTCGGTGCGAGGATCAGCGGGAACCAGAGATCGTTCCAGATCGGGATCATGGTGAAGACGGCGACCGTTGCCATGGCGGGACGGATCAGCGGCAGCACCAGCTTAAAGAAGATCGCATATTCCGACATGCCGTCTATTCGCCCGGCATTTTTCAAATCGTCGGACACGGTTCGCATGAATTCGGACAGGATGAAGATCGCAAGTGGCAAGCCTTGGGCTGTATAGACGAGGATCAGCGAGGTCAGACTATTGACCAGCCCCACAGCGACCATGCCCTGCAACAATGCAACCGTACCAAGACGGATCGGGATCATGATGCCGATGGCCAGATAAAGCCCCATCAGCGTGTTGCCCTTGAAGCGATATTCCGACAGCGCAAAGGCGGCCATAGCGCCAAACAGGATGACGAAGAAGATGCTCGCCACCGTAACGATGGCGCTGTTCTGGAAATAGGTCAGGAACGAGCCCTGTTTCAGAACCGTTTCATAGCCGATGAGGCTAAAGCTTTCCGGTGTCGGAAACTGCAGCGGCGTGCGGAAAATCGCATTGCGGTCCTTGAAGGAATTGATCAGCGTCAGCGCCACCGGAAAGACGGCGACAAGCATATAGATGATCAGTGCCGCATGAACGAATGTTGTGCGAAGGGGCGAAGTGCGTGCTTTCGACATGATTTCTCGCTCCTCAGAACTGATAGCGGCGCATGCGACGCTGGATGCCGAACAGATAGAGCGACACACCGGCGAGGATGATGAGGAACATCACGGCCGCGATAGTGGCGCCCATGGACGGATTGCCAAGCTGAAGCTGGAAGCCGAAGAAGGTGCGGTACAGGAACGTGCCCAGAATATCGGTCGCCTTGTCTGGTCCCGCGAGTGCGCCCTGCATCGAATATACAAGGTCGAACGCGTTAAAATTGGCAACGAAGGTCATGACCGAGATCAGGCCAATTGACGGCAGGATAAGCGGCAGCTTGATCTTCCAGAACTGGCTCCAGCCGGTAATGCCATCGCATTCGGCAGCTTCGATAATTTCATCGGGAATGTTGAGCAGCGCTGCATAGATCAGCATCATCGGAATGCCGACAAACTGCCAGACAGAGACAAGCGACACCGTCACAAGTGCGGTTTCGGCCTTGCCGAGCCACGGTCCAAAGGCCCATTTCATGCCCACCAGATCCATCATCCATGGTGCAACGCCCCAGATCGGCGACAGGATCAGCTTCCAGATAAAGCCGACAATCACGAAGGACAGAAGCGTCGGCAGAAAGATCGCGGTGCGGTAGAAGGCGGCAAAACGCAGTCTCGGCAGCGACAGCATGGCCGCGAGCAAAATGCCGATCGGGTTTTGAACCAGCATGTGAATGCAGAAGAATATGACGTTGTTTTTCAAAGCATTCCAGAAATCGCGCGACCAGTTTACGTCGCCGAACAGCGTCTGGAAATTGGCGAAGCCAACAAAGACGCGCTGGCCATCAACGACATTGAAAAACGCTTGCCGCAATGTTTCGATCAGCGGCAGCACCATGACGGCAGTATAAACCAGCACACAAGGCAGCAGAAACACAAGAATGTGCCACCGCCTCGGGCGTTTTTGCTCAATGATTGGCAGGTCGGCAGACTGGCTCATCAACACTCGCTGTTCTTCGGCTTATGCGGTTCTTACGAACTTTCCATCGCCGTGAGACTGACACGGATCGCGCATTGCGCGAAAGAAAAACTGCCCGCAAGACTATCCGGTAGGTCTGTTCGGCATCGAAAATGCACACGGGCGGCCCTGCTCTGTCGCAAAGCCGCCCGTGCACTATCGCTTTACTTGGCTGGTTTGTACCAGCTGTCCAGGCCTTCCTGCAGCTTCTTGGCGGCATCTTCCGGCGTTACGGTGCCGTTGATGACATTAGCAGACTGTACCCAGGTTTCGTTTTCCAGGTTTGGCGTGCCACGCGACAGGATCTGGTAGGTCGAGCGGATGGTCGGCTTGCACTTTTCGCGCCAGGATACGAATTCCTGCGCCAGCGGATCGGACATCTTCACAGCCGTCGAATTCAGGCTGAAGAAGCCTGGCAGCGCATTGGCGTAGATTTCCGCAAATTCCGGCGAAGCGACCCAGTTAAGGAACACCTTGGCCTGCTCGGCATTCTTGCTCGAAGCGTTGAGGCCAAGACCGATATCGTTGTGATCCGAGATGTAGCAGCTGTCGCCGGCATTCTTCACTGGCGGCGGGAATGCGCCCATCTTGAACTGCGCCTGCGTGTTGAACAGGCCGATTTCCCACGAACCAGCCGGATAGATCGCAGCGCGGCCCAGCGTGAAGAGGTTCTGGCTGTCCGGATAGGTCTGTGCTTCGAAACCGTCGCCCAGATAATCCTTCCACTTGGCAAGAACCTTGAACGGCTCAACCCACGGCTCGTCGGTCAGCTTCTGCTGGCCAGCGATGAGCGCCTTGCGGCCTTCTTCACCCTTCCAATAGGTTGGGCCGATATTCTGGTAGCCCATGGTTGCGGCTTCCCACATATCCTTGGTGCCCATCGCCATCGGGATATAGGTGCCGTCGGCCTTGATCTTGTCGAGCATCGCGAAGAACTCGGCTTCGGTCGCCGGGGCCTTCAAGCCAAGCTTGTCAAAGGCTTCCTGATTATAGATGAAGCCGTGAATAACCGAAGCCATCGGCACGCAGAAAGCCTTCTTGCCGTCGTCGGTGGTCCATGCGGACTTGGCGACGTCGGAGAAGTTCTTCATGCCTTCGAGGTCGGTGAGATCGGCAAGTTTGCCCTTGTTGAACAGCTCCAGCGAGGTGTCGAACGGACGGCACGAAATAAGATCGCCGCCCGAACCAGCATCCAGCTTGGCATTGAGAGCGGCGTTATATTCCGTCGGCGCGCTTGGCGCGAAATTGATCTTGATGCCCGGATTCTTGGCTTCAAAGGCTGGAATGATCTTTTCCTGCCAGATCTGCAGATCGTCGTTACGCCAGCTTTCAACCGTCAGCGTGACGTCCTGAGCCAATGCGGCAGAACCCGACGCCAGCAGCGTCGAACCCAGCAGCATGAATTTCAAGGTATTGCGAACCATTTGACCTTCTCCCGTTTTTTGAACGCAGACGCACAAAAGAGGCGAGATACGCCTGTCCATTGCGATACACCACGTTGATGACGATGGCTCATCACGGTACGGGATAAATGCCGGCTCTGCCGGTCTTTGCTCCATCCCATTTCCGCGCGGCCCTCGCCTGTCAACAACCTTTGGCGACCCCTGGCGGCATTGCGCTCCCCTTTGGTTGAATTTAATGCCAAAAACGTACCAATTGTCCAGCGAAGTTTACGAAATTCTCGCATAAAAATTGGAAGCAAGATAATTTACCTTATTTTATCAACACATTAATCAATTTGTCTCGGCTTCGCTGAATCTGCTTGGTTAATGGTATTTTTTTGGTATCTTCAAGTTGGAGGTATCTTCATGGCAGAGTTTTTCATTGGCGTGGATGGCGGCGGCACCGGATGTCGCGCTGTGGTGGCAGATGGCAACGGTGCGATTCTCGGAACGGGACGCAGCGGATCGGCCAATATTGTCACCGACCCGCAGACTTCGCTCGTCAATGTACGCGCAGCCATCGACAATGCCTTTGCCGATGCCGGGCTGGACCAGAGCCATTACGGCGAAAGCCATGCGGTCCTCGGCCTTGCTGGCGGCAATGTCGCAGGTGCGGGACTGCCGATTGAACGCGGCCTCCCCTTTGCCCATGCCAATGTCGAGTTCGACGGCCTCATCGCATTGCAAGGTGCGCTTGGCGATCAGGACGGCATCGTCGCCATTCTCGGCACTGGCACGGCCTATATCGTCCGCCAGCAGGAGCGAATTCATTCGGTTGGCGGCTGGGGCTTTCCGCTCAGCGATCTGGGCAGCGGCGCGCGGCTTGGACAAAGCCTGTTGCAGGAATGCCTGCTGGTGCATGACGGCATTCATCCCCGCAGCCGCCTGACAACAGACGTGCTCGATGAGTTCAGCAACAATCCCGACAATCTGGTTGAGTTTGCGTGGACAGCGAAGCCCGGCGATTTCGGCAAATATGCCCCGCGTATTTTCCAGTATGCTGCCAATGGCGACGAGACGGCACGCATGCTTCTTGAACGTTCCGCAGGCTATGTCAGCGAAACACTGGATATGCTGGTCGCTCAGGGTGCGGAGCGGATCAGTCTGTTGGGCGGCATGGCGCCGCTTTATGTGGAGTGGCTCCCCGCGAACCATCAGAAGCTCATTGTCCAACCGGCAGCCGACGCTTTGACTGGAGCCTTGCAGCTCGCACTCAAGCGCTATGGCCACAAGATGGATGAGGCGCGTGCATGAGCGGCAATTTCAGCGCTTTCCTACCCAAAAATCTTCAGGGCACCGCCCCCTCTTCAGGCGCGGGACCGCTCTACATGCAGTTGCGCCAGTCGCTGGAAGCCGCGATTCGCGCCGGACATCTGGCCGACGGTGAAGCCCTGCCACCTGAACGCGACATTGCTGAATATGCCAATATCAGCCGCGTGACTGTACGTAAGGCGGTGGATGATCTCGTCAAATCGGGACTTCTGGTGCGCCGTCATGGTTCCGGCACTTTTGTCGTTCGCCCCAGTGAGCGCGTGCAGCAATCGCTTTCCATGCTGACGTCTTTCACCGAAGACATGGCGCGGCGCGGCATTGCCACCCAATCAAAATGGCTGGAGCGCGGTCTCTATTATCCCTCGCCCGAGGAAATGATGAAGCTTGGCGTTTCTTCAGAAACCCGTGTCGCCCGGCTTGGCCGTTTGCGTATGGCAAGTGATCTGCCCTTGGCTATCGAACGCGCCACCTTGTCGAGCGAAGTTTTGCCAGACCCCAATGCCGTACAGGGCTCGCTCTATGCCGAACTCGGACGGACAGGCTTTCGCCCGGTTCGTGCGGTGCAGCGCATATCCGCCTGCAACATCAAGGATCCCGATGCACGGATACTCGGCGTCAAGGCTGGCGATGCAGGATTGTCTATCGAGCGCATTTCCTATCTCGCATCAGGCCGGGCAGTGGAATTCACCAAATCGCTGTATCGCGGAGATGCTTATGATTTCGTGGCGGAACTCTCGATACCATCCGCTTAAAGCCCGAATGAACCCATAAAGAAAACGGCCCGTTTCCGGGCCGTTTTGCCTTTGTTCTACGCATTATCCCACGCAAAACCGCTTCGCACTTTTGCTGGAAATGCTTTTAATGATGTTTCGTGCCTTGGTGTGCCATATCCAAAGTCGGATCGGCTGCGATGCGCTTGCGCGCACGGTCATCCATCAGCTCGTACCACATGGCATTGAGCACAGCGAAAGCTGCGGCGAGCGGCAGGCCCAGAAGCCAGGAAAAATACCACATATTGCTTTCCTTTCTTGGATTGAAAGGCGCGGACGGACAACGCCGCCCGCAGCCAGATCAATAAGCGTGGTTGCTCTCGTCCTCGATCATTTCCTTTTCCACCTTGCCCCACAGCACTTTGTAGACCCAGGAGGTGTAGGCAACGATGATCGGCAGGAAGATCAGGGTCACGACCAGCATGATGAACAGCGTCATATGGCTGGAAGACGAGTCCCAAACTGTCAGGCTTGCCCGGGGATCGAGCGAAGACGGCAGAATGAAGGGGAACATCGAGACGCCGACCGACGAGATGATGCCAAAGATCGTAAGCTTGCCCAGCAGAAGCGGAGCGACTTCACGACCGCCACGCAATGTCAGGAACACTGCAATCGCGCCCAGAATGCCGAGCGCCGGAGCGATCAGCAGGATCGGATAGTTCACATAATTGCTGAACCATGCGCTATGATCCAGTTCCACAGTCTTGCGCAGCGGATTGGATGGCCCGTCGGTGACGACAGCGCTCGTAATCCGGTAACCCGACACCCAGAACCAGCTGGCAACGCCGGCCAGGGCATAAAGAACGAGCGTGAGAAGTGCAGCAATGCTGCCATAACGGCGTGCTCTCTGCTGTATCTCTCCCGATGTTTTCAGCACCAGCCAGGAGGCGCCATGCATCGAAAGCATGGTCACCGACAACACGCCGCAAATGAGAGCAAACGGGTTGAGCAGGCCGAAGAACGTACCTTCATAGAAGATCTGGAGATCATCGGCCAAACGGAAGGGCACGCCCTGCAACACGTTACCGACGGCAACACCAAAAATCAGTGCGGGTACAAAACCGCCGATGAACAGGGCAATGTCCCACCCCTGACGCCAAGCCCTGCACTCACGCTTCGAGCGGTATTTGAAACCGACCGGGCGCAGAATGAGGGCAAAGAGGATGACGAACATCGCCAGATAGAAGCCGGAGAAGGACACGGCATAAAGCGGTGGCCAGGCGGCGAAAATTGCGCCGCCGCCCAAAACCAGCCAAACCTGATTGCCTTCCCAGACCGGGCCGATCGTGTTGATGATGACGCGGCGCTCCACATCCGTTTTGCCGACAAGCGGCATCAGAATGTCCACGCCAAGATCAAACCCGTCCATCGCGGCAAAGCCGATCAGCAGCACGCCGAGCAGTACCCACCAGATGATGCGAAGGGTTTCATAGTCCAACAATTCGCTGAGTATCATGGTCCTTACTCCGCAGGCGCAATGCTGGCAGGTGCAAGCATGGCTTCAGGTTTGCTGTCGGGTTCTGGTCCGGCTTTGATAGCGCGTATCATCAGACCCATCTCAATGATGAACAGGACCGTATAGATCGCGACAAAGCCGATGATGGTGAGCAGAACCGTCGATGCACCGAGATTGGAGACACCGACCGCTGTCGGCAGAATACCCTCGATGATCCAGGGCTGACGTCCGAATTCAGCGACGATCCAGCCCATTTCTGCGGCAATCCACGGCAGCGGAATTGCAAAGACCGCAACTTTCAGCAGGAAGCGATGCTGATCGAGTTTGCGCCGTGCCGACAGTACAAAGAACGTACCGGTAAGCAGGATCAGGAAGAACCCGATGGCCACCATGATGCGGAATGCCCAGAACAGCGGAAGGACACCCGGAACGGTGTCATTCGCGGCCTTGGCAATCTGTTCGTCAGTAGCCGTGCGCGGATCGTCCACATAGCGCTTCAGGAGGAGCGCATAGCCCAGCCATTGGCTGTTATCGGCGAAAACGTCCTTCACATCCTGCGGCACAGTGCTGGTATCGCCAGTGGCGCGGATTTTCTGCAAGGCATCATAGGCGACGATACCGTTGCGAATATGGTTCTCCGCATTCTCGACCAGATCGTTGATGCCCTGGATCGGCGTGGTCAGCGAACGTGTGCCGATCAACCCCATGACCCATGGAATTTGCACCGCGAAATGGGTTTCGCGTGCTTGCTGGTCCGGAATACCAAAGGCGGTGAACGGGGCCGGAGCCGGTTCCGTCTCCCACATCGCTTCGATAGCGGCGATCTTCATCTTCTGGTGTTCATTGGCCAGATAGCCGCTTTCATCGCCAAGAACGACGACCGAAAGCGAGGCGGCCAAACCGAAGGAAGCAGCAACCGTCATCGAACGCTTGGCGAGTTCAACCGAGCGCCCCTTCAGGAGATACCAGGCGGAAACGCCCAGAACGAAGACCGAGGCCGTTGCGTAACCCGCCGAAACCGTATGCACGAATTTAGCCTGCGCCACCGGGTTCATCAGAACCGCGAAGAAATCGGTGATTTCCATGCGCATGGTTTCAGGGTTAAACGCCGATCCGACGGGATTCTGCATCCAGCCATTGGCGATAAGAATCCACAAAGCGGAAAAATTCGAACCCGCCGCAACTGCATAGGTCGCGATCAAGTGGCCGACCTTGGAAAGACGGTCCCAACCGAAGAAGAACAGACCAACGAAGGTCGCCTCGAGGAAGAAGGCCATCAGGCCCTCAATGGCGAGCGGGGCACCGAAAATATCGCCCACATAATGGCTGTAATAGCTCCAGTTCATACCGAACTGGAATTCCATCACAATACCCGTCGCGACACCGATCGCGAAGTTGATGCCAAACAGAGTACCCCAGAATTTCGTCATCTGTCGCCAGATGAGTCGCCCCGTCATCACATAAACGGTTTCCATGATGGCCAGCAGCACGGAAAGACCCAACGTCAGAGGTACGAAGAGGAAGTGATAAAGTGCCGTGATTGCAAACTGCAATCGCGACAGGGAGACAATATCGAGTTCCATCTTTTTCAGCCGGTAATTCCCGGCCCTCCTAGAGCATTCGCGGTCCGATGATTTCACCGGCATCGCAGAATGCGACCAAAACGATATAATGTTGCACGCCGCATAAATTGGCAGACGCGACGCGCCTTCGCTTGACGGACTCCGTCATGACATCGTCCGTTCTAGAGCGCGTTTCGATCCGATTGGATCAGATTGGCGCTCCAATTCTATCTTTTAACGCGCATCTTTTCCGAAAACCGTTTCACACTTTTCGGGATGCGCTCCAACGAAGACCGGATGAAAAGCCGCCCGTCGTTTCCATTCTCTAATGTTGGCAAAGCCCCGATATCTGGACCCTGCCCGCCCGGTTACCTCATGGATTCGAGGATTTCACCGAAGCGCTGGTCACTCATGCGCACAGACTCAACTAGAGCGCCTTGATTTAAAACAATGATCCGGTCGCAAATCCGCGCTTCGCGCTGGATATGTGTCGCAACCAACAGCGTGTGTTGGCCAGCCTGTGTCCGCAGCCGCGTCAACACGTCTTCAGCGGTCGCAGCATCCAGTCCTTCGGTCGGTTCGTCGAGCAGCCACAATGAAGAATCGCTTAAGAACAGTCGCGCCAATGCAAGACGTCGCGCCTGCCCGCCGGACAATCCAAAACCACCCTCGCCCAGCATCGTGTCGAGGCCTGCTGGCAATGTTTCGACAAATTCTCCGAGACCGGCTGTGTGCAAAGCTTGCATCAGCTTCGCGTCATCAGCATCGGGCTTGGCCAGTCGCAGATTATCGCGCAGACTGTCCTGAAAGAGTTCGGTGCGCTGTGTCAGCAAACTGCTGGCCATCACTTCCGCACTGCCGTCCTTCACCGCGATTTCGCCTGCGAGCAGGTTGAACAAGGTCGATTTACCTGCACCACTGGTTCCGACAATGGCAACACGTTCACCCGCTTCGACCGTGAGGTTGATGGCTTTCAAGGCATTTACGGCTGCGTCTTCATGGCGGACAGAAAGACTACGAAGCCGCACAGCAACGCCATCCGGTGGCGTGGGCAGACCGGCGGTCGCTACTCCGTCGCGCAATTGTGGCCCAACGCGCCGCGCAGCCAGAATGGTGCGCCCCAGTTCCATCGCGCCGCGCCGCAGCGCCGCGAATGGTTCCATGGCCCCCAGAATAACCAGCATAGCCAATGCAGCGACCGGCGCCCCGATTGTCCCGGCCTGAACAAGCCAGCCACCGCCAATCAGGCCGCCAGCCAGAAGTCCGGCATGTGCCACACCGAGGCCCGCGCCGGTTCTGATCTCGACCCGGTTGAGCGTGCGGTCCGCCGCAGCGACGTAACCATCTGCCCGGATGAGAGCATCATTTTGCGCCTGCATCCGCCCGGCCATGAGCAATTCTGTCTGGCCCGCAACCAGATCGATCGTACGGGCACGCAGGGCCTCAGTGCCCTTGGCGCGTCTCCGCATCGGCATTTCCGAACGCCGTGCAGCCAATAGCGGCAGGCTCAAGCCGACGATCAAAAGCACAAGGGCAACAGCAAGCCCGAACAGAGGGTGCATCAGTGCCAGCGCAAGACCTGCCACCAACGCAGTTGCAAGTGCAGCACCAATCGGCACGACGACACGCAGATAAAGCGAATCCAGTGCATCGATATCTGCGGTCAGGCGGAACAACAGCCGCGCAGGGCGTTTCAAAAGTGCATTGGCTGCGGCGGGTCTCGCCCAGCTTCGAAACAGCTTTTCGCGCAAGGCCGCCAGAATGGCGAGCGTCGCATCGTGGGTGACAAGGCGTTCGAGATAACGCGCGCCCGTCCGCACGATTGCCAGGAACCGGATACCGGCTGCTGGTGCAAAGACATCGAACACAATAGCGGTGGCTACACTCAAGCCTGCAATGGCCGTCGCCGTGATGAACCAGCCAGAGAGGCCAAGCAACGCGATACCAGCCAGAACAGTGACCGTCGCAGCTGCAATGCCAGCATAAAGAGCAGCACCCTTGGTTCTGAAAAACAGGCGCAGGATTGGACGGAGCGCTTGCAGACCGTTCATTCGGCTGCCCTCCTCTGCCACAAGGGATCGGTATCCTGACGAGAATCCAGGCGTATGATGCGATCCATCCTGCGCGCCAGTCCCTCATCATGGGTGGCGACGATCAGGGTCTTGCCCTTGGCCAACCGCAACAGACTGTCGGCAATGTGCCTGGCGGTCTCATTATCGAGATGGGCCGTCGGCTCGTCGGCAAGAATGATATCGGCCTTGGGGTCTACCGCGATGCGGGCCAATGCAAGCCGCAAGGCCTCACCACCCGAAAGTCCGGCCCCGCTTTCCCCGATAACGCCATTCCCGGTGACGCCGGTAACATGTGCAAGCGCCATATCATCGATGATAGCGGCAGTCGGTCTAGCCGCAGCTTCACGCCCGAGCGTAATGTTGTGACGTGCGGAGCCTGCAAAAATATGCGGCCTTTGCCCAACCCAGCTCATGCGTTGGCGCAAACCCATCGCATTTTCAGGTGTCATGCTCGTGCTGCCGATACGTATTGCGCCTGTTTGCGGCGCTGCCAGCCCGGCGATCAACGCCAGAATGGTGGACTTGCCATAACCGCTTGGCGCAAGCAGAGCGACATGCTCGCCCGCTTCAATCATCAGGTTGAAATCAGTCAAGACCGAAGGCCCGGCCGGATATTGAAAACCAACATCGTGCAGTTGAACGGAAGGGGTCGTTTGTTCCGGTTCGCGCGCTGAGATATCGCTCTTGCCTACAACCGGCATGAAATGACGGCTGAGCTTTTCCAGCGCATCAATGGCGGCTTCGCCCGATGCACGGTCATGCCAGACGGCGGAAAGGTCTCGCAGTGGTTCAAAGAAAGCGGGCGACAGAAGCAGGATAAACAAGCCTTCGCCGAGCGTCAGCTGGTGTCCCCAGGCACCGAACTGCAATGTGCCAAGCAAGTGGAAGCCGATATAAACGGCAACCATGGCTACGCCAAGCGCCGCAAAAAGCTCCAGCACAGCGGAAGACAGGAATGCAATCCGCAGAACCTTCATTGTCTTCGTGCGGAGGGTCTCGGCATTTTCACGCAGCCGCGTGGCGGTGGCATCCACAGCGTGAAAACTGCGGATCGTGGTCAAACCGCGCAGCCGGTCGAGCAGAAAACCATTCATCCCGCCAAGCGCTACAAGCTGCTTCTCACTCGCAGCTTTCGCGCGCCAGCCAATCAGCGCCATGAAAATCGGGATCAAAGGCGCGGCAACGAGCAAAACCAGTGCCGCTGCCCATGAAAACCAGAAGACGGCCAGCAGTATCGCCAGCGGCACCAGCATGACCCGAATGCGCACCGGCACAAAACGCGACAAATAGGGCACGACCATCTCGGCCTGTTCGGCGAGAATGCTTGCAGCCTCGCCTGACGATGGCCGCGCTGTGTCGAGTGGAGAACGGTTGGAAAGCGCTGTGACAGCCCGTTCACGCAAAGCTGTCAGTTCGGCGCGAGCAGCGTCGAATGCCTTGGCCGCGCCAGCACCGTCGATCAGGCTGCGCAGGCAACCCAGCACGAATATGCCGAACGCCGCATAGTAGATTCTGTCGTCGAAACCCGTATCGGCGAGACATCCGATCGCATAGGCGATCAGCCCGGCCTGGGGCAGCCACAGAAGCGCTGCCAGTGCCTGAAGATTTGCCCCCCGCCGAAGCATGGCTGGAACTGACCGGCGCTCAGAACGACGCTTGGAAGGGCTTGAGCGGCGCTTGCCGCCTGTCGCCTCTCCGTCGTCTGGCGTCAGCTTCTCCGCCAGCTGCTCCGTTTGGGGGACATCAGATGTCAATCTCGCTTAGGCTCCTTCTTGGCCGATGTTCGCCCACGTCCCAAAGCCACGATCCTGTCGGTGGTTTCGAGGAAACGGGTTACCTTGGCGCCAAGCGCCAGCAGGCTTGTCAGACGGTCCGTATCGAGCTTCTTGACGTCGTCGTACCAGTTGGTCAGCCGCTCGATCAGGCTGTACATGTCTTTCATGCGCTCCTGCGCATAACGATCACCGTCGTCCTGCGGTGCTTCCATCAGCACTTCGCGCAAAACGGACAGGGTTGGGTCAATCTCGCGCTTCTTGCGCTCTTCCGCGAGTGTGCGCAGAATTTGCCAGACATCATCCGGCGTCGTGAAGAAATCGCGACGGTCGCCGGGAATGTGCTTCAGAAGCACGAGGTTCCAGCCCTGCAGTTCGCGTATGCCCATGGAGACATTCGAGCGTGACACACCAAGCGCGTCGACGATCTCGTCAGCACACATGGGCTGAGGCGACAAATAGAGCAGCGCATAAATCTGCCCCACCGTGCGGTTGATGCCCCAACGGCTGCCCATCTCCCCAAAGTGGAGCACGAACGACTGAACGATTGGCGACAATTCCAAAATTCTCTCTCCCGTATTTTCTGAATTTTCAGAAATTACTGAAATCCAGATAATCTAAATGATGAAAACCTTCAATCCGCCTGACCATTGATGCGCCGCATCTGGACAATTGGCCGCAGCCGCCAGCACTCCTCCAAATGCCATCGGCCGCTCCTTCCGGACCCAACAGGCCGCAGGCAATACGCTTCAGATTCGGGAAAGAGCGAATATCGTGACCGAACAAGAGGATATGAGTCTTTAAGCGAACCCGAAAAAGCTCAGTCCGTTCGTCCGAAAAACGATGGCGGCCCTTACCGGAAGAAGCCGCTGATTTTCCCCGTTCTGCACTGCGGAAAAGCCGAAAACGCCCCTTCCGCACCCTCAAGCATGATGTCTGCCGGCCTCAATCGGGGTCGGAAGATGAAGGCAGCTCCTTGCTGTCCTGCGTCGTGTCGCGATGGATCACGGCGCGGCTGAGCAGCATGAGCGTCACCGGCGTTGTGATGACCACAAAGACGGTAATCAATACTTCATGCAGAATCGGCTTCGATTGCAAGATGGAGAAAAATATGATCGACGCGATCAAGATTCCCCCAGCCCCAAAAGAAGAGCCGATGGTTGGTGCGTGAATGCGTTCGTAAAAGGTTTTGAAACGCACAAGGCCAATGCATCCGACAAGCGTCAGGAAAGCACCGGCGACGAGAAAAAACGAAATGAGTATGGCGGCCCAAAGCGGGATTTCGGCTGCATGGATCATTCGATCACCTCCCCGCGCATCAGGAATTTGGCGAGCGCGACGGTGGCGACGAAACCTAGCAACGCGATGATCAGCGCAGCCTCGAAATAGATATCGCTGCCAGTGCGAATGCCGAAGGTGATCAGCAGCAGCAAGGCGTTTAGATAAAGGGCGTCGGTGGCGAGCACGCGGTCCTGTGCCCGAGGGCCGACCAGCAAGCGATAAACCGCGCATCCCATGGCGGCGATCAGCATCAATTGCGCAGCGAGCAGAGACCAGAAGATGATAACGGCACTCATGCGGATTTCTCCTTCTCGACAACGTCTGCTGCCCCGAAAATCGCAATCAGCGGCTTCTCATATTTTTGCTTGATCAGATCGCGCCAGACCTGCGCTTCTTCAAGGTCGAGTACGTGAATGGTCAGTTCACGACGTGCGCTGTGATGATCGACCCAGGCCGTGCCGGGTGTTGCTGTCACCACACAGGCGAGTACTGCCAGCGCCGTGCGATTTTCCAGCTCCAGCGGGATAACCACGAAACCGGGACGGCGCTTTCTTCCGGAAAGGATGATGCGCGTAACGGTGATGTTCGAACTCAGAATATCGAGGCTGAACGTGACGAAAAGCCGGAGCATCGTCGGGATCGAGCGAATATGATTTTTCTGTGGTTGAAGCGCCGTCATGATCTGGCAGGCGAACAGCGCGATGACCACGCCAAGAATGAGCTGCGCGGGGGTAAAGCCGTTCAGCAACAGCCAGAACAGAAGCAGCGACACGAACAACAGCGGATATGGCAGGATTTTTCTCATTCTACCCCCACCGCTTGCGCACCTGTCGCCTTGGTCGCGTCATGCTCGATCTTGGGCGCTTTGAGAACACTGTCGATATAATCGGATGGATGGTGCAGCGAACGTGCAGTTTCGTCCATGTAGCGCATGGCGGGACCAGCTGCGATTGTCAGAGCAAGACAAAGCGCCAAAAGCCCGGCAATCGGCACCACTTCGCGCACCAGAACACGCGGCACATTGCCTTCTAGCGACGCCCAGAAGGTGCGGATGCCGGTTCGTGTCATGGCAATCAGCGCCGAAAGGCCGGACAGCAGGATCAGCGCGATCAGCGCCCAGCTTGCCGGACTGACCGGCATAGCCAGTTGCGGCGTCGGTCCATCACCGTTGAAGACCGCTGCTAGGATCAGGAACTTGGCGATGAAGCCCGAAAACGGTGGCAGACCGATTAGCAAAATGGCGCATATCGCGAAGAATGTGCCAAGGATGGCAAGCGTAGCAGGCAGGACTGCACCAACCTCTTCCTCCTCTTCCTCTTCCTCGTCATCACCATAGGCTTCCATCGTCACCGCAAGAACGTTGGCGGCGGCATCCTGTCCGCGCTCGACAAGTTCGATCAACAGGAAGAATGCAGCAATCGTCAGCGTGGAACTGACCATATAGAACAATGCTGCACCAGCCATGGCGGTGTTGCCACTACCGATGGCAGCCAACAGCGTGCCCGAGGAAACGAGAATGCTATAGCTGGCGAGCCTGCCCATGGCCTGCGATGCGACCACGCCGATCAGACCGAAGGCGAGCGTGATCATGCCGCCGAAATAGAGCCAGTCATTGCCGAAACCGTAGGACGAGCCAGCGCCAATACCGAACATCAGCGGCGACAGGCGCAACAGCACATAAATGCCTACCTTGCTCATGATCGCGAAGATCGCCGCAACGGGCGCTGCAGCTGCCGTATAGGTCGGCGCAAGCCAGAAATTGAGCGGCCACATGCCCGCTTTGATCAGGAACGCGACGCCCAGAACCGCTGCACCTGCTTCAAGCAGCATACGGTCTTCAGGTGCAACCTGCGTGATCCGCTGCGCGAGGTCAGCCATATTCAGCGTGCCGGTGACACCGTAGATCAGGCTCACGCCGATCAGGAACAACGACGACGCAACCAGATTGACCGCGATGTAATGGAGACCCGCCTTAACGCGTGCCGGACCGGAGCCGTACAGCGCCAGACCATAGGAGGCGGCGAGCATGACCTCGAAGAAGACGAACAGGTTGAACAGATCGCCCGTCAGGAATGCGCCGTTCAGGCCCATCAGCAAGAGCTGGAAGATCGTATGGAAATGCGGACTTGCCTTGTGCCAATGCGCCAGCGCGAAGCTGAGCGCGGCCATGCCGAGCAGGCTTGCCAGAAGCAGCATCATCGCCGCCAGTCTGTCGAGCACAAGCACAATGCCAAACGGTGCAGGCCAGTTGCCGATGAGATAAACGATTGCTTCCGGCGCTTTTTCGCTCGCCATAACCACAAGCGTGCAGGCAATGCCGATCAGGCCAAGTGTCGAGAGCGAATTGATCGCCATCTTCAATTTGCGGCTGCGCTCGTCGATCAACAGCAGAACCGCTGCCGTTACCAGCGGCAGAAGGATCGGAGCAACGATGAGGTGTGATTTCCAATCCATCATCAGTTCTCCTTGCCGTCGACATGGTCGGTGCGTGTCAGACCGCGCGAAGCGAGCAACACGACAAGGAAGAGCGCCGTCATGGCGAAGCCGATAACGATTGCCGTCAGCACGAGCGCCTGCGGCACCGGATCGGTATATTGAGCGGCCTGCACGTCCAGACCCGATTCCAGAACCGGCGGCGCATTGGAACGCAGCCGTCCCATAGAGAAGATAAACAGATTGACCGCATAGGAGATCAGCGACAGGCCGATCGCCACCTGAAACGTGCGCGGGCGCAGCACCAGCCAGACGCCGGACGCCATCAGCACACCGATTGCGAGAGCAAGAACCAGCTCCATCAGTTCTCCTCCTTCGCAGTCGCAGCGGCGAGTTTCTCGACGCGATGTTTACGGATCGATTGGTGCGCCAATGCGATCAAAACGATGACGGTTGCACCCACGACCAGCGTGAAAACACCGAAATCGAATAGCAAGGCGCTCGCCATCGGCATTTTCCCGACATAGGGTATGTCTGCATACTGGAAGAATGTGGTCAGGAACGGATAGCCGAACAGCCACGCGCCGGAGCCGGTTGCCGCAGCGCTCAGCAAGCCGATGCCGATCCAGCGCAGCGGCAGAATGCGCAGCCTGTCTTCAACCCAGCGCGTTCCGGCAGCCAGATATTGCAGGATGAAGGCAATCGCCAGCGCTACACCAGCCGCAAAACCGCCGCCCGGCAGATCGTGCCCGCGCAGGAACAGATGCACGGCCAGAACGATGATGACCGGAAACAGCCATTGCATGACAACCGACGGCACAGCCAGATAATCATTCAGCGTTTCACCCGCCTTGCGATCCGGCATGGCTTCGTCATAGGCGTCCTGAATCTTCTGCTGTGCAGTCGAGCCGGTGGAATCCGGCGCGGGACGGAAACGACGCAGCAGCGCAAAAACCGTCAGGCCGACAATGCCGAGAACGGCAATTTCACCAAATGTATCGAAAGCGCGAAAATCAACCAGAATGACATTCACGACATTCTTGCCGCCGCCGCCTGAATAGGCGTTCTGCAGGAAATAATCGCCAATGCTGTTGGGTGACGGGCGCGTCATCATCGCATAGGCAATGATCGAAACGCCGACACCACTGGCAACCGCCAGCAAGAGATCGCGATAACGGCGGATGCGCGGGCCGATCTTCACGGGAATGGGGTCCGGGTCTTCCCAACGCTTCGGCAGCCAGCGCAAGCCGAGCAACAACAGAACCGTGGTGACGATTTCCACCAGAAGCTGGGTTACCGCGAGATCAGGTGCAGACAGCCAGACGAAGGTGATGCAGGTGATAAGCCCTGCCCCGCCAAGCAGGATCAGAGCAGCTAGACGGTGATACTTGGCTTGATAAGCCGCACCGATGGCGCAGGCGCAACCAAGCGCCCAGAGGCCTGCGAAAATCGGATCGACCGGCTGCGCGCCCAAAGTGCCAGAGCGTAAACTACCCTCGATCAGCGGCCAGCCAGCGACCACAACGGCTATAGCAACGATGATGCGGAGTTGCGGCTGCAAGCGGCGTGTGCTCAGGAAGCTTTCCGCCTTACGCGCCCAGTTCCACGACAGCGTCACCAGCACGCGCTCGAAAATACGCTGCCCTTGCAGATGGCGGAAGAGTGGCGGACCATCTTCGCTGGTGGCCAGATAGTTTTTCAGACACCAGTGCAACAACACGCCACCAATCATCGCGGCGATACTCATCATCAGCGGCAGATTGAAACCATGCCAGACCGCGAGGCTATATTCCGGCGTTGCATCACCCAGCACCGAGCGAACCGCCGAATGGAGGAACGGGCCGATAGACAGTCCTGGAACGATACCGATCAAAAGGCAGAGCAGCACCAAAAGCTCGATAGGCCGACGCATCCAGTGCGGCGGTTCGTGCGGCTCGCGGGGCAGATCATGCGGCGGCGGACCGAAGAAGGTCGAGTAGATGAAGCGGATCGAATAGGCCACCGTGAAAATACTGGCAAGCGTCGCCACATAGGGCGTGATCGAATCCAGCCACGATGCAAGATGCGTCTCGACTGCTTCAGCAAAGAACATTTCCTTGGAAATGAAGCCGTTCAGCAGCGGGACGCCGGCCATGGCCGCGCTCGCCACCATGGCAAGTGTCGCCGTGTAGGGCATTAATCGGAACAATCCGCTCAGGCGGCGCATATCGCGCGTGCCCGTTTCATGATCTATGATGCCGGCTGCCATGAAAAGCGACGCTTTGAAGATGGCATGATTGACCATGTGGAAGATCGCGGCCACCGCCGCAAGCGGGCTTCCAAGGCTCAAAAGCGCAGTAATAAGACCCAGATTGCTGATCGTCGAATAAGCGAGCAGCCCTTTGAGATCCTGCTGGAACACAGCAAAGAAACTTGCCAGCAAAAGCGTGATCAGGCCCGCCGAACCCAATATCCAAAACCATTCCTCGGTTCCGGCCAGCACCGGCCACAGGCGGGCAAGCAGAAACACCCCGGCCTTCACCATCGTCGCCGAATGGAGATAGGCCGAAACAGGTGTCGGCGCCGCCATCGCATTCGGCAGCCAGAAATGGAACGGAAACTGCGCGCTTTTGGTGAAAGCGGCGAGCAGGATCAGAACGAGCGCGACGGTGTAAAGCGGATGGGTACGAACCTCGTTACCCGCTGCCAGAACCGCATCAAGATCATAGCTGCCGACGATATGGCCGAGCAGCAGCATGCCTGCCAGCAGGCAGAAGCCGCCAATGCCGGTGACTGTCAGCGCCATACGCGCACCATCGCGCGCACTGGCATTGTGATACCAATAGCCGATGAGCAGGAACGAGAAGATACTCGTCAGCTCCCAGAAGACAGCAAGCAGAATGATATTGCCGGACAGAACGACGCCGAGCATCGACCCCATGAACGACAATAAGAAAGAGAAGAAACGCGGCACCGGATCGTCCGGTGACATGTAATAGCGCGCATAGATCACGACCAGAAGGCCAATGCCGGTGATCAGCATGGCGAACAGCCAGGCGAAACCATCCATGCGCAGCGTTACATTGAGACCATAGGCGGGCAACCATTCAACGGTGCCGCGCAGGACTTTTCCGTCCGAAACGATCGGATAAAGGCTCGCCGTGAGAATGAATGCGACGAGAGCGATGGCTGCCGTGAACCAAGCGGAACCGCTTCGGTCGGCGCCCCTGAAAAGACCCGTGATGACGCTGCCAATAAAAGGAAGAAGGACAAGCAGGAAAAGCATTCTGCCGTCCATCGTCATGCGCCCAAGGCCTCCAATCCGCTCTTACGTTTTATAATCACACACATCTTGTCCGAAAGCTGTTCACACTTTTCGGGATGCGCTCCAATTTGTCTTAATTTCCGGGCGCAAAACCGTCAGACACTTTTGCAGGAAATGTTCTGTCAACTGACACGGCGCAAATGCAGCTCAGTAAAGCAGCAATTGAAATGCTCCGGCCAGATGTTGTGAGGAATCATATATTCCGATGTCGTTATTATGACCGGCTCGACAATATATTGGCAATAGCTTTCGATTGTTTATATGGGACAAATCAGAGACTTATCGCAATTTTCTGACTTTTTTACCGTAGAAACCGATGCGAATCTCTTTCGTTCACCGCAAGCCTGCCCCTGCAACCTTACCTTGAAGGGTAACTTGCCGCAAAAATCTTGCAGGCGAATGACATGAGCACACATTGCTACCTGAAAGATTTTTTCAGCTCTAGCCTTCGAGCAGCGTATCCACCAGTTTCGCGACTTGAACGCGAATATCTGGAACGGCTGTCGATTCCCAAAAAACACCCTTTGTGACGGGACCAATTGCAAAAAATGAACCGGAAGGCTCGCCGCGCGCATTGATCAACTGGAAATCCCTGGTCACATCCAGACCGAGATCAAGTGCATCGGGTTTTGCCAACCCATGCTCCATCAAACCGAGCAATGCTGGATTGCGTGTTGTCGAGAACCGGGGATTTCCACCACGGCAATCGATGATTGTCGCGATTTTCACCTTATGGAACGAACCGGTATGACGTTCGCGATAGCGGATCGTCATATCCTCATCGCTTTCCTGTACGGAAAGCAGGCGCCCTGCGATAATTTCAAGCTGTCCGGAAGCGCGCGCCGCATCTATACGATCAGCGACAGCGGGTGCCATGCGATGACGGTGCGTATCCCACCAAGGACGCAAATGACGGAGAAAACTTTCGCGTTGCGCCACCGGCAGCCGCGTCCATATCTGCTGTGTGTGAGGCCGCAGCGCATCCATGACGACACGCCAGTTCGAACCCGCAGCTTCAGCCTCCTGCATGAGCGCACGAACGCGACGCAGCAGACCAACAACGCCAGAAGCGACAAACAGAGAGTCGGTGTCGACCGCAAAAGGCTCCACAGGTGCGTGACGCGCAGGCACCAATCCGCGCCTCGATATTGCGTGTATCGGTCCCCGATGACCACGATCCAGCAACGATAACACGCTGTCGACCATGGACAGCCCGGTCCCGAAGATCGCCACTGGCGCCTCCGCCGGAATGTCGAAATAGCCGTTGCTGGACCAATATTCGGCAACATTTGCCCCGGAAACGGCAATTGCTGTTTCATTGCCTGTCGCGACAATAACCGCCTCTGCCGAAACGATATCGCCTGAATCCGCGACAACGGTAGGCCTTCCGCCTTCCAGAACGACATCGACAATCTCGCGTGGATCGACAACCAGCCTCGCTGCGTCGCCAGCGCGATATTCTTCCACAAGTTCGTTCAGATAATCGCGATAGAGCCTGCGTGGTGCGAAAGACTGCGGCTGCCATTCATTGGCGATTGGCGCGTTTGCTGCCGTTTGCCGGGCTTGCAGCCAGTCCAGGAAATGATCCGGATCACCGGGAAAAGCGCTCATATTGTTCGCGCGAACATTGAGAAGGTGACTGGGGTTTTCCGTGGAATAGGCGATCCCCCTGCCAATACGACCAGACCGTTCGAAAATGCGAACCGTCGTGTCGAGCGAACGCTCCAGCAATTGCGCTGCAAGAATGACGCTGCTCGCGCCACCGCCGATAATGACAAAAGACTTCAAACTATCGTGACCTATCCCTGTTCGCGATGGTTTCGCCCTTTGAAGGGCTTCCATCGTCCTTTTCAAAATCCCACTAATTTAATAAGATTCCAACATCGTGCCCAAGATGTAAACCCCGCTTTAGTTGGGAATTTCCCCACAACGCACAGGCTCCCACCCGCATTCTCTGGCCAAAATGGAAACAATGGCGGTTTCACAATCCCTATTTGTTGACAGTGTGTCGCTGAAAAACGGGCTGGCGTTGAACGGTTTTACCCCAATATCTTGGGGCACGTCATGAATGTAACTTCTGGACATTCTGCATCGATAGATGTGTCAGGAAGTTCACAATCTACTGCAACATCAGGATTAGAACGAATGAACAATAGTCATCTCGCATCCATCAAGAAGCGTCGCACCCAGTATGCTCTTGGCAAGAACCTCCCGCTCGCCAAGGAACAGGTTGCAGAACTGATCCGTGAAGCCGTCAAGCACACGCCTTCGTCGTTCAACTCCCAGAGCTCGCGTGCAGTCATCCTGTTTGGCGCTGAAAGCGACAAGCTGTGGAACATTGCCAAGGAAGAGCTGCGCAAGATCGTTCCTGCCGACGCATTTGCACAGTCGGAAGCCAAGCTTAACAGCTTTGCAGCCGGTGCTGGTACGGTTCTGTTCTTTGAAGACCAGAACGTGGTGAAGGGCCTTCAGGAACAGTTCGCGCTTTATGCCGATAACTTCCCGGTCTGGTCGGAACAGTCGGGCGGCATGGCTCAGCATTCGGTCTGGACTGCCCTCTCCGACGCCGGTATCGGCGCGAGCCTGCAGCACTACAACCCGCTGATCGACGCAGAAGTCGCCAAGACCTGGGATATTCCGTCGTCGTGGAAGCTCCGCGCCCAGATGCCGTTCGGCTCCAACGAACAGCCTTTCGGCGAAAAAGCCTTCATGGATGATGGCGAGCGCTTCAAGGTATTCGGCTGATCCCGAATTTGAGAATATGAGACAGGGCCGGAGATCTTCTCCGGCCTTTTCTTTTTTGCGGGCACAATATTGCCTGATAAGCGCAGTCTATATTGTGAACCTTCCCTAAATAGGAATCTAATGGCGCGGCGCCAGAGCGAGTCGCGGACATCCGGCTTCTCAGACTATGAGGCGCATTTTCTATGCATGGTCCGGCCCAAATGATGGCCATGACCGAAGGGGAAGTTGCATGACCACCGGAATCCTGTCCTTCAATCACCGTCGCCATGGCGATACCACCTCCAGAACAAGCCTGAAATCTGGCTTTGCGCAGCGTCTTTTGCGCAGCACAATTCCCGCTGCGCTGGCCTTTGGCCTGCTGCTGTCGGCAGCGCCGAAAGCGGTGCAGGCCGCCACGCCAGCCGATACGCTGGTCATCGCCATGGGTATCGATGACGTCATTTCGCTCGATCCCGCGGAAATTTTCGAAATCACCACGTCGGAGGTGCTCACCAGCACCTATGAGCGTCTGGTGACGACGGACACCAAGGATCCGACCAAGATCATCCCGCAGATCGCCGAAAGCTGGACGTTCTCGGATGATGGCCGCTCGATCACTTTCAAGATTCGCAAGGGCCTGAAATTCGCCTCCGGCAATCCGTTGACGGCGCAAGATGCTGCCTATTCGCTGCAACGCGCGATCAAGCTCGACAAAAGCCCGGCTTTCATTCTCAGCCAGTTCGGCCTGACACGCGACAATGCCGATCAGAATATCGTGGCTCCCGATGACGAAACGCTGGTCTTCACGACTGGAAAAGCGTTTGCGCCGAGCTTCGTTTTGAACTGCCTGACCTCCAGCGTTGCGTCCATCGTAGACAGCAAGCTGGTCAAGGAGCACGAGCAGAAGGCCGAAAAGACCGACGCTTATCCTTACGATACCGACTTCGGCTATGAATGGTTGAAAACCGGTTATGCCGGTTCCGGCCCGTTCGCCTTGAAGCAATGGCGTGCCAATGAAGTGCTGCTTCTCGAACGCAACGAGAATTATGCCGACGTCAAGCCCGCCATGAAGCGCGTGATCTATCGTCATGTGAAAGAAGGCAGCTCACAGCGTCTGCTCTTGCAGGCAGGCGATATCGATATTGCACGCAACCTTGAACCCGGCGATCTGGAAACGCTCAGCAAGGACGACAAGTATCACGTTCTCGCAGCGCCGAAGGGGCGCGTCTATTATCTGGTCGCAAACCAGAATGTGCCTGAACTGGCCAAGCCGGAAGTGCGTCAGGCAATCAAGTATCTCATCGATTACAACACCATCGAATCCCAGCTCATCAAGGGCATTGGCCGCACGCATCAATCCTTCCTGCCTGCGGGCATGTTCGGTGCGGTGGACGACAAGCCTTTCACCTATGATGTCGACAAGGCCAAGGAACTGCTGGCCAAGGCCGGCCTGAAGGACGGCTTCAAGGTGACACTCGATGTCCGCAACACGCAGCCCGGCGTCGGTATTGCCGAGAACATTCAGCAGACCATGCGCAAGGCTGGCATCGACGTGGAAATTCTGCAAGGCGACGGCAAACTGACAACGACCAAGGTGCGTGCGCGCAAGCATCAGCTCGCACTCGGCATCTGGGGCCCGGACTACTGGGATCCGCATACCAATGCCGTGACCTTCACCAACAATCCGAACAATGGTGAAGACGTATCCATGCGCACCAATGCCTGGCAGGCGCATTGGGAGATTCCGGAACTGACGGCTGAAACCATGGCTGCTGCCGAAGAGCGCGACACGGCGAAGCGTGAAGCCATGTATCACGATCTTCAGAAGAAGTTTCAGGAAACCAGCCCGTTCGCCATCCTCTATCAGCAGATCGAGACGGCTGTGACCGGTGCGAATGTGCACGGTTTCAACATGGTTGCAGACGCCAACTACGTTCAGACCGTGACGAAAGACTAATCAAAAAGACCGGGCATCCTGCGATGCCCGGTCTTCTCTTTTAAACGGTTATTATTTCTTATTTCTGATCGTCGAAACTGAATGGCGGCAACTGCACGAGCGCCGATTTCAGCGCTTCGGACCAGCTTTCGGATACCGTCTGGTAATAAGGATCCGTTGCTTCGAAGCGCCGCTGCATGCCCGTCTTGAGGCTATCGGCTTCGTAAATCTGCATGTCCAGAGGAAGCCCGACAGAGAGATTGGCTTTCAGCGTGGAATCGAAAGAGACCAGCAGCAGCTTCACCGCTTCCTCGAAGCTCATATCCGGCTGGTAGGCACGCACCAGAATGGGCTTGCCATATTTGTTCTCGCCGATCTGGAAGAACGGCGTATCGACCGAGCTTTCGATGAAATTGCCTTCCGGATAGATATAGAACAGGCGCGGCTGGCCGCCTTTGATTTGTCCACCCAGAATGAAGGAAGCACCGAACGCATCTGCCGCCTTCTGGCCACCGGTTGCTGAGTTCTGGATCACTTCCTTGACCGTGTCACCGATCAGCCGCGCGACCTGAAACATGGACGGAGCATCGAATACTGACGGGTGTCTGTCGGCAGGTGCCTTCATCCGTTCTTCCAGAAGGCTGGCGACGGATTGGGTCGTGGCAAGATTGCCAGCCGAAAGCAGGACGATGACGCGGTCGCCGGGCTTCGACCAGCTCCGCATCTTGGAAAAAGTGGAAATATTATCGAGCCCTGCATTTGTCCGGGTGTCGGACATGAACACAAGGCCACGATCGGTTTTCATTCCAACGCAATAGGTCATCAGCAGTATCCGGCAGGCAATATCATCGTTCTTGTCCGATCACTGCCCTACATTGATGTGAACCGCAAGGCTTTCAGCCGTTCCACCGAGCCTAACCCCCGAAATTGGAGCCGCATCGCGATAGTCGAGCCCCGTCGCCAGACGCACATAGCGGTCATTCGGGCAAATATTGTTGGCCGCATCGAACCCGACCCAACCAAGCCCGTCAATATGCGCTTCCGCCCAGGCATGGCTTGCAGTCTGGTCTTCCACGCCCTCCATCATGAGATAGCCGGAGACATAACGCGCAGGTATGCCGAGAAGCCGCGCGACCGACAGGAAGACATGGCTGTGGTCCTGACAGACCCCCTTGCCCGCGCCGAGTGCCGTTTCCGCATCGGTGAAAACGCTGGTCGTGCCAGGCACATAGGCCACGTTCGCATGGACGCGGTTCATCAGATCGTGCAACAGCGCAAGCCGTTCCATCCCGGTTGAAAGTTCGCCTGCCAGAGCGCGAATGCCCTCACCCGGCAAGGTCAGTTCTGTTTCACGCTCAAACAGCCACAATGGCGCGTAGCCATACACCGGACCGAGCACGCCGACGCGGTCTTCTACCTCGACACTGCCGCTGGCGGTGATGATAATCTCGCTGATATTGCGATGGTGCTGCACCAAATCGGTCTTGTTGCCAAAACCGTCAATATAAGAGACTTCCGGCTCGCCGCCTTCGATCTTCACTTCCCAGTGCTTCACCACCTGTCCCGGCACGGTCGGCGGCCGCAAACGCAAACGCTGCACCGCATAGGGCACCGGATGTTCATAAGCATAATGCGAAACGTGCCGGATTTTAAGATGCAAGCGAGGACCTCAATAGAAATTATAGGTTTCAGCGATCTCGTTGCCGAGCCGGTTGTTGCATTTGATGAAGTCCGTCAGGAATTCATGCAGTCCCACATCAAAGATGGCACTTATGTCCTGATTTTGCAGTGTCGAAAAGATTTTCTCCCCTGTTTCATGACAGGTGGCATTGTTGCCATAGTCCTTGGACAGAAAATCCAGATGCTCGTTGATGCTGCGATAGCAGTAATTCAGTGAGCGCGGCATGCGCCCGTTCAGGATCAGATAATCCGCAACATGGGCCGGTCGATAATCGCCCTCATAAACCCAGCGATAGGAGCGATCCGCCGAGACCGAGCGCAGGATCGACTCCCACTGATAATTATCGAGCGTCGTGCCGACATAGGATATGGCTGGCAAAAGCACATAATATTTCACGTCGAGGATACGTGCCGTGTTGTCGGCGCGCTCTATGAAGGTGCCGAGGCCCGCGAAATCGAAAATTTCGTTGCGCAGCATAGTGCCGTGAAAAGCGCCACGGATCAGCGCAGTTTCGCGCTTGATCTGGTCGAGTAGCGGTGGCAGGTCGCTTTCCTTCAAAGGCTTGCTCAGCGACTTTTTCAAAAGCATCCATGCTTCGTTGACGCTTTCCCACGCTTCACGTGTCAGCGCGGTGCGCACCATGCGCCCATTGGAACGCGCTGTCTCAAAACACGACATCACGCTTGACGGATTGCTGGTGTCCCGCAGCAGGAAATCGGCAACATTTGCAGCATTGTATGCATCATATTTGGCGGAAAAGGCCTGACTTGCGCCCGCCGACACCACCACAGAAGACCATTCCTCCGGTGCATCGGACGTCTTGGTCAGCGCCATGCGCAATCCGGCATCCACCAGGCGAGCCATGTTTTCCGCCCGTTCAATGTAGCGGAACATCCAGAAAAGCCCGTTTGCCGTGCGGCCTAAAAGCATGAAATCATTCCCCTTATCGAGCCTTTTCGGCTCCGTCTTCGCGCTCCGGTCTTGATGCCGGGTTCCACGCACACAAAATCGTATTCACGCAACGTCTAGTCGTCCAGAACCCAGGTATCCTTGGTGCCGCCACCCTGACTGGAGTTCACAACGAGCGATCCCTCCTTCAACGCCACACGGGTCAAGCCGCCCGGCGTGATACGGATACGGTCTGAAACCAGCACGAAGGGACGCAGATCGACATGGCGCGGCGCCAGCCCCTTTTCAGTAAAGATCGGAGTCGTGGAAAGCGCCAGCGTCGGCTGCGCGATATAGTTGCGCGGGCGAGCCTGGAGCTTCTTCGAAAAGGCTTCCCGTTCCGCCTTGGTGGACGCAGGCCCGACCAGCATGCCGTAACCGCCAGAACCATGCACCTCCTTGACGACGAGATCGGCAAGATTGTCGAGCACATAGGCCAGACTGTCCGGTTCCGAACAGCGCCATGTCGGCACATTTTCGAGGATCGCCTTGCGGCCCGTATAGAACTCGACGATTTCCGGCATGTAGGAATAGATCGCCTTGTCATCCGCAATGCCGGTGCCCGGCGCATTGGCAATGGTGATATTACCCGCGCGATAGACATCCATGATACCGGCAACGCCGAGCGTCGAATCCGGACGGAAGGTCAGTGGGTCGAGATAGGCGTCGTCCACGCGACGATAGAGCACGTCAATGGCGCGATAGCCTTGCGTGGTGCGCATCGCAACACGTCCGTCGACCACCCGCAGATCGCTTCCTTCCACCAGCTCGACACCCATCTGGTCGGCCAGAAACGCATGTTCGAAATAGGCGGAATTATAAATGCCGGGCGTCAGCACCGCGACAGTTGGCACGCCCTGTGTGCCGGGAGGTGCAACACTGGCCAGCGACTGGCGCAGAAGTTGCGGATAGTTCTCGACCGGACGCACCTTGACGTTCTGGAACAGCTCCGGGAAAAGCTGCATCATCGTTTCGCGATTTTCCAGCATATAGGAAACGCCGGATGGCGTGCGGGCATTGTCCTCCAGCACATAGAACTGGTTCTCCGCCGTGCGCACGATATCGACACCGATAATATGCGTATAGACATTACCGGGCGGACGAAAACCGATCATTTCGGGCAAAAATGCCTCGTTCTTGGTGATCAGTTCCTTGGGAATACGCCCTGCCCTGATGATTTCCTGCCGATGATAAATGTCGTCGAGGAAGGCGTTGAGCGCCATGACGCGCTGTTCGATGCCCTGCGAAAGACGACGCCATTCCTGACCGGAAATAATGCGCGGGATGATATCGAAGGGAATGAGCCGCTCGGCGGCTTCCTGATCGCCATAGACCGCAAAGGTGATGCCGGTCTTGCGAAAGACGCTTTCGGCATCATGAGACTTCTGCAAAAGCTTGCCAGAATCCTGGCCGTCGAGCCACTGTTTGAGAAATTCGTAAGGTGGGCGGACATTCCCGCCATGGTTGAGCATTTCGTCAAATGGCTTCACTTAGTACCCCTTTTTTCGCTATTATTCGGCGCGGTTTCGGGGAAAAGCAAGCATTGAAATCATATAAAAGTGCAAAGCAGGGTTGCGCAATTCGTCGTGATGACAACAGACGAAAGGCAATGTAGAATTCCGTCCAAATCGGGAATCGCTGCGCGGTTTTTCTTAGACGGGACGATGCGCCTTAACGACGGCGGGGTCGGTTTCGATGCGCCCCGCACCGATCAAATCCAAACAATACGGGATAGCGGGAAAGACCGCCTGCAACGTCATCGCTATGGATGCAGGTTTGCCCGGCAGGTTTAAAATGAAACTCTTGCCGCGACTACCTGCCGTTTGGCGCGAAAGAATGGCCGTCGGCGTCTGTTCCAGACTGACGCGGCGCATCAACTCGCCAAAACCCGGCAATTCCTTATGCAGCACAGCGTGCATCGCTTCCGTTGTCTCATCGCGCGGGCTTGGTCCCGTGCCGCCGGTGGTCAGGATCAGATCGCAAGCCTCGTCATCGCAAAGCGCAATCAGCGTATCGCGTACCGACGCCATCCCGTCGGGAATGACGCGCTTCACCGTTTCATAAGGCGTGACGATTGCGCTCTTCAGCCATGCTTCGATGGCCGGGCCGCTCAGATCCTCATATTCGCCGCGACTTGCACGGTCAGAAACGGTAACAACGCCGATTTTCAAGGTCTTATCCTCACATCCGGTAGGCTGCACCGCTTATAGCGTTCGGTCTTGATAATGTGAAGTCCACCTATCAGTCTGGGTTCAGTGCCGTTGAATCAAGTTAGCGCTCTAACATTTTGTTTTTACGCGTATCTTCTCTCAAAACCGTTTCACAGTTCTTCGCTTGTGCTCTATCATCGCCAGTTATGCGTATATTGCTTGTCGAAGACAATCTGACCCTCGCGAGCTGGCTTGCCAAAAGCCTGCAACAGTCGAATTACAACGTCGATACGGTTCACGATGCCGCCGACGCTGAACAGGCTTTGGCTTTCACGGAATATAATCTGGTCATTCTCGATCTCGGCCTGCCGGACAAGACCGGGCTGGACGTGCTGGAGCAGATACGCAATCGCGGCAATGAAGTGCCGGTCATTATACTCACCGCCAATGCGAGCCTCGATGGCCGTATTCGCGGGCTTGACGCCGGAGCAGACGATTATCTTGCGAAACCCTTTGAGTTAAGCGAGCTGGAAGCGCGTATTCGTGCGCATCTGCGCCGGGCAAGCCAGCGCACTGCGCCGGTCGTCACTTGCGGCTTGCTGCGCTTCGACACCAATACCCGGTTGTTTTCAGTTGGGGAGGACGCGCTACCGCTTGCGCCCAAGGAGCATGCTGTGCTGGAACAGCTTCTGCGCCGGATTGGAACCACCGTCAGCAAGGCGACACTGGTTCAGGGCATCTATGATTTTGAGAGCGAGACGGACGAAAACGCCATCGAAATCTACATTCACCGATTGCGCAAGAAACTCGAAGGCAGCAAGGCAGAAATCGTGACCTTGCGCGGCCTTGGCTATCTTCTGCGTGACGCTGGCTGATATGGCCCGCCTTTTCTCCCGACTGTCCCAAAGTCTTCGCGCCCAGCTCGTTTCCTGGATCGTCGTGCCGCTGATCCTTGTCGCGGCTCTCAACCTCTGGACGGCGTGGCGCTCCGCGGAAAATATTGCAGGCATCGTCTCCGACCGGATGCTGACAGCTTCGGCCCGTGCAATTGGCGAAGCGACGGCCGCGTCGCACGACGCCATTGATGCTGTCATTCCACCTGTTGCTTTGGAAATGTTTTCAACAGGTTACGGAGATCGCGTCTATTATCGCGTCGAAACTTCGGATGGCCGCCTTCTGGCTGGTTATCCGGATCTGCCGAAGCCCGCGACCATCACCAATTATGATCCGCAGCATTATCTGGGGACCTATCGTGACCGCGCGTTGCGGCTCGTAGTGCTGCGCCATCCCGTCGCCGCTTCTTCGAACCTGCCACAATCAATCGACGTCATCGTCGGTGTGACCATGGCCGGTTACGATGCCATGCAGCGCGATCTCTGGCTGCATTCGGTCTGGCAACAATCCCTGCTCATCATTGCAGCGGGCGCTTTATCTCTGCTGGGGCTGCGTTTCGTGTTGCGCCCGCTCATCCGGCTGCGCAACGAAGTGCGCAATCGAAAATCGGAGCTGGAGGCCTTCGACCCTGAAACTGTACAGACGGAGTTGCGACCGCTCGTTACCGCGCTCAACCAATATATGGAGCGGGTGCGTAAACAAATGTCAGCGCAACGCCGGTTTATCCAGAACGCCGCGCACCAGCTTCGCACGCCGATTGCCACGCTGACGACACAGGCGAGTTTTGCGGTGCGCACGACCAGTGAGAATGATCGAAACGAAGTGCTCGCCAGCCTCAAAAGCACGGCCATGCAGCTCTCGCGCCTCGCCGCGCAATTGCTGACACTGTCACGTGCCGAGCCCGGTAGCAGACGCCCGCGCGCCGACCGGATCGATCTGGCCGAAGCTGGAAAGCAGGTGCTGGAAAGCCTTGCCGGAAAGGCCTTCGACCGCAATATCGATCTTGGCTTCGATCTGAAAACGGAGAATGCAACGGTTTCAGGCGATGGCACGATGCTGCGCGAAATGATCGTCAATCTGGTGGACAATGCGCTCAGCTACACACCGCAAGGCGGCATGGTAACCTTGAGCATCGATAGTCAGGACAGTCAGGTTCGCATCGCTGTTGAAGATAACGGCCCCGGCATTGCGGTTGCGGAGCGCGAACATGTGTTCGAGCGTTTCTATCGTGTACCCGGAACGGTTGCCGAAGGAAGCGGTCTCGGCCTTGCCATCGTGCGGGAAGTTGCCGATGCGGCGGATGGCGATGTGCAGCTTCACGAAACAAAAGGCGGCGGGCTTACGGTCATTGTGACCTTGCCCGCCGCCTGATTTAAGAGCATTTCCAGCAAAAGTGCGAAGCGGTTTTGCGTAGGATAATGCGTGAAAACAAACGGATAGAGCGGTTCCGACGGAACCGCTCTATCAATTCTCAGTTTTCGTTTATCAGCTGCCCTGTTCAGACAGAGCCTGCGGACGCCACTTGACGAGGTGGTTTTCGATCAGCGTGATGATGTATTCAACCACCAGTGCCAGCACCGCCAGAATGACCATGGCGGAGAAAACGCCATTGGCATTGAACGAGCCCTGCGCCGTCGAGATCATCAGGCCAACGCCCTTCTTGGCGCCCAGAAATTCACCAACCACGGCACCGACAAGCGCGAAGCCGAAGCTGACATGCAAGCTGGCCAGAATCCAGCTCATAGCCGAGGGGATGATGACCGAGCGGGTGATCTGCGACGGTGAGGCACCCAGAATCTGCGCATTGGCGATCAAGGCGCGATCAGCTTCACGGACACCCTGAAACGCATTGGCGAAGACCACGAAGAAAACCATGACCACGGCGAGCGCGACTTTGGAGGCCATGCCGAGACCGAGCGCGATGATGAAGATCGAGCCGAGAACAACACGCGGGATCGAGTTGGCGATCTTGATATAGATCGAAAACACATCGGCCAGAAACTTGTTACGACCGAGAATGATGCCGCAGATGACACCGCCGACAGCACCAATCAGAAAGCCAAGCACGGTTTCTTCAAGCGTTACGATAATCTGCTCGGAAAGCGGGCCCTGCGATGTGCCTTCGGTGATCCAGATCCAGATCTGATCGGCGATACCCGATGGGCTGGCAAAGAAGAACGGGTCGATAAAGCCGGTGCGTGCGCCCAGTTCCCAGCCGCCAAGGACAGCGAAAAGAATCGCGAGGCGAACGAGAATAACGACGGCGCGACGCTGGCGCGACTTGGCGCGGAAGGTCGCTTCCGTGCGGGCGAGTTCCGCGGCGCTGCCATTGGCCTGAGCGCCCGCGGGAGAAGCAAGAGTCTGTGCGGTCATGTCGGTTCCTCCCGGTTTTATTTGCCGCTTGCCAGCGCGCGCTGCTGGCCGATCTGCACTTCTTCACGCAGGTCGTCCCAGATCACTTTTGCGATTTCGACGAATTTGTCGTCGTAACGAATGTCTTCCATGACGCGCGGGCGGGGAATGTCGATATTGTAGACGCTCTTGACCGTGGCCGGTCCGGCAGTCAGCACATAAACCTTGTCGGCAAGGGCGATCGCTTCTTCGAGGTCGTGGGTAACGAAAATCACCGATGCGCCGGATTGCTGCCAGAGGTCGAGCAACTCGCCCTGCATCAGTGTGCGGGTTTGAATGTCGAGCGCGCTGAACGGCTCGTCCATGAGCAGGATTTTCGGCTCATTGATGAAGGTCTGGGCCAGCGCCACGCGCTTGCGCATACCGCCAGATAGCTGGTGCGGGTAGTGCTTTTCAAAGCGCGCAAGGCCAACGCGGGCAATCCAGCTGCGCGCCTTTTCATAGGCTTCTTCCTTGCCCATGCCGCGATAGCGTGGACCGGCGCTCACATTGTCGATGACATTGAGCCAGGGAAACAGCGCATCCGCCTGAAACACAAAGCCGATATCAGGGCTGATGCCTTCGATTGGCTGCCCCATCAGGCGCACTTCACCGGCGCTCGGCTTGGCGAGACCAGTCACGAGATTGAGCGTTGTGGACTTGCCGCAACCCGTAGGGCCGACGACGCAGGCAAACTCGCCCTTGCCGACATGCATGGTGAAATCGCGCAGCGCCGTCATCATCTTGCCGTCGGGCGTGACAAAGCGACGGGTAACATTGTTGAGTTCGATTGCGGGCGCGCCATTACCGGCTTCGTCGCGCGCAATGGTTTTCGGGGCTTCCATCAGCATAGGTTCCTCGCGGATGTGCGGCACCGCTCGCGCGCAATGCTTATTATTGCGCGCCTGCAATGCTGTTGAATGTGGTTGGGTCGGCGGGGCTGACGTTCATTTGCGAACGCCAGCCGGAGGGCCACTTACTTCGCGGCGTCGAGCGTCGCGTTGGCCTTGTCGACGAATTCCGTCGTATAGGTCTTCGACAGGTCAATTTGCTTTTCCTGCAACGGCTTCTTGAAGGTTGCGAGCACCTTCAGAACCGTTTCCGGACCATCCTTCGGCATACGGCCATCCGGCGTATACTGCGCCTTACCTTCAGCCAGACCCTTCACATAAAGGTCCTTGTCGCCGACATAATAATCTTTCGGCATCTGATCGGCGATTTCTTCGGCGCTGTGCGAAGCGATGTAACGCATGGTCTTGACCAGAGCATTGGTCAGCTTCTGTGCTTCTTCCTTGTGGGTTTCGAGCCAGGCCGACTGCACATAGAAGGATGCTGCCGGGTAAGGTCCGCCAAGCGCTTCGGCGGTCTTTTCCGGCGTGCGCATATCGACCAGAACCTTGGCTTCACCGGTCTTGAGCATGGTGGCAATCGTCGGCTCGGTAGTCATACCGGCCTGAATAGCGTCCTGCTTGATGGCGGCGATGAAGGTATTGCCTGCGCCAACCGGCAGCAACGTGTAATCGCCCTGCTTCAGCCCGTTGCGCACAGCCAGATACTGCGTCAGGAAGTCTGTGGAAGAGCCAAGGCCCGTCACGCCCAGCGTATGACCCTTGAAATCGGCTGGTGACTTGATCTGGTCGGCATATTTTGTCGAAACCAGTTCCACCTCGCCCGGCGCTTGGCTGAACTGCACGATGGACTGGATGAACTTGCCCTTCGACTGAAGGTCGATGGTGTGGTCGTAGAAGCCGACCACGGCTTGCGCGGCTCCGGCAAGCAGTTCGTTCTCGGCGTCCACGCCTGCGCGGCTGTTGATCAGCTCGACGTCGAGGCCTTCATCCTTGAAGTAACCAAGCTTTTCGGTCAGTACAGCTGGCAGATAAATCTGCTTTTCCATGCCGCCGACAATAACCGTCAGTTTTTCGGCATGCGCAGCACCGGCGCCGAGCACCATGACACCGCTCAAAAGCGCAGCGTGCCAAACAAGCCGAAGCGAATTCGTTGAAATTTTCATATAGGCTCCTCCAAGGAATGCTTCAGTCCGGCAAAAGCCGAACCCTCCTCCTGATATGCAGCCGATTCCTCTAATCGGTGGAGAATGGTTACAGCAGCCAAGCTTTCAATCAGCTTTCAATAAACTTGCAGCCTATTTTATGGCGGTGGAATAGAGCGACGACCTCTCCGCGCCGCAACACACGGCGTTTTGAAACAATAGTTGCTTGACGCAGCCGCCAAACCTCTATCATCGTCGTTACTTAACACTGCCATCTTCCCGGCATCTCACGGCAACCTATTGAAATCATGATCATCAAGCGCAACGATCTCATTTTTGCGGTACGCACCACCGCCGCATCGCTGATCGCGCTTTATATCGCCTTCCTGATGAATATGGACGACCCCAAATGGGCGGCCATGACGGTATGGATCGTCGCTCAAAGCAGCCGCGCAATGAGCGTTTCCAAGAGCATCTACCGTCTTATGGGCACGGCAATCGGCGTCGTGGTCGCCGTATTACTCACGGCAATCTTCATCCAGACGCCAACCTTGTTTCTGCTGGTGCTTGCAAGCTGGATCGGCCTTTGCACGGCGCTGTCGACAGGCTTGCGCAACTTTCGTTCCTATGGCGCAGTGCTCGCTGGCTATACGGCGGCCATCGTCGCCATCGACTCGCTGTCCGATCCGGACAATGTGTTTGAAATCGCCGTATCGCGGCTGATCTACATTGCGCTGGGCATCGTCACCGAAGCAATCATCACCTGGCTGTTCAGTACGGACAATCCCTTCGAGGAAGCGCGCGCTCAGCTTGGAAAGTTCATGCGGCAGACGGCAAAACTCTGCGCGGAAATGCTCGGCGGGGAAGCGGGAACCGGCGCGCTCCAAACCGCTTATCGCAATGCCATCGCCTTCGATACCGCCATTGAATACAAGGCCGCGAGTTCTGTCACCGTCAGGCGCAGCGTGGGCTATCTCCGTCAGGCCATGGTCGTTACGCTGCAACAGGCATCGGCTGTTCGCGCCATATTGGAAATGCCGCCGCAAACAACGCGTGACGATCCTTTGCTGCTGGAAGCACGAGACGCCATGGCGCGGATCGCCGATGGCGACGAAAGCGTCGATCTGGAAGCGCTGCGCGAAAAGATCATCCGGACGGCAGAAGCAGAAACCGCCAGCAATGCCGACCTTGCATCCGGGCGGCTGATGTTCCTGTACCGCCTGCGCAGCATGCTCGGTTTTCAAGAACAGGCTTTGGGTATCGAGGCCGAGCTTGAAACAACCCATCCGAAAGCCAACCGCGTGCGTTTGTCCTATCATGTCGATCACACGGCAGCGGTGATCAACGGCATTCGTGCATTCGTGGCCCTGACCGCCGCATCAGCCATCTGGATCTTTACTGCCTGGCCGTCCGGTGCCGGTTTCGTCATCGTTGTTGGCGTGGTCAACGCCCTTTTCGCAACCAGACCAAACCCGGTTGCCAGCGGCACGGAATTTCTGAAAGGTTCCGCCATCGCGGCAGTCGTGGCGGCGATCATGAATTTCGGCGTCTTGCCGGTCATATGGGGGTTCCTGCCATTTATGATCGTTATTGCTCCGGTGCTGATTTGCGCCGGGCTTGCCATGCGCAATCCTTCGACAATTGCCAAAGGTTCGGCATTCGCAATCTTCTTCTGGGACTTGATCGGACCCGATAATTTCACGCGGCCCGACGCCACCTCATTTCTGAATGGCGTGATTGCACTTCTTCTCGGCATCGGCATTGGAACGCTTGTTTTCTCGCTGCTCTTCCCGCCAAACACCCATGCCGCGCAGCGCCGCATGAAACGCGCCATGTGCGACAGTCTGAAGAAAATCGGGGCCTCACCGCGCTCAATCTCCATTGAGGCATGGATCAGCCAGAGCGCGGACCGCATCTCGCGTCTGCTGGTGACGGAAACCTCGGCTGCATCAACGGAGGCGCATCAGGATTTGCGCGGCATGCTGGCCGTTTTGAACCTCGGCTCGGCAGCGTTGGAATTGGCACAACTGACCGACCATCCGGTGCCGGATGTGCGCTTGGCCATCCAGAATATGCTCCGAGCGCTGGCTGTTTTCGAACCCGCAACATTGATCGAAACCACCAAGGCCGGTGCAGGCCGGATTCTCGTCGCATCGGAAGCTGCCAGTGCCACAGAGAAAGACCGGCTGTTGCACGCGGCAGCGCTCATGCAAGCCATGGCCATGACAACCGAGGCAAATATCGCTTTTCTACGCTGAGCCCTACCCCACAAAAGCAGGTGCCAGTAAGAGATGCATTATTGAGTGAAACAATACTTATTCTTGTAATAATTATTCCAAAAAAACCAAATATTTTAGAAGACGTAAACGATTGGCGGTTACGATCTCTGGTCATATGCTATAGTTAGCTTCAGCAGACTGGGATGTTTCCGAACACAGACGCGTGTGGATCGCCTCCACCGGTCACATTGCGGAATGCATGGGAATGCCATTTTCGAGGGACTATTACTTCGGACGATTCAAGGCCGATGAACTGGCAAGGTTGCAGCAGGCCTATATCCAGACTTGCACAGCTATTGGCTGTTGTCCTGTTACCTCGCCCCTGAAGGACGAGCTGGTCCGTGAAATCATCCAGATTTACGAGTGCGGCGTCTTCCAGCCGGAAAAGATCGCCGAACTCATGAAGCAGATCGAGAGCGTCAAGCACCGCGCAGAAAATAGCCCGACGCTTGATCAGTTCGCCGTCATACAGTCCAAGACCGCCTAGGCTCGGCTCGCCACCGGCGGTCTGACGCTTGGGCTACTCACTCCGCCGCATCTGCCAGATAGCCGAATTGCAGCACGTTTTGCGGAGCAGTTACGCCCGGCAACAGGCGGTCATCGTCAATCGGCTCACCAAGCTGCGTCGTCACCGGAATGATCCCTGCCCAGATCGGCAGCGCATAATCCGGTTCATCATCCTTTGGCGGGCCGGAGCGAACCTTCGCCGACGCTTCGTTCAGCTCCAGTTCCAGAAGCATGGTCGCCTTCAGCTCCTTGGCCATCATCGGACGCAGCCCTTCCCAACGATCGGGGAAAAGCCCATTCACGAAGTTGCGCAAATGCCGTTCCTTCGCCGCGACATCCGTAATCTTCTTCGCAGTGCCGAAAGCCATCACAGAACGATAGTTACAGGAATGGTGAAAAGCAGAACGCGCCAGCACGAACCCGTCCAGGGTTGCGAAGCTGACACAGACTTCCGCTTCCTCACAGGCTTCCAGCATGCGGCTTGCCGATGAACCGTGCCAGTAGATGAAATTACCTTCCCGCCATACGAGCGTTGGCGAAACGTAGGGCGTGCCATTGAAAACATAAGCCACATGGGCAAGCGGCTGCGCATCAATGATCGCATGCACGCTGTTCGCATCATAATGGCCGCGATCATGCAGGCGTTTCACTCTGGTTCTGTCTGTGGGGGCATTCGTCATGCTGGTCATTCCCGTCTGCATTTGAACTTTCAATGCACGCAAAATGCCGCCATAGTGGTATGTTGAAAATAACCACTTAAAAGATATAGAACCATGCCACTTACTGCATCGATACCTGAGTTCGGCATTGACCGGACGAGCGATATTCCGCTCGCCGTGCAGCTAGCAGAACAGATAAGGCAAGCCGTTCTGACCGGAAGGCTGAAGCCTGAAAGCCGCTTGCCCTCAACACGCGCATTTGCAGAAGAGTTGGGCGTGTCTCGCGCCACGGCTTTAGCCGCCTATGACCAGCTGATCGCAGAAGGCTATCTGGAAGGCAGGCACGGTTCTGGCACGCGTATCGCAGCTCAATTGCCGGAAGTGACATTGAAGACCGGGCCAATGGGCACTTTCAGCAGGACAAAGACGGCAGCCAGGACAGTGCGGGAACCGCAGCCTTTTCAGCAAGGTGTGTTCGACAGTGATCATTTTCCCCACGCGGAATGGGGCAAGCTGCTGGGGCGCATCTGGCGCAAACCTGACGCCCGCCTGTTGAATGGTCACGACCCCTTCGGCTACCTGCCGCTGCGCATGGCCCTCGCCCGCCATCTGCACGAATGGCGCGGCATGGCTGTTGACCCAGCGCAAATTCTGATCACTGGCGGCAGCACCGACGCGTTTTCTCTGCTCCGTGAAGCCATGTTCGCACCGGGTGACAAAATCTGGATGGAAGAGCCGGGCTATTCGCCCGCCCGCAATATTCTTGGCGGTCAGGGAATTGACGTCGTCTCGGTGCCTGTCGACGGCAATGGTCTGGATGTGGCAGCGGGTCGGCAAGCTGCCTTGCATGCACGCGCAGCATTTGTAACGCCTGCCCGCCATCACCCGACAGGTGTGACCATGCCACTGGCCCGGCGGCTCGACCTCATCGCCTGGGCACGCGAGAGCGACGCATTCATCATCGAAGACGACTATGACAGCGAGCACCGCTATATCGGCCAGCCGCTTCCGGCGCTGATGTCGCTCGACCGTGATCGAATTCTCTATATCGGCAGTTTCTCGAAAGTGTTTTCGCCCGTCTTGCGGCTCGGCTTCCTGATTGTACCTCCACAGCTGACCGATAAATTTAACACGCTACGGCAACAGCTTTTGCCGCCGCCGTCGCTTTTGGCGCAACCGGCGCTGGCGCAGCTCATCGACACCGGTGCCTTCGCCCAGCACATCAGGAAAATGCGCCGTCTTTATGCGTCCCGTCGCAACAGGCTTATCGCGGCATTGTCGCCCGGTGAATCGTCGCTTTTCAGGATCGAAGCGCCGCCTGCGGGCCTGACCCTGCTGCTCGCGCTTTCCGACAACCAAAATGATGTGGCACTTGCAGAAAAACTCGCAGAATCCGGGATTAACGTTCAACCGCTCTCCCCGCTCTACAGGTTTTTCCAACCACGGCAGGGACTTATCCTCGGTTTCTCAGGCTTTGATGAAGCCCATCTGGAGAAATCTGCAACAGCATTGATAAAAATCCTCGAAAGCTCAATTTGAACCGCGTGCGTTAGCACTTTCGTAAACTTTGGATTCAGTTTTTGCCGGTAATCTTACCTGAGCAATGACTCGGAAGAGCGTTGCAGCCCATTTGTTTTGAGTACGGGTGTCCATGCGTTCTTCGCCTTCGCGTTCATTGGTCGTGTCTGCCATTGCGCTCGCTTGCGCCGCCCTGTCGGGCTGCACATCGAGTTCCGGCATCGACAGCATCATGCTCCAGCCGAAACCCTCGGCGGAGATGACCAGTTCTGTTGTGAGGCCGGTTCCGCCCGCAGCTGTAACCGAAACGGCAAGCGCGCCGCGCGCGCAGCCACTCCCCCCGCAAGAAGAAGTGCTCGCCTGGGCCGGTCCCGTTCCAGACGGTGGACCGTTCAAGGTTCAGCCGCCTGCGCCCGTTGCACCGCAACCGCGCGCGCCCTTGCAGGAGCGCCCCGTCGCGCAGATACCAGCCCCAGTTCCACAAGCGGCAGCGCCGCGTATGCCTGCACCGCAGGTCGCGGCCTATCCGGCAGTGCGTCTGGAACCGCAAGCCCGCACGGCACAGGACCGCTCCAGAATTTATAGCCACCGCTTCCGTGATGCGAAGCCGATCAATTTTGGTCGTGCGTCACCGCGCAAGCTCGCAGTTCATGGCGTTGACGTCTCGCGCTGGCAGGGCGATATCGACTGGCCGAAGCTGCGCACGCAAGGTGCGAACTTCGCCTATATCAAGGCGACTGACGGCGGCGACCATCTCGACCCGATGTTCCGCAAAAACTGGCGCGAGGCCAAGGAAGCCGGGATCAAGCGCGGCGCTTATCACTTCTTCTACTGGTGCCGCGTTGCCAGCGAGCAGGCTGATTGGTTCATTCGCAATGTACCGAAAGATCCCGATGCGCTGCCACCGGTGATCGACGTGGAATGGAACGGCGATTCCGCCTGCCGCCGCCGTCCTTCGCCGCAACAAGTGCGCGAGAAGATGCAGGTCTTCATGGACAAGCTTGAGCGCCATTACGGCAAGCGCCCGGTCATCTATACCGCACCGGATTTCTATGACGACAATCTGAAAGGCGCATTCAACGACTATCCGTTCTGGCTGCGCGCAGTGGCTCAGCACCCATCCAAGGTCTATCCGGGCCGCCCATGGCTGTTCTGGCAATATTCGGGATCGGGCCTGTCTCAGGGCGTGAGCAACAAGATCGACCTGAACGTGTTCCACGGTTCCGAAGCCGAATGGCACCGCTGGCTTGATCGCGTCGGCAGCTAATATTGCTTCACTCCAAGCAAAAACCCCGGAATTTCCGTTCCGGGGTTTTCTTTATTCAGCGGCAATCACTTCTTGCCGATATTCTCCAGCTCATACGGCGTTGACTGGTAAATCTCGTTGATCCAATTGCCGAACAAGAGATGCGCGTGGCCGCGCCAGCGGTTTTGCGGCGGGCGCGTGGCATCATCTTCCGGGAAATAATTCGCAGGCACCTTCGTTTCTGGCTCGCCTTGAATATCGCGGAAATATTCATCAGCCAGCGACGTGGTGTCATATTCGACATGGTTGAACATATGCAGCGCGCGATGGTTTGGGTCTTCCAGCAGACAAAGGCCGGATTCAGCGCTATCGACGAGAACATTCAAACCGCTATTCTGCGGAATGTCTTCCTTGCGCACTTCCGTCCAGCGTGAAACCGGAATGGTAAAATCATCCGAGAAACCGCGCAGATAGGGCGATGCTGGCGCAAGATTCTGCTGGCTGTAAACGCCCGATGCCTTGGCCGGCAGTTCATACTTACCCATGCCATGGAAATGATGGACGGCGGCCTGCGCCGACCAGCAGATGTTCAGCGAGCGATGCACATGGGTCTGCGTCCAGTCGAAAACGCGCTGCAATTCATCCCAATAGGTCACGTCTTCGAAGTTCAGCCGTTCCACTGGCGCGCCGGTAATCACAAAACCATCGAAGCGCTCATCACGCACATCTTCCCACGGGCGGTAGAAAGACAGCATGTGATCGGCGGAGGTATGCCGCGCGACATGATTGGTAATGCGCACCAGCGTCAGCTCCACCTGAAGCGGCGTCGCACCCAGCAGGCGTGCAATCTGCGTTTCCGTGGTCGCCTTATTGGGCATGAGATTGAGCAGGCCAATGCGCAAGGGCCGTATGTCCTGACGCACGGCATCCGCCTCGCGCATGACCATAACGCCCTCGGCCTGGAGAACACTGGTTGCTGGCAGATCGTCAGGAATTTTTATCGGCATGATCGCGTCGGTCCCTAGTTCTGTCAGGTAGACGCGAGTGGCTTTATCCGCATAGTTGCCGGTTTGGCCACATCCTCCCTTGTCAGGGAGTACCACCTTGCCCGGAGCGGCAGGTTGGCGTTGGGCGTCTCCCCAACTCTTGATGTATTCGCACTTCTACTCAAACGCGGACGTTATGGCAATAGCTTTACGTGCAAGCGATTCTGACTGGAACAAATGTCCGCTTTCAGCGTTGTTCCAAGTGCCCGCATACTGTCTCAGGCTATCGTTTCGGTTTGAGGGCAACAGGGAGGGAGAAAATGAGCAACATCATATTCTGGACGGGAATCTTGCTTCTGCCGATCTTGGTGGGAACAGCATTCGCCTATCTGCGCCATTATCATCACGAAGACGACTTCTGATTTAGAACCAGAAGCCGTCTGCCATTCTGAATGTTTCATGCGCTTTCGCGCACGTTCCTTATTGTGTCGCTGAAACCAGTGAAAAGGCCACGCCCTTCGGATCAAGACACTGGATGATCCACTCGCCATTCGGCACTTCGGTCGGCCCGAATGTAACCGTGCCGCCCTGCGATTTGACGCGTTCAGCAGCGGCGTTCGTTCCATCCACCATGAAGTAAAAGCCCCAGCCCTGCGGCACATTCGGCGGAGCCGTCATGATGCCGCCTGTATCTGCACCGTTTACGCTGAAGATCTTGTATTTGCCCATACCGCCCATATCGAAATCGCGCGCGAGCTTCCAGCCGAACACTTTCTCATAAAAGCCAAAGACTTCCTCGCCGTTCTTGGCATAAAGCTCATGCCAGCCCGGATGGCCCACCTTGCGTGAACCAAAGTCGGCTGGCGGTTCTGGCGGGTCTTTCGGCTCGAAAAGCGCAAAGACCGAACCCTGCGGGTCCGCCACGATGGCAAACCGCCCAACGGTTGGGATATCATAGGCCGGTTGCAGGATTTTTCCGCCCGCAGCCGTAACTTTCTCGGACATTGCATCCACATCGGCCACACCGATATAGCCGAGCCAGCCGGGCTTTGCGCCACAATCTCCGCTGGGCATATCGGACAGCGCCATCATACCGGCGACTGCACAACCGGGCGCTTCCAGCAGGGTATAATTCACACCGGGGACGCCCGAATCCTTGGTATTCCAACCGACGACCTTGCCATAAAAATTTGCGGCCTCGGCGACATCTTCAGTCATGAGTTCGTACCAGACGAACGGTGATGCTCCGTTATTCATTGTCATTCCTCCCAGAATTTGAATTCAGCGTTCAGCTGCAACAGCTGTGCTTTGCCGCTGGCGCGGCATATTCATCGTGGCGCTTCACGAAGTGCATGGTGCTATCTTCGTTGCGCCCCTTCGGTGCACGGTCGAGGATCATCAGCGTACTGATCCATTCTTCGATGCCACGCGCATAGCTGGAATATGTATGGTAGATCGTGCCGTCATCGGCCTTGATGAAGGCGCTCATGCCGGGCAGTTCGTCATGCGCCTGCTCTGGCGCCAGCCTGTCGAAATTGTAGAAGACGCGCCCTTCTTCGATCTCAGCCTTGTCGAACGACACATGGAAATCAAAGTTGAAATCACCGCCATAGGACGACACCCATGGGAAATGCCAGCCCATGCGCCGCTTATAGTCTTCCAGCTTTGCAAGGGGCCCACGTGATACGGCAATAAGCGTGACATCGTGATTGTTGAGATGCGCCAGCGCCCCGTCGAGATTATCGGCCAGGAAAGAACAGCCAACGCAGCCCTGCTCCCATTCCGGCCCGAACATGAAATGATAGACGACCAGTTGGCTGCGTCCATCAAAAAGCTCTGCCAGTGTTCGACGCCCAGTCGGGGTGTCGAAGACATAGTCTTTCTCCACTTTGACCCAGGGCAGCGCCTGTCTTTCCTGATTGACGCGATCGCGAAGATGCGTCGCTTCCTTTTCTCTGGCCAAAAGCGCGCGACGCGCCTCAAGCCAGACTTCGCGGGATACGACTTCATTCATGATGCAAGTCCTCCTCCGCCCCCCGGATGGTAAAACGCCCAGTTTATATCGGGATATTTGCTTGACGGTTTACATTGATATCAATATTAATGGATCATGTCAAACGCCCCTGAAGTCCCTTTTGAAACAACCCTTTTGGTCAGAGACACCTGCCTCTGCCTGCATGTCCAGCGAGCGGCTCGTGCGCTTGCGCGGCGTTTTGACGAAGCTCTTCGTCCGGTTGGCATGACGAATGGGCAATTCTCCCTGATGATGTCGCTGAACCGGCCTGCACCACCGCCGATGAAACCGGTGGCTGAATTGCTGGCAATGGATCAGACCACCCTCACCGCCGCGCTGAAGCCCCTGCAAAGACAGGGCTGGGTGGAAATACTGGTCAATCCTGCCGACCGCCGCGAGCGCCTGCTGCAACTGACACCGGATGGCAAGGCTGCCTTGGCTGCCGCAGTGCCCATCTGGACCTCCACGCATGCGGAAATCGAAAAGAACCTCTCGCAAGGCAATGGCGATCAAATCCGGCGCGATCTGATTGCGCTTTCGTTCTAGGATTTCACGCCACAGCCTGAATGATATGCGCCTGAATTTTGGCAGAAACTTCACCGCTGCCATGCTTTTCGGAAAGCACCTCGGTCACATAGTCCGTCGCCGGGGTGAGTCCATTCGCATTTCTGGCTTCTATTTCCTGACGAAGCAAAGTTCCATGACAGTAAGCGACGGCGGGAAGGCGCGGTGACGATGCGGAGCTTTGCTCGGCGCGTGTCTCGATACTGATACTTGAGAATCCTGCTTCCTCAAGTTCTCTTCGGATGAGCGCCGTATCGTGATAGCCATGCGGTGTCCGCGCCAGAAAACGTGGTGGATCCTGCGGAAATATCTCGGCAAGCGCATGCGTTACGTCATCCGCGAAGATGTTCTCCTCGATACGATCCCAGACGCTGAACAGAAGCCGTCCACCACGTTTCAGGACGCGCCGCGCTTCCCGGTAACCGGCAATTCGGTCGGGGAAAAACATCGCACCAAACTGGCAGCAGACCACATCAAAGCGCGCCGCTTCAAACGGCAATGCTAGAGCATCGGCCTGCCGCCATTCAATCCGGCTGTCGGGCAGTTGCCGTGATGCCGCAAAATCAATCATCGGTTGGTTCAGATCACTCGCAGTATAATGGGCGCTGCTGCCCAGCCTCGGTGCCAAAGCACGCGTGACTGCACCGGTACCGGCACAGGTTTCCAGAATGATTGCGGGTGAAAGACTGGCCACACGTTCGGCCATATCCGCAGCGTAACGCTCGAAGATTAACGGCACCATATAGCGCTCGTAATTTTCCGGGATGGAACCGGCGAACACTTTATCGGCTTCCAGCATCTCAGTCGCCTGCATCCTATAGACGGAGGGCGATTATATCACAGAGCAGCCGATCTGAAATCAGCAATGATTATTCATAACGAATGCTACTTTCTGGTATCTATTCAATGCAATATTAGAAGTACCTAATAATTTAATCGAGGTGCATCTTCTGCATATATTCATGCAGCACAACGGCCTGATTGTGCTCCTCGTCCTTCGCGCCATAAAGCAATGTCAGCGGCACATCACCGGCCTGGGCAACCAGTGTTTTGAGGTCCGACAACTTATCCTGCAATTCGGCATAATAACGTTTTTGAAACTCGTCCCACTTCGCCACGTCATGATTGAACCATTTGCGAAGATCGGTGGACGGCGCGATATCTTTTGCCCAGAGATCGATGGCAGCCTTCTCCTTGGTCATGCCGCGCGGCCAGACACGATCAACCAGAACCCGATAGCCGTCATCGTGTGATGGCGCTTCATAGATCCGTTTGAGGCGAATATCGGTCATGTTGAAATCTCCGCATCGTCGCTACCACCTGTTGTTTTAGCGTAGCGACGCGGAATAGGCGACAACAGAAGCGCCGCGCGGGGGCACAGCGCTTCTGTGTTTCGCAAGGTTACGCGGCTTTGCCGAGCATACCGTGCGGATCGAGAACAAACTTCTTCGCTACGCCCTGGTCAAAACTCTCATAACCAGCCGCTGCGTCTTCAAGCGAAATGACTTCCGCATTGACGATTTCAGCAATGTTCAGACGCCCGTGCAGGATCGCCTGCATCAACTGCCGGTTATATTTCAGAACCGGTGTCTGCCCCGTATGGAATGACTGCGCCTTGGCCCAGCCGAGCCCGAAGCGAAGCGACAGGCTGCCCTGCTTGGCCGCACCATCCACCGCACCCGGATCTTCCGTCACATAGAGGCCCGGAATACCAACCGAACCGGCAGGACGCGTGATTTCCATCATCTGGTTCAGAACGATTGCGGGCTGTTCACCACCGCTATGGCCTCTGGCCTCGAAACCGACAGCGTCGATGGCGCTGTCCACCTCATTGCTGCCGGTAACTTCCGCGATCATGTCGCCCAGACGGTCGCTGGCGGAAAGATCAATCGGCTCGAAACCAACCTTGCGGGCATGGTCCAGACGTTCCTTGTTGAAATCTCCAACCATCACGACAGCAGCGCCAAGAATTCTTGCCGAGGCTGCGGCGGCCAGCCCGACTGGTCCGGCACCGGCCACATAGACCACCGAGCCTACACCGACGCCCGCCTTGACCGCGCCGTGAAAGCCGGTCGGCAGAATATCCGACAACATGGTGAGATCGCGGATCTTCTCCATAGCCCGGTCACGATCCGGGAATTTCAGCAGATTGAAATCGGCGTAAGGCACCATGACATAGCGGGCCTGCCCGCCGATCCAGCCACCCATATCGACATAGCCGTAAGCACCGCCAGCGCGCGACGGATTGACCGTCAGGCAGACACCTGTGTCCTGCTCCTTGCAGCAGCGGCAACGGCCACAGGCAACATTGAACGGCACTGATACGATGTCGCCGACATCAAGCATCTCGACATCGGAACCCTTCTCAATGACTTCGCCGGTGATCTCGTGGCCAAGCACAAGCCCGGGCATCGCCGTCGTGCGTCCGCGCACCATGTGCTGGTCCGACCCGCATATATTGGTCGAGATGACTTTCAGAATGACACCGTGACCCAGCTTCCTCCCATCGGGTGCAGAAAGCACCGGATCTTCAATGTCACGGACTTCGACTTTTCCGGGTCGCATATAGACGACGCCACGGTTCCTGCTCATGTCTACCTCCTCCAGGTTGGACAACAAACGAAGATGTCAGAAAGTGAAAACGTAACGGCGATGGGAGCAAGGCTCAGTCTCAATCGCGACACGTCTCATTCAATTTGCACGCCAAAAGCACGCTTGGCAGATGGGCCGAAACAGCCGTCACAATTGCGGGTGATGATGATAGAACACTGTATATATTAGCAAAGCAACTTGACTCTGGGTTGTGCGCAAGCTTCACATGGCGCAGATTCTTTCCGCTCTTCCAGGGGACATTGGTCGGGCACCGAAATCGCAAGGAGAGGCAAATGCTTAACGGTTTCAAACGGCAGATGGGTCATGCGCTTTGGGCACAGGTTTTCCTGACGCTGGCTGCAATCACTGGTTTGACCGCTGGGCTTGCGATTGCGCCCACTCCGTCGAACGCCGCTGAAACGCGTCGTATCGAAATCACCGAAGACAGCGATTATTTCGGCTTCGACCTGCGCACCCAGAAGAACGTGACACTGGACCAGTGCAAGAGCACCTGCCTCGGTGACAATGCCTGCCGCGCCTTTACCTATAATCCGAAGGTCAAGTGGTGCTTCCTCAAGACCGATTTCAACAAGCTCAATCCTTCGGTCGGCTCCATTGCCGGTAAGGTCGTGTCGGGCGCAGCCAAGGACACAGCCAAGGCCGATATCGGCGCGCCACCAGCCGTTACCTTCTTCGCGGATAATCTTGTCGATGAAGCCCGCCGTTTCCGCACGGCTATTCTGGCTGCGGACAGCAGCGAAGGCCTCAGCACGCTGAAGGCGGAAGCTGCCTCCGCACTCGCCAATAGCGACCCACGCACGGCAATGGAGAAATTTGCAGCCGCGGCCGGTGCCTCGCCTGACGACAGCGCGCTCTGGACCGGTCTGGCTCTCGCCACTTTGGCGACAGAACCTTCCAACAGCGAAGAGACGGCCAAGTTCAAACGCGACGCCACATCGGCAGCCTGGAACGGCTATCAGACCTCGCGCAATAAGGCCGCGCGCGCCGATGCCCTGAATGCGATGGCGCAGGCACTTGACCGTCGCGAACTGTCGCGCCCAGCCCTTCAGGCCTATGATGCGAGCCTCAATCTCGTCAATTCAGCTTCCGTTCGCGCCGCCTATGAAGACCTCAAGGCCCGCAAGGGTTTCCGCATCGTCGACCACAGTGTCGATAACGACAATGCATCGCCACGCATCTGCGCGCAGTTTTCCGAAGAACTGGTCAAGAGCGGCACCGACTATTCCAGTTTCGTGACATTGGACAGCGCCGCGCCAAAGGCTATTGAAGCCAAGGATCGCCAGATTTGCGTCGAAGGTCTGGAACATGGCCGCACATATAGCGTGACATTCCGCGCCGGTTTGCCCGCTGCTATTGGCGAGACGCTGCCAGCACCGGTAACCCTGTCCGTCTATGTGCAGGACCGTGCTCCATCGGTGCGCTTTACCGGCGACAGTTTCGTGCTGCCTGCCAAGGCGCGTCGCGGCATTCCACTGGTCAGCGTCAATATGAGCGCAGCCAAGGTGAAGCTCTATCGCATCGGCGACCGTTCGCTGGCGCAGCTTTTGTCCGGCTACCAGTTTCTGCGTCAGCTCGACGGCTATGACGTCAGCACGATTTCCGACCAGATGGGCGCACCCGTCTGGGAAGGCGAAATCGACACTGCCGCCGCAGAGCTGAACAAGGAAGTCACTACCAGTTTCCCGATTGATGAAGCCCTGCCGCAGCGAAAGCCCGGCGTCTACGTGCTGACCGCAGAACCGATCAAGGCGAGCGGCGAGAGCTATGACACCAAGGCGACCCAGTGGTTTGTCGTGTCGGATATCGGGCTTTCGACCTATACAGGTCAGGACGGTATCAATGTCTTTGCGCGTTCGCTCGAAACGGCGGAACCGCTTTCCGGCGTCAAGCTGACATTGCTGGCTCGCAACAACGAAATGTTGGGCGAAGCGACAACTGATCGCGACGGTCGTGCTACCTTTACCGCTGGTCTCACGCGCGGCACCGATGGCATGGTTCCTGCCGTGCTGATGGCCAATCAGGGTGAGGATGATTTCGTCTTCCTCGATATGGCGCGTGCAGGCTTTGATCTTTCTGATCGCGGCGTCACCGGACGCGCAGCGCCCAAGGCGCTCGACGTTTATGCCTGGACAGAACGCGGCATTTATCGCGCAGGCGAAGTGGTTCATGCCGCAGCGCTTGCCCGGGATGATGCGTCGCTCGCCGTCGACAACCTGCCGCTGACCTTCATCTTCACACGCCCGGATGGCGTGGAAGATCGTCGCCTCGTATCGGATAGCAGCAAGGCTGGCGGACATTCCGTCGATCTGACATTAGCCGCCAATGCCATGCGCGGCACATGGAACCTGAATATCTATACCGACCCCAAGCAACCGGCAGTCGCCTCGCAAATGTTCCTGGTTGAAGATTTCGTGCCGGACCGCATTGAGTTCGACCTGACATCGGACAAGCCGGAAATCGCCAGCGGTGAAGCCGCCAATGTAACCGTCGATGGCCGCTTTCTCTATGGCGCGCCTGCCGCCGGATTGGCGCTCGAAGGCGAAGTCACTCTTTCGACCAAGCGCGACTGGGACCGTTTCAAGGGCTATTATTTCGGGCTGGCCGATGAAGGTCAGGGCGAAGCCACGCGTCTGCCGCTGGATCAGTTGCCCAAGGTTGGCGACGACGGCAAGGCAACCTTCCCGGTCGTGATCGATGACCTGCCATCCACCACCCGTCTTATCAATGCAGCCGTCACCGTCCGCATGCGCGAAAGCGGCGGTCGTGCTGTGGAACGCAAGCTTGACCTTGCCGTTCGTCCGCAAGGATCGATGATCGGCATCAGACCGGATTTCTCCGGTGACGAAGTTCCGCAAGGCGGCACCGCGAAATTCAGCTTCATCGCTTCGGATGCCAACGGCAATCGCACGAACCTTGACGGCGCCGTCTGGTCGCTTGTGAAGGTTGAGCGCAATTACCAATGGTATCGCAGCGGCAATAGCTGGAACTACGAGCCGGTCACCTTCACCAAGTCGGTTGCAACCGGCAAGATCGACCTCAAGGCTGATGCTGAAGCCAGCATCACCCAGCCGGTCGACTGGGGTCGCTATCGTCTTGAAATCGAGACGGGCGACGCTTCCGGTCCGGCTTCAAGCTACGAATTCGACGCGGGCTGGTATGTGGCCGCGACCTCGACGGAAACGCCGGATGGCCTCGAAATTGCGCTCGACAAGGATCATTACGCTGCGGGTGAAACGGCGAAGCTGAAGATCAGCCCGCGTTTTGCCGGTGAGCTGCTGATCACCATCGGCGCGGAAAAGCTGCTGACGACCATCAGCGAGAGCGTATCGGCGGACGGTGCAACCATCGATATTCCAGTCGGCGAAAACTGGGGCGCTGGTGCTTATGTCACCGCAACGCTTTTCCGCCCGGGCAGCGCGCAGGAAAGCCGCATGCCCGCCCGCGCCATTGGCCTCAAATGGCTGAAGGTTGACCCTGCCGACAAACAACTGGCCGTCAAGCTGACGCCACCAGAGAAAATCACCCCGCGCAGCACGCTCTCGGTTCCCGTTTCAGTAGAAAATGCAGGCGGCGAGCAGGCCTATGTCATGGTTGCCGCTGTCGATGTCGGTATTCTGAATCTGACACGTTATCAGGCCCCGAACCCGGAAAACTGGTTCTTCGGCCAGCGCCAGCTCGGCCTTGAGCTGCGCGACATGTATGGACGCCTTATCGATGGTTCGCTGGGTACCACCGGCAAGCTGCGCACCGGCGGTGACGGCGGCAACATGGCTGCGGAAGGCAGCCCGCCGACCGAAAAGCTCGTTGCGCTCTTCTCTGGCCCTGTCGAGCTGGATAGCGATGGCAAGGCAACCGTTGATTTCGATATCCCGCAGTTCAACGGAACCGCCCGTGTTATGGCCGTGGCCTGGACAAGCAAGGCCGTTGGTCACGCATCCAGCGATGTGATCGTGCGCGATCCCATTGTCATTACGGCTGGCTTGCCGCGCTTCATGGCGCCGGGAGATCAGGCGACACTGCGCCTCGATATCGCCAATACGGACGCGCCTGACGGAAATTATCGTCTGATCGTAGAAACCAGCGACAATCTCGGCACGGAAATCGGCTCTTATCCTGACACGCTCGCGCTTGCCGGTGGCAAACGCCAATCCGTCGCTGTGCCGCTCAACGCGCAGAAGACGGGACAGGGCAATATCACGATACGCCTTGCCAATGATGCCGGACTGTCCATCGAACAAAACCTGTCGCTGCCGGTGCGCCCCGTCGATCTGCCGGTCACGACACGTCAGGTGGTCAGCCTTCCGGCCAATGGCGGCAGCCTCAAAATCGATGGCGGCCTGCTCTCGGAAAGCCTGCTCGACGGTGCTTTTGTCAGCGTCGGCATCACCCGCAGCGCGGCGTTCGACGTGCCGTCGCTTCTGATGGCGCTCGATCGTTATCCATATGGTTGCGCCGAGCAGACGACGAGCCGCGCCCTGCCCCTGCTTTACTTGAGCGAAATGGCGGCAGGCTCCGAAGCAAGTGCCGGCCTTGGCGATCAGGAAGAACTGAAGAAGCGCGTGCAGGACGCAATCTATCGCGTGCTGAGCTATCAGTCTTCGTCCGGCTCGTTTGGCCTGTGGGGACCTGGTTCCGGTGATTTGTGGCTTGATGCCTATGTCACCGACTTCCTCACCCGTGCCCGCGAAAAGGGCTATGTGGTTCCGCAAGAGGCCCTGCTCTCGGCGCTTTCCAATCTGCAAAATGCGCTCGGCTACACGACCGACGCCAAGGATCGCGGCAGCGAGATCGCCTATTCGCTCTATGTGTTGGCACGCAACAAGAAGGCCTCGGTCGGTGATCTGCGTTATTACGCGGATACCCAGCTCGATAACTTCACAAGTCCGATGGCAATTGCCCAACTGGCCGCAGGTCTGGCGCTTTATGGCGATCAGCAGCGTTCGGACCGGGTGTTCAATGTCGCTCTCGACCGCGCAAGTACCAACACGGCATACGACTATAATCGCTCCGATTATGGTTCGCGGCTGCGTGACGGCGCGGCCATGCTGGCACTGGCCGCTGAAAGCAAGCCCGCACCAAAGGTCTTGCCTTCGCTCGTCACGCTGGTTGGTTACGAGCGCGATCAGACGAAATATCTCAGCACGCAGGATCAGGCATGGATGCTGCTCGCGGCCCGCGGTCTCAAGGAGAACAATGCCGCGATCAATCTCGACATTAACGGCACCTCCCATGAAGGCGCTTTCTCCGAACGGGTCAACGGCAATGCGCTCGAAGCCCAGCCGCTTGTCGTGACGAACCGGGGCAGCGATGCCGTGGACGCCGTGGTGACAGCCGTTGCGCCACCGGCACAATCGCTGCCTGCCGGTGGCGAAGGCTTCAACATCGAGCGCGCCTATTACACGCTCGACGGACAGGAAGCCAACATCACGGGCATCAACCAGAATGAGCGTTTTGTGGTGGTGTTGAAGATCGACGATCTGCAACAATGGCAGTCGCGCCTGCTGGTCACCGATCTTCTGCCAGCCGGTCTGGAGATCGACAATCCGGGTCTGGTTTCCAGTGCTGATCTCGGCAATTTCCCGTGGCTCGAAAGCACAGAGGCTGCGCATCTCGAATTCCGTGATGATCGCTTTGTCGCAGCATTCGACCGTTCGGCAGGCGAGAAAAAACAGATCGTGCTTGCTTATGTGGTGCGTGCGGTAACACCGGGGCTTTACACCCATCCGGCAGCCACGGTGGAAGACATGTATCGTCCGCAATATTCTGCCCGCACTTCGACCGGAATGATGGAGGTTGCTGCGCCGTAACCTTTTCGGTGGGGCCACGATCAACACATGAAACGGCGTTGGAAAATAGCGATAGGCGGTGCCGCACTTCTCGGCATCGCCGCTCTTGCGACGGTCAGCCTTGATTGGCTTGACCGCGCTTTTCCTCCACCCTTGCCTGAACGCCTGACCATTTCTACGGAGGTAATGGATCGCGACGGCGAATTGCTGCGCGCCTATGCGACACCAGACGGCTATTGGCGTCTCAACACGCGCATTGAAGACGTTGATCCGAAATTCGTGAAGATGCTGATCGCCTATGAGGATAAGCGTTTCTACGATCACAGTGGTATCGATCTTTGGGCCTTAGTGCGCGCAGCGGTGCAGCTTGCTGGTAATCAGCGTATCGTGTCCGGCGGCTCCACGCTCTCGATGCAGCTCGCCCGGCTGATAGAACCACGCGAAAGCCGCAGCTTCGGCTCCAAATTCCGCCAGCTTGCCCGTGCCGTGCAGATTGAGCGCCGTCTGAGCAAGGACCAGATATTGGAGCGCTATCTGACGCTCGCCCCCTATGGCGGCAATCTGGAAGGCGTGCGCTCGGCATCACTCGCCTATTTCGGCAAGGAGCCGCTGCGGCTCTCCACATCGGAAGCGGCAATGCTGGTGGCCCTGCCGCAATTGCCAGAACGTCGTCGTCCGGACCGCGCAGCGAGCACAGCACGCGCAGCGCGCGATCGCGTTTTGACACGAATGGTTCAGGCCGATGTCCTGACCGCCGACGAAGCCGAACGGGGCAAGCGCGAGGCGATTTCCGCCACCCGTCATGCTCTCCCGGCACTGGCTGCGCATTTTGCCGATCTGGCACTCAAAAAAGCGCCGACGGAAGCGCGGCACAAGCTGACCTTGAAGAAATCCGTCCAGCGTGGGCTCGAGGCATCGGCCCGCGAAGCGGCATCAAAACTTGGACCGAAAGTGTCGGTGGCCATGGTGTTGGCCGATAGCCGCAACGGCAATATTCTCGGCGAAGTGGGATCGGCGAATTATTTCGATGGCAGACGGCAAGGCTGGATCGACATGACCCGCGCTGTCCGTTCACCCGGATCGACGCTCAAGCCGTTTATCTATGGGCTTGCCTTCGAACAGGGCATGATCGCGCAGGAAACCATCATCGAAGACCGCCCGCAGGACTTTGCCGGTTATCGTCCGCGCAATTTCGACATGAGCTATCAGGGCGATGTCAGTATCCGACAAGCGCTGCAAATGTCGCTGAATGTCCCGACTGTCAGCCTGTTGGACGCCATTGGTCCTGCCCGATTGACCACGCGGTTCCGGCAGGCGGGCATCAATTTGCAACTGCCGAAGAACGAAGCGCCCGGTCTTGCCATCGGGCTTGGTGGTGCGGGGATCAGCCTGCGCGATCTGGTGCAGCTCTATACCGGGCTTGCCAATGGCGGACAGGGTGTCGCCATACGCGACGGAACCGAAACGGCTGAGCCGACACAACCCTCAGGCCCCATTCTCACCGAACAGGCGTCATGGCAGATCGGAGATATTCTGGCTGGTGTCGTGCCGCCGCAAGGTGCACCGCGCCGGGGCCTCGCCTACAAAACCGGCACATCCTATGGCTATCGCGACGCGTGGTCTGTCGGTTATGACGGACGTTACGTTCTCGGTGTCTGGGTTGGCCGTGCCGATGGCGGCTCCGTGCCAGGCCTTGCCGGTTATGCATCTGCCGCGCCGATCCTGTTCGATGCATTCGTCAAGTCGGGCGTGGTCTCAGTACCCTTGCCGCGCGCGCCAGCCGGAGCATTCCGAACAGCACGTGCCGACCTGCCGGTAACGCAAACACGTTTTTCATCGGCCAGCGATCCGCTTCCGGTGTTGAAGGCTGCCACGGAACCCGCACCGCGCATTATCTTTCCGCCGGATGGCGCACATGTGGATTTGAAGGCGCTAACTGAAACCGCTTCGCCATTGGTGCTCAAGCTACAGGGCGGGCGCGCACCGTTTCGATGGCTCGCCAATGGCAAACCCGTGGCCGAACCGGAGCGCCGCCGCACTGCCACCTGGCAACCGGATGGTACGGGCTATTCAACCCTGACCGTCATCGATGCCGCAGGCCGTGCGGCAAGCGTCAAGATTTTCGTCGAGTAGCGTCTATTGCGCAGCTTCCGAAATAGGCTCGCTCATCACGGCTTTCTTTTCCAGCGACATGACTTTCAGATTGCCGGAAAACAATATGCCGGAGATCGGCAAAACCGGTTCGGCTGGCAGATCATCCTGACGGACACTGTCTTTCGGAACATGCAGCTTATGCTCCACATCACTATCCGCACTGGAAAGCGTCAACGCCACATTGCCCCGCGCATCAAGAAGGTTGGCGCCATAGAGAAACTCGAAGCTAAGCATTGAGGCGAGGAACTTGTACGTTCTATCACGCACGCCGCCTTTCATCATGGCAGCGCGGTGCAACTCATCGCCGATGCGCACATCAAGTGGCGACGTGTTTGGATCGCAGACATAGCCAACCGCCAGCAACTGGCCATTATCAACCTCAAAGCGCATTCGATCCGTGCCAAGGTCAATTGCTGAAATCGAAAAACGACGATTGCTATATTCCACCGGCGTCCGTCCCAACCGTTTGCATAGCTGCACGCCGCTCAAGGCGCGCGCATTGGCGAAGTGGTCAGGATCGATTGCAAAGGGAAGCGCCTTCGGGCGATGGGCGGCGGACAGCGCCGGTTCCAGCACATCGGCAATCAGATTGGCAACGATGGTGGTAGCGATGGGCCGCGAATAATGGCCCTGATCGAGATAGAAAGACGGATTGGTCACGGCATCGCGGCCATATTGCTGCATCAGCATGCGCGAAACATCGGCGCAAATCGTGCCATACCATTGCGAAATGTAATTGATGCCCGCATCGATGGACGGAACCGAGTTCAGGAACGACCCGTTGCGTGCGCCGAAAACAAGCGTTGCGATCCGCAGATTTGGATTACGCTCCAGCGCGTAGCGAATGATCCCCTCATAGAACCGCGCCCAATGGCGGAAGGGCCTGCGCTCGTCGCCATAAACGAACGCATCGTTGATCGCATATTCGATCAGCAGCAATTCGCAGTCTTCAAGCTGCTCGAAAATCTTCAGCTGATAGAGGCCGAAGGCGCTCGTCGTACCGCCAACCGCGAGATCGGCCACGATATCCAGCTCCACCCCGCGACGCGCCATGGTCGAAAGCAGGGTCGGCAAATAGCCGGGTAGCATGACGGTGTTGGAACCGCCAATGATTACAGTCTTGAGTTTCATTTCGTCACCGTTGCGGCTTGGCCTGCCGGGGTCAAAGCCCCGCAACGCCAGACGCCGTAAGTTCCCTCATCCCAATCGAAATAATAAGCGGCCGCGATCTGGCCGCTGTCCATCATCTGGCGGAAGCGTTCCCGCGCCTTCTCCACCAGTTGCTGGCGATTATTGTCATCTGCCGGGCAGGCCCTGGACTTGTTGGCAAAGCCCCATTCGGTAATCCAGCATGGCTTTCCATCGGCGCCGCCACAGAAAGAAAGCGCCTTGTTGACATGCTTGGCGCGCGCGGCACGCGTCCCGCTGCTGCCGGGATAAATGTGAATACCGTAGCCATCGGCCACCGTATCGAGACCATGTTTCTTCAGAAGATCGGTGAAGACCGCCGGGTCGACCGTATCGATCCCGCGCCGATCCGCATCGGCAAAGGGGATATCCGAAAGCCCCGCTGAAACCACCTTGGCGTTTGCATTGAGCTTGGTCTTCGCCAGTTCAGTACGAACAGCGCGCAGCAATTCGACATATTTCTCCGCACCCTTCTCCACGAGGGGCAGTTCTTCCATTTCACTCAACGAGCGAGCGGTCTTTGTCTTTTCACTCGGCAAAATAGCCAGATCACCATTATAGGCGCCCCAGTTGATTTCATTGCCGGTCTCGACACCGATCAGCTTCACGCCAAGCGCGTCGATCTTTTGAAGCGCATCGCCAATCGCTGTCTGGAAACGTATCGGATCAATGTCCGATAGCCGGTACATGTCCCAGATCCGGCCTCGCCCCGAACGGGGCTTGGTGCCTTCCGGATAAAAATCCACATTGTTCAGCGAGACTTCCAGCAAGACGGCCAGCTTCTTTTCATGCGCAACCCGGACTGCATCGATGCTCTGGTCAATGGGCCGCGTCAGCGAAAGTCGCACAGCGACAACGCCATTCTTCACCATCTGGTCGAAAATCTGTGCGCGTTCTGCGGCGGGCAACCAGGCCATATTGACCCGGTTGACGCCGAAGCGCATATCGGCCAGAGCGCCGTTCGGCATGATGCCAAGCAGGACAACACCCAAAAGCGCTGCGATTGCCCGTTTCCTGCCCCCGGTGCTCCTGACCGTCCGTTTCATCGTATGCCGATATCCTTCAACGCGCCGTTGAAATTCGCTTCGCATTCCGAATAGCGATTGATGGCGGCAGGCACATCGATCTTGGAAAGGAAGTCGCGCAGAAAAGCCTTCTTCTGCGGTTCGCGGTTCCAGACACTGGCATCGATATGCGGAAAGCCGACAAAGCCCAGCATTTCACGCATACGGTCATCAACGGCGATCATCAGCCCCGGAATGCCGGACTGCATGCCGATGATCGTGCCGTGGAAGCGACGGCTCAGGCCGAAATCCTGACTGGAAATCCAGCTGCGCCATTTGTGCGTATCGAAGAACACCAGCAGCTCATTCTTGCGCTGCCATTTTTCCATGTGCTTGTAATCGACGGGTGCAGTGATACGGCTTGCCGCCTGATCATAGGCTTCGGAGTGGTCTTCACCGGCCATGTTCATATTGTAGACGATCACTTCGTCCTGAATGACATAGCTTGCAACGCTGTCCTTTTCGAGCAGCGCATGCGCATCGACAATCGTATCGGCAACACTGCCCAGATAGCCGCCGAAGGAGATCTTCTGCGCGTCGGCGAGGCTTGGGTCGGCAAGACGGCTCAGCGAACGCTTCATCTGATCCGGCGCGTAGTAAAGCGATGGACAGCCGGTCGGACGGACATATTTCATGCCCGCCTCCTTGAGGAATTCTGCCGTAAAATGACCGCGTGTCAGGAAGAAGCTTTCCTTGCGGCGCAGAATTTCCAGGAAGCGGCGTGTGCCTTCGGGCAGCTCTTCCTTCAGATTTTCCTTCTTCTGAATGCCGATGCCCATAACGACAATGGGCATGTTCAGTTTTTCGAAGACGAAGGATTCGGTCGTTGCCGCATATCCCGGACGCAAAAGATTGGCCGAGGCGAACAGGCACAGATCAAAGCTCTCATTGAGCTTCGCATAGGTGTCCGGCGAGTTGAGGCTGTTGGCGAGATGCCAGAACGGAACATAGGTCACGTCGTGGCCGCGCACGGCGTTGGCTGCACCTTCGCCGATAAGATAATTGCCCGTATTGGCAATCTTTTTGACCTGATCAATCACATCCTTCTTCGTGCGGATGGGTTCGAAATAGGGGCGATGCTTCACGCTCGCGCCGGAAACGCTTTCGACGGTCCGCATCAGATATGACGGAATGCCGGTAATCATTATGCGCATGATGATCCATCTTCGCTGGAGTTATGAGAGGGCTTCTAGTGGATTGAATTTGACGTTTGAATCCCGGCTGACACGTATGCTGTTTCAAACGTCAAATTCGAAAAATCCACTAGATACATATACTTGCTAGTGGTCTTTGTGATTCCAACATTTGCTCAGCGCTTGAATCGAGGGATGCAAATGTTGGAATCAGACCACTAGGATCGAGAGTTATCCAATGCCGATTTCTGAAAGGGCGCTTCGGAAGTTGCGTTCGCGGTCCGAATATTTTTCGATCACGTCGGGGATGTTCATCGCCGCAATATGATCGCTCACGAATGCGCGCCGGTCGTTGGCGGCGTTGAGATCGCGGGCGTCGATCTTTGGCAGACCGGAGAAATTCAGCATTTCACGCATGCGATCATCGACAGCCACCATCAGGCTCGGCACACCGGCCTGCATGGAAATGACGTTGCCGTGGAAGCGGCGACCGAAGGAGAAATCCATCGTCGAGCACCAGGCGCGCCATTGATTGGTGTCGAGAAAAGCGTGAACGCTGATCTTCTTCTTGAGATCGCCGGAGCCTTTGTAGGTGAGCGGCCCGACCAGCTCGCCCGTCGTCGAATCGTAGGCGCGGCCATTGGCGTCCGGCTCAAGCTGCATGTCGAAATGCAGAAGCTCATCCTGCACGACATAGGCCGAGCGTCCGTCATCGGAGCTAAGCGCATTCATGTCGCCGATGGTTTCCAACTCCGCGCCCATATAGCCGGTAAAGACGGTGCGGCCCTCGCCCACCTTCACATCCGGCAGGCGGCTGATCGCCTTGCGCATATTGTCGGGACGGAAGTAGAGCGACGGACAGCCAACCGGGCGGACATAAGAAAAGCCCTGATCGCGCAGATAACCGGCAGCGTTCTCGCCGCGCGTGAGGAAATAATGCTCACGGGATTTAAGCACATCCAGAAGCTTCTTCGTGCCCTCAGGCAGACCGTCTTTGCCTTCAATATCCGGGCGGTTCTGGATGCCGATGCCGAGCATCACCACCGGCATGTCCAGTTTAGACAAAACCAGAGCTTCCGCATCAGCAGACAGGCCCTTGCGCAAAAGATTGGCGCAGGTAAAGACGCAGATGTCGAATTCCTTGTTGATCTCTTCCAGACCCGCGCCATTATTGACGCAGTTATAGAGATGCCAGAACGGAATATGCTTTGCTGATGGCAGAAGGGCAGTCATGGCACCCTCTCCGATCAGATAATTGCCCGTATTACTGATGTTCTTCAGTTCCTGGATGAAGTTTTCCTTGGATTCCGGCACGCGTTGCTTTTCCGAATAATAAACCTGCGCCTTTTCCGCGCGCTGGATAAGGCGGGTCAAATGGCTTGGGATGCCAGTGACGAGAATTCGTGGGTTGGCTGGGCGGCTCATAGGTCGACCTTTCTGGTATAATCAGGCAACTGCGCGGCCGGGGAGAACGGCAATCGCGCTGGCATCGTCTGCAACGTCCGGCTGGGAAGACCGGGATTTCGGATAGACAGGGCTGATTTCATTGGCCCAATCCGTGAAGTCGGAAAACGCTGCGCTCCATGTGCGGTGCGCTGCCGAGGCAAGAGCGCCTTCAGCCGTGCGCATCAGCGCGTCATTGTCCTGCGCAAGAATGGTCAGGATGCGCGTCATATCGGCAACGATCTGCGCATCATTGCCATTGCGGATCAGGATGCCGTCGCGGCCATGATTGATGAGTTCATCAACCGCACCAACCGCTGTTGCCACCGGCACACAGCCAAGCTGCTGCGCTTCGGCAATCATCAATGGCGCACCTTCCCAACGAGAAGGCATCAAAAGCACATCGGCCCAGGCAAGATGGTTCGCGATGTCCTTGCCGTCGAAGACCGGCGGCGACACACGGACACCCGCCTCTTGCAGCTTCGTCAACCAGGATGCGCTTGGATCATCAGAGAGAATCTCCCCGCCAATCGCCTGCGCGTCGAAGGAGATACCCTGCTCTCTGAGCTTCATGATCGCGTCATGCAGCCGGTCGATGCCTTTCTGGCGGTCGAGGCGGCCCATATAGAGGATGCGCATTGGTCGGCCTTTTCGGCCTTCCTTGCGGGCAGCCGTCACCTGCGCACGCTGCTTCGCATCAATGGAGAAGCTCGCGCCATTTGGCACCGAGAAGACTTTCTCGAACGGTACGCCAAAACTGTGCAGGTAGATTTTCAACTGATCCGAACAGGTCAGAAACGCATCATAGGCATGTTCAAAGGCGATGGCCGCATAAGGCTGCCCGGCCTGACGGCGGAAGACGGTTTCGTCCACCACATGGAGATAACAGGCCGTGCGCGTTCCCTCGGATCGCAGCTTGCCCATCAGCGGATGCGCTGCCATGACGTGGTTGTTCACGACCAAATCGAAGCCCGAAAGCTGACCACGCAAAATGCTCCAGTCGAGCGGGTGATCCTCGGTGATGAAATCCTGCCCCAGAAAGCGATTCGTATCGCCCCAGGCCGGAATGCCATCCTTCCAGAAGTGGAGATAATCGAAGGCCTGGTCGAACTCGTCCAGCACATCCATGCGTTCATTGCCGAGAACGAAAAGATGGGTTTCAAAACCCTGATTCTTCAGTTCACGACCTGCCGCATAGGCCACCTTTTCCGCACCGCCGAACGATGCATTCGGCACCAGAACCGCCGCGGTCTTTTTCTTCGCGGGATTATGTGCGAGCGGCAGGACCGGCCCACCGCCAATCTCATCGCGCAGCACCTGATACATTTCCGACAAAGCGGGCAAGCGGCGCGGACGCCACGTCCAGCGCATGGCCGCGCTCTGCTTCAGCGGGCTTGTGGCAATCGACGTGACCAGATTGAGCATGGATTGCTCCGGCCGCGACAAGGCGCGACGCTGGCGGACCCGCGGGAACGGAAAGCGCACTTTCATGCGTGCCGATGTGGGCCACAATTGCTGCGTGCCCAGCGATGCGAACCAGTTCAACGCATCGTTCTCAATGATTTCCCGGATCAACCGGGTCGAAACGAAAATCAGATCGGCGTACGGTTGTCGCGTCCCGGACGGCATGATTTCGGTATCGATACGCCGTTCGTTTTCAACATTCGTCAGTTCCACGAAAACGATGTTGGCCTGCTCGGCGAGCTTCTCCAATCGCGACAAAATATTCGGGAACAGACGCGAACGCGTCAGCAGTTTGAGAGTCTCTGTGTTGGACGAGGCAAGAAATGGGGGGAAGTGGAAATTATCGGGTTCCGACACACTGCCCCAGAAGGCCCGGATCGCATCGTCAAACTTGAGATCAGTCGCGCCAAGGCTCGGATCAGTGAAGAAACTGACCGTACCTTCGCCCGCACGAATGACGCCATAGCGCGGGCATTCCTCGTGTTCGAAACCGACCAATGTCGGGCGGCGAAACAGCGCCTTATGTCGCTTGCGCAGGAAGTTGATCGAACCGGAACGGTCACGATTGGCCTCCTTGAAACGACTTTCCGCCCGCAGACGATATTCGAAGCCAGTGTCATGGCATGGCGTTCCGACAAAGCCAGCTTCAATCGCTGAAAGCCAGAATTCCCAGTCTTCAAAACCGTTCTGGCGGTCATCATCGAAGCGAACACCACTGCGGAATACATCCGCAGAAATCATCGATCCCGTATCGCAGATATTATCCGTGATGCAGTGGATGAGCCGCGAATAACTGTCGCCATAGTGGGCGCGCCAGTTGACCGAGAAGGTATCGATATTCGTGTAGACCCAACCCGCATCCGACGCGAGCAGCTTGCGATAAAGCGTATCGATGGTGTGCGGCTGCACACGGTTGTCGGCATCAACAAAGTAGACCGCCTTGACGTCCGGCATCTCTTCGAGAATGTATTCGACAGCACGGTTACGCGCCCCGCCCGGCCCTGCGTTTTCGCCGAAGATCACATGGATATTCGGATGTGCTGCGGAATAGAGCGCCAGACTGTCGAACACTTCGCGTCGTGGATCACCGTCCACCGACACCACGATCTGCGTGCGGAACACGGTTTGCGAAGCGAGGATCGATTCCAGCGCCTCAAGCGCCAGCGCCGCATGTCCGTAGAGCGGCATGGCGACAACGATCAAATCCTTCGATCTATCGTACATTCGCGGCCTCTTTCAGTACCTCTTGGACGGGACTGGTTTCGACATGTTTGACGAGGCGGAAGTTGAACACCTTCAACCAGGAGAAATCGACAGACCCTCCGGCGGCCCGGCTCAACACGACCAGATCCATCGTGCGGTCGATTGGCTCTTCGAGCATGAAGTTGATGTCGATGGGGCGATTGGGCGCCACTTCCGACCAGCCGCTGAACAGAACCTGCGAGCGTCGCCTATCCATGGCAGTCAGCGCGCCAATTTCTTCCTGCGCATCTGACGCCAGATTGACGAGCAGCAGACCGACCGCGCAGGGCTGACCTTCCGGATGGTCGATCACAGCCCGGGCGGAAATCCGCACGGTTCCCGGCGCAACCACGCGGCGGATCGCAGCGGCGGTGATACCCTCTTCCAGCGGGTGGCAACCGATGGCGTCTTCATGTTCCAGAAAACGAACCGTCGGGAAATCCGGCGTGAGCGGCGTTACCGACACATTGGTGACGTTGCGCAGCAGCTCGATCGGCAGACGATAATCGTCCACCTTCCGACCGTTGATCATCGAGGTCGGCACAATGGCATTCGGCAGCGATGCCGGGCGCACGCCCGGCAGGCCGGTGAAGATTCTCAGCGCCAGCGGGCGCATGTCGAGATCGGCATGCGGAATGCGGGCACGCGCAGCGTAGCGCTCATTGGCGATCACATTGCCCAGCGACAATTCCGGCGGAACGCCGCCCGTCGCCGAAATACGCAGCCGCAAGGTGCGATGGCTGCCGTCACAGGCTTTCGGGAGCGAAAAGAAGTTCCACTCCGAATGCAGTGTGCCATAGGGCACCAGCCATTCGGCAATGCCCTCGCCGTTTTCGAGATAATCCAGCGTGACAATCAACTGACCATTGCGGTTGGCGGGCAGATCGCGGAAATGCAGCGCGAAGCCGGACACGGCATAGCTCGAAACCGGAAAAAGCTGCTCGATTTCAGATTCGCGTAGCAGGCGCGCAAAGCCTTCATCCTTCGGATCCACCAGAGGCGCGTGACTGAATATCTCGGTCGACGAATCCCAGTTGCGCGCATGAAAGGCGTCTTCGATGGCGCGATAATTTTCGAACATTGTTTCGCGTTCGCGGCGCAGCATGGCAAGTTCCGCATGCACCTTGCTGACATGCCCGACAAGGCGGTCCAGACTGCTTTCCAGCAACTGGGTCACCAGCATGGGCACGGTTTCCGGCCCGGCCTCATCGACGCGCACGACCGGTACTTCCGGTATGGTGCGCATGCGATAAAGCTGCTGCAGGACCGTGTTCAGTTCGTGTGCGCCTTCATCGGAAGCGGCAACCGCAATGAGCGGAAATGTATTCGCCAGACGCAGACGCTTGCCGTCGCCTTCAACGAAAGCAGTCACGTCGCCCAGAGAAGTCGCTTCCAGCGCTTCACGATCACGCATCGAAGCAATGGCATAGCGGCGGTTCTTCCGCCCCGAGATCGCAGGAAGTGGTGTGCTCAACATAATCGTCCATTGTCTGATGGCCGATTGGGAGGTTCGGCCTACAAGTACAATGAGAAAATACAGACCATGTATTGTCAACAGTGATATAGCGTCAACTATATGATAATATTGCGAATAATTGAAAATGGTTTAATTCAAAATTTGAAACAATATGCAGATATATTCACTATACCTCGTAAACACGCAGAATTGCGGGCTATTATATTATAATACAGGCACTTGAATGCCCGATTGTCGCCACATACCGCTCATCGGACATTCAATACTGCATCGATCAACGTTTTTTGCTGACGTAAACATTCCGACAACCGGAAGCGATTTTCGATGGTTCGCCGCGCTGCCGCCCGCATCTGGAGGCAGGCATCGGGGTCGGCGAGAACGTCCAGCACCGTTTGAGCCAGCACGTCCGTGTCATAAAATGGAACAAGCAGGCCGTTCTGACCGGCGCGGATCACCTCGCGCACCGGCGGCGTGTCGGACCCGATGATCAGCGCGCCACACGCCATTGCCTCGATCACCGACCATGACAGCACGAACGGATAGGTCAGATAGATATGCGCCGTCGAGATCTGGTAAAGCTTGCGCAAATCCGCATGTGGGATGGAGCCTAGAAAAACCACCCTGTCGGGTGGCAGCTCGTGATTGCGCAAAAGATGGTCTCGCCAGGAGCCGCCACCAGGTGGAGGCGTGCCATAGCTGACGCCGTCTCCGCCGACGAAGACAAAGATCGCATCCTTGTTCTGACGAATAACTTTCGCCGCCGCTTCCAGCGCTTGCGGAAAGCCCCGATAGGGTTCGAGATCGCGCGCCACAAAGGTGATCACGCGCGATTCTCCGGCTTTCAGAACACGACCATCCGGCAGCTGCAAAGATGCGTGACGGTCTGGATAGAAAACCTTGGTATCGACGCCTTCATGAACGACCGCGATGCGATTCTGCACCGCCTTCGGATAAAGGCTCTTCTGCCAGTGTGTTGGGCTGAAACCGCCATCCATGCCTTCGAGCGTTACGAGCTGGGCCATATTTCTAAGCCGCAGCCTTTTACGCATCTCAACATCAGGCTTGTCATCGGGCGCAAAGCCGACATCCGCACCATGCGCCCGATAGAAAAATTCGCAATAGCCAAGCGCCGGCGTCGAGGGCAGCACGTCCTTGACGAACATCATGCTGCCCCAGCCGATATGACCTATGACTATGTCCGGCGGCTGACCGTGCCGCGCCATCGATTCAAGCGTTTCGGCGACACGGTAACCGATCCGGGTATGATGATCCGGAACCTCGAGATATCTGGCCATCGCACCATCGGTGCGAGGACCAGATTCAACTCTGTGGCGAATGACGCGGACCGCAGGGAGGCGACGGTCCACCGTCTCGCAAATCAGGCTTACATCATGTCCGCTTTCAGCCAGATGCCCGGCCAAAGCAGCGAACTGACCAAATCCACGTCTGTGCACAAAAGCTATATGCATGTCACAAAACGTGTAGGTTTTTTGGTCGGTATTCGTCGATCAACATCAAATGCCATACCGTGCGGCGTTGCCCCACAGCAATTCCAGTCTGTGTAAAGTCTGGTATGCGATTTCGAGATTTCTAAGATCATCGTCATCGCGAGCAAGGATATGATGATAGTCCCTGCTGGCGTTTCTCAGATTCAGGCAAAGGCGTTCGCCCTTGTCTGTCAGACGAATGCGTGCAGACCGCTTGTCTCGCTGAGAGGCAACACGATCAACATAACCGCCATCGGTAAGCTGTTTTAAATAATAGGAAATGTTGGACCCGACATAGTGCCCGCGATCCAGTAGTTCACCCACAGTGAGCTCGACATCGCCGATCGCCATCAGAACAAGCGTCTGTGCCGGGCCAATGTCCTCTACCCCCAACTTGGTCAGCTCCGTCTTCAGGAGGCTCACAAAGCGGCGGTTCACTCGTTCAATCATCCGGGCCAGTTCGAAATGAGTAACTACGACTGTATGCACCGGGTTTCTGCGTTCCTGTTTCTCGGCGGTTACTTCAGGAAAATCAACGGATGAGTATCCGTCAATTGATGTTTCGACTTCCACTCCCTCGTGCAGAAGTTTTTGCATCTTTTACTCTCCATTTTCAATTTTACTTCAAATTTTGAAGAAATTTTCAATTAGATTTTCTTGTCTCCTTTCGCATTTCCCCGCCGTAATAACTTTTTTCCGTCACATTCTAAGCGGTATTACTTGAATAATACTGATAGATGGGTGACTCTCTTTAGGGATATCCACGACCTGTGACCATACCAAGGCAGACCGCGTATGAACGATACTGGCCAAAAGAACCTAAATGGCAAGAGCTCCGTCGGCAAAAAAGCCACCGATGAAGCGGGAGTTTCGCCCAAAAGCCTAATTTACAGGGCCCGGCGCGTTTTCCTGTCGGGGCTGCTTTATGCGGTGCTTTTGAGTGCCTGTATCAATTTGCTACAACTGACCGTACCGCTCTACATGTTGCAGGTTCATGACCGCGTCCTGAACAGCCGCAGTCTCGACACGCTGACCATGCTGACGATTCTCGCGGTCGGCGCGATGATCGTTTTCGGCGTTCTGGAGTTCATCCGGGCGCTATCATTTCAAGCCATGGGTACCGCGCTGGTGCGCCGCCTCAACCTGGCCGTGTTGACCGCCGCCGTTCAGGCCTCGGTCGATCAGGGGCTGCCAAAGGCGACGCAGACCCTGCGTGATCTCACAGAACTACGCGGCTTTCTGACCTCACCCGCCATCAACGCGCCGCTTGATGCGGCATGGTCGCCAATCTTTCTCGGCGTGCTGTTTCTGCTGCATCCGATGCTTGGTGTTATCGGCGTCGTTGCGGTCGTCATTCTGGTCGCCTGCGGCCTGTTGACCGACCTCCTGACCCGCAATCTCATTCAGGAGGCCAATCAGGCCAATATCGAAGCGGTGACGAAAATCGGCAGCAGTCTGCGCCATGCCGAAGTCATCGAAGCCATGGGCATGCTGCCTGCCCTCGCCCGCCGCTGGCGCACCGTGCAAATGCAGGCACTCGAGGTTCTCGACCTTGGCGGCACCCGCGTCAAAGCACTGTCGTCTATTGCGCGCACGGCGCGTTTCATCATCCAGATTGCCTCGCTCGGCATCGGTACTCTGCTTGCCATGCAGCAGGAAATCTCCCCCGGCGCGATGATCGCGACCAGCATCATCATCGGTCGCCTGCTGATGCCATTCGACCGCATTGTCGAGAACTGGCGTCAATGGGTCAGCGCGATAGCGAGCTGGAAACGTGTTCAGTCGCTGCTGTCTGAAAACCTCGCAGTGCGCCAGACGATGCCGACCCCGCGCCCCAATGGCGATCTTGTTATCGACAAGCTGATCTATGCTGCTCCCGGCGTGGAAGTCCCGATTATCAAGGGCATTTCGTTTTCGATTTCGCCCGGTGAAGTGCTCGGCGTTGTCGGCCCATCGGCGGCCGGTAAATCCACGCTTGCGCGTCTGTTGATCGGCATCGTCAAGCCCACCTCAGGCGGCGTTTTCCTCGACGGCAACAATGTCTATCTCTGGGAGCGCGGCTCGTTTGGCGAAATCGCGGGCTATCTGCCGCAGTCGGTCTCACTGCTGGACGGCACCATCAAGGACAACATTGCGCGCATGGGCGACAGCGATCCGCACCGCGTGCTGGAAGCTGCCCGTCTTGCCGACGTGCATGAAATGATCGGGCGCATGCCGCTCGGTTACGACACACCGGTCGGCGACGGACGACTAACGCTTTCTGGCGGCCAGCGCCAGCGCATCGGCCTTGCGCGCTGTCTCTATAATCGTCCGCGCCTGATCGTACTCGACGAACCCAATTCCAATCTCGACGCCATCGGCGAACGCGCCCTGATGCGCGCCATCGAACACGCCCGTGATGATGGCGCCATCGTCATCATGATCGCACATCGTCCGACTATCATGCAGGTTGCCGACAAGCTGCTGGTGCTTGAAAACGGCCGCATCACACAATTCGGTCCGCGCACCGACGTTGTGGCGTCGCTGACGCCCGGCAACAATAATCCGCAGGCAGGAGCCGTGAACTCATGACCGGAAAATCCGTCATTCCCCGCCGCGTTTCGAATCTGCTCGCACCACGTGCAGAATCATCCGACCACAAGGCGCTCACCCGCTTCGGCAGCGTCAAACCAGAATGGGCTTATGATCTGGAGCGCGAAGACAACCAGTCTCCGCTGCGCCGCCTGATCATCGCCGGGCTGGCCACCATCGGCGTTGCCTTTGGCGGCTTCTTCGCCTGGGCCTATTCCGCCGAACTTGGCAGCGCTGCCGTTGCCAATGGAACCGTCATCGTCGATTCGAAGCGCAAGACCATCAGCCATCTGGAAGGCGGCATCCTCGACCGGCTGCTGGTTCAGGAAGGTGATCTGGTCAAGGTCGGCCAACCGCTTCTCCGTCTCGATGCAACCAAGGCGCGCTCGCAGCTGCAATCGCTCGAAAGCCGCCGGATCGGTCTGATCGCCAAACTGGCGCGTCTAAGAGCGGAACAGGCTGGCGAACACCAAATCACCTTCCCGGATAAATTCGAGGAAGGCGGCGAGAACGCAACAAATGCCATCCGCGCCGAGCAGATCTTCTTCGAGAAGCGACAGACGCAAAAGCGAAGCAAGATCGACATTCAGCAGAAGACCATCGAGCAATATACCGAGCAGGCCAAGGCTTCGACGGCACAGATCGCCGCGACCGACCGCCAGATCGCACTGATCGAAGAGCAACGCAAAGCCATCGCCAGCCTTGTCGAGAAAGGTTTTGCTCAGAAATCCAAGCTGACCGAAATCGAGACCCGGCTAAGCCAGCTTGCGGGTGATCGTGGCGAATATACTGGCGACAAGGCCAAGGCCGAGCAGGCCAAGGCGGGCGCAGAATTCGCCCTGTCCGGTATTGAGAGCGACCTGCAATCGGAAATTGCCGGTGAAATCACCACCAGCCAGGTCGAACTTTCCGACGCAGAAGAACAGATCATCGCCGCAAAGGATGTGATGCGCCGCGTTGAGGTGCTCGCTCCGCAGGAAGGCATCGTCGCCAATATTCGCCTGCGTACGCCGGGTGGTGTCATCTCCCCCGCCGAAGCGATCATGGACATCGTTCCTGAAAACGAACCGCTTGTGGTGGAAATGAAAGTCAGCCCCAACGATATCGACAGTGTCGCAGTTGGGTCGAATGCGCAGATCAAGCTGACCGCCTATAATCAGCGCTCAATGGCGCCTTTCGACGGCAAGCTGACCTATATCGCCGCCGACCAGACCATCGATGACAAGACCAACACGGCCTATTTCGTAGCCCGTGCCGAAATCAATCCGGATTCGCTTGCTGCCAACCCAACAGCCCGCATGTATCCGGGCATGCCTGCGGAAGTCATCATCGTGCATAAAACGCGCCGCGCAATCGACTATATCGTTTCACCGATCACCGACAGCCTCAACCGCGCTTTCCGCGAAGACTAAAACTTGACCGCCCGAAGTTTCGAGCGACCTGCAAGCAAGTTGTTCCAGAATGGAATTGCTTGGGTTCCGTCCCTGACTGAATCTCGCGCGGAGCGGATTCAAACCCGGGCCTTCATTCGCCGAAGAACGGTATTTCGCAGTATACCCTAAAGAAAGATCAGTTTTCCGCATTTTTGAAGCGCCGCGCATTGGAAACGATGCGTGGCGTCATCGCTTTGAAAAATAGGCGTTTTCTTGACAATTTCGTGACGTTTCAAATTTTGAAGCAATTTGCGCTTAAATATAATCCAAATATAAATTATTATTGATACAAAAGTAATTTCAAAAGAAGTTCACAAAATCAGAATATAAATTTTTCGTAATAAATTGTTACACGCTATTCTTATAATTATACCATTTTCCAATGTTGTATTTATCCAAGATACGTATCAGACTACTACGAGCATAATGGTCGGAGCATTCCGGCTTGTGAAACCCAACGGAACACAAGGAGAAGCAGATGGCCACTCTAGAAGGCGGCGCCTACGACGACGTGTTGTTCGGCTCCCGCTTTGACGATTTCATCCGTGCCCATGGCGGTGATGATCTCGTCTTCGGAGGGGATGGCAATGACACCATCTTCGGTGGGAATGGCAGCGACATTCTTTTCGGCGGCACGGGCAATGACGTCCTGTTCGGCGAGAATGGCAATGACATTCTTTACGGTAATGAAGGAAATGACATTCTGAGCGGCGGCAATGGCAGCGACGTGCTGTATGGCGGCAATGGAGATGACATTCTCCAGGGCGGCAACGGCAATGACCTGCTTTATGGCGGCGCTCACAATGACATTCTGTTCGGCGGCAATGGTAACGACATCCTCGATGGCGGTGCCGGCGACGACGTGCTGATTGGTGGTAACGGGAGCGACACGTTCCTGTTCAACGGTGGCGGCGGAAACGACGTCATCCTCGACTTCAATCCTGGCGAGGACATCCTTCAGATTCAGAAGGGCATCAATGGCCTCGACATTTCGTCCGCGGACGATCTTGCCGATCGCGTCACGCAGGTTGGTGGCAATGTCGTTGTCGATCTCGGCAATGGCGACACCGTTACCCTCGTGAACACCAGTGCTGACGACATTCAGTCACATCCTGACCAGTACTTCACTGTTCACTGATTGAACCAATAATGGCGTGCCCGGCAGCCTCCCGCCGGGCACGCTTTTGATTTTGAAGCGTATTCCGAAAAGTGACTGCCAGTTTTCGGATCAGAATGCGGGCTCCTCGTTGATTTTCCTGCATCCGACAAGAATGAAAGGGTATTCGCATTGAACCTCGACCATTCGGCGGAAATTGCAAGCGGCTCCGGGGCAAGCGATATCGGAACGCGCGATATCCGGGAAAGCAAACCCGAAAATCTCTCAATCTGCCGCCTTTGCGCCGACGTCGCTGTGATCGCCTGGGACATTCCAAGCCCGGCGCGCCAGTCGACCAAATGTGCGCTTGAAATGCCCGTCCAGCCGGTACCGCTGCTGAGTGTCGGTATTCCGCTGGAAAACGGCGGCACGCGTATGTTCTGGGCCATGCGCACGGGCAACGAACCCGTTGAATTTGCGCTTTCTGCCGGTTCCCTCGGCCCCACGGTTCAGTCCATTCTCTATCCAGCCAACGAGCTTGCATCCTTTGATAGCGAGCGCATGCTGTCAGAGCTGACCCTGCCGGGGCACATCAAGCTGCTCTCGACCATTTTGACCACATGGCGCAGCGCGTTCCGCCTGTCGCGCAATCAGACTTTTGCAGCGCTGGTTCGCGACATCACATTGGCGCTGACGCCAGAGCCGCGCGAAATCCAGAACTGCGGCCAGCCAGTTGCCGGGCATCATCTGCTGGAGACTGCTGTCGATCCGATGCTGGGCGAAATTTCAGCCATCTATGGCGTCAGCAATGGAAGCGTCATCGTTATCCCTCCACGCTTCACGGTCGGCCAGCAGTCGCACAAGGCATGGCAGCCTTGCCATCTTCTGGTTGAATCTCCGCAGGATTTGCCCTCATCGTTTCTGTTCGTCCTGACCGGGCAGAAGGGTGTTGCGATCCGTAAATTGTCCGATAGCCCGTCGGAGCCGATGGATTTCGGCAAATGGTGGACGAAATGGCAGGGCAATGCCGATCTGCGTGAATTTCTGGTCAGTCAACTCGCCAAGCTTGGCCAAAGCGGCCCGGCTGTAGCCATCGACCTGCAAAGCCGTTCACCTCTTCCAGTACGCCAGATCACACAATCCGCAAGCCATAACCCGGCGGCGGAAATCGACCTCGCACTTGCACTGGATAACGGGCTGATCGTCGGCGGATGGTACCATGATCCGTCCGCGATGCTGGGCGATATCGAATATCTACCGGCCAATGGCAGCGCAATTTCGCTGAAAGCCCATTTTCACAAATTCCCTGGCAAGATCGCCAAGCGCGAAGATGCGCCACAGGCCGATGTGACAGGATTTGTCGCGTGGCTTCCCGCAGCCAAGAACCTAGGTCCTCTTCTGCAACCGCGTTTCCAGATGCGGCTCACATCCGGCGCAACCGCGCCTTTGGTCCCTGCCCCGCAGCCGTTCGAACCGGCGGAGCAGCGTAAGCGCATCTTGCGTGCCGTGCCGCCGCAGCACGCACGCCCGAAAGTGTTCGAGACCATTCTCGCTCCCGCGCTGACCGAAGTGGAAAAGAAGCTGGGCGCGACCGTGCGCATTGCGGAAACCAAGGATTTCGGCACCACGCCCGCCAACCCGGTCGCGTCGATCGTCATCCCGCTTTATCGCAATCTGGATTTCTTGCGCTTCCAGTTTTCATCACTGGCAACCGATCCCTGGATCGTCGGCAATGCAGAACTCATTTTCGTTCTCGATTCGCCGGAAATACACGACGATACGGAGCATATGCTGGGCGGCCTGCATATCTTGCATGACCTGCCGTTTCGCCTTGTCATCATGAACCGCAATGGCGGTTATGCCCGCGCCTGCAATGCGGGTGCGAGCGTGGCAACGGGTACGGCCATTGTGATGCTGAATTCCGACGTCGTGCCGGAAAAGCATGGTTGGCTGCAAGAATTGCTGCAACCGCTCTTCGACAACAAGCGGCTTGGCGCTATCGGCCCCAGACTTCTGTTTGAAGACGGCTCGCTTCAGCACGCAGGCCTCTATTTTGCCCGTGACCGCCACGGCGTATGGCTCAACCATCATTACTACAAGGGCATGCCCGGCAGCTATGCGCCTGCCCTTGTCGGACGCGATGTTCCCGGCGTTACTGGCGCTTGCCTTATAACCCGCAAGGATATCTTCGATCTCGTGGGCGGATATACTGAAGACTATGTGATCGGTGACTATGAAGACAGTGATCTCTGTCTGAAAATTCGCCAGCTTGGCTTTCAGGTTTACTACGACCCTGCCGTCGCGCTGTATCATTTCGAGCGCCGTTCAATCCGCCGCAGCGCTGATTATATGCGTGGCCTCGCCAGCCAATATAACTCCTGGATGCACACCCAGCGCTGGGACGAAGACATCACCGACCTGATGGCTCCGCCAGAAGACGACACGCAGACCGCGTCGTCGTCCAATGTGATCGTAGCCAAATATGAAAGGAGCGTCGCTTGACCGACGTGGTAGCGCTGAAACAGCCTGAAACCAAACTTCCAATTCCCGAAGAACAAATCGGCTGGCTGACACGCGCCGTCTTGAAGAACCGCTTCCTGCCCTCACCCGATCCCAACAGCGTGTTTGTGGGCGATGGTGATTTCCGGGCCGTCGGTGCAGAGTTTCTTGGCCATTTTATCCGCAAAGGCGGACTCAAGCCCGATGCGCGCGTTCTCGATATCGGATCAGGCATCGGACGCATGGCCGTGCCGCTGACGCAATATCTCGACCCCGCCAAGGGTCGTTATGCGGGCATCGACCCGGTGGCGGGTGGCACGAACTGGTGCCGCCAGCACATCAGCGCGCTTTATCCGAACTTCCAGTTTCAGCACATCGATATAGCCCATGCGCTCTATAATCCGCGTGGCGCTGTCGATGGGCATCACCTCGTTCTGCCGTTTCCAGACAAGAGTGTCGATTTTGTCATCATGACGTCGGTGGTGACGCATCTCGCCGCTGACGAAGTCAAAGTCTATCTGCGGGAAATTGCCCGTGTGCTGGCGCCGGGCGGCAAACTGTTCATGACGGCTTTTGTCGTCGATGACATCGCCGCACGTGACCGCCATGGCAAACGCGACCCGCGTCTCAGTTTCGAACGCAGCGGTGCAGGCCCGTGCTGGTATGTGCCGGAGCTGCCACCACTCGCCGCCGTCGGATTCGAAAACGGCTTTCTGGATCGCGCATTGGCGGGTGTCGGCCTGACACTGGAACTGAAGTCATTCGGCCACTGGCGCGGAATCGCATCCGACCATTATCAGGATCTGTTCATTGCGACACGTGGAGGCGCTGCCTGATGGCCCAACGCGTGCTCGTCGCTGCCCATAATCACCCCTCGCTGCATCCCGGCGGGACGGAAATCTTCGCCCATGACCTGTTCCGCGCCTATCAGCGCGCCGGTTGCGAAGCATTGTTTCTCGGAGCCACCAACAAGGTTCACCGTCAGGAACGGCCGGGAACGAGCTTTCAGAGCATTGGCAATGGCGGCGACGAAATCCTGCTCTGGTCTGGTCATTTCGACCGTTTCAACATGAGCCAGGTCGACCTCTACGGCATTGTGCCAGACATTGTGGAACTGCTGAAGGATTTCCGCCCGGATGTGGTGCATCTTCACCACCTTCTGCTGCTCGGTGCGGAATTTCCGCATATTGTCCGTCGCACATTGCCGGATTGCCGTATCGTTCTGACATTGCACGACTATTACCCGATCTGCCACCACGATGGACTGATGGTGCGCACAACCGGCAAGGAACTTTGCTACGGCGCCAGCCCGGATCGCTGCCATGCCTGCTTCAAGGACATAGCGCTCGACAAATTCGTGCTGCGTGAGCGCCACATCAAGTCATTGCTGAGCGCGGTTGACGCCTTCGTGTCTCCGAGTGAGTTCCTGAAACAGCGTTATGTTGACTGGGGTCTGTCGGAAGAGCTGATCAGTGTCATTCCGAACGGTCAGCCTGAACGCCCTTCGATCGACACCCCGCGTCGCGAACGAAACAAGCCTGTGTTCGGCTATTTCGGCAATCTGAACCCATGGAAGGGCGCGACTGTTCTGCTCCGGGCGGCGCAACAGCTAATCAATGAAGGTTTCGACTTCGAATTGCGCGTGCATGGCGCGGCACCCTTTCAAAGCGAGAGCTTTGTCACCGAAATCGACCAGCTTTTCACTGAAACAGCCCCTTTCGTGCAAAGGCGTGGAGCGTATCGGCGCGAGGATATCGCGCAACTGATCCGCACCGTCGATTGCGCCATCATGCCATCGATCTGGTGGGAAAATGCGCCCCTCGTCATTCAGGAAGCACAGGGACAGGATTGCCCGGTCATCTGTTCCAATATCGGCGGCATGGCTGAAATGATTACGGACGGCGTAAACGGCCTGACCGTTCCGCCCAATGATCCGCAGGCGCTGGCGGAAGCCATGCGCCGTATGGCGGAAAACCCGGAGCTGCGTCAGTCACTCAGCGACAATGCACGCCATCCGGACACCATCGACATGACGGCATCGCGGTATCTCGATCTGATCGGGACATTACGAACGGCCTGCGTCGAGGCAGCATAAGAGGTAGATCATGAACATCGCGACCAAAGTTCCAACCGAAGGGGCAGCAAAACCGGCAGCAGCACAGGCTGCATCCGCCGCACCTCAGAGGACAGAAGCCATGAAAGGACGCGTTGACGCCATTGAAGAAGGCCGCCTGTACGGCTGGGCGTTCGATCCCGGAGCACCCACCGAACGGCTTTTGATCCGCGTTCTTCTTGATGACAAGCCCATCGCGGAAGCACCGGCGGACAAGGAACGTCCCGACCTGAAGCGCAACGGCATCGGCGACGGCTTGCACGCTTTCGAAGTGATGCTGCCGCAATTCGCCGCCGCTCGCGCCGGTGAACTTGTTGTCGTTGCAGCCAATGCGGCAGGCAATGAGCAGAAACTCCGTGTGCCGAAACCAGACGAACAGGCCGCAGAAGCGCTGATTGCAGCGCCGATGACACGCATTCTCGACAAGCTCGACATGTTGATGGCTGCGCAGCGCCAGTTACAGGTCAACCAGCGTTCGCTGCAACGTGTGGCTCCGGTACTGGATAGTTCCGGCAACGCTGCGCCTGCCGAAATGGCAGACATAACCGCATCCGTGGATAGCTTGCGCACCGATCTGCATCAGCGCATGACTGAACTCGACGTGCATATCATGCGCATGGATGGTGTTGTTGCCGGGCTTGAAAAGCGCATGGACGACGTGCGCAAACGCACCGGTGGCGACGTGAAAATGTTGTTCATGCTGATGTACGTTATGGCAGGGTTCGTCGCCGGCGCCATCCTGACGCTTTTCGTGATGCGCTGAGGGGAAACCCATGACGCAAGACGAAAGATCCGCCACGCAGCAACCGGTAGCAAAACCGGCCCGACCGTCGGAACGCCCGCCCATGATGATGGAAGGCGAGATGGTCGTCGGCTGCGTGATTGAGGAAACGCTTCTGCTCGTGCTCGGCATCGGCAATGCGAGCGGCGATCAGGTCACGGCTTTTCTGAATGGCGATCCAGCGCTGAGCGTCAAGGTGAACCTCGTCACCTGGCCGCTGAAAGAGCCGTCTCCCGCTGGCACTCATGGCTTCGTGGCCATTGTGCCAACCGGCGTTCTGCGCCGGGGTATCCTCAAGACCGTGATGTTCCAGCACAAGGCAAAGGTCGCGCGTTACAATTTTGCTTCCCGCGCTGCACCTGTCGCCGATTTCGTCGCCATGATCGGCGATCTTGCCGGACCAAGCCTGCCAACCGTCATTGATGAACTGGTGGAAGGGCTGATTTCCGGTCCGATCGGGCGCAAGAAGCTTGCCGCAATTACGGTTCTGTTGCAGGTCGGCGCGCGCTCCGATGGCTGCATCGAGCTGATTGGGGGCAGCGACGAAGGCGAAATCTTCGTTCAGGGCTGGGCGCAGGATCTGACGCCCGCCGTCACGCGACTTCTCATCAGCGGTAAAAACTCGTCGCTGGCAGAATGTTCAGTCAGCGTTTTCGCGCGCCCTGATCTCAACGATCAGGCGTCGGGTTTTGCCGGTTTGCTGCTTGCCAACGAACCGGTTGAACCGAACGATATCGAACGCCTGCTATTTCGCGGACGACGCGGCTGGCGCTTCACGGAAGTCTATGATCGCAGGCTGCTGGCCGGATCGCGCGAGACGCCGGGGCATATTCGCGCCATCCTGCCGCGCGTGCGCAGTTCGACGGATATTCTGCTGCGGTTGCGCTCTGCCGCCAATCGCTTCGACGGCGGTGAGACCGTCTCTGGCCTGCCCTTCCCGGTAAGGCTTGGCATCGACAATGTGTTTCGCGTCGAGGGCAGCGGCATTCTGGTTTCTGGTTGGCTGCTCGATCCCGACAGCCATGTGGAAAGCGTCAAGCTGCGCCGCCACCGCGGCGAGATACAGGTCGACAGCACATGGACCCGCTATGACCGGCCGGATGTCACCCGCGAGTTCGACAACCAGCCGCCCTTCAATGCCGGTCTCGACCCCAATCGTCATGCGCATGGTTTCGTGGCCTTTGCGCCCGAACTTGCAGGCGACAGCACGTCACCCTTCTATATCGAGCTTGCCATCAGCGATGGACGCCGCGCCTTTCATCCACTGACGCCGACCCGTGTGACATCACGCGATGCGATTGTCCGGCAGATACGTGCGACGGACCCCAATGCCTGGGCGCTGCGCCACATTGTCGATCAACAGCTTGTTCCCCTGCTGAGCGGCGTCAGCCGTCCGGCGCCGGAAGTGTTCGGCGTCGTTGATCTGGGCCCGTTCGAAGATGCGGTAAACCACGCCGCCAATCTGGCGATCATCATCGGTGTCGATGAACGGGTAGAAGAGATAGAGCCTCTGCTGGCCCTGCTCGCACTCGATCCGGAAACCCGCATCGCGCCGATTGTCGTGGCGGCAGCAACGGAAATCATCGACCGTATCGGGGTACAGGTTCGAAGGCTCGCCGACTTCTATCGCCTGCGCATCCGCCTTGTTTCGGCAAGCGGTTCGGAAGACCTTTACGATGCGCTGGAAGTTGGCGCGCGCGCCGTCACAACCGACAAGGTGGTGTTTCTGGCAGGCTCGCTTTTGCCGCGACGTGCCGGATGGCTGAACAAGCTCGTCACGGCCTACGACGCACATCACGACTGCGTTCTTTCGCCAACACTCGTTTACGAAGACGATTCCATACGCTGGGCCGGAACCTGGGTTGCAGGGCCGCAATCAGATCGAGCCCTCATCAGCCGCTATGCCGGTTATCCAATGGATTCAGTTTCCGGCATGTCACTCACAGAAGTCGCCACGGCGACCTTCGAATGCTGCATTCTGCCCCGTAGCGCCCTGTTTTCGGTTGGCGGCTTCACCCGCGGTTATCTTGGCACGCACGAAAAAGGGCTGGACCTTGGCTTGAAACTGAAACAGTCCGGCTTGCGCTCCTATTGGCTGCCATCGGCACAGATGCTCGGTTCCGACGATGTGTCCGTCACCGACAGAGCATCAACCATCGCATTGATCGAGCGGATCGACCGTCAGGTCTTTGATGCACGCTGGTCGAATATTCTTGCTGGCAGGCGCAGCGCACAGATTGAGGAACCCGCATGAGCGACAAACTCCGCGTTCTGGTCATCTCGCACGCCCACCCGTCGATCTCGCTGGGCGGAGGTGAAATCGCATCCTATAACCTGCACAAGGGGCTAAACGCCATTCCCGGCGTGCAATCGGTCTATCTGGCCCGCGCCGGACACCCGATACCGCGCCACGGCACAACGGCATTGATGAGCATGCGCCGCGCCAGCGACGAAATCCTGTTTCACGCCGACGAATATGATCACTTCTACCTGTCGAACAAGAACACGGACGAAATCCGTCGCGATCTTTTGCGCTTCGTACGCGATTTTGATCCGGATATCGTTCATTTCCATCATGTGATGGGACTGGGACTGGAAACGCTTTATGCAATCCGCGAGACCTTGCCGGATCGCATCATTCTGGTCACGTTCCACGAATTCCTGTCCATCTGCAACAATGACGGCCAGATGGTAAAAGCCGGAACCTCGAAGCTTTGCAACGAGGCCTCGCCCATTGATTGCCACGCCTGCTTTCCGCAGGTTCCGCCAGCGCGGTTCCTCAAGCGTGAGCGCTTTGTACGGGGAATGCTGGAACTGGCCGACGCCTTCATCTCGCCGAGCCAGTTTCTGGCAAACCGCTATCACGAATGGGGCCTGAGCCCCGACAAGATGGCTGTGATCGAGAACGGCATCGCCATCCGCGAGGTTACGCCACCGCGCGAATTGACCGGCCCGAACCCGCGCCGCAGCCGCTTCGCCTTTTTCGGCCAGATCAATCCGTTCAAGGGCATCGACGTACTGGTGGACGCGGTATCGCGTGTTCCGGAACAGGTATGGGGCGAAGATTCCCGCCTGATGATCTTTGGCGGCAATCTGGAGAAGCAGCCGCCTGCCTTTCAGGAGCGGATGCAGAAGCTGATCGAAGAGGCCGGTCCCCGCGTGCGTTTTTATGGCGCTTACCAGAATGCGGAAATGCCGCGTCTCATGCAGTCGGTCGACTGGGTGGTGATGCCGTCGATCTGGTGGGAAAACTCACCCATCGTCATTCAGGAAGCCTTGCATCACCGCCGCCCGGTGATCTGCTCCAATATTGGCGGCATGGCCGAGAAAATTCGCGATGGCGAAGACGGCCTGCATTTTCGCGTCCGCAGCGCCGAAGATCTCGCAGACCGTTTCACCGAGGTTCTAAGCGAGCCTAGCATATGGGACCGACTTCACAATTCTATCCGTCGTCCTGTACACTATGTTGATTGCGCCAAAGAGCATCTCGACCTTTATAACCGATTGCGTGAGGCGAAGCCTCGCAAACCGAAGCCGGCAGTGAGTGAAACTGTCCTCTCTCAGGCAAGCTGAGCCTGGCTTGCTTGGAATCATGATCTTACGCATTTCCGAACGCAAAACCGTTTTACACTTTTGCTGGAAATGCTCTTACCAAAGGAAAACCGAATGGCCCGCGCCCTCGTGATGATTCCCGCTGGAGAAGTGTATGACCACGACAATGTGCGCTGGTACCGTCACACCGACGTGCAGGGTAGCATCAATCACTATCACAATATCGGCGATGCTTTTGTGTTCGAGTCATCACTCAAGCTGATGAACTATGAAAAGGCGTCCGAGCTTCCCATAACCGCTTATTCGCCGGAAAAGATCGATCAGCTACGCGAGGAATATGATTATGTCATTCTGCGCGGGTCGAACTATGTGAACAAGGACATGAACTGGCGCGAGAGCATTGCCGTCCTGCAACGTTTGAAGCTGCCGGTCATCGCGTTTGGCATCGGCGCGCAGGCCCCCTCCAAGGGCGCGCTGGAACTCTCCGAAGAAACCAAGGCCGTACTACGCATCATCGCGGATTCGACGGTCTCTATTGGCGTGCGTGGCGCTTATACGGCGCAGGTGCTGAACGATATCGGTATTCGCAATGTGCGCATCATCGGCTGCCCCACGGCTTTCCGCCGCAACAACCAGCATTTGCGCATCAAGCTGCCGCCGCTCGACAGCGTAGAGAAGGTTGGCGTCACCGTACGCCGCGAGGTTTCACCTGCCTATGCACAGGACATTGAGCAATATCTCACCCGTCACCGCGACCTCATCAAGACAATGGCGCGGCGCTTCGACGTCACGCTGATGGCCCAAGGCGAGATCGATGAGAAAAAGATGGTATTCGGCACACCCGAACAGAAGGAAGAGGCCATCGCCGCTCTGAAGGCGCATCGCTGGACCGCCGATTGGTATTTCGACGATGAAATCGAAAATCTCTACCGGAACAAGATGTTCTATTCCGATGTTGTGGCCGATTACGAAAACCTCGTGCGCCAGCAACAGCTTGTGCTTGGTTATCGCCTGCACGGCAATCTGATGGCGCTCGCCAATGGCGTGCCGTCGATCTATTTCACCTATGACAGTCGCACGGCCGAATTTGCCGAGACCTACAAGATTCCAAGCTATGACGTTTTCAGCGACAAGCCGTTCCGTCTGGAAGATTACTGGGATCAGTCGCTGTTCGACAAATATAACCGCGCATGGTTTGAAACCTATGCGGAGATGAAGCAGTTCCTCGACGAAAACGGTATCGACAACAAGATGACCGATACCGGCCTGCCAGTGGAAACGCTCAAAGTCGCCTGATCCTTGATTATTTCGAGCGTCTAGCCTTTACCGCCGACGGTTTCGGACTGTCGGCGGCAATGGGCTTGTCTTTCTGCTCTTCAGCAAGCAGTGACCATGCGGCAATGAACATGGCCGCAATCAACGGCCCGATAACGAAGCCGTTGATGCCGACCAGCGAAATGCCGCCAACCGTCGAGATCAGCACCACATAGTCCGGCATACGTGTGCCCTTGCCGACCAGCGGCGGGCGCAGCAGATTATCCACGAGACCGATGACCAGCGTTCCGATCAGGACGAGAATGACGCCCTTGCCCCAGTCACCGCTGACAAAGAACCACACGGCGGCAGGCACCCAGACAAGCGCCGCACCAACTGCTGGCAGCATGGAGAAGAAGGTCATCATCACGCCCCACAACAGGGCTGCCTCGATCCCCAGCAGCCAGAAGGCAACGCCACCGATGGCGCCCTGAATGATCGCGATGATGATGTTGCCCTTGACCGTTGCACGGATAACAGCGGTGAATTTTTCCAGAAACTGACGTGTGTAGTCGTCGCTCAGGGGAATGGCCTGCCGGATTCTGCGTCCCAGATCCGCACCGTCGCGGAACAGGAAAAACAGCAGATACAGCATGATGCCGAAGCCGATGAAAAATTGCAGCGTGTTCTGGCCGAAGCTGACGAGACGACCAGCGAAAAGCTGGCTGCCTTGCAGGATTGTCGCTGAAATGCGCGAACGCCATTCGGCGAAACTGCCAAGCTCAAAGCGCTTGAGCCAGTCTTCCAGCGAATCCGGCAGTACGGAAAGAATGCTGGTGATGTAGCTGTTGAGGTCAAATTCGCGGCTGCTCAGCCGTTGGTAAAGGGAGTTTCCTTCCTGAACCAGCGAGCTGAAAATGATCAGCACCGGAATAATGACCAGACAGATGCACATCAGCACCGACAGAAAGGCTGCAAGATTGCGCCGTCCACGCAGAAGCCGCACGAGATATTGCTGAACGGGATAGAAGATGACAGCGAGTATGACCGCCCACAGGACCGCAGTGTAATAAGGAATAAGCAGCCAGGCGAAGGCGATCGTGACGAGCGCCAGAAGAATATAGAAACTTACGCGCTGGACGGACATTTTCACTCACCGACATTGTCTTGGGAGTCGACCCTGCCCAAAATCTGCTTTTTATTCAATAGCGTATTTCCGGCAGAGCCTTGAGAGGCGTTGCCGGAAACAGCTAAAAACAGGAACATCTGGCCCTATTCAGATATCAGGCTGCGGCCCGAATGGAAGGTAGCGCCGCTTGCGGCAAAACGCGTGCAATGGCGCTGAGAAGATCGCTTTTCGACACGACGCCGACCACAAATCTGTTCTCGTCCACGATGACAGCCACATGGGTAAGACCATCGGTCAGAACTGGAAGCAGGCTCAATGCGGCATCATCCGGCCCAGCCGTAATGGCCGGGATCACATGATCTTTCAGGCTTTCGCCCGGCTGGATCAATTCACGCAGGCCAACCATACCGGTCAAACGCCCATCGGAACCCGTCACAGGCAAGGTCAGGATACGATGGCGCAACAGCAAATTGCGGGCCTGATCGCCGGAATCGGTTTCACCAATGCTGATAACATCGCGTGACATGATGTCGGCACAAGTCAGATCGCCGTGGGCGCGGATCGATGCCTGCAATTCCACCTGCCGCAACAACCGGCCAAGATCGTTGCGGTCGATGTCGAAGCTCTCATCCAGCGTGTTCAGCGCTTCATCGATATCCTCTTCCCGAATGCCGGTTCGCACCGAAGGCGGCAAGTCCTTGGTCTCGTGCAGGCTCACTGGCGCAGTAGCCGCATTGTGCGGATATTTCCGCCGGGCAAGCTTGTGGAACAGGATGCCCACCCCCACCAGCAGACAGGAATTGAAACCGACCGGCACGAGCGGAAACCACAGGCCCCAGCTTGCGACCGCCTGACCGCCAAGCACAGCCGTCAGCGCAGCAGCGCCGCCGGGCGGATGCAGACTGCGCGTGACCGACATGGCGGCGATTGCAAGCGAAACGCCAAGCCCGATAGCAAGAGCTGGGTCGCTGACATAGCGAGCGACAATCACGCCGACCAGCGCGGAAATCGTATTGCCGCCGATGATCGACCATGGTTGTGCGAGTGGACTGTTTGGCACGGCAAACAGCAGCACCGCCGATGCGCCGATGGGCGCGACGATCAAGGGCAGATGCGGACCGTTACCGAGCAGAAGACCCGAGACAAAACCGGTGAGAGCGATGCCAACCAGCGCCCCAATGCAGGCAATCGCGCGCTCACGCAGCGTCGCACCCGCAAGAAGCGGATTAAACAGCCGGAATCGCGACACAGGCGACCCGTTATGGTCAGGAGATTTCTGTCGGGTCATGTCACACTGCAGCCAGAAGCGGCCTGTCTATTCCAAGCTTTCCCGGGAACTGCAACCGATCCCGCTATTGATGAGCGTGAGTATCCTGTCTCCGACATATGCGAACAAGAAAGCAAATCCGTATGTATCGGAGGGGAAAAGAAAATTCTTCCGCTATTGAAAGCTTATCAAGAATATCGGTCTCACCAGCATTTCCGTTCCCAATAGCATAAGCCCGACAAGAAACCAGAGGCGAAACCGTTCCGGACTTATTTTCTGGCGAAAAACCTGCCCAAGCGCCATGCCTGCCAGCGCTGGCAGGACGGCGGCGAGCGAAATGAGAAGAATATCGCCGCTATAGGCCTGCCGCGAGGAAAGCCCGAGAGCAAGCGCAATGGTCGACACCGTGAACGACAATCCCAATGCCTGCACCAGATCGTCTTTCTTCAGCCCCAGCGCCTGAAGATAGGGAACAGCGGGGATGACGAACACGCCGGTCGCACCGGCGATCAAGCCAGTCAGAAGACCGATCAGCGGCGAGAGCCAGACTTCGTGCCGAGCCGCTACGTGCCACTGTCGGGCCAGCAGCGTATACCCAGCATAAATGACCAGGCATGCACCGAGCAGCGCGGTGGTCAGGCTCGTCTCGCCGTCGACCAGCATGAAGGTGCCGATCCACGTTCCGACTATGATTGCCACCATCATGGCCCAAAGGCGCAGAGCCAGCGCACGAAAACTTGGCCCGGCCAGAAGCTGCCAGACATTCGTAATGAATGACGGAACAATAAGCAGGCTTGCTGCTGTCAAAGGTGAGATCAGCGCGCCCAACACACCCATGGCAACGGTTGGCAATCCCATGCCGGTCAGGCCTTTGACAAAGCCAGCGCCAAGGAAAGTGAGGCTAATCGTGACGATAAGTGCGGCTGATTGGGTCATTCTTCCGCTATAGAGAAATCCCCGTTTTGCGAAATGCGGAATTTCCATATTCTGCCTTCGGCTTTACCGAAGGCATAATATCGGCGATAAACAAGCATGCGTTTCGACCTTACAGACCTTCGCCTTTTCATCGCCGTTGCCGACGCCGGAAGCATTACGCACGGCGCTGCGGAAGTGGGGCTAGCCCTGCCCTCCGCAAGCGAACGCTTGCGCGATATGGAAACCATTGGCGAGGTCAAGCTTCTCGAACGCGGCAGACGTGGTGTTACGCTCACTGCGGCGGGGGAAGCGCTTGCGCATCATGCGCGCATCGTGTTGCGCCAGATGACCGATATGCATACCGATCTGATCGCCCATGCCAAGGGCATGCGTTCAACCGTGCGCGTGGCGGCCAATACGGCTTCCGTTACCGAATATCTCCCGACGCGACTTGCCCGGTTTATGGCCGACAATCCGCAAATCGATGTTGAGCTGAAAGAACGGCAGAGCGCGGAAATTGCAAAATCTGTTTCCGGCGGCTTTGTCGAGATCGGCATATTGTCGGACGCTGTCGATACCGCTGGACTGACACTCCTCCCCTTCACCATCGACCGACTGGTTCTGATTACGGGACCAGACCATCCCCTCGCCGCCAGAAAATCGGCCTGTCTCGCCGATGCGCTGCATGAACCGTTTATCGGGCTCTATTCAGGTGCCCTCTACAATCACATTGAAACCCATGCGGCACGTCTTGGCGTCAAGCTGAAGACGCGCACGCGGCTGCGTACATTTGAGAGCATTTGCCCGATGGTCGCCGTAGGCGTCGGTCTGGCGATCATTCCGGAACTGGTTGCGCACCGTATGATGACAACAACCAGCATCGTGCCAATACCGCTGACGGATGCATGGGCCACGCGGCATTTGTCGCTGTGCATACGTTCGCTGGATGAGCTGACCTCATCGGCGCGTGCACTGATCGACCACCTGTCGGCAGAGCGTCCATTGGACAATGCAAACGTCCCGACGATTCAATCTTAACTGGAATGCTCTAGAAAACTTGCGGAGCCGTATCCTCTTGTCTATCACACGGCATCGAAGAACATGTCGTTTGGAAGCCTATGGCCACGCAGGACAAAGCAATCATCAGGACGGTTGGCGTTTCCGTCAGTTTTGACGGCGCGATGGCTCTGAACTCGGTTGATGCCTCGGTTCAGGCCGGGCGCATAACTGTCATTTGCGGAGCCAACGGTTCAGGCAAAAGCACGCTCTTGCGCAGCATGGCGCGTCTTCAAACGCCAACGAGCGGTCAAGTCCTTTTCGACGGGGAAGACATCAACCGTCTGAAACGTATTGATCTCGCCCGCAAGATCGCCGTGCTGGGGCAAATGCCGGAAGTCCCCGCTGGCCTGACCGTAGAAGAACTGGTCGAAAACGGACGTCATCCGCATCGCGGCCTGTTTTCCCGTCTCGGCGATCATGACCGCCAGGCTATCGAACGCGCCATCACGCAAACGGGCCTGCATGCCCTGCGTCATCGTCAGGTGGCTTCTCTCTCTGGTGGCGAACGCCAGCGCGCCTGGGTGGCGTTGGCTCTCGCACAGGAACCGTCAGTCCTGTTTCTCGATGAGCCGACAAATTTTCTCGACATTCGCCATCAGGCTGAACTGCTGACACTGCTCAAGCAGCTCAACCGCGATCATGGCCTGACCATCGTAGCCGTTCTGCACGATCTCAATCAGGTGCTGGAACTGGCCGACGATGTCATTTTGATGCGCAAAGGCCACTTGATGGCCTCCGGTAGTCCCGAAAGCGTTTTCACAACAGAGCGCCTTAGAGAAGCTTTCGATTTCGACATCGAAGTGACGGCGCATCCGGTTTTACCGATCCCGTTCTGCATGCCCCGCTGGGTCAATGATCCAACCGTTCAGCCATCCGCCGAACATGAGCGGAACGCGGAATGACCGCGCAACCTCTGGCGTCGAACCAGACGAAAACGGCGACCTTCACTGTAGGCATTGTTGTTCTGGCAATCCTGCTGCTCGTCGCGCTGACAGCTGTCGAACTCGTCATCGGTAGCGGCAATGTCACCTTACAGGATGTCTTGCAGTCACCATCGCGCCCGCAATCCCTGGCGCAGATCATCATCGAGACCATTCGCCTGCCCCGCGCAGTTGCAGCCATATTGGTCGGCTCAGCCCTTGCTGCCGCAGGCACGGTAATGCAAACCATTTTGCGCAATCCACTTGCCGCACCGGACATTCTGGCGGTCACCAGCGGCGCACAATTGGCATTGGTTATTTCCAGCCTGCTGCTTCCCTTTGCCTTTCCGGGCTTTCTCGCCACCATCATCGGCGGTGCGCTTGGCGGAACATTATGCCTGCTGGTGGGCGGCGGATTGCGTGCCCAAGCGGTTCGGCTTGCACTGGCGGGTGTAGCGGTCTCACTGTCCTTTTCGGCGCTCTCCTCCGCCATCATCCTGATTGCGGATGATCGCGCATCCGGCATTATCCTTTGGTCGTCAGGCATGTTGGAACAAACCGGCTGGAGCAAGGTTGCGCCGCTCGCTCCCTTTATCGTCGCCGCAATTTTGCTGCTCGTTGCCCTCGCCCGCCAGTTCGATGTTATGGCGCTCGGCAGCGACATGGCGGCAAGCCTTGGGTTGGGCAAAGCGACGGCACTGATCGGCCTTCTTGCAACAATCGTGCTATCGGGCGCCGCCGTCACCATCGCCGGGCCCATTGGCTTCATTGGTCTGGCAGTGCCCAATTTGCTGCGCGCCACCGGCATGGTTCGACACAATGTGCTTTTGCCCGCCGCTTGCCTGTGGGGAGCCGTTGCGCTGCTTTCAGCCGACATTGCAGCACAATGGCTGAGCAGCGCGGGCACAATCATCCCGACAGGCATTCTGGCCGCCTGCTTTGCAGCACCGGCGCTGATCTTCGTATTGCGCCGCATGAAGACTGAAGCAACGGCCAGCCCCGCACAGATTCTGGGTAAAACCATATTCAAGCGGCCGACCGCGCTTTATGCGAGCCTCGGCGCACTTCTGGTCGCGGTTCTTCTGGCCGGGCTTCTTTTCGGCGACGGAATTGCCCGACGCGACATCGACTGGCAGGCGATCGAGGCGCTACGCGCGCCGCGCGTGTTCGTGGCCATGGGCGCAGGCGCTTTGCTCGCAGTGGCGGGATTATTGTTGCAGGCCGTGACCCGCAATCCACTATCCGGCCCAGAGACATTGGGCCTTGCACAAGGCGCAGCGCTTGCAAGCCTCGTCGCACTACTCGGCGGTATCATTCCCGGTAGCGCACTCTTTGCCCTTTTCTCGGCAGGCGGTGCTTGCCTTGTGGTTGTGCTGTTGAGCCTGCTCGGCAAAAACCTGTCACCGACACGCACAGCACTGACCGGACTTGCCGTCGCGGCCAGCCTTTCAGCACTGAGTACAATTGTGGTGATTGAAGCGAAGCTTCAGATTGCCGAAGCGCTTGCCTGGCTCGCTGGCTCCACACATGGGCGCAACTGGCAGGATGTGGCAGCACTTGCCCCCTGGCTTATGCTCATCGCCGTTTCAATGGCATTCGCCAAACGCCTCGATATTCTGGCGCTCGGTCGCGATGCGGCTGAATCGCTCGGCGTCAACACTGCAATCACCCGTTTGTGGATGCTGCTGCTTGCCGCCCTTTCCGTGGCGGGCGCGGTGTCCGCTGTTGGAGCGATTGGCTTCGCGGGGTTGATTGCGCCACATGCAGCGCGCCTTTGTTGCGGCGCGCGCTACAGGCATTTGCTGCCAGTGACGGCGCTGATCGGCGCAGTGCTAACAGTTCTGGCCGATATGCTGGGCCGGGCAATCTTCGCACCGCAGGAAATTCCGGCAGGCATCGTAACCGCGTTTATCGGTACACCACTCTTCATCATGCTCATGCGCAAACAATCGCGCTAATTGCCAATCCGTCAATAAAAGCGCCCGAGCTCAAAGAAGAACCCGGGCGCTGATCATTGAGTGAAGACGGCATTCACCGTCCTAATTCTCGTGCTCGAATTACCGAGCAGCCATCACACCAGCGATAAGACCGGTCGCCGCCGTAATCAGAAGATACTGATTGTCGACCTTGACCCAATGCTGGCCCTTGCCCGGAGCACGAAGTCCATAGCGCTTGTAGTCGGTGACTTGGCTATGACGCGAATTGTTGAAACGCTGCCCCTTAGACCAGCCCTTGGCAGGCTGCTTCTTGGCCTGAACCTGATGTGCCGCTGGCTTGCGCTGAGGCTGGTTATCACGAGCCTGCGCCAACGGCGCGCCAATGAACGACAGAGCAACAGCTGCGAGTAGGATCTTCTTGAACATGATATTCTCCTTTCGTGATGAACTCACGCTACCCAACCCGCGATGAACAATAAATGAATGGATATCATAATAATCATTAAATAAAATCAATGTTATCTTTTATAATTCTGATTTCTATTTCACCCTAAAAATTAATATACATTATATATTAGAATCTAAAATTTAGTATAATTCATATGAACTTGATAAAAAATCTGTATTATAATTGATAAATGAACTTAAATACAAGAAAAACTGTCGAGTCGCGATTTATGCGACGGACGATACTGCCGCAAACTGAACTCAAGCGCCCAGAACATTGTCCCAGCTTTGGCGCTGCAACAGAAAACAAAAAGGGGGGAAATGGCGGGCCATGCGAGATAGCGATGAGAACTATATCTACTCCATAGCCCTCCATGACCCTCCAAAATAAGTCATAGAGGGATGGCGGAGCCAACTGATGGCCATCGAACTCTGCTTCGCCCGCCAATTTAATTCATTCTAGCTGGGCTCGTCACCGCTCCCGAAAGCAATTCCTCATTCATCAACCCACAACGGCCACACACGGATGACACTTTTGGTGCGCTCAGATCGACGAAAATACTGCAATAGTACCAAACAGTAATACCATCTCATTAATGCGCATTGTTAGTACGTTCGCACTATTCGGACACCAAAGGTATCATTCACCAGTTCATAATCTCGTCTTGATGCATTCACCTCGGGGTCGCCAGGGATCGATGAGCTTTGTGCAATCTGAAAGCCTGCTGGATCCAGCCAGATGACGCCATCAGGAGCTGGCACTGGTCGCACCGCGTACCGGCTTAGTTTCCCTTCCACTTCCGTGAAGCTTGCGCTCACCGTGCTGGGTGCTGCTGCGGCCCGATCCGGCTTTGGCAACGACCTGTGCCATTCGAGAAAGAGCTGTGGGTCGATCAAGTCCTCATCTGAGATCGGGGTGCCCCGTTGAACCAACCATATGTCATAATCCACACGCCGTGCGGCGCCTTCGTCCCTTGTGCCGACTATCCCCTGTGCGAGCGCAAAGGCGACAAACGGATCCAGTGTTCCCCATCGTAACAGTTCGCGGAACCAGAATCCGATCCATGGCAGGCCGCTAGTTGCCCGCCACGTTTCTAGACTCGGCACCTCAAGTTCGCCCGCACCAGCATTCCACGCTTCTGCAACGGCAGCGCCGACGGCCACCCCGAGACGAAACTCCAGATTGTTCGCAACAAATCCCTGCCAACGTCTCAACTCCGCTGGCGGCGGCGGTGGAGCGCCCTCGCGTTGCAACCACCAGCCGGCTACCTCGTGCCAGCGCCCGATCAGCGCGGCTTCAGTAGCGCTCCGTGAAGTAAAACCGAACCCTCGACCGGTTCGTACCAACTCTCCGATCTGCCAAAAAAGCGTGAAGCGCGCCTCCGGCGATCTCCGGCCATAATCGACTGCTTCTTTGAGGGCGGCGTTAATCTGAGGCGATACCTGCTGGAATTGGCGGCCGACAAAGGGTGTAAAGCCTATTTGATAGAGAGTTCGCCGTTGAATCGGGTCGGGATATAGACGTTCGACCACCGCTTGGCCGCGTTTGATGAAGGCTGCCTCCATCCAGGCCTCAACAGCACTTGAGTATCGCGTAAAGGTTCGTTGCCACACACGGCTCAAGGCGGCTTCGAGCGACGCAGGGGGCAAGCCTTCCAGCCTATCGACTTCGTCGATGGCAGCGATGATCACGCCATCAAGCTCATCAAGGCTGTCGCCTAGCAGGTCGAGCAACGCTGATGAACCGACGCCGAGGTCGGTCCCGACCCCCTCGGGCATTGTCTGTTCAAGGAAATCATGCAGGTCGGCCACGGTTCGCAGCCCGAAGTAATCCCGCAATTTTGTCCAGATCGAAACCAGCAATGTTTGCAGCGGCGCATAGACTACGAGATCGGCCGATTCCTCGAGCGCCAGTAGATGGAGCATCCGGTTGAGGTTTGCGACATAGGCGTCACGTTGCCTGCGCTGCTCGTTTTGCTTGCTAGCCGCCGTCGCGCTGTTCGTTATTGGCACGCAGACCAGAGTAAGACCTTCCATCGCGTCCGCCGCCCCGGGCCGCCCGGCGCGCCCCGCAAGGTTGCGGAACTCCGAGGTGGGAATGATATCGGTTACCGGCGCACCATTGGTGCCGAATTCAACGATACGCTCTAGGCTCGGTAGAATGATAAGGTCGAAGGGCAGATTGACCCCTTCGGTCAATGTCGCGGTCGCAACCGTGATGGGACACACCTGCTTGTCAATCAGCTCAACCATCAGGCGCCGAAGCCGCTGTGGCATCTGACCATGGCTTGTTGCGATGCCGTGATCGAGAAGGCGGACCTCGCTCGACCCCTCACCACAATAGTCGACACAGGCGGCGCGAGCCTCATCGAACAGCCGTTGTGCGTACTCTGTTTTCGGTGCGAAGGGGGCTATTGCTGACCATCCCGTGAGATCAAACGCGTCGGCATAGCGCCGCATGACACGATCTGGACCCTGTGTAACCGACACCAGTATACGTCGCCCGCTCGGCGCAAGATGCAGCGCAGTCCACAGCGCGTGGATCTGCACATAATGATGTAGGCTGTTTTTCACCCCTGCCGGCGGGTCAGGCATCGGCGGCAAGCCAAGTGCAAGGAACACGGGCGCATCACGACCTCGCACATAGAGCGGCTGCCCATTATTGAGTTCTAACGTAATGAAAGGGGATTGTTTGGGGCGGCATTCCAGCACCCCAACTAGTTGACGACTGCTCCGATAGCCGAGCCCTACCGGATTAGCGGCTTCATCATCCTCAATCCATCGCGATACAGGTGGCGCTGCGCCGCCGGCAACCGCGGTAAGTGCGATGCGCGCTATGTTCGGCTTGAGCACGAGGATACGGGACACCAAGCTTTCAAGCCGCATGGACCGATCACCGTGCGCCGCCAGGTCGCGCATTGTCTTCGGCGTTCCCGCCACCACCACCTGATGCGCCTCGTCAATGATGAGCAAAGCCAGGCGATGAATCAGCAGCCTGCCGACATAGCGCATCAGCGCTTCGGCTTTTTCAACTGTGGCGATGAGGACCGTGGGCGTTTCCGTCGTCAGCCAGTTATCGGTGATACCCCAGTCCGTACCTCCATAAAGGCCCGTGACCACGATATCCTCGCCGCGAAATTCAGCGCTGAGCTTCGCCTCGACCTCACCCGCGAGCGCTCGCGAGGGTACCAGATAGAGGGCGAGCCGACCCGGCGCTCCGGGTTCAGGTGGCGTAAGTAGCAGCTCTTTAACTAGCGCGAGATTCGCCACCATCGTTTTGCCCGACCCTGTCGGTGTACACAGGGCAAAGGCGTTTCCTGCCGCCAGTCGTTCGAGACCTTTGATCTGCGAGGCCCACAGAACGCCGCGCCCTCGTCCAAACTGCTCGCGAGCAAAGCGGCTGAGCCGCTCTCCCGCCGTCACTGTGTCCGTGATGAGCACTGCGGCGCGTCGATGCAAGTTGTTGCGCGCGAAGCGCTCGGCTGCAGCAAAGAGAAGGCGCAACATGATCCAGGTCTCATCGTTCGCCCAGCGAGTTGCGACCTCAACTAACGCTTTCAATTTCTCGAGAGCTAACCCTGTTCGGTCCTGCTCGCCGCGCCGCAATCCTTCCGCCAGCAAACCGAGCGTCCGGACTGTCTCCACGACGATATACCATGCGATAGGACTAAAGGGCGCCTCGCGGGGTACGTCATCCTCCTCCGCGTCCCATTCTTGATCTGGTTTCGACGTCTGCGGCGGGAATCCTGTGGCACTGTCTTCGGCTGCATTTAGTAAGCGCGCGGATCCGTCTCGTCCCGTGAGATCGGCATTGTCCCGCCAGAAGACCGCTGTGCGCTCCAGAACGGAATCGAAATTACAGGATAGGAAGGCACCGATGATGCCGCCGGCACCGTCTACCTTCGACAGTCGCAGTATGCCCGTCGCCATCGCCGGGAGCCCAGCCAATTGATAGGCACCGGCCGCAAGAATCTCAGCGGGCACTTCACGTGTGACCTCATCGCGCGATCGCGAAAGCCATTCCAGCAGTTCACCCGCGCGGCGATAGCAGGACGTCGCCGCTTCGCTATCGGAACCGTCAGTATCTTCGAAGATTCCAGCAGCGTGCAACAGCCGTCGCGCTTCACTGAATAGCTCGATCGACTGACTTTGTGTCCAGGCCAGTGGTTGCACACCCCAACTGTTCTGGATGGAGCGCACGAACAAGCGCGCTTGCTGGGAAGTTAGCGCATTTTCGATTGCATGCGTTAAGCGAAACCTTTCGGCAAGCGCCCGCCGATCCTCATCAAGCTCAGCCATTGGTTTTCCAAAGTGATGCGTAGAGCCGCTCAATCATGTCCTCGCCGCTCACGAGCACAATCTCGACGATCTGCAGCGGCCGTGCGGCCTTATAGTCCGCAGGCGGTGCGGTTGTCGGAAGCAGAGCGGTGCCAGCCGCGCGCGTCGCCGCGCGATTGCCGGCGATCAGCACCATGTCGGTGCGCGGCGGACCGACATTTGTTAGGAGTGCTTGGTCCAGCGAAAAGATCGTGTGGGCATATCCGTCGCGATCCTTGACCTTTAGTAGATCGCAAATCTGTTGTATTCCCTGTGGGATCAGCAACGCGGTGTTGATGTCGTTCCAGACGCCATTGTTTGCCCATACCCGCGCTGCGCCTTTCCCCTTGCCATCGCCCTTCATAATCCCGTCGATAGTCGATGCCGTTAGATCGGCGCGCCATTTCGCTTCCCCGGCAATAAAAGCCAAGACGGTTCCATCCGCTGCGAGCTCCAGGCCGATGAAGTCATTGCCGGGCCGTCCGTGAACTTCTTTAACCCGTGCGGGATCGCGCACGAGATCAAAGATATAGCGCGCGACCGGGGCATGCTCCCGGAATAGGAAGATCGGCACGCGCCATGTCTTGCCTCCGACTAGGCTGTAATTCTCCGCGGCGATACCGCACATGACCTCACCGAAAAGGCCCCGGACAGTCTTTGGCGGCAGGCAATTGGGATAGGTCGCATGATCTCCCATTTCGCCATCCTCAGGATGCAGCGAAATCCGGGCGGCCGCGTGAAACACTTCGCGAGCGTCCTGATGGGCCGACTCAAAATAGGGACGCAGTTCTGATATGTCGGCATCAGAGAGACCAGTGATGCGCTGCTCGAGAAGTAGATGTCCATATGCACCCGATCCGGCAACCGTTGGATGCAAGATGCGCGCGAGAGCGGCAGATGGAGGTGGCTCGGTATGCAACATATCAGCGCGTACTCGCTTTAGAATGCTTACATGAACAGGCGATACGGATAGACATTTCGCGGTAGGTCCGGGACGTTCGCTATCGTGCGGGCCAGTTTCTGCGAATAGCGAATGCTAACCGGCACTGGGTCGTAGAGCGCGTCGTTATTCCAATCCATCTTCGTGAGGGCCAACGCCTCATGGGCTGTAAGTTCAAGTGGCCCGCTGCCGGCATGACGGATCAATTGTAGCGGCCGGGGGATGCTCTTCTTGCCCTGATAGTAATCGCCTTTGGTTGAGACCTCGGGGGCATTTCCCGCCACCCATACCAAGGCAGAATTGCCCGTGCGGATCACCATCGTCCCGCGCGGCACGGGAAACCCCGAAGGTTTCGACGGCGGTTTCTCCACGCCCGACTTGATGAGCCAGACGCCGCGCCAGCACGACGCCGAACTGACCTCGACGCACTCTATTTCCGCTACACCGGTAAGCGCATCGAACGCGCCCTCGATTTCAGCTTCTTTGAACGCGGTCGTTTTGTGAATGACCATGCGTTTCGGTAGGTTGCCGCCATTGCGCCCCTGATAGAGTTCCAGGCTACGGGCGAGGACCGCGCGCATGTCGTCGCGACTGAGAAACGGGTTCCGGCGGGCTTCGGCCACGTCGGCCACCGGGTCTCGCGCCTCGAACGCGACGAACTGCATACCGCCACCGTCCATGTCGAAGACCTGCGAGCAGCACGTCACATAATGCGCGTCTTGTTGGTCACCGCGCAGGGCATAAGCCAACCCGATGTAGGCGGTGTCCGCCGGCACACCCTTCAGCGGCGCGAGCTTCCATGGCGTGCCCGCAGCCTTCACATACAGTGCGGTTGAAAGACGCCACGCGAGCGACGCCTTAAAGCTGAAGGTGAAGACGCGATCGTTCAGAACCTGGGTCGGAATATTATACTTGGCGCCCAGAGCCTTCAGCACGTCGTGTGCGTCAAAGAATTTTCCGCGTGTCGCCGTGTCCCAGTTGTCGGGAAAGTGGACAAGCACAACGTCGAACTCGTTGCGGACGGCGTCGAGGCGGCGGAGCGCGGCATCCATTGCAAGGTATAGGCGATGCTGCGCGTTGCCGTCACCCGGCAACTGGTCGAGGTGTTCAGGCCACTTGATGTGCGCGCTCGCTGGCGCGGGATCGAGCGACACACGGAACAGGCGCTCAAAACCGGGATATTCCGGCACATATTCTGATCTGTCGGAAGGCCGATGCACGCCGCGCAACAGCTTCATCAGATCGCCACGACGATGGAAAGCGCTCTCCGGGCCAACCGTCGCGATTCGAATGCGGGGAGTGTATCCGCTAAACGATCCCTTCGAATACGGCCCGAAGTTCAGGAGGCCGCGCAATGGATGGACATCTACCTGGGTGGTGTCGGATGGCGAAAACGTCAGGTCCGGCTCATCCAAGAGCGTGAATGGCGGCAGCTCGGTGAGGGCTGGGTTCGCCATCATTTGCTCCTGTCGAAGTAGGTATGGTGATGCGATGGTCGGCTAAACCCTGTGACGGGTGACACCTTGAACACGGCATCAATGCCAGTGCCATCCTCGAGGCCGAAGGCACTTCGGGTCGTACCTCCCGTTTCGGTTAGAAGCTGTGCCCAGGCCCCAATAATGCTGGCCCAATTTCTATTATAGCGCGGGGCCCATCGCTCGCGGCGCCAGTCACCGGCAGGATCACCTCGGCGCTCGGCTCGCATACCCATTTCAGCGGGAGCTTCTTCGGCGACCAGTCCCTCATCACCGTCCGTTTGGGAAGTGTCTTGTCGGGGCAACTGGACGAACGTGTAAGGCTCGAAGCCGCACCACCACTTTCCATCGACTTGTTCCAGCTTGAGGTGGAGACCCTCCTGAAACGGGAAGCCGAGCTTGGGCACTGTGCCAAACAAACTGGTGCCGTAGGCATCGCGAAGCCGGGATAGGGTTTGTTGCTGACGCCGCGTTCGATCAGGATCATCGCCGTCGCGCGGTGTTGCAACAACGAGCGAATGGCCCGAACGCCTGTAGCGTGGGATGAGCGGGCGCTGTCGGGCGAGAGATCGCACGAGCGTGTCGTAGAGCAATCCCACCGCCCAGCTATCGGCGACCGGATCTAGGTCGATCGTTCCAGTGAGCGATGGGCTGAGCGGAGCCAAGGCATCCAGGATTTCTTGGTCCCGCCCGAACGCCGCTAGCTCACGCCCCAACACGGCTGCTGTCGCTCGATATCCCTTTGCTTTGAAGATCTCGCGTACCTCTGCCGACGTCGTTGATTGGCTCAGCCTGATGCGTCTGGCTGCGGTCGGCATCGATTGGAGCAGAATCGCCGAATAGCGCAGCACCGGGAAGGCACGGGCTTTGGTATGTGGAATCTGAACGGGCACGAGGCGCGGCGTAGGTCGCCCTTCCATCACGCGATCAAGAAGCGGTTGGGGTAGGTCGGTTATCTTGATGATATCGGCAGCCAGTTCGTCGAAGGTCGCGCATTCGACGACGGCCACGTCCACGCCGGCCGCTTGAGCACGATCTAGGAATTCGATCACTGCTGGCAGCAAGCGCGAAACTGACGAGGTGAGCCAGTACAGTCCGTTCGGAAATGGCGACGGCCCATCCAGAACCGTGTTCAGCGCCTCCATGATCGAAGCGTCGCGTCCGCTATAGCCGACGAAGATCATTCCGAAGCGCTTGCCGGATTCGACCAGCATATGCCGCATCCGGGTGTCCTGTTCCTCCAGTTCTGATCCCGTGTTCTTAATCGTGATCGACTGATAATCGCCGTGGAGCTTCGCTACCAACGGCCAGTCGGATTCATTCAGGCACCTCATGGCACGGTCGGCGGAATCGATCGCCGCCACAGTCGGCCGGTTCTGGTCGTCTACTGGCAGAATCCCATTTGCCGAATGCGCCGACTCCTCGACGAGCGGATCGAAATTCGTCGTGAAAACGCAATTTACCTTACCGGCGGCCATAAGACTGCCAAGCACCTTATGTCCAAAACAGGGAGTGCCCTTGGAGATCGCATCGTCTATATACTGTCGGCGATGCCGAGCCTCTGGATAAACCGCTTCGAAGGCCTTGGCATATTCCGTAGGATCACCGTCAGGCGGCAACAGCGAGTTTTGGCGGAAAAAGGCATCGATCCTGTCGATCCAGATCGGGTCAGCGGTATCAATCTCGCGCCTTGACAGGTTTGTTTCGCGGCAAAAGATTTGCGCCTTGAAATCGCGGATCATGGCATAGCCAGTCGGAATGCCGGAGGCGGCCGATGCACCAGCACCGAGAAACCATGCCACGAGGTTTGGCCTGAGATCGAAGGCGGTCGCGAATTGTGCGGCGGATATAGTTTTTATCGGCACAGGCTCCCCCCCTTTAGGCCGTTGTGGGGAGCGGGTCGGTTCCCTCGCTCAAGATGGCGAGATATCGCCGGTAACTGAACACGCGCCCCCGTTTGCGCCCGGTGATTTCTTCAACGATGCCGAACCGTTTCAGATCAGCGAGCGCCGCATTGACAGTGGGGGCTGAGAGTCCTGTTTGCTGAACGAGCTGGTTGGCCGTTAGGAACGGGTTCTGCTGAAACAGATCGTGGATACGCAGCGCGGAGCCTGCCCGGTCGCTCTCTGTCGTGATCCGCTCGCGGTCGTCCTTGAACAGATCGACAATCCGGGTAGCGGCCTCGAACGCCTGATTGGCCGTATCCGCAACGCCGGTGAGGAAGAAATCGAGCCAGGCTTCCCATGCCCCGTGCTCGCGCACCTCCTGAAGCAGGCGGTAATAGTCGGCGCGATGAGTCTTCAGGTACAGGCTCAAATAGAGGAGCGGCTTGCGCAGCACGCCGTTGACGCAGAGATACAACGTCACCAGCAAGCGGCCGATCCTGCCGTTTCCATCCAGGAACGGGTGGATGGTCTCGAATTGGACGTGCAACAGCCCAGCTTTGATCAGGGCGGGCAGACGCGAGCCGTCCTCGTGCATGAAGCGCTCAAGCGCATCGAGACAACCATCCATCTCGGTCGGCGGCGGCGGCACGAAAAGCGCGTTGCCTGGACGTGAGCCACCGATCCAGTTCTGAGACCGCCGAAACTCGCCGGGATTTTTCGTCCCGCCGCGTCCGCTTTGCAGCAAGCGTTCGTGCATCTCGCGGATCAGACGCAGTGACAGCGGTAGCTCTTCCAGCCGTTCCAGCCCATACATCATCGCATCGACGTAGTTCGAGACTTCGCGGATGTCGTCGATCGGCTGGCCGGCCTGCGCCTCGGTCTCGAAGCGGAGCAGGTCCGAAAGGGTCGATTGCGTTCCTTCTATCTGGGACGAAAGGACGGCTTCCTTCCGCACGTACATGTAGAGGAACAGTTCTTGGCGCGGCAGCAGCATAGTGATGCCGTCCAGGCGCCCCAAGGCACGTTCCGCCAAACTTAGCCGCTCCAGAAGGGTCAGCACGTCGATCGGCGGTTCCGGCGGCAGTGCGGGCGGTACGAAGGCACGCACGATTTCGCCCGCAACAGGGGTCTCGACAAAGCGGCCTAGCCGGAGGTTGGAAGCTGATTCGGACATACCCCATTATGCGGGCGCAGTGTTATTTAAGCAATTGGCGCTTGGCTTAAATAGCAGTTGAGCTAAGGTAAGCGCTCTTAAATAACGGGCGGCATCATCATAGGCGGGTACACGCAACGGATTCGTGACAGTATTCTACCGCTTTCAGTGGCGGGAACCCTGCCGGCTGCGTTCGACGAGTGGTCCTTCACCGACAACACAGTAGATCACGAGCAACCCATCGAAACCTGTGAACTCTGCGGCCAGCAAGACCTTCGCTACCACTTCGAGATCGCCAATCACTATACCGATGCGACGCTTTGGGTCGGATCTCACTGCATACTTCAATTCGACGTGGCGGTCATGGAGAAAGGTCGGCGCTTGTCGCCAGCCGAGGCAAAGCGTCACCTCGCCAAGCTGACCCAGCAGATGCAGTTGGAATCGTGCATCCGCACCCTTGAACAGCTTGCCGCGAAAGAGGAGAACCCGATCCTGTCGGGCGCTCTGGATTACTATCGCAAGAACAAGAAGCTCACCCCCAAATACGCCGCCGTCGTCTTCTGGAAGCTTCAGGCTTTCAACATCGATCATCACCCGTCGTTCTTTCAGATCGAGCTTCGCCGCGCCCAACATATCAACGATCTGAAACAAATGCCGACCGCGCGCGTCCATCGGTTCTGGACCGCGTTGACGACCGCCCAGCGTCGCAAGGCTGTTGAACTGGGTCATACCTCACCACAAGGGTAGCTGCGGCGATCAGCTTCCACGGCCTCCATGTTCTGAGGCTTTGCACATCCTGATCCAGCTTCTTGCCCGGCGTCCGCTGGCGCTCATGCCGGGCCGGTTGCTTGGGGGCGCTGCCCCCTGGCGCGGCGCAAGGGATCGCTAACGCTCGCCCGGGACGGTATCCCCGGCCTTCCTCCACGTCGTGCCTCCGTTCCGTGCAGGCCGGGTGATCCCCCTCCGTCCCGCCCGCCCTTGCTCCTTGCACCCCCCGGTCTCGGCGACGGCCAGGGTTGCAGCGCAGCGCTGCGCTCCAACCCAAGCCAATGAGGATCAAGACATGACCAACACCATCGAAACGACCGCCACGGTTTCCGAAGCCCCTGCCGCCGCAAGCGGCGCAGTGCTGTTCGTGCCGCTGAACAAGTTGAAGAAGTCGCCCCGCAACGCCCGCAAGACCCCGCACAGCGAAGCCCATATTCAAGCGCTGTCGGCCAGCATCGCCGCCAAGGGGATGCTGCAAAATCTGGTGGTGGAGCCGGAGACGAACGCGGAGGGCGAGCCAACCGGCAGCTATTTCGTGACTATCGGAGAAGGCCGCAGGCTGGCGCAGTTGCTGCGCGTGAAGCGCAAGCAGATCAAGAAGTCCGAACCGATCCGCTGCGTTCTGGATACCGAGAACGACGCGGCGGAAATCAGCCTTGACGAGAACGTCACCCGCGAGGCTATGCACCCCGCCGACCAGTTCGAGCGGTTCCGAGAGTTGGCGGACAATCGTGGATGGGGCGCGGAAGAGATCGCCGCCCGGTTCGGGGTTTCCGCCCATGTCGTGAAGCAGCGGCTTCGCCTTGGCGCGGTCAGCCCGAAGCTGATGCAGGTCTATCGGGATGGCGGCTTGTCGCTGGATCAGTTGATGGCCTTTGCCATCACCGAGGATCATGACCGGCAGGAACAGGTTTTCGATAATCTGTCGTGGAACCGCGAACCCGCGACGATCCGGCGTGATCTGACCAAGGCGAATGTGGAGGCGACCGAACGGCGCGCGCGTTTCGTCGGGGCGGACGCCTATGCGGAGGCAGGCGGCACGATCATCCGCGACCTCTTCACCGAGGATCGGGGCGGCTATTTCGAGGATGCCGTGTTGCTCGACCGGCTTGTCGTCGGAAAGCTGGAAGACATCGCCGTCGAGGTGCAGGCCGCAGAGGGATGGAAGTGGAGCGCCGCTCACATCGACTATCCCCATGCGCACGGCTTGCGCCGCAGCTATCCCCACCCGGTGGATTTGTCGGAGGAAGATGCCGCCGCCTATGACGCCGCGCAGGAGGAATTGGAGCGCCTTTCGGCAGAATGGCAGGACGCGGACGTAGACCTTCCCGACGAGATGGATCAGCGGCTGGCGGAGCTTGAAGCCGAAATCGAGCGGATCGACGCCAAGCGCCACGCCTATGACGCCTACGAAATCGCTCGCGGCGGCGTGTTCGTCATCCTCAACCATGACGGCACGGCCCGGATCGAGCGTGGTTTCATCCGCGCCGAGGACGAAGCGCCGGAACCAGAGGAAGCGGAAAGCGCCACCTATGAAGTGGATAGTGTGACCGTCAACGAGGATGGGGAGATTGTCGGGGACGAGGGAAACGAGGACAAGCGGGCGGATTCCGCGCTCGAGACCGAGGACGAGGACGCCGGGGATGCGGGAAAGCCGCTGTCGGACCTTCTCATCCGCGATCTGACTGCCCATCGCACCCTTGGCCTGCGCCTCGCCCTTGGCGAGCAGCCGGATATGGCGCTTGTCGCCGTGGTTCACGCGCTGGCGGCGCAGACCTTCTATCGTGGCGGGGAAGCGTCCTGCCTCGAAATCCGGTTGAGCAGCGCCTATCTCGCTTCCCATGCGGACGGTATCGAGGACACGCCCGCCGCGAAGGCATTGGCGGATCGTCATGCCGGATGGGCGTCGGACATGCCCCGCGACGTAGCGGACCTGTGGGCCTTCGTCGCCGGTCTGGACCATGCGAGCCTCATGGCCTTGCTCGCGCATTGCGCATCGCTGACCATCAATGCGGTCAAGGTTCAGTGGGAGCAGAAGCCGAACGCGCGCGCGACGGCGGAAAAGCTGGCGACGGCGACGATGCTGGACATGACGGCGCATTGGACCCCGACCGGCCGGACCTATCTTGGTCGCGTCACCAAGGCGCATATCCTCGCCGCCGTGCGGGAAGCCGTCAGCGATGAAGCCGCCGAGCGGATCGCGGGCTTGAAGAAGCCGGAGATGGCGCAGGCCGCCGAACAGCTTCTGGCCGGAACCGGCTGGCTGCCGACCGTGCTGCGTACCGCGCCGCCTGCCGCCGAGCCGGAAGCCGACGCCTATCTGCAAGCCGTCGAGTGAGGACCGGGCCGGGATCGCGCAAGTGGTCCCGGCCTTCCTATTTTCCACCCTCGAAAAAATTGCGGTCGCGCGGGGATCGACCCCGCGCGACCGATCCGATGACCGTCGCCGTCATCGGTTCAGGAGGAACTTGCTATGATTGTGCTCATGTTGATGACCGTCGCGCTGGTCGGCGGTCTATGCGTCCTGGCCTATACGCTCGCCGTCTATGCGCTGCCCTTCATGCTCGGCGTGGAGGTGGCGCGTTGGGCCTATGCCTCCGGCTGCGGCCTGATCGGCGCGGGCCTGGTCGGGCTGGTGGCAGGCGCTGTCGCCTATGGTCTGCTGATTGTCCTGTTCATGGCGGTGCGACCGCCGATCCTGCGTCTCGCCGTGGCGCTTGTTTTCGCCGCGCCCGCCGCCGTTGCGGGCTACGCACTGGTTCACGGCATCACGCGCGAGGCCGTGCCGTTCGAAGTCTGGCGGAGTATCTTCTGTCTGGTCGGCGGAGCCTCTACGGGGCTATCGGCGCTGATGCGTCTTGTCGCCGCTGCAAGCCTTGAGCACGATAGGCGACCAAGATGAGCGCATAATTTGTTGTGAAATCTCAAGCGCATCTTGCGGTTTTGCACTGATTGCATCACCCTTCCCGAAACAACCTTGGGAGGGGACCATGAAGCCGTCAGAATTCATCGAAAAATATATGATGGGAAAGTGCTTCTATCATTTCACGGATACTCGTAACGTGCCCTCCATCAAATCTCACGGATTGATGTCGCTTCATTTGTTGCGGGAGAAAGGTATCGCTCCTCCGGCAGCAGGAGGAAATGATTGGAGCCACGAGGCCGATGAACGCTTGGGGCTGCATAGCTATGTCCACCTTTGCTTCCTCGACCAGCACCCTATGGAATGGACGATAAGGCAGGATGGTAGAATAAAAGACACCGTATTCATCAAAGTCGACAAGTCTGTTCTGACGAGGCCAGGAATATTATTGTCGGATGATGTTTCCAACAAAGCTGGGATCGTGTCCCACTGCGTGGTGTAGCTTCGGCGGCGTAGCCGCTTTGATCTCCGGTTAGGCCCGGGTGGATCGCGCTGCCATGGACGGCAACGTGACGACGGGATCATCGCTTAATTGCGCAACGCTTTCCAGTGTCATGTAGCGGCCCCGCTGGACGGCCCACTCGTCGTTCTGCTCGAGCAGCAAGGCACCGACGAGACGGGTGATGGCGTCCTCATTGGGGAAGATGCCTACGACACCGGTGCGCCGCTTGATCTCGCCGTTCAAGCGTTCGAGCGGATTGGTCGAGTGCAGCTTGGCGCGATGCTGCGGCGGGAACGACATGTAGGCCAGTACGTCCTCCTCTGCCGTGTCCATCAGCTTTGCGAGTTTCGGGACGCTGGGCCTGAGCTGGTCGGCGACCTTGCGCCACTGCCCTTTGGCGGCCTCAGGCGTCTCCTGGGCATACGCCGTGGCGATGAAGGCCGAGACGACGCGGCGACCGCTCTTGCCGGCGTGCGCCATGGCGTTGCGGGCGAAATGCACCCGGCACCGCTGCCAGGTTGCGCTGAACACCCGCGAGACGGCGGCCTTGATGCCCTCATGGGCATCCGAGATGATGAGCTTCACGCCGCGCAGGCCCCGTCGTGCCAGGCTCCGCAGGAAGTCGGTCCAGAACGTCTCCGCTTCTGACGTGCCGATCGCCATGCCGAGCACCTCGCGCCGACCGTCGCCGTTCACGCCGACCGCGATGGTGACCGCCACCGATACGATGCGACCGGCCTGACGGACCTTAAGGTATGTCGCGTCCACCCAGACATACGGCCAGTCGCCCTCGATGGGGCGGTCGAGAAATGCCTTCACGCGCACGTCGATCTCCTCGCAGAGCCGGCTCACCTGGCTCTTTGAGATGCCGGTCATCCCCATCGCCTTCACCAGATCATCGACCGACCGGGTCGAGATACCTTGGATGTACGCCTCCTGTACGACCGCGGTCAGCGCCTTCTCGGCAAGGCGGCGCGGTTCGAGGAAGGCTGGGAAATAGCTGCCGGTTCTCAGTTTGGGGATACGCAGCTCGACCGTGCCAGCCCTCGTCTCCCAGTCCCGATCGCGGTAGCCGTTGCGCTGGGCAAGTCGGTCGCTGCTCTTCTCCCCATAGCCGGCGCCGGTCAGGCTGCCGACCTCAAGGTCCATCAAACGCTGCGCGGCAAAGCCGATCATCTCGCGTAGGAAATCGGCGTCCGCACTCTTCCCCAGCAGCGCCTGAACGCTCATCATCTCATCGGTCATCGGAGTCTCCGTTGGTTGAGTTTCGCAACCCAAACCTATCCGAAGATCTCCGATGGCCATCCCTCAGCTACACCACCGCCTGGGACACGACCCAAAGCTGGTGTTGAGACGTTCGATTTCACACGCGCTTTGGACTTGATGGATTTTCCGGTAATCTATGAGCGAACCAATTGGAAGGACGCGGCCGTGCAAGAACGGCGGAAGGTCGCCAAGAAATATGAACTCCTCGTACCCGATCACATATCGGCCGATCTACTGTCAGGATACTGAAAATGGCCGAACGCCCCGTCTTCATACCACTTCCCGATGGAAACCGGCTCGTTCAGGAATGCCCTGTCGAATTCCACTGGCACGCTGGCATGGCCGATTCCCAAAAGAGGAAGAATGTGTTGTCGCTGCACGAAAGTGCGGCCAGACGGGGCTTGTCTCCGCTGCTGGAGATATCCAGCAAGTCGGAGGATCGCGTTGGCCAACGCATGAGTGCCTTTAGCCTCAAAGTGAAGTTGGCCGGTCGCGAAATAGCTCTCGAAAATGCCTTTCAGGGAAGCAAGGTTTTCAGGGATGGCGGACCATACAGCGATCTCTATGAAATGGAACCGCGAGCAGCGAAGTCGGATACGCGACTACGCGATTCCGGCCCCCTGATAGGGTTTCACTTCGATGAAGACGACTATCCAATTTATCCGCAAACAGTCTTTTATGACTGGCTTTATATTTCGGCGCTGTATCCGCACATGGATTATCTGAGGAACAAAATTTATCACTATAAAGGCTTTACCGATATCGTTTTCAACCCGCTGAAATCGATAAACTGCCAGGCGCGATCATGCGCGACCTTGGTTGCAATGGATAAGCAAGGTGTTCTCTCGAAGGCGATGTCATCGTTTTCCGCGTTCCTGGAGATTATGATTGCCCGTAGTCCGCTGCCGACAAGCGACGAGCGCCATAGACAGCCTTCACTCATGTAGTCGTCGGGCGTTGCCCTTCGGGCCGGGCTTTCGGCTGCGCCGGAACCACGACTTCTCCGCGTTTCCGCCATTCGGCTTCAATCCCATAACGCAAGGGCGGCGGCGGACATTTCGCGGCAAGCCTCATCCGGCTGGAGAGGCAATCTCGCGGAGCTGGTCATGGTCGCCACGGCAGACCAACAGGTTGGGCTTTTCGTCCGCTTCGACGGGTCGGCGGATCAGCACCGGGAAGCTCGGATCATCTGCTTGGCAAGGTATGGCGTGCGGCCCGCAATCGGTCTTCCGGCCACACCGGACACGCCAGCACCGGCGCAGGTCAGGCGAAGCCTCGCTCGCAAACACCCTGCTGGCAGCATACGACTTGGCCTTGAAGGTCAGGATGAAAAGACCGCAGCCAAGGCGACCGGCGCAGCGTCTCCGATCCCGGCGCGGCGCAGGACGGCCGCCATTGCCGTATTCCCGCAATTTCCTGAAACGGGCGCTCCATTCGCGTCCTCGATTGGCATGGTCTGACCGACGACCGCCACCGCTGAAGCGGCGGCTCGCTCGTCTTCCCGCAACGTCCGTCGCCAGCTTTTTTCCGCCGCCGTCGGCTTTGCATCGCGAAGCAAAAAAGCTGTCGCCGGCCGCCTGCCACGTTGTTTCAGCCCTGACGGGTGCGGGGCCGATCGTCCCCGGTCTCACGACCACCATCGAGGTCGCAATGGAGCGGCCCGACAGGAAAAGGAATACGACAATGGCGACCATCGGCACCTTCACCCAGAACGAGAACGGCGCGGGCTTCACCGGCGCGGTCAAGACCCTGACCCTCAACGTCAAGGCCAAGTTCGTCCCCAGCGAGGGCGAGAGCGAGCGCGGCCCCGACTTCCGCATCTTCGCCGGCGCCACCGAATTCGGCGCGGCCTGGAAGAAGACCGCCCGCGAGACGCAGCGCGAATACCTCTCTGTCAAGCTGGACGATCCGAGCTTCCCCGCACCGATCTACGCCAGCCTGGTCGAAGCCGAGGACGGCGGCAACCACAACCTCATCTGGTCCCGCCGTAACGGCGACTAAGACCGGCTCCGCGAGATTGCCCCGCTCAACCGAGCGGGGCTTCTTTTTGCTCATGTCCGCCGCCTTTCAGGAAACAAGGAGATCAGGATAGACGGCTTTCCGGTTTTCAGGTTTCGCGTATCCCGATCAGCTCTTCTCCCCGGCCTCCGCTTCGCTCTGGCCGGGCGGGTTGCTTGGGGGCGCTGCCCCCTGGCGCGGCACAAGGGCGGACGGGCGGTATCCCCAGCCTTCCGCGCGGATATGTGCTGCGCACTCTCGTCATGACTTCGATCCGCTTGTGCAGGCCGGGTGATCCCCCTCCGCCCGTCCGCCCTTGCGCCTTGCACCCCCCGGTCTCGGCGACGGCCAGGGTTGCAGCGCAGCGCTGCGCTCCAACCCAGACCCATAAGGATCAAGATCATGACCTATCATCACCTTGCCACCCGGTTCGGCCGCAACAGCCATCAGATCAGCGGGCGTGAAGCGCTCGACAACGAAGCGCTCTATCGGCACGTCCCGTCCATCTTCGCCCGCGAGGCTCATGACAGCCGGTCGGAGCGTTACGTCTATGTCCCCACCATCGACATCGTGGAGGGGTTGCGGCGGGAAGGATGGTTCCCGTTCTTCGCCGTGCAGTCGGTTCCGCGTGACGGCAGCCGCCACGGCCACGCCAAGCATATGCTGCGCCTGCGCCGGGATGACGGCATCGGCAAGCAGGAGGCGGCGGAAGTCATCATCGTCAACAGCCATGACGGAACCAGCAGCTACCAGATGTTCGCCGGAATGCTCCGTTTCGTCTGCACCAACAGCCTTGTGGCGGGAGAGCGGTTCGAGGACGTGCGCGTTCCCCATAAGGGCAATATCCAGCATGACATTATCGAAGGCGTCTATACGGTCGCGGAGGACTTCCCCCGGCTGATCGACGCCAGCGAAACCATGAAGGAAATCCAGCTTGGCGAAGATGAGCGCCGCGTTCTGGCCGAGGCCAGCCTTGTCGCCCGCTATGGCGAGGACGAAAGCCCGATCCGCCCGGAACAGATCATCGAACCGCGTCGCCGCGAGGATGTCGGGCAAAGCCTCTGGATGACCTACAACACCATTCAGGAAAATATAATCCGGGGCGGGCTCCATGGCCGCAAGCACAATGCCGAAGGCCGCATCCGCCGCAGCCAGACCCGCCCCATCAACGGCATCGAGCAGAACGTGGCCGTCAATCGCGCGCTTTGGACGCTCGCCGAAGGCATGCAGCGCCTCAAGATCCGATGACCGCCAATCCGTAGAGCCGGGAAACCGGCTCTACGGCTTTCCGCCTTTCAGGTTCCTGGATTTCTTCGCCAATCCGGCTCAGCGGATCGGCGGCGCGGCCATGCCGGGACATGGCCGCCGCTCGCCGGGCTGCGCCCGGCTCGCGAATCAAGGTAAGCACTGTTAAGGCAAAAACAACCAATACATTGATCGACTTATCTGCACCACTTATAGCCTTGGCGCAGCTACAGTTGCCGCCTGAAATCCAGCAGGCTTCCAATTCGGGTTTGCCCTGCGCAGCCCGCCATTGGGAGAATGACGCCATGCTTAGCATCGATTGGCGTACTCCGGCGGCTTACAAGCACACCGAAAATCTGCCGGCCGCCGGTTTCGCCTGGGAGTATCTTCGTCGCAACGAAGAGTATCGCCACGATTTCCAGACCATCGGCCTGACCGGGCGACCCGGCGCACAGCAAATGGAGCGATTTGCGCAACGCTGGGGGTTGCGATTTCCCAAGCGACCCCGACGCATCGCCTGATCGCGCCCCCCTGTTCTGGTCTCCGTGCCTTCAGCCGCAAGCAGTCATGCTATCGCCTGTCGAACACGAGGTTTCAGAAACAGAGTTGCTTGTCGCACTTGCTCACCTTGATGGTCTCGATCTGCGCCGTGCGGCCGATGGCTGGCATGGCGTCTGGCACGTGGGCAACATCGCGCACCAGTTCTGGTTGCCGAACGCGGTGCCCGACGCCGCCGCCTTCTACGCCGTAACCTTGCCAATGGATTCTTTTCTGGAGCTTCGCGTCCATGCCGCGCGTCGCCTTTGGCGCTCCCTCACACAGCGTCGGCCTGGCCCGCCCATCGGCGTCCTGCCCGACCAGCTCCGTGAATGGCACATCCTGTCTCTACGTGCGCTGGATGCGCGACTATGCGGCGAGAGCTATCGCGCCATTGCGGAAATCCTGCTCGACTTCCACGGCAACAAGGAGGATTTCGAGACCGATCCCTCCAAGAACAAGGCTCGCAGGCTTGTCGCGCATGGCATCAAGATGATGCGCGGCGGTTACCGCCTGTTGCTGCACTACCCGGTCAAACCCGGCAGAACCTGACTTCGGCCAGTATTTACGGTTGTCGCAACTCCCGAGGCGTCACGCCTTGTTGGCGACAGCCTGTTCCAATATCCGCTTGTAACCCTCGCGCGAAAGCCATTGCGCACGTTCGAGATGGCTTTGCCAGCACCGGAAACTGCGCACTTCCTCCGCGACCGGATCGCGATGCAGCACGATCCGCGCCACTTCCTTCCAGTCGGCATCCTCGGCCTTGGCATCGAGAAGCCGCAGATAGGTCACGAAATGCCGTTCGTCATAGGTGGTGATCTTGTCGCCTGTCGGCGCAACATCGTTCACGTCGGGATCAAGCTCGACTGAAACCCGCATCGTCATTCCCCTTCATCCTGGGAGAGCGATGGCTTGCGGTGCGCCCCCGCAAACGAAACTCTCTGACTCCTGGTGATCGGGGAGTTAGTAACCGTGTTGAACGGCCCCATGGCCTTTAGCTGGAAAGCCTGTTGCATACGCCACAGGCTCCTATGGTGTAGCCGCGCTTGCCTCACCGTCCAAGTTGAATAGCGCTTATCATCTCTGACGTCATGCACCAAACGGAAGAGAACGCCATGAGT
>NZ_VCPE01000017.1 GCF_005938105.1 Brucella haematophila | reverse complement strand
CGACAAGGCTTCCGACCATGCCGACCTTTTTAAGGGCTCTTACTAACACATAACAAAACCACTTCTAGTGGTTCAAGCGTAGCGTCCCAAACCTCCACCTCTGGTGGAGGTCATGACTTTGCAGCATCGGTTGATGCGGCTTAACCGCTTCACTGTTGTGTTTGCTGGAAAGCTTCGAGTACGCGCTGAACCAGTTGTTCGGTGGTATTATGCGCTGTGTCGAGCGAAATACGGTCATGCAACCAAGGCTCATACTCGTTGCGCCGTTCCTCGACCCGCTCCCAGCTTATCTCCGCCATTCCTGAAATATTGCGTCTGCGATTTTCGATCCTCTCGCGGTGGATCGCATGATCGGAACAATGACATTCCACAAAAGTCAGCGTGGCATCGGTGCGCTCCGCGAGTTGCACCCACATGGTCCGCGCCGCTTCCACGGGATTCACAGCATCAACAATCACTGACAGGCCGAGTTTCAGATTTTCTTCTGCTATCGCCTCCGCCATCTGATAAGCGGCGATGCCCGTCATCTCCTTCGGGATATCTGCACGCCACATGGCCGCTTCAATCGGGTCGATGGACAGGACCGGGATCTGAAGCGCTTGGACCAGTCCTTTGGCAAGTGTGCTTTTACCGGAGCCGGGAAGCCCGGCAGTCACAATCAGTCGCGGACGTGCCATGATCGGGAATCACTTTCTGCCATATAAGCTCGTCCGCTCCGTCGCTAGGTTTGGCGAACTGAAACCATTCTAGCTGGATGATTCAACTCTCAGTACGACAGTTTTTAGTTATTTCCCAACAGATGCCCGGTTGCGAACTGACGCACAGTTTCATCGAGTGTCTTCCACTCGGCCAGCATATCGCGGGGGAAGCGATAGAGAATCTGCAGGCCTTTTCCGAACTGGATGTCGCGCTCGCAGGCGTTGAAGTTTTCCGCTGATGCATCGCTCATGCACCGCGCCACGAAAGCGGGATTGCCGCTTGTCGTATCGGAGAGCACCAGTTCTTCACCGGTATAACCGCTGCTTTCCATAAATCGGTGGACGGTCAGCCCTTCCGGTAAAGATTCGCCCTCCGGCTCGATCAGCGCGGCATAGATCGGCAGATAGCGTCCGCTCATGTCACGAGACATGGTGCGCTCTTCGATCGACATGAACAGCAATTGCCGTTTTGGCGTGAGCAGATTGAAGATTGCGCGGTCCGCCTCCGTATAGCCGGTCAGTCCGGGCCAGCGCGCATATAGATCGAGGCGCGTTGTCAGGCCGTCGCGCCGCTGATTGGAAAAGCGGATCATATTGGCTGGCATCGTCAGAACATTATTGCCGATCAGCACCTTATAGAGATGGGTGCTGTCGGAATGACCGCCACGAGCAATCGCCGGGCCGAGCATGCGCCCGCCAATATTGATCGCAACGGAAAGCACAATAAGCACGGCAATCGCCAGCAAAACGCGGACGAACAGCCGGTTGCCATCTTTTGTCGTGGTGGTATCGATTGCGCTTTCCATTGGGCGGGAATGCCATGCTGATGATATTGCAGCGATTATTGGCCTTTTATGGTTAACGGAGCATGAAGCCGTGCTTGTCCCTCATCCAAAAAAAGCTTAGCTCTTTTCATGAAGACATTCTGATGGAGGAGCCCACATGCCGATTTATGCTTATAACGGACACAAGCCACATTTCGCAGACCGCGCCAGCAACTGGATTGCGCCGGATGCGACACTGATCGGCAAGGTCGTCGTGGGCGAAAATGTGGGTTTCTGGTTTGGCGCCGTGCTGCGCGGCGACAATGAAGTGATCTCCATCGGTGACGATACCAATGTGCAGGAACACTGCATCATGCATACAGATATCGGCTTTCCGCTGACGATTGGCGCGGGCTGCACCATCGGCCATCGGGCGATCCTGCACGGCTGCACGATCGGTGAGAATACACTGATCGGCATGGGCGCTATCGTGCTCAACGGTGCGAAGATCGGCAAGAACTGCCTTATCGGCGCCGGTGCTCTGGTGACGGAAGGCAAGGAAATCCCGGACAACTCGCTGGTTGTCGGCTCGCCAGCGCGCGTTTTGCGTGAGCTGGACGAGGCGGCGGTGGAGAAGCTGAAGCTGTCCGCCAAGCACTATGTCGAGAAGGGACATTCATTCATGCGCGGTATGGAACCGGCCTGACTTCGCAACAATAAAAAAGGACGGGGCCAGAGGGAGACTGGCGGCCCGTCCTTTTATCGAAATCGGCGTCTGATCAGTTCTTGATGCTGCCGACGAGAATGTCGCGGTCATCCTTGATCGAAACCCAACTGCCGCTATTGGCCGTCGACTGACGCTTCAGGTAGGTGTAGTCGGTCTTGTTCCAGGCCAGAACGCGCTCATCGAGATTGTCGAGAATGAAGTCGCCGCGGTCGGTGCGAACCGTCAGGACGGCATGGCCGTCACCATTCGGCTGACGAACCACGGTGAACAGCAGGGTATTGGCAGGAATGCCAAGCGCCATCAGCTCGCGCTGCTTTTCCAGCATGTAGTCGTCGCAGTCGCCAGCGGTTACCGGATATTCCCAATATTCCTCGCGACCCCAGACTTCCATGTCGGTGGCCGGCTTGATTCGTGTGTTGACGCTGTCATTGACGGCAATGATCTGCTGCCAAAGCTTCGGCGTCAGCTTGAGAGCATTGGTGTTGCGGCTGACGATTTTGCATTCAGCCGGATAGCGCTCGCAAAATTCATAATGCCCGATTGGCTGCGAGGTGCGTTCGCCGGTGCTCATCCATGGCGAGTTGGAGGCCGGGTTTGCTGCCTGGGCCAGTCCGACGCCAATCAGCAGAAGAAATGCTGCGATGATGGTTTGCTTGGTCATTCTTTTGTCTCCCTGTTGGAGATCAAAATGACCGGGACAATTTGAAGCCGCGCAAATTTGAGCGCGAAAATGCGATTCAAATTCGATTAAAACTGCGCGGAATACTGAAACTTTTTGTAAAGAAAGCGGCTATTTCAGCCTGAAAATGCGCGATTTCGCATGATTTCCATGTTTATACCCTCGAAGGCGGTTTGCCAATCCGTAACCTTGACAGACGTTCATCTTTTCAGCGGCGTAAGAATTAGGAGAAAAGCCCGTCGAGCGTGGTGCTGGTCTGGATGGTGGCGAACTCGATGGCGAACCCGTCTGCGAAATGGCGCACGACCCGTCCGCGGATCGGCCCCAGCAGAACACCGCTCTTGATGGCGGGCTTGACGTCGCATTCGATAGCCGCGCCTGAGAGCGACAAGTCGGCAATACGGCAAAGCAACTGAGTGCCATCAGGGAAGGTGACATTCTGATGCGACTTGCGCGGTACGACACGCTCATGGCGGCGATCTTCCGGCAGCGAAAGTTCATGCCGGTTGGCAAGCCATGTCAGCTGCGCCGAAAGCTTGTCCTTTTTGGTCGCAGTATTGGTGAGGAGAAGGTGAAAGCCTTCTGCTGAAATTTGGTAGGCCGTGCCTTCGATTCGTCCGACATGGTCGATATAGGCAATGATACGCTCGCCATTGCGCGGCGTTGCAATACCGGTCATCAGGGCGGTGCCGGGCGACATGCGCTTCAGAACGCAAGGATATTCGCTGCGGTTTTCCAGCATATAGCGACCATTGAGATCAACGTTTACGGCATTGAAATTATCCTGCCGCCCGCTGTTCGCAGGTGATGTCGCCGCAAATCCCCTCATTGAAGCTGGCCCATCTCAGTCTTTCGCCAATAACCTGTTATTTACGTTACACTTAAAGCAGTTTTGGCGCAAAAGAGAAACTGCGATTTCAGGCTTTGCCGCCATTGATGACGCGCAGATGCGGTGCCTTGCGCACGGGCGGCGTCGCCATGCGAGTTTCCGTCCATTGGCGGGTACGATTCGAAGCATTGACCGTGAAGATCGCTGCCTTCACCGCTTCGTCGGCGAGTGCCACATCCGGTGCAATCGGCTCAATATGGTTGAGGTGGCCGAGCACCAGAGGGTCGGCGCCTGCCCATGTCACATTGTCCAGAACGGCCATGCTGCCCATGAGGCCGACGCGACCGTTACTGGCTTCCAAAGGGGCGAGCAGCATTTCAAAGCTGAGGCTGCGGCCCGAAAGACTGATTCCGTCATGAAGGCTCAGTGCCGGGATCTGCATCGCGCTGACATTCTGCGCCAATTCGCTAAGGGCAGGGCGGTCGCGCTCCGGCCACAAGGATAAAAGACGCACGCCTTTCAGTTCGCGACCGAACAGGGTGCAGATGCGCGTGCCGCCAAGACGAAAGACCAGTTCGCCATTTTCGCCGGCTTCCACGAAAAAGAGATCGGACAAATGCCGCCCGAGCCGACGCGGTTCGACATCGGTACGCTGCGGCGCTTGAAAACCGTGCTCAAGATCGTCATTGCGATCAAAGGCCAGTCGCTGCCATTCGCTGAAGATCGCGATCGTGCTGCGGTGTTTCATCGTGCGCCGTTCGTTTGATTCTGGTGAATTGGGAATGCTGATCGATTGCGAAGCGCCTTGGCTCCGGCTCGCGACCATTAAAATAGTATTAACGGCGCAGATGCCAGCTTAACCCTTTCTTCATCCACGGTGCTCGGCTGTTAAGGTTAACAACAAGTAATTCTTGCAATGCGGATAGTGCTGGCGTTTGATGAGGACATCAGACGAAGCCGTTGTCTTGGTTGGCGTTTTTCTGAGATCCAGTCGTTATTTTTGCGAATCTCGGTGGTTCGCGTCAGGGCCGGTGGTTGACCTCCACTGGCCTTTATTTTTAACGATTTCTATCCTATCAAATGCCGGTTTCGCCACGTGAGCGGTCCGATTGGGCCGATTGTCGTTTCTGGGCCTGACTGGCCCCATCGCGGTTTCGCAATCTGGAAAGCAGTGTTCATGGTCCTTCCGCAACCGGAAATGCAGGGTAATCGCGGTCGTTCGGGCGGAAGTGAGCCGATCTTCAATATTCCGGGCGTGGTGATCGCGCTGATCGGTATCTGCGTCGCGGTCTATGTCTATCAGAACTACCTGATCAGCGAGCAGCAGAACTATGATTTCATGCTGAATTTCTCACTGATCCCGGCGCGGTTCTCGATGGCGGGCGGTTTTTCTGACCCGGCAGGCCTGTTCACGCTGATCAGCTATTCCTTCATGCATGGCGGTATCGAGCATATCGTGGTCAATATGATCTGGCTTGCCGCCTTCGGTTCTCCGCTGGCAGGGCGAATCGGAACTGCACGCATGGTGATTTTCTGGATTTTCACGGCGATTATCGCCGGACTGACGCATTATGCGGTTTATCCCGACAGTGTGACGCCGCTGGTTGGCGCTTCGGGCGCGATTTCCGGCATGATGGGCGCTTCGGCGCGCTATGGGTTCCGGCGTGTGAATTCCGGACGACGCGCAGAATTTGCCGGGCCGGTGCTGCCTGTTGGCTTCACGCTGACGCTGAAGCCCGTGCTGACCTTCGTGGGCGTGTGGTTCGTGATCAACATCATCACCGGTATTTACACGACTGGCGGCGCTGATTTGTCGGGCATTGCCTGGGAAGCGCATATTGGCGGTTTTATCGCCGGTTTCTTCGGGATTTCGCTGCTGGATCGCCCGCGCAGCTATGACGCAGTTCTAAGGCGTTAGAACAGTTCCCTCCCAGTTTTATGGTACTTGCTAAACGTGCAATCAAAGCGCACCATCATGGAACGCGGCGGGAGGAGCTGCGTTCTGTTTTCAGGTGTTTGAGCGCCTGAAACAGCGAATGCTAAATCTTGGAGGGACTTGGCATGACAGTAAGATCGATTCTCGAAAAAAAGGGCAGGGATGTCGTCGTAATTGCGCCTGCCGACACGCTTTCCCATGCCGTTGCCATGTTGAACAAGCACAAGATCGGCGCGCTGGTGGTTTGTGACGAGGCCGGTCATATCAAAGGCATTCTTTCCGAACGCGATGTGGTCCGGGCGCTTTCCGTCAAGGAAAGCGGCGCGATGGCCATGCCGGTTGCAGAGGTCATGACCGCAAAAGTGCAGGTCTGCCGGGAGCATCACACGATCAATCAGGTCATGGAAATCATGACGCGCAGCCGTTTCAGACATATGCCGGTTGAAGAACACGGCAAACTTGTCGGAATCATCTCTATCGGTGACGTCGTGAAACGGCGAATCGAAGATGTGGAGCGCGAGGCCGACGAAATTCGCACCTATATCGCGACCGCTTGAACATATTCGTTCAACAATGCCATGCGCCGGTAAGAAATTTCACGCGGCGCATGGGGTCGAATCAACGATTGCGCAAATAGCGCTCCGCCGCATAGAGCGAAATCGCTGCGGCGTTTGAGACATTGAGCGATTTAATCTCGCCGGGCATGTCGAGGCGTGCAAGTGCCGTCACGGTTTCCCGCGTCTTCTGGCGCAGGCCTTTGCCTTCCGCGCCGAGAACCAGAGCGATTCGTCCGCCAGCAAGCGTCGCTTCCATTTCCTGCGGGCCTTCCGAATCAAGACCGATGGTCTGGAAACCCAGACCGTGCAGTTCTTCAATCGCTTCGGCGAGGTTTCTCACCTCTATATGCGGGATAAGTTCAAGCGCACCGGATGCAGCCTTGGCCAGAACGCCGGTTTCCTGCGGGCTGTGGCGGCTGGTGGTGATCAGTGCTCCTGCACCGAAGGCCACAGCCGACCGCATGATCGCGCCGACATTGTGCGGGTCGGTTACCTGATCAAGAACCAGCAGAAGCGGGCTGTCCTGAAGTTCAGAGAGTTTTTTCGCACGCAGCGGTTCTGCTTCAATCATCACGCCCTGATGCACGGCGTCGGAACCGGTTTCCTTGTCGATATCCTTTGGATCAACAATTTCGACAGGGAAGGGCAGCGATTCGGCTTCCCCGATTTCAAGCCGCGCAAAGCCATTGCGCGTCGCGCGCATGCGCAGAATCTTGCGAGCCGGATTTTCAACGGCTGCGCGCACCGTATGCAGCCCATAAAGGCGCACAGTGCCATCCGCGACGGCGCTGGCCGATATGGCGGCGCGCTGGGGCCGGTGCGGCGCCTTGCCTTCGGCCAAGGCTTTCTGGTCGCGATGCTGGCGGCGCAGGCGCGCATAATGAGTATCTTTAGGGGTGCGGGGCGTGTTCTGATCGGTCATGGCGCGCTTATAACTCTTAAGAGAGAGGGAAGATAGCTGCTTGCCCTGTAAATACTATCAGGCTGTTATGGCTGCCTATTAAGAGGCGAAAGCCCGCATGTCCTGATTTTTTTGCATATCCGAATGCCTGCCTGAGCCCGGTCTTTTGGAATGCTTTGGCCAAACTGTGGATAGGCATGCATTCTTTTCGCTTTTACCCTGTTGACAGGGGAAGCGCTTATCGTCATAAGGCCCCCCGTGGAGCGACGGCGAGCCCAACAGCCAACCGACCGCTTCGCAAAAATGCCTAGTTACTCGACTCTGCTGATAGTGATATTAGGAGGAATGCCCGAGCGGTTAAAGGGGACGGACTGTAAATCCGTTGGCTAAGCCTACGTTGGTTCAAATCCAACTTCCTCCACCACTGTCGGATTAGAGTTTAGAGTATGCGGGTATAGCTCAATGGTAGAGCAGCAGCCTTCCAAGCTGAATACACGGGTTCGATTCCCGTTACCCGCTCCAGTTTTCAAGAGCGGATAGGCGTGTAAGGAATCATCGACGGGCGGTTCGCCGTTCCGTTTTGGCATAAATGCTGGCCCCGAAGCCAATCGGCTTTTGCGCTGGCGCTTGAGCGGTTCTAGAACAAAGAGAACAACGGCGATGGCTAAGAGCAAATTCGAACGTAACAAGCCCCACGTTAACATCGGCACCATCGGTCACGTTGACCATGGCAAGACCTCGTTGACTGCGGCAATCACGAAGTTCTTCGGTGAATTCAAGGCGTATGACCAGATCGACGCTGCACCGGAAGAACGCGCCCGCGGTATCACGATCTCGACGGCTCACGTTGAGTACGAAAC
>NZ_VCPE01000016.1 GCF_005938105.1 Brucella haematophila | reverse complement strand
TTCGGTGAATTCAAGGCGTATGACCAGATCGACGCTGCACCGGAAGAACGCGCCCGCGGTATCACGATCTCGACGGCTCACGTTGAGTACGAAACCGCAGCTCGTCACTACGCCCACGTCGATTGCCCAGGCCACGCTGACTATGTGAAGAACATGATCACCGGCGCTGCACAGATGGACGGCGCGATCCTGGTTGTTTCGGCAGCTGACGGCCCGATGCCGCAGACCCGTGAGCACATCCTGCTTGCTCGTCAGGTTGGCGTTCCGGCAATCGTCGTGTTCCTGAACAAGTGCGATCAGGTTGACGACGCAGAACTGCTCGAACTGGTTGAACTGGAAGTTCGCGAACTTCTCTCGAAGTACGACTTCCCGGGCGACGAAGTTCCGATCGTCAAGGGTTCGGCACTGGCAGCTCTCGAAGATTCCTCGAAGGAACTCGGCGAAGACGCCATTCGCAACCTGATGGACGCAGTCGACAGCTACATTCCGACCCCGGAACGTCCGATCGACCAGCCGTTCCTGATGCCGATCGAAGACGTGTTCTCGATCTCGGGTCGCGGTACGGTTGTGACGGGTCGCGTTGAGCGCGGTATCGTCAAGGTTGGCGAAGAAGTTGAAATCGTCGGCATCAAGGCGACCGGCAAGACGACGGTTACCGGCGTTGAAATGTTCCGCAAGCTGCTCGATCAGGGCCAGGCTGGCGACAACATCGGCGCACTGGTTCGTGGTATCGGCCGTGAAGACGTTGAACGCGGTCAGGTTCTCTGCAAGCCGGGTTCGGTTAAGCCGCACACCAAGTTCAAGGCAGAAGCTTACATTCTGACCAAGGACGAAGGTGGCCGTCATACGCCGTTCTTCACCAACTACCGCCCGCAGTTCTACTTCCGTACGACTGACGTGACCGGTGTTGTGACCCTGCCGGAAGGCACGGAAATGGTTATGCCAGGCGACAACGTCACCGTTGACGTTACGCTGATCGTCCCGATCGCCATGGAAGAGAAGCTCCGCTTCGCTATCCGTGAAGGTGGCCGCACCGTCGGTGCAGGCATCGTCGCTTCGATCATCGAGTAAAGAATTATCATTTGATCGGCGGTTCGCCGCCGGTCATTATGGCGCCCAGCGTCATATAGGGGTATAGCTCAGTTGGTAGAGCGACGGTCTCCAAAACCGTAGGTCGCGGGTTCGAGCCCTGCTGCCCCTGCCATTTTTGAAACGGGTGTATGCGGCTTGACTGCATGCGCCCGTTTTCTATATAAAGGAAAGTCAGGCGGCGTTTTACGCTGCCTTAACTTTTTCGACATTGCTCATATTGAGCGCTTTTTTTAGCGGTCTATGGCATTGTCGGAGAACGATAATTTCCTGCCGGTTTGTTGGCCGGGCAGGGAAGGCCGCAGTCACACGATTGAATGGTGTGACAGAGCGGTGTGTGCAAGGGTCGGGTTTCCGACAAGCCTGTATGGTATTCTTTTAACCTTTGGGCTTGTGTTTTGTGGGAATCGATTCTATGTAACGTCAACAGACACGCGGTGCGTGGGGCTGATAATTCAGCTTTGCGCGCCGTATACGCGTGGGTTCCGGCTTCTGATTCGCTGATTGAAACGATTAGCTGCTCAAAGTTTGGAGGTCGCGCTCGATCAATGACAGAGCGGCAGATGGCATCCAAAACGAATCCGATCACCTTTCTTCAGCAGGTCCGCGCCGAAACGGCGAAGGTAACCTGGCCGACCCGGCGTGAAACGATTATCTCCACCATTATGGTGGTGATTATGGCGTTTCTGGCTGCTGCGTTCTTTTTCCTTGCCGACCAGCTTATGGCCTATGGCGTAGAATTTATTCTCGGCCTTGGTCGATAAGTCAGGATTGGGGAGTTTTTAGATGACGGCGCGCTGGTACATCGTTCACGCCTATTCAAATTTCGAAAAGAAGGTGGCTGAGGACATCGAAGCCAAGGCTGCACAGAAGGGTCTGTCCAATCTGATTGAACAGATCGTTGTGCCGACCGAAAAGATCGTTGAAGTGCGCCGCGGCCGCAAGGTTGATGCTGAGCGCAAGTTCTTTCCGGGTTACGTGCTCGTGCATGCCACGCTGACCGATGCCGTCTTTTCGCTGATCAAGAATACGCCGCGCGTCACCGGTTTCCTCGGTGACTCCAAGCCGGTTCCGGTTTCCCAGAAGGAAGTCGATCAGATTCTGAACCAGGTTCAGGATGGTGTTGATCGTCCGAAGACCTCGGTCTCCTTCGAAATCGGTGAGCAGGTTCGCGTTTCCGACGGTCCGTTCGCATCGTTCAACGGCATCGTTCAGGAAGTCGACGAAGAGCGCGCGCGTCTCAAGGTCGAGGTTTCCATCTTCGGGCGCGCGACGCCTGTGGATCTGGAATACGGTCAGGTCGATAAGCTCTGATCGTTTGCCCGAAAGGGCATTTCACTCCGGAGCGAGATCCTGAATTGAGCCTGAGGGCATAAGCGGGATCAATAATCCAACCGGAGTGGAAGTGGTGGAAGGGAAGGCGACTTAGCCGGTCGTCGATCTCCGCACCACCGAACTGCCCGTCAGTCTGACATTTGTCTGATTGGCGTCAGTCGAAAGCCGGGTTTCCCGGCGTCAATCGAGAAGCCGGTTTTCCGGCATTGTAAAAAAGGCAGAAAGTAATGGCTAAGAAAATTGCAGGCCAGCTCAAGCTGCAGGTAGCAGCCGGTGCGGCCAACCCTTCGCCTCCAATCGGCCCGGCTCTGGGTCAGCGCGGCATCAACATCATGGAATTCTGCAAGGCGTTCAACGCTGCCTCGCAGGAAATGGAAAAGGGTTCGCCGATTCCAGTCGTGATCACCTATTACCAGGACAAGTCTTTCACTTTTGTGATGAAGACGCCTCCGGTGACCTACTTCCTCAAGAAGGCCGCTAACCTCAAGTCCGGTTCGAAGACCCCGGGCAAGGCAAGCGCCGGCACGATCTCCCGCGACAAGGTTCGCACGATCGCTGAAGCGAAGATGAAAGATCTGAACGCCGCTGACATTGAAGCAGCAATGCGCATGATCGAAGGTTCTGCCCGTTCGATGGGCCTGGAAGTGGTGGGCTGAGACGATGGCGAAGATTTCCAAGCGCATTAACAAGATCCGCGAAGGCGTTGATCGTAACAAGCTGTACGATCTGTCGGCTGCTATCGGCCTCGTCAAGGAACGTGCAATCGCCAAGTTCGATGAAACCATCGAAATCGCGATGAACCTCGGTGTTGACCCGCGTCACGCTGACCAGATGGTTCGCGGCGTTGTCAACCTGCCGAACGGCACCGGCCGTACGGTTCGCGTTGCTGTTTTCGCACGTGGCGACAAGGCTGAAGAAGCCAAGAAGGCTGGCGCCGACATCGTCGGTGCGGAAGAACTGTTCGAAATCGTCAATGGCGGCAAGATCGAGTTCGATCGCTGCATTGCAACCCCGGACATGATGCCGCTCGTCGGTCGTCTCGGTAAGGTTCTCGGCCCGCGTGGCATGATGCCGAACCCGAAGGTTGGCACCGTCACCACCGACGTTGCTGCTGCTGTTGCTGCTTCCAAGGGCGGTGCAGTAGAATTCCGCGTCGAGAAGGCTGGTATCATCCATGCCGGTATCGGCAAGGTTTCGTTCGACTCGCAGAAGCTCGAAGAAAACATCAAGGCTTTCGCTGACGCCGTCATCAAGGCAAAGCCGTCGGCTGCCAAGGGCGAATACGTCAAGCGCGTTTCGCTTTCCTCGACCATGGGCGTTGGCGTCAAGGTCGATCCGGCAACCGTCAAGGTCGTCGCTTAATCTATCTGGGCTCCGGTTCGCCGGAGCCTATGCCTTTCTCTTTAAGGGGAGGGCGCATCGGCGGCACGCCGGCATCGCGAAAGCGGTCGAAGTGCAAGAATTCCGGATCGTATGATCCGGATAGCCGGACGAAAGTCCGGTTATCCTGTCCGAGATTGCAGGCGGTTGATCATCTTCGGGTGATTTTCCTTAAAACATAGCCTGCATGAGACGTGGAATAACCCTGTTTCGCGTGTGAACGCATGCAAGGTTTGAACCGTAGTTGCCTTTGAGTGATGCCTGGTTTCCAGGATAGCTGAAGGGGACAGGATCCTCGAACGTCGGGCTGACTGTGAAGTTCGTCCGGCAAAGGCAACCCGGCAGGGCCATGTGGTCCTGTCTACTGGAGAGAGACAGTGGATAGAGCGGAAAAACGCGAATTTGTCTCGTGGCTGAACGGCGCTTTTAAAGAGTCCGGTTCGGTCGTCGTGGCCCACTATACCGGTCTCACCGTTGCGCAGATGAGCGATCTTCGCTCGAAGATGCGTGATGCAGGTGGGTCCGTTAAAGTCGCGAAAAACCGCCTTGCCAAGATCGCTCTTCAGGGCACGGAATCGGAAGGCATTTCTGATCTGTTTACAGGTCAGACGGTTGTTGCTTATGCAAACGACCCGATTGCTGCTCCGAAAGTAGCCGTCGAATTCGCCAAGGCTAACGACAAGCTCGTTATCCTCGGCGGTGCAATGGGTGCAACGACGCTTAACGCCGATGGCGTCAAGTCGCTTGCTTCGCTCCCATCGCTCGACGAACTGCGCGCAAAGCTGGTTGGAATGATCCAGACCCCGGCTCAGCGTCTCGCAGTACTTACCAGCGCACCAGCGGGCCAGATCGCTCGCGTTATTGGCGCGCACGCCCGGAAGAACGAGGCGGCGTAAGGCCGTTTTTCGCTGTCAATTGTTCAAACCTTGAAACTAAGGAAATACCAAAATGGCTGATCTCGCAAAGATCGTTGACGACCTGTCGGCACTGACCGTTCTCGAAGCTGCTGAGCTTTCGAAGCTTCTCGAAGAGAAGTGGGGCGTTTCGGCTGCTGCTCCTGTAGCAGTTGCTGCTGCTGGTGGCGCTGCTCCGGCCGCTGCTGCTGAAGAAAAGACCGAATTCGACGTCGTTCTCGTCGATGGCGGCGCTAACAAGATCAACGTGATCAAGGAAGTGCGCGCAATCACCGGTCTCGGCCTCAAGGAAGCCAAGGACCTCGTCGAAGGCGCTCCTAAGGCTGTCAAGGAAGCCGCTTCGAAGGACGAAGCTGAGAAGATCAAGGCACAGCTCGAAGCTGCTGGCGCCAAGGTCGAACTCAAGTAAGTTCGGACTATTCTGGCGGATGGTTTTCCATCCGCCAGTTCCGCCCGTAAGACGGTGGATCGACTAAGTGGAAACCCTTTTTCTGAACGCCAGAGCGGCTTTCAGGAAATGGGTTTTAGCCCATTAGAGCGCCACGCGTCGTTTACGACGCGTAAAGGTCGCTCTAATAGCTAGCATCCATGCATCGTGCTTTCCAAAAATCGACTTCGATTTTTGGGCCGATGCAGAGAGCACCCTGCGCACGAATCAGTGCGAAAGTTGCTTTGATACGACGAGATTGCGCATGGTCCGTTTCAGGTCTCATCAACTTGAAAAACCATACGCTCGAAGGACCGCCGCAAGGCGGCGCATGATAAAGGCCGCAAGGCGTGAGCAAGCCGCAAGGCTATAGAACGAGGAGCGACGATGGCTCAGACCCATTCATTCAATGGTCGCAAGCGCGTACGCAAATTTTTCGGCAAGATCCCAGAGGTCGCCGAGATGCCGAACCTTATCGAGGTTCAGAAGGCATCTTACGACCAGTTCCTAATGGTTGAAGAACCATCCGGCGGGCGTCCTGACGAGGGTTTGCAGGCGGTTTTCAAGTCTGTTTTCCCTATCCAGGATTTCTCCGGCGCTTCCATGCTCGAATTCGTCCGTTACGAATTCGATCCACCGAAGTTCGACGTTGACGAATGCCGTCAGCGCGACCTGACCTATTCCGCGCCGCTCAAGGTGACGCTGCGTCTTATCGTATTTGATATTGACGAAGATACCGGCGCGAAGTCCATCAAGGACATCAAGGAGCAGGACGTGTACATGGGCGATATGCCGCTCATGACCGATAACGGCACCTTCATCGTCAACGGCACGGAGCGCGTGATCGTTTCGCAGATGCACCGTTCGCCGGGCGTCTTCTTCGATCACGACAAGGGCAAAACCCATTCTTCGGGCAAGCTCCTGTTCGCTGCTCGCGTCATTCCTTACCGCGGTTCCTGGCTCGACATTGAGTTCGATTCCAAGGACATCGTCTATGCGCGTATCGACCGTCGCCGCAAGCTGCCGGCAACGACGCTGCTCATGGCGCTCGGCATGGACGGCGAAGAAATTCTGTCGACCTTCTACAAGACCGTCACCTATTCGCGTGACGGCGACAACTGGCGCATTCCGTATTCTGCTGACCGCTTCAAGGGCATGAAGATCATTTCCGATCTCATCGACGCGGATACGGGCGAAGTTGTTCTGGAAGCCGGTAAGAAGCTCACGGCCCGTTCGGCCAAGCAGCTTGCTGAAAAGGGTCTGAAAGCCATCAAGGCTACCGAAGACGACCTGTTCGGCGCTTATCTGGCGGAAGATGTCGTCAATTACGCAACCGGCGAGATCTATCTCGAAGCCGGTGACGAAATCGACGAGAAGGTCCTCAAGACGCTGCTCGACACCGGTGAAACCGAAATCAACGTTCTGGACATCGATCATATCAACATTGGCGGTTACATCCGTAACACGCTGGCTGTCGATAAGAACGAAAGCCGTCAGGATGCGCTGTTCGACATCTATCGCGTGATGCGTCCTGGCGAACCGCCTACGATGGATTCCGCCGAAGCGATGTTCAACTCGCTGTTCTTCGATGCAGAGCGTTACGACCTTTCGGCCGTCGGTCGCGTCAAGATGAACATGCGTCTGGACCTCGACGCGGAAGACACCGTGCGCGTGCTGCGCAAGGAAGACATTTTGGCCGTGGTCAAGATGCTCGTGGAACTGCGTGATGGTCGTGGCGAAATCGACGATATCGACAATCTCGGCAATCGCCGCGTGCGTTCGGTCGGCGAACTGATGGAAAATCAGTACCGCGTCGGTCTGCTCCGCATGGAGCGCGCGATCAAGGAACGTATGTCCTCGATCGAAATCGACACGGTCATGCCGCAGGATCTCATCAACGCGAAGCCCGCAGCGGCTGCCGTTCGTGAATTCTTCGGTTCGTCGCAGCTGTCGCAGTTCATGGATCAGACCAACCCGCTTTCGGAAATCACCCACAAGCGCCGTCTTTCGGCTCTTGGACCGGGCGGTTTGACCCGTGAGCGCGCTGGCTTCGAAGTCCGCGACGTGCATCCGACCCACTATGGCCGTATCTGCCCGATTGAAACGCCGGAAGGCCCGAATATCGGTCTGATCAACTCGCTTGCAACTTTTGCCCGCGTCAACAAGTACGGCTTCATCGAAAGCCCGTACCGTAAGGTGATCGACGGCAAGGTAACGAACGACGTTGTCTATCTGTCGGCCATGGAAGAAGCCAAGCACTCGGTTGCCCAGGCAAACGTTGAGCTGGACGCACAGGGCGGTTTTGTTGACGAGTTCGTCATCTGCCGTCATGCCGGTGAAGTGATGATGGCGCCGCGTGAAAACGTGGACCTGATGGACGTTTCGCCGAAGCAGCTCGTTTCGGTTGCAGCAGCGCTCATTCCGTTCCTTGAAAACGACGACGCCAACCGCGCTCTCATGGGCTCGAACATGCAGCGTCAGGCTGTGCCGCTCGTTCGCGCTGAAGCGCCGTTCGTCGGTACGGGTATGGAACCGATTGTGGCTCGCGACTCCGGTGCAGCAATTGCGGCGCGTCGTGGCGGTATTGTCGATCAGGTCGATGCGACCCGTATCGTTATCCGCGCTACGGAAGATCTCGATCCGTCCAAGTCGGGCGTCGATATCTATCGTCTGCAGAAGTTCCAGCGTTCGAACCAGTCGACCTGTATCAACCAGCGTCCACTCGTTCGCGTCGGCGATCCGATTGGTAAGGGCGACATCATTGCTGACGGTCCGTCGACCGATCTCGGCGATCTGGCTCTCGGCCGCAACGTGCTCGTCGCGTTCATGCCGTGGAACGGCTACAACTACGAAGATTCGATCCTTCTCTCGGAAAAGATCGTTTCGGACGACGTGTTCACCTCGATCCACATCGAGGAATTCGAAGTTGCTGCCCGCGACACCAAGCTTGGACCTGAGGAAATCACCCGCGATATTCCGAACGTATCGGAAGAAGCGCTGAAGAACCTCGACGAAGCAGGTATCGTCTACATCGGTGCTGAAGTGCATCCTGGCGACATTCTTGTCGGCAAGATCACCCCGAAGGGCGAAAGCCCGATGACGCCGGAAGAAAAGCTTCTGCGCGCCATCTTCGGTGAAAAGGCGTCCGACGTTCGTGACACCTCCATGCGTATGCCGCCCGGAACCTACGGTACGGTTGTGGAAGTTCGCGTTTTCAATCGCCACGGCGTTGAAAAGGACGAACGCGCCATGGCTATCGAGCGCGAGGAAATCGAGCGTCTCGCCAAGGACCGTGACGACGAACAGGCTATCCTGGACCGCAACGTCTATGGCCGTCTCGCCGACATGATCGATGGCAAGGTTGCCGCTGCCGGCCCGAAGGGCTTCAAGAAGGGCACGACGATCAGCCGCGAACTCATGACCGAGTATCCGCGTTCGCAGTGGTGGCAGTTTGCCGTTGAAGACGAAAAGCTTCAGGGTGAATTGGAAGCTCTGCGTGGCCAGTACGACGAATCCAAGAAGCTGCTCGAAGCACGCTTCATGGACAAGGTCGAAAAGGTACAGCGCGGCGACGAGATGCCTCCAGGCGTCATGAAGATGGTCAAGGTCTTTGTCGCTGTGAAGCGCAAGATCCAGCCAGGCGACAAGATGGCTGGCCGTCACGGTAACAAGGGTGTGGTTTCGCGCATTCTGCCGGTCGAGGACATGCCGTTCCTCGAAGACGGTACGCATGCCGACATCGTGTTGAACCCGCTTGGCGTTCCGAGCCGTATGAATGTGGGCCAGATTCTGGAAACCCACCTCGGCTGGGCATGCGCTGGCATGGGCAAGAAGATCGGTGAGCTTCTCGACGTTTACCGCAAGACGGCCAATATTGAGCCGCTGCGCGATACGCTGGAGCACATCTATCCGGACAACGACCGCAATGAGCCGATCCGGTCTTATGACGACGATTCCGTTGTCATGCTGGCCAATCAGGTGAAGCGCGGCGTGTCCATCGCAACGCCGGTCTTCGACGGTGCCGTCGAAGCCGACATCAATGCGATGCTGACGGATGCCGGTCTTGCGACCTCGGGTCAGTCGACGCTGTATGATGGACGTACGGGTGAGCCGTTCGACCGTCAGGTGACCATGGGCTACATCTACATGTTGAAGCTCCACCACCTGGTCGACGACAAGATCCACGCCCGTTCGATCGGACCTTACTCGCTCGTTACGCAGCAGCCTCTGGGCGGCAAGGCCCAGTTCGGTGGTCAGCGCTTCGGCGAAATGGAGGTCTGGGCACTGGAAGCATACGGTGCAGCTTACACGCTGCAGGAAATGCTTACGGTCAAGTCGGACGACGTGGCAGGCCGTACCAAGGTCTACGAAGCCATCGTGCGCGGAGACGACACTTTCGAAGCGGGCATTCCAGAGAGCTTCAACGTTCTCGTCAAGGAAATGCGCTCGCTCGGCCTCAATGTCGAACTCGACGACACGCGCGATGCTGAACAGCCGGCCCTGCCGGACGCTGCAGAGTAAAAAATCGAGGCGCGCCATGGTCTTGCCGTGGCGCGCCCGTATACTCGTTTCCAGTGAAGGCGGATTTATTTGCCGCAAGAGGGAACGAGACCTACGGCAAGCCAGTTCAAAACTGAGTAGTACCGCGATTTCTTTTCCGGATGGCAGGGATTTTCAGCCTGTCATCGACGACACACAGGGCGGCGGATCGCCCTTAAGGAGAACGGCATGAACCAAGAGGTCATGAATCTTTTCAATCCTCAGGCTCCGGCGCAAACGTTCGATTCCATCAGAATCTCGATCGCCAGCCCTGAGAAGATTCTGTCCTGGTCATACGGCGAGATCAAGAAGCCGGAGACTATCAACTACCGCACGTTCAAGCCAGAACGCGATGGTCTCTTCTGCGCGCGCATCTTCGGCCCGATCAAGGACTATGAATGCTTGTGCGGTAAGTACAAGCGTATGAAATACAAAGGCATCATCTGCGAAAAGTGCGGTGTGGAAGTCACGCTCTCGCGCGTTCGTCGCGAGCGTATGGGCCATATCGAACTCGCAGCTCCGGTTGCTCACATCTGGTTTTTGAAGTCGCTGCCGAGCCGTATCGGCACGCTGCTGGACATGACGCTCAAGGATATCGAGCGCGTCCTGTATTTCGAAAACTACATCGTGACCGAACCGGGCCTGACCTCACTGAAGGAGCATCAGCTTCTTTCGGAAGAGGAATATATGATCGCCGTCGATGAATTCGGCGAAGATCAGTTTACGGCTCTTATTGGTGCAGAAGCTATCTACGAGCTTTTGGCTTCGATGGAACTCGAAAAGATTGCCGCCGATCTGCGCGTCGATCTGGCCGAGACCACCTCGGACCTGAAGCAGAAGAAGCTGATGAAGCGTCTGAAGATCGTCGAAAACTTCCTGGAGTCGGGAAACCGCCCGGAATGGATGATCATGAAGATCGTTCCGGTCATTCCGCCGGATCTGCGTCCGCTCGTGCCGCTGGACGGCGGTCGTTTCGCGACCTCGGATCTGAATGATCTGTATCGCCGCGTCATCAACCGTAACAACCGTCTGAAGCGTCTGATCGAACTGCGCGCACCGGGCATCATCATCCGTAACGAAAAGCGCATGCTGCAGGAAGCTGTGGACGCGCTGTTCGACAACGGCCGTCGTGGCCGCGTGATCACCGGCGCCAACAAGCGTCCGCTGAAGTCGCTGTCCGACATGCTCAAGGGCAAGCAGGGCCGCTTCCGTCAGAACCTGCTCGGCAAGCGCGTCGACTATTCTGGCCGTTCGGTTATCGTGACCGGTCCGGAACTGAAGCTGCACCAGTGCGGTCTGCCGAAGAAGATGGCGCTCGAACTGTTCAAGCCGTTCATCTACGCTCGCCTTGACGCCAAGGGCTATTCGTCCACCGTCAAGCAGGCGAAGAAGCTGGTTGAAAAAGAACGTCCGGAAGTCTGGGATATCCTTGACGAAGTGATCCGCGAGCATCCGGTTCTTCTGAACCGCGCTCCGACGCTGCACCGTCTTGGCATCCAGGCCTTCGAACCCACTCTGATCGAAGGCAAGGCAATTCAGCTGCATCCGCTCGTTTGTACGGCATTCAACGCCGACTTCGACGGTGACCAGATGGCTGTTCACGTCCCGCTGTCGCTTGAAGCCCAGCTTGAAGCGCGCGTGCTGATGATGTCGACCAACAACATCCTGCACCCGGCAAACGGCGCGCCGATCATCGTTCCTTCGCAGGACATGGTTCTTGGCCTCTATTATCTGTCCATCGTGGCAGACAAGGAGCCGGGCGAGGGCATGATGTTTGCCGATATGGGCGAACTTCAGCACGCGCTGGAAACCAAGACCGTCACGCTGCATACCAAGATCAAGGGCCGTTTCAAGACGGTCGATGCCGAAGGCAAGCCTGTGTCGAAGATTTACGACACGACGCCTGGCCGCATGATCACGGGTGAACTGCTGCCGAAGAACGCCATGGTGCCGTTCGACATCTGCAATCAGGAGATGACCAAGAAGAACATCTCCAAGATGATCGATCACGTCTACCGCCATTGCGGTCAGAAAGAGACGGTTATCTTCTGCGATCGCATCATGCAGCTCGGCTTTGCCCATGCCTGCCGTGCGGGTATCTCGTTTGGTAAGGATGACATGGTCATTCCGGACACCAAGGCGAAGATCGTTGCGGACACCGAAGCGCTTACGACCGAATACGAACAGCAGTACAATGACGGCCTGATCACTCAGGGCGAAAAGTACAACAAGGTCGTCGACGCCTGGGGTAAGGCAACCGACAAGATCACCGAAGAGATGATGGCGCGCCTCAAGGCCGTCGAATTCGATCCGGTGACCGGTCGCCAGAAGCAGATGAACTCGGTCTACATGATGTCGCATTCGGGTGCCCGTGGTTCGGTCAACCAGATGCGTCAGCTTGGCGGTATGCGCGGCCTGATGGCCAAGCCGTCGGGTGAAATCATCGAAACGCCGATCATCTCGAACTTCAAGGAAGGCCTGACCGTTAACGAGTACTTCAACTCGACCCACGGTGCCCGTAAGGGTCTGGCAGACACCGCCTTGAAGACCGCTAACTCGGGCTACCTGACCCGTCGTCTCGTTGACGTTGCACAGGATGCGATCATTTCGGAAGTCGATTGCGGCGCCGAAATCGGTCTCACCATGCAGCCGATCGTCGATGCCGGTCAGATCGTGGCTTCGATTGGTCAGCGCGTTCTGGGCCGTACGGCTCTGGATCCGATCCTGCATCCGACCACCGGCGAAGTCATCGTCGAAGCCGGCCGCATGATCGAGGAAAAGGACGTCGAGATCATCGAGAAGGCGGCGATCCAGTCGATCCGCATTCGTTCGGCACTGACCTGCGAAACCCGCAACGGCGTTTGCGCCAAGTGCTATGGTCGCGACCTCGCACGCGGTACTCCGGTCAACCAGGGTGAAGCTGTCGGCGTTATCGCTGCTCAGTCGATCGGTGAGCCGGGCACCCAGCTCACAATGCGTACCTTCCACTTGGGCGGCACGGCACAGGTTGTCGACTCGTCCTATCTGGAAGCTTCGTATGAAGGTACCGTCAAGCTGCGTAACCGCAATGTGGTTCGCAACTCCGATGGCAACCTCGTGGTGATGGGCCGTAACATGGCTGTCCTGATCCTCGACAACACGGGCAAGGAACGTGCGGTCCATCGTGTGACCTACGGTTCGCGTCTGTTCGTTGACGAGGCCGACACGGTCAAGCGCGGTCAGCGTATTGCCGAGTGGGATCCGTACACCCGTCCGATCATGACCGAAGTTGAAGGCTACGTTGAGTTCGAAGATCTCGTCGATGGTCTCTCGGTTTCGGAATCGGCTGACGAGTCGACCGGTATCACCAAGCGCGTCGTTATCGACTGGCGTTCGACCCCTCGCGGTTCGGATCTCAAGCCTGCCATGGTCATCAAGGACAAGGCTGGCAAGATCCTCAAGCTGTCGAAGGGTGGCGATGCCCGCTTCATGCTCTCGGTTGAATCGATCCTTTCGGTCGAGCCGGGCAGCCATGTAAAGGCTGGTGACGTTATCGCCCGTCTTCCGATGGAAAGCGCCAAGACCAAGGACATCACCGGTGGTCTGCCGCGCGTTGCCGAACTGTTCGAAGCACGTCGTCCGAAGGACCATGCCGTCATCGCAGAGATCGATGGTACCGTTCGTTTCGGTCGCGACTACAAGAACAAGCGTCGCATCATCATCGAGCCGAACGACGAAACGGTCGAGCCGGTCGAGTACCTCATTCCGAAGGGCAAGCCGTTCCATCTTCAGGACGGCGACGTCATCGAAAAGGGTGAGTACATCCTCGACGGCAACCCGGCACCGCATGACATTCTGGCCATCAAGGGCGTCGAAGCTCTGGCTTCGTACCTCGTGAACGAAATCCAGGAAGTCTATCGTTTGCAGGGCGTTTTGATCAACGACAAGCACATCGAAGTGATTGTCCGTCAGATGCTGCAGAAGGTCGAGATCACCGATTCCGGCGATACCGGTTACATCACCGGCGATCACGTGGATCGTATCGAACTCGACGAGATCAACGAACGTCTGGTCGAAGAAGGCAAGAAGCCGGGTTCCGGCAATCCTGTCCTCCTCGGTATCACCAAGGCTTCGTTGCAGACTCCGTCGTTCATCTCGGCTGCGTCGTTCCAGGAAACGACCCGCGTGCTTACCGAAGCTGCGGTCGCCGGCAAGATGGACACGCTGCAGGGTCTCAAGGAAAACGTCATCGTCGGCCGTCTCATCCCGGCTGGTACTGGCGGCATGACCAACCAGATCCGTCGCATCGCGACGGCTCGCGACGAACTGATCATCGACGAGCGCCGCAAGTCTTCCGGTTCTTTGGAAGCCAATGCGATGCTGGTGGACATGACCAACAACGCTGCCGAGTAATCGGTAGATACGAAACTGAAAAAGGCCGCCCTTCGAGGCGGCCTTTTTGTTTGTCTTTGGTTGGTGGGGCAGGCGGTTGCAAAAACAAAAGAAAAAGGCGCATCCGATTTCCGGAATGCGCCTCATTCTTCTAAGCGATGATAGGCTAAAGCTTACTCTTCTTCTTCGTCGTCGCCGTCGAATTCGATCAGCGCGACTTCGCCGCTCAGAGCGGTTGCCCATGCACTTTTGTGCGGCTCTTCGGCAGGCTCTTCGGTGAGGGTGCCCATCTCGAGAAGTTCAGCTTCATGATAACCTTCTTCGGCGAGAATGCCTAGAACGGTCTGAACCAGATCTTCGTCTTCGTCAGCCTTCATGAGCAGATGGACTTCGACGGGGGATTCTTCACCTTCGTTCCAGACGTCTGCGATGACCAGGTGGACAGTTGGCGAATCGTCGCCGGTGGATGCGGTAGTGGAAGACATTGAGAATCTCTTAATATTGGGTTGCGTTTCGACTCGGATGTGTTTCAATAACGGCTCCGGGGCGTCAACGCTATGCGCCTAAGTGAAAATGACGGTTTTGATCGCGAAATAAGTGCGATTTCACGCTGATCACAGCGCAATAACCTGTCCGGCTAAGGCCGAAACGCCGGTTTCCTGCCCATTGGCTAAGAAACTTGGCTCTGCTCCCTTGACGAAACGTCGCGAAAGACGTATCAGCAGCCCATCTGAGCCGATGTGAGACTGGCTTGTTCGGGACGACGCGTCCTGAAGTTCGTCTCAAACAGGGTTCGTTTTACGATCGAAATGCAACTTGCCGTTCGCATGAAGCGTCAGCTTCCTCTGCTTTTGTTCGGGGTGGTCACCGGTTGTCGTGACTTGTCCCGAATTTGTGCATCAGCATGGCGGTGAAACGGCCCGTATGGGCGTGGATACGAGATTTTTTATAGAGGAAGGTTGTATGCCAACCGTAAACCAGCTTATCCGCAAGCCGCGCATTGCGCCGGTAAAGCGCAATAAGGTTCCTGCACTGCAGGCAAACCCTCAGAAGCGCGGCGTTTGCACCCGCGTGTACACGACGACCCCGAAGAAGCCGAACTCGGCTCTCCGTAAGGTTGCTAAGGTTCGTCTGACGAACGGCTTCGAAGTTATCGGTTATATCCCTGGTGAAGGGCATAACCTGCAGGAGCACTCGGTCGTCATGATCCGCGGCGGTCGCGTAAAGGACTTGCCGGGTGTGCGTTACCACATCATCCGCGGCGTTCTCGATACCCAGGGTGTCAAGAACCGCAAGCAGCGCCGTTCGAAGTACGGTGCAAAGCGTCCGAAATAAGATTTTCCGGGGATACCGGCTGCCGTAAGGTGAGCTGAGCCCGATGTAATTGAAAGAAAAGACGAAATGTCTAGACGTCATAAAGCTGAGAAGCGTGAGATCAATCCGGATCCAAAGTTCGGCGATCTCGTTATCACGAAGTTCATGAATGCAGTCATGCTGCATGGCAAGAAGTCGGTTGCTGAAAGCATCGTTTACGGTGCGCTCGATTCAATCGAAGCCAAGGCAAAGTCCGAGCCGGTCGCGCTGTTCCATCAGGCGCTCGACAACGTAGCTCCGCACATCGAAGTCCGTTCGCGCCGCGTTGGTGGTGCAACCTATCAGGTTCCGGTTGATGTGCGTCCAGAACGCCGCCAGGCACTTGCCATCCGTTGGCTCATCAATGCAGCTCGTGGCCGTAACGAGACGACAATGATCGATCGTCTTTCCGGTGAGCTGCTTGACGCTGCTAACAACCGTGGTTCTGCTGTGAAGAAGCGTGAAGACACGCACCGCATGGCTGAAGCCAACCGCGCCTTCTCGCATTACCGCTGGTAATCGTCGAAACCTATTCAAAGAGCGACTATCATGGCCCGCGAATACAAAATCGAAGACTACCGCAATTTCGGTATCATGGCTCACATCGACGCCGGTAAGACGACGATGACCGAGCGCATCCTGTTCTACACCGGTAAGAACCATAAAATCGGCGAAACCCACGATGGTGCGTCGACCATGGACTGGATGGAGCAGGAACAGGAACGCGGTATCACCATCACTTCCGCTGCCACGACCACGTTCTGGCAGGGTCAGGATGGCAAGAAGCGCCGCTTCAACATCATCGACACTCCGGGCCACGTCGACTTCACGATTGAAGTCGAGCGTTCGCTCCGTGTTCTCGACGGCGCAATCGCGCTGCTCGACGCCAACGCTGGCGTTGAGCCTCAGACGGAAACCGTGTGGCGTCAGGCTGAAAAGTACCACGTCCCGCGTATGGTCTTCGTCAACAAGATGGACAAGATCGGTGCTGATTTCTTCCGTTGCGTAGAAATGGTTGGCTCGCGTCTTGGCGCTATTGCACTTCCGGTTCAGCTGCCGATCGGCGCTGAAAACGAATTCACTGGCGTTATCGATCTGATCGAAATGAAGGCCCTGACCTGGGACGGCTCCATCGGCGCTGCCGCCGAAGTTGGCGAAATCCCTGCAGACCTCAAGGACCAGGCTGAAGAATACCGCGAAAAGCTCATCGAGCTGGCCGTGGAAATCGACGAAGCTGCAATGGAAGCTTACCTCGAAGGCACCATGCCGACGAACGAACAGCTCCGTGCACTGATCCGCCGTGGCACCATCGACGTTAAGTTCCATCCGGTACTTTGCGGTACGGCGTTCAAGAACCGTGGCATTCAGCCGCTTCTCGACGCAGTTGTGGAATTCCTGCCGGCTCCGACCGATGTTCCTGCAATTAAGGGCATCGACGTCAAGACCGAAACGGAAACCACCCGTGAATCTTCGGATGAAGCACCGCTTTCGATGCTCGCATTCAAGATCATGAACGATCCGTTCGTTGGTTCGCTGACCTTCGCTCGTATTTACTCGGGCAAGCTGACCAAGGGCATCTCGCTCGAAAACACCGTCAAGGGCAAGCGTGAGCGCATCGGCCGTATGCTGCAGATGCACTCGAACAGCCGTGAAGACATCGAAGAAGCCTTCGCAGGCGACATCGTTGCTCTGGCTGGCCTCAAGGAAACCACCACTGGCGATACGCTCTGCGATCCGCTGAAGCCGGTTATCCTTGAACGCATGGAATTCCCGGATCCGGTTATCGAAATCGCGATCGAGCCGAAGACCAAGGCCGACCAGGAAAAGATGGGCATCGCGCTCAATCGTCTGGCTGCTGAAGATCCTTCGTTCCGCGTCAAGTCGGATGAAGAATCCGGTCAGACCATCATCGCCGGCATGGGCGAACTTCACCTCGACATTCTCGTCGATCGCATGAAGCGCGAATTCAAGGTTGAAGCTAACGTCGGTGCTCCGCAGGTTGCTTACCGTGAATCGATCACCCGTCAGGCTGAAATCGATTACACCCACAAGAAGCAGTCGGGTGGTTCGGGTCAGTTCGCTCGCGTGAAGATCATCTTCGAACCGCATGATGGCGACGATTTCATCTTCGAATCGAAGATCGTCGGCGGCTCGGTTCCGAAGGAATACATTCCGGGTGTCCAGAAGGGTATCGAAAGCGTCATGGGTGCGGGTCCGCTCGCCGGCTTCCCGATGCTCGGCGTGAAGGCCACCCTGATCGACGGCGCATATCATGACGTTGACTCGTCTGTTCTCGCCTTCGAAATCGCGTCCCGTGCAGCGTTCCGTGAAGGTGCGCAGAAGGCTGGCGCCCAGCTCCTCGAGCCGATCATGAAGGTCGAGGTTGTTACGCCGGAAGATTACGTTGGTGACGTTATCGGCGATCTGAACTCGCGTCGCGGTCAGATTTCCGGCACCGAAGCCCGCGGCATCGCCACGGTCGTCAATGCAAACGTTCCGCTCGCCAACATGTTTGGCTACGTGAACTCGCTGCGTTCGATGTCCCAGGGCCGTGCACAGTACACGATGCAGTTCGACCATTATGAGCCGGTTCCGACGGCGGTCGCACAGGAAATCCAAAAGAAGTTTGCGTAACCGTCTAGGTTACGCTCCCAATCAAAAGAATGCCTGAGCAGGCTAAATTTACGGAGAGCTCAAATGGCAAAGAGTAAGTTTGAACGTACGAAGCCCCACGTTAACATCGGCACCATCGGTCACGTTGACCATGGCAAGACCTCGCTGACTGCGGCAATCACGAAGTTTTTCGGTGAATTCAAGGCGTATGACCAGATCGACGCTGCACCGGAAGAACGCGCCCGCGGTATCACGATCTCGACGGCTCACGTTGAGTACGAAACCGCAGCTCGTCACTACGCCCACGTCGATTGCCCAGGCCACGCTGACTATGTGAAGAACATGATCACCGGCGCTGCACAGATGGACGGCGCGATCCTGGTTGTTTCGGCTGCTGACGGCCCGATGCCGCAGACCCGTGAGCACATCCTGCTCGCTCGTCAGGTTGGCGTTCCGGCAATCGTTGTGTTCCTGAACAAGTGCGATCAGGTTGACGACGCAGAACTGCTCGAACTGGTTGAACTGGAAGTTCGCGAACTTCTCTCGAAGTACGACTTCCCGGGCGACGAAGTTCCGATCGTCAAGGGTTCGGCTCTGGCAGCTCTCGAAGATTCCTCGAAGGAACTCGGCGAAGACGCCATTCGCAACCTGATGGACGCAGTCGACAGCTACATTCCGACCCCGGAACGTCCGATCGACCAGCCGTTCCTGATGCCGATCGAAGACGTGTTCTCGATCTCGGGTCGCGGTACGGTTGTGACGGGTCGCGTTGAGCGCGGTATCGTCAAGGTTGGCGAAGAAGTTGAAATCGTCGGCATCAAGGCCACCGGCAAGACAACGGTTACCGGCGTTGAAATGTTCCGCAAGCTGCTCGATCAGGGCCAGGCTGGCGACAACATCGGCGCACTGGTTCGTGGTATCGGCCGTGAAGACGTTGAGCGCGGTCAGGTTCTCTGCAAGCCGGGTTCGGTTAAGCCGCACACCAAGTTCAAGGCAGAAGCTTACATTCTGACCAAGGACGAAGGTGGCCGTCATACGCCGTTCTTCACCAACTACCGCCCGCAGTTCTACTTCCGTACGACTGACGTGACCGGTGTTGTGACCCTGCCGGAAGGCACGGAAATGGTTATGCCAGGCGACAACGTCACCGTTGACGTCACGCTGATCGTCCCGATCGCCATGGAAGAGAAGCTCCGCTTCGCTATCCGTGAAGGTGGCCGCACCGTCGGTGCAGGCATCGTCGCTTCGATCATCGAGTAATTAAGGTTTGTGCAGGAGCGTCTCTCCGGAGACGCTCCGCGTAACAAGGAACAGATGAAATGAACGGTCAAAACATCCGCATTCGCCTTAAGGCGTTTGATCATCGGATCCTTGACGCTTCGACGCGGGAAATCGTGTCGACTGCCAAGCGTACCGGTGCAAATGTGCGCGGACCGATCCCGCTTCCTACGCGGATCGAAAAGTTCACAGTTAACCGGTCGCCGCACATCGACAAGAAGAGCCGCGAGCAGTTCGAGATGCGCACGCACAAGCGTCTTCTCGATATCGTTGACCCGACCCCGCAGACTGTTGACGCGCTGATGAAGCTCGATCTGTCCGCCGGTGTCGATGTCGAGATCAAGCTTTAATCGGCTTGAGGACGGAAGGAACGAACCCGATGCGTTCAGGTGTTATTGCACAGAAGCTGGGCATGACCCGCGTCTATAACGACGCCGGCGAGCATGTGCCGGTGACGGTTCTCCGCATGGAGAATTGCCACGTGGTAGCTCAGCGTACAGTTGAAAAGAATGGTTACACGGCTGTTCAGCTTGGCGTTGGTATCGCCAAGGTAAAGAACACGTCCAAGGCTATGCGCGGTCATTTCGCGAAGGCCGAGGTCGAGCCCAAGGCGAAGCTTGCGGAATTCCGCGTTTCTCCGGACAACCTCCTCGAAGTCGGCGCGGAAATCACCGCCGAACACTTCGTCGCCGGCCAGAAGGTCGACGTGACGGGTACTTCGATCGGTAAAGGTTTTGCCGGTGTTATGAAGCGTCACAATTTTGCTGGTCATCGTGCCTCCCACGGTAACTCCGTTACCCACCGCGCTCACGGCTCGACCGGTCAGCGTCAGGACCCGGGTAAGGTGTTCAAGGGCAAGAAGATGGCTGGTCATATGGGCCAGACCCGCGTGACCACGCAGAATATTGAAGTTGTCTCGACGGACACTGATCGTGGCCTCATTCTGGTCCGCGGCGCGGTTCCGGGCTCCAAGGGCGCCTGGATCATCGTCCGCGACGCAGTCAAGGTCTCGCTGCCAGAAAGCGCGCCGAAGCCGGCCGCTCTGCGTGCAGGTGCCGCCAAGGCTGAAGTCGCCGCGACTGAGGGAGCCGAATAATGGATCTCACGATTACAACTCTTGAAGGCAAGGATGCCGGCAAGGTCAAGCTGAACGAAGATATCTTCGGCCTCGACCCGCGTGACGACATTCTTCAGCGCGTTGTGCGCTGGCAGCTGGCTCGCCGCCAGCAGGGCTCCCATCAGGCTCAGGGCCGTGGCGACGTAAGCCGCACCGGCGCGAAGATGTACAAGCAGAAGGGTACGGGTCGCGCTCGTCACCATTCGGCTCGCGCTCCGCAGTTCCGCGGTGGTGGTCAGGCTCACGGACCAGTTGTCCGTAGTCATGAACACGACCTGCCGAAGAAGGTTCGCGCTCTTGGCCTGCGTCATGCTCTTTCCGCCAAGGCAAAGGCATCCGACCTGATCATCATCGATGATCTGGCGGCTACCGAAGCCAAGACGAAGCAGCTTGTTTCTCAGTTCGCCAAGCTCGGTCTGGAAAATGCACTCCTCATCGGTGGTGCAGAGATCGACGTGAACTTCCAGCGTGCGGCTTCGAACATCCCGAACATCGACGTTCTGCCAGTGCAGGGCATCAATGTTTACGACATTCTTCGCCGTGGCAAGCTCGTGCTTTCCAAGGCGGCTGTCGAAGCCCTCGAGGAGCGTTTCAAATGACTGATCTTCGCCATTACGACGTGATCGTCAGCCCGGTTATCACCGAGAAGTCTACTCTGGTTTCTGAACACAACCAGGTCGTCTTCAACGTAGCCCGCAAGGCAACGAAGCCGGAAATCAAGGCTGCAGTCGAAGCGCTGTTCGGCGTCAAGGTTACCGCAGTCAACACTGCAGTGCGCAAAGGTAAGGTCAAGCGGTTCCGCGGCATTATCGGGCGCCAGAGCGACGTCAAGAAAGCGATCGTTACTTTGGCCGAAGGCCAGAGCATCGACGTTTCGACCGGTCTCTGAGAGGCCATGGAGTAAGAGACAATGGCACTCAAGCATTTTAATCCGACCACGCCGAGCCAGCGTCAGCTGGTCATCGTGGATCGCTCGGAACTCTACAAGGGCAAGCCGGTCAAGTCTTTGACCGAAGGTCTGTCCAAGAAGGGTGGCCGTAACAACACCGGTCGTATCACCGTTCGCTTTCAGGGCGGTGGTCATAAGCGTTCGTACCGCTTCATCGACTTCAAGCGTCGCAAGCTTGACGTCGTCGGCACCGTCGAACGCCTGGAATACGATCCGAACCGCACCGCGTTCATCGCGCTGATCCGTTACGAAGACGGCGAACTCGCATACATCCTGGCTCCGCAGCGTCTTGCTGTTGGCGACAAGGTTGTTGCTGGTAACTCCGTTGACGTTAAGCCGGGCAACGCAATGCCGCTCGCTTCGATGCCAGTTGGCACGATCGTCCACAACGTCGAACTGAAGCCTGGTAAGGGCGGTCAGATCGCACGTTCGGCTGGCACCTACGCCCAGCTCGTCGGTCGCGACCAGGGCATGGCGATCCTGCGCCTCAACTCTGGTGAACAGCGTCTGGTTTCCGGCGCCTGCTTCGCTTCGGTTGGTGCAGTTTCGAACCCGGATCACGGCAATATCAACGACGGCAAGGCCGGTCGTTCGGTATGGCGTGGCAAGCGTCCGCACGTTCGCGGTGTTGCAATGAACCCGGTCGATCACCCGCATGGTGGTGGTGAAGGTCGTACCTCGGGTGGTCGTCACCCTGTTACTCCGTGGGGCAAGCCTACGAAGGGCAAGAAGACGCGCTCGAACAAGGCGACTGACAAGTTCATCATGCGTTCGCGCCATCAGCGCAAGAAGTAAGAGAGGTAGTCTGAAGTGGCTCGTTCAGTTTGGAAAGGTCCGTTTGTCGACGGCTATCTTCTCAAGAAGGCTGAGAAGGTACGCGAAGGCGGTCGTAATGAAGTTATCAAGATGTGGAGCCGCCGCTCCACCATTCTGCCGCAGTTTGTCGGTCTGACTTTCGGCGTCTACAACGGCAACAAGCATGTGCCGGTGTCGATTTCGGAAGAAATGGTCGGACACAAGTTCGGTGAATTCGCGCCCACGCGTACCTACTACGGTCACGGCGCGGACAAGAAGGCAAAGAGGAAGTAACGATGGGCAAGGCCAAGGCTCCCCGCCAGCTTAAGGATAACGAGGCGAAAGCCGTCGCCCGTACGCTCCGCGTCAGCCCGCAGAAGCTTAACCTTGTCGCGAGCATGATTCGCGGCAAGAAAGTGAATGCGGCACTTGCCGATCTGACGTTCTCGCGCAAGCGGATCGCCGATACGGTTAAGAAGACGCTTGAGTCGGCGATTGCAAACGCTGAAAACAATCACGACCTCGACGTCGATGCTCTGATCGTCGCCGAAGCCTATGTCGGTAAGTCGATCGTCATGAAGCGCTTCCATGTCCGCGGACGTGGTAAGGCAAGCCGCATCGAGAAGCCGTTTTCGCATCTCACCATTGTTGTCCGCGAAGTCGCGGAAAAAGGGGAGGCCGCATAATGGGTCAGAAGATTAATCCGATCGGTCTTCGTCTCGGCATCAACCGCACCTGGGATTCGCGTTGGTACGCAAATACCGGTGAGTACGGCAAGCTGCTGCATGAAGATGTCAAGATCCGTGAGTTCCTCACCGAGGAACTCAAGCAGGCTGCGATTTCGAAGATCGTAATTGAGCGTCCGCACAAGAAGTGCCGCGTGACGATTCACTCGGCTCGTCCGGGCATCATCATCGGCAAGAAGGGTGCAGACATCGAAAAGCTCCGCAAGAAGCTTTCCGAGATGACCAATGCCGATACTTCGCTCAACATCGTTGAAGTTCGCAAGCCGGAAATCGACGCTACGCTGATCGCTCAGTCGATCGCTCAGCAGCTCGAACGCCGTGTGGCATTCCGTCGCGCCATGAAGCGTTCCGTTCAGTCGGCAATGCGTCTTGGAGCCGAAGGTATCCGTATCAACTGCTCGGGTCGTCTGGGTGGCGCGGAAATCGCTCGCATGGAATGGTACCGTGAAGGTCGCGTTCCGCTTCATACTCTGCGCGCCGATATTGACTACGGCACAGCAGAAGCGAAGACCGCTTATGGTATCTGCGGCGTGAAGGTCTGGGTCTTCAAGGGCGAGATCCTTGAACACGATCCGATGGCTTCCGAACGTCGTGCGGTCGAGGGTGACAATCAGGGTTCCTCGTCGAACCGCCGCCGCGAAAACGCTTAAAAAGCGGGCCGCGGGCGAGAAATTTGGAGTAGAGAACAATGATGCAGCCTAAGCGCACCAAGTTCCGCAAGCAGTTCAAGGGCCGTATCCACGGCAACTCGAAAGGCGGCACGGATCTGAATTTCGGTGCTTTCGGTCTGAAGGCTCTCGAGCCGGAACGCGTCACCGCACGTCAGATCGAAGCGGCTCGCCGCGCGATCACCCGTCACATGAAACGTGCCGGTCGCGTGTGGATCCGCATCTTCCCTGACCTGCCGGTTACTTCGAAGCCTACCGAAGTCCGTATGGGTAAAGGTAAGGGTTCGGTTGACTACTGGGCATGCCGTGTGGCACCAGGTCGCGTGATGTTTGAGCTTGACGGCGTACCCGAAGATGTGGCACGCGAAGCCCTCAGACTCGGCGCAGCAAAGTTGCCGATCAAGACGCGCTTTATCCAGCGCATTGCTGAATAAGGAGAGGCAACTATGAAAGCCGCAGACGTTCGGGCGAAAAGCACCGATCAGATGAACGATGAGTTGGCCGCACTGAAGAAAGAACAGTTCAATCTGCGCTTTCAGAAGGCTACCGGCCAGCTCGAAAAGACCGCGCGCGTGAAGCAGGTTCGCCGCGACATCGCGCGTATTAAGACTATTGCCCGCCAGAAGGCGGCCGAAAGCAAGGCATAAGGAAAAAATATCATGCCTAAACGCGTTCTGCAGGGCGTTGTCGTCAGCGATAAGAACGACAAGACTGTTGTGGTTAAGGTTGAGCGTCGCTATTCGCATCCGCTCCTCCAGAAGACCGTGCGTCAGTCGAAGAAGTACAAGGCGCATGACGAAAACAACCAGTTCAAGGTTGGTGATTCCGTTTCCATTCAGGAATCGGCTCCGATCTCGAAGGACAAACGCTGGATCGTTCTGACGAACGAAGCAGCGGGCTAAATTACAAACACGCAGCTTAGGTAGGGCAGGAGCCCTTAACCAGCTGAAGGAAAAGAAGGCGGCCAGTCATGATTCAGATGCAAACAAACCTCGACGTGGCGGATAACTCCGGCGCACGTCGTGTCATGTGCATCAAGGTGCTGGGCGGCTCGAAGCGGCGTTATGCTTCCGTTGGCGACATCATTGTGGTGTCGATCAAGGAAGCTATTCCGCGCGGCCGCGTCAAGAAGGGTGACGTGATGAAGGCGGTTGTTGTACGCACCGCCAAGGACATCCGTCGTCCGGACGGCAGCGTAATTCGTTTTGATAACAACGCAGCTGTTCTCATCGATAACAAGAAAGAGCCTATCGGCACGCGTATCTTCGGACCGGTTCCGCGCGAACTTCGCGCAAAGAACCACATGAAGATCATCTCGCTGGCTCCGGAAGTTCTGTAAGGAAGCACAACGATGCAAAAGATTCGCAAAGGCGACAGCGTTGTCGTGCTGTCCGGTAAGGACAAGGGCCGTAAGGGCGAGGTCCTTAAGGTTATGCCTAAGGACGAGCAGGCGCTCGTACGCGGCATTAATATTGTGAAGCGTCATCAGCGCCAGACCCAGACCCAGGAAGCCGGCATTATCTCCAAGGAAGCGCCGATGCACCTGTCCAACCTGGCAATTGTTGATCCCAAGGACGGCAAGCCGACCCGCGTCGGTTTCCGCGTTGAGGACGGCAAGAAGGTTCGTGTCGCAAAACGTTCTGGAGCGCTGATCGATGGCTGAAGCTAAGGCACTTCCACGCTTCAAGAAGCTTTATCAGGATAATATCCGTAAGGCTCTGCTTGAAGAGTTCAAATACGACAACGAGATGCAGATTCCACGCATCACCAAGGTTGTCCTCAATATGGGCGTTGGCGAAGCCACCGGCGATTCGAAGAAGCCGTCGGTAGCCGCAGAAGACCTCAGCCAGATTGCTGGCCAGAAGGCCGTCATCACGCGCGCCCGTAACTCGATCGCAACCTTTAAGTTGCGTGAAGACATGCCGATCGGCACGAAGGTCACCCTTCGCCAGGACCGCATGTATGAATTCCTTGATCGTCTGGTTACGATTGCTCTTCCTCGCGTTCGCGACTTCCGCGGCCTGAACCCGAAGAGCTTTGACGGACGTGGCAACTTCGCCATGGGCATCAAGGAGCACATCGTGTTCCCCGAAATCAACTACGATAAGGTTGATCAGATCTGGGGCATGGACATCATCGTTTGCACGACCGCCAAGACGGATGATGAAGCGCGCTCTCTTCTGCGTGCATTCAACTTCCCGTTTCGGCAGTAACGGCAAGCGTAGCGAGGTATAGATAACATGGCCAAGACTAGCGCAGTCGAAAAAAACAAGCGCCGCGAAAAGTTGGTTAAGCGTCATGCTGAAAAGCGTGCACGCCTGAAGGCGATCGTAATGGATCAGGGCCTTCCGCTGGAGGAGCGCTTCCGCGCCACTATCCGGCTTGCCGAACTGCCGCGCAATTCATCGAAGGTTCGTATTCGCAATCGTTGCGAAGTGTCGGGCCGTCCGCGTGGTTATTACCGTAAACTGAAGATGTCGCGTATTGCGCTCCGTCAGTTGGGTTCGCTCGGTCAGATCCCGGGCATCGTCAAGTCGAGCTGGTAAGGAGTAGCATATGTCTGTGTCAGATCCTCTCGGCGATATGCTGACCCGTATCCGCAACGCAGTAGGCCGCAAGAAGACCAAGGTTACGACCCCGGCTTCGAAGCTGCGCGCTCGCGTTCTCGATGTTCTTCAGTCTGAAGGTTACATCCGCGGTTACTCGCAGAGCGAATTCGTGAACGGCAAGGCCGAGATCGAAATCGAGCTGAAGTATTATGAAGGTGTTCCGGTTATCCGCGAGATTAGCCGCGTATCGAAGCCTGGTCGTCGCGTTTACGTGTCGGTCAAGTCGATCCCGCAGGTCGCGAACGGTCTCGGCATCTCGATCCTCTCCACGCCGAAGGGCGTTATGGCGGATCATGAAGCCCGTGAACAAAACGTTGGTGGTGAGCTGCTCTGCCGCATCTTCTGATGCGGTTGACAGCGAACAGATAAAAGACAGGTATTAAAATGTCTCGTATCGGTAAAAAACCCGTGCCGGTCCCGGCAGGCGTGACCGCCAGTGTTGATGGGCAGATCGTCAAGGCCAAGGGCGCGAAGGGTGAACTCTCCTTCGTCGTGCACGATGAAGTTCTGGTTAAGCTGGAAGATGGCGCTGTCAGCGTCGATCCGCGCGACCAGTCGAAGGAAGCTCGTTCGAAGTGGGGCATGTCCCGCACGATGATCTCCAACATTTTTGTTGGCGTGAAGGACGGCTTCGAAAAGAAGCTCGAAATCAGCGGCGTCGGTTACCGCGCTGCCATGCAGGGCAAGAACCTGCAGCTTTCGCTCGGCTTCAGCCACGAAGTGGTCTATGACGTGCCTGCTGGCATCACTGTTGCTGTACCGAAGCCGACGGAAATCGTCGTCACCGGTATCGACAAGCAGCAGGTCGGTCAGGTCGCGGCTGAGATCCGCGAATATCGCGGCCCCGAGCCTTACAAGGGCAAGGGCGTCAAGTATGCGGGCGAGAAGATCGTTCGCAAAGAAGGCAAGAAGAAGTAAGGGAAGCGCGTCATGGCATCGCCAAAAGAAACTTTGCAGCGTCGCGCTGCTCGCGTGCGCCGTCAGCTCAAGTCTGCCGCCAACGGCCGACCACGCCTCAGCGTACATCGCTCTTCGAAGAACATCTACGCCCAGATCATCGACGACGTCCGCGGCGTTACGCTTGCGGCCGCTTCGACCCTCGATGGCGACCTCAAGGGCAAGCTCAAGACTGGTGCAGACCAGGCAGCAGCAGCTGCTGTCGGCAAGCTGGTTGCTGAGCGCGCCGTCAAGGCTGGCGTCAAGGACGTAGTGTTCGACCGTGGTGCTTTCATTTTCCACGGCCGCGTGAAGGCTCTCGCCGAAGCTGCCCGCGAAAGCGGCCTCAGCTTCTAATAGAAGTTTGTGCTTCCGGAAAAGAAAAAAGGAAATCAGGATATGGCACAGAGAGAACGTAACCGCGAAGACCGCGGTCGCGAGGAGCGCGACAGCGAGTTCGTTGACAAGCTCGTTCACATCAACCGCGTAGCCAAGGTCGTCAAGGGCGGCCGTCGCTTCGGTTTTGCTGCTCTCGTCGTCGTTGGCGATCAGAAGGGCCGCGTAGGCTTCGGTCATGGCAAGGCACGTGAAGTGCCGGAAGCTATCCGTAAGGCTACCGAAGCTGCCAAGCGCGACATGATCTTCGTTCCGCTGCGTTCGGGTCGTACTCTGCATCATGACGTCGAAGGCCGTCATGGCGCTGGCAAGGTTCTGCTCCGTGCAGCTCCTGCCGGTAAGGGTATCATCGCCGGTGGTCCGATGCGTGCAGTGTTCGAAACGCTCGGCGTTCAGGACGTTGTTGCCAAGTCGCTCGGTTCGTCGAACCCATACAACATGGTTCGCGCGACGTTTGATGCTCTCAAGCATCAGATGCATCCGAAGGATATCGCGGCACAGCGCGGCATCAAGTACTCGACCCTTCAGGCTCGCCGCCATGATGTGGTCGGTTCGGAAGAATAGCCGATAGTTTGTGTTAGTCCGGGGCCTGGCAGTTTCTGCAAGAAGTTGCATTCGATACTGGGCCGGGCCACCGGATACGCCATAGACAAAGGATTTGAGTGATGGCTGAGAAGAAGGGTAAGACGGTTACGGTCGAACAGATCGGAAGCCCTATCCGTCGTCCAGCCGAGCAGCGTGCAACGCTGATCGGTCTCGGACTTAACAAAATGCACCGCCGCCGCACGCTGGAGGATACTCCTTCGGTTCGTGGCATGATCGCCAAGGTTCAGCATCTCGTCCGCATCGTGGACGAGGCCTGATAACGCAGGGGATAGAGACATGAAACTCAACGATCTGCGTGATAAGCCAGGTTCCGTCAAGGCTCGCAAGCGCGTTGGCCGTGGTATCGGCTCGGGCACCGGCAAGACCGCTGGCCGCGGCGTCAAGGGTCAGAAGTCCCGTTCGGGCGTCGCGATCAATGGCTTCGAAGGCGGCCAGATGCCAATCTACCGCCGTCTGCCAAAGCGCGGCTTCACCAACATCTTCGCAAAGAGCTTCAACGTTGTGTCGCTCGGCCGTGTTCAGGCCGCTATCGACGCCGGCAAGCTGGATGCCAAGGCTGTTGTGAACCTCGAAGCGCTGAAGGCTGCTGGTGTGATTCGTCGCGCCAAGGACGGCGTTCGCATTCTTTCGGATGGCGAACTGAAGGCTAAGGTAACCTTTGAGGTTGCTGGCGCTTCCAAGTCGGCAGTCGAGAAAATCGAAAAGGCTGGCGGTAGCATCAAGCTTCCTGAAGCCGCAGCTGCCGAATAAGGCTCCTGCACTAAAATTATAAGCGGCGGCCCAGAGCAGTTCCGGATAAATGCAAGGCATTTTTCTATTTGGAATTGCGATAAAATCTGGGCCGCCGCTTGCACATTTATGCCAATGCGCATATCTGGGTTGGGTCTTCTTGTCCGTGAGGACGCGGGTTGAATAAACGCGTGTCGATGGGAGTAGGGGACCGGAGACTTTTCACCGGAGAAATTTAATGGCATCGGCTGCTGAACAGCTAGTTTCCAATCTCAATTTCTCGGCTTTTTCGAAAGCTGAAGAACTCAAGAAGCGCATCTGGTTTACTCTGGGCGCTTTGCTCGTATATCGGTTCGGCACCTATATTCCGCTTCCAGGAATCAATCCTGACGCTCTTGCGCAGGCTTTCCAGCAGCATAGCCAGGGTGTGCTCGGACTTTTCAACATGTTCGCCGGTGGCGCTGTTGGTCGTATGGCCATTTTCGCGCTCGGCATCATGCCTTACATCTCGGCCTCCATCATCGTGCAGCTCATGACGTCGGTTGTTCCGTCGCTTGAAGCGCTGAAGAAGGAAGGCGAGGCGGGCCGCAAGATCATCAATCAGTATACGCGTTACGGTACAGTGCTTCTGGCGCTCGTTCAGGCTTATGCCATTTCGGTTGGCTTGCAGTCGGGCAACGGCATTGTCATGAATCCGGGACCGTTCTTCATCGTTTCATCGGTGATTACCCTTGTTGGCGGCACCATGTTCCTGATGTGGCTCGGTGAGCAGATCACGGCACGCGGTATCGGTAACGGTATTTCGCTGATCATCTTCTCGGGTATCGTTGCAAACCTTCCGCATGCCATTTCCGGCACGCTGGAACTGGGCCGTACCGGTGCTCTGTCGACGGGCCTCATTCTGGGCGTTATCGTGCTCGCAATCGCTCTGATCGCGGTCATCGTGTTCGTCGAGCGTGCGCAGCGCCGCCTGCTGATCCAGTATCCGAAGCGTCAGGTTGGCAACCGTATGTTCCAGGGCGATACTTCGCACCTGCCGCTGAAGCTCAATACCGCAGGCGTTATTCCGCCGATCTTCGCATCGTCGCTGCTGCTTTTGCCAGCGACTGTTGCTGGCTTCGCCAACACGACTGAAATGCCTGGTTGGGCGACCACGATTCTCAATGCGTTGGGCCATGGACAGCCGCTTTACATGCTGTTCTACGCTGGCTTGATGGCGTTCTTCTGCTTCTTCTATACGGCCATCGTGTTCAATCCCAAGGACACGGCTGACCAGCTCAAGAAGCATTCCGGCTTCATCCCGGGCATTCGCCCCGGTGAACGGACTGCCGAATATATAGACTATGTGTTGACCCGCATTACGGTTGTCGGCGCGATCTATATTATGCTTGTCTGTCTTCTGCCGGAATTCCTGATTTCCGCGACCGGCGTGCCATTCTATCTTGGTGGTACATCGCTGCTGATCGTTGTGAGCGTGACGCTCGATACGGTTGCGCAAGTTCAGGGACATCTTATCGCCCATCAGTATGAAGGGCTGATCAAGAAGTCCAAACTCAGAGGTGGGAAACGCAATAAATGAGACTGATACTTCTTGGGCCGCCCGGAGCAGGTAAGGGGACGCAGGCTGGACTTCTTACCAAGAAGCATGGAATTCCGCAGCTTTCGACTGGCGACATGCTGCGTTCGGCAGTCGCTCAGCAAAGCGAAGTCGGAAAGCGCGCCAAAGCAGTCATGGATGCCGGTCAGCTGGTATCCGACGAGATCGTCAACCAGATCGTGTCGGAGCGCATTGATGCTCCGGATTGCGCGAACGGTTTCATTCTCGACGGCTACCCGCGTACCGTTCCGCAAGCTGAAGCTCTCGGCGGAATGCTCGCAAACAAAGGCCTGAAGCTTGATGCTGTCATCGAGCTGAAGGTTGATGAGAATGCACTGGTCAAGCGGATGGAGAGCCGCGTGGCCGAAACGATCGCCAAGGGCGGTCAGGTGCGTTCGGATGATAATCCGGAAGCTTTCCGCAAGCGTCTTGTCGAATATCGCGAGAAGACCGCGCCGCTTTCGACCTACTATGCCGGGACTGGCGAATTGCGTGTCCTCAACGGTATGGCTCCGGTTGAAGAAGTTACCGCTGAAATCGAGAGAATTCTCGTTCCGGCATAAGGCTTTTCAAAGCCTTGGACTATAGCATCGGCTCAGATACCGGGATCGGTTTTTGTAAAGCAGGATGCGCAGATACAAACACGGGCAGAGAAACGCTTTGCGATTCTCTGCCCGTTTATTGCTTCCAGAAGTCGCTTTGATTGTCTGTCAGGCCGGTTTGATGGCTTTACGGACGTTTAAGAGTTGACTTTTTCGGGCGATTCCGTCAAAGACTGCGCCACTTCATTTGGTTTTGAATGGCAGGTAGCGGCGGAAATCGAAAAGAGGCCGATACCGGTCGTTTTATGCTGTCTGGGGGATTAGTCTTTCAGGCGGAAGTGATTAACATTAAGGAGAACAGACGTGGCACGTATCGCTGGCGTCAACATCCCGACGAACAAGCGCGTTGTTATTGCGCTTCAGTACATCCACGGGATTGGACCGAAATTTGCTCGGGAAATCGTAACGAAGGTTGGCATTGCCGACGATCGTCGCGTTAACCAGCTGACGGATGCTGAAGTCCTTCAGATCCGCGAAGCAATCGATGCTGACTACCAGGTCGAAGGTGACCTGCGTCGTGAAGTTTCGATGAACATCAAGCGCCTGATGGACCTGGGTTGCTACCGCGGCCTGCGTCATCGTCGTTCGCTGCCGGTTCGCGGTCAGCGCACGCATACCAACGCACGCACCCGTAAGGGTCCGGCGAAGGCTATCGCAGGCAAGAAGAAGTAATTTCGACGGAACGTTTTCGTTCCGTCGGGCCTTTCCGGTGCGCCGGTTGGGTTTGATACTGGTCCTTTCTTGAGGACCGGTGTAGCCGCTGGAATTACGGCGGTGTAGAGATCGATTGAAAGGACTATCATGGCCAAGGAAGCCACGCGCGTTCGCCGTCGCGAGCGTAAAAACATCTCGTCGGGCGTTGCCCACGTAAATTCGACGTTCAACAACACCATGATCACCATCACGGATGCTCAGGGCAATGCTATTGCCTGGTCTTCCGCAGGTGCTCAGGGTTTCAAGGGTTCGCGTAAGTCGACCCCGTTCGCCGCACAGATCGCTGCCGAAGATTGCGCCAAGAAGGCTCAGGAACACGGCATGCGCTCCCTCGAAGTCGAGGTTTGCGGACCGGGCTCTGGCCGTGAATCTGCGCTGCGCGCCCTTCAGGCTGCCGGCTTTGTGATCACGTCGATCCGCGATGTTACGCCGATCCCGCACAACGGTTGCCGTCCGCGCAAGAAGCGCCGGGTCTAATCCTCGTTCACATGCTGTAAGAGCCTCGGATTTCATCCGGGGCTCCTCTGCGGTTTCTTCACTTGATCGCTACGATAGGATGGTAGCGACGATTGATAGAGGGATACTCACATGATCCAGAAGAACTGGCAGGAACTGATCAAGCCGAACAAGGTGGAATTTATCACCCACGGCTCTCGCACGCATGCAACCGTCGTTGCTGAACCGCTGGAACGCGGCTTCGGTCTGACGCTCGGCAATGCTTTGCGTCGCGTACTTCTGTCGTCGCTGCGCGGCGCTGCCGTGACCGCCGTACAGATCGACGGCGTTCTGCATGAATTCTCTTCTATTCCGGGCGTCCGCGAAGACGTGACGGATATCGTTCTGAACGTCAAGGAAATCGCCATCCGTATGGAAGGCGAGGGCCCGAAGCGCATGGTCGTCCGCAAGGAAGGCCCAGGCGCCGTTACGGCTGGCGACATTCAGACTGTCGGCGATGTCGAAATCCTTAACCCGGATCACGTCATCTGCACGCTGGACGAAGGCGCTGAAATCCGCATGGAATTCACCGTCAACACCGGCAAGGGCTATGTGCCTGCCGACCGCAACCGTGCGGAAGACGCTCCGATTGGGCTTATCCCGGTCGACAGCCTGTATTCTCCGGTTCGCAAGGTGTCGTACAAGATCGAGAACACCCGTGAAGGTCAGGTTCTCGATTATGACAAGCTGACGCTGAACATTGAGACCAACGGTTCGGTTACGGGCGAAGACGCAGTGGCTTACGCTGCTCGTATTCTCCAGGACCAGCTGGCGATCTTCGTCAACTTCGAAGAGCCTCAGAAGGAAGCTCCGCAGGAACAGGTTGCGGAACTGGCTTTCAACCCGGCTCTGCTCAAGAAGGTCGACGAACTCGAACTGTCTGTCCGTTCGGCAAACTGCCTGAAGAACGACAACATCGTCTACATCGGCGATCTGATCCAGAAGACGGAAGCCGAGATGCTGCGGACTCCGAATTTCGGCCGCAAGTCGCTCAACGAGATCAAGGAAGTTCTCGCGTCGATGGGTCTCCATCTTGGTATGGAAATCCCGTCCTGGCCGCCGGAAAATATCGAAGATCTCGCAAAGCGTTACGAAGACCAATACTAAGCATTTCCAGCGAAACTGCGAAACGGTTTCGCGTCGGACAATGCGTAAAACGAAGATAAGACCGGCATACCCCGGTACGTTACGAATTAAAGGAGAAGGCCATGCGCCACGGTAATGGACAGCGTAAGCTGAACCGCACTGCCTCGCATCGCAAGGCAATGTTCGCCAACATGGCGGCTTCGCTCATCGAGCATGAACAGATTGTGACCACGCTTCCTAAGGCTAAGGAAATCCGTCCAATCGTAGAAAAGCTTGTAACACTCGGCAAGCGCGGCGATCTGCATGCACGCCGTCAGGCTATCTCGGCTATCCGCGACGTTAAGGTCGTGGCTAAGCTGTTCGATACGCTGGCTACGCGCTATGCAACCCGCAACGGCGGCTACATCCGCATCATGAAGGCTGGCTTCCGCGCTGGCGACAACGCGCCTCTGGCTGTTGTTGAATTCGTGGAACGCGATGTCGATGCAAAGGGCAAGGCCGACCGCGCCCGCGTAGAAGCTGAAGCTGCTGCTGAAGCCGACGCAGCGTAATCAAGGCATTTCCAGCAAAAGCGCGAAGCGTCTTTGCGTTGGATAATGCACGATTATGAGAAGAGATTAAAAAGGGCCGCCTTGTGCGGCCCTTTTTGTTTGCGCTGTTGCTGACATATGCGCTCACACATGGATGTGAGGGAAAATTACACCAGCTTTTCGCCCGTGGTCACAATGTGGCCCTTTATCCTTGGCCTCAGTTCATTACATATGGACAACGAGTCTCGCACGCTTCCATCGGAAGTTTTGCGGGAAGGCTGGGAAAGCGCGGAGTTTGTGCATGAATTGGCGACGTTTCGGGATTACGGGCATCATTCTGGCATCGATTGGCATGGCATGCCTGCCAGCTTCAGCGCAGGACGCGCCAGCGGCGCCGGGAAAACAGATACCGCTTAGTCGCGGTGATATGCAGCTTTCCTTCGCGCCTCTGGTCAAGGAAACGACGCCCGCCGTCGTCAATGTCTATGCAGCGCGACAGGTGCAGGCTCAAGCGCGCTCGCCATTTGCAGGCGATCCGTTCTTTGAACAGTTTTTCGGTAGGCAGTTCGGCGATAGCAAGCCGCGCATCCAGCAATCGCTCGGGTCTGGCGTTATTGTCGATGCGTCGGGCATTGTCGTGACCAATAATCACGTCATCAAGGATGCGGACGAGATCAAGATTGCGCTGTCTGATGGTCGCGAATTCGAAAGCAAGCTTCTGTTGCGTGACGAAACCACCGATCTGGCCGTATTGAAGATTGATTCCAAGGAAAAATTCCCGGTTCTGTCGCTTGGCAATTCCGATGAGGTGGAAGTGGGCGATCTGGTGCTTGCTGTCGGCAATCCGTTCGGCGTCGGCCAGACTGTAACGAGCGGCATCGTCTCGGCGCAATCACGCACGCAGGTTGGCATTTCTGATTTCGACTTCTTCATTCAGACCGACGCAGCCATCAATCCGGGTAATTCCGGCGGCGCTTTGGTGGATATGCGCGGACGGCTGATCGGTATTAACACGGCAATCTATTCACGCTCAGGCGGTTCTGTCGGCATCGGCTTTGCCATTCCGTCCAATATGGTACGCGCAGTGATTGATGCCGCGCAGCGGGGCAGCTCCAGTTTCGAGCGTCCTTATATTGGAGCGACTTTCCAGGGCGTGACCGCCGATCTCGCCGAAGGCCTCGGTATGGAAAAGCCCTATGGCGCTTTGATTACTGCTGTTGCCAAAGGCGGACCTGCGGAGGCTGCCGGTTTGAAGGTTGGCGACGTTGTGCTCTCCGTGCAGGGCGCACGCGTGGATAATCAGGATGTGCTCGGCTATCGTCTGTCGACTGCAGGTATCGATAGCACGGTTTCGGTTGTGATTCTGCGCGGCGGCGAAAATCTCACTGTGCCGGTCAAGCTGACCAAAGCGCCAGAGGTTAAGCAGACAGCGCCCCTCGTTATCGAGGGTGAGAATCCCTTCGCCGGTGCAGCTGTGCAGGAGCTGACGCCTGCCACTGCTACCAAACTGCGTCTGAAGAGCGATGCAAACGGTGTTGCCGTGATGGACGTTTATTCAGGTTCGCCTGCAGCGCGGCTGGGGCTGCGCCCGGGCGATATCATTCGCAACCTCAATGGCAATGTGATCCGCAGCGTGACTGATCTTTCTTCGGTTTTGAATGCTGGCCGCGGTCTGGCATGGCGTATGGAAATTGAACGCAACGGTACGCTTCTGCGCCAGTTCGTTCGATAAAACAGCCACGAAAAGTTGCATGCCGCTTCAGGTAAGATTATGCCTGAAGCGGCATTTTATTTATCGACCGAGTTATCGAATGAGCGATCTTTTTTCATCGGCGTCGGACCCGAATGCGGACCGCAATCGTCCGCTTGCGGACCGCTTGCGCCCGAGACACTTGTCGGAGGTGACCGGTCAGGAACATCTGACAGGGCCGGAAGGTGTGCTGACGCGCATGATCGAATCCGGCTCGCTTGGTTCGATGATTTTCTGGGGGCCTCCCGGAACCGGTAAGACGACGGTCGCTCGACTGCTGGCGGGCGAAACCGATCTGGCCTTCGAGCAGATTTCGGCGATTTTCTCCGGTGTGGCCGACCTCAAGAAAGTCTTCGAGACGGCCCGTGCGCGGCGCATGTCCGGGCGTCAGACCTTGCTTTTCGTGGACGAGATTCATCGCTTCAATCGTGCGCAGCAGGATTCGTTCCTGCCGGTGATGGAAGACGGCACCGTCATTCTGATTGGCGCGACCACCGAAAATCCGTCCTTTGAACTCAACGCCGCTCTGCTATCGCGGGCGCGAGTGCTGACTTTTCATCCACATGAGGCGGAGAGCATCGCAACGCTGTTAATCCGCGCCGAAGAGCAGGAAGACCGTCCGCTGCCACTGGATGAAGAGGCGAGGGCCATTCTGATTCGTATGGCCGACGGCGATGGCCGTGCTGCGTTGACGCTGGCTGAGGAAGTCTGGCGCGCGGCGAGGCCGGACGAGGTCTTCACCGCCGACAAACTTCAGGATGTGGTGCAACGACGTGCACCGGTTTACGACAAGAGCCAGGACGGGCATTACAATCTGATCTCGGCGCTGCATAAATCGGTGCGGGGCTCTGACCCAGATGCTGCACTCTATTATCTGTCGCGCATGTTCGATGCGGGCGAAGATCCGCTTTATCTGGGTCGGCGTCTTGTGCGCATGGCGGTTGAGGATATCGGGCTCGCCGATCCGCAGGCGCTCGTCATCTGCAATGCCGCCAAGGATGCTTACGACTATCTCGGATCGCCGGAAGGCGAGCTGGCACTGGCGCAGGCATGTGTTTATCTCGCCACTGCACCCAAATCGAACGCAGTTTATATGGCTTACAAAGCCTCCATGCGCGCCGCCAAGGAGCACGGCTCTCTGGTGCCGCCAAAGCACATTCTCAATGCTCCGACCAAGCTGATGAAGAATGAAGGCTATGGCGACGGTTACGCCTATGACCACGATCAGCCGGATGCTTTTTCGGGGCAGGATTATTTCCCCGAAAGCCTCGGGCGGCAGAAATTTTACGACCCGCCGGAACGCGGTTTTGAGCGCGATATCCGCAAGCGGCTCGACTACTGGGCGCGGCTGCGTCAGGAACGTCGAGGCAGGAACGGTTAAGAACCTGCCCGCCTGTCGCTCAATGGGCCAGCGCCGGATAGGTGAAGAACAATGCGTGGGTTAGATTCAGCAGAAAATGCACCGCGATTGACGAGGTCAGTCGGCCTGTCTTGTAATAGGCTGTGCCGTAAAAAATCCCGGCAACGGTTGCCAGCGCGATATAGCTCAGACCGCCTGGATAGTGCAGTAGACCGAACAGGATTGCTGCGATCGTGATCGCAAAGGCTGGATGCCAGCCACGATAGTAGGAATAGGCCAGCAGGCGTCCCTGTATCATGCCACGAAACAGAACTTCTTCCGCAAAAGCTACGAAGAGGAGATTGTTGACGGCCCAGATGCCAAAGTGGGGCATGATCTTCGGATCGAACTTGATATAGCCGATCGCCAATGCGATCGGGATCAAGGTTACAATACAGCCGGCCCACATCAGCCCTATGATCTTCAAAGTTTCGGCTGTTCCAGTTTGTTTTCTCGGGGTGTCAAATTCCGTTCCCGAAGTGAAATACTGCCCGCTGAGTGCGAGGATGATCGCGGCTGCGGTCTTGTCCAGATTCAGATACATGGAAAACGGCACGCCGCCAGCGGACATAACCATTGCATCAATAATCTTAGTGTTGTGAAAGCCGCGCATGTAATGAACGAAAAACGTGAGACAGGCGATGACTACCAGCAGATCCGTGGCCGGTTCGGTCCAGGGGAAACGACGATACATGCTCTCACGGAGAATGCTGAACCGCCAGCGTGTTAGGATTGCAAACATTGCCAGCGCCACGAGGCCTACCAGAGACATGGACTCTCCGAGCAGAGCCGCAATGAATGTCGAGATCAGCAGAACGAGCGCAACAATTTCGTGTTTGATGACGACCGCAATGACAGCTGCCGCCAGAAATATATAAGTAAATCCGTACGTAATAGAATATTGGAAGTATCCCATAATCAATCCTCAAATAATAATTTCTAAAATAAACGGAGAGGATGCCTGTTTAAAATGACAATATTTTTATTAAGATATGCTAGTCGGATTTTATGGTTTCAATTGTGACTATCAATTCACTTATTCAACAATATTTCTTATAGCATCGAAAATATTCACACTCTGAACAGATTTCATCGTTCTCACCTGCTGAACCTAAAACGCGCGGTGCATTCAGGTTAATAGGAAGTTTACTTTTACATTTTATCAATCTTTACAATTTGACGAGGTTTCCCATGATGCGCGTTTTGTGTCTCGTAGCGCTCGTGATCCTTGGAGGCTGCGCGACCGCCCCACGGCAGGTCAGCAATGTATGTGCAGTCTTCGATCAGCGTGACGGTTGGTTCAACAATTGGCAGAGTGCCGCGACGCGCGTTTCGCGTGAATTCGGCGTGCCGGTTCCGGTTTTGATGGCCACGATCTATACGGAATCGGGCTTCCAGCCCTATGCGAGACCGCCTCGCACGAAGATTCTCTGGATCATTCCGTGGAAGCGCGCATCCAGCGCTTATGGCTATTCACAAGCGCTGAGCGGCACCTGGGAGCGCTACAAGCGTGAGACTGGCCGTTGGACCGCTTCGCGCACCAACTTTGCCGACGCCATCCATTTCATCGGCTGGTATCACTATCAGAGCTATCAGAAGAACGGCATCAACCGTGGCGATGCTTACAGCCTCTATCTAGCCTATTACAGCGGTCACGGCGGTTATGCGCGCGGGGCTTGGCGTGGCAATGCCACGGCTCTGAATGGAGCTAAGCGAGCGCAGGCGATGGCCAATCGCTACGCGGCGCAGTTGCGTTCTTGTGGCGGTATTAGCTAAAAGATGAGGATGGTGGATTCAAATACGAGATTTGGAACACCATCCGGCCTTAATCGCAATTATCATGCGCGCGGAATCGCAAATTGAGGATGACCTTTGCATGTTGAAAAGAATCGGTATTGCCCTGATTGGAGCCACATTGCTGGCGGGCTGCACCACTGACCCATATACGGGCGAACAGAAGATGTCGAACACGGCGGGCGGGGCGGCAATCGGTGCTGCTGTCGGTGCTCTGGGCGGCCTCATGGTTGGCGGTTCCAGCCGCGCACAGCGCAATGCCGTGCTGATCGGCGCCGGTATTGGCGCGCTCGGCGGTGGTGCAATCGGTAATTACATGGATCGTCAGGAAAGTGAACTGCGTGCCCAGTTGCAGGGTACCGGCGTTTCCGTGACGCGTAACGGCGATCAGATTATCCTGAACATGCCGTCGAGCATCACGTTCGACACCGATCAGGATCAGGTGAAGAGCCAGTTTTATCCGACGCTGAATTCGGTAGCCATCGTGCTGCGCAAGTTCAACCAGACTCTCGTTGACGTTCTGGGTCATACCGACTCGACAGGTAGCGCGAGCCATAATCAGGATCTGTCGCAGCGTCGCGCCGGATCGGTCGCAAGCTATCTGGGTTCACAGGGCATCGATCCGCGTCGCTTTGCGATCATCGGTTATGGCGCAAGCCAGCCTGTGGCCACCAACGCCACGCCGGAAGGTCGCGCTCAGAACCGTCGTGTTGAAATCCAGATTTCGCCGCTGCGGGGCGCAAGCTAACACTTCGGCAGACAGAATCGGGCCGTCTGGGCCCGTCCTATCGAACGCAGTTCTTCGCAAGAAGGGCTGCGTTTTTGTTTGTTGGAACCGAATCGTTGATCTGTCGAAAGCGCCTGAGTGGCTTAAAGCGTGGATAGGCATTTTATTTTACCTATCTCTAATTGTAGAGAACAATAATGGAACAAAATAATAATATCTTATAATTTCAATATGTTATCTGTATTGCCAAATGAGAACAAAACAGATACAAATAGATATGAGCGATGAGCCTGCCGGGCTTCTAGCGGGACAAGAGGATGGTGTAAGATGTCTCAGAATTCATTGCGACTTGTTGAGGATAATTCAGTGGACAAGACTAAGGCACTTGATGCGGCGCTGTCACAGATCGAAAGAGCGTTCGGCAAAGGCTCGATCATGCGCCTCGGTCAGAACGACAAGGTGGTCGAGATCGAAACCGTTTCGACCGGCTCACTCTCTCTGGACATCGCTCTGGGTGTAGGCGGCTTGCCCAAGGGCCGCATCGTTGAAATTTACGGGCCGGAAAGCTCTGGTAAGACCACGCTCGCGCTGCATACGATTGCCGAAGCGCAGAAAAAGGGCGGTATCTGCGCATTCGTTGATGCGGAACATGCGCTTGATCCTGTCTATGCACGCAAACTCGGTGTGGATCTGGAAAACCTGCTGATTTCGCAGCCGGATACCGGCGAGCAGGCGCTAGAAATTACCGATACGCTCGTGCGTTCCGGTGCCATCGACGTTCTGGTCGTGGACTCCGTTGCAGCGCTCACGCCGCGTGCGGAAATCGAAGGCGAGATGGGCGATTCGCTGCCGGGCCTTCAGGCTCGTCTGATGAGCCAGGCGCTGCGCAAGCTCACTGCTTCGATCTCGCGCTCCAACTGCATGGTCATCTTCATCAACCAGATCCGCATGAAGATCGGCGTCATGTTCGGTTCGCCTGAAACGACGACTGGCGGTAATGCGCTGAAGTTCTACGCTTCTGTTCGTCTCGATATTCGCCGTATCGGTTCCATCAAGGAGCGTGATGAGGTCGTCGGTAACCAGACCCGCGTGAAGGTCGTGAAGAACAAGCTTGCTCCTCCCTTCAAGCAAGTTGAATTCGATATCATGTATGGCGCCGGTGTTTCCAAGACGGGCGAACTGGTCGATCTTGGCGTGAAGGCAGGCGTTGTCGAAAAGTCGGGCGCTTGGTTCTCCTATAATTCGCAACGTCTCGGCCAGGGCCGTGAAAACGCGAAGCTTTATCTGAAGGAGAATCCGGAGGTTGCGCGCGAAATCGAAACGACGCTCCGTCAGAATGCCGGCTTGATAGCCGAGCAGTTCCTTGATGATGGCGGCCCGGAAGAAGATAGCGGGTCCGACGCAGCGGAGATGTAATATCGGGATGAGGTTCAGCCCGAACCTCAAGTACCGCTTGAAAGTTGGAAGCCCTGTGCTGTCGCACGGGGCTTCATTTTTTCAGTCACAGCTTGATGCGAATTCAAAAGCACTGGCAAAAGGTGCTTTCACAGGCAGAATTTGCCTTTATGGCGCACGCTGCTTATCTGGACAGAAAAGCAGCACATCGTTAAAAGCGGTCAACCGAAGAACTCCACCTCACGTCCTTGCAGTATGAGAGGGGAGTAATGCCTGCGGTTTCCGTTGTTTGTTGGCGGTATGCAGGTGCAAAAGACAATCGATGCAGCCTTTGAAACAGGGTGCATCAATGCAGGGCAAGAAAAGCCCAAGGGTGAATTATGGCTGGCGTCAACGAGATAAGGTCCACATTCCTCGATTACTACCGCAAGAACGGACATGAAATCGTTCCGTCGAGTCCGCTCGTACCGCGCAATGACCCGACGCTCATGTTCACTAATGCGGGCATGGTGCAGTTCAAGAATGTGTTCACGGGGCTGGAACATCGCGCCTATAATCGCGCGACCACCTCGCAGAAATGCGTGCGCGCTGGCGGCAAGCATAACGATCTCGACAATGTGGGCTACACGGCGCGCCATCACACCTTCTTTGAAATGCTGGGCAATTTCTCGTTCGGCGACTATTTCAAGGAAGACGCCATCAGCTTCGCCTGGAACCTGATCACCAAGGAATTCGGTCTGCCGAAGGACAAGCTGCTCGTCACCGTCTATCATACGGATGAGGATGCCGCGAATTACTGGAAGAAGATCGCCGGTCTGAGCGATGACCGCATCATCCGCATTGCCACGAGTGATAATTTCTGGGCAATGGGCGATACGGGTCCGTGCGGCCCGTGTTCGGAAATCTTTTTCGATCACGGCGACCACATCTGGGGTGGACCTCCCGGATCGCCTGACGAAGACGGCGACCGCTTCATCGAGATATGGAATCTCGTTTTCATGCAGTTCGAACAGGTAACGCCGGATCAGCGCATTGATCTGCCGCGTCCGTCTATCGATACCGGCATGGGTCTGGAACGCGTGGCGGCCGTGCTGCAGGGCGTACATGACAATTATGACATCGACCTGTTCAAGGCGCTGATCCGCGCTTCGGAAGAAGCGACCGGCATCAAGGCTGAAGGCGATTTCCGCGCCAGCCATCGCGTGATTGCCGACCATCTGCGCGCTTCGGGCTTCCTGATTGCCGACGGCGTTCTGCCGTCGAACGAAGGTCGCGGCTATGTGCTGCGCCGCATTATGCGTCGCGCCATGCGTCATGCCCAGCTTCTGGGTGCGAAAGAACCGTTGATGTGGCGTCTGCTGCCAGCGCTCATTCGCGAAATGGGTCAGGCCTACCCGGAGCTCATCCGCGCCGAAGCGCTGATTTCCGAAACGCTGAAGCTGGAAGAAACCCGTTTCCGCAAGACGCTGGAACGTGGCCTCGGCCTGTTGTCCGATGCATCGGAAAAGCTGGTTGAAGGTGACCGTCTTGATGGCGAAACTGCTTTCAAGCTTTATGACACCTATGGTTTCCCGCTCGACCTGACGCAGGATGCGCTGCGCCAGCGCGGTATCACTGTCGACACGGACGGTTTCTCCACCGCCATGGAACGCCAGAAGGCCGAGGCCCGCGCCAATTGGGCCGGTTCGGGCGAAGCTGCAACCGAGACGATCTGGTTTGGCATCAAGGATAAGGTCGGCGCGACGGAATTCCTCGGTTATGAAACCGAAAGCGCCGAAGGTGTTATCGCTGCTTTGGTGCGCGACGGCGCGGAAGTGCAGTCAGCTTCGGAAGGCGAGACTGTTGCGGTCGTGGTCAACCAGACGCCGTTCTATGGTGAATCCGGCGGCCAGCAGGGCGACACCGGAACGATTTCCGGTGAAGGCTTTGTCATCACCATCAAGGACACGCAGAAGAAGGGCGAGGGCGTCTTCGTTCATCTCGGCGAAGTGACCAAGGGCACTGCGAAGACTGGCGAAGCTGTCGAACTGAAAGTGGATTCGGACCGCCGCACGCGCATCCGCTCCAACCATTCGGCCACCCATCTTCTGCATGAAGCCCTGCGCGAAACGCTTGGTAGCCATGTGGCTCAGAAGGGTTCGCTTGTCGCGCCTGACCGTCTGCGCTTCGACTTCTCGCACCCGAAGCCGATTTCGGCGGAGGAACTGGCCAAGGTTGAAAACATGGCCAATGAGATCATCCTGCAGAACGCGCCGGTTTCGACGCGTCTGATGGCGGTGGATGATGCGATTGCCGAAGGCGCGATGGCGCTGTTCGGTGAAAAATACGGTGATGAAGTGCGCGTCGTTTCGATGGGCACGGCCAAGCATGGTCCAAAGTCGGGCAAGGCCTATTCGGTCGAGCTTTGCGGCGGTACCCATGTGCGCCAGACCGGTGATATCGGTCTTGTCCGCATCGTTTCTGAAGGTGCAGTAGCAGCCGGTGTTCGCCGTATGGAAGCGCTGACGGGTGAGGCTGCGCGCCTTTATCTCGAAGAGCAGGATGAGCGCGTCAAGGCAATCGCCAGCGCGCTGAAGACCACACCCGCCGAAGCACTGGAACGCGTCAACGCCCTGATGGACGAACGCAAGAAGCTTGAGCGCGAACTGTCGGATGCGCGCAAGAAGCTGGCGCTTGGCGGCGGTTCGTCGGAAGGCGGCAGCGCGGTTGAAGCTGTGAACGGCGTCAACTTCCTCGGTAAGGTCGTGACCGGCGTGTCGCCGCGCGATTTGAAGCCGCTGGCTGACGAAGGCAAGAAGCAGGTCGGTTCCGGCGTGGTTCTGTTCATCGGCGTCGGTGAAGATGGCAAGGCCAGCGCGGTTGCTGCCGTGACGGAAGACATGGTCGGCCGTTTCAGTGCTGTGGATCTGGTCCGTGCCGCTTCAGCCGCACTCGGCGGCGCCGGTGGCGGCGGTCGTCCGGATATGGCGCAGGCCGGTGGGCCGGATGGCGACAAGGCCGATGCTGCGATAGCAGCGGTCAAGGCGCTGATCGTCTAATGCAATCTAAAAAAGGCCGGGGCAACCCGGCCTTTTGCTTTGTGGTTTAGGCTGCATGAGCCGCGCGGCTGTCGTCTGGCGCTTCTCGGCGCTCATCCAGTCCGTAGTCGCGGACGACACTGGCAACCCGCAGACGATAATCTTCAAAAACACCGTTGCGTCCCTTGGTCTGGGCGATGCGATGCGAGGGAAGGTTACGCCAGGCGCGCACCGCTTCTTCGTCGCGCCAGAAGGACAAAGAGAGCAGCTTGTCCGGTTCCACAAGGCTTTGGAAACGCTCGATGGAGATGAAGCCATCAATGCGGCTGAGATCCTCCCGCAGGCTTGCCGCTATATCCAGATATTGTTTACGCCGCTCGGCATCGGCGGGCCATACCTCAAAGATGACTGCAATCATGGCTTTTTCAACTCCGCATGGGGTCCAGATTGCAACTTGAGAAAGATGCGATCCTCAGACCGGATGAATTGCTCCCGACGCGCAAATTCATAATTCTCGCGTCCCAGCGGGTCGGCGGCCAGTCGCGCGCGATAGGCCTCGTAAGCGGCGAGGTTCTCCAGCGAATAAACGCCATAGGCGGTCGTGGCCGAACCTTCATGTGGTCCGAAATAGCCGATCAGTTGCGCGCCACAACGAGGAATGGCTTGTCCCCAATTACGCGCATATTCGGCAAAGGCATCCGCTTTGAAAGGGTCGATCTGGTAGCGGATGAAACAGGTGATCATGCGAGGTCTCCTTGATATGCATGCTTTTGATGGAGACACTGTAGCGCTTGAACGACAACGACACTTCGGTTACGATCGAAGTATGAAAGATGGACCGATCATAGCTTCCGTCGCCTCTCTTCTCGGTGATCCGGCACGCGCAAACATGCTGACTGCGCTGATGGACGGGCGCGCTCTGACCGTCAGCGAACTGGCGGCTGCGGCGGGCGTGACGCTACAAACGGCGAGCGGGCATCTGTCGAAGCTTGATGCCGCCAATCTGCTGGTTGCTGAGAAGCAGGGACGCCATCGTTATTTTCGCCTGTCGGGCACGGATGTGGCGCAAGTGCTGGAAGGGCTGATGGGGCTTGCCCAGCGAACGGGTGCGGTGCGTGTGCGCACGGGGCCGAAGGATGAAGCATTACGCAAAGCGCGCATTTGCTACGACCATCTGGCAGGCGAGTGCGGGGTTGAGATGCTCGATGCGGCGCATAAGCTCCGCCTGATCGATAATGCAGAGGAGCCTGTGCTGACGGATGAGGGCAAGTCGTTCTTCACTTGTCTGGGTGTCGACGTGACGGCGCTGGAACACGGCAAGAGGCCTGTGTGCCGCCATTGTCTTGACTGGAGCGAACGGCGCAATCATCTGGGCGGCGCACTTGGCGCAGCGCTTCTGAATAATTTCATCGCTCGTGGTTGGGCCCGGCGCGCCGAGGGGCGGGTGATCGCATTTTCACCCACGGGCGCGCACGCTTTTAGGAGCGCCTTCTCGATTGAAGCGCAGCCGAGCTGAAATCGGTGCTTTAGCTTGCGGCTTTAACAGCAGCGTCATCCAGTTCGGATGCGCGTTTCCATGCCGGACGGGCTTGCAGCCGCTCCCAATAGGTGTCGAAGGCCGGACGATGCGGCAGACTGCCGAACATCATGCCCCAGCCAATATGGGAGCCGACATAGACATCGGCGGCGGTAAAGCGATTGCCGGTGATATAGGGATGGCGCGATATCGCCTTTTCCAGTGTGTCGACCACGCTGTCGTAATTGCCATACCCCATCATGCGCTCGCGATCGGGCGGGACTTCGAAGCCCATGGAGCGGTTTGAAAGGGCTGCTTCCAGCGGACCGGCGGCAAAGAACATCCAGCGATAAAAATCGGCGCGTTCGTCAGGGTGGGGCGCAAGTCCTGCTTCTGGAAAGGTGACGGCCAGATAAGCGCAGATGGCCGCAGCTTCGGTGACGACCGCCTCGCCGTGGCGCAGTGCCGGAACTTTCCCCATGGGGTTCACGGCACAATATTCGGGGCCTTTCATGGGAGGGCCAAAGTCGAGAATTTGTACGTCGTAGGGCCTGCCCGTTTCCTCCAGCATCCAGCGTGCGATACGTCCACGCGACATGGGATTGGTGAAAAGCGTGAGGTCAGCCATTTTTTCCTCCTGAACCTTGTCGGCACAGGATGCGCGTTTTCCCATATGAAGCAAATCAAAAAGAAAACGACGGGATAAACCCGCCGTCTTGTATTCTTACAAAAGCTGGTGCTGATTAAGCAGCCATAGCCTTCTTGAGGTTTTCGTCGATCTTGTCGAGGAAGCCGGTGGTGGAGAGCCAAGGCTGATCCGGACCGATGAGCAGTGCCAGATCCTTGGTCATGAAACCGCTTTCGACGGTGTCGACGCAGACCTTTTCCAGCGTGTCGGCAAAGCGCTTCAGCTCGGCATTGTCGTCGAGCTTGGCGCGGTGTGCGAGACCGCGGGTCCATGCGAAGATCGAAGCGATCGAGTTGGTCGAGGTTTCCTCGCCCTTCTGATGCTGGCGGTAGTGACGGGTCACGGTGCCGTGTGCAGCTTCAGCTTCAACGGTCTTGCCATCCGGCGTCATCAGAACCGAGGTCATCAGGCCGAGCGAGCCGAAGCCCTGAGCCACGATATCCGACTGAACGTCGCCGTCGTAGTTCTTACAAGCCCAGACATAGCCGCCGGACCACTTGAGCGCCGAAGCGACCATGTCGTCGATGAGGCGATGCTCGTACCAGATCTTCGCTGCCTTGAACTTGTCGGCGAATTCGGTCTGGTAGACTTCTTCGAAGATGTCCTTGAAGCGACCGTCATAGGCCTTCAGGATGGTGTTCTTCGTCGAGAGATAGACCGGGTAGTTGCGCTGCAGGCCGTAGTTCAGCGAAGCACGGGCAAATTCGCGGATCGATTCGTCGAGGTTGTACATGGCCATTGCCACGCCAGCCGCCGGAGCCTGATAGACTTCGTGTTCGATGGTTTCGCCGTCTTCGCCGACGAACTTGATCGAAAGCGTGCCCTTGCCCGGGAACTTGAAATCGGTCGCGCGGTACTGGTCGCCGAAAGCATGACGGCCAACGATGATCGGCTGGGTCCAGCCCGGCACGAGGCGCGGAACGTTCTTGCAGATGATCGGCTCGCGGAAAATCACGCCGCCGAGAATGTTGCGGATGGTGCCGTTAGGCGACTTCCACATCTTCTTGAGCTTGAATTCTTCAACGCGCGCTTCGTCAGGGGTGATGGTCGCGCACTTTACGCCGACGCCATGTTCCTTGATTGCGTTGGCTGCATCGATGGTGACCTGGTCATTGGTCGCATCGCGGTTTTCAACCGACAGATCGTAATATTTCAGATCGACGTCGAGATAGGGATGGATCAGCTTGTCCTTGATGAACTGCCAGATGATGCGGGTCATCTCGTCGCCGTCGAGTTCAACGACTGGGTTCGCAACCTTGATTTTTGCCATGGATGAAGCCTCTTTTTAAATTCGTCGCGCCCCTATAGCACCCGTAGGGAATAAGGCAAAGCTCTCAAGCCTTATTCTTTGGCCTATAGGTGAAATTGGCAGTCAAAAAATTGGGAAGGGTGCTGATTTGGGTCAGGCAGCGCGATGCGTTGCGGTCTCGCCGTTGCGCGGCTTCTTCCAGCTCTCCTGCTGCTGGCGGTAATTTTCCTGTTCACGCGCCAGAATAGCATCGGCGTCGAGCGCCGAAATGGCGGCTGCCTTGTCGGTCGGCACAAGGCCGCTCAGTTGCAGCGAGAGATAGCGTCCGCAGCAGACGCGCAGGAACGAGGCAAAATTATCGAGGTCGTGGCCTTCCTCGCGGGATTCACCATAGAGCTTGCCGATAAGGCGGCTCACGCTGAGACTGTCACGGGAAGCGACCTCCTCCAGTGTCCACCAGTAGAAGTTTTCAAGCCGGACGCTGGTGACGACGCCATCAATGCGCAGAGAGCGCGTTACGCTCTGCCAGAGTTCTGGATTGGCACCGATGAACAATCTGCACATGATTTTCTCCCGGATGAAGCTCCCCGGATAGTTTTGCGCAATATGAAGCTGCCTGCAACCGGATGATGGTTGCAGGCAAGATCAAGTTGGCTCAAGCGTGCGTGATCTTGGTGCCGAGAACGCCAAGAAACTGCGACAGCCATGCCGGATGGGCAGGCCAGGCTGGGGCGGTGACGAGGTTGCCGTCTGTTACGGCCTGATCAACGGGAATATCGGCATAAGTGCCACCGGCAAGTTCGACTTCCGGACGGCAGGCCGGATAGGCCGAGCAGGTGCGGCCTTCCAGCACGCGGGCGGCGGCGAGCAGTTGTGCACCGTGGCAGACGGCTGCGACTGGCTTGTTCGCTTCGAAGAAATGCTTCACGACAGCGATGACCTTGTCATCAAGGCGCAGATATTCCGGTCCGCGGCCGCCGGGGATGACCAATGCGTCATAGTTTTCAGCCTTCACATCAGCGAAGCTGGCGTTGAGCGTGAAATTATGCCCGGGCTTTTCAGTATAGGTCTGATGACCTTCGAAATCGTGGATAGCGGTGGCAACCTGATCACCCGCTTTCTTGCCGGGGCAAACGGCATGAACCGTGTGGCCGACCGCAAGCAGGGTCTGGAACGGGACCATGGTTTCATAGTCTTCGCCGAAATCACCGCACAGCATGAGAATTTTTTTACCGGACATGGCTTCCTCCCTGAATCCTGATTTTCCGTGCGGTTAATCTGGCATGGATGAGGTGAGGGCTGGTGTTATTCGGATACTACACCCGGCTTTTTCCCATGAACGTAAGGGGAATCTTTGCGATTTCGCGTCAATTATGTCAGGGAAACGCCACGATCTACTATCACTAGAGCTTTTGGCTCTCGTTTCTTTCAATGTCGCATGGTCGCGGGCACTCAATGAAGTCATTGGGCTGCGCCATGCTTTAGCGGAAAATATCATGGCAGGAACCGACAAACAGCGCCCCTTTATCGCGGAAGGACCGGCAATCGTGCTGGTAGAGCCGCAATTGCCGGAAAATATCGGCATGGTAGCGCGCGCCATGGCGAATTTCGGTCTGGCTGAACTGCGTCTCGTCAATCCGCGTGAGGAGTTTCCGAGCGAAAAGGCGAGGGCTGCGGCCAGCAAGGCCGACCATGTTATTGACAATGCGGTGGTTTATGACGATCTGCCGTCGGCCATTGCCGATCTCAATTTTGTCTATGCCACCACGGCGCGTGAACGCGACGGCTTCAAGCAGGTGCGTAGCGCCGTTGAGGCTGGCAATGAGTTGCGCAGGCGTTTCAAAACGGGCGAAAAGACCGGTATTCTCTTCGGCCGCGAACGTTTCGGCCTCAGCAATGAGGAAGTGGGTCTTGCCGACGAGTTGGTTACTTTCCCGGTCAATCCCGCCTTTGCTTCGCTGAACATCGCGCAAGCCGTGCTGCTGATGTCCTATGAGTGGATGAAGTCCGGTCTGGAAACGGAGACTGAAACGGTTTTCCGTGGGCCGGAGATGGAACTTGCACCGAAGCAGGAATTGCAGGGCTTGTTCAATCATCTGGAAGAAGCCCTTGATGTCAGAGGTTATTTCCGGCCGGAAGCGCGCAAGGAAATCATGGTCAATAATCTGCGTGCCGTTCTGACACGCGCCGGTTTCGCCTCGGCAGAATTGAAGCTCCTGCGCGGGGTGGTCACCTCGCTTGATGTATTCACGCCCAAGAAGCCGCGTGGCTCAGGTGCGCCGGAAGGTCGTGCCCGCAAGCCCGCCCCAGAGGACAAGGCAGAATGAAAGACGCGCCCGTCGCCAGCTTTTCCGCTTCCGTAACAACCGACAAGGAAAGGCCGATACTGGTCTTCGACAGCGGTATTGGCGGTTTGACGGTATTGCGCGAGGCGCGGGTGATCATGCCGGACCGGCGTTTCGTCTATATCGCCGACGATGCCGGTTTTCCTTATGGCGGTTGGGAAGAAGAGGCGCTGCGGGCGCGCATCGTCGAGCTGTTCGGCGGTTTCATCGCAACGCATAATCCAGAAATTGCGGTCATCGCCTGCAATACGGCGTCGACGCTGGTGCTGGATGATTTGCGCCGCGCCTATCCATCGGTGCCTTTCGTGGGAACTGTGCCAGCCATCAAGCCCGCTGCCGAGCGCACTTCTTCAGGACTTGTGTCGGTGCTGGCGACACCCGGCACGGTGAAGCGTGCTTATACCCGCGATCTCATCCAGTCTTTCGCTTCGCAATGCCATGTGCGGCTGGTCGGTGCTGACCGGCTGGCGGGCGTTGCCGAGGCGCATATTCGCGGTGAGGAGATTGATGAGGCGCTTGTCGTGGAACAGATCGCGCCGTGCTTTATCGAGAAGGACGGCAGGCGTACCGATATCGTGGTGCTTGCCTGCACGCACTATCCATTTCTCGCCAATGTCTTCCGCCGTCTGGCACCGTGGCCGGTGGATTGGCTCGATCCGGCGGAAGCGATTGCGCGCCGAACCGTATCGCTGCTGCCGCCGCGCAAGGGCGATTTGGAGCTGCATCATCACGACGATCTGGCGGTATTCACCTCGCAGAAGCCGGATTATGCTGTCCGCAGGCTGATGCAGGGCTTTGGACTGCAATTCGCATAAGATATCACTCTTAAAGCCTTGAATTTTCCTGATCTTACGCGATCATGCTCATGATCCGTCGATGAGGAAAAAGCGATGACCGGCACCATACCGCAGATCACACTTCCTTCAGATCAGACCGTTCCCGCCTTGGGACAGGGTACCTGGTATATGGGGGAGAACGCCGGAGAGCGTCACCATGAGGTCGAAGCGCTTCGGCACGGCATCGATCTTGGCATGACATTGATCGACACCGCCGAAATGTACGCCGATGGCGAGGCCGAATATGTCGTGGGCGAAGCCATAGCCGGTCGCCGCGACGATGTGTTTCTGGTGAGCAAGGTTCTGCCCTATAATGCGTCTCGACGCGGCACGATTGAGGCCTGCGAGCGCAGTCTGGAACGTCTCGGCACGGATCGTATCGATCTCTATCTGCTGCACTGGCGCGGACGCCATCCGCTTGCGGAAACAGTGGCCGCTTTCGAGACGTTGCAGCAGGCAGGCAAGATTGTCGCCTGGGGTGTCAGCAATTTCGATACGAGTGATTTGAAGGAGCTGTCCGGCGTTGCGGGTGGTCAGGCCGTCGCAACCAACCAGATCCTTTACAATCTCACGAGGCGCGGGCCGGAATTCGACCTCATGCCTTGGTGCGATCAGCATTTTATTCCGCTCATGGCCTATTCGCCCATTGAGCAGGGGCGGTTGCTCGGCAATCGCGTTTTGGCAGAGATAGCTACCGAATGCGGTGTTACGCCTGCGGCTGTCGCCTTGGCCTGGACGATGCGTAACGGCAACGTCATTGCCATTCCGAAGTCGTCGAACCTGCACCATGTTCGGGATAATAGAAAAGCCGCAGATGTGCGGCTTTCCGGGGAGCAGTTGGCGCGTCTTGATCAGGCTTTTGCGCCACCTTCGCGAAAAGTGGCGCTGGAAATGCTCTGATAATATCCTGCCAAAATGAATCATGTTTCCGCTATAACTATCTGTTTTAACGGAGATTCTTCCTGTCAAAGGCACCGGTCATTGCGCATGTTTTCTAGCGGGAGTCTTTCTTTGCCTGCCGCACGCTTGCAGTCTTGCGGTTGCGCCCGCGATCAGCAGCCCGTGTGAAAGTACTGTATTTTTCGTTCGGGACGTTACGCATGCCGAGATGCGCGTGACGCGTATTGAAGGTCTTACCCTTTCTTTCGCTGGCGAGCTTTGCTGCAAGCGCCTTCTGGGCGTTGGCGATCAGATCGTCAGCAGCAGCCATCTGTTCGCGGCGTTCGACTTCGCCATTGATGCGGGCCACAGCCGTAGCGAGAACGGCGACCTTGAGGTGGGAGCCATCATCACGCTTTGAGGCAGTAGCGCCACGGGCAGCGGATTTGCCACGTATTTCACGGCGGCGCTGGTTGGCCTGGTCGCGCGCCTTCTGGCGGCGCTCGCGGATCAGCTTTGCCAGTTGCGCCAGTTCTTCGTCAGACACTTCCTGCAAATGCGGATGCTGGGTCTTTTCCACCAGCTCCTTTTCTTCTGCATTGAGCGCGCGCGCCTGATCCTTTCTGCTGACGGCCATGGGATATCCTTTCCTAAAAGAGCAGTTCCCGTAAAAATCCCAATAGAGATATAGGCCTGCCTTTCGGAGCGGGAAGAGCGTGATTTAAGTTTTTGTGTCGCTCATTTTACAATGATCGTCCGCCGTTCAGCCATGGAACTATAATGATGACTTCCCGTTATATGATTTGGAGATCAGCGCGGAGATCAGCACATGGAAATCGTCGAAACTCGCATCGGTTCGATTGGTGGTTTTAAGCTCTACACGGTCGAGTTTATTGCCGAGGGTGATGAGAAAGTGTCCGTGATTTTCGAGAATGAAACCGGAGTGGAACTGAAGCGCGACGATGCTATTCGTCGTGCGGCGGTGAAGCTCGGAGCGGCGCTTGGCGTTGCAGCCATGGAGTGCGGGATTGAGCCGGATCGGTTGCTGACCCGCCCGAGCGCAAGACGGGCAGGTGACCGGGCGGAACTGGAACGCCAGTTGGACGAGGGGCTGGAGGATACGTTCCCGGCGAGCGATCCGGTGTCCGTCACCAGTTCCGCAATACCTGCCTCCGCCGATCCAAAATCCTGAGATCATAAAAGCAGAAAAGCCGAAGCATCTGCCTCGGCTTTTCGTGTTGAGAAATTGAATCTCTTTTTTGGCTTAACTCTATGAATTATAGTCAAAATCAGAGATTTCGACGCTTGCCTTCCAGAATGTCCAGAACCGCGCGCGCGCAGTCCAGCACATTCGAGCCGGGACCGAAAACGGCAGCGACGCCGCGGTCGAACAGGTACTGATAATCCTGACGTGGCACCACGCCGCCGCAGACCACGACGATATTTTCAGCGCCCTTGGCTTTCAACGTTTCGACAAGTTGCGGCAGCAAGGTCTTGTGACCGGCGGCGAGGGACGACACGCCAATGACATGCACCTTCGACTTGATCGCCATGTCGGCGGCTTCATCGGGTGTCTGGAACAAGGGGCCTGCCAGAACTTCGAAACCGATATCGCCGAAGGCCGACGCAATGATCTTCGCGCCGCGATCATGTCCGTCCTGCCCAAGCTTGGCGACCATCACCTTTGGCTTTGCGCCGCTATGCTGGGAAAATTCTTCCAGCCGCGATACCAGAATCTGATATTCCGGCTCGTCCTTATAGGCATCGCCATAGACCTTGCGAATGACTTTCGGCTCGGCAGCGTGGTCACCGAAAGCACGGCGCATGGCGTCGGAGATTTCACCGACCGTGGCGCGAGCGCGGGAAGCTTCCACAGCGGCGGCAAGAAGATTGCCTTCACCGCTGGTCGCAATTTTCTCAAGTTCAGCAAGGGCCGCTTCCACCTTGGCCTTGTCACGCGTCTGGCGGATACGCTCGATGCGGGCAATCTGCGACTGGCGCACAGCGGTATTGTCGATTTCGAGAATGTCGATCTCGTCTTCCTGTTCCAGACGGAACTTGTTGACGCCGACAATCACTTCCTCGCCCTTGTCGACTGCCGCCTGCCGCCGTGTAGCAGCTTCTTCGATCAGGCGCTTCGGTAGGCCACTTTCGACGGCTTTGGTCATGCCGCCCAGACCTTCGACCTCCTCAATTAGCGCCCAGGCTTTTTCCGCCAGTTCATTGGTAAGGCTTTCGATGTAATAGGAGCCTGCCAGCGGATCGACCACCTTTGTCACGCCGGTTTCATTCTGGAGGATGAGCTGCGTGTTGCGGGCAATGCGCGCCGAAAATTCCGTAGGCAAAGCAATGGCTTCGTCGAAGGCGTTCGTATGCAGCGATTGCGTGCCGCCCAGTGCTGCCGACATAGCCTCGAATGCCGTCCGCACGACGTTGTTATAGGGGTCCTGTTCCTGCAACGACACGCCAGACGTCTGGCAATGGGTACGCAGCATCAGTGAACCCGGCTTTTTCGGCTCGAACTCCTTCATGATGCGCGTCCAGAGCAGGCGTGCAGCACGCAGCTTGGCGATTTCCATGAAGAAGTTCATGCCAATGGCGAAGAAGAACGACAGGCGGCCCGCGAAGTCGTCAACATTCAGGCCCTTTTGCAGCGCGGCACGCACATATTCGCGCCCGTCGGCCAGCGTGAAGGCCAGTTCCTGAACCAGCGTCGCACCGGCTTCCTGCATGTGGTAGCCGGAGATGGAAATCGAATTGAATTTCGGCATTTCCGTCGCGGTATAGGCAATGATGTCCGCAATGATCCGCATGGAAGGTTCCGGCGGATAAATATAGGTGTTGCGGACCATGAACTCCTTGAGAATGTCGTTCTGGATGGTGCCGGAAAGCAGGTCGCGTGAAACGCCCTGTTCTTCGCCCGCGACAATGAAATTGGCGAGGATCGGGATGACCGCGCCATTCATGGTCATGGAAACAGAGACTTTTTCAAGCGGAATGCCGTCGAAGAGGATTTTCATGTCCTCGACGGAGTCGATGGCCACGCCCGCCTTGCCAACGTCACCAACGACACGTGGATGGTCGCTGTCATAGCCGCGATGGGTGGCAAGGTCGAAGGCAACCGAAACGCCTTGCTGCCCGGCGGCAAGCGCCTTGCGGTAAAAGGCGTTGGATGCTTCGGCGGTGGAGAAACCGGCATATTGGCGGATGGTCCACGGACGCCCGGCATACATGGTGGCGCGCGGGCCACGAACGAAAGGCTCGAAGCCCGGCAGGCTGTCCAGATGATCGACATTTTGCAGATCGTCCGCCGTGTAAAGCGGCTTCACGTCAATGCCTTCCGGCGTATGCCAGACAAGACTGTCCGCCGGACGCTTCAGTTCCTTCTCGGCCAACGCTTCCCAATCCGCACGGGTTTTCTGCGTCATTGGCTTATTCTCCATCCCATCCTGCCCTCACCCTGAGGTGGGAGCGTAGCGACCCTCGTAGTGCGAGGGTCCAGTTCATCAGTATATCGATCCTGTCCGGCTTCCCCATCCTTCGAGACGCACCCTGCGGGCGCTCCTCAGGATGAGGAAACGACGGCTTGAGGAGGCGCGAAGCGCCGTCTCCAGGATCACTCGAATTCCATGATCAATTCATCAACGGCAAGGCTCTCTCCAGCCTTGACGGCAATGCGCTTGACGGTGGCGCGGCGCTCTGCGCGCAGCACGTTTTCCATCTTCATGGCTTCGACTGTTGCAAGCGGCTGCCCGGCTTCCACCGTAACGCCTTCCTCGGCCAGAATCGAGGTGATGACGCCCGGCATCGGGCAAAGCAGCATTTTCGACGTATCCGGCGGCAGCTTGACCGGCATCAGCTTTGCCAGCTCCGCAACACGCGGTTTGCGCACATGCGCCGTCAGGTCCATGCCGCGCCAGCGCAGCCGCCAACCGGAACCCGCACGAGCAACCTTCACGCTGACCGGCTTGCCGCCAACGGTGAATGTGGCAAGTTGGTTGCCGGGGTGCCAGTCGCTGGCAATGGTGAGGTCGCCGCCATCGGCGAAATTCACCGTTGCGCCACCTTCGCCATCCGCAAGGCGAACGGGCACCAGATGATCGCCGATCTTCACAACCCAGTCATTACCCGGCTTAACGTCCTGTCCGGAAAGGCGACCCGAAATCTGTCCGTCGCGGGTGACGACGGTGAGATTGATATGGGCTGCGACAGCGGCCAGCAGACGGGCATCGTCTTCTGACGGTGTAACGCCAGCGAAGCCATCCGGATATTCCTCGGCGATGAAAGCCGTGGTCAGCGCACCGGCTCTGAAGCGCTGGTGATCCATAACAGCGGACAGGAACGGCAGATTATGGCCGATGCCTTCAACTTCAAATGCGTCGAGCGCATTGCCCATGGCGTCGATTGCGGCAAGGCGATCCGGACCCCAGCTGCAAAGCTTGGCGATCATCGGATCGTAATACATCGAGATTTCGCCGCCCTCGAACACGCCCGTATCATTGCGGATGACGGTTCCATCTTCGCGACGGCCTTCTACAGGCGGTCGGTAGCGGGTCAGGCGACCGATCGATGGCAGGAAGTTGCGATATGGGTCTTCGGCATAGAGACGGCTCTCCATGGCCCAACCGTTGAGCTTTACGTCGGCCTGACCGAAGCGCAGCTTTTCACCAGCGGCGACGCGGATCATTTCTTCCACGAGATCGATGCCGGTGATGAGTTCCGTTACCGGATGCTCCACCTGCAGGCGCGTATTCATTTCGAGGAAATAGAAATTGCGGCTGCCATCGACGATGAACTCAACCGTACCGGCGGAATAATATCCAACTGCCTTGGCAAGCGCGACGGCCTGTTCGCCCATGGCCTTGCGGGTTGCTTCGTCGAGAAAAGGTGAGGGTGCTTCCTCGATCACCTTCTGGTTTCGACGCTGGATGGAACATTCGCGTTCGCCAAGATAGACGACGTTGCCTTGGCTGTCACCGAGCACCTGAATTTCGATATGGCGCGGCTGGGTGACGAATTTTTCGATGAAAATGCGGTCGTCGCCGAAGGAGGCTTTGGCTTCGTTGCGCGACAGCTGAAAGCCTTCGCGGGCTTCCTCGTCGTTCCACGCAATACGCATACCCTTGCCGCCGCCGCCAGCAGACGCCTTGATCATCACCGGATAGCCGATCATGCCTGCGATCTTCACCGCTTCATCGGCATTCTCGATCAGACCCATATGGCCCGGCACGGTGGATACGCCTGCTTCCGCGGCCAGCTTCTTGGAGGTGATCTTGTCGCCCATCGCGTCGATGGCGTTCACCGGCGGTCCAATGAAGGTGACATTGGCCGCCTTCAGCGCTTCGGCAAAGCGCGGGTTTTCCGAAAGAAAACCGTAGCCCGGATGCACGGCGTCCGCGCCTGTCGCCTTGATGGCACCGAGAATCTTGTCGATGACAATGTAAGACTGGTTGGACGGTGCCGGGCCGATATGCACGGCCTCGTCGGCCATTTTCACATGCAGCGCATTGCGGTCGGCATCGGAATATACCGCCACCGTCGCAATACCCATTTTCTTTGCGGTCTTGATCACACGGCAGGCAATTTCGCCGCGATTGGCAATGAGAATTTTCTTGATCATTTTATCTACTCAACTGAACCGGATCACAGCGGAATGGTGTCGTGCTTTTTCCAGGGCGTGCTCTGCTGCTTGTTGCGCAGGCTGGCAAAAGCGCGTGCAATGCGGCGGCGCGAGGAATGCGGCATGATCACCTCGTCGATGAAGCCGCGCTCGGCAGCCACGAACGGATTGGCGAAACGTGTTTCATATTCCTTCGTGCGTGCAGCGATCTTTTCCGGGTCGCCCAGTTCCGAACGGTAGAGAATTTCCGTTGCGCCCTTGGCGCCCATCACGGCGATTTCCGCCGTCGGCCAGGCATAGTTGATATCTGCGCCGATATGTTTGGAGGCCATCACGTCATAAGCGCCGCCATAGGCCTTGCGGGTGATAAGCGTGACCATCGGCACCGTCGCCTGACTATAGGCAAACAACAGCTTTGCACCGTGCTTGATGACGCCGCCATATTCCTGCGCCGTGCCCGGCAGAAAGCCCGGTACGTCCACAAGGGTCAGGAGCGGGATTGAGAAAGCATCACAGAAGCGCACGAAGCGCGCTGCCTTGCGTGAGGAATCGATGTCGAGGCAGCCTGCCAGCACCATGGGCTGGTTGGCGACGACACCGACGGTCTGGCCTTCGATGCGCAGGAAGCCGGTAATGATATTCTTGGCGAAGGCTTCCTGAATTTCGAAGAACTCGCCTTCGTCGGCCAGCGCGAGGATCAGTTCCTTCATGTCGTAAGGCTTGGTCGCGCTGTCGGGGATCAGTGTATCGAGCCGCATTTCTAGCCGCGACGGGTCGTCATGGACCGGGCGAACCGGCGGCTTGTCGCGATTGTTGAGCGGCAGGAAGTCGAACAGGATGCGCACCTGTTCCAGCGCTTCGATGTCGTTCTCGTAAGCGCCATCAGCGACCGACGACTTTGCGGTATGCGTGCGCGCGCCGCCCAGTTCTTCCGCTGTGACGATCTCGTTCGTGACGGTCTTCACCACATCCGGGCCGGTGACGAACATGTAGGATGAGTCGCGCACCATGAAGATGAAGTCGGTCATGGCCGGGGAATAGACCGCGCCGCCCGCGCAGGGGCCCATAATGACCGAAATCTGCGGAATGACGCCGGAAGCATCGGCATTGCGCTTGAATACATCGGCATAACCGGCCAGCGAAGCGACACCTTCCTGAATGCGTGCACCGCCGGAATCGTTGAGGCCGATGACAGGCGCGCCGTTCTTCATCGCCATATCCATGATCTTGCAGATCTTCTGGGCATGGGTTTCTGACAGCGAGCCGCCGAGAACGGTGAAATCCTGACTGAACACATAGACCTGACGGCCATTGATCGTGCCCCAGCCGGTGACAACGCCATCGCCTGCCACCTTCTGCTCCGCCATGCCGAAATCGGTACAGCGATGCGTGACGTACATGTCGAACTCCTCGAACGATCCTTCGTCGAGAAGCACTTCGATACGTTCGCGTGCGGTCAGTTTGCCTTTGGCGTGCTGGGCGTCGATACGGCGCTGGCCACCGCCAAGACGCGCTTCGGCGCGGCGGGCTTCGAGCTGTTCTAGGAGTTCCTGCATTATTGCGGCCTTCGAAAGTCGGTTATGAAACTGAAATGATAGGCATTTTTATATGCGTCTTCTGAAACGCTTAAAGCGCTTGTGAGCCGTCTAGAAAAGCTTGAAAAGGTGCGATTGTGTAAGTTATAAATTTGCAAATAGCAAAATGCGAAATTGCGAAAATGGCACCCAAGAAGCTCTATGTCGGCAGGAAGATACGTGAAATCCGCGAACAGCATAAGGCGACCCAGTCGGCTTTTGCTGAACGTCTCGGTATTTCAACGAGTTATCTGAACCAGATTGAGAATAACCAGCGCCCTGTTTCGGCGGCTGTCCTGTTGGCGCTGGCTGAAAACTATCAGATCGATATCGGCGCAATCTCGCTTGGCGATGATGACCGGTTGTTATCAGCGGTTTCAGAGGCGCTGGCCGATCCCGTATTCGACAATTACAAGCCGAACCTTCAGGAACTGAAACTAATCACGCAGAATGCGCCGGGGCTGGCCCATGCGCTGATTGCGTGTCATCAGGCTTATCGGCGCAATAGCGAGCAGCTTGCCAGTCTCGATAACCAGCTGGGACGCGCACCGTCGATTGCTGAGCCTGCACCATATGAGGAAGTGCGCGACTTCTTTCATTTTATCGACAATTATGTGCATGAGATTGATGTTGCAGCGGAAAAGCTTGCGGAGCAACTGGATATTCCCGGACGGGATATCGGCGTAGCCCTGCCGCAATATATGGAAGAGCGGCATCGCGTGCGACTGGCGAGAGCAGGCTCTGACGAGGCGGTTCTGCGCCGCTTCGATCCGGTGGCGCGGGTTCTCTATCTCAACCCCTATTCACCTGCTTCCACGCGTCATTTTCAGATTGCGTTTCAGATCGCCGAACTTGAAATGGAAGATCTGGTCAATGCGATAGCGAGGCGAGCCGATTTTCGCTCGGTCGAAGCGGTGGAGATCTGCAAGATCGGGCTGCGGAACTATTTCGCGGGCGCGCTGGTCATGCCTTACCAGACTTTCCTCGCAGCGGCGAAAGAGTTGCGCCATGATCTTGAACTGCTGGCTTCGCGCTTCGGGGCCAGTCTGGAACAGGTTGCGCATCGTCTCAGCACCTTGCAGCGCTCTGGCCAGCGCGGCATCCCTGTGTTTTTCGCGCGCATCGACCGTGCAGGCAATATCACCAAGCGCCACAGTGCCGCCAAGCTGCAATTTGCGCGCTATGGTGCTGCCTGTCCGCTCTGGAATGTGCATCAGGCCTTTGAAACACCGGGCCGGATCATCCGCCAGCTTGCCGAAACGCCCGATGGTGCGCGCTATCTTTGCGTGGCAACGGAACTGACGAAGAGCGAAGGGGGCTTCAACGCTCCGCAGCGGCGCTATGCCATCGCGCTTGGCTGCGAAGTCGGCTACGCGCATGATTTCGTCTATGCGGATGGTCTCGATATCACGGCGCGGTCAGCTTTTGATCCCATCGGCGTTTCATGCCGGATTTGCGACCGTGCGGAATGTGTGCAGCGCGCCGTGCCGCCGCTCAAAAGCAGGTTGGCGGTCGATCACGACCGCCGTGGAATCCTGCCGTACCGGCTGATGTAGTTAGAAGCCTGTATGTTCCTTGAGGAAATCAGCTTCGTCTTCTGTCGTGCTGCGGCCTAGCACCTTGTTGCGATGCGGGAAGCGTCCGAACTGCTCGATGATATTATGGTGTTCGCGGGCAAAGCCGAGCGAATATTGGTCGCCAAGCCTTTCATAAAGCTCCACACAGCGGCGCTGGTTGTCCAGATTTTCGCTGTGCATGAAGGGCAGGTAGAAGAACTGCCGCTCGTCGGCGGAAAGCTGCCGGTCGAAATCGTGGTCAAGCGCTTGCATGGCCACATCCAGCGCCAGGCCGTCGCTTTCGAAGGAACGCGACGAGCCGCGGAACATATTGCGCGGGAACTGGTCGAACAGAATGGTCAGGGCCAGCGCGCTTTCGGGTTGCTGTTTCCAGGATTCGAGTTTGCCAGCACGTGCATCTTCATAGGCTGCCGCGAACTTCTCGCGAATCTCTTCGTCGATAGCGTCGCTTTTCGTGAACCAGTTTTCACGCATCTTGGCTGAAAACCAGAATTTGAGCACATCTTGCGGTTCAATAGCCATCTGGGGCCTCCTTTTCTGGTTTTTCGTCTTTTGTTTCAGGCTCAGGAACTACTGAGTCTTGGGCGGAGCCTGATCCGGCTGCGGGCAGGGCGGCTCTCCCTTGAAGTTGCGAGACATACAGCCGAATCGGTCAAAACTCTTGCCCGTATCCATGGCTGCTTTTCCCGCGCCGCCGCAGCCGGTGAGGATGATGCCGGATAGCAGGGTGAGGGAGATGAAGATACCGGGTCGTTTCATGATGTTTTTCCCGAAATTGGACAGGCGCTGTAGGCTGACAAGATAATAGGTACGGGCGCAACGCAGAACAATAGAGCGGTTACCGGCTGTTGTCCTTGCGTACATCCTAAGGTTCACATTCTCGCCAGATTAATCGGGTATGATTGCAACCATTAACCGGTCAGCAAGTTCTATCTTCTAGTAGCGATCGGTATGGCCTCGTGGCGGAATGCAACGCAGGGAGCCTGCAAACTCCCCTGTCCTTGGTTCAAACCCAGGGCGAGGCCTCCATTATCCTCTTCCTCGATAATTTGGCACATTCTGCTCCGGGATCCACACATCCTGCGGCGCTGCGCCAGTCTGGTAAAACACATCAATCGGGATGCCGCCGCGCGGATACCAGTAACCGCCGATGCGCAGCCATTCCGGTTGCAAGAGATCGACCAGACGCTTGCCGATGGTGACTGTGCAATCTTCATGGAAAGCGCCGTGATTGCGGAATGAAAACAGAAAGAGTTTGAGCGATTTGCTTTCCACCAGCCAGCGATCCGGCACATAGTCGATCATCAGATGGGCGAAATCCGGCTGGCCAGTCATGGGGCAAAGCGAGGTGAATTCCGGCGCGGTAAAGCGTACGCAATAGCGCGTGCCGTGCTGCGGATTGGCGACTTTTTCAAGAACGGCTTCTTCCGGCGAGGCTGGCACACCAGTGGTCGAACCCAGCTGCGTGAGGCCGGAATATATTGTATTTTCTGACATTTAAGCGCCTTTCGTCAGGTTACGGCGCAGCCAGTTTCGCGCTTATGCGCGCAGCGCAAGCATTGCTGCTTGGCTTCTTGTCCTTGTTTTGACCGGGTAGGCTGCGACCGGTGGCAAAATTGCCGATGCGGCTGACTATCAGCCAGCCATGCGGGCGTAAAGAAAAAAGCAATATGAATGCAGGAAGGCCCGCGCGAGGGGGCGGCGCGGGCCTTCCTTAAACCGGCTTCAATCGGCTTGCTTTAATGCATATCCCGAAAACCGTTCCTGACGTTTCAGAATATACTCAGCGGCGATCCGAGATCGCACATCCGATGGCCACGCCGATCAGAATGCCGAGAATGCCGGCTGTCCCGAACAGCGTAGTCGCCGTTCCGGGGTTCTCGCGTATCGTTTCCGCCACCACTTGTCCGCGATCACGAACAGCCTGCGCCGTGTGCCGCAGCCGACCCGATACGTCATCCATTGCGTCTTCCGCACGCTCCCGGAATTCTCCGGATTGGGAGGCAAGCGTACGGGAAAGACGTTTCAGCTCACCGCGCATATCGGCGATCTGCTTTTCCAAAGCCTGCTGGATATCGTTGGTGGTCTTGTCTTCGGCCATTTGTCGTCTCCGTTTACTGATGCAAGGAAAACGTGCGGAAGGCCGTTCGGTTCCATTCCATTTCAGAGCCAGGTTAAGCTTATGGTAAACGGATCATAAACCATTTTAATTTACCAATTTCGAATACATGAACTGTCTGGAGCGGGGCCAGAATGTATATCGAGAATGGTGCGCCTATCAGCCGAACCGAGCCGGTTTCAGCACGTATCGTCAAAGCCGCAGCGCTTGCGCAATGCTGCATCGATCAGCAGGAATCGCCACAATCTCGCGCCTTTGCCGAAGCAAGCCTGACGCTTATGCTTGATGATCCGTCGCCCAAGGTGCGTATCGCCATGGCCGATGTTCTGTCCACCAGCGCGCATTCCCCATTGCATATCGTTACGGCGCTTGCGGCCGATCAGCCGGAAGTGGCAGGCTACATTATTGCCCGTTCGCCGCTTTTGAGCGAAGCAGACCTTATCGACCGTGTTTCCTTCGGTGCGCCGCTGATCCAGTTGCTGGTCGCGGCCCGCCCACATGTTTCCATGGCGCTTGCCGCCGCTATCGCAGAAGTCGGCACGTCTGAATCGGTCGCCGAACTGCTTCGCAATGGTTGTGCGCGGATTGCCCCGCTGTCATTCCGTCGGATCGCAGAGCGTTGCGGACATGAGCCGCATGTGCGTGAGGCGCTATTGGCGCATCCGCAACTGCCTGCCGACTGCCGTCATTTGCTGGTGGTGAAGGTTGGCGATGCCTTGAAAGAAATGCCACTGGTCAATCGTCTGCTTGGCGAGCGCCGCGCTGCGAAGCTGGTTGGCGATGCAGCCATGCGTGCTTCCATCGATATTGCCGAAGCCTGCTCGCATCAGGAACTGCCTGCCGTGGTGGAGCATCTGCGTCTGCGCGGTGAGGTGACGACCAGTTTCATCATCCGTGTTGTCGCAGGTGGTCGTATCGATTTGTTCGCGGCTCTGATGGCATCGCTGTCCGATCTTGACGAAGACCGTATTTGCTCAATCATTTCGCATGGACGCCCGGCAGCGCTGGTTGCATTGCTGCGTTCTGCCGGTTTGGCTGATGCCACCCATGTCGCGCTGATTGCAGCCGTTGAAGCATGGCGCGCTGTTGCCAGCGGACGCAGCAAGTTCGGTCCGGTGGAAGTCTCGGCTTTGATGCTCGAAACGGCTGGTAAAAGCAGACAACTGGCTGCAAACGACGATCTGTTCGCGCTGTTGCGCTCAATCCATCAGGAATTCATGCGCCAGACCGCGCGCGACAGACTGAACCTGATGTCGGTTGCCTGATTGATTATGATTTGCTGGCTGGTATCAGCCGGCTTAGCAAATAGCCTGCGGTCGTTCCGCAGACAGCTCCGGCGGCCTTGAACAGAAAATCCGCAATTTCCCCATGACGCCCGGGCGCCAGACGCTGCAAAAGCTCGAAAGCGCCTGCGCAGCCAACCGTCAGCAACAAGACCGACAGCCAATGGCGGGGATAGGCGAGCGCAAAAAGCGTACCCACGAGAAAGAATGCGCCGAAACGTTCAACATCCGCAGGTTCACCACTGACAGGGCGCAAGTTGATCGGGCCGACCGTGACTATGAGGATGAAAACGAGGACAAGCCAGGCAACAATGCGCAAAAAACGCTTCATGAAAGTGTGTCCTCTATTCGGCTCTATTCTTCGCTGTGATCGCCCTCATCAGGTGCGTCCTGCCGGGGATCTCCGCATCGGGCATACATACGGTCTGTGACAGATTTTTTCAGATTATTGCCGAAGGGCAATTCGTAGTGTGCGATGACATCGACGCCCATACACCATTTAACATCGTGCGGCGAGAGGCCATAATTGGTTTCCAGAAAGGCCGTCACATATTGGATGCCTTCATCGCACGTGTCTGTTTTGCAGAATTTGCCATCCTGCGCGAGTTGGCGAATCGATCCTTCGCCGATCTTGACGACGATAGGCTCGACCGCAAATGGAACCGCACCGCCGATTGCGATGACGATGAGTCCGATCAATGTGTATTTTATCGAGCGCCGCATAAATTGCCGTCATGCTTGTTTCGTGATGTCGCTATAACGCATGATCGGCAACATCATGGCAAGATCGTCAAGCCGTTACTGCGCTATATCGCTGTTTTAATATGCCTTTTCCGCTAGTATTCGCGCATTCTTCGCAATTTCTGCCTGTTATGGGCCCAAGATTGCGGCTCCTAAAAGAATGGCAATATTTTAGTATGTGACGGATTGATGTTGACTTTTACGTAAATGCGGTTGCACAACATTCAATCATTTGGTGCGTGTCCCGAAAACCGCGTGACGGTTTTTGGATAAGATGAGCGTAAAATAAAGATCGAGGGTGCAAGTCTGATCCATTCAGTTCAAAATGTACTCTTAAGTAAGGTGTGATGATCGTGGTGCGCGAATATTATACGATTACGGAACTGACGCGAGAATTCGGGATATCAACCCGCACCTTGCGTTTCTACGAAGATGAAGGACTGATTGCGCCCGTTCGGCGTGGTCGGACCCGCTTGTTCCGCCCGTCGGACCGCCACCTTCTCAAGCAGATTCTGCGTGGCAAGCGTCTGGGCTTCTCCATCGCCGAGATTCACGAGATTATTCAGATGTATCGCGAGCCGCCCGGTGAAACGGGTCAGCTCAAGCTTTTGATGAAGCGCGTCGAAGAAAAACGCGACGACCTGCGCCAGAAGCGCCGCGACATCGACGAAACGGTCGGCGAGCTGGATCAGATCGAAGAAGCTTGCATTGAGCGGCTGGCGGAACTCGGCGTCAGTACGTAACACCGCTTATTCGGGTTGGGTATCGGGAACTGGCGAACACATATTCGCAATTTCCCGAACCGTGCTGTTGTTCTGTTGATCGGCCTTGCCGGTAAAGACATCATCAAACAGTTGCGCCTTGTCGAGTTCACTCACGACGCAGCCGCAGAACGCCTTGCAAAGCGCTTCGCTGCCGGTTTGCGAACAGGCCGCCACGCATGACTGCGTGAAGGCTTCTCTGGGCGCCGGTCGGGCAGGCGGCGCGATCTGCACAAACACATAAACCAGCGAAATGAGCACCGGCTGGTGAATGAGGTAGAAGGCAAGGCTGTGCCTGCCAATGAAGGTGAGCGGCTTTTGCAGGAAGGCGGGCTTGATGCCTCCCGCCAGAAGCGGCAGCAAATTGTAACGCTGGGCGATACGCGCCGCCGCCATCCCCAACAGAACAGCGCCAAACCAGGGGAACAACGGCACATAGTCATTGGAACGTATTGGGACGGTCGAAAGCCCGACAAACGCCAGAGCGGGATGATTGAAAACCTCGGCTCTGGCAAAGTATGGCGCGGCAATGACCAACGCCGCAGCGATCAGAGTCACAATCCACGGCAGGCGCAAGAAGAGCAGGCCGAGAACGCTCGCCAGTGCAATCTGATGCAGAATGCCGAAAAAGATGAAGCTCTCCGGCGACATCAGATAGGTGACGCCAGTGATCGCCGCTGCTGCAACCACGATCTGTAGCAGGCGTATGCCCACCGAACGCCAGCGTATGCCGCGACCATGAGCGAGAACGAGGCTGAAACCGACGAGAAACAGGAAGCTGGAGGCGATGCAGCGCGCAAACAGTTTCCAGCCGCCCTCTGCCGTTGTTGCCGGGGCCATATAGCCAAAAAACTCCAGATCCCAGCCAAAATGATAGATCGCCATGGCGATCAGCGCGATGCCGCGCGCAATATCGATGCGCCCGAGACGCCCCAGAGAGGCGCGAGGGGTGGCAGATGTGGTTTCCGCTTCGGCAGTGTTCTGCATGGTGCTTTCCGGCTCCGATTCCTCGTAAATCTCTAACACAGCCTGAGCCCAATTCTATAGTATTGCGATAGGCGGGATTCGATCCCGCATTGACCGGTTCGTTTGGGGTTTCATAGTGTTCTATAGTTTTTCAAAACTTTTCTGGCTTTTCTTTCAACCACTTACGATCATTTTCCTGTTTGTTTTGCTTGGCTTTGTGACTGTGTGGGTCGGCTTTCGCAAAACCGGCCTGGCTGCGTTGGGAGCGGCTGCGCTTGTTCTGTTTTTCAGTGCTTTCACGACGCTTGGTGCTTTGTTTCTCGCACCGCTGGAAGACCGGTTTCCTAAAACTGCTTTGCCGGAGCGTGTCGATGGTATTGTCGTTCTGGGCGGTTACATGAACGGTGACATCAATGCGGGACGACCGGGATTTGAATTGAATAGCGCGGCTGACCGTATCGTCGAAGCCATGCGACTTGCGCGGCTTTATCCCGATGCAAAGGTCATCGTTTCCGGCGGCGAGGGTGCATTTTTTGAAGAATCGAGCAGTGAAGCCGACACGACACGCGCGCTTCTGAACGATCTCGGTTTCTCCGGGGGGCGCTATATTTACGAGAACAAGTCGCGCAACACGGTTGAAAATGCGGTTTTCTCGAAAGAGTTGGCCCAACCCAAGCCGGGTGAAAAGTGGCTGCTGGTGACCTCCGCTTATCACATGCCACGTGCGGTGGGTTGTTTTCGCAAGGCCGGTTTCGACGTGATCGCATGGCCAGTGGATTACAAGACGCGCCTCAACGAGAAATTCTCCATCTATCTGGAGTCACCCAATGATGCCTTGTCGCGTTTCAGCGTGGCGATGCGGGAGTGGGTTGGGCTGGCCGCTTACCGGTTCACAGGCAAGACAGATATGTTCCTGCCACAACCCTGATGCCGCAATTCTGCCGTCACTATAAAGCTTTTGTTAACGAAAAAATTTAGTAAGCTTTTGATTGGAATTATGTTTTTGAAGTGCGATGCTGATGCTTTTAACAGGCCGCCGCATTTCAGCCGTTTTTCGCCGTTGCTTTTCGCACTTCACGCAGCTATATGATTGGTAACAGTGACGTGATCAAAACCACTGTTATCCGGACCGATACACAATAGGGTTATGAAAAGTTCCATGGACGAAACCGTTCAAAAATCCTGCTGGGGCGTCACGCTCTGGGCAGTCATTGGGCTCGCCGCTATCATTCTCATGGCCTACCTCTTCTCTGTCTGATCGATGAGGCGCTGCGGATCAGACTGATCCGACGGCAGCGCGGAAACAGAGCTACGCATTCCGGAAAATTGATGCCGCATTTCGGCAATCCGTTTGCGTTATTCCTTTCCTACACTATCTGATATGAATGTACCGAAACGCGTATTGTATTCGCTCGCGTATACAATGGTCCTGAAAGGGCTAGTGTTACGGTCAAAGCTTGGTCAGTTCCCGCATGTCGGTGGGCTGTAGAAGGTGTGGAATGTTTCTGTCGGTTTTCGATCTCTTCAAGATTGGTATTGGGCCTTCCAGTTCCCATACGATGGGCCCCATGACGGCTGCCCGGATGTTTCTCAATGAGATCATCAGCGGCAACTGGCCTCGGCCTGCGCATTCCAGGATCGTTCGCCTGAAGGCGAGCCTGCACGGTTCACTGGCTTATACCGGTGTTGGCCACGCGACCGACCGCGCGGTCATTCTCGGCCTGTGCGGCTTTCTGCCGGACACAATCGACCCCGATATCATGGATACGGAAGTAGAGAAGGTTCTGGCAGCTAAGAAAGTGCAGCCGGAAGGCCATCCGTCTTACCAATTCGATCCTACGGTTGATCTCGTTCTCGACCGCAAGACGCCACTTCCCGGCCACGCCAATGGCATGGCGTTTTCTGCCTATGATCGCGACGACAATCTGCTGTTGCGCCGTGCTTATTTTTCCATTGGCGGCGGCTTCGTCGTCACCGAGGAAGAGTTGAGCCGCGTCCAGCGCAGTGGAGCGAAGCAGGATGACAAGGCCGATGTGCCTTATCCTTTCCGCAACGCCGCCGAAATGCTGGTTATGGCCCATGATAGCGGGCTGTCGATTGCTGAAATGAAGCGCGCCAATGAAGAAGTGCATATGTCGCGTGACGAGCTTGACGCAGGTCTGGATCGCGTCTGGGGCGCTATGCGCGGCTGCATCGAGCGCGGCCTGAGCCGTGAAGGCATTATGCCGGGTGGGCTGGGCGTTCGTCGTCGTGCGCGTCATATCCACGACAAGCTCCAGGATGACTGGCGCAACAATCGCAGCAACCCGCTGCTCGCCAATGACTGGCTGTCGGTCTATGCCATGGCAGTCAACGAGGAAAACGCTTCGGGTGGCAGGGTGGTTACGGCACCGACCAATGGCGCGGCGGGCGTCGTCCCGGCAGTGCTCCGCTATTATCTGCATTTCCACGACGATGCCGACCAGAAGGGTATTCGCGATTTTCTGCTGACCTCGGCGGCTATCGGCGGCGTTATCAAGCACAATGCGTCTATTTCCGGCGCTGAAGTTGGCTGCCAGGGCGAGGTGGGGTCCGCATCGGCAATGGCGGCAGCGGGACTTGCCGCTGTTCTTGGCGGTTCGCCCGAACAGATCGAAAATGCCGCTGAAATCGCGCTTGAGCATCACCTCGGCATGACGTGCGACCCGGTCGCCGGACTGGTTCAGGTGCCTTGTATCGAACGCAACGCACTGGGTGCCGTGAAGGCTGTAACCGCTGCGTCGCTGGCAGTGAAGGGCGACGGCAAGCATTTCGTGCCGCTGGATGCCTGCATCGAAACCATGCGCCAGACCGGCCACGACATGAGCGAGCGCTATAAGGAAACCAGTCAGGGCGGTCTCGCGGTGAACGTGGTGGCCTGCTGACCGCTCGAGCCTGTTCCAAAAGTCGTCCTGTGTGGCTGCAAATGGCAATTTGAAATCTGCTTTCGCATAATCTGAATCGAAAAGTCTGCAACTTTTCGGGATTATGCGAGGCTTCCGGTGCTCACGTCCTTGAGCACGCTCCGCTCCGGTACTCGAAAATCACCATTTTCGCACACATGCCGCTTTTTGATTCAGGCGCTCAATTTTAGGAGAACGCGATTCTTCACGCTTGAAGCGATCGCGTCCCTTGGCTAAACCGCTTCCATGGCTCTCAATCTCGTCAAGCTTTGTGTCGGTTGCGATAGTATCGAAGATCTCGCAGCCTGGATCGACTTCCGCCTCGCAGAACAGCGGGGCGCAGGGATTGTGCCCGAACAGACCCATACGACACGGATGGTGCCAAAGCGTATTGACGAGCTGCTTGAAGGCGGTTCGCTCTATTGGGTCATCAAGGGCAATATCCAGTGCCGACAGCGATTGCTGGATGTCCGTCCCTTCACGGATGAGGCAGGCATCAGCCGCTGCCATTTCGTACTTGAACCGAAGATCGTCCCGACGGAATGGCAACCGCGCCGCGCTTTTCAGGGCTGGCGTTATCTGAGTGATAATGAAGTGCCAAGGGATGAAGCAGCCGGAAAATCGGGCAGGGCGGCACTTCCTGCCGAACTGCGTCAGGAACTGGCCGCACTTGGGCTGCTCTGATTTGAATGCCTCTTAAAACAAAAAGCCCGGCACTGCCGGGCTTTTTGTCGTTCAGTTTGGTTTCCGGTCAGTTCTCGATCGTCACGCGAACGGTGATCGTGTTGGAATTGACAGGCAGCGTCATGCGCATCCGTGCGCGTGGCTGGGAAAGGCGCTTGTTGCGGGCTGCGTGGCTGACCAGCAGACCGACGAGATCACGGGTTTGAAACCCGGTGCCGCGGCGTACATCAGCAATCCGCAATGCGGCTTGCTTGAGTGTCTGCACGGAAAACAGGCCGCCGAGTGCAGGCGCACGGCTTTCTTCATGAGACCAGACGGTCTTCAGCGGTGGTTGTACGTAAGTGTCTTTCATATTGGACATCTCGAAACCCTCTACGCTTTACAAAATTCGGGTTTGAAGCTGTTGCGAGGGGCGAAAGTCCCCTCGCGCTTGATCAGTTGGCGACGGCATAGCAGCCGAAGCTCTTCTTCTTGAGAGATGCACAAGCATCCCATGCGGCCTGTTTCGAGTTGAAGCCGACGAAACGGGCACGGTAGTAAGTGGCGTTGCCTTTGTTGAAAGTTTCCGTGTAGGGCGATGCACTGCGCAGCGCGCCACCGACCGACGAGGAAGCCTTGGCAAGCATGTCGCGAGCCTGACCTTCGCTTGGCAGCGAACCGATCTGGATAGCCCAGCCGCCGGCAGACGGTGCTGATGCGGTCGTGACCGGATCAACGTCCTGCTGCGATGCCTGAGCCTGCGCTTGGGCCTGAGCCTGCAACGTTCCCGATGGGATAGAGGCCTTTGGCGTCGGGCGAATGGCGGCCTGTGCGGCAAGAGCTGCCGGACGGGCGGTCGGAGCGGCGAGCGCCAGCACCTGCGGCTGATCCGCATCGCCTTCACCGGATTCGCTATTGATCGTGTCGTTGACCGTTTCTACGCGTGCAACTGGAACAGGCGCCTGTTTCGCCTTCGGTAGATCGACGGCGGCAACGGTTTGCGGCACGTCATTCGTCGCGGCAATGAGGGCGTCTGTGCTGCGGCCACGTTTGGCCTGCGGCAAGTATTTGTTGATCAGCTGCGCCATATGGGCATCACGGCTTGCACCGGTATTGCCGCCCATCACAACGGCGACGATGCGGCGGCCATCAAGATTGACCGACGAAACGAGGTTGTAGCCGGAAGCATTGGTATAGCCGGTCTTGATGCCGTCGACGCCTTCAATGCGGCCGAGCAGGCGGTTGTGACCATTGATGGTCTGACCGCGATAAACGAAGCTGCGACGCGAGAAATACGCGAATTCACGCGGAAAATGCTGACGCAGCGCAATGCCGAGAATCGCCATGTCGCGTGCCGTGGAATGCTGCGCCATGTTCGGAAGGCCGGATGCGTTGCGGAAAGTGGTGTTGCGCATGCCGAGACGACGCGCTTTGGCGGTCATCATCTGGGCAAAGCGCTCTTCCGAGCCGCCAATATATTCGCCGACTGCGGTAGCCGCGTCATTGGCGGATTTGGTGACCATGGCGAGAGCTGCATCTTCGGCGCGAATAGTCTGGCCGGGGCGAAAACCGATCTTTGTTGGCGGACGCGCGCGGGCATAAGCGGACACAGGAATCGGCGTATCCCGGTTGATGCGTCCGGCCTGCATGGCTTCAAACAGCATATAAAGCGTCATCATCTTGGTCAGCGAAGCGGGATAACGCTGCGCATCGGCATTTGCGGCAAAAAGCGTCTTGCCCGTATTCGCATCGACGACGATTGCTGCATACCTGTCGCTTGCGGCAATAGCCGGTATCGTGGTCGAGGCTGTCGAACAGCCCGTCACGGTCGCGAGAAGGAGCGTAGCTTGCGCCGCTTTTTTCAGGGCATATGCGACTTTACTGAATGCCAAACGCACGATGATGACCTATCTGAATGCTGGCCTATGAGCTGGCCTTGCCGGAACTTTTAAGCTGCGGCACAAAAGGCACACAGCGATCTAATTCCTCCACCCTAATGTCATCAGCGTTACCAATCCGTTTATGGTAAGCGTGTCGTTCATAATTATCCGAAAATTTTTTTGGTCGCCCGATGTCGATCCCACCTTTGATCACGCATTTATGAAGGCCCTTTTGCTCTTCCGGGGTGCGGGTTCTGACAAAATACGACCGTGGTTTTTGGCAGAAAGCGTTAGCAATCCGGGCCTTGACCTATATTAGTTGTGTCAAGGGGCTCGCTGGTAATAAGTCTCGGTTGCAAGTGCCACTGAAGGGCTTAAAATCAACGGGAAAAGACCTACATATTGACGCAGGGCGGGGTCGGCAGATGGGCATTTGGGTACAGGTTTCATGAGGCATTTCAATACAATCATGCAAAGCAAGACCGATGGCGGGAACGGGCCGGATAACGGCACCGTTGTGGTCACGCGCACGCAGCCTAAAACCAAGAAGCCCAGCCTCTACCGTGTCCTGCTTCTAAACGACGACTACACCCCTATGGAGTTCGTCGTGCATGTCCTGCAGCGTTTTTTCCAAAAAAGCCTTGATGATGCCACGCGCATCATGCTGCATGTTCACAATCACGGTGTCGGCGAATGCGGTGTATTTACATACGAAGTCGCCGAGACCAAAGTGAGCCAGGTCATGGATTTTGCCCGCCAGAATCAGCATCCGCTGCAATGCGTGATGGAGAAAAAGTGAGGTCATATGCCATCGTTCTCTCCCAGCCTTGAAAGGGCACTGCATCAAGCCCTGACAATCGCAAACGAGCGGCATCACGAATATGCTACGCTCGAACATCTTTTGCTTGCCCTGATCGACGATCAGGATGCGGGCGCAGTGATGCGCGCCTGCAACGTCGATCTGGACCACCTCAAGCGCGTCGTTACCGATTATATCGATCGCGAACTGGATAATCTCGTCACCGGCTATGACGAGGATTCCAAACCGACGGCCGCCTTCCAGCGCGTAATCCAGCGCGCAGTCATTCACGTCCAGTCGTCGAATCGCGAAGAAGTCACGGGCGCCAATGTGCTCGTCGCCATCTTCGCGGAACGGGAAAGCCATGCTGCCTACTTCCTTCAGGAACAGCAGATGACCCGCTACGATGCCGTGAACTATATTTCGCACGGCATTTCCAAGCGTCCACAGAGCGGCGAAACCCGTTCGCCGCGCGGTGCCGAAAGCCCGAGCGAGGAGCAGCGCCCCGGTGGGGAGCAGGAAGAGGGACCGAAGAAGAAGCAGGACGCCTTGTCCGCTTACTGCGTCAACCTCAATGACAAAGCCAAAGCCGGTCGTATTGATCCGCTGATCGGTCGCGACAGCGAAATCAGCCGGACGATTCAGGTCCTTTGCCGCCGCTCGAAGAACAACCCGCTTTATGTGGGCGATCCCGGCGTCGGCAAGACCGCCATTGCCGAGGGTCTCGCAAAGCGTATCGTGGAGGGGCAGGTTCCCGAAGCGCTCGCCGACGCGACGATTTTCTCGCTCGACATGGGCACGCTTCTGGCCGGAACGCGCTATCGCGGTGACTTTGAAGAACGTCTGAAGCAGGTCGTGAAGGAACTCGAAGAGTTTCCGGGCGCGGTTCTGTTCATCGACGAAATTCATACGGTCATCGGAGCCGGTGCGACTTCGGGCGGTGCGATGGATGCATCGAACCTTCTCAAGCCTGCGCTTTCTTCCGGCGCGATTCGTTGCATCGGATCGACGACCTATAAGGAATATCGCCAGTTCTTCGAGAAGGATCGCGCCCTTGTGCGTCGTTTCCAGAAGATCGACGTCAATGAACCGTCGATCCCGGATGCGATTGAAATCATGAAGGGGCTGAAGCCTTACTTCGAGGATTTCCACAAGGTCAAATACACGGTCGACGCCATCAAGTCGGCGGTGGAATTGTCCGCGCGCTATATTTCGGATCGCAAGCTGCCCGACAAGGCGATTGATGTGATCGACGAAACCGGTGCGAGCCAGATGCTTTTGCCGGAAAACAAGCGCAAGAAGACCATCGGCGTAAAGGAAATCGAAGCGACTATCGCGACGATGGCCCGTATTCCGCCGAAGTCCGTCTCGAAGGATGACGAACTGGTCCTGTCGCATCTCGATGCGGAACTGAAACGTGTCGTCTATGGTCAGGATCTGGCTATCGAAGCGCTGTCGGCCTCGATCAAGCTGGCTCGTGCGGGTCTGCGTGAACCGGACAAGCCAATCGGCTCCTATCTGTTCTCCGGCCCAACCGGCGTCGGTAAGACGGAAGTTGCCAAGCAGCTTGCTGCTTCGCTCGGTGTGGAGCTTCTGCGTTTCGACATGTCGGAATATATGGAGCGCCATACGGTTTCGCGGCTGATCGGTGCACCTCCCGGCTATGTCGGGTTCGACCAGGGCGGTCTTCTGACCGATGGCGTCGATCAGCATCCGCATTGCGTGCTGCTGCTCGACGAAATCGAGAAGGCGCATCCGGACCTCTACAACATTCTGTTGCAGGTCATGGATCATGGCTCGCTGACTGACCATAACGGCAAGAAGATCGATTTCCGCAACGTGATCCTGATCATGACCACCAATGCCGGTGCGTCGGATATGGCCAGAGCGGCAATTGGCTTCGGCTCCACGCGGCGTGAAGGCGACGATATGGAAGCGATCAACCGGCTGTTCACGCCGGAGTTCCGCAACCGTCTCGATGCGATCATTCCGTTCGGTCCGCTGCCGGTTCCGGTTATTCATCAGGTCGTGCAGAAGTTCGTTCTTCAACTGGAAGCACAGCTTGCCGAACGTGGTGTTACCTTCGAACTGACTGAAGGCGCAATCGCATGGCTTGCCGACAAGGGCTATGATGAGCGCATGGGTGCACGCCCACTTGGACGTGTCATTCAGGAGCACATCAAGAAGCCGCTGGCCGATGAAGTGCTGTTCGGAAAGCTTAAGCATGGCGGCACGGTGCGCGTCGACGTGATCACCAAGGCAGACGGCAAGACCGACCTGTCACTGGAATCGGTTGCCGAGCAGCCTGTGAAGCCGAAGAAGGACATTCCGGCGGAGAAGAAGATTTCTCCTCGTCGGAAGGCCGCGCCGAAGAAGGCTGAAAAGGAAAAGGTTCTCGCCGGTAAGGACGAACCAGCTCCGAAGCCAGCCGCCAAGGCGGCGCCGAAAGCTTCGGCTGCCAAGTCATCGGTACCGAAAGTACCGCGCAAGAAGTAAAGCCTGATAAGGCGGCCCCTCTTCGGAGGGGCCGTTTTTGTTTGAGATGAGCCGCTCTATCCGTTTGTTTTCGCGCATTATCCGACGCATCGAAGCGGGACCAAAAATCAGTCCAGTGGACTGATTTCCCTGCTTAGATGCTTCGCACTTTTGCTGGAAATGCTCTAACGTGACTTCATGCCAGCGACTCAACTTCCCGATCAGCCTCCGCCACAGGACCTGACTTCAGCGCATAGCGGTCAGCATTTTCGTTGGTTCCTGCGCGGTTGTGGGCGCATTTTCAGCATTCCTGCCATATTGCTGATGAGTTCGTTTGTCGGCTTTGCCGGACTTGCCATTGAAAGCGGCATCTCGGTCGGGCAGGCGGTGTTTATGACGCTGACCATCTGGGCGCTTCCGGCCAAGGTCGTACTGATCGGTGCCATCAGTGCAGGCGCAACATGGCCTGCAGCCGCGCTCGCCGTCGGCCTGTCGTCGGTACGACTTATGCCGATGGTGGTGGCGCTTCTGCCGGAACTCAAAGGACCGAAAACGCGCAAGCTGACACTGGCGGCGCTGTGCCATTTCGTGGCGGTCACGGCTTGGGTCATGGCGATGGAGGAGTTGCGCAACATCCCGCGCGACATGCGCACCAGCTATTTTGCCGGGATCGGCTCGGTTCTGGTGGGCACCAATGCGCTGGTGGTGGCGATTGTCTATATGCTGTCGTCTTCGTTCCCGCCGGTTGTGTTTGCTGCACTTTTCCTGCTCACGCCGATGTATTTTCTAACCTCGCTCTGGCGGTCGGCACGCGAACGGGCAGGGCAGGTCGCCATGGCGTCCGGCCTGCTGCTTTTTCCGGTCTTTCACCTGTTTATGTCGGGATATGACTTGCTCTGCACCGGTATTGTTGGCGGCCTGATCGCCTTTGGCTTCCACCGGAAGCGTAGCTTGGCGAAGGAGGAGGCGCTATGAACTGGAACAGTTTCGACAGCTGGTGGTGGCCATTCGTCTTCATCATACTGGCGGGATCGCTGCCAACCTATATCTTTCGCGTCATGGGCGTGATCGTTGGCGGACGGGTGCGTGAGGATTCCGAGCTTCTCGTGCTGGTGCGGTGCATCGCAACGGCGCTGGTCGCAGGCGTGATTGCGCAGCTTATTCTTTATCCGAACGGCGCTCTCGCTGATTCGCCGATCTGGCTGCGGGTTGGAGCAGCCGGCGCAGGATTCGCCGCTTATCTGATGGCCGGCAAGCGTTTGCTCGTCGGCATCGCGGTCGCGGAAATCCTGCTGGTTACCGGGTTGCTCACGCTTTAAAAAAGAGTCTTATCAGAGCGCTGCGCGAATTTTCTCAGCATTTGCTGAAAGAACGGCGGGGTCTTCCATCTGGCCGGTATGCGGCTTGAGAGCGACGCCCTCAAAACGCGGAATGACATGGAAATGCAGATGGTAGACGGTCTGGCCGGAAGCCGGTTCGTTAAACTGCATGACGGTGACGCCATCGGCATTGAAAGCCTTCTTCACGGCCTGTGCCATTTTCTGCACGGTTTCGATGACAACAGCCAGTGTCTCGGGCTTGGCGTCGAGCAGGTTGCGCGAGGGTGCTTTCGGCACGACCAGCGTGTGGCCCGTGCCCTGCGGCATGACATCCATGAAGGCGACGACATCGTCGGTTTCGTAGACGCGCGTGGATGGAATTTCACCGCGCAGGATTTTTGCGAAGATGTTGTTGTCGTCGTAGGTGGCAGACATGCGATTCTCTCCAATGCTGGAATTTGCCAAATCTGACCGCATGGAGCGCATTTAGGCAAGCTTCGTTGGATCAGTCTTCGTGGCGATAGGGTGTATGTTCCTCCAGCGCCTCGTGGATTTGCGCAACCTCGCGCCGTTCCCGATCGAGATAGTCGCTCACGGCATCCCGGAAACTCTCATTGACGATATAATGCGCGGAATGGGTGGTAACAGGCACATAGCCGCGCGCGAGCTTGTGTTCGCCCTGCGCGCCTGCTTCCACCACGCGCAACTTGCGCTCAATGGCGAAATCGATGGCCTGATGATAGCAGACCTCGAAATGCAGGAAGGGGTGATCTTCGATACAGCCCCAGTGCCTGCCGAACAGCCTGTCGCCGCCAATGAAATTGATCGCGCCTGCGATATAGCGCCCGGCACGTTTCGCCATGACCAGCAGAATATCCTCGGCCATATTCTGGCCGATCAGCGAATAGAACTTGCGGTTGAGATAGGGGCGGCCCCATTTGCGGCTGCCTGTGTCCATGTAGAACGCAAAGAAATCCTCCCAGACCGCTTCCGTCAGGTCGCTGCCGGTCAGCCACTCAATTTCAATGCCGTCGGACAGCGCCTCGCGACGTTCCTTTTTCAGCGCTTTGCGTTTGCGCGAAACAAGCTCACTCAGGAAGTCATCATAATTGGCAAAGCCATTGTTTATAAAATGAAACTGCTGGTCTGTTCGATGGAGGAAGCCTGCGCGTTCAAGCGCTGTTATTTCATCGGGCAGGGCAAAGGTTACGTGTGCGGAGGATACGCCTGCCTGATCCGTCAGCTCGCGTAAACCGCCTGCCAGTGCCAGTCGCACAGCTTCGCCGTCATAGGCGATGTGGTTAAGCAGGCGCGGCCCGGTTGCCGGGGTGAAAGGGATTGCCGCCTGAAATTTCGGGTAGTAACGCCCGCCCGCGCGCTCAAATGCATCCGCCCAGCCATGGTCGAACACATATTCGCCCTGGCTGTGTCCCTTGAGATAATTCGGTACGACACCGAACAATTCGCCGCGATTGTTTTCCAGGCGCAAATGGCGCGGCAGCCAACCTGCCTTTCGAGAAACGGAACCCGACTCTTCCAGAGCGGACAGGAAAGCGCGGGTCGTAAAAGGATTATAGGTCGCATCCTGCCGGGAGGCCCCGGCAAGATTGCTCCACTCGTCTTCCGTAAATTCGCTGATATTTTCAACGATGCGAAGAACGAAGCTTTCTTCACTGTGCGGATCTTCGTCGTTCACCGCAAATCCTTTGCTGTCAGGCGACCAATGCGCGCGGATCGAACCCTTCGAACGTTATCTGTTCGACATTGAGTTCGCTGTGCTTTTGCATCTCGCGGTCACGGACGGTCCAGCTGATGACCGGCATATGCAGCTTTTCCCGCACGAAGGTGACGAACGGGTTCGGCAGATGGTGCACATTATAGGATACGAAGGAAATGCCATGCGCGAGCATGGAAAAATGCGCTTCGAAATCCTGCGCACGGGTGCCTTCCGCAGTCAGCCCGCCCGGAATGCCCGGCGCGTCGCTTGCAAAGCGGCGGATCAGGTGATGGTCGAACGACATGATGGCGGCTTCGCCCTTGTATCCGGCGAGTTCACGCGCAACGGCCGCGACCAGCCCGTCGTCACGACCTTCGATGCCTTTCAGCTCGATCACCAGTGGAACCCGACCATCGACCAGATCAAGCATCTGGCGAAGCGTCGGGACATGCTCATCAGTGCCGCCGACATGAAGCGCGGTTGCTTCAGCCAGCGTCAGATCGCTGATACGGCCCTCGCGCCCTGCAAGGCGTTGCAGGTCGTCATCATGGAAAACGACCACGCCGCCGTCTTTCGTCAAATGCACGTCGCATTCGATGGCAAAGCCAGCCTTGGCGGCAGCTTCAAAGGCTGCCAGCGTGTTTTCCCAACGGGTCTTGTTCAGATCATGCAATCCGCGGTGCGCTATTGGGCGCTTTGCGAGCCATTCGATGGAGGACATTATGCAACCTCGATAATCGCTTCGACTTCAACCGGTGCGTTGAGCGGCAGGCTGGCGACGCCGACAGCCGAACGCGCATGTTTGCCTGCATCGCCCAGAACGGCGACGAGCAGGTCAGACGCGCCATTGGCGACGAGATGCTGTTCAACAAAATCGGCTGTCGACGACACGAAAACGGTGATCTTCACGATACGCTTGATCTTCTCAAGATCGCCGAGTGCAGCCTTGGCCTGTGCCAGAATATTCACGGCGCAGGCGCGCGCTGCGACCTGCCCATGGGCAACCGTCAATTTGTCGCCAACCTGGCCAGTGTGCACAAGTTTGCCATTTTCCAGCGGCAACTGGCCCGAAGTGAGCAAAAGCGAGCCTGTTTCAGCAAAGGGGACGTAGTTTGCGGCAGGTGCAGCCGCTACCGGCAGGGATATACCCAGATTTTTCAGGCGGCTCTCGATCGTGTCGGTCATTGCATTAATCCTTGCTTGCAAAGGGACTTCTCCGTCAACCTATAGGCAGAATCGGTGAAGCTTTTGGGAAGGGTGCGTTTTTTGCCTCGCTTCCGCCACGAGTTTTTTTATCATGCTTGTCAACTCATCGGGAGATTCATGTATGCGTTTTTTGAAGCCGGGTTTTAAGGTTGCTGTAGCTGCAAGTGGAACCGCTGCCTGTGTGTGGGCTGGACTTGCGGGCGTGGCCCAAGCGGCTTCGACTGTAACGCTGGTGCCGCACCGCGCCGTTTACGATCTGACACTGGACCGTGCCGATGAAAAGTCCGGGATCAGTGGTCTGACCGGGCGCATGGTTTACGAGTTCAACGGATCGGCCTGCGAAGGCTATACGACCAATTTCCGTTTCGTGACCCGGATCGACATGGAAGAACAGCCGCAGCGCGTGACCGATCAGCAGACCACAACGTTTGAAGGCAACGACGGCAAGACCTTCCGCTTCGTCAACAAAACCTTCGTTGACAAGGATCTCGTCAAGGAAGTGCGCGGCGATGCCAAGCTTGAGGGCGGCAAGACGGTTGTGGAACTTTCAAAGCCGAAGGAAAACAAGATCGATCTGCGCGCAACGCAGTTTCCGACCCAACATATGGAAGAGCTGATCGGCAAGGCGGAAGCAGGCGAGAAGTTTTATCAGACTTCGCTGTTTGATGCGTCTGAAGATGCCGACCGCGTGGTCGCGACCACGGTTGTCGTCGGGAAGGGACAGAATCCAACCGACGACGAAACCAAGTTCATGGGTCAGTTTTCCAAGGATCCAGTCTGGCCAGTGACGATTGCTTATTTCGATGACAAGGAAAAGCAGGACGGACTGCCAATCTACCGCATCAACTTCAAACTTTACCGCAACGGCATAACCCGCGACCTCACCATGGATTATGGTGACTTCGCCATGCGCGGTAAACTGGTAAAGCTGGATGTGTTTAACAAGGCTGATCAGAAGGCCAGCTGCAAATAGTAAATGTAAAGTGACATATATTTATATTGAGGCTACAATGTTCAGCATTGTAGCTTTTTTATTACTTTAATGGATTTTTATATGAAAAAGATATTATTTGCATTGCTGTTATCTTTGCTTGGTGTTTCGATCGAGTAGAATTTAATCCTTGGGGGGCTTGTATGAGTCCATAATCCGGTCGCGGGCGTTGAAACGCTTTCATCCTGCGGACGGATTGAGGTATATTGGCCAAACGTCTTGCAATTCATGGCGCGATCAGTTAACAGCGCGCCTATTCCACACACGGGATTGGGCTTTTGTCGGGAGAAATCCGGCAAGAACCTCCGGTGGCGAGCAATCGCCTCAGCCCGTGGAGGTTAAACCGGAAAAGGAAAATAAAGATGGCATTGCCTGATTTCAGCATGCGCCAGCTTCTGGAAGCTGGTGTTCACTTCGGCCACCAGACCCACCGCTGGAACCCGAAGATGGCGCCTTTCATCTATGGCGCTCGTAACAACATCCACATCATGGACCTGTCCCAGACCGTTCCTCTGCTGCACAATGCGCTGAAGATCGTTTCGGACACCGTTGCTCGCGGCGGTCGCGTTCTGTTCGTCGGCACGAAGCGTCAGGCTTCGGACATCATTGCCGATGCAGCAAACCGTTCGGCTCAGTACTATGTCAACGCCCGCTGGCTCGGCGGCATGATGACCAACTGGAAGACGATCTCCAACTCGATCCAGCGTCTGCGCAAGCTCGACGAACTTCTGGCCGGCGAAGGCCAGGGCTTCACCAAGAAGGAACTTCTGAACCTTCAGCGTGAGCGTGAAAAGCTTGACCGCGCACTCGGCGGTATCAAGGACATGGGTTCGGTTCCTGACCTGATCTTCATCATCGACACCAACAAGGAAGCAATTGCTATCCAGGAAGCCAAGCGTCTTGGCATTCCGGTTGTTGCTGTGATCGATTCGAACTGCGATCCAGACCAGATCGACTACCCGATCCCGGGCAACGACGACGCTGCACGCGCTATCTCGCTCTATTGCGATCTGATTGCACGCGCTGCTCTCGACGGTATTGCTCGCCAGCAGGGCGCAATGGGCATCGATATCGGTGCGCAGGCTGAAGCTCCGGTTGAGCCAGCTCTCGAAGCTCCGGCTGAAGGCGCTTAATCAGCGCATGATTTCATCCATCCGTCATATCTCTGATAGAGGCGGATGGATAATCTCGTTTCATTCCGGCGCAAGGGCGTGATTCCGAAGCACGTTTGACGGTTTTCGGGCAAAAACACGCTACGTCAAAATAGCGCCGGTTCAAAGTTGGCACACCCATTCGGTGTGCCTTCGCTTTCGTGAAAGGCGACACAATGAGCATTTCCGCATCTCAGGTTAAAGAACTCCGCGAACTGACCGGCGCTGGCATGATGGACTGCAAGGCTGCTCTTGCAGAAACCAATGGCGACGTCGAAGCTGCTGTCGATTGGCTGCGCGCCAAGGGCATTGCAAAGGCTGACAAGAAGGCTGGCCGTACGGCTGCTGAAGGTCTGGTTGGCGTTGCATCTTCCGGCAACAAGGCTGTTGTCGTTGAAGTCAACTCCGAAACCGACTTCGTTGCCCGCAACGACGCTTTCCAGGATCTGGTTCGCAAGATCGCTCAGGCTGCCCTGGCTACCGACGGTTCGACCGAAGCTGTGGCCAACGCCAATGTTGACGGCAAGTCCGTCACCGAAACTGCCAAGGACGCAGTTGCAACCATCGGCGAAAACATCAGCTTCCGTCGTTCGGCTGCCCTCAGCGTTTCGCAGGGTACCGTTGCAACCTACATCCACAACGGCGTTGCTGACGGTCTCGGCAAGCTCGGCGTTCTGGTAGCTATCGAAACCGCTGGCGATGCAGAAGCTGCAAACGCATTCGGCCGTCAGGTTGCCATGCACGTTGCTGCTATCAACCCGCTCGCGCTGACCGCTGAAGACGTTGATCCGGCTGCTGCTGAACGCGAAAAGTCGATCTTCATTGAGCAGGCTCGTGAATCCGGCAAGCCGGACAACATCATCGAAAAGATGATCGAAGGCCGTATGCGCAAGTTCTACGAAGAAGTTGTTCTTCTTTCGCAGGCTTTCGTCATCAACCCGGACCTGACGGTTGCAGCTGCCCTCAAGGAAGCTGAAAAGACCATCGGCGCTCCGGCCAAGATCGTCGGCTTTGCCCGCGTCGCTCTCGGCGAAGGCATCGAAAAGGAAGAAAGCGATTTCGCTGCTGAAGTCGCTGCTGCTGCCAAGGGCTAATCAGCTCTTTCTTCCTTTGAAAGCGACTTTCTGCTTTCAGAACAGGCTTTAGCCTGAAAAGGCTTTTGATTACGAAGGGCATCGCGTGACAACGCGGTGCCCTTCGTGTATCGGAACCCAACACAATCCTTTATTTCGATCAGCGGAGAGCATTCCATGTCCGGCAAGCCCGCCTACAAGCGCGTCCTTTTGAAAGCCTCGGGCGAGGCATTGATGGGCAGTCAGGGTTTCGGCATCGATGTTTCCGTCGCAGACCGGATCGCCAACGATATCAAGCAGGCGCGTCTGCTGGGCATCGAAGTCGGCGTGGTGATCGGCGGCGGTAATATTTTTCGCGGTGTAGCGGTGGCGTCTAAGGGCGGCGACCGCGTGACCGGCGACCATATGGGCATGCTGGCGACGGTGATTAATTCGCTGGCGCTGCGCACCTCGCTGCACAAGATCGGCGTTGATGCCGTTGTTCTCTCCGCCATAGCAATGCCTGAAATCTGCGAGAGCTTCTCGCAGCGTCAGGCTACGGCCTATATGGACGAGGGCAAAGTAGTGATTTTCGCAGGCGGCACGGGCAATCCGTTCTTCACGACCGACTCTGCTGCTGCGCTGCGCGCGGCGGAAATCGAAGCGGATGCGCTGTTGAAGGGCACGCAGGTTGACGGCATCTATTCAGCTGATCCGAAAAAGGACCCGACCGCGACGCGTTTCGACACGCTCACCCACAAGGAAGTTCTCGATCGCGGCCTGGCTGTCATGGATACGGCGGCTGTTGCCCTTGCGCGTGAGAACAACATTCCGATAATAGTCTATTCCATCCATGAAAACGGCGGCTTGGCCGAAATTCTGCAAGGCAAGGGACGCTGCACGATCGTTTCCGATAATTGATCAACGATGATCGTTCACATGTCTTGCTGCGTATCGAAGGAGAATATGCATGAGTGATGCTTTTGACATCAACGACCTGAAACGCCGCATGGAAGGCGCAGTCAATTCTTTGAAGCACGATCTGAACGGTCTTCGCACCGGCCGTGCTTCCGCAAGCCTGCTTGAGCCGATCACCATCGAAGCCTATGGCGCAACGATGCCGATCAATCAGGTTGCCAATATCACTGTTCCTGAATCGCGCATGCTTTCGGTTTCCGTCTGGGACAAGAGCATGGTTGGCGCTGTCGAACGCGCTATCCGTGATTCCGGTCTGGGTCTTAACCCGATCACAGACGGCATGACGCTGCGTATTCCGTTGCCGGAGCTGAACGAACAGCGCCGCAAGGAACTGGTCAAGATCGCCCATCAATATGCCGAACAGGGCCGCATCGCAGCTCGCCATGTCCGCCGCGATGGCATGGACACGCTGAAAAAGCTGGAGAAGGACGGCGACATCAGTCAGGATGACAGCCGCGTTCTGTCCGAAAAGGTGCAGAAGCTGACCGACGACACCATTGCTGAAATGGATAAGGTTGTTGCCGTCAAGGAAGGCGAAATCATGCAGGTCTAGGACCTGCGTGATTATCGTAAAGGGAGAGCCAGGAATGTCCGATCCGCGCCACATCGCCATTATTATGGATGGCAATGGCCGTTGGGCGAAGGCGCGTGGCTTGCCACGCAGTGCCGGGCATCGTGCCGGTGTTGAAGCCTTGCGCGAGACGGTGCGGGCGGCGGGTGATCGCGGTCTTGGCTATCTCACGCTTTTTGCGTTTTCTTCCGAAAACTGGTCGCGGCCGAGCGGTGAGGTCAATGACCTGCTTGGTCTGCTCAAGCTGTTTATCCGCCGCGACCTTGCAGATCTTCATCGTAACAATGTGAAGGTCAGCATTATTGGCGAGCGGGAAGGGCTGACCGACGATATTCGCGGGCTGCTCACCGAGGCGGAATCCCTGACCCGCCGCAATACCGGCCTCAATCTGGTGATTGCCTTCAATTACGGTTCACGCGACGAAATCGTCCGCGCGGTCAAGAGCCTGGCGCGCGATGTCGCTGCCGGTCTTCTGGACCCGTCGTCGATTTCTGCCGAGCTGATCTCGGCCAATCTCGATACTGCATCCATGCCCGATCCAGACCTCATCATCCGCACCAGCGGCGAGATGCGTCTGTCGAATTTTCTGCTTTGGCAGGCTGCCTATGCGGAGTTCCTGTTTATGCCAGCGCACTGGCCGGATTTCCGCCCAGCCGATCTTGATGCCGCCTATGAAGTGTTCCGCCAGCGCGAACGTCGCTTTGGTGGCGTCGAGGCGCGGAGCAATCTTGAAACCAGCCTCGAAGATTGCGAAGAGGGTAGCCGGGCTATCGGGCAATAGATGTCATGACGGATCGTTTCGCTGCCATGCTTCCCTATTGCCGTGTTCCATCGCATCGCATGCCCTGACGCAGCGCAAGCCGAAAGGTCTCAATGTCCAATCTGCAAACCCGTATTCTCACCGCCATCGTGCTCGGCGCAGCGGCCTTATGGCTGACCTGGGTAGGCGGGTTGGGTTTCACGCTTTTCGCAATCGCTATCGGCCTGGCGATGTTCTACGAATGGACAGCACTGAGCGCCCCGCGTCAAACCTCTTTTTCCAGGATGTTCGGCTGGGCGTGGCTGCTTCTGACAAGCGTTCTTCTTATTCTGGATCGCAGCGCGTTGCTGACTATCGGTACGCTTCTGCTAGGAACACTGATTCTTCTCGCCTCCCAGTGGAAAACCGGTCGGGCCTGGCCTGCAACCGGGCTTTTCTACGCCGGGTTTTCGGCGATATCGCTCTCACTGTTGCGTGGCGATGAGCCTTTTGGCTTCACGGCCATTGTCTTTTTGTTTGCCGTCGTGTGGTCTACGGACATTGCAGCCTATTTCAACGGACGCGCCTTGGGTGGGCCGAAGCTGGCACCGCGTTTTTCCCCCAACAAGACTTGGTCTGGCGCCATTGGCGGTGCGGCAGCGGCTGTTGCAGGCGGCATTCTGGTCGCATCACTGGTGGCAACACCGGGCAGTCTGATCGTCCCGCTTCTGGCTCTTTTGCTTTCCGTCGTTTCCCAAATCGGCGATCTGGCTGAATCATGGGTGAAGCGCCAGTTTGGCGCCAAGGATTCGGGGCGTCTTCTGCCGGGTCATGGCGGGGTACTTGATCGCGTTGACGGGCTTGTCGCCGCCGCTGCACTTCTATACCTCTTTGGTGCCGTGATTGCTGAACCGGATGTGCCATCTGCAATCTTTTTCAGTTTCTAAGCGGCAGGCGATTCGTAGAGTACGAGGATCGGCGCGCCAATCGAGGCCGCAGTCGATCAACGGGTGATTTGTAAGGAGTAGTGATTTGCAGGAGGCTCTGGCCTTTTTCTTCGGCGGTGAAAGCCTGCTTGTCGGGACAATCGTACCGTTTCTTTTCGTTCTTACAATCGTCGTATTCGTACATGAGATGGGGCATTATCTTGTCGCGCGATGGTGCGGCATTGGTGCGCAGGCCTTTTCGATAGGCTTTGGTCCTGAGCTGCTCGGCTTTACCGATCGTCGCGGAACGCGTTGGAAGCTCTCTGCAATTCCGCTTGGCGGCTATGTAAAGTTCATCGGCGACGAAAGCGAAACCAGTTCGCCTGTCGGTGTGGATAATAATGCGCTCAGCGAGGAAGATCGCAAGCGAGCATTCCATACCCAGCCTGTGTGGAAGCGTGCGGCAACGGTTTTTGCCGGACCGGCTTTCAATATCATTCTGACAATTGTCATTTTCAGTGTTTTCTTTGCACTTTACGGACGCCAGATCGCAGATCCGCTGATTGCAGGCGTACAGCCTAACAGCCCCGCAGCCGCGGCTGGTTTTGAACCCGGCGATCGTTTTATCAGCGTCGAAGGTGAGAAGATCACCACTTTTGCCGATGTGCAGCGCATCGTTTCGGGCCGGGCAGGTGACACGCTCGACTTTACGGTTGAGCGTGGCGGCAAGATGGTTGACCTCAAAGCAACGCCGGCGACTGTCGAGCGCGTAGATCCGCTCGGCAACAAGGTGAAGCTTGGCGCCATTGGCGTGGAGACCACGGAAGCGGTCGGCAATTTCCGCCGCATTGAATACGGTCCGCTCGAATCAGTCGGGCAGGCGGTGATGGAAACGGGCTTCATCATCAGTCGCACGGGTGAGTTTTTCACACGTTTCGCCTTTGGCCGTGAGGACAAGTGTCAGCTCGGTGGGCCGGTCAAGATCGCCAATATGGCGAGCAAGGCGGCAAGCGCGGGCTTTGACTGGTTGATACAATTGACGGCTATGCTCTCCATCGGGATCGGGCTTTTGAACCTGTTTCCCCTGCCGCCGCTGGATGGCGGGCATCTGGTTTTCTATGCTGTGGAGGCAATCAAGGGCAGCCCGGTGTCACCGGGAGCGCAGGAAATTTTCTACCGTATTGGATTCCTTCTTGTGATGGGATTTATGGGGTTCGTACTTTTCAACGACCTCTTTGCCTGCTAGATCAAATGCCGACTGTCTCAGGCAGCGGTCCTAGGAATTGAAATCTCGGGGGATGGCGATCTTGGGGTTATTGGCTCGACCGGCCTGTCCGGTTAGGCTGACTGCAAAGAGACGACGTTTTGTCCGACGGAGGCCGGGCAAGGTGTTAAACAGAAGTGAACATTGGGAGCGACGACCGGAAAAGCTAAGCAATCTGTTTACCATAACTCACAATTCGCGTGGCACGGATGCCACGCTTGTTGCCTAAGTAAACAGAATTTAACCGCAACGCTTGCTTGTATGGAAAAACCGGCTAATACGGTTGTATCTGTACGCATTTTTCTGGGTTAATCGTCCCGGGGACAGAAACGAAGGTTCGGAAAGCCTATGACGGCAAGTTCTAAATTCTTTGGCGCCGCGTCTGCGCTCGCCATGTCGGTGGCTCTAGTGGCTTCGGGTACTGCAGCGCTCTCGCTGGCATCCGTGAATGTCGCGGAAGCTGCCGTTGTGAGCCGTATCGATGTTCGTGGTAACACGCGTGTTGATGCTCAGACCATTCGCGACAATATCGAGATTCGTCCGGGCAAGGCCTTCACCAGCGCTGATATCGATGCTGCGGTGAAGCGTCTTTTCGCTATGGGCCTGTTTTCGGATGTTCGCATCAATCAGTCCGGCAGCACGCTTGTCGTGACCGTGAACGAACGTTCCGTGGTCAACAATGTCCTGTTCCAGGGCAACAAGAAGATCAAGGATCCTGATCTGACGCGCGCCGTCCAGCTGAAGCCGCGTTCGCCTTACGATGCGGCGACGATGGAATCGGACAAGGAAGCCATCAAGGCTGCCTATGCACATATCGGACGTAGCGATGCGACCGTGAATGCGCGCACCGTCGATCTCGGTCAGGGGCGCGTCAACGTTGTCTATGAAGTCAACGAAGGCTCGCGCACCAAGATTTCCAATATCGAATTCGTCGGCAATCAGGCCTATAGCGGCCGTCGTCTGCGCGATGTCATTTCCACCAAGCGTTCGAACCCGCTGTCGTGGCTGACCCGTAATGACGTTTACGACGAAGGCCGTTTGCAGGCTGACGAAGAAACGCTGCGTCGCTTCTATTACAACCGCGGTTACGCTGATTTCCGTGTTGTGTCGTCGAATGCGGTTCTCGATCCGTCGACCAATGAATACACGATCACCATCACGGTTGATGAAGGTCAGCGTTATACCTTCGGCGATGTGAGCGTTGAAAGCACCGTTGATGGCGTTGATACCAACGCGCTCGGCGGTCTCGTGAAGACCCGTTCGGGTCGCGCTTATAGCGCCAAGGAAGTTGAAGATTCCGTTCTGGCTGTGACCGAAAGCGTTGCCGGTAGCGGTTATGCTTTTGCCAAGGTTGAGCCGCGCGGCGATCGTAACTTTGAAAACCGCACGATTTCGGTCGTTTACAGTGTCGATCAGGGTCCGCGCGCTTACATTCAGCGTATTGAAATTCGCGGCAACGACAAGACGCGCGACTACGTGATTCGTCGTGAGTTCGACATGAACGAAGGCGATGCCTTCAATCAGGTTATGGTGCAGCGTGCCAAGCGTCGCCTTGAAGCTCTGGATTTCTTCCAGACCGTCAATATCTCGACGGCTCCGGGCTCCGAGCCGGATCAGGTGATCCTGGTTGTTGACGTCGTGGAAAAGTCCACCGGTGAATTCTCTATCGGCGGTGGCTACACCACCGGCGGTGAAACGCCGGGTGCGTCTGTCGAAGGTGCGATCACCGAGCGTAACTTCCTCGGTCGCGGCCAGTATATCCGTCTTAGCGCCGGTGCCGGTCAGGACGATATGCGCAATTATGGCCTGTCCTTCACCGAGCCTTATTTCCTCGGCTATCGCGTCTCCGCAGGTTTCGACGTATTCCGTCGCAGCTACCGCGTGAACGACGACTACGATGTTGAGCAGACCGGTGGTACGATTCGTTTCGGCCTTCCGATCACCGAGAACTTCTCGGTTGGTCTCGCCTATAATCTGGTTCAGGAAAAGTACGACCTGTTCCGCGACAACATCAATGATTACTACGCTCCGGCTCTGCAGGAAGCAGCAGAAAACAGCCCGTGGCTGCGTTCGTCCATCAGCTACTCGCTGACGTATAATTCCATCGACGATCTGAAGAACCCGCATGACGGCCTCTATGGCAAGTTCACGCAGGAATTCGCAGGCCTTGGTGGCGATGCGAAGTTCATGAAGACGACCTTCAAGGGTAACTACTATAAGACGCTTGCTCAGGAAGCCGACATTGTCGGTATGCTGGGTGTCGGCGGTGGTTATATCCATGAATTCGGTAGCGACGGCGTCCGTATCTTCGATTTGTTCAAAAACAATTCGGACATCATCCGCGGCTTCAAGTTCAACGGCATTGGTCGTTACCAGGATTCTGGTACGGGCCAGCGTTATTGGCTGGGTGGCACGACCTACATCAATGGTACGGCTGAAGTGCAGTTCCCGATGCCGGTTGTTCCTGAAAGCCTCGGCATTCGCGGTGCATTCTTCGCGGATGCGGCGATGCTCTACGGCGGTGCAGACGAGTTGGGTGGTTCGCCGGTTTATGGCGACGACAAGAAGCTTCGCGCTTCGGTCGGTCTCAGCCTGATGTGGGCTTCGCCGTTCGGTCCGCTGCGCTTTGACTATGCATTCCCGGTCGCGAAGGCTGATACCGATAAGGTTCAGAACTTCAACTTCGGTGTTTCGACCAAGTTCTAACCGATTTGCCTTTCCCCGGGGCGGCTACGCCCCGGGAGAGAAAGTGTACTGATGGCAGATCCTGTCTTTTTCACGCCTTCTCGTGAACTCACGATTGGCGATGTGGCTGATTTCACCGGTGCAAGACTTCGTGACCCGAAGCTTGCACCGCGTTCTGTTGAGCGCCTGGCTTCCATGAAGGATGCCGGGGAGGGTTCGCTTATCTTCGTGGAAGGTAAGAAGAACGCCGAGGCGCTGGCCGGAATCAAGGCTGCTGGTGTTCTTTGCAAGGAAGACATAGCGCCAAGCGTGCCTTCGCATATGGCTGCGCTGATTACCCGCAACCCGCATCGCGATTTTTCGGCTGTCGGACGCATGTTGTTTCCAACGTCGGCCAAGCTGGAAAGCTGGTTTGGCGAAACCGGCATTTCTGCGCAAGCATTCATTCATCCTTCGGCACAAATTGAAGATGGCGCAACGATTGAAGCGGGTGCGGTGATTGGTAAGGGCGTGACCGTCGGTTCGGGCACTTTGATTGCTGCAACCGCAGTGATTGGCGAGAACTGCCAGATTGGACGCGATAGCTATGTTGCGCCGGGTGTGACCGTCCAATGCTCTTTCATCGGTAACCGCGTGTTGTTGCATCCGGGCGTTCGCATCGGTCAGGACGGTTTTGGCTACGTGCCGGGCGCTGCCGGACTTGAAAAAGTCCCGCAGATCGGTCGTGTCATTGTTCAGGACAATGTAGAGATCGGCGCCAATACAACGATTGATCGTGGAGCGCTGACCGACACGGTGATCGGCGAGGGCTCCAAGATCGATAACCTTGTCCAGATTGCGCATAATGTGCGCGTCGGTCGGTTCTGTCTTATTGCCGCGCATTGCGGTATTTCGGGAAGCTGTGTGATCGGCGACGGGACTATGCTTGGTGGTCGCGTCGGTATTGCGGATCACCTGATTATCGGCTCGGGCGTGCAAATTGCAGCTGGGAGCGGCGTTATGAACGATATACCCGATGGTGAACGTTGGGGTGGTCTTCCCGCACGTCCTATCAAGCAGTGGTTCCGCGATATCGCGAACATACGCAGCATCGGGCAATCAAGAAAGGAGCAATCCTCAGATGAGTGATACGGAACAGACGAAACTCGAAGCGGCGGATATTCAAGAACTTCTGGCCGTGCTTCCGCACCGTTATCCTTTTCTGCTGATCGATCGCGTCGTTGATATCAATGGCGATCTGTCGGCAACCGGTATCAAGAACGTCACGATCAATGAGCCGCATTTTACCGGACATTTTCCGGAAAAGCCGATCATGCCGGGCGTATTGATCATTGAGGCCATGGCACAGACCGCCGGTGCAATCTCGCTGCTTCAGCGCAAGACTGGCCGCCCGGGCGTTGTCTATTTCATGACCATCGACAATGCGAAGTTCCGCCGCCCGGTCATCCCGGGTGATCGGTTGCTTCTGCATGTCAAAAAAGTGAAACAGCGCGCCAATATTTCGAAGTATGAATGCGTGGCTGAGGTTGATGGTGTGAAAGTTGCCGAAGCGGAAGTTGCGGCAATGATTAATGCCGGTGAAGAAAGCCAGTGAGCATTACAATGAAAGAAACAATCATTCACCCCACCGCTCTTGTTGAGCCGGGTGTGGAACTGGGCCAGGGTGTGTCTGTCGGGCCTTTCTGTCATATTCAATCGGGCGCCGTTATTGGCGACAATTCCGTTCTGATGAGCCATGTGGTTGTTACGGGCGGGACGACGCTTGGCGCGGGCGCGAAGGTTTATCCGCATGCTGTTCTCGGTTGCGATCCGCAGAACGGCAAGCATAAGGGTGGCCCAACGACACTCACTGTTGGCGCGAACTGCCTTATCCGTGAAGGCGTCACCATGCATCGCGGCTCGGATAGCGCGCGCGGCTATACTTCGGTGGGCAGCGATTGCACCTTCCTCGCTTATGCGCATGTGGCGCATGATTGCGATGTTGGCGATCACGTCACCTTCTCGAACAATGTCATGATCGGCGGTCACACGACCATCGAACATCACGCCATTCTGGGCGGCGGTGCGGCCGTGCATCAGTTCGTGCGTGTCGGCCATCATGCATTTGTCGGCGGTATGGCTGGCGTTGTGGGTGATGTTATCCCTTATGGCATGGTCATTGGTAATCACGCGCATCTGGGCGGCCTCAATATCGTTGGCATGAAGCGTTCCGGCATGCAGCGCGCGGAAATCCACATGCTCCGTCACGCCGTGCGTATGCTGTTCGATCGTACCAAGCCGGTTCGAGATCGCGCTGCCGATGTGCTGGCGGCTTTCCCGGAATCTCAGGCTGTTGCCGATATGATTGCTTTCATCAGTGTCGACGCGAAACGCGCCTATACAACGCCACCACTCGACGCGGCTCATGGCGGAGTCGGGCATGACAGCGACGAAAGCTGAATCTTTGGCGCGTCCGCCCCTTGAGGGCGGGCGTGTCGGTATTATTGCGGGCAACGGCCTGTTGCCCATTGCGGTGGCCGAGGCGCTTCAGAGCGCCGGTACCCCCCCATTCATCGTTCCCCTGCGTGAAGAAGCTGACCGGGTGCTCTACAACTACGAGCATCAGGAAATTTCGATGGTCGAATTCGCAAAGCTGATTCGCTCCATGAAAGCGGCTGGCGTTTCGCATGTCGTTCTCGCGGGCGGTGTGCGCAACAGGCCACATCTTGGCGATCTGAAGCTCGACTGGCCCACATTGCGGGGCATTCCCTATGTGCTTCGTGCGTTGGGGCAGGGTGATGACGCCTTACTACGTGCCTTTATCGGCCTGCTCGAATCATTTGGTTTCAAGGTCGTCGGCGCACATGAAGTTGTGCCTGATCTTCTGTCTCCATCGCCTGCTCGTCTTCTGACCAAGGTTGCGCCAGATGCGCGCGAAGCCGCGAATATTAAGCTGGCTATGGAGTCTGCTTTGCGGCTTGGTGATCTCGACGTCGGACAGGGCGCTGTCGCAACAGGTGGTCGTGTCGTGGCGCTGGAAGGCGCGGAAGGCACGGATCTGATGATCGAGCGCGTTCGCGAGCTGCGTGAAGCCGGACGTATTCCCAAGCGCGGCGGGGTCCTTGTGAAAATGGCCAAACCTCGTCAGGATGAGCGGGCGGATTTGCCCGCCATCGGCATTTCCACCGTGCTGAATGCCAAACGTGCTGGTCTTGCAGGAATTGCAGTTGAGGCGGGGCGCACATTTATCCTGGGTTTCGGTGAAACCATTGCGGCGGCAAATGAAAGCGGTCTCTTCATAGAGACGATCAGTCGGGACAAGAAGGACGCCTAAACGTGAGTAACACCAGCCGGCCATTGAAAATAGCAATCGTGGCCGGTGAAGAATCCGGTGATCTTCTCGGTGCGGATTTGGTCGACGCCCTGCGTCTTCAGACTGACAGGCTGGTTGATCTCGTTGGTGTGGGTGGTGACCACCTGGCTGCGCGTGGCCTAAAGACCTTCTTCGACCCCCATGAAATTGCTCTCATGGGGCTTGGCGCGGTCATCAAGAACCTGCCGGGACTTATACTGCGCATCCGGCAGACGGCTCGGCAGATCGTGGCGGAAAAACCGGATTGTGTCTTGCTGATCGATAGTCCGGATTTCACCCATCGCGTGGCGAAGAAGATCAGAGCTGCCGCTCCGTCTATTCCGATTGTCAAATATATCGCGCCCAGCGTCTGGGCCTGGCGTCCGCAGCGTGCACGCGCCATGCGCGCTTATGTCGACCATGTGCTCACGGTCTTGCCGTTCGAGGTTGATGTGATGGCGCGGCTGAATGGCCCTCAGTCAACCTATGTCGGGCATCGCCTGTCGAGTTATGCGCCTATCCTCGATACGCGTGCTGCACAACTGGCGCTTGAACCGCAGCGGTCGGAAGCCGGCAAACATACATTGCTTTTGCTGCCTGGCTCGCGTCGCACGGAAATCCAGATGCTGATGGAACCCTTCGGCAAGACGGTCGAAGAGCTTTCGTCGCGGGTTGAAAAGCTTGAGGTTATTCTGCCCACCTTGCCGCGTATCGAGGCAATGGTGCGTGAACTTTCGCGTGACTGGACAGTCAAGCCGTTGATCGTCGTCGGTGATGAAGAGAAGTGGAAGGCCTTTGCGCGGGCCGATGCTGCGCTTGCCGCTTCCGGCACCGTTTCGCTGGAACTGGCGCTGTCGCGCATTCCAAGCGTGCTTTCCTACAAGGCGGACTGGTTTGCGCGAAAATTTCTGGTACCCAAGATCACGATATGGAGCGCAGCGCTGCCCAACATCATTGCTGATGAACCGGTGGTGCCGGAGTTTTTCAATGAATTCGTCCGTCCGGGGATGTTGGCCCGCAATGTGGAGCGCTTGATGCGCCCCGGTTCGGCGCGTCAGGCGCAGTTGGATGGTTTTGATGCGGTGGCTTCGGTCATGTCGACAGAGCGGCCCTCCGGCGAGATCGGAGCGCAGGTTCTGCTGGACGTTATAGAACGAGGCCGCAAGGGCTGAACGGTATCGTCAATACGGGAACCGCTACGGATAAAAAGAAACCCCGGTCGCCATTGGCAACCGGGGTTTTGTTTTCAGCGTTTGCGCGCTTATTTGCGCTTTGCAACCGGCACGTAGTCGCGTTCCGTAGCGCCCGTGTAGAGCTGGCGCGGACGGCCGATCTTCTGCTGCGGATCTTCGATCATTTCCTTCCACTGTGCGACCCAGCCGACGGTGCGGGCGAGTGCAAAGAGAACCGTGAACATTTCGGTCGGGAAGCCGAGAGCCTTCAGCGTGATGCCGGAGTAGAAGTCGATATTCGGATAGAGCTTCTTCTCGATGAAATACTCGTCGGTCAGAGCGATCTTTTCCAGTTCCATTGCAACGTCGAGCAACGGATCGTCCTTGATGCCCAGTTCGCCGAGAACTTCATGGCAGGTCTTCTGCATGATCTTGGCGCGCGGATCGTAGTTCTTGTAAACGCGGTGACCGAAGCCCATCAGGCGGAACGGATCGTTCTTGTCCTTGGCGCGCGCGACAAATTCCGGAATGCGATCCACCGAGCCAATTTCGGCCAGCATGTTGAGCGCTGCTTCGTTCGCACCGCCATGGGCAGGGCCCCAGAGGCAGGCAACGCCAGCTGCGATGCAGGCGAATGGGTTGGCGCCCGACGAACCGGCAAGACGTACGGTCGAGGTCGATGCATTCTGCTCGTGATCAGCGTGCAGGATGAAGATGCGGTCCATGGCGCGGGCCAGAACCGGATTGACCTTGTAATCCTCGCAAGGAACGCCAAAGCACATGTGCAGGAAGTTCGATGCGAAATCGAGATCGTTCTTCGGGTACATGAACGGCTGGCCGATATGGTACTTATAGGCCATTGCGGCGAGCGTCGGCACCTTGGCGATCAGGCGGATCGAAGCGACCATGCGCTGATGCGGATCGGTGATGTCGGTCGAGTCGTGGTAGAAGGCGGACATGGCGCCAACACAGCCAACCATGACGGCCATCGGATGCGCATCGCGGCGGAAGCCGGTGAAGAAGCGCGTCATCTGTTCGTGGATCATCGTGTGACGGGTCACGCGATAATCGAAATCGGCCTTCTGGGTTGCCGTCGGCAGTTCACCGTAAAGCAGCAGGTAGCAGGTTTCGAGGAAGTCGCCATGCTCGGCAAGCTGGTCGATCGGATAGCCGCGATAGAGCAGGGTGCCTTCGTCGCCATCGATATAGGTGATCTTGGACTCGCACGAAGCGGTCGAGGTGAAACCCGGATCGTAAGTGAACGCATGCGAATTCTTGTAAAGCGGACCGATATCGACGACGTCCGGCCCGACAGTGCCTTGTCGCACAGGCAGATCGAACGTATTGCCGTCGAGAGTAAAGCTGGCTGTCTTAGCTGACATCATGTTTCCTTTCATGTCCACTTTGCCGCCTTAGGCGGCAGTATTGCATTCGCTGCTATAACTTGTCTCGTATCTCTTGGCGGGCGCCCCAAAACTGCAGGATGCCCGATTTTTAACGCATTACGGCTACGATTTTGATCGCCAAACTATCCCAAACCGTCCGTGATGCAATGCGAAATTTGAACTATTTAAGCGAGTTATGTCACGTCAGCGTGAATGATAGCACCTTAACCGATTTGATCGCGAATACGGCCCAAAGACTCTTCGCGACCCAGTACAAAAAGCACATCAAAGACGCCCGGTGAGGTAGCGCGACCGGTCAAGGCGGCACGCAGTGGTTGCGCAATCTTGCCCAGTTTCAGTCCGGTTTTCTCTGCATGGGCGCGAACCACCGCATCCAGTGATTCAATGGTCCATTCTCCGGCAGCTTCCAGATCGGGCAGCACGGATTTCAAAACCGCGCGGCCTTCTTCGTTAAGTAGCGAGGCGGCCTTTTCGTCGAGATCGAGCGGGCGGGCTGCAAAGATGAACTTCGCGCCATCTGCCAGTTCTACGAGCGTCTTGGCGCGGTCCTTGAGGCCCGACATGGCTGCGAGGAGCTGCGCGCTACGCTTGTCGTCGAGCGCTGCGGCGAGTTCCTTGCCGCCTTCGATTTCCGGCAGGACAGCCACCAGAGCGTCGAACAGTGTCTTGTCGTCGCTGCCACGCATATAAAGGCCGTTGATCGCTTCGAGCTTCTGGAAGTCGAAACGGGCAGCGCCCTTGTTGATGTCCGTCACGTCGAACCATTCGATCATTTGTTCGGTCGACATGATTTCGTCGTCACCATGGCTCCAGCCAAGACGGACGAGATAATTGCGGAGTGCTGCCGGCAGGTAGCCCATGGCGCGATAGGCATCGACGCCGAGAGCGCCGTGACGCTTGGAGAGCTTCGCACCGTCCGCACCATGGATCAGCGGAATATGCGACATCTGCGGCACATCCCAGCCCATGGCGTCATAGATCACGGTCTGGCGCGCTGCATTCGTCAAATGATCGTCGCCGCGGATGATATGCGTGACGCCCATATCGTGGTCGTCAACGACAACGGCATGCATATAGGTCGGTGTGCCGTCGGAACGCAGAATGATGAAATCATCGAGATCCTTGTTGGGGAAGCGCACATCGCCCTGTACGGCGTCGCGCACGAGGGTTTCGCCTTCCTGCGGCGCCTTGATGCGAATGACTGGCTTTACGCCTGCAGGCGCTTCGGACGGATCGCGGTCGCGCCAGCGGCCATCATAACGCGGCGGGCGGCCTTCGGCACGCGCCTTCTCGCGCATTTCTTCCAGCTCTTCCGGCGTCGTGTAGCAGTAATAGGCTTTGCCTAGAGCGACGAGTTCTTCGGCGACTTCGCGGTGACGTGGAGCGCGCTCGAACTGCGAGATCGCATCGCCTTCCCAGTCGAGACCAAGCCAGGTCAGGCCGTCGAGAATGGCCGCGGTGGCTGCATCGGTGGAACGTTCACGGTCGGTGTCTTCAATACGCAGCAGCATCTTGCCGCCCGTGTGCTTGGCATAAAGCCAGTTGAACAGCGCAGTACGGGCACCGCCGATATGAAGATAACCCGTGGGCGAAGGGGCAAAACGGGTGACGACCGGTTTCGACATGGTAGCTCCACTTTATTGCGCGCCCGTCAAGACAGCGGCAATTGCCGGGGCAGGGGCGCAAAACTGAATTCTGATACTCGCTACCTAAGAGCGAGAACGAGGATTTCTATAACGAAACCCTCTCGATTTCGACTGGCGTTCATGTAGCATAGGCAGCACTACGCGCAAGGGCTTCGCGTTTGTTTCGGCTCCTTGCGGCATTGTTCTTTTGGGGTATTTCGACAAAAAGACCTTTTTTGCAGTCAGGCGGGGGCATGACGCGCTTAGGTGATATGGCCAAGGCCTCCGATGAGGCCAATGAGCGGGCGCTTGTCAAAAGCCTGCCCGATGGCCTGACGCGTTCTTATCTTCCCGAGTTGTGGCCCGAACCGTCAATTGCTCCCACTGAAAGCCGTGAACGCGATCTGTCTGAACTTCCGAAACCGGATGATGTGCGGAGCCGCGCCAAAAGTCTCGCTCACAAGGTGCCCATCGCCTTTGCCGAGGCGGTTGACCTTGAAACGGCGCGCGGGATTTTCTTTCTGCTGATTCCGATTCTCAGTGGCCTTGGCGCGATTGTTTATTTCACTCTGCCGTTTGAACCAGATTGGACGCCCATTCTGGCTCTGCTGGTTGGGCTGGCTATGGCTCGCATATTGGCGCGGAAGCATTTCTTTGCAGGGCAGGTGCTAACATTGGCGCTTGCTTTCCAACTGGGCCTTGCCAGCGGAAAATGGGAGACCGAACGCATGGCGACGCCGATGCTCGGTTCCGATGTGTCGACACGCGTTACTGGCCGGGTTGTTGCGCTGGATGCGCAGGATAATGGAAGCTGGCGTATTACCCTCGATCTGTTGTCGACAGAACGCCCAACACTGCGCTTTTCACCAACACGCATACGTATAAATGCTCGCGATATACCGGCGGATACATCGATTGGCGGGGGATTAACCGGTTTTGCACGGCTGCGCGTTCCGTCAGGCCCGGTTCGTCCGGGTAATTACGACTTCTCCTTTCATGCCTATTTCAATGGCATTGGAGCAAACGGCTTCTTTCTGGGAAATCCGAAGACGGCAGCTGTTCCGCCACAGACAAGCATAGCGGCGGCAGTCAGCGAATGGATTGCCTTGCTTCGCGTGCGTGTTTCCGAGCGTGTGGAGGAGGTGATCGGCGGTGAAGATGGCAATGTCACCGCCGCATTGATCGCCGGTACGCGCGGCGGCATCAGCGAGAAAACCAATGAAGATCTGCGCAAGGCCGGTCTGGCGCATATCCTCTCTATATCTGGCCTGCATATGGCGCTGGCGGCGGGTGTCGTCATGTTTGCCCTGCGGTCTGCCTTTGCGCTGTTTCCGGGTTTCAGCGTCCGACATCCGGTCAAGAAATATGCCGCTTTCCTGTCGTTGCTAAGCTGCACATTTTATCTCGCCATGTCGGGTGCCGATGTTGCAGCGCAGCGCAGCTATGTGATGATCGCCGTCATGCTCAGCGCCTTGTTGTTTGACCGCGCGGCACTCAGCATGCGCAATGTGGCAATCGCTGGCATGGTGACAATAGCAATCTCACCGCATGAAATACTCGGGCCGAGCTTCCAGATGTCCTATTCGGCAACAGCAGCGCTGATTGCCGGATATGCATGGTGGGGAGCGCGTAAAGCCAAAAAATTGCAGGATGTGGAGAGGCACGCCGCTTCGTCGGTAGCTGGATTGCCATCGAAGATCATGAAATCAGCCATTGCTGCTGCCGGGACTTCGCTTGTAGCGGGAATTGCGAGCGGCATTTTCGCCGCCTACCATTTCAACAATACCGCGCCATTCGGGCTGATTGGCAATGTGCTGGCCGATCCGGTGATCGCCATTCTTGTCATGCCGTTCTCGGTTCTGGGCCTCGTGCTGATGCCGCTCGGCCTTGATTGGCTGCCTTTGACTATTGCCGGGTCTGGTATCTGGATTGTCCGCACCCTCGCGAGCCTGATCGGGGCATGGTCGCCTGATGGCAATCCGGGAGCGATGCCGGTCGCGGCTCTCGCATTCTGGACCATAGCGCTCGTGATAGCGGTGTTGTTCACAACGCGATTCAAGATGCTGGCGTTACCATTTGTTTTGGCGGGATTTATTGCCTTCATGCACCAGCCGTTTCCAGATGTTGTGATATCCGAAGATGCAAAGCTGGTCGGCGTCCGTCTGCCCGATGGGCGTTTTGCAGTGAATCGCGACAGACCGTCGAAGTTCACGGTCGATAACTGGAAAACCGCCTATCTCGCAACGCAATTTCTAATACCGCAGCACACAAAAGACTGGCTTCGCGGAATACCGACTGACGGCTTTATCTGCGAAGATGAGCTCTGCACGATTACATTACGCGATGGGCGGGTACTGGCCTATACGGCTGATCCTGCCATTCAGGATATCGCGTGTGATGTGGGTGATGTCGTTATCCTCGCCGTAGCTGGGAAAACACAGGGATGTACCATCCAGAACAAACTGGTCATCAACCGGCGTGACTTGGCATTGCGGGGAACGGTCGAGATGAGACTAGGCGACAAGAATGTCAATGCCAGCACTCCTGCCACGGTTCCAACTGGTGATTTGGCGCCGGCCAGCGACAACGCGCCCCTGAGGCATGGTTTTGCCGATCCACGTTTTGACGACAGGCTAGCTTTCGCCATCGATGAGCCGCGGCGTCCATGGCATCTGTTCCGGCTCTATTCACGCGCAGCACGCGGTTTGCCAGATTGGGAATATAAGAAGAAGCAGCCTGCTCAAAAGGCAGAAACACAATGCCCGGCCACTGACGATCAGGAGCTGGGCAAATGCGAATGACAATATTGGGCTGAGCGCCTGTGATTCAGTAGACTGGCGGTTCAACTCGCCCTTTCATGCATGTGTTTCCGAAAACGGTGCCCCATTTTCGGGCCTAACGATCAGTACCGGCGGATCAATCCGACCAGTTTGCCCTGCACGCGAACGCGGTCTGGGCCGAAGATACGTGTTTCATAAGCTGGGTTTGCGGCTTCAAGCGCAATAGATGCGCCCTTGCGGCGGAACCGCTTCAAAGTTGCTTCTTCATCATCAACCAGTGCGACGACGATTTCACCCGGATTGGCGATATCGCCGCGCTTGATGATGACTGTATCGCCGTCAAAAATCCCGGCCTCGATCATCGAGTCGCCTTTGACCTCCAGCGCATAATGCTCACCCGCCCCAATCATTTCAGGGGGGAGGCTGAGCGAATGCGTCTGACTCTGGATGGCTGAGATCGGCACACCGGCAGCGATGCGCCCCATGACTGGCACTGATACAGTTGCCGAAACATCATCATTGGTTGCAACAGGCGCGGAGCGTAATGGCTGCACAGGCGCAGGAGGTGCCTTGCCCAGACTGCCTTCGATGACGCTCGGTGCAAATTTCTTCTGCGCGTTCAGGCCCGGTGCAATCGAATCCGGCAGGCGCAGCACTTCCAGCGCACGTGCCCGGTTCGGCAGCCTGCGAATGAAGCCCCGTTCTTCCAAAGCGGTGATCAGGCGATGAATGCCCGACTTGGAAGCAAGATCGAGCGCTTCCTTCATTTCGTCAAAAGAGGGCGGAATGCCTGTTTCTTTCAGACGATCATGAATGAACAGCAGAAGCTCGTGCTGCTTACGGGTCAACATGCGCGACACCCTCCGGCCAGATAAGAATCGAGAAAAACAAAACCAGAACGAACACTATATGTTCCAGTCTTGTTCTGCAATGGTTTTAAAATGATTAACGGGCTGGCGGCTTGTTGCCGGAATGTTCACAGGGCGACGTAACGGGCCGTTCGTCATCGATGGAAGCGTTTTAGTTTCAATCCGTTACGGCTTTTGCTTAGCGTGGTTTCGAGGCAGCAAACGTGACCATTCTGGTGCTTTTTAACGTAGCATGAGCACGCGGCACGAACTGCCTGCATCTGCTGCCGGGGCATTTTCGTCACGAATGAGCAATGCATTGGAGCCGACGAGGGCTGTCAGCATGGACGAATCCTGTACTGAAAATGGTGTTGCAAGCAGCGTTCCATCGCTTTGCGATTCGACCGTGGCGCGTACAAAATCGCGCCGATGGTCATTGGCAGGCATCGCCTGACCGAGCTTTGCGGGACGGATATCTGCCGTCAGATCGGTGCCTGCAAGTTTCGCAATAAGCGGGCGGAGAAAAACGAGGCTGCAAACGAGGCTTGAAACCGGGTTTCCCGGCAGGCCGATCACGTGAACAGTTTTGCCGTCGACAGTCTTGCGCCCATACATGAGCGGCTTGCCGGGACGCATGGCGATTTTCCAGAAACCGAGATCGACACCGCAATTGCGCAAAGCGCCATGCACGTAGTCGCGATCACCGACCGATGCGCCGCCAATGGTCACCAGAACATCGATTCCACCGTTCAGAGCGCTGGCAATAGCCGCCTCGATCTGTGCCGGATCATCCGGAATGATGCCCATATCTTCGGATTTGCCACCTGCACGGCGCACGATGTCGGCAATACCGACACTGTTCGAGGCGACAATCTGGTCCGGTCCGGGCTCGGCTCCGGGCGGCACAAGCTCGTCGCCGGTCGCCAATATGGAGACACGCGGCTTGCAAAACACATCGAGCGTTGGATTGCCGCTTGCAGCAGCCAGTGACAGGGCGGGTGCGTCCAGTTCGCGACCGACCGGTATGACGGTCTTGCCCGGAGCAAAATCGAGACCGGCCCGGCGGATATGCCGTCCGGGTTCCAAACCTTCCAGAATGGTCAGCTGATCGCCGGAGCGTTCGGTATGTTCCTGAATGACAATCGTGTCGGCAGCTTCCGGCATCGGTGCGCCGGTGAAAATGCGCACGGCCTGTCCGGGCTGCAAGGAGCCTTCGAAACGTTTGCCAGCGGCTGACTCGCCGATAACCGTCATCGGTATCGGATAGGCGATTTCTGCTGGCGCTATCAGCGCATAGCCATCCATGGCCGAGCAGTCGAACGGCGGCTGCAGGAAACGGGCCACGATGGCGCGGGCAACCACGCGCCCGCCTGCTTCGTTCAGCGTAACAGTTTCAGGGCCATGCGGTTCTGCGGAGGAAAGTATACGGCCCAGAGCATCTTCGACCGGGAGAAGGGACATGGTATTTCCTCTCGAACTCAGTTTTGTGAGGCCGCTTCAGGCCTTCCAGTCGCCGGACTTGCCACCGCTCTTTTCCACCACGCGAATATTGCCGATTTCCATTTGGCGATCGACAGCCTTGGCCATGTCGTAGATTGTCAGGCAGGTTACGGAAACAGCTGTAAGCGCTTCCATTTCAACGCCTGTGCGGCCTTTCAGCTTGGCAAGCGCATGTACGCGCAGACCGGGCAATGCGTGGTCCGGGGTGATATCGACCGCAACCTTGGTCAGCATCAGCGGGTGGCAAAGCGGAATGAGGTCGGCGGTTTTCTTCGCAGCCATAATGCCAGCAAGACGGGCCGTGCCGATCACATCGCCCTTCGCTGCATCGCCAGCCAAAATGAGCGCCAGCGTTTCCGGTTTCATGGTCACGCTGCCTTCGGCAACGGCCTGACGCTCGGTCTCGTCCTTGGAGCCGACATCCACCATATTGGCAGCGCCAGACTGATCGAGATGGGTGAGCTTGGCCGCGTCCGAGGTCATGACATCACGCCTTGCCGGTCAGAAGCTCGCGTGTGGCGGCAGCAACATCGTCCTTGCGCATCAGGCTTTCGCCGATGAGGAACGTGCCGATGCCGGATTTTTCCAGGCGCAGGCAATCGTCATGGGTGAAGATGCCGCTTTCGCCAACCAGCAAACGGTCGGCAGGGGCCATTTTCGACAGGCGTTCGGAAACCGCCAGATCGACTTCAAATGTGCGCAGATTGCGATTGTTGACGCCGAGTAGACGCGAGGAAAGCTTGAGCGCACGTTCCATTTCGGCCTCGTCATGCACTTCGATGAGCGCATCCATGCCGAGTTCGAAAGCGGTTTCTTCCAGCGCTCGGGCCAGATCGTCGTCGACGCTTGCGAGAATGATCAGAATGCAGTCCGCACCCCAGCTGCGCGCTTCATAGACCTGATAGGTGTCGAACAGAAAATCCTTGCGCAAAGCAGGCAGGCTGCATGCTGCGCGCGCTGCCATCAGAAATTCCGGCGCACCCTGGAAGGATGGCGTATCGGTCAGAACTGAAAGGCAGGCAGCGCCACCGTCTTCATAGGCTTTTGCCAGTGCTGGCGGGTTGAAATCCGGGCGGATCAGGCCTTTGGACGGGCTGGCCTTCTTGATTTCGGCAATCAGGGCAAACTTGTCGGCTGCGCGCTTGGCTTCGAGCGCCTTGAGGAAGCCCCGCGGCGCAGCCTGATCCCTGGCGAGCGCCTTCAGGTCTTCAACCGTGTGACGCGCCTTGGCAGCCGCGATTTCCTCGCGCTTATAGACTTCGATCTTACGGAGAATGTCGGTGGACATGATGCGCTTCCTCTCGTCAGACTGTCTTGTCGTTTGAGACAGCGATTACTTTTTGCAAAACGGCCAATGCCGCGCCGCTATCAATCGAATGGGCGGCCTGAGTGATGCCGTCCTTCAGGTCCTCGGCCTTGCCTGCAATTACCAGCGCTGCGGCGGAGTTGAGAAGGACGATGTCGCGATAGGCGTTCTTCGCGCCTTCCAGCACGGCGATCAACGCCTTGGCATTCTCGGCAGCATCGCCGCCTTTCAGCTCTTCCGGCTTGCAGCGGCGCAAACCGACTTCCTCGGGCGTGATTGTGAACGTGCGGACGGTGCCATTTTCAAGCGCCGCGATCTGCGTTGTTCCAGCGGTGGTCATTTCATCGAGACCATCGCCATAGACGACCCAGACGGCTTCCATGCCGAGTTCGTTGAGCACATGCGCCAGCGGTTCAACCCATTGGGCCGCAAATACGCCCAAAAGCTGGCGCTTCACGCTTGCCGGATTGGCCAGCGGTCCAAGTATGTTGAAAATCGTGCGCGTTCCAAGCTCCACGCGGGACGGGCCGACGTGGCGCATGGCGGAATGGTGCATTGGCGCAAACATGAAGCCGAGACCGGCTTCCCGGGCGCTGCGGCCGATGGTTTCCGCATCGGCCTCGATATTGACGCCAAGTGCCGCGAGCGTGTCAGCAGCGCCTGAGCGCGAGGACAGGGCGCGGTTGCCATGCTTGGCGACCGGTACGCCAGCGCCAGCCACGACGAAGGCCGAGCACGAGGACACATTATAGGAACCGGACTGATCGCCGCCAGTGCCGACAATGTCTATGGCGTTTGCCGGGGCGACGACAGGCAGCATGCGCGACCGCATGGAAGCGACTGCGCCGACGATTTCCGGCACGGTTTCGCCGCGCACGCGCAAAGCCATCAGAAAGCCGCCGATCTGCGAAGGCGTTGCCTGACCGGACATCATGATGTCGAACGCGGCCTTGGAATCCTCCTGCGACAGTGGTTCGCCGGAGGCCGCTTTCGCGATGTATGGTTTCAGATCAGCCATTTTCTTTCTGCCGCTTGTTTATGTGAATTCTTGCGTTCCGGAGCTGTGCTCAGCAGAACCTAGAACGCAAGAGCATTGTTGATGATGGTCTGGTTGATCTTCACCGGATACTGCTTTTGCAATTCGCCAACCATCTGTTCCAGCACGTCGTCAGAAAGGGCGGTCGACAGATAGTTGCGCTGCTGTTCAGGAATGGTGTCTGGACCAGCACTTGCAGGCTCGGTCACTTCCGTCACCTTGAAGAGAATCTGCGCGTCATCGGAAGGCGCTGCCGCCGTGCCGGTGAAACCGTTCGGGCCACGGAAAATCTGCGCTGCCGCAGCCGAGCCGATATCGGCATCGTTGGTCGAGCGGGTCACGCCACGCTTGGTCTGCTTTTCAAGGCCGAGTTCCGATGCAATTGCATCAAGCGTTGCGCCGCCATCGAGACGCTTCTTGAGATCTTCCAGACGCTGATTGAGGCGCTTGACAGCTTCCTCACCCTTCCATGCGGCCACAACCTTGTCCTTGACTTCGTCGAGGGTGCGGTCGCGGGCAGGAGTGACGCCATCGATCTGGTACCAGAGATAGCCGACATTGCCCATGGTCAATGCATCATTGTCAAAGCCCTGTTCCGCCTGGAAAGCAGCCGCCAGAAGCGCCTTTCCGTTCGGCAGTTCAACCGGCTTACCGGATGGATCGTTGCCTTCTGCATCGACTGCATCGACGGTAACAGTCTTGAGGCTAAGGCCCTTGGCGACATCGGCCATCGACGCGCCATCGGAGCGCTGCTGTTCATAGGAATCGTGAATGCCGCTGATGCTGCTTGCCGCGATGTTGTTGGCAAGGGTCGTGCGGATTTCGGCTTCGACTTCCGTGAGCGGCTTGACATGCGCCTGGTCGATCTTGGTAACGCGCAGAATGACCGGGCCAAAACCGCCCTTGACGACAGGGCTTACGCCGTTTTCCGCCAGCGCAAAGGCTGCATCGGCGATGGTCTGGTCAGGAATGGCGCTTTTCTCGAAAGTGCCGAGCTTCAGATCGTCTTCGGTTTTGCCCTGTTCCTTGCCGATGTCGAGGAAGCTCGTGCCAGCGGCAATCTTTTCCTGCGCGGCATTGGCCGCAGCCTCATCTGCAAAGCTGATCTGCTCGATGGCGCGCTGTTCGACCGTGCCGTAGCGCGCCTTGTTCTTCTCGTAATATTCGTTGATTTCTTCCTGCGTCACGGCAGCCGGATCGGCAATGTCGACAGGCTCCAGCTTGACGTAGCTGATCTTGCGATATTCAGGCGCCTTGTACTCATCCTTTTGCGCATCGAAATAGGCCTTGAGGGCGTCGTCCGACGGGGCAGGGATCGCGTCTGATTTTTCCACAGGAATGGTGATGTAGTCGACGCTGCGGCTTTCGCCCTGATAAAGCGCCAGTGCCTTGAGCATCGCGTCAGGCATCTTGATGCCGCCGGTGGCAGCGTCGACCATTTGCTGGCGACGGGCAACCTTGGCGCGATTTTCGAGATAATCCTGAGCGCGAATGCCGGACTGGCGCAACACCGCGTCAAACTGCGCGCGATTGAAATTGCCGCCGGCGTCCTGGAATGCCGGGTCTTCCGCCGTCAGGCGTGCAATGCCGTCCTTCGACAGGCCGAGCTGCATGTTGCGTGCGCCTTCGTCGAGCACGACACCGGCTGCAAGCTGCGCCAGAACCTGGTTTTCAACGCCGATGGATTTTGCCTGTTCACGCGTCAGACGCTGGCGGAACTGCTGCGACAGGCGCATGACCTGCTGCTCATAAGCGAAGCGATAGTCGGTCGCGCTGACTTCGGAGCCGCCTGCTGTCAGCGCGGCGTTGCCTGTCATGCCACCGCGGAAAACATCCGCGATGCCCCAGACGCCGAAGCTCAGGACGAGCACACCAAGCAGAAGCTTGGAGATCCAGGAGCGAGAGGCAGAGCGCAGGCTGTCGAGCATGGGAAACCCTTCGATTATGATATAAAGCTCGGCTTTGGTTGAGTTGAGCCAGTCGTTGAATTGAACCGTTCAGGGGATAACCCCAAGCAAGCCCCATATGCAAGGTCTCATTGAGGCTCTGCAACCAAGAACATTTGCATTGCGACACGAATATGCTTAGTCAGTGGCAAAATTCGGCGCGGCCATGCGTTATTTGCTGGAAGCGTCTGCCGTTTACAAAGGCGAGGAGAATACAATGACTCCGGGTATCCGTCCGTTGGTCGCTGGCAACTGGAAGATGAATGGCACGGGAGAATCTCTCACCGAGCTGCGCGCGATTGCAGCCGGTCTGAGCTCCGATTTCGGCAGAAAACTCGATGCGGTGATCTGTGTGCCTGCTACTCTGCTGTCACGCGCTGCCGAAACACTCTCTGGAGAAACCACGGTCGGCCTCGGCGGGCAGGACAGCCACTCCAAGGTGTCTGGCGCACATACCGGCGATATTTCGGCCGAAATGCTGAAAGAAGCAGGCGCAAGTCACGTCATTATCGGCCATTCGGAACGCCGTACAGATCACGGCGAAACCAACGATGTTGTGAAGGCAAAGACCGAAGCCGCTTGGGCAGCCGGCCTTGTGACCATCGTTTGCGTCGGTGAAACCGCGGATGAACGCAAGTCGGAACGCACGCTCGAAGTCATCGGCTCGCAGCTGGCAGGTTCCCTGCCGGATGGCCTGACTGCCGAAAACACTATCATTGCCTATGAGCCCGTGTGGGCGATCGGCACGGGCCTGACGCCGACGGTGCAGGATGTCCGTGCTGCCCATGCCTTCATGCGCGAGCAGCTGACCGAGCGCTTCGGAGCCAAGGGCGCGCATCTGCGCCTTCTCTATGGCGGTTCGGTCAAGCCTTCCAACTCTACCGAATTGCTCGGCATTGCCGATGTTGACGGTGCACTTGTTGGCGGAGCGAGCTTGAAGGCGACCGACTTCCTCGCCATATGCGAGACCTATCGCAACCTTTAAGCGGTGCCTTGCCCTGCCGTGCTTCTAACTTGGGCGGCGGGGCTTGGATTATCACGCAATAGCGTGTAAAGAGCCGCATCTATTCTATCGTGCAGTCTGGACATGGTCATGTGATGTGTCCTGGAACTGCTTTAGTTCAGGGACGTAAAGACCGTTACCCATGCAAACCGTACTCATTGTCATTCATTTGTTGATCGTGCTGGCGCTTGTCGGCGTTGTGCTTATCCAGCGCTCTGAAGGCGGCGGCCTTGGCATTGGCGGCGGTTCTGGCTTCATGACGGCGCGGGGTGCCGCCAATGCGCTCACCCGTACGACTGCCATTCTGGCAATCGGCTTCTTCGCGACGTCGCTGGTTCTCGGCATCATGGCGCGTTATGGCGAACGCCCGACCGACATCCTGAACCGTATTCCGGCAGCATCCGGCAGCCAGACGGCTCCGGCAGGCGGCAACGGCGCTGGCGGCGGCATTCTCAATCAGCTTGGCGGCGAGTCTTCTCGCACCAACACGAATGAGACCGCACCTGCTGCGCCGGGCGCTGCTCCAGCAGCTCCGACCGGAACCACCGCACCGCAGGCGCCGGCTACGCCGGAAGCTCCGGCCAACCCGGTTCCAAGCTCACAGTAAAAAGAGCTTTCTATTCAAGAGATTGTGAAACCGGCCCAATCGGCCGGTTTTCTTTTTGTTAACCGTCAAATTGCAAAGTGTTGCAAGCAGGCAATAGGCTTTCACGAATCGCATTGCACAACTGTTGCAACGAATTGAGTCGTACCTGCGTTTACAGTATGGAAAGCGAAAGCTTGGTCGCAAAGCTGCGGCAGCTATTTTCCGCTTGTGCTTGGATTTTCGGGAACTGATCATGTTTTCACGTCGTATTCTTATGGCTGGCATTGCGAGCCTTTGCGTTGGAATTTCCGCGCCGGCTTTTGCCGCTTCGCCGGTCGGTGCCGAGGCACAGCTGAATGAAGCCGCTGCCGCTAACGTGCAGCAGGTTGCGCTTTCGAGCGACGCCAAGGCCAATCCGGACAAGCCGAAGAAGAAGAAAAAGAGCGCTTCCAACGGCAATGCCGGTGTGAAGGCCAACAAGTACAATATCGATCCCAAGTTCCGCGCGCAGGAAGTGGCCTTCACGGGCTACAAGCCGGGCACCATCGTGATCGATCCGAAGCAGCGTTTCCTCTACTATGTGGAAACCTCGACGACGGCGCGCCGCTATGGCATCGCAGTTGGCAAGCAGGGCCTTGAGTTCAAGGGTTCCGCGACCGTTAACGCCAAGCGTGAATGGCCGCGCTGGATCCCGACCAAGGAAATGGTCGAGCGCGATCCAGGCCATTACGGTCGTTTCAAGAACGGCATGGATGGTGGCCCGGGCAACCCGCTCGGTTCGCGCGCCATGTATCTGTTCCAGGGTAACAAAGACACCTATATCCGCATTCACGGAACGGTTCAGCCCTGGACCATCGGCAGCTCCGCTTCGAACGGCTGCTTCCGTATGATCAATGAAGATGTCATGGATCTTTACGAGCGCGTCGGTCTCGGCACCGAAGTCGTCGTTCTCTGATCTATCTTGACGATCTGAAAAATGGCCGGGCTTTTGGGCCCGGCTTTTCTTTGGCCATTCTATCCATGGCGCGGCACCTCGCTTGAGGCCTTATCTGTGGATTTCGGGCTTCGGCATGGAAATGTCGGGCAGGGGCCATTAAGACGTTACTACGTATTCACTCCGGAGGTCGTGCTCCGGTCAGGTTCAGCGTATGGCGTTCACATTCGTGGAATACGCTGAGGGTCTCGTGTCGCTCTCCAAACGTTCCGTTTTGGGGTGGCATGTCTGGGTTCAACAACGATTACCGCATCGCTTCAGTGAAAAATCACTTTGGAGCGCATTTTTTTGTGGTGGAATCAATTAAGAAAGTCTAACGAGATAAGCCCATGGCGCGATATGTTTTCATCACTGGCGGCGTGGTTTCTTCCCTTGGAAAAGGCATAGCTGCTGCAGCACTGGCTGCACTCCTTCAGGCACGCGGTTACCGCGTGCGTATCCGTAAACTCGACCCTTATCTGAACGTCGATCCCGGCACGATGTCGCCTTACCAGCATGGTGAGGTGTTCGTCACTGACGATGGTGCCGAAACCGACCTCGATCTCGGTCATTACGAGCGGTTCACCGGTCGTCCTGCAAACAAGCAGGACAATATTACCACCGGTCGCATCTACCGTAACATCATCGAAAAGGAACGCCGCGGCGACTATCTCGGCGCGACGGTTCAGGTCATTCCGCACGTTACCGACGAGATCAAGAACTTTGTTCTCGAGGGCAACGAGGATTATGATTTCGTGCTGTGCGAAATCGGCGGCACCGTTGGCGACATCGAAGCCATGCCGTTCCTCGAAGCGATCCGTCAGCTTGGCAATGAACTGCCGCGCGGAGCAGCCGTTTACATCCATCTGACGCTGATGCCGTATATTCCGGCGGCGGGCGAACTCAAGACTAAGCCGACTCAGCATTCGGTCAAGGAACTGCGGTCCATCGGTATTGCTCCGGATATTCTTCTGGTGCGTGCGGATCGTGAAATTCCGGAATCCGAACGTCGCAAGCTGTCGCTGTTCTGTAACGTGCGTGAAAGCGCCGTTATCCAGGCGCTCGACGTGGCGACGATCTATGATGTGCCGATTGCTTACCACAAGGAAGGTCTCGATTCGGAAGTCCTTTCGGCGTTCGGTATCGACCCGGCTCCAAAGCCGCGCATGGATCGCTGGGAAGAAGTTTCCCATCGCCTGCACAATCCGGAAGGCGAAGTCACCATCGCTATCGTCGGCAAATATACGGGTCTGAAGGACGCGTATAAGTCGCTGATCGAAGCGCTTTATCACGGTGGTCTTGCCAATAAGGTGAAGGTCAATCTCGACTGGATCGAAGCCGAAGTCTTTGAAAGTGAAGATCCGGCTCCGCATCTTGAAAAGGTGCACGGCATTCTGGTGCCGGGTGGCTTTGGCGAGCGTGGCGCAGAGGGCAAGATTCTTGCGGCGAAGTTCGCTCGTGAGCGGAAGGTTCCGTATTTCGGCATTTGCTTCGGCATGCAGATGGCCTGCATCGAGGCAGCGCGTAATCTGGTTGGCATTGAAAACGCATCTTCGACCGAATTCGGCCCGACCAAGGAGCCGGTTGTTGGTCTGATGACCGAATGGCTCAAGGGCAACATGCTCGAGAAGCGCGCAGCAGCGGGCGATCTTGGCGGCACGATGCGTCTTGGCGCCTATGAAGCGGCTCTTGCTCCGGGTTCCAAGATTGCGGAAATCTACGGTTCGACCGATATTTTCGAGCGTCACCGTCACCGCTACGAAGTCAATGTCGACTATAAGGCGCGTCTCGAAGAGGCTGGCCTCAATTTCGCAGGCATGTCGCCGGATGGCGTTCTGCCGGAAACTGTCGAATATCCGGACCATCCATGGTTCATCGGCGTTCAGTACCATCCGGAACTGAAGTCCCGTCCGTTTGAACCGCATCCGCTCTTCGCTTCGTTCATCGAAGCGGCGATTGAACAAAGCCGTCTGGTTTGATGCATGAATAGTGATCTCGCGCGCAACGCTCGTTCGGTCGACCATCTGGTTCTGCCGGTTGAACAACTGGACGAAGCGCGCGCGAGACTTTCCCTCTTGGGATTTACAGTGGCCCCGAATGCCCAGCATCCATTCGGCACCGCCAATGTGTGCAGCTTTTTTGCTGACGACACCTATCTGGAAATGCTGGCAGTCGACCGCGAGCCGCTTTATGTGGCTGCCGCCCGTCGCTCGAACAGTTTCATTCTCCGCGATCAGGCCTACCGCTTCCGCAGCGGACAGGACGGCTTTTCCGGAATAGCCTTCAAGACCGATGATGCCCGCGCCGATCACGCCGAGTTCAAACGGCGTGGTGTTTCCGGTGGCCGCATGGTCGAGTTTTCCCGCGCGTTTCTCAGCCGGGAAGGCAAGCGCGAGATCGCCAGTTTCCGTCTGTCTTTTGCTGCGGATTTGCGCGCTCCCGATGCCTTTTTCTTCTGTTGCCAGCGGCTGGCATATCCGAAAACGGATCGTTCGCATCTGATTGCGCATGAGAATGGCGTCACCGGCCTGCGCAAAATCCTGATCTGCGAGGAAAATCCGGCAGAGTTTTCGGAATTGCTGCAAGGCGTGTTTCATGCGCCTGCGCGCAAGCATGACGGTGGTTCTCTGGAAATCACCGCCGGCAATGCCGATATAGAGATCGTTCCTTCCAAACAGTTTGAACAGAGCTTTGGATGGTTGCCAGAACTGCATGGTCGCGGTTTGCGGCTTGCAGGACTGGTCTTCACGGTTGCTTCGCTTTTGACAGTCGAGCAGCTTCTTGACCGCAACGGTGTCACGTTTCTGAAAAGAGATGGCCGTATCATCGTTTCTCCGGCTAAAGGCCAGGGTACGTTGTTCGTATTTGAAGGTGTTGAGTAAATGACGACCGCCAATTCCTCCGTCAAAGTCGGTAATGTTACCTTCTCCAACAGCGCGCGTTTCGCGCTGATCGCTGGCCCCTGCCAGATGGAAACGCGGGAGCATGCCTTCGACATGGCAGGCCGCCTGAAGGAAATCACCGACAAGCTGGGTATCGGTCTCGTCTACAAGTCCAGCTTCGACAAGGCCAACCGCACGTCGTTGAAAGCGGAGCGCGGTATCGGTCTCGAAAAGGCGCTGGAGGTTTTTACCGATCTGAAAAAGGAATTCGGCTTTCCGGTTCTGACCGATATTCACACGGAAGAACAATGCGCTGCCGTCGCACCGGTTGTTGATGTGCTCCAGATTCCGGCTTTCCTCTGCCGTCAGACCGATCTGCTGGTCGCCGCCGCAAAGACGGGCCGCGTGGTCAATGTCAAGAAGGGGCAGTTCCTGGCACCCTGGGACATGAAGAATGTTCTGGCCAAGATCACCGAAAGCGGCAATCCGAATGTGCTCGCAACCGAACGCGGCGCGTCTTTCGGCTATAATACGCTGGTTTCCGACATGCGTTCGCTGCCGATCATGGCTGGCCTTGGCGCGCCGGTAGTGTTCGATGCGACCCATTCGGTACAGCAGCCGGGCGGGCAGGGCGGTTCGTCAGGCGGACAGCGCGAATTTGTTGAAACACTGGCTCGCGCAGCGGTGGCTGTCGGGGTAGCCGGTCTCTTCATTGAAACCCATCAGGATCCAGACAATGCGCCGTCGGACGGACCAAACATGGTACCGATCGACAAGATGCCAGCATTGCTGGAAAAGCTGGTGGCGTTCGACCGGATTGCCAAGGGGCTTTAGTGTCTGTTCCAAAAGCCGTCATGCCGGGCTGCAAATGGCAATTTCTGCGCTTCCGGTGCTCACGTACCCAAAAGTACGCTGCGCTCCGGTTCTCGAAATCACCATTTTCGCCGCTGCCTGCCACCTTTTTGATTCAGACACTCGGAATTCAAAGCGAATTGTGAAAGGCGGGGGATTTTCCTCCGCCTTTTGTTTCGCTAAGGATGTGCCCACATCGGATTTGTTCAGCAGCTTCGCGGATAAGCGGAGCGATCTATAGGGAAGGACTGGCTCCTATGACTGCAATTATCGACATCGTCGGCCGCGAAATTCTTGACAGCCGCGGCAACCCGACCGTCGAAGTGGACGTAGTGCTTGAAGATGGCTCTTTTGGCCGTGCCGCTGTTCCATCCGGCGCATCGACCGGCGCCCATGAGGCCGTCGAGCTGCGCGATGGCGGCAGCCGCTATCTCGGCAAGGGCGTGGAAAAGGCTGTTGAAGCCGTGAATGGCAAGATTTTCGACGCCATTGCAGGTCTCGATGCTGAAAGCCAGCTGCTCATCGACCAGACGCTGATTGACCTCGACGGCACTGCCAACAAGGGCAATCTCGGCGCCAATGCCATTCTCGGTGTGTCGCTGGCTGTTGCCAAGGCTGCCGCTCAGGCAACCGGCCTGCCGCTCTATCGCTATGTTGGCGGCGCGAATGCGCATATTCTGCCAGTGCCGATGATGAACATCATCAATGGCGGCGCACATGCCGACAATCCAATCGACTTTCAGGAATTCATGATTCTGCCGGTTGGCGCATCGTCGATCCGTGAAGCTGTGCGTTATGGCTCGGAAGTCTTCCACACGCTGAAGAAGCGCCTCAAGGACGCTGGCCACAACACCAATGTCGGCGATGAAGGCGGCTTTGCTCCGAACCTCAAGAGCGCCCAGGCTGCCCTCGATTTCGTTATGGAATCGATCGAAAAGGCTGGCTTCAAGCCGGGTGAAGACATTGCTATCGGTCTTGATTGCGCATCGACCGAATTCTTCAAGGACGGCAACTACGTCTATGAAGGCGAACGCAAGACCCGCGATCCGAAGGCGCAGGCCAAGTATCTGGCCAAGCTCGTTGCCGATTATCCGATCGTCAGCATTGAAGACGGCATGGCCGAAGACGATTGGGAAGGCTGGAAGTACCTGACCGACCTCGTTGGCAACAAGTGCCAGCTGGTTGGCGACGATCTGTTCGTCACCAACTCGGCCCGTCTGCGCGATGGTATCCGTATGGGCGTTGCCAATTCGATCCTCGTGAAGGTCAACCAGATCGGCTCGCTGTCGGAAACGCTCGATGCCGTCGAAACCGCGCATAAGGCTGGCTACACCGCTGTCATGTCGCACCGTTCGGGCGAAACCGAAGATTCAACCATTGCCGATCTGGCGGTTGCCACGAATTGCGGTCAGATCAAGACCGGCTCGCTGGCCCGTTCGGACCGTACGGCGAAGTACAATCAGCTCATCCGCATTGAAGAAGAACTCGGCAAGCAGGCTCGTTATGCAGGCCGCAGCGCGCTGAAGTTCCTCTAATCGGAACTGAAGGTAACGTTGAAAGGCGGGCCCTGTGCCCGCCTTTTTCGTTGCCCTTGAGGCCGCATCGACATGTCATCCAGTTCTGATTTTGACTCCGCTCAAATATATTGATATCAATATTATTATCTTTGCCATGTGCTGGCCCTGAAGTGGGCGCAGAATGGCAGACATGAAGCGGCTCAATCCCGTACCGACCCGAGCCGTATTGGGGGGAGATCAAAGGGAGAGAGAAAATGGCCTATATTGAAGGTTTCGTCGTCGCCGTTCCGAAGGCGAACAAGGAAATCTATCGCAAACATGCCGCGACTGCTGCCGAACTGTTCAAGGAGTTTGGCGTCACGCGCATGGTCGAAGCTTGGGGCGACGATGTCCCTGATGGCAAGGTGACCGACTTCCGCCGGGCCGTGCAGGCAACGGACGATGAGGAGGTGGTTTTCTCCTGGTTCGAGTATCCCGACAAGGCCACGCGCGATGCGGCCAATCAGAAGATGATGAGCGATCCTCGCATGGCTGCGATGGGCAGCGAGATGCCCTTCGATGGCAAGCGCATGATCATGGGCGGGTTCTCAACGATTCTCGATGTGTGATCGTTTGGACGTCTGATAAGGAATAAATCGGCAATCAGGGATTGATGATGATTGCCGATTTCCCTCTTTAAGAGTGAATTTAAAAAAATACACCGTCTTGTGAACACCTAATCTGTTTCACAAAAATAGGGTTAATCTTTCCCTGACATATGGCTGCGGTAAAGCTCTGTTAAGCAAAATAATGCTTCATGGTGGAATTCGGATTGGCGGTTACAGCTTGAGATTCGCTGCCGTCAAAATCATCCGGGAAGGAAGCCGCAATGTGGACCAAGCAGAAACGTAAATCGATCCGTGGGCGCTTTATTTTGCCCATCCTGACGGCTGCGTTTCTCAGCTATTTCGGCTTCCACGCCTATCACGGCGAATTCGGGCTCTACGCCCGTATCCAGCTTGAAGAGCAAAAGGCGAACCTGACAAAGCAGCTCGAAAAAATCAGCGGTGAGCGTGCCGCACTCGAAAAGCGCGTCGGGCTTCTGCGTGACGGATCCATTGAAAAGGATATGCTTGACGAGCAGGCGCGCAGAGCGCTTAATCTCTCCCATCCCGATGAAGTGACAATTATTACCTCTCGGGAAGACAGATCGAATTAACTGAATTCCGGTTAATTGTCTTTTTGTGATATGTTTTTAAGGGCTTGGTAGCATAGCAGCTATGCTCTGGGTGCATATTGTATCTTGTAATATGCCCGTATAACGTCACAATATAACGACAATCTTAGGGAGCGAGATATGGCACCGAGGGCTAAAAGGGCGCCTGCTGGCAAAACGCAGACGTCTTCCGTCACTACCCCCAAGGCACCTGCGCCTGTAAACTTCACCAAGGAGCAGGAGCTGCACGCCTATCGCGAGATGCTGATGATCCGGCGTTTCGAAGAAAAAGCCGGCCAGCTTTATGGCATGGGCTTCATTGGTGGCTTCTGCCATCTCTATATCGGACAGGAAGCTGTCGTCGTTGGCATGCAGACCGCGCTGAAGGAAGGTGATCAGATCATCACGTCCTATCGCGACCATGGTCACATGCTGGCAACAGGCATGGAAGCGCGCGGCGTCATGGCCGAGCTGACCGGACGCCGTGGAGGCTACTCCAAGGGCAAGGGTGGCTCCATGCACATGTTCTCCAAGGAAAAGGGCTTTTACGGCGGTCACGGTATCGTCGGCGCTCAGGTTCCACTTGGTACCGGTCTTGCCTTTGCGAACAAGTATCGCGGCAATGACAACATTTCCGTCACCTATTTCGGCGATGGCGCGGCCAATCAGGGCCAGGTCTACGAAGCCTTCAACATGGCATCGCTGTGGAAGCTCCCGGTGATCTACGTCATCGAAAACAACCGTTACGCTATGGGTACTTCTGTTTCGCGTTCTTCCGCTGAGACTGATTTCTCCAAGCGCGGCGTTTCGTTCAACGTTCCGGGCATCAAGGTCGACGGCATGGATGTTCGCGCCGTTGCTGCCGCTGCCGCACTCGCTGCCGAATGGACGCGTTCCGGCAAGGGCCCGCTGATTCTCGAAATGGAAACCTATCGCTATCGCGGTCACTCCATGTCCGATCCTGCGAAGTATCGCTCGAAGGACGAAGTGCAGAAGATGCGTTCGGAGCATGATCCAATCGAGCAGGTCAAACAGCGCCTGATTGAAAAGAACTGGGCCACCGAAGAAGAGCTGAAGGAAATCGACAAGGAAGTCCGCGACATCGTCGCTGATTCGGCCGATTTCGCTCAAAACGATCCGGAGCCGGATGTTTCCGAGCTCTACACGGATATTCTGCTCTAATTCGGGAAAGGTGTTGTCATGCCCGTAGAAATTCTCATGCCCGCCCTTTCTCCGACCATGGAAGAAGGCACGCTTTCCAAGTGGGTGAAAAAGGAAGGCGACAAGGTTACGTCCGGTGACGTGATTGCCGAGATCGAAACCGACAAGGCGACGATGGAAGTCGAAGCCGTTGATGAAGGCGTCATCGGCAAGATCCTGATCGCAGAAGGCACCGAAGGCGTGAAGGTCAATACGCCGATTGCCGTGCTGCTCGGTGACGGTGAAAGCGCTTCCGATATCGGTTCGGCTCCGGCTGCCAAGGCTGAAGCGCCGAAAGAAGAAGCTCCTAAGGAAGCTCCGAAGGCCGAAGACAAGCCTGCTGCCAGCGTCCCTGCTGCGCCGAAGGTTGAAGTCGCTTCCGATCCGGATATTCCGGCTGGCACGGAAATGGTTTCGATGACCGTGCGTGAAGCACTGCGTGACGCCATGGCCGAAGAAATGCGCCGTGACGAAAACGTCTTCATCATGGGTGAAGAAGTTGCCGAATATCAGGGCGCTTACAAGATCACCCAGGGTCTTCTCGACGAATTCGGCCCGCGCCGTGTTGTCGATACGCCGATTACCGAGCATGGCTTTGCCGGTGTGGGCGTTGGTGCGGCTATGGCCGGCCTCAAACCAATCGTTGAATTCATGACCTTCAACTTCGCCATGCAGGCGATTGACCAGATCGTGAATTCGGCTGCCAAGACGCTTTACATGTCGGGCGGCCAGATGGGCGCTCCGATGGTGTTCCGCGGTCCTTCGGGCGCTGCTGCACGCGTTGCCGCACAGCATTCGCAGTGCTACGCCGCATGGTATAGCCAGATTCCAGGCCTCAAGGTCGTCATGCCTTACTCGGCTGCTGATGCGAAGGGTCTTCTCAAGGCTGCAATCCGCGATCCGAACCCGGTCATCTTCCTCGAAAACGAAATTCTCTACGGTCATCATTTCGAAGTGCCGAAGCTGGATGATTTCGTTCTGCCGATTGGCAAGGCTCGCATTCACAAGCAGGGCAAGGACGCGACCATCGTTTCGTTCGGCATCGGCATGACCTATGCGGTCAAGGCTGCTGAAGAACTGGCGGAGCAGGGCATCGATGTTGAAGTCATCGATCTGCGCACCATTCGCCCGATGGATATTCCGACGGTCGTGGAATCGGTCAAGAAGACCGGTCGCCTCGTCACCGTTGAAGAAGGTTATCCGCAGTCGTCCGTTGGTACCGAAATCGCCACCCGCGTAATGCAGCAGGCTTTCGATTATCTCGATGCGCCGATCCTGACCATTGCGGGCAAGGACGTTCCGATGCCTTACGCCGCAAATCTCGAAAAGCTGGCGCTGCCGAATGTGGCCGAAGTCGTGGAAGCGGTGAAAGCCGTGACCTACTCCGCTTAACGAAAGGGTCTGGACATGCCGATCAATATCACCATGCCAGCGCTTTCTCCCACGATGGAAGAAGGCAACCTGTCGAAATGGCTGGTTAAGGAAGGCGACAAGGTTACATCCGGCGATGTGATTGCCGAGATCGAAACCGACAAGGCCACGATGGAAGTCGAGGCTGTTGACGAAGGCACCGTTGCCAAGCTGGTTATTCCGGCTGGCACCGAAGGCGTCAAGGTCAACGCGCTGATCGCCATTCTGGCCGCTGATGGCGAAGACGTCGCGGAAGCAGCAAAGGGCGGCGGCGCTGCCGCTCCCAAGGCGGAAGCAAAGGCCGAGGCTCCGAAGGAAGAGCCGAAAGCTGAAGCCAAGAAGGATGCTGCACCTGCTGCAGCGCCTGCTCCGGCAGCTGCCGCGCCCGCACAGGCACCTGCGAAGGGCGAACGCGTTTTCGCTTCTCCGCTTGCACGCCGTATCGCCAAGGACGCCGGCGTCGATATCGCCGCCGTGAAGGGCACAGGTCCGCATGGTCGCGTCGTTCAGCGCGATGTGGAATCCGCTATTCAGTCGGGCGGTGCGAAAGCAACTGCTGCTGCGCCGCAGACTGCGGCCAGTGCTCCGGTTGCCAAGCCGATGTCGGACGATGCCGTTCTCAAGCTGTTCGAGGAAGGTTCTTACGAAATCGTGCCGCATGACGGTATGCGCAAGACCATTGCTCGTCGTCTGGTGGAATCGAAGCAGACCGTTCCGCATTTCTACCTGACGATTGATTGCGAACTCGATGCGCTTCTGGCGCTTCGCGCGCAGATCAACGCGGCTTCGCCGATGATCAAGACAGAGAAGGGCGAGGTTCCGGCCTACAAGCTCTCCGTCAACGACATGATCATCAAGGCGACTGCTCTGGCGCTTCGTGATATCCCGGAAGCCAATGTTTCCTGGACTGAAGGCGGCATGATCAAGCACAAGCGTTCGGATGTCGGCGTTGCCGTTTCCATCCCGGGCGGCCTGATTACGCCAATCGTCCGTCACGCGGAAAACAAGACGCTGTCCGCCATCTCCAACGAGATGAAGGATCTGGCCAAGCGCGCGCGTGATCGCAAGCTGAAGCCAGAGGAATATCAGGGCGGTTCGACCTCGGTTTCCAACCTCGGCATGTTCGGCGTCAAGGATTTTGCCGCCATCATCAACCCGCCGCATGCGACCATTTTCGCAATCGGCGCAGGTGAAGAACGCGTCGTGGTGAAAAAGGGCGAGATGAAAGTGGCGACAGTCATGTCGGTCACGCTTTCTACCGATCACCGCGCAGTCGATGGCGCTCTTGCCGCCGAACTGGCGCAGGCCTTCAAGCGGCACATCGAAAATCCGATGGGCATGCTGGTCTGATGGAATTGAAGCCGCGCCCTTCTTTTTAGAAGGGCGCGGCCTTTCCGCTTTCAGGAATAAGGGCAAGAACTATGGCCGACATTTACGACGTTATTGTTATTGGATCGGGACCGGGCGGTTACGTAACGGCGATCCGTGCTGCGCAGCTGGGCCTCAAGACGGCAATCGTTGAGCGCGAGCATCTGGGTGGCATCTGCCTCAACTGGGGCTGCATTCCGACCAAGGCGCTGCTGCGTTCGGCGGAGATTCTGCATTTCGGTGAACATGCCAAGGACTACGGTCTGAAGCTGGAAGGCACCATCACGCCTGACGTGAAAGCTGTTGTGCAGCGTTCGCGCGGCGTTTCGGCGCGTCTTAACGGCGGCGTCGCCTTCCTCATGAAGAAGAACAAGATCGACGTGATCTGGGGCGAAGCCAAGCTCGTCAAGGGCGCTTCCAGCTCCAATCCCGCCGAAATTTCGGTCGGCAAGACCTCGAAGCAGCCGATGCTGCCGCAGAACCCGGTGCCGAAGGGCGTGCTGGGCGAGGGCAGCTACAAGGCCAAGCACATCATCGTCGCGACTGGTGCGCGTCCGCGTGCGCTGCCTGGCATCGAGCCGGATGGCAAGCTGATCTGGACCTATTTCGAAGCCATGGTGCCGCAGGACCTTCCAAAGTCGATGCTGGTCATGGGTTCGGGCGCAATCGGCATCGAATTCGCATCGTTCTATCACGACATGGGCGTCGATGTGACGGTTGTGGAAGTGATGCCGCAGATCATGCCGGTGGAAGATGCGGAAATCTCCGCCATCGCCCGCAAGCAGCTTGAAAAACGCGGCCTCAAGATCATCACCGACGCCAAGGTTGCGAAAGTGGAGAAGGGCGCCAACAACGTCACGGCTTCCATCGAGACCAAGGACGGCAAGGTGCAGAAGCTGACTGTCGACCGGATGATTTCGGCTGTTGGCGTTCAGGGCAATATCGAGAATCTCGGCCTTGAAGCGCTCGGCGTGAAGACGGATCGCGGCTGCATTGTCATTGACGGCTATGGCAAGACCAATGTCGAAGGCATCTACGCCATCGGCGACGTTGCCGGTCCGCCGATGCTGGCCCACAAGGCCGAGCATGAAGGCACGATCTGCGTTGAAAAGATTGCAGGCGTTCCGAATGTGCATTCGCTCGACAAGGGCAAGATCCCGGGCTGCACCTATTGCAATCCGCAGGTTGCTTCGGTTGGCCTGACGGAAGCCAAGGCCAAGGAACAGGGTTTCGACATTCGTGTCGGTCGTTATTCCTTCACCGCAAACGGCAAGGCGATTGCTCTCGGCGAGGATCAGGGTCTGGTCAAGACGATCTTCGACAAGAAGACCGGCCAGCTTCTGGGCGCGCATATGGTTGGTGCGGAAGTCACCGAGCTTATCCAGGGCTTCGTGATTGCCATGAACCTTGAGACCACCGAAGAAGAGCTGATGCATTCGGTCTTCCCGCATCCGACCCTTTCGGAGATGATGAAGGAAAGCGTACTCGACGCTTATGGCCGTGTGCTGAACGCATAATCCTGAAAAGTTGCAGACTTTTCGGATAAGATTGTGCGGGTGAGTACCGCTTAAACAGCAGGAGTTGCGCACATTCCGCTGATCGAAAATGGAGAGCCATGGCGGCGTGCCGCCTGGCCGATCATAAAATGGTGTACCGTCATCGGTCTGACGCTTGGATTTGTTGCCGGCGTCTTGAGTCTGCTCGGCGGTAACACCATATCGGTCAACGGATTGGCGCTCGCTGGCTGGTACGGTGTCTGGACGCTTACTTTGGCGCTTGGCGTTGGCGGCCTGGCCTTCGGCCTGATCTGGGCTCTGGTTTTCAGGGCTCTCGGCATGGCTGCGCGGCGATGAGTAGCAAATGGTCCAAGTTGACAGGTCTGTGGTCAGGGCTTAGGACCGGACCAAATTAAGGAGCGTTCCACATTCTTTTGGGAACAGGCTCCGGATAGGCAGGAAACAGCATGGTTACAGTTCTCAATACGGTCAACCAGAGCGGACGTCTGCGGCACCCGGAAAAGGCGCACCGCCCGGACAATGAAGTCCTGAAGAAGCCCGACTGGATTCGCGTCAAGGCTCCGGTCTCGCGCGGCTATAATGAAACGCGCGAAATCGTGCGTTCCAACAAGCTCGTGACCGTCTGTGAAGAAGCTGGCTGCCCGAATATCGGCGAGTGCTGGGAAAAGAAGCACGCCACTTTCATGATCATGGGCGAAATCTGCACACGCGCTTGCGCGTTCTGCAATGTTTCGACCGGCATTCCGACGCCGCTTGATCCGAATGAACCGGAAAATGTCGCCAAGGCCGTCAAGCAGATGGGCCTGACCCATGTGGTCATTACCTCGGTGGATCGCGACGATCTGGCCGATGGCGGCGCACAGCATTTTGCCGACGTTATTCTCGCCATCCGCGCCGCTGCGCCTGCAACGACCATCGAAATTCTGACGCCGGACTTCCTGCGCAAGGAAGGCGCTCTGGAAATTGTGGTCAAGGCTCGCCCGGACGTGTTCAACCACAATCTGGAAACTGTGCCGTCGCGCTACCTTAAGGTTCGTCCCGGTGCACGTTATTTCCACTCGATCCGCCTGTTGCAGCGCGTCAAGGAACTCGATCCGACCATTTTCACCAAGTCTGGCATCATGGTTGGCCTCGGCGAAGAACGGAATGAAATCTTGCAGCTGATGGACGACCTTCGTTCGGCTGACGTGGATTTCATGACTATCGGTCAGTATCTGCAGCCAACCCGCAAGCACCATCCGGTCATTCGCTTTGTGACGCCGGACGAGTTCAAGTCGTTTGAAACCATCGGCAAGACCAAGGGCTTCCTGCTGGTCGCCTCCAGCCCTCTGACGCGTTCTTCGCATCATGCTGGCGACGATTTTGCAAAGCTAAAAGCCGCCCGCGAAACGCAGATTGCGAACCGGGCATCGTAAAACATGCCGCAGTTTACGACCGTCAGACGGGTGCATCACCGGGCCGATCAGATGTTCGCGCTCGTTGCGGATGTCGAGAAATACCCGGAATTTCTACCAATGTGCGAAGCCTTGTCGATCCGCTCTCGTAAGGAGCGCGACGGCAAGGCCTTGCTGATTGCCGACATGACGGTCGGGTACAAACTGATCCGCGAAACTTTCACCAGCCAGGTGCTGTTGAAGCCGGACGATAGTGTCATCGACGTCAAATATCTCGACGGCCCGTTTCGCTATCTCGATAATCGCTGGACGTTCAAGTCTGTCGAGGACGAAGCCTATTGCGACGTCGAATTCTTCATCGACTATGAGTTCAAGAGCCGCACTCTCGGCCTGCTGATGGGCACGATGTTCGATCTGGCCTTCAAGAAATTCTCGGAAGCCTTCGAAAAGCGCGCCGACCAGATCTACGGTTTGTAATCAAACGGCGTTTACTGCGCCGTATACCCACCATCTACCATCAATGACGATCCGGTGATGAACGAAGCCTCGTCACTGGCGAGGAAGAGCACAGCGCTTGCCACTTCTTCCGCGCGGCCAAGGCGGCCCATCGGGTGCAGGGCGACAAGAGCATCCTTCTTGTCGTCGGGAACATCTTTCAGAAGCGGTGTGTCGATATAGCCGGGGCAGACGGCATTCACGCGGATATTCTGCGTGCCGTAATCGATGGCCAGAGTCTGGGTCAGAAGTTTCACACCACCTTTTGCCGCTGCATAGGCTGTCACGCCCGATTTGCCGACATGGCTGTGGATCGATCCGCAATTGACGATGACGCCGCCGCCTTGCGAACGCATCTGGTCGATTGCGTATTTATCGCAGAGGTAAACGCCGGTCAGATTGATATCGATGGTCTTCTGCCAGGCGCTTTCGTCAAGCTCGTCGATGGGGCCGTCCGCCGCAATACCGGCATTGGCGAACATGATGTCGAGACGACCGTAATTTTCCACTGTTCGGGCAATAAGCTCCTGAACAGCTTTGGTTTTTGTCACATCTGTCTTGATGAAAATGGCCTGCTGGTGTGTTCCGGCAAGTTCGTCGGCCAGTTGCTGGCCGTGATCGGCATAATCGGCAATGACGACACTTGCACCTTCACGTACAAAGGCCCGGACCGTCGCTTCCCCGATACCGCTTGCCCCACCCGTTACGATGGCCACTTTGCCTTTGAAACGCATTGCCTATGTTCCTCATCTTGAATTGATAAGCAGAGGATAGGGCGGCAGTGCGGAAAGTACATGCGTTGGCGTTAGGCGTCGCGCAAATTTGTCAGCACCAGTTCCAGCGCGGCAAGAACCGTTGCATGGCGAATATCCGCACGGCTTTTCGGGCCGAAACGGCATTCGCGGTGCAGGGTTGGCTGGCCGCTGCGTGCGGAGGCTATATGGACAAGTCCAACAGGCTTTTCGTCCGAGCCGCCGCCGGGTCCCGCAACGCCGGTGACTGCAATGCTGATACCTGCGCGCGAATGCTTCAGCGCGCCTTCGGCCATGGCAATCGCCACTTCCTTCGAGACAGCGCCGACCTGACCGATCAGTTCCATCGGCACGCCGATCATTTCAGTCTTGGCTTCATTGGAATAGGTAACGAAGCCACGATCCACCACATCGGACGAACCGGCAATGTCGGTCAAGGCGCCAGCAATCAGCCCGCCGGTGCAGGATTCCGCGGTCGCAATCATCAGGCCAGCCTTGCGGCAGGCTTCCAGCACTGCGATTGCTTCTTTCTCTGCGACGAGTTCGCTCATTCCGGCACTTCACCGGGATAAATGACGGTCGCCGTCGCAATGGCGGCGATGCCTTCACGACGACCGACAAAGCCGAGCTTCTCGTTGGTCGTGGCCTTGATGGACACGCGGTCGGCGGCGATGCCCAACATATCGCAGAGTGCTTCCGTCATGGCAGCGCGATGTGGCCCGACCTTCGGCGCTTCGCTGATCAGCGTCACATCGACATTGGCGATGCGTCCGCCAGCCTCGCGAACAATCTTGGCTGCATGCTCGATGAAGATGCGCGAGGCCGCGCCCTTCCATTGCGGATCCGATGGCGGGAAATGTGTACCGATATCGCCTGCGCCGCGCGTGGCGAGCAGGGCGTCGGTGAGGGCGTGAAGAGCCACATCGGCATCGGAATGGCCGTTGAGCTTTGCTTCATGCGGGATTTTCACGCCGCAGAGCGTGACATGGTCGCCCGGCTCGAAGGAATGTACGTCATAGCCATTGCCCGTGCGAATATCCGGAAAGGCGGCGTGGTCTTGCCGCAGGCGCTTGTCTGCCATTTCGATGTCCTTTGCCCAGGTAAGCTTTGTATTGTCAGCCGAGCCTTCGATGATGCGCACGGCGAGGCCCTGCCATTCGGCAATGGCGGCATCGTCGGTGAAATCCGTGCGACGGATGGCGAAGGCTTTTTCGTGCGCGTCGAGTATAGGCGCATAGGGAAATGTCTGCGGAGTCTGCGCCGCGAACAGACCGGCGCGGGGAACGGTGGTCTTGACTGTTCCGTCGATGGCCGATTGTTTCAGTGTGTCTGAAACGGCCAGCGCGGGGAGGACGCCTTCCTCCGGTGTCAGGTTGCCGACGATCCGTTCAAGCAGTCCCTGCGTGATGAAGGGGCGCACGCCGTCATGGATCATCACATAATGCGGCGCATGTTCCGTGAGGGCGAGTAGCCCCAGCCGTGTAGATTCCTGCCGTGTGGGGCCACCGGTCACGACGATGACGTCTTCGTGGCTTTCCGGTATGGCGCGTTCATAAAGCAGGTGATCGTCGGGATGGATGACGACAACGATCTTGTCGACCAGCGGACAGTCGATAAAGGCGCGCAACGTCCGCGCGAGCACGGCTTCGCCGCCGATGCGCCGGTATTGCTTCGGCCCTTCGACGCTCTGCCCCGCCCGTTCGCCTCGGCCGGCTGCCACAATGACCGCTGCTGTTTTCGAAATGATCTTTGCCTTTGCCAAAGTTGGTCGCTTGGAAGCCGAATAATGCCTTGCATCGATAAATGCCAGACGGCAATTGATTTATTGCATATTCCAGAAACATGCCTTCCAAAAGCGAGGGGCGCTTTCGGGGCAAAGATACGCATAAAAACAACAAGTTAAAGCGTACTTCTCAAATGACGCAAAATGCAATGCTATCTGCGTGCTTTTCCTTGCGTTCAAAAGATGAACTGATTAAAGTGTGTGCGTTATGCATCATGCACATGAAATAGGCATTTATTTGTGACTTCTATCGATCAGCCCTTGGATATCCGTGGCGTGGTGCTCAAGAATCGCGTTTTTCTGGCGCCGATGTCTGGCGTCTCCGATTTGCCGTTTCGCAAGCGCGCTGCTGCTGCCGGAGCGGGAATGGTCGTTTCGGAAATGGTCGCCAGCGCGGAACTTTGCAATCGTCACAAGGAAAGTCTGCTGCGCCTGTCGGGCGAAGGTCTGGGCACGCATGTGGTTCAGCTTGCCGGGCGTGAAGCCCATTGGATGGGCGAGGCCGCCAAGATCGCCGAAGGCGAGGGCGCGGATATCATCGATATCAATATGGGCTGCCCGGCCAAGAAAGTGACCGGCGGCTATTCCGGATCGGCGCTGATGCGCGATCTGGATCACGCGATGACGCTTGTTGAGGCGACTGTGGCTGCCGTGAAGGTACCGGTCACGCTGAAGATGCGGCTCGGCTGGGACGAAAACAGCATCAATGCACCCGAACTGGCCAAGCGTGCCGAAGATGCGGGCATTGCCATGGTCACTGTGCATGGGCGCACGCGCTGCCAGTTCTATGAAGGTCATGCCGACTGGGATGCCATCCTCGCCGTGCGCGATGCAGTGAAAATTCCGCTCGTCGCCAATGGCGATGTGTCGTCTCGTGAAGACGCTGAAGAGATTCGCCGCCGGTCCGGTGCGGATGCGGTGATGGTCGGACGGGCTACCTATGGACAGCCATGGCTGCCGGGAGTGATCGCGGGCAGTTCACCATCAGCGCAATCCGAAACGGAGATTATCGATTATATTATAATGCATTACGAAGATATGCTCGACCATTATGGTAGCAAAACGGGTATTCGCCATGCGCGCAAGCATCTTGGCTGGTATCTGGATCGTCATGCCGGAGAGGCTTTGACCTCTGCGGATAAGGCGGAAGTTATGACGCTGACCGATCCCGCAAAGGTTGTTGAAGCGCTGCGTCGGATTTTCGCGGCACGGACGACGGATGCGCCAGAGTTGAAATCGGCGTTCAGAAAGGTCGCCTGATGCGCGAAAGAGAAGAAAAAGGCAGCATTCCTTCAGTTATCCTGGATGCGATTAGCCAGCCGGTCATTATGGTCGGGCCTGACAATCACATTGTCTATGCCAATCTGGACGGCGAGCAGTTTTTCCGCTCTGGCTCGTCCATATTGGCCCGCAACCGGCTGGAGAGCTTTCTGCCTTTTGGCAGCCCGCTTCTGGCTCTCATCGATCAGGTTCGCGCCAGCCAGATGCCGGTCAATGAATATCGCGTTGATATTTCCTCGCCGCGTCTTGGTGCTGAACGCATCGTTGATCTTTATGTTGCGCCCGTCGTTGAAATGCCGGGCGCTGTGGTCATCCTGTTCAAGGAAAAGACCATGGCGGAAAAGATCGACCGCCAGATGACCCATCGCGGCGCTGCCCGCTCGGTTACTGGTCTTGCCTCGATGCTGGCGCATGAGATCAAGAACCCGCTTTCGGGTATTCGTGGTGCGGCTCAGTTGCTTGAGCAGGTGGTTGGCGACGAGGATCGCGCGCTGGCGCGGCTGATCACCGATGAAACCGACCGTATCGTGTCACTGGTGGACCGGATGGAGGTTTTCTCCGACGAGCGTCCCATTGAGCGCACCGCAGTAAATATTCACGCGGTTCTGGACCATGTGAAGGCCGTCGCCCGCAATGGTTTTGCCCGTCATATCCGTTTCTCGGAAGATTATGATCCGTCATTGCCGCCGGTTTTCGCCAATCGCGACCAACTTGTGCAGGTGTTTCTCAATCTGGTGAAGAACGCTACTGAGGCCATTGGCGACCGCGATCACGGAGAAATTCTTCTCTCGACGGCTTATCGCCCCGGTATTCGCCTTCAGGTGCCGGGTGCGCGCGACCGCGTGGCGCTGCCGCTGGAATTCTGCGTGCACGACAATGGACCCGGCGTGCCGCAGGATATGCTGCCGCATCTCTTTGATCCATTTGTAACGACCAAAACCAATGGTTCGGGCCTTGGATTGGCCCTGGTGGCAAAAATCATCGGCGATCATGGCGGCATCATCGAATGCGACAGCCATCCGTCGCGCACCACTTTCCGCATTCTTATGCCTGCCTGGAAAAGCTCGGATGTTGCTTCCCGGCCAAGCAAATTCACGACTGACTATACCGGAGACGACGCATGATAGCAGGACGCCCGACGGGAACCGTATTGGTGGCGGATGATGATGCGGCGATCCGCACTGTGCTCAATCAGGCACTCTCCCGGGCCGGTTACGATGTGCGGGTGACATCGAATGCCGCATCCTTGTGGCGTTGGGTGGCGGCTGGCGATGGCGATCTGGTCATCACCGACGTCATGATGCCGGACGAAAACGCTTTCGACCTGCTGCCGCGTATCAAGAAGATGCGGCCTGATCTGCCGATTGTGGTGATGAGTGCCCAGAACACATTCATGACGGCCATTCGCGCCTCGGAAGCGGGCGCCTATGAATATCTGCCGAAACCGTTCGACCTGACGGAACTGATTAATATTGTCGGCCGCGCTTTGTCCGAACCGAAGCATAAGCCAATCGCCTCGCTCCACGACGAGCCCGGCGAGAATATGCCGCTTGTCGGTCGTTCGCCTGCCATGCAGGAGATCTATCGCGTTCTGGCGCGTATGATGCAGACTGACCTGACCATGATGGTGACGGGCGAATCCGGCACCGGCAAGGAACTGGTAGCCCGCGCGCTGCATGAATATGGCCGCCGTCGCAAGGGACCGTTCGTTGCGATCAACATGGCTGCCATTCCACGCGATCTGATCGAATCAGAACTGTTCGGCCACGAGAAGGGCGCTTTTACGGGCGCGCAGAATCGCTCGAGCGGTCGCTTCGAACAGGCCAATGGCGGTACGCTTTTTCTGGATGAAATTGGCGATATGCCGATGGAAGCGCAAACGCGCCTGCTTCGCGTGTTGCAGCAGGGCGAATATATGACGGTCGGCGGACGCACGCCTATCAAGACCGATGTGCGCATCGTGGCGGCGACCAACAAGGATCTGCGCCAGCTGATCGCGCAGGGCCTCTTCCGCGAAGACCTTTATTACCGTTTGAACGTGGTGCCGCTGCGGCTGCCGCCGCTGCGTGAGCGCAGTGAGGACGTGCCTGATCTGGTGCGTCATTTCTTCAAACGCGCTGCTGAAGAGGGCTTGCCAGAAAAACGCATCACCAATGCCGGTCTCGACATGATGCGCCGCTATCCATGGCCCGGCAATGTGCGCGAACTGGAAAACCTCGTGCGCAGGCTGGCGGCGCTCTATCCGCAGGAAGAAATCTCGCCGGAAATCATCGAAACCGAACTGAAGGCGGAACTGTCGAAGCCCGACACGATTCCAGCAGTGACCGGCGACGCGGAAAACGTCACGATCTCGCAAGCGGTCGAGCAGAACATGCAGCGTTATTTCGCTTCATTCGGTGCCGACCTGCCGCCGCCGGGGCTTTATCACCGCGTACTGGCTGAGCTTGAATATCCGCTGATCCTGGCTTGCCTGACGGCAACACGCGGTAACCAGATCAAAGCGGCGGACCTGCTTGGTCTCAACCGCAATACACTGCGCAAGAAAATCCGCGAGCTTGGCGTGAATATTTATCGCGGCGGCAAGGGGAATTAATTCCTTCCGCAATTTTCTTCGACACGTGTTCTTGTTTAAGTCGTCGTCGCTTCGACTTTCGAAGCGACGATCGCATTTTTGTTCAGATTGAACGCGGATTAATGTCGGATCGGCTTTCTGACGGGCTTTCGGACAGGCTTTTTAACGTGTCTCTTTGGACCTGGCTTTTTTGCCTTGGCCTTTTTAACCACCTTGACCTGATGGACGAGACCCGAGGAAATTTGGCTTTGGGCAGCAAAAGCAGCAGGAGCGGAAATAAAGGAAAGTGCGATAGCTGCAGCAAAGATTTTCTTCATAATCAGTATCCTCTACGATTTCAGTAAATAAAATATACATCTATAGATTGTTCTGTTTTGGGCAGAATTGTAAATGAACGTTTCTGATTGGATATTTTTCTGTTCTCTGAACGAAGATCATTAAAATATATCGTTCTTAAAAATAATCGGTTATTCGACAATCAAGCGAGATGAATACTAGAAGATTCGACGGGATTATTTCTGAGAAGGCGGATTTTCTTTTCCGAAAGGAATTACCAATGAAGCGATGCGCAAATTTGTTAGGGGTCCGACGTTTAGTGCTGTAATCCAGCTAAATGGCGTTCATGAAAAATATGGCGATGACCAATAGAATAAATGAAAGTCCAAACGCGAATAATGCGATATTGAATAGTAACATTGGTAAGTATCAACTCGTCGGTCGTGAGCAGGTGTTTCGTTGCGACGATGGTCTTTCCCTGATTTCACGATGTGGGGCGAGAGACACAAGTGTGTAGAAACCGTGCCTCTCGCGGGGGCGGGCAATTGCTTAGGCTGCCCGGCGCTGGCCATATCGCCTAGGTGTTTTAGCTGCAACTTTTAAACGCAATGCGTGTGCCGTATTGGGTCAAAACCGGACATCCCAGCACGATTAGACAAGTCATGAGCCGGTACTCGCCATTTATATTTCTATTTAGTTCTCATCCACATTAGGGAGCGGATGAGGAAAGGGGCTGGAGTGCCCACAGACTGCTTAAGCAGACATCGAGATGTCATAAGATTAAGGTGAGGGGTCGTTTCAGGTTTATCGGTAGAAACAATGGTCAGTCTGTGACGCAAAATGGCGGACTGTTCCGAATCGAAATTCGTTCGACTGTATGAAAATAAATGGAAATATCTCTTGCCAGAGAAAATAGTGGTGCCCCCAGAGAGACTCGAACTCCCGACCCCCTGATTACAAATCAGGTGCTCTACCAACTGAGCTATAAGGGCACTTCACGATACAGTGTGTATCGAACCGCTTTTGGTTGCAAATCGCTTCCGCTGTGCGGCTAGCGCTCGATTAGCACAAATGACGCGTCTGTAAAACGAAAATTCATCGCAAAGAGGTCATGGCAACAGGGTTTTTCATGTGATAGCCAATAGACCGCGATGAGGCATGGCAAACTTATCAGGGTTGAGCTGGGGAGCGAGACAGTAGACATGAACGACAAATCACTCGCGCTTCATTTTCTCTCGTCCGGGACCGAAGAATCACTCGCGGCTCAGAAAGAGCTTGTGAATCGCTATGGACATGTGTCGGGGGAAGACGCCGACATTATTGTTGCGCTCGGCGGTGACGGCACCATGCTTCAGGCGCTGCGGGATTTCATGAATAGCGGTACCCCGATCTATGGCATGAATCGCGGGTCTGTTGGCTTTCTGATGAATGAGTTCAGCGTTGATAATCTGTGCGAGCGCATTCTGGCTGCGCAGATGGAAACAATTCGTCCGCTGGTCATGATCGCGGAGACTGAAAATTCAGCTCCGGTCGAGGCGCTTGCAATCAACGAAGTTTCGCTGTTCCGCCAGTCCTATCAGGCGGCCAAGGTGCGCATTTCGATTGACGGTAAAGTGCGGCTGGAAGAACTGGTCTGCGACGGCGTGATGGTCGCCACCCCCGCTGGTTCGACAGCCTACAATCTCTCGGCGCAGGGACCGATTCTGCCATTGGAAGCGCCGCTTCTGGCGCTGACGCCGGTCAGCCCCTTCCGTCCGCGTCGCTGGGGTGGCGCATTGCTGCCCAAGCATGTGACGGTTCGTATGGATTTGCTGGAAACGGAAAAGCGCCCGGTCAATGCCGTTGCCGACAACAACGAAGTCAAATCCGTGACGTCGGTTACGGTGCGCGAGGCACCGAATAGTCAGGTGGCCATTCTGTTTGATAAGAACCACTCCTGGGACGAGCGCATTCTGACAGAACAATTCCGGCATTAATCTGAAAAGTCGACAGGTTTTCGGGTAAGATTATAAGCAAACAAAGTTGTCAAACTACCGCGGCTGACAATCTTCTAATTGTCATCAATTTGATTTAATTCGATTAGAAAAGACGTAGATTAGCGTCATTTGTCGTTATCAGCAGGATTATCAAAGCAATTTGATATCGGATGTTGGTATTTTGGTTGACTTTTGCACGCTGCGGACGTAGGCGATGCTGCAAGAAAACGCTAGATGCGTTGCAGACGCCTTTTCTGCTTTGGTTCCTGCGCCGGATGACGCGGCTGCAATGACAGGATGGGCGGAACACGTTTCCGAACCAGAGAGCTGCGCCTCCATTGACGACATTTGCCGAACTCGGTCTTTCCCCGAAAGTGCTTGCTGCTGTAGAAGCGGCTGGATACACCGCGCCTACACCCATTCAGGCAGGCGCTATACCGCCCGCGCTCGAGCGCAAGGATGTGCTTGGTATCGCCCAGACGGGAACGGGCAAGACGGCTTCTTTCGTTCTGCCGATGCTGACGCTGCTGGAAAAGGGCCGGGCTCGCGCCCGCATGCCGCGCACGCTCATTCTTGAGCCGACCCGTGAGCTTGCTGCGCAGGTCGAAGAGAATTTCGTCAAATACGGTGTCAATCACCGCCTTAATGTTGCTCTGCTGATCGGCGGCGTTTCGTTCGACGAGCAAGAGCGCAAGCTTGAGCGCGGCGCAGACGTTCTGATCGCCACGCCGGGCCGTCTTCTCGACCATTTCGAACGCGGCAAGCTGCTTTTGACCGGCGTTGAAATTCTGGTCATCGATGAAGCCGACCGTATGCTCGACATGGGCTTCATTCCGGATATCGAACGCATCTGCAAGCTGATTCCGTTCACGCGTCAGACGCTGTTCTTCTCGGCGACCATGCCGCCGGAAATCACCAAGCTCACCGAGCAGTTCCTGCATTCGCCAACGCGTGTCGAAGTGGCCAAGGCTTCGTCCACGGCAAAGACCGTGACGCAGCGTCTGGTCAAGTCGAGCAGAAAAGATTGGGACAAGCGCGCTGCATTGCGTGATCTCATCCGTGCCGAAGGCGACACGCTCAAGAATGCGATCATCTTCTGCAATCGCAAGAAGGATGTGTCGGAATTGTTCCGTTCGCTGGTACGCCATGAGTTCAACGCCGGTGCATTGCATGGCGATATGGATCAGCGCGCCCGCATGACGATGTTGGCCAACTTCAAGGAAGGCAAGCTGCAATTGCTGGTCGCTTCCGATGTGGCAGCACGCGGCCTTGATATCCCTGATGTCAGCCACGTCTTCAATTTCGATGTTCCGATCCATTCGGAAGACTACGTCCACCGCATTGGCCGCACGGGTCGCGCTGGCCGCTCAGGCAAGGCGTTCACCATCGTCACGCCATCGGACACGAAGTATCTTGCCGCGATTGAGAACATGATCGGCGAGAAGATCGAATGGGTCGATGGCGATCTGTCCACGCTTGCACCGTCCGACGAGGCTGATGATCAGCCGCGCAAGGGCAGGAATGCGCGGGGCAAGGGCAAGGACTCGCAAAGAGATAGCAAGGGCAAAGATAAGGGGCGGGACAAGAGCATGGACAAGCCAAAGGAAAAGGTAGCTTCGACCGAAGCGCTCGATCCGGCGGAACAGCCGCAGCCCATTATTGAAACCCACGACCGCCGCGATGCGATCCGCGCTTCCAACGATGAACGTCGTGGCAAGCCGCAGCACGACCAGCATAAGCGCCGCCGTGATCGCGATGATGATGGTCCGTCGCCGGTTGGTTTCGGCAACGACATTCCTGCTTTCATGCTCATTCCAACGGGCATGTAAGCGGAAAGCACTGTTAGATTTATTATTCGGCCGTGGAGGATCGCTTCGCGGCCGATTTCTTTTGGGGTTTGGGCTGACCGCTGCGCAGTGCAGCTTCATAAGCGAGGCGAGCCCATTCGGTCATGATCTCAGGGTCGTCGAAGGCTTCGCTCGGCACGCTCCAATAGGGCATGCCAATGGGATCGCCGCCCTTGCGCCCTTCATAGGTCCATTGCACCGATCCGGCGTCGATAAAACGCGGGATGGTCAATTCGTCGGCTTTGAAAAGCAGTTCATCGCGAACGACAAGCGCGAAAATCAGCCCCTGATGATAAATGCCTTTGCCGCCGAACATGCGGCGGATACTGATCGGGCCAAAATCCTGCAATAGATCGCGAAGAGTTTCGTCATCCATTGGGGAGATTCCTTCGGAAGACTATCCTCGTGGATCAGGTCAGGCGGCGCCCTGCATCTGGCGTAGGCTTTCTGCCGAGGCAGGGGTCAGTTCAACCGATTCACCGCAGCCACAGGCAGAAGTCTGGTTCGGGTTGTTGAACACGAAACCGGTGCGCAGCGTGGTGACTTCGAAATCCATCTGGGTTCCGAGTAGAAAAAGAACAGCTTCCGGCGCGATAAAGACCTTGGCGCCATCTTTCTCGGCAACATCATCACCGGCTTTCGCTTCGCTGGCGACATCGATGGTATATTCCATGCCCGCACAGCCGCCTTTTTTCACGCCGACACGAATGCCCAGCGCGCCTTCGCGCGACTCAACAATCTCGCGAACGCGATTTGCTGCGGCTTCGGTTAGCGTCATGACTGCGAAACGGCCCATGGTTCTTCTCTTCCGGTGCTATGCGGTGGCCTTGAGGCTGTGGCTTCACGCGCGAGAATCAACCAATCTCGTGTGAAACCAGCGAGTTTGAAACCTCGCTGCCACGTTTTCACTATAGTTAGTGTTGTAACATCATTACCGCAAGACACCAAATCGAGAGCGCAGGCCGCGTGTTCGGCTGGCGGGTATTGGGGAAAGAGGAGGTATGAATGTCGATTGATCGGATGAAATCTCTAAGGCTGGCTGTTCTGGTGGGCGCGCTCGGCCTGTCTGTCGCTCTACCGCATGCTTATGCACAGGAGACGCCAAAGCCTGCTGCAAAGGAAGCACCGAAACCCGCATCGAAAGACAGCACTGAACCGACAGCGCAGAAAAAGCCTGAAGCCGAGAAAAAGGATCAGGCTGAGCAAACAAAGGCGCCCGTTGAAGAGACGAAACCGTCTGAACAGACGCAGGATGCGGCCAATGGCGTTACCGTGCCGGAATATCGCGATGACCGATCCTCGCCGCAGGCGCTGATTGAATCTTATTATAATGCGATCAACCGCAAGGAATATACGCGCGCTTACGGTTATTACTCGGAAGAGGGGCGGGAACCCGACTTCAAGACCTTTGTGAAGGGCTACGAGAATACCAAGAGCGTCAAGGTCGCCTTGCGCAAGACCGAGCCTGACCCGGGTGCGGGCCAGATCTACTGGAGCCAGCCACTGGCTATCGAAGCCGAGAGCAATGATGGCAAGAAGGAAGTCTTCGGCGGTTGCTACACGATTCACCTTACCAATCCCGCCATGCAGGAAGAGCCGCCTTTCAAGCCGATCGAGATCATGACCGGCTCGCTGAGCAAATCGGAACTGGAACTTGAAAAGAGCGTGCCTGAAGCCTGTGAAGCCCCATAGCTCTTTGAGAACATGACCTGATTTTCTGGTCGCCTCTTTGGGAATGATCGCCGGAACAGCATGATTCAGAGAGGGCATTTTTAGTGCTTGACCTTACCACGATGGCAAGGTGCATGCTGCTTTCGGTCGGGGCGATCTGTCTTGAGATGAAATCTCGAAAGTCGCCCTCTCTCGTTGTTCATAAGCATTTCCAGCCCGTATCGGTGCGTTTTTTGGAAAGGTGCAGGCGTGGAGTCAGTCAATGATGAAATTTTCCGTTCCCAAGATGAAATGCGGTGGCTGCGCCGACAGTGTAACTGCCGCGCTGCGCAAGCTCGATGCCACAGCGCCGATTGAAATCGACCTCGACACCAAGGAAGTCGAATTCGGTGGCAATGCCTCCAGAGATGCGGTTGTTTCCGCGCTGGCGGCAGCCGGTTATCCGGCTGCAAACGCTCAATAATGTGATTTTGCAGGTGCTTGCGCCAATGCAAAGCAGGATGTACGTGCCGGGAAGCCTTGCTTTCCGGCATTTTCTTTCCGTAACGGAAGCCGGACCGCAGAGGTTCGTTCCGGTGAGTTCAAGTGCCGCAAATGCGGGTGTTTCGCAGCTGTTTCATTGACTGTACCGGCGATTTTTGCCACATCAACGGCAAATCTCGTTTATGGTGCACTCGCAGCGAGGTTTGGACCAACGCTGCGGAGTGCTTTGTGATATGAAACATCGCGTTAGGCGATAATGAAGGGTTGAGGGCTATGGCAGCCGATTTCCAGGATCTTCGCACAAAGATGGTCGACAATCAGATCCGTACGACGGACGTAACCGATCTGGCGGTTATCGATGCTTTTCTGGCCGTTCCGCGGGAAGCCTTTGTACCGACCGTCCGTCAGGCAGTTGCCTATATTGACGAAGATCAGCCGCTCGAAGCCGAAGGTGGCGCGCCGCGTTATCTCATGGAGCCGTCGCCTTTCGCAAAGCTCATCCAGCTTGCCCGCGTGAACAAGAACGATGTCGTGCTCGATATCGGCTGCGGCACTGGTTATTCCTCGGCCATTCTTTCGCATCTGGCCGGTTCGGTGATCGGTCTTGAGAGTGATTCTGCGCTTTCTGCCGCTGCGACCGCCCGTCTTGCCGAACTCGGCTATGACAATGTTGTGATTGTTTCTGGCGATATGCACGCCGGCTATCCTTCGGAAGCACCTTACGATGTGATCATGATCGAAGGCGGTGTGGATTTCGTGCCGGACACATTGTTCGTGCAGTTGAAGGAAGGCGGACGCCTCGTCGCCGTCGAAGGCCGTGGAAACGCTTCGGTTGCCCGCATTTATATTAAAGAAAATGGTGTTGCATCGGGACGCATTGCGTTCAACACTGCGGTGCGCCCACTTCCGGGATTCGAGCGGATTCCGCAGTTCGAATTCTAATTTCCGGGATTGGTACAATTCTGCAACGCTGCGGAATTTCTTTGTGCATGCTCTGGGCGGGGCGATGGAAATAACCGATTTTAAAGGTTATTTAAGGTTGCCCGAACTGATCGGTTCGATTTACTGAATTTGGCTATTCTTAAGATGAGGTACCCGGTGTTCAAAACGTACAAAGGACTGGTCGCAGCGGCAGCATTGTTGGCCGGCACCGTTTTATCGGGGCAGTCCGCCTTGTCTGAAAACCTCTCCGGTGCTCTGGTCAAGGCTTATAAGAATAACGCTACGCTTAATTCTTCCCGCGCAGGTGTGCGCGTTCAGGACGAAAACGTGGCTATCGCCAAGTCGAATTACCGTCCGCAGATTACCGGTACGTATGATGCAAGCCGCAGTCGTGCGCCGACAAGCGGCTATCGCACCAGCGGTACGGTCGGCATCCAGCTGAACCAGATGCTGTTCGACGGTTTCCAGACCAAGAACAACGTGGCCGCAGCAGAAACCCAAGTCTATGCGCAGCGCGAAAATATGCGCAACGATGAGCAGAACACGCTTTATAGCGCTGTCGCTGCCTATATGGGCGTTTATCAGAATCGCCAGATCGCCGTGCTTCGCGAGAAGAATCTGGCTGCGATGAACGAACAGGTGCGCGCAGCCCGTGCGCGTCTGGACGTTGGTGAAGGCACGCGTACCGACGTTGCGCAAGCTGAAGCCAGCCGTTCGACAGCAGTTGCCGAGCTGAACAGCGCCCGCGCCAATGTCAAGTCGGCGGAAGCGACCTATATTCGCATCGTCGGTGCACAGCCGGACAGGCTTGCCGCTGCTGCTGCCGCGAAGAACCTGCCGAAGTCGCCTAACGAAGCTTTCGCTATCGCACAGGCCGGACACCCGGGCATTCTTGCAACGCAATATGCCGTGAATGCTGCAGGCTATAATGTGAAGGCCAAGGAAGGCGCTATGCTGCCGACCGTAGGTCTGTCGGCCGGCGCCAGCCGTCTGGATACCTTTGCCGGTTCGACTGTCGGTGATGGTAATTCCGCTTCGGTCGGTATTGGCGTGACCATTCCGATTTATACGGGCGGTCGCACATCGGCGCAGATTCGCCAGTCCAAGGAACAACTTGGTCAGGCGCGTATCGAAGTTGATGTCGTACGCGATCAGGTTCGTGAAGCCATTGGTTCGGCATGGTCGCAGCTTGAAGCTGCCCGCGCTTCGGTCAAGGCAAATCGCGATGGTATCGCAGCTGCCCAGCTCGCACTGGATGGCGTGATCGAAGAGCGCAAGGTTGGCCAGCGCACCACGCTGGACGTGTTGAACGCGCAGAACGATCTGACCGCTGCTGAAATCACTCTCGTCCAGTCGGAGCATGATGTGGTTGTCGCCAGCTATGCGCTTCTCAACGCGACTGGTCGCATGACCTCCAAGCAGATGGGCCTTCAGGTGGCTGAATATAAGCCAGAAGAACACTACGAAGCCGTCAAGGATAAGTGGTTCGGTCTTCGCACGCCGGATGGTCGCTAATCAGCGAGAATTTCAGATTGAACGGCGCCTTCGGGCGCCGTTTTCGTCTGACGACGATTCGCTGGTGGTTGCGTTCAATTCTTAACAAAATGATAAAGCTGTGGGTTGAATTGCGCAGCGTTCTTGCGGGGATTCTCAAATCGCCGAACGTCCGGTACCCTTAATTCATTGATTCTCTGTCCTTTGCAGGATGCGGCTTTGAAAGCTGCGGAACGATTTTCCGCGCAAAACCAGCGGCTCCATACAGAGAAGGAGAACGATGTGCAGCCTTGCGGGCGCGCATTGCTCTATTCTGAAATAGGGAAGATGGACAGCTATGGCACAGACATCCAGCGCATCACGCGAACCGTCCATGGAAGAGATTCTCGCTTCCATTCGACGCATTATCGAAGACAGCGATGTCAGCCGTCACCCTGTGTCCACGTCGGCGAATTTTCCGTTGCGCGGCGAGGTGGCTGAGTTCCGTCGTCCAGCCCCTGCGCAGGAACAGCCCGCAGCTGAAGCCCCAGTTTCGAGACCGGCTGAAAAGCCGGCCATGATGCGTGATATCCTCAAGGACGAGCCGGTATTGCGCGGGCCGATTGACGAGCCGGTGAAAGCTGCGCCCGCATTCGAACCGGAAATCGATGAGGAAGAAGAGGACATTGTCCTTGACGCGCAAAATGATGACCGGCGTGCCGCTGAAGTGCAGCAGGAAGCGCCTGCCGCAATTGCGCCTGAAGCCGCGATTGAGGATAGCGCGATGGAAGCGCTTGATCGTTCGCTTGAGGACGGAATCGCCGAAGCCATTGACGAGTTGCTAGAACCTGATCTGGATGAGCCTGTCGAAGCATATGTTGAACCGGTTGTGGAGCCAACTCCGGAAGCACCGGTCGCGACCACGGCTCCGGCAGCGCCGATATCCGAACCACTGGCAAATGCGAGCGTGGCTCCCCATATTCTGTCACAAGTGGCAGAACGCCAGGTGGCCGCAGCTTTTCAGGATCTGAGCCACGTCGTGCGTGCAGAGCCGCGTCGTTCGTTTGACGATATCGCCGCCGAGATTCTGCGTCCCATGTTGCAGGATTGGCTGGACAACAATCTGCCGACCCTCGTGGAGCGACTTGTTCGCGAAGAAATCGAACGAGTGGTGCGCGGCGACCGATAATCGACGTGTTACCTGAATAAAACGGCCTTTGAGTTCAAAAGCCCGTCTGTCTTGCAGGCGGGTTTTCACTTTTAAAGTGATTTATCACCCGTTTGTTGTTATTGAGCGCTCAATCCTTTCATTGCGCAAAAAGACCGGATAATTCCATGCTTGAGAAGACTTATGACGCCGCGGCCATAGAGCCGAAAATTGCCGAACGCTGGGAAGAAGCAGGGGCATTTAAAGCGGGAGCAGGAGCGAAGCCAGGAGCCGATCCTTTTGCCGTGGTCATTCCTCCGCCGAATGTCACCGGATCGCTGCATATGGGCCATGCGCTCAACAACACGATCCAGGACATTATGGTTCGTTTTGAACGCATGCGCGGCAAGAATGTGCTGTGGCAGCCGGGCATGGACCATGCCGGCATCGCAACCCAGATGGTCGTCGAGCGTCAGCTTGCCGAGCGGAAGGAGCCGAACCGTCATGCCATGGGTCGCGAGAAGTTCATCGAGCGCATCTGGCAGTGGAAATCCGAATCCGGCGGCATGATCTCCAATCAGCTGCGTCGTCTCGGCGCGTCGTGCGACTGGTCGCGCGAACGTTTCACGATGGATGAGGGGCTGTCGCGCGCTGTTCTGGAAGTCTTCGTCTCGCTCTATAAGCAGGGCTTGATCTATCGTGACAAGCGTCTGGTCAACTGGGACCCGAAGCTGCTGACGGCTATCTCTGATATCGAAGTCGAATCCCGCGAGACGAAGGGCCATCTCTGGCACTTCCGCTATCCACTGGAAAACGTACCTTTCGATTCAGAAGACCCGCATACCTATATCGTTGTTGCAACGACCCGCCCTGAAACCATGCTGGGCGACACTGGCGTTGCGGTTAATCCGAAGGATGAACGCTATCACGCTCTCGTCGGTAACGATGTCGTTCTGCCGCTGGTTGGCCGTCATATTCCGATTGTTGCCGATGATTACGCCGATCCGGAAGCCGGGTCTGGCGCGGTCAAGATCACGCCTGCTCATGACTTCAACGACTTTGAAGTCGGCAAGCGCAATGATCTGCGCGCGATCAACATTCTGACGCCGGCAGCGGCTGTCACGCTGAAAGACAATATCGACTTCCTTGAAGGCCTCCAGCTGACGCCGGAATTGAAGGCGCTGATTGCCGAGCTGGACGGGCAGGATCGCTTTGCGGTTCGCAAGCGCATCGTCGAGCTGATGGACGAGCGCGGCTATCTGGAAAAGGTCGAGGATCACACCCATGCCGTTCCACACGGCGATCGCGGTGGCGTGCCGATCGAGCCTTATCTGACTGACCAGTGGTATGTGAACGCCGCCGAAATGGCGAAGCCTGCCATGGCCGCTGTTCGTGACGGTCGCACGCAGATCGTGCCCAAGAACTGGGAAAAGACCTATTTCGACTGGATGGAAAACATCCAGCCATGGTGCGTTTCGCGTCAGCTCTGGTGGGGACACCAGATCCCGGCCTGGTACGGCCCGGATGGCAAGTGCTTTGTCGAGAAGAGCGAAGCCGAAGCCAAGGCCGCAGCAAAGGCGCATTACGGTGAAGATGTTGCTCTGGAACGCGACACCGACGTTCTGGACACGTGGTTCTCGTCGGGCCTGTGGCCATTCTCGACGCTCGGCTGGCCTGACAAGACCCCGGAACTCGCAACCTATTATCCGACCAGCGTTCTGGTGACCGGTTTCGACATTCTGTTCTTCTGGGTTGCCCGCATGATGATGATGGGCCTCCATTTCATGGAGGAAATCCCGTTCCATACGGTCTATCTGCACGCGCTTGTTCGTGACAAGCACGGCGCGAAGATGTCGAAATCCAAGGGCAATGTGATCGACCCGCTGGAGCTGATGGACGAATATGGCGCCGATGCGCTGCGCTTCACGCTGGCCATCATGGCCGCGCAGGGACGAGACGTTAAGCTCGATCCGGCACGTATCGCAGGCTATCGCAATTTCGGCACCAAGCTCTGGAATGCGACGCGTTTTGCGCAGATGAATGGCGTCAAGCTTGATACAGATTTCCGTCCGGAAAACGCAAAGCTTGCAGTCAATCGCTGGATCCTGACCGAACTGACCAAGGCGACGCGCGCCGTCACCGAGGGCATTGCCAATTACCGCTTCAATGAAGCAGCGGGTGCGGCCTATCGCTTTGTGTGGAACCAGTTCTGCGACTGGTATCTGGAACTGCTCAAGCCGATCTTCATGGGCGACGATGAAGCGGCAAAAGCCGAAGCACAGGCAACGGCTGCTTACTGTCTGGATCAGATCTACAAGATCCTGCATCCGTTCATGCCGTTCATGACGGAAGAACTCTGGACGCTGACGGCTGGCGAAGGCCAGAAGCGCGATACGGTTCTGGCGCTGGCCGACTGGCCCGAGCTTTCCTTTGCGGATGAAGAAGCGGCTGCCGACATCAATTGGCTTGTCGATCTCGTCACCGGCATCCGTTCGGTGCGTGCAGAAATGAATGTTCCGGCTGGTGCCGTAGCGCCGGTCGTCGTTCTCGAGGCCAATGCAACGACCACAGAGCGCTTTGAACGTCACGACGCTGCAATCAAGCGTCTTGCCCGCGTTGAAAGCGTGGCCTTCGAAGCGCAGGCTCCGAAGGGCGCTGCCCAGATGCTGCTCGGCGAAGCGACGATCTGCATTCCGCTCGGCAAGCTGATTGATCTCAAGGCTGAATCGGCACGTCTCGCCAAGGAAGCTGGCAAGATCGCGGCTGATATCGACCGGATCGAGAAGAAGCTGTCGAACGAAAAGTTCGTCGCCAACGCCAAGGAAGAGGTCGTTGAAGCAGAACGTGAGCGTCTGGTTGAGCTGAAGGAAGCCGCCGAGCGTGTGGCTACGGCAGAATCACGTATCCGTGACGCGGGTTGATTTGACCCATTCCGTAACGTAAGGCGAAACACGAATCACCACCCGGCAGTGCACACTGCCGGGTGTTTTTATGCGGGCTATCCCGGAAAAGTTGCGTTTCAAGAGGTCTGAGGCGAAATCGAACCAGCGTTTCGATTGTTTTTTGATATTGTTGCGCATTCGCAACAAGGCCTGAATTTGGCCGAAAAAGGGGCAATTTGGGCGAATTTCTGGCCATGATTTGTCGGAATGTTTCCCGCGCGCATAAAAACCCAACACATTTTAGGCATTTTTGATGTGGCCATTCAGAGCGAGCGACCGACCCGCGAATGATTGGATATTGCAGGTCGAATCCTTCCTGTTTTACGTTTGCGTCAACGTTAATGCCGTTGCTATCTGGGAGGACATTTATGAGCGGACGCGGCTTAAAAATAGGGGGAATTGCGGCGGTACTGCTTGGGAGTGCGGTTGTCGCTCATGCGGGTGGTCTGGAACGCAGCTCGCAGGATTTCGACATTCTGTTCGAACAAGGAAATGCTGTCGATGCGTCCGGCACTTTTGTCGCTCCGCAGCGTAAGCTGAAGAACATTCGTGGCTCCGCAATCGGAGCGGCGACGGGCGGCAGGAATCCTTTCAAGGGCGGTCAGCCGTACAGCACCGAAGTTGACGAAGCGACGAGCTATTGGGTGCCGAAGGCATCCGCAAAGTTCGACCTGACGTCGGATCTGGCTTGCGCCGCACAATATCGTCAGCCTTGGGGCATTCATACGGATGTCGGTCTGGACTCGGTTCGCAGCTTCGTTGCAGCAGAACAGAAGATTTCCTCTAACGACTACGGTCTGAACTGTTCCTATCGTTTTGCAGCCGGTGAAAAGGGCTATTTCCGTATTCTCGGTGGCGTGAGCTATCAGGAACTGCGTGGCGAACAGACCAAGGCCATTCCGCCAACAGGTCATCCGTTCGGTGGCACGTGGCGCGTTGCATCTCTCGACGTCGAAGATGAGTCCGTGGGCTGGCGTCTCGGTGCTGCGTACTGTTGATTGCCGCTGAGAAGTGACCCGGTTTGGGGTGATATTTCCATTTAGAATTGACCCATGTTTGAACCTTCCCTCGTTTGTTTTTCAGCG
>NZ_VCPE01000015.1 GCF_005938105.1 Brucella haematophila | reverse complement strand
CGTCGGTGCGATGAGCGCCGGGTTGGTTCGTCGGAAGCAGCGGCGAAATCACTGCCCACTGATGATCATCAAGCCAGAATTCACCTGCCATGGTCAGAAACTCCCGTTATCGCAGGCAGTGAATCAGTGAAAGGAAACATGATCAACAGTTTGATTGGGTTTCGAGCCTAGAGCGTATCCGTTTTATGTTGGATCATAACCGCAAGCAGCAAAGTAGTTGGCGCACTCGGTTGGTTCGTACAATGTTATGGCTTGGCGGACGGCATCCCATAGAGTTTCGACAGTTCGTTCGGCTTTTCCAGGCAGATGTGCTTTGAGTTTCGAGAATGCCATCTTTATTGGATTGAAGTCTGGACTGTAGGGTGGCAGATACTGCAGCTGCGCACGTGTTTCCTCAATCGCTTCTCTGATGCCGACAATCTTATGAGCAGGCAAATTGTCCATGATCACGATGTCACCGGGTGTCAGTGTCGGCACGAGCACTTGTTTGATGAAAGCACGAAAGGCGTCGGCATTCATTGCGCCAGCCAGCACCATGGGTGCTGTCATGCCTGAGAGCCGGAACGCACCGGTAAACGTCGTTGCTTTCCAGTGACCATGTGGGATGCCTGCGTGACATCTTTCGCCTCGTAGGCTGCGCCCATGCAACCGCGCCATCTTCGTATTCAGTCCTGTCTCGTCGATGAAAACGAGCCTTTCAAGATCAAGATCAAGCTGGCTTTCAAACCACGCCTCGTGCCGGCTCATCAGGCCTGGCTGTTCCTGCTCCAATGCATGTGCGGTCTTTTTTTGTAAGTAAAGCCACGGGCCCGTAGCCAGGCATTCAAAGCACTCCGCACAATCTGGAAGCCGCGCTCTTTGGCCAGACGCGCAACCATCTCATTAAGCGTGACGTCTTTGCGCTCTTCAATCATAATCACGATGAAATCTTCATGGGCATCAAGTCTCGAACCGCGTCGTCGACCCGGATGCCGTGCTTCCAACTCACCATCCCGAGCACGAGAACCCCAGCGGATTGCTGTCGCTGCGGACACCCCGAACCGTAAACCCGCGTTGCGTGCCGACAATCCTTCGCTTGCAGCCTTCAAAACACGTGATCGCAAATCAGTGCTTAATGCTCGTCCCATCGAAAGCCTCCTTATCTGGAAACCTTGAATCAGACAGATTGCCGATTGTCACTTCGAAACTGATTCAGTATTCAAAGGACACGCTCTAGTGACGAAGCGGTTTTCCAAATTGGCTCAAATATGAATCACCATTGCCTTTTAGGAAGGTGATTTTGGCTCGTTGCTTTTGTTCTCATCAAGAGTTTGTCCGGATGGGCCCCATCTCGATGGAAATCAACATTTATTGCATCTCTGGTTGCTAAATTAACGGGCTTGTTGCCAAGCGCGGGTTTTGAAAGCGAATTGATTGATCAATTCTGAAGTTCACGGAAATAAGCGCATGCTTGAGGTTCGTATCCCTTAAAGGTGATTGAGCCCTATTGCTGCTGGCGAGGAACAGAGCCTAGAATCTTGGCTGGCAATCATAGACTGGCCTGTCGTCGTCTTTCGTTTCTCGCGAAATCTGTCAATCACCTTTTCAGTAAGCCTTCCACAACATCGGAACCGAGTGCCTCTCTTAACGCTTCCACTCCGTTTTTGGGTAGTCTGGATAAGCCACTGACGATGCTCTCTTTCCACGCATCACCGCGCTCCCATGCTTCCTCCCAAGCATCGCTTAACTCATTGCCGTGGCGCGTTTCCACGAGAGCTTCGAAGAGCAACGCGGCTTGTGTTAGATCTTTGTCAGCCTTCAAACGCCCCAACGTATCAGTGAGTCTTCGCGACGACACAATCAGCTTGTGTACGGCATACCTCTCGGGAGCAGGAACGAGAACGTTTATGCCTTCGCGGAAAAGAAGCACGGTGCGGATAGGCTCGTAGATCAGGTAATCAAGGAACCGCAGATTCTCCGCCGACGCGCCGCCGAGGGCGGGCATGGGCGACGGCTTGCCAGTGTATTCTTCTGATCCCCGATTTCCGGTCAAGAACTCCACCCGATAGCCTTTGGCGTTCACGAAGGCGACCACTTTAGCCTTATCGGCCTGGTGCGGAATCGCTCGGAATTCAGGGTCTACTGACTGGAGGATTTCGAGGATTGGCGGGAGACTATCTTGGACACTAGCCGATATTGCGAAGTCTTGAGCGAAGTCTGCGTCGCCTGTCTGCAGCGCGGCAGAGGGCAGCCGGACACCAAGCATTCCAGCATAGGTGCTGAATGCCACCGACCCAATCAAGATGGCGCGCAGCCGGAACAACCCAGCATCGGCTAAGGCCTTCGTGACATCCCCAGCGAAGGGATCCGGACCGGGAAGGCCGGCGCGTCGCAGCGTGCTAACCATGCGTCTACGCTCTCGGATGTTGTCCTTGATCTCCTTGTGGGCTCTTACCCGCTTAGTGATGGCTTCGTCACTCGCGGGGCCGACGTAGCTTCGTTTGTCTTTGCCTTCGGGGGTGGGGAGATCGAAATACCAATAATCGCGATCTTTGACGGTTACGGTCACAAACCATCCTTCTAAAGGGAAGTCTGCTACGAATTGTGCATCCATTGTCCGCTGCGCCAACTCCGCGAACATCGTTCTATAGCTGATGTCGATCTCTTTCATCTTCGGCCTTTTCGAATGAGTTGGTCGTACCGGCGGCGAGTTGAACTATGTCGTTATAAGTTCCTGCCAAAAACCTTATAGCCAATCTTACCGTTAGCAGCGTTATAAGTTCCTGCCAAAACCTTATAACAAATTGACCGCGAATAAAAGCCTAGGAATGGGCGCAAGATATGGTGCTCGCCTGTGCCAGGGCCGTCACAGGCAAAACAGGCTAGAGGGCGGGAGCCGACCATTACCCCTCCAGTCGCAAATCACAAGCCCGCCTGAAAACCCAGGCGAGATTTTATGCATTTGGGGCTGGCGGCGTTACATCTTGACGGCAGCTGTTCCAATTCACAGCAAAAGAGCCGAATGGCCGCCTCGGACCTTATTCCAGACGTCAGAATTGAAAGAGCATGGGTTCTTGACTGGCAATCAAATTCGTGAACGTGAAGGGCAGCGCCGCAAAAGCCATTTGTCGGCGGCCTCATCTCGCTCCATGTCTTAGCGCGGCCCAATATTATATCGTTAGCGTAATGCCAATTTGGTCTATTCCGTCCACTTCAGGAGCCCGCCTCTTTGACGGGCTCCTGGCAAACTCCGTTCTAGTTGTTGCTGTATGGAGAAGGAATGGTGCGCTGCCGTTGCACGCCGAGGCCCTCGATGCCTAACTCGATGGTCTGTCCTGCGCGAAGGTAAACCGGAGGCCGCTGGCCAAGACCAACTCCAGGAGGTGTGCCCGTGCTAATCACATCACCGGGTAGGAGAGACATGAATTGGCTGACGTAACTAACCAATTCGTGCACTTTGAAAATCATTGTGTTGGTGCTGCCGTTTTGATAGCGCCGCCCATCCACTTCCAGCCACATATGGAGATTATGGGGATCAGGAATTTCGTCAGGAGTAACCAGCCAGGGGCCAATCGGCCCGAATGTGTCATAGCCTTTGCCTTTATCCCACTGTCCGCCGCGTTCGACCTGGTATTCCCGTTCTGAAACGTCATTGATCAGGGAGTAACCGGCGATGTACTCGTGAGCTTGTTCAATAGAAACATGTCGCGCAGTTTTGCCAATGATAATCCCAAGTTCAACTTCCCAGTCCGTCTTCTGTGATCCGGGTGGGATCATAATATCGTCGTTGGGGCCACAAATCGCGCTATTTGCTTTTAGGAAAATAATAGGCTCTTCGGGAATTGGGGCACCTGTCTCGGCTGCGTGGTCGGCGTAGTTGAGGCCGATGCAAACGAATTTGCTGGAACCGCCTACGCATGGTCCGATCCGCTCAGATGAATCGATGAGCGGCAATTTTGAGATACTTTCCAGATTGAGCGCGGTCAAACTGCCGATTGTTTCGGGATTGATGTCTGCGACAAGTGAACTGATGTCCCGCGCGTTGCCGTCGCCATCAAGAACAGCTGGACGCTCTTTTCCGGGTTGTCCATAACGAAGAAATTTCATTTTGTTTTCCTTTAGTAATCAGTTCGTTGCGCCGCCATCGATGAGCACGACGCCACCCGTCATAAAGCGGCTTTCATCGGATCCCAGATATGTTGCAAGCGCGGCAACTTCTTCAGGAGTTCCAAGTCGGCCCATAGGTTGCCTGGAGATAAAAGCCTCACGTGCGGCAACAGGATCGTCAAACGCGTTGATGCGTTCCTCAAGAGATGGAGAAGCAATCGTACCTGGACAGATTGCATTGCATCGAATGCCGCGCCCTACGAAATCAGCGGCCACCGCTTTAGTAAGGCCAATAACGGCTGCCTTTGTTGTTCCATAGGCTGCGCGGTTGGGGAAACCTTTAAGGGAGGACGCCGCAGACGCAATATTGACGATGCTCCCTTTGCCGGCTGCAAGCATATCGGGAAGCGCCGCTCGTATTGCATGATACATCGGGTCCACATTTAGCTTAAATGATTGATTCCACGCTGCTTCATCAGCATCGAGAATTGTCCCATGGTGCACCCAGCCCACACAGTTTACCAGAATATCCAGATTACGATGTTCGCTGAAAGCTGCTGCAACCGCAGCCCCATCGGACGCATCAAATGACATCGTTTTGACGCCGAACCGAGTAAGCTCAGCCAATTTTTCACCGTTAAGATCGGCGACGGTCACAATCGCTCCTTCTTCGGCAAATCTTATCGCAATTGCTCGACCAATCCCCTGCGCCCCAGCCGTAACAAAAGCGCGTTTCCCTGATAGTCGCCCGGAAGGCTTCGGTTCACTCGTCATGTATTCCTCCAGTCTTGATTGTCATTCGTCGTGGCTTTGATTGCAGGGCCGCTGATTTGAGGGAGAACAATACAGCGTTTGGAAATCAGCCTGCGCTCATCTCCGCGCCCTATAAGTCCTCGGCACCATATTGAAATGTAGAGGGCCAATCAAGATATATATGGGACAATATAAACATCATGTCCGTACAAAACACGACTATATCCGAGAAAAACGCTTGCATTATCGAAGTTTGCGTTTAATTTGTCCCACATATTAGCAGGAGGATTTGGAATGCTTCAGAGTTGGCGGTGGTTCGGAACGGCCGATCCTGTATCGTTGGACGATGCAAAGCAGGCGGGAGCCCATGGAATCGTGACTGCTCTCCATCATATTTACGATGGGCGGGTTTGGGCGCGCGAGGAAATCGACCAGCATCACAATCTAGTCCGCGAGAAAGGCCTGATTTGGTCGGTTTGTGAGTCGATCCCCGTTCATACGTCGATCAAGCTTCGTCAGGGGCCATGGCGTCAGTATGTTGACGCCTGGAAAGATAGCTTGATGAACCTGGGAAAGGCCGGAGTCCCGGTTGTTTGCTATAATTTCATGCCAGTTGTGGACTGGACACGTACTGACCTGAGGCACAAAACAGCGACTGGCGGCCTTGCGCTTCGCTTCGACATGGTTGATTTCGTTGCTTATGATCTCCTTGTCCTGAAGCGCAAGAACGCGGAAAGCGACTATCCTTCCGAGTTGATTGAGGCCGCGAATGGTCGGTTTAAAAGGTTCACTGAAGCATACATCGCACAGCTAGAGCATAATATCATCGCGGGATTGCCGGGCGGCGAAGATTCCCATACCCGGGAAGGTATTCGTGAGCGGATTGCCCAGTTTGATGACATCACCGATGACCAGATGCGTGAGAACCTGCATGAATTCCAGCGTGAAATCGTCCCGATTGCTGAGGAGTACGGCGTAAAGCTAGCTATTCATCCGGATGATCCGCCGTTCTCGTTGTTTGGTCTTCCGCGCGTTGTCTCCACAGCCGCTGATATCCGTAAAATTCTCGAATGTGTAGACAGTAACGCAAATGGTCTCACGCTTTGCGTAGGCTCCCTTACATCGCGACCAGATAACGATGTAGTGGCTATGGCAAAAGAGTTTGGTCCACGTATTCATTTTGCACATTTGAGAAATGTAACCCGGGACCCTGATGGCTCATTCATGGAGTCCGACCATCTCGAAGGAGATACGAATATGGTTGGTGTGATCGTTGAGCTACTAAAAGAAGAGCGGCGCAGGCGTGATGCGGGTCTCCTAGATTTCCTGATACCAATGCGGCCAGACCACGGCCATGTGCTGGTTGATGACGCCAACAAAAACGTCAATCCAGGATATTCATGCATAGGGCGTTTGAAAGGTCTTGCTGAGCTTCGTGGCGTTATGGAAACCACGGATCAGCTGCTTGAATTGGGTTTGCGGCCACTGATGGCGCCGGTCAACTAAGCTTTATACCTTTATCTGGAAATCTCCGTTGGCGGCACCTCTGTCAGCGGAGACCTTATAGTCGCGACTTCCTATGTGTGGTTGTGGCCAATACAGAGTTTCAAAAATGGCCTGTACACAAAAGAAAGATGCGGTATTAGATCCGGTCATCGCCGAATTTTTGACGGCAAGCGGATTGGTGGAAGCTGATGCTTTCAATGCAACGCCCCTAACAGGAGGCGTGGCATCAGATATCTGGAAGATCATTACGCCAACCAGTTCATTCGTCGTCAAGAAAGCCTTGGCACGGCTTCGTGTTTCTCAGGAATGGAACGCGCCTGTTTCCAGAAATGCGAGTGAAGTTGAATGGCTCTTGGTTGCGGGTAAGGCCGTCAGTCACTCCGCGCCGCACATTCTCGCTCATGATCCCGATAAAGGCGTGTTTGCGATGGATTACTTGGAGCCTGCAACTAATCCAGTGTGGAAGGCCGAGCTTCTTCGCGGAAGGGTGGATATCCAATTTGCTTCAAAGCTGGGCGAAATACTATCAACGATACATTCGTCAACCGCAAATCGAACTGAAGTCTCACGCCGTTTCGCGAACGATGAAGTATTCCATTCGATCCGCTTGGAGCCTTACATCGAAGCGATCGCACATAAACATGGCGATCTATCCGGGCAGTTGTTCGAGTTATCCCGACAAACTCTCAATACACGAAAAGCTCTGGTGCACGGTGACGTGAGCCCCAAAAACATTCTAATGGGGGCGAATGGTCCTGTATTGCTGGATGCGGAATGCGCCTGGTACGGCGATCCAGCTTTTGACCTCGCTTTCTGCCTCAATCATCTTCTTCTCAAAGCTGTTTGGAATCCAGCATCGGCAAAAGATTACGCTCTCAGTTTCGCCGCGTTAACGCAGCGCTATCTCGAAGGCGTCGACTGGGAAGACAGAACAATCGTTGAAGCGAGAGCAGCTTTGCTATTGCCCGCGTTAAGTCTGGCGCGCGTCGATGGTAAATCGCCTGTCGAGTATCTGACCAAAGAAACTGACATCGAGTTCGTTCGCAGGAATAGCCGGTTGCTGATCAAGCAGCGAGGCGCGTCACTTTCTCATATCAAACATTATTGGCTCACGGAGTTGTCCAAGCATGACTGACACGACGATTAAGAGCATAAGAGGCCGCCGCGTATGGGACTCTCGTGGTCGTCCAACAGTGGAAGCCGAAGTCACCTTGGCTGGCGGGTTTACGGGGCGCGCCATTGCGCCTGCTGGTGCGTCGACCGGCAGCGGTGAAGCTGTGGACTTAAGGGATGGCGGGGCTGCTTTCGGTGGCTTTGATGTCTCGAATGCAGTCAACAACGTCAATGTTGAAATCGCAGCAACCCTTGCGGGTCGCGATGCCGATGATCAGGATGGGATTGACGCGACGCTGATCGGCCTCGACGGAACGCCAAATAAAAGCCGGCTTGGTGGCAACGCGCTCGTCGCGACCTCCATGGCGGTGCTGCATGCGCGTGCCGCTGCAGCACACCTGCCGCTATGGCAATATCTTGCAGATGGAAAACCCGTACGAATGCCCTTACCCGAGATTCAAATTTTCGGCGGCGGCGCCCATGCGGCAAAAAGGGTCGACATCCAAGATTTTATGGTGATGGCCCCAGCCGCAACGTCTTTCCGCGAAGCTATTGACTGGACCGCTGAAGTCTATCGCGCCGCCGGTGCCTTCATGAAACAAACGGGACGGTTGCAAGGTGTTGCGGACGAGGGTGGATTCTGGCCCGCGTTCAAATCCAATGAAGAAGCTCTGGATGCGCTCGTTAAAGCCATTGACGCCGCAGGTTTCAAACCGGGCAGCGAGATCGCTATTTCACTTGACGTCGCCGCATCGGAATTCGGACGAAACGGAGTGTATACGCTTGCACTTGATGGGCAAAAACTCGACACGAGCAACCTGATCGACATGCTCGGACGATGGATTGAGACCTATCCTATCGTTTCCATTGAAGATCCCGTCGCAGAAGATGATCGGGATGGCTTCATTGCTTTCACGCAAGCCCATGGCGAAAGATGTCAGGTGATCGGTGACGACTTCTTTGTCACCAATGCAGACCGCGTCCGCGCGGGTGTCGCGGCAAAGGCGGCCACTGCTGTGTTGATTAAGTTAAATCAGGCGGGAACAGTCAGTGAAACGAAGGCTGCGCTTGATGCGGGCAAAGAAGCTGGGCTCGGCACAATCGTTTCGGCCCGTTCTGGTGAGACTGAAGATTTGACCATTGCTCATCTCGCTATTGGTTGGGACGCGGGGCAATTCAAAGTCGGATCATTTTCGAGGTCCGAGCGGATGGCTAAGTGGAATGAGTGTCTGCGGATTGAGGAGGCCATGGGCGCATCAGCGAGCTTTGCTGCAGGGCGAGCTTTGGCGTTCAATTAACACGTAAGGCGTTCCGGTGGTCGTGGATGAGCGGCTGCCGAGAACGGTATCCCAATCGGAAAATTATCCGGGGGATGCGTTAAGCATATCGGAGGAGGATAAGAATGCTTCAACAACATTTGTCATCATCTGGCGTGAAAACACGGGCCAGATATTTCATTCTGTTCATGTGTTTCGCGGGGATGACGATCAATTATCTTGATCGCGCCAATATGAGCGTCGCGCTTCCATTCATCGACGCTGAATTGGGGCTAGAGCTCACAAATACTCAGAAAGGTCTCATCCTCGGAGCCTTCTTTTGGGCGTATGATGGCATGATGCTATTTGCTGGATGGATCACCGACAAATTGGGCGCACGGAAAACCTTTTCGCTTGCAGCAATTTGGTGGTCTGTATTTACGATGCTCACGCCGCTTGCAAACAGCTTCTGGAGCTTCTTCGCGGTGCGTTTCGCACTTGGTGCAGGCGAAGCGCCGGCATATCCATCCGCAATCAAAGCGACGTCGCAGTGGTTTCCCCGTAGCGAACGCGCTTTTTCGGTCGCCGTTATCGATTCTGGCTCGAGAGTAGGCACTGTGCTCGCGCTGCCCATTGTGACGGCCATCATTGCGTTCGCAACTTGGCATTACTCGTTCCTGATTCTTGGCGCGATTGGTGTGGTTTGGGCGTTTGCATGGTATAAAACCTATCGTTCTCCAGGCGAGCATCCGTGGGCCAATGAGGAAGAACGGCGCTATATCGCTGAAAATGGCGGACGCACCGCTGAAAATGACGATGAAACGGCGGCCCGGTTGTCGTGGAAGTCTCTTTTCCGCTATCGGACGATCTGGGGTATGATGTTGGGCTTTTTCTGCCTGAACTTCGTGATCTATTTCTTCCTCACCTGGTTTCCCTCATTTCTCAAAGATGCGCGCGGGCTCGATCTGAAGTCGCTTGGTTTATACGGAATGATTCCGGGCCTTCTCGCCGTTGTTTCTGCGTGGTCTATCGGTGCATATGCTGATCATCATATTCGTAAAGGCGCCGATGTTACGAAAGTCCGTAAAACAATCATGGTTGGTGGCATGATTGGCGGCGCTGCAATCCTGCCGGCCGCAAGCGTGGAATCTCTTTACGCGGCGCTGTTTTTTTTGGCCATTTCTTACAGCAGTCTCGCGGTTGCTGGCACAGCAATCTGGGCGCTTCCTGCGGATATTGCGCCAAGCTCGCGACATGTTGCTTCAATTGGCGGGATCCAAAATTTTGCGGCAAATATTGCCGGTATCATCAGTCCCTTGGTCTTTGGCTTTCTGCTCGACAAGTTCGGTGGAAGTTATGCACCGGTCTTCCTGCTCGCCTCTTGCATGGCGCTAACCGGGGCGTTTTCATACGCCTTCATCGTAGGAAAAGCTGAACCTTTGCCTGTGATGGACTGAACATAACTTTATAGATAGTGCGAAGAGAGTGGCCTGTGGCCACTCTTTCGATTTCCAACAAGATTTTAGATCATTAACTGATCAGGCTGGCCTCCAGAAGCTGACATCTATAGATAATCTTGACGACGGGTTGGAAAGGGAACGCGATGGTTGAAATTGATCCTATGAAGGCGGACAAGCAGTCTGCGGTTGATCAGGCGATCGACCAAATTCGTTCTTTAATTCGAGAAAAGGGTTTAACGGTAGGCGACGTTCTTCCTACAGAGAACGAGCTAGCATCGATGTTCGATACCGGACGAAATACCATTCGTGAAGCGGTTCGGACTCTTAAAACTTATGGAATTATAGAGTCTCGACAAAAGGCTGGTATTGTCATTACGGACCGTCGGCGTGCCGCCATGCACGACTTCTTTTCGGTTTCTCTTGAAATATCTACCGACATGTTCACCGATATACAGGGATTTCGAAGGCTGACCGAGATGAACCTGGCAGGCTTGCTTGTCGGCAAAATGAGCGAAGCTGATCTCCAGTTAATGGATAGCGCAAATCGCACGATGGCCGACGCTAGCGACGCGGCATCGGCATCTGAATATGATTTCCGATTCCATCAGATCATGGTGGATGCGGCCGGAAATCATACATTGTCCGAAATATATGGCATGCTCAAACCAGTTGTTCTCAGGCTGATGGAGTTGGGCAAGTCTCAGCGCGGAGCATTGAAAGAGGCGGCCGAAGAACATGATCGGATTCTCGAGGCGCTCCGGTCTGGTGAAGCGATAGATTTTGTCTATCACATGAACCGACATCTAGCTTCAGGATTACAGTTCCTACCTAACGACTAAATGATCAAGCGTTTGAATTCTCTACTATAAGTTCATGCCAAGCGATTTTTGATTGGCAATCAAATTCGTCAGCTGTCTCATTTTTTTCTATACCGAAGCGCCTCAACGAGAAGCGTAAAGGTGTTGATTTGCGACACGAATTGAACCACTTTTCCATTTGTCCCGGATCCAGCTTCTCGAATTTAAGTGAATGGGAATACACATTTTTTCTGTCTTATTGCAGGACACGAGCGAAATGGAAAAGTGGTTCAGATAAAGGCGGAATTCAACACGCTGGCGATTACAAAGCCGCAGGCGAAATAGCGGCACGGCTCGCCGTTAATGTAGCAATTGCGGCTGCAACCGGTGAGGCGGTTGCTGTCGCGAAAACCGCGTTGGTCGGTGAAAGGGAAGTTGCGGCGGTAGCGGCGGGTTAACGGAATAGTCTGGATCGATTTGATATTCGATGGCTATGACCGAAGCCCAACCTGCCCATTTTCGACGTCACCGCTTTCCTGCCGAGATTATCGCCCATGCGGTCTGGCTCAATTGCCGGTTCCCGCTCAGCTTTCGCGACATCGAGGATCTGCGTGCCGAGCGCGGTATTGAGGTTTCATTCCAGACTGTCTCGGAATGGGCTGAAAAGTTTGACCTTAAATTCGCCCACCAACTCCGTCAGCGCTCGCGAGGTCACTTTGCCGAGAAATGGCAGCTTGATGAAATGGTGGTGACGATCAAGGGAAAGAAATATTGGCTGTGGCGCGCCGTTGACGCCAATGGCTACGTTCTTGATGGGCGCTGTTACGTTAACCTGAGCGGGGACGGAATTCGTTCTTTAACGAAACTCCTATGCAGCGTTCAAGTGCGCGATTTCCCGCCACATGCTTGTGACGGCTTGTCGTAACTGACGATGACCGCAGTCCGTCAGGCCGATTTCTCCGTTGGCCGCATCATAAGAGCCAAGCCTGTCGGTGACCATGACACGCGGTGAGCAGCCTTGCCCAGATAGAAGCTTGCGCATGAAGCGCTTGGCGGCCCTTGTATTGCGGCGTTTCTGGACAAGAACATCCAGCACAAACCCATTCTGATCAACCGCTCGCGAGAGAATATAATGCTAACTCTTGATCGAGATCACGCATTCATCCAAATGTGACTTGTTGCCCAGGTGCGGTGTGCGGCGACGGATACTGTTGGCATAGGCGCGCCCGAATTTCTCTGCCCATTCACGCACCGTCTTATAGCTGAAGATGATCCCGCGATAGGCCTGCATGTCTTCCACCATGCGAAAGCTGAGGGGAAGGCCGAAATACAGCCGCACTGCTTCGGCGATAATCTCTGCGGGATAACGATGGCGATGATAAAGCGAGGTGCCAGATCTGATCATGCCCAGTTATCGCAACCAACATTTACAGTAAAGTTAAGATAACGGTGCCCTGGAACGCCACATAGGAGTTTTGTCAAAGAACGAATTCCGTCCGCGCTCAGGTTAATGCAAAAGTGCATATTTTTGTCACATGTAGGTACTTATCGATCCACAGATAAGGACGAAAGTCACGAGTATCTACCGTAACGGTCTGTATGCAGCCGCTGTTCCTGCACAACTAGCCTTCGTGTATGGCCGGTTGGCATCCTCAATTTCAGCCAGGGGCGTACCGCGTGGCATACCTATGTCGGGTCAGGTTATTACCATCACCTCCGGCAGGAACCGCGCGCAACGCTGAGGTGGTCCGATTGAAAAAATCGATGAAGGTGATGTTGTCTTTTTCGAGTGCAAGGAACAGCACCAACAGGGAGCAGCATCGGATTCCGCGATGACCCAAATCTCGCTCCAGGAAATGGTTTGGCCGAAGGCTCTACCAATCTTGCTTTTGTTCGGGCGATAAGCGTATTCTAGGCTAACCATATTTTGACCGTCAGCCTGGCCTGCGTTTTGGATTGGTTCATAGCATCAAGCGCCGATTACCAATCGAAGCGGACGCCGAAGGTACCAGCCGTTGCTGTTTGGTGACTACGCCCGCTGTCAGGCGACCAGCGATAGCTGGCTTGACCATATAGGCTCACTTTTTCCTTCAGGCGCGCAGTTATCCCACCACCGATCTCGAATGCTGTGTCGCCGAACCTGTTCTCAATCGCCGGTGAGGATGGCCCGAAGGACACGGTGTCATTGCCTGAGAAGGAATGCCAGAGATTGAACCGCGCATAGGGCTGCCACAATGTTCCGCGCTCATCGCGCCTTGTATATTGCAGCCGCGCTCCCAATCGTCCGGTCCAGGCTTTGCCTGTATCCCAGTTCACATCCGAATATTGATCATGGGCCCCGTCCACCGAAACGTCCTGATAGATGAGTTGCGCCTGCGGTTCTATCAGCCAGCGATCTTCCTCTCCAAAGCGGATCGGATAGCCCGCTTCCAGCGATGCCGTATATCCAGTCGCTTTTGTGGAGAGACCGGCGTTGTAAAGCGATGTCGCATCTGCATCGTACCAGCTGCTCTGTACCACCGCATCGAGATACCAGCCCGTCGGACCAAAATGAGTCCAATAGGCGCCGACCGATGGACCTTTCAGTGTTAGCTCGCCCACCGACAAGTCTTGTACTCCTTGCGCGAAGCCGCGCACCGAACTCGAATTGTAGTTGGAGTAAGCGAAGTACAGGCCAGCATGATCTCGATGACCGCTATCCGTTGTTCGCCGCAGGATGTCGAGGCCCGTCTGGAAGCCTGTCAGATCGCCTGTCGCACTGGCATCAACGGAACCGCCCCATCGGTTGCTGAAGTGTTCACCGAACACCCGTCCCCAAGCACCGTTCACATAGGCCCGTGACTCCGGCAAGCCTCGCAGGTTTTCCTCCTCGCCCACGCGCTCATGCAGCGTGCCCAAGGTGGTAAGTCCCATTTGCCGCGCAATTGCAGGAATCGGCGCATAGAGCGCCACTTCTGGACGGTAGATCGGAGTATCCGGTTCTTCCGTCGTAGGGCCTGTCGATGTGTCGATAATATGGGACCGGAGGAACCAATCGTTCGCATCGGTGCTGCCGCCGCGGAAGAGCTGGTATTCGTAAGCGCCCGCAGCCACACGCTGGCCGAGCGTGAAAGCATCGGTCGTGGTGGTGCCGCCATTCGTTACCTGCACCAGCATGATGCCATCGGCGACGGTCTGCGCTCCCGAACCGCCGGTATTGTTGATGAGCACTGATGTCGTGCCACTGGCTTGGCCGCCATTGATCACCAGCAGGTTGCTCGGCGAGCCGTCGGCACCAAGATAGGTGTTGAAACCGATACGGCTGCCAGCGCTGCCGGTGTAGCTGCCAACGGTCAGAGTGCTATAGGCTTCCGGTCGCGGCAGGAACTGGATCAGACCCGCATTCGCAACAATATCGGTTGCATTGGAATCGCCAGTGATGTTCCAGATACTGCTGGCATCGATCGTGATGTCTGTCGCGTTCTGCGCTAATCCTGTCCAAAGGCTGTCTTGCGCCAGTGACACGTCCGCATTGTTACCTGCGTCGACCAGCAAGTCGCCTGTCCATTGCGATGTGTTTAGACTGGCGCTGACTGTATTGCCCGGGCCGGTCAGCACAAGATGACCGGTCCACTGGCTGTTGCTGAGATTATAGGTGAGCGTCGAAGGATCAACGACGATGTCGCCGGTAAGCGAAGCTATGCGGTCAATATTGAGCGTCAGGTTGCTAGGCGTACCCACCGTATTCTCGGTCACCTTTGCAAGCAAGAGCTGTCCGTTGACCAGAGCCGGGCTGATTGCCGTGTTGCCATTGATCGAGACTGTACCAATGCCGCCCTCGGCGAGGATGATCGCGGCATTGGTGGCACTCAGACTTCCGCCGGTGAAAGACACCGTGCCCGGTGCGCTTCCAGCAAGATCGATTGCCGCCGATCCGGCACCGTCAACCGCGACTGCCGTGCCGGATGCGATGACCGTGCCGCCATTTACCGCCGCAAGACCATGGGCGGCGCTGCCCATAGTGGTAACGTTTACATCAGTAGCAGTGATCGAACCGCCCGCCATCGCATGTATGCCGATGGCATTATTGTTTTCCGTGGTGATATTGGTGCCAGACAAGCTGACGGTGCTTCCAGCGTCGGTCGCCTGGACGCCGTCGGCGCCACCAACTGCGGCGCTTTCGCCGCCCTTTGTCCTGATGGTGCCACCCGTAATCGAGGCCGCAGCCCCCTGGCTGACACGAACGCCGATGGCTCCATCGCCAGTAGTCGTGATTTTCGTGTCCTGAGCTTGCAGCTTGCTGTCGACACCGATCACATCTGCGCCATGGCTTTCGAGGCCTATCTCAACCACTGGAAACTGCAGAGCAGGCGGGTTGCCGCCGGTCACTATATAACCTGTGGTGACTTCAGTTCCGGTCACGGTGATCGTACCGGCATCGGTGACAAGCAGACCTGTGCTGGAAGGGCCGGTCGTCCGGACTATGGTTTTGGTCAGAATGACAGTACTGTCTGCGCCACTTGCTTCCGCGCCGGTGGAATTGGGCTGGTAGGTGAAAATACCGTAACCAGCATAATCAATGCTGCCTCCGGCATCGGCCCATATGCCCTGGCTGTTTGCGCCGTAGGTGGCGCTGCTGGTACCATCGCGGACGACGATGCTGCTATCAACACCGCGGGCAAGCATGCCCGGCGCATCGGCGTTGATTGTGCCGCCATAATAGTCGCCTGACGCGATGGCGCCGCCGCTCATTGTGATCGTTCCGCCGCCGGTTGCGAACAGCACGGCGCTACCGCTTCCATAGCCGTTCAAGTAACTATTGTTAAGAATAAGATTGCTGCCGGCGCCTGAAGCCACTCCACCTGGAGCATTGTCGCCGAAACTATACGTATTCAAATCATTGAGAGTGATCGTTCCGCCGACGTCGGCAAACACGGCAGTGGCAGCCATACCGTCAGTCATGACGTCGGTGCGGGTGAGTGTGACTGTGCCGCCGCTGGCGGCATATGCGCCGAGCGCGTTGTCGAGTGCCGTGTACACGGCGCTGTCGGTCAGTGTAATGCTGCTGTCGGCCCCAACTGCACTGATGCCATAAGCACCGACGCCGCTCGCGGTGACAATCGTGTAGCTGCCTATAATGACACCGCCGTCCTCGGCGTAGAGACCATAGGCGTCCGTGCCATTGGTGGTGACTTCAGCCGCGTCCGAGGAGGAGCCGATCACGCTGATCGTCCCACCACCGCTCGCACGGACACCATAACCGCTGCCGCTTGCTGTCAGATAGACGGATGCGCCGCTATAACTCCCCGTGCCGGAAACGTCGACTACTGGTGCAGCGTCGGTACTTTCTCGCGTGGTGAAAGCGGGATCCGAGCAACTGCCTGAAGAAATACTAACTGCCGCCGGTGCCGATGGTGCGCATTGCGCCAAGGCTTGCGCGGAGGGCAACAGCACCGTCATCGCTGCGGCCAAGGTCACAGGATGGAAGCAAATAGAGTTCAATAACTCTTTCTTCCGCGCATTGCAGATCCGCGCGCGAAGGGTTGGAATGGCAACAGACATCTCCACATGGTCAACACGCAATCGACGGCCCCTCTGTCGCGCAGCTTCCTGTGCAGGAAGCATTTCGAGAATCAATTAAGAAGATTAATATAATATACTTAGAATTGGGCAAGTCGGACGTATTGGCTTTTTAGCCTAAAACTGCTGAGAATTCTGAAAACGATCAATTTCTTGCGGGGGAATTCCCAACGGATATATACAGTCGGAACCAATCTTAGTAAGCACACATGAATTCCGTGAACTTCATTCTACTTAGCGCGGTGATGCGCTCCTTCGGTCAGTCCGAGGTGATGCAGCGCAAAGGGCATACGCACGAAAAGTCTGCTTATAGCTATCGTTCCGATGTGTTTGATTATGTGCGGCCAAGGCGGCCTGCATGATAGTGTCAACGTAGACATTCTGATACCGCCTGCTTAGTAAACGCAAAAGCCAACTCCCCCGCACGATCTCTGTCGCAATACAACGGTACTGGTTGATATTTATCAACTACCCGTCATTATATTAAATATAGCTAATTTGCATCGCATTAATATTAAATATGCTTATTTTACACAAAGCTAATTGGATGGAATACAAGTATAAATGGATAGGCCGCCGTGCCGCCAGCGTGCATTTTCTGATGTTCATGTGCAATACGAAAGTGAACTGTATTCGGAGGGAAGAATGCTGAGATACTTGTCCATGGCTACAGCCATTTTGGTGGGCGCCAATATTGCGCCGTCGGTCATCGTCGACGCTCAAGCTCAAACGACTGTTGAATGTCGATCCAGAGACTACAAATATGATGAATGTTACGCGGGGCCGCTGTCCAAACCTCAGCTCATTCACCAGACTTCGAGTTCGGCGTGCATCTTAAATCGCACGTGGGGATATAATCCGAAGAGCCGCTATATTTGGGTTGCCCAGGGGTGTTCTGGTGTATTTGCAGATGTGCGTGGCTATCACCACGGTCGTGGCGATGGATTTGATCCAGGTGCACGCCAGTATGATCATCACGGTCATGATATAGGCGGTGTCGTAGCGGGCGCTGTTCTGGGTGCGATCGTTGAGGGAATGGTTGCTGATAGTGGGCACAAGCACCATCACACGACCAGCAATCATCGTGATTCCGACGATTATAATGGCTGTCACGGTATTGGGTGTACAGTCGACCGACCTGATGACTCCGGGGATATAGATACAACGCCGCAGTTCGATAAAAACGGAGAGCCCAACTACGATACCCATGGCAACTATATCGGTTGCCATGGCGTCGGATGCCTGGTCGACAATCCAGATTAAGGTTGACGTCGATAAATGAGGGGCAAGACTATGTCCCTCATTTACGCGGTGGTTGTCGCTATGGCTTTTAGAAATTATATTTTAGCATAATATAATAAACGGCACAGATAATTCTCAATCGGCATTTTGAATATATAATTCGAATCTCAAATTCTTAGTTTTCCATTATCGCATCTAAAAATGCCAATGTGCTGGTGGTTTACGCCAGATGTTCAAGACCCATCAAGCGTAGAACATCAGCTCCGCATCGTTGGATAGCGGCGTGCTTTTAAACCTGGTCTCTTTTTAGCAGAATTGGGAGAAATAAAGTTATTTCCTGATAATCCGAATTCATTCATAGAGCAATATTTAATGTAATCATATTTATTGAATATATAAATAGTTTAGCGAACAGAAAATACATGATCGTCAATCTCGCTTGAGGGGGCATTTGCAATGCCGATCTTGTGCCCAATGATCGAAGGCACCGGATTTTCGGCGATCGCTGTTGGCGACTTGATGCATGCTGGGGGTATTCGGATGGAATTACGCGTCTCGCAGTTCATCGACAGCACTCTTTCGGGAGGGCCGTTTCCGATCGCGCTCGGCTGATCCTTCAAAAGCTTCCGGCCTGTCAGGCCCTGCGACCCTGTAAGGGCAATCATAACTCACAACAGACTATCGAGGAGCAGCGGGTAATGGCGAAGCGAGGGCAGGCGGTCAAATTCCGTTTGGCGAAGGTTTGCGCAGTATTGAACAAATCGGAATGCGAGCTTGCTCATACGTTGGGGCTTTCCAGGGCCGCGTTAAAAGCGATCGACCGTCGAGGGGCACCTCTCTATTTGCAATTGGCTCTGACCGCGCTGATGGCGGGAACCCAACCCGCTCCATTTTTACAAAGGCACAATGATAACGATCATCAAGGCAGTGAACACGATTTCATGAAGCAAGCTGGATAGAACGTCGGGGGACGGGTACTATGAACAAGGTGACCGCCCTATTTGCCCTTCTCGTGATTGGGTTAACACCAAATGATACTTTCGCAGCTACCTGCGGAAGTGCATCTGCAAATAATCCCGCAATTAAGATGCTGCAACGACAACTTTCGGCGCTTCGAGCCATTGAGCGTGGTCGGGGTTGTAAACCCGGTAAATCTGATGGCGGTTTTTTCAATGCCTGTCGTGACGTTGGCATGAAAATTAGTGAAGTCCAGCAGGAGCTGAGCCTCGCATCTTCCGCTGATCGGGAATGCAAGGCCCTTGCATCTGCAGTACAGCGTCCAAAAGCAGTCAACATGTTGAACTCCGCAACACTCGCCCGCACGGGGCCAGCTATAGACAGGCCAAAGAAAGTCCCCGGATTCAAAAATGGACTGCAATATTGCGTGCGTCTTTCGGACGGTTATTACTTTCCGACGCCCAATTCGCAGTTCGGCCAGAAAGGCGGCACAGATGCCGCGCTTATTCAGTGCAGAATGATCTGCGATACGAACGATATGGCAGTCTATGTTAACGACCAGAACGAAGAATCCGCTGAAATGGTTTCGGTCCAGACGGGTCAAACCTATGCCGATCTCACAACGGCTTACGATTATCACGGTGATGGAGAATTCAAACGCTGCAACTGGAATGGTTATGTTGCGAAAGTCGCCTCACTCATGACTGTCAAAAAGCAACCGCGACGGATTGCAGGTTCGACAACTTCGTTGCCAGACACGGGGCCGGCGAAAGTGGCAACTATGGTCGCAGAAGTTGTTCCCGAACAATATCGGTCAGCTCCAATCCGCGAGGTTCGCGTCGTTGGCCCAGCGTTCATACCAGATATCGATAATCAAGCGTTCGGGCAGATGCGTTACAAGCAAAGTCCATAACCGTCTCTTACAGCACAAAGTGATATGGCAGCCGTCGTTAACCGGCGCCATGGTTTCCAACATGGGATATCAATTGATGAGCCTCAAGTTCAGACATATGCTGCTCGCACTCCTGCCGCTGGCAGTTGCCGGTTGTGTTACCGCAGAGGAAGTCGACCAGGACAAATGTTCATCCTTCGGCTTTCGCCCCGATACAGATGCATTCGCAAGCTGCATGATGGAGCAGAGCGCGCGTCACGACGATGAAGAGCGGCGCTATATGGATGGTCTTCATGAGCGGCAGGAGCGCGAACGCAAGAAAGAGCGCCGTCGCCGTGAAGAACGTCAGATCGACACGCGACCTCAGTTTGATAAGGACGGCAATCCGAACTTTGATACACAAGGCGATTATATTGGATGTCACGGCGCTGGCTGTCAGGTCGATGATCCAGATGCAGACAACTAGCTGAAGTCGTAGTCGGCATTCCGAAATGGCAGCAGCGTATGCTCATCGTATAATGGAGATAAATCATCAAGTATCATGACGGAATTTCTTTGCAAGCAGGTGTTCACTAAAAATGTATAGAATAAATACTTATTTGTAAGATATAAGTGTTTAAAATAGTTGTGGCGTTCACGAGGTAATGTTAGTCGACATCCATAATGGAGTGGCTTTCATCCCCTCCGGATTGTGACGCGAGGATCCCCCAGTTCCCTCGCGTTCGCGGTTTAAAAAAGGCCCAACTATGATCAATGTCGCCTTGGAATGGTCCGTTCCGATATTACTCTTCCTTTGTGGGCTCGCGCTTATACTTGCGGCGAAATTAAACGCGATGACCACGAAATGGGGTGTCGGATTATGCTTTTTAGGGGTCGGCTATGGTTTGATGCTTTTTCGTACGAAGAGCTTTTCTGCAGTTAAACCTCTCGGAGAAGATCTCCTGTTACTGACAGGCGTGGCGATCTGCTGTGAGGCATTTGCTGAGAGGTTTAAGCTGAAAGTGTCCCTGGTCTTCGATGGGGTGATTGTTCTCCTCGCATTGTCGGCTGCAGCTCTTTCTCTGTTGTTTTTCCACAGTGTCAGACTGGAAAGTCTATCGATAATTATTGGTTGTGCAGTCCTCGTGCTTTCATATGTGTGGGAGGTAGAGTTCAGAAACAGGACAACACCCGATTTAATAATTTTATTATCTTTTATTTTTGTTTTCGCCTGCTTGCTGATTCAAGCGGTCATTTACATATTCCTTGATGATGGAGAGCCTACAGTCGGTTTATGGAGCAATTCTATCTGGGGGATACTAATCCAATATACTGGGCTCATCGGTGGGGTTGTACTCGCATTCTCCGTCCTCCTGGCGATAAACCTGGATGTACTTGCTGCCTATCGACAGAGAACGACCACATTTTCCACATCCTACACATCGGTGCGCTCACCTGAACTTGCAAGTATAGCCACGACGCCCAATGACGTGCAGGCATTGCCTTACGGAACAAGCAATGTGCAGAAGTCAATTAACGCTGAGTATTTAACGCTAGGGCCAACCCAGAGCTCACATAATGCATCTGATGTCGAAGCCGTATTAAACGATATTGCAGGATTTGAAGATGTTATCCGTGATTGCCTTTTCAGAATGACGAATTCAATTGACTTTGCCCGCTCGCCACGAGCGCGCAAGTTCATTATCTATATTGTCGAAGAAACGCTTTCCGGGAGAGCGGATAGAATTAAGGAATGCGCAATCGCGCTTGACGTCTTTGATCGAAAAATTGGGGATGATCTGGTCGGAGATTCACTCGTTAGAACCAGTGCGAAGCGGCTTCGCGACACACTCGATGCATATAATAAAGGACTGGGGAAATCCGAGCCTATACATATTACGATTCCCAAGGGAGGGTATATACCCAGATTTACACGCAACGTCTCGATAGGATGATTGCGAATGCATCTATCGGGTTTCGCGGGGGACCGTTATGCCCATTTCCAGACAGGAACCTAACATAACGGCTCAGAGGCCCCTTTTTCTGAGGAGAAAGCTAAGACGTTGCGTCTTTGATGTGACGGTTACGTAACGTTCTAAATTCAATTTTACTCACTTATATAATAATCCGAGCTGTAGTTCTTATTAAGCAATGTCAAATCGATGGACGTTGTATAATGCGATTGTGGAGCGTGGATGGGTGACCGAACATACTGGCCAATAATGGCGAGTTCGATAATCGTAACGGCGGAGGATGTGAAGTGTAATCCTTCACACATCCGGACGAAATCACAGCGTGGCTTTTCCCATCAAATTGGTCTCTTTGATTGGATGCGACCTTTCTGGAATAAGCAACATCAAAAGCCCGTTTCGCGCTTGCACCAATCTATTACCGAAGTCTGCCGATACTTGTTGCTTGCCTGCATTCCTCAATCTGAAAGCTGTGGCGGATCGCCGTCGATACTCGCTCGTTTGACCGATTGCAGTCGTGTAGGGATTAAATTCGCTAATTCGCAGCGCGTCGTTCCGGGTATCGCTCGAAGATGAAGTGGCTCGAGAGCATCCCGGAAGAATGGGGCAAGGTTTACAGTTCAGAGAAAAGCGCAGTTACGCTCACCAGAACAGGACCAAATGAGATCCAGCTGGTGGCCCCGGAGCCGTTCGCTCTTATTCTTCTAACTCCGCAGATGGAACGGGAAGCGAGGCTAGGGTCTGACAGACGCACCTCTGCAAATGTTCCGGTTGGCTCTTTGGAGTTGATTCCGGATAAGGCAGATCTCTTTGCTCGATGGCACACACCGAAAGAGAATATATTGACGTCTTTCGGTGCGGAGCGTCTGCGCAACCTCGCGGCCGTGGAGTTCGACAATGACGAGTACGAGTTAAGGCCGCTCAGAGCTGGAAGTGTCGATAAGACCGCATTGGCGTTGGCGAACCTCATGCGTGACGAGATTTTGCGTGAGTGTGACAAGCCAAATTTACTGTATTTGGATTCTCTCAATGTCGCATTCTGGTTGAACGTACTGCGGAACCATTCTTCAATCAAAAAGGTGAATTACAGCCCGGCTTCTGGTGGGCTTTCGGCGAAAACCTGGCGTACCGTCGATGATTACATGCGATCTCACCTGTCGGAGAATATTCCAATTGAGAAACTGGCAAGTTTGGCTCGCATATCGGTCAGTCACTTCGCGCGCGGATTTCGCCAAACCACCGGAAAGAGCCCACATCAATATCTGATAGACTTGCGGCTGGAATATGCCGAGATGTTGATCCGGGCTGATGATCTCCCTCTAGCTGAGATATGGAGAACCTGCGGGTTCGGAAGCCAAAGCCATATGACCTCACTTATGAGGGAGCGCAGAAGAACGACACCAACGAAAATTCGGCGCGGTGGAATATAGCACCATTGAGGTCCAATGCGTCCGTCGACCATTGGGCTTGGTTGCATCTGCGAATATCAGCGTATTCTGAAACAACTCTTCTATCTGAATAGGACTGGAATCTGATGGTCGGCCGTTACTTTGTAGCAGCGATCTAAATAGGAACTCTGGTATATCCTGAGTTGCACAACGTCTCACACAGGAGTTGACCAACGACTTCGAGTTTCATTTCGTACACGCCTCATAGCAACCAGGCCCCCTTGACTACCGTCCTATCGAATATGTGGTAGACGGTTTAAGTGCGAGCTTAGGCGATGACAGATACTCGAACTATGACGATGTCCTGTCAACGCCGGCACGAACAATCGGGGTTACAGTTATGATGTCGCGGAACGGCCAGCTGCCTGCTTGATGCTATAGACCAATCACCGGAGGCTGGCGAGGACTTTCCATACTGGTCAATGTTGGCCACGGTGACAGACCGCTGTCAGTCCGCCCCCTTATAACTGACAGCGGTCGCTTGGGTTATGTGAGATCGTTATGTCTCCAATATCCTGGGTATTTCGTTATAAACTATAGGAGCCTAATTCCATGACTGATCATTCCATTAAGGGCAAAACCGCCATCATTGCTGGTGGTGCAAAGAATCTAGGTGGGCTCATTGCCCGTGATCTAGCCGCTCATGGGGCCAAGGCAATCGCAATCCACTACAACAGCGCTGCGAGCAAAGCTGACGCTGACGCAACCGTTGCCGCTGTGAAGGCGGCAGGCGCTGAAGCAGTTGCCTTTCAGGCCAATCTGATCACTGCAGGTGCAACAGAGAAACTGTTCGCTGATGCCATTGCTGCCATTGGCAAGCCGGATATCGCGATCAACACCGTCGGTAAGGTTTTGAAGAAGCCGATGACGGAAATTTCGGAAGCTGAGTATGACGAAATGTCAGCAGTCAATGCGAAGGCTGCATTCTTCTTCATCAAGGAAGCGGGTAAGCAACTGAACGACAACGGCAAAATTTGTACATTGGTGACTTCCCTGCTCGGCGCCTATACGCCGTTTTATTCGAGCTATGCCGGTACCAAGGCTCCCGTTGAACATTTCACGCGTGCGGCTTCAAAGGAGTTCGGCGAACGAGGGATTTCTGTAACCGCCATCGGACCTGGCCCTATGGATACGCCTTTCTTCTATCCTGCCGAGGGCGCTGATGCTGTGGCCTATCATAAGACCGCAGCAGCCCTTTCGAGTTTCTCGAAGACCGGTCTCACGGATATCGGTGACATCGTTCCCTGGATCCGTCTTCTGGTCTCGGAAGGTTGGTGGATGACTGGCCAGACCATCCTCGTTAATGGAGGATACACCACCAAGTAATAGGATGGCGGCGCAGAGTGCCTTTGGTTCGGGCGCGGCTGTCAATGTTTGATTGTAAACGAGGGGGATGTGTCGATGAAGCGATTATTAACAATTGTGTTGGTTGCGTTTGCTGTACTCCAGTCTTCGGTGGCCTATGCTGATCTAAAGGCGGCGGATCGAAGGCTGAATGATCTTTATGGTCAGGTCATCAACGCGTTGCCGGCTTCCAATCAAGGGCAACTCAAGGAAAGTCAGCGCAACTGGATTAAATATCGCGATAGTGAGTGTCGCTATCAGCAGGTGAACTACGCGATTATGGTTTCCGAAGCCGACTGCAAGGAAGTATTGACCCGCCAAAGGATCGGTCTTTTGAGCCAACAGTTGGGTTGGTTGAAAAAACTTGGTGACAAGGACGAGGCGGATACGGCGGCTGACTGCAAGCAGGAGATTGGTGCGAAAGCGGCGAACATCCTCGTCAATCAATGTAAGGAGATTTCACCTGCTACGAATCCGCCATGCAATGCGGCCAATTCGTGCGATCTGATCAGAGATGAAATCAAGCGAGGTTGCAGCATGGCTGGCGACAAAAAGCCAGCATACTGCCAGTAATCTCAAGTTTGTAAGCGTGTTTACCGACGCGTGAAAAATGGCGGGTTTCGATCTCGTGCTTTTTCTAAAAGAATTAAAAGCCAACACAGATATATTCGATCGGGACAGGCGAACAACATTGGGCTGATCGGGGATTATTGGTATTCAGATAATCTAAAAGACGGCATTTATTACGGAATGCCGTCTTTTCCTGTATGAAAAAATATCTGGGTGGTGAATTTGTTTATCCAATTTACTGGAACTTTATGGTGCTGAAGCGCGATCAATAGGAAAATAATCTTTATTTATTTGAAGAAAATTGTTGCGGATGGAAAAGTAATCATTTCTCACCGATCATTTATAAAGAACACATTGTTTTGATGAACTTAACTAAATCTTGGCTTGTCGATCATGTGTCCAGATGCTAGTCGAACACCGAGAATGTGGGCAAGCAATGGGTAATCTATCGCGCAGCTCATTCGTTCTTTCGACGTTCATCGCGTCTCAATTCAACTGAAAACTCGTGAAGGCCGTCTCATGATCAATTCCGCTCTGGAATGGTCCGTTCCATTGTTGATCCTTGTTTGCGGCTTTGGTCTGATTGGTGCTGCCCGGTTTGGCTTTCCGACAGTTTCATGGGGCAGTGGGCTGTGCCTCCTTGGAGCTGGTTACGGCCTCATGCTCTTTCGAACAGTTACATTCTCGGCACTCAAACCTTTGGGAGAAGACTCGCTTATAATGGCGGGTGTGGCCATTTGCTGTCGTGCACTTACAGAGCGTTTCAAAATCCGAAAGAAGCCGGTTCTGGATGTAACTATCGTGGTTGTTTTCTTGGGCATGGCCGCCCTTTCACTGATGGTCTTCCAAAGCGTACGGCTTGAAACACTATCAATCCTCACCGGTAGCGCGTCGTTGATCCTAGCTTCTCTCTGGCGCGTGAAATCGAAAGTGAAATCGTCCTCAGACACCATAATCTTTGCAACATTTGCTGCGATATTTCTGTTTCTATTGTGTCAGTGTGGCGTCTATCTCTTATTGAACGATCTTGCACCGGAGGTGGGGTCTTGGAGCCGCTCATTCTGGGGTGTGGTGCTTCAGTATACCGGGCTTTTTGGTGTGGTTATCTTGACGTTTGCGATTGTGCTTGCCGTGAGCATGGACGTGATTGATCGTTACCGCAATCTGGCAAATACGGATTCACTCACGCGAGTCTATAATCGCAGAGGCATGCAGGCATTCATACGTTCGTTTCAGCTAGACAACGTCTCAAGAGAACAGGCAACAATCGTTTTGGCTGATATTGATCATTTCAAAACGGTGAATGATCAATATGGGCATCATGCCGGTGATATGGTTTTGGCCGATTTCGCTCAACTGCTGCAAGAGCGGGCTGGCCATGGAAGCTGTGTGGCGCGACTGGGAGGAGAGGAATTTTTGGTTCTTCTGCCCCGTACTCCAATGAAAGCCGCAATTACCATAGTGGAAGATCTGCGTTGCTCTTTTGCAGCGCGAAGGTGGTATCACATATCTGCAAACCTTCGTCTCACCGCGAGTTTCGGCGTCACTGTCCTCGAACATGGTGAGCCATTCAAATCGGCAATCACGCGCGCTGACACTTACCTCTATCAGGCCAAGCAAGAGGGAAGGGACCGTCTGGTGGGAGACAAGGCGGCGTGAGTGCTTGGATTAGCAAATAACCTGGTGCATTCGGCCTTATGACACTGCTCAACGACGAGGAAGCGCCTAAGCCCGCTCACCTCCGCGCTTGCGTAGGCGATGTTATCACTGAGGTAAAAGGTATCCGGGGGAACACGAAACTCCCTTCTCAAAAGACTTTGCAGCCCACAACCAGTATGGGTGGCTCTCCCGCTTTGGGCAGGGAGAGCCTTGAGAGTGTTTGAATCTTAACCCGCTTTAGCGAGACGACGAGAGATGGCCTCTGCCGCATCGATAATTGAATCTGTATCGATACCGAAATGCGCATAGAGATCAGCGATCGTTCCCGTCTGCCCGAAATGTTCGACGCCAAGCGATGTGGTCGCATTGCCGTGAACAGAGCCCAGCCAGCCGAGCGTTGCGGGATGTCCGTCCGTGACGGTTATGAAATGCGCATGTGACGGAACGGGAGCCAACAGCCTTTCAATATGGCTTGCAGCCTCACCAAATCCGTGGCGTCGTGCCCGCTGAGCTGCTGTCCAGCCAGCGTTGAGGCGATCGGCTGAGGTGACGGCGAGCACGGCAACGTCTCGTTGTGTTTCTGCAAGGCGGCCTGCGGCTGTCAGAACTTCAGGCGCCACGCAACCTTGATATGCAAGAACGAGACGCGTGTTTGGTCGGGGTTCGCGAAGCCAATAAGCGCCGTCGATGACGCCTTGACGAAACGCTGAATCTTCCCGACGGGCGATTTGCTCGATTGGTCTCGTCGTCAGGCGCAAATAGATTGAACCGCCTGCCTCGTCGCGCAACCAGGTTCGCGGGTCATGTTTTGCATGACCCTCTCGCTGCATATAGTCGAACGACCAGTCCATGATGACTGAAAGTTCGTCAAGGAAAGCGGGCTCGAAACTCGCTAGACCATCCTGACTCATGCCGATCAATTGCTGGCCAATGGACTGATGAGCCCCACCCTCAGGCGCAAGGGTGACGCCGGAAGGTGTGCCGACGATCATGAACCGGGCATCCTGATAGCAGGCGTAATTCAAGGCATCCAGACCGCGCGCTACGAAGGGATCGTATACGGTACCGATTGGGATTAGCCGCTCTCCGAAAAGCGAATGAGACAAGCCCGCCGCGCCGAGAAGCAAAAACAGATTCATCTCGGCGATCCCGAGTTCTATATGTTGCCCGCCCGGTCCAAATGACCATTTCTGAACCGACGGCACTTTCTCCTGCTGGAAAGTATCCGCCAGGGTCTGGCGCGCAAACAACCCGCGTCGGTTGACCCAGGGACCAAGATTGGTCGAAACGGTCACATCGGGTGCTGTCGTGACGATGCGGCGAGCCAGATCATCGTCTTTCCGCCCGATGGCATCCAGTATCTTGCCGAAACCGGCCTGTGTCGAAAGCTCGCGATCATCAAGGAAAACGGGACCGTCCGTGCGAACCGGTTCGGCATTGTAGCGTCGTTTGCCATTTGCAAAGAACGGAACAGTTTCGAGGAATTTCTCGACTTCGGTTGAATTCGGGATAGCACCAAATTCATCCCATTCCTTTCCTGCGGGCACACCGACACGTCGTTGAAACTCTTGCATCTGGGCCTTGGTCATCAGCCCGGCGTGATTGTCTTTGTGTCCGGCGAGCGGTGTGTTCCACCCCTTGATCGTATAAGCAAGAAAGACTGTTGGCCGGTCGTGATCAATGCCCTCGAACGTATGCACGAGGCTTTCGACGCAATGGCCACCGAGGTTGTTCATCAGGTCAGAGAGTTCGTCGTCGGACCGGCTTTCGATCAATCGGCTTACGTCGCCCTGATCGCCAATCTCGTCATTCAGACGCCGCCGCCATGCTGCGCCGCCCTGAAATGCCAGAGCCGAGTAGAGTTGGTTCGGGCAATTGTCGATCCATGAGCGCAGCTTCTCCCCTCCGGGCTCTTTGAAAGCTGCTTGCTGGAGTATTCCATGCTTGAGTACTTTGACGTCCCAGCCGAAGGCGGTGAATATGCCTTCAATACGCTGCCACAGGTTCTCACGCACGACCCCGTCCAGACTTTGACGGTTGTAGTCGATAATCCACCAAGTGTTGCGAAGGTCGTGCTTCCAGCCTTCCTGAAGACATTCATAGATGTTGCCTTCATCGAGTTCGGCATCGCCAACAAGCGCGATCATGCGTCCCTTTGGAATATCGGTCCCAAAAGCTTTCGCTGCCAGGAAATCCTGCACTATGGATGCAAAGGCGGTGATTGCCACACCCAGCCCCACCGAGCCAGTAGAAAAATCAACGTCATCAATGTCCTTGGTGCGGCTCGGATAAGACTGCGCACCGCCAAAGCCACGAAAATTGATGAGATTATCGCGGGTCTGATTGCCCATCAGATATTGGATGGCATGAAATACCGGCGATGCGTGAGGTTTGACAGCAATCCGGTCCTCGGGCTTCAAGACGTGAAAATACAACGCCGTCATAATCGACACCATTGAGGCGCACGACGCTTGATGACCGCCAACTTTCACTTCGCCTTTTTCGCGAAGATGGTTTGCATTATGGATCATCCAGCAGGCATGCCACAGGATTTGACGTTCCAGTTCCTTCAGATTTTTCGCGAGCGGCGCGACCTTGGTCGATGGCATGGCTTATTCCTCCCTGGGACGAGCTGTCTTTCGATGCGAGTTCGGCCTATCTGCGGAAAGCTTAAAGCTTTTCGCGCGTTGTTCAAAGACCTGACGCCGCCGATGCAAAATGGGTTTGAATTTCTTGTCTATACGCGGATTTGAGAAAATTACGACTTCTCGTACAGCTCAGCAGTACGCCTACTTCCACGCTTGTGATTGGGCTGTACACTCATCAAAGTGGATATACAGCCTGAGTTCTTGATCAAACGGCCGGTCTACTGCCCCATCAGAATGGAAGCGAGGCTTTCGCCATTCGAAAGACGTTGATGTATTGCGGCTTCGCGCTCCACGACGGCATTCGCTGCATCCACAAGCTCATCGGCTTCGCCGGGAGGTGTTACCATTATGCCGTCTGCATCGGCAGTGATAAGATCGCCGCTACGGACGACCGCGCCACCAACGACCACATCAACACCAACTTCCACCGTTATCTCTTTCGAGATTGGGCCCGCAGGTGTAATGTTCTTGTACCACGTTGGTGGAGCAACATTCGCCAGACCAGCCGTATCCCGGATAGGTCCATTGATTACAACGCCGCTGACCCCAATTGCCGCCAATCGATGAGCCACCAGATCACCCATAGGTACGCCGCCAATGTCGGTCTGCACTTCAACGACAACCACCGCGCCCTTCGGAGCGTTGTCATATGCCTGTAGAAACTGCAGTCTGTTTGAAGGGTCGCTGTTTTTGGCGCGACGCATTCTGATTGTATAGGCCACGCCTATCGCACGATCCGTTGGCCGAAGTGCTTTCAATGTATCTACGGTTCTGTGACGAATGGCGAACCCTCCGTGTAGATGTTCCGTGACATCCCAGATGGTTGAACTGCCCACGCCATCCTTTGCGGATGAAAACTCTGTCTCGTTTGACATGATAATGCCTTTCTGCTTCCCGATCATGGGGTTATCTCGTCGTCCAGGTTCAGGACCCTCAACAAGGTCTCGTTGTTTTCCAGGGCCGCATGAACCAATGCCTCTTTGGCCGTAATCGTATCTGCCTGGCTAACCAGTGCTTCATAATGCGTGCCGGGGAAGACGAACACACCATCGCGGTCGATCGATATGATTGACCCGGGTTCAACCAATGCTGTGCCCAGTTGAAGCGCAACCTGCACTTCGACTTCTGTTTCAGCCAGTTCGAGGCCCGATGCGACTGCATTCCGATACCAGATCGGTGGGCCAAACTGGATGAGACCGTCAATATCCCGTACCGGACCTTCAACAACGACGCCCGCGACCTTCAGCTTTTTAAGCCGATGCGCGATAATATCACCGACTACGGCGCCGCCGAGATCATCCACGAGCTGAATGAACACAATGCTGTCGGCGGGCGCGGCGTCGTAAGCCGCCAATGTCCGGGCGGCATTTGCTCTTGATGGCTTTGATGAACGTCGAAGCCTTATTGTATAGGCTCTTCCTGTTGCCTTGTCGTCCTTGCGTAATGAAACGAGGCCGTCAAGGATCATCTGCCTTGGCGTCCACGGGCCCAGTACCCGCTCGGATGCGTTGGCAAGCACAGGCGTGGAGAATTGATAGCTCGCTTTTTCCATGATCTCTCCTGTCCACTCGAAATGATTGTCCATACTTGCCTGACTATTCGAGTAGCCATTCATTGAAGCGATCCGAAATCGCGTCTCGGTTGGCGGACCAGAAATCGCTATTGATCTCCACGGCATCCTTTGAGTTTTCGGGGCTGCTGGCGAGAAGCTTTGCCCTTTCAGGTGGTATCAAGGCGAACGCGTCGGGATTGGTAGGTGCGATGGCGACCTGGCTTGCAACGCCTGCCTGCTGTTTTGCCTGAAGACTGAATTTTATGAACTCCCGGCAAGCATCCACATTTGGCGATCCTTTGAGTATCGTAAACATGTCGACACCGAAGATGTTGTTCTGCCAACTTAATCCGAGCGGAGCACCATCGCCGATAGCCGCGACGGGGAAGTTTACCCACACGGGAACCATATACACGTCGCCGTTGACGATCAGTTCCGTCGCTTGCACCGGAGTTGTCCACCAGTTTGAAATATGTGGCTTAATACGGCTTAGTGACTTAAAGGCGCGGTCGATATCGAGAGGATATAGCTGCTCTCTGGGAACACCATCGGCCATCAGTGCAATCTCGAGTGTTTCCACGGGGTTTTTGCGCATGGCGCGAGGTCCGGGAAACTGTTCGACATTGAAAAAGTCAGCCCAGTTTTTAGGAGCGGTCTGATATTTATCCGTTCGATAGGTGATCGGTGTCGCATAAATACCGTGCCCCACTGCAAAATCATTGCGATAGGCCTTGGGTATTATAGCTATGGCTGGATCGTCGCTCAGGCCGTGTGGCTCAAGATAATCACCATCCTTGATCAGCTGACTTATGGTTGAACGCGAAAACGATGCCGCCATATCCCATGTTCTGGCGCCAGATTCGACGATGGCCTTGACCTGACTGACCGGCTCGTTCGTTGAGGTGGCTGGTACCACCTTGATGCCTGTGGCCGCCTCGAAAGGATCGTAATAGGATTTCTGCATGGCTATGGCGGTTGGACCACCCGGCGTCCGTATGACTATCTGCTTGGTTTGTGCAAAGGCCGAGCGGGCGATCATCGGCGCTGCGAGCGCGATCCCTGCACCTGTCGCAGTAGCCTTCAAAAGGCTGCGCCTTGAGATCATCATTTTGTCCATAGTTCCCTCCTTGTTTTTCTATGCGTGATTAGAGTGGTCAGTTACGGGATTGCAGTCTGAGACCTATCAGCGTCAATCCGGCCACAAACAGCAGCATCAATGTCGAAAGTGCTGCAAGCGTTGGCGTGGCAATATTCATTGCGTCGTCCCACATCTGCTTTGGAAGTGTCGTGGTTAAGCCACCAGTGACGAACAGGGCTATCGTGAGTTCATCAAATGATGTGATCATTGCAAAGATGAACGCCGAGAATAGGCCGCCGCTGAGAAGAGGCAGGGTAATGCGTCGTAACGTTTGTGTCTTGCGCGCGCCGAGGCTCCACGCCGCCTGTTCATAGCGCGGGTCGAACTGCTTTTGCACGGCGATGATTGTTATGACGACATAAGGTATCGCCAGAATTGCGTGGCCAATAATTAGCCCGACATAAGTGCCTACGAGACCGATCTGCGCATAAAGATAGAACAGTGCGACGGCCAAGACCATTCGAGGCATGATCAAAGGCGAGAGAATGATCGCCAGGATCAAGGTCTTGGCAGGCAGTTTCTGGCGGGCAATCGCAAAAGCTGCGGGCGTTCCGATGATGACAGCCAAGGTTGCCGAGGCCAAGGCAACGATCAATGATCTTATAGCGGCTTGCGTCCAGATTTGAGAGGTGAGAATGGCTTCGTACCAACGGAGACTGAAACCTTCCGGTGGCCAGGTCATGCGACTGCCCTCGGTGAAGGAAACCGGCACCATGACGAGAACCGGAAAAATCAGGAACAAAAGCGTCGACCCGATGACGAGATGGCGCGTGAGGTTTCCGACATTCTGCATCTGGGAACCAACCAGCCGGTTCACACAATTATAAAGACCATCCGAGACGAGTGAGGCGATTTTCATCAGTCGCCGACTGATCGAACCCATGGACCGACCGGACTTGTCCTGATCAGACGTGCCAGCGAGGGCGGATAGGCCGATCAGGTGATCATATATCCAGAAGACCAGCAAAGCCGACAGAAGCAGCAAGAGCGATAATGCTCCGGCAAAAGACCAGTTCAGATATTCCTGAATCTGCTCAATGATGAGCTGGGTCAGCATCGTCTGAAGTCTGCCGCCCAGAAATGCCGGTACGATGAAGAACCCAAGAGATGTGATGAATACGAGCAGAGCGGCGGCGGTAACGCCGGGGAAGGACAGTGGGAAATAAATTTGCCAGAAAACGCTGCCCGGCTTGCCGCCCAATACCATTGCCGCTTTTGAGAGATTGTGATCAATGGACTGGAACACCGGCAACATGGTCAATATGCAGAGCGGCACCATGGCATGTGTCATGCCGATCACGACGGCAGTTGGTGTGTAGAGAAAACCGACGGGTTCGCTCACAAAGCCGAGCAGTTCGAGCAATTGGCTAAGCAGCCCATTCTTGCTCAAAATCACCATCCAGCCAAAGGTCTTGATGAGAAAGCTTGACCAGAATGAAAGCATGATGACGAAAAGAACCATGTTCTTCTGACGTCGAGGCAGCTTGGCTGCAAAGTAAGTGATCGGATAGCTGAGGATCAGGGTAAAAATTGTTGTCAGTGCAGCTATCTGGAACGTCGTGCCAAGGACGCGCAGATAGACAGGCGAGGACAACAGACGGCCATAGTGATCAAGGCTCCATTTGCCGCCGTCCAGGAAGCTCAACTCAAGGAGCCTGGCCACTGGCAAGATGGCGATGAGAATAAGAATAACAAGCGCCGGCGCAATCTTACCCCATTTCGCGACAAGCAAAGAGAGATTGAACGGTTGGGGGTTGCCTTTAATGGCTTTGACGTTCATCACGATTTCCCCGACGTGTTCGGCAGAACCACTGCGCTGTCAGGTGACCATACCGCCATCATTCTTTGCCCTGCCATGGGTTGACCATTTGGTCCCGAGGTAAGCTCCAACGTGGCCATTTCAGCGCCCGTGGGATCAGAGACATAATGCCGGGTAAAGCTGCCCACAAAGATGGATTGCTTGACCGTGACGGGGATAGCATTCCAATCTTGTGGCAAGTCTGCGGAAAGTTTGAGGCGTTCCGGTCGAACCATCATTCGGGCTTTATCGCCAATGCTTAAAGTTGGGCCATATCCTCGCAATATCGTTTGGCTATCAAAACTAGCCGCGAGATACACGTAGTCGCCATTGCGATTTACGACTTCGCCGTCGATAAAGTTTGAATCGCCCAGAAAGTCCGCAGCAAAAACCGTTTTTGGCCTGAAATACAGTTCAGATGGGGTATCCAGCTGTTCGATCCTGCCGTGGTTCATCAGGCAGATCCGGTCAGACATGGTTAGAGCTTCGCCCTGGTCGTGTGTAACGTAAAGGATCGTTGTTTTGTGGGTTTTATGGATATTCTTGATTTCGAGCTGCAGCTGATCGCGCAGATTTTTGTCGAGCGCCCCCAACGGTTCGTCCATCAGAATAATATGAGGTTTGAATACGAACGCGCGAGCCAGCGCGATGCGTTGTTGTTGACCGCCGGAAAGATCGCGCGGACGCCTATTGGCAGTGTGTTCCAACTGTACCATCTGCAAGACGTTCGTGACTTCGCGTTTGATGACTTCGGGTGGTGCGTTTCTCATCCGCAAAGGAAAGGCAACATTCTCGAAGACGCTCATATGGGGGAAAAGGGCATAGTTCTGGAACACCATTCCGATGCCCCGCTCCCACGGGGGAGCATTCGTGGTGCGACGACCGTCGATCCAGAGGTCGCCGGAGTCGGAACTCAGCAAACCGGCCACCATCATCAAAAGTGTCGTTTTCCCTGATCCCGAAGGGCCGAGGAGAGTCATGAACTCTCCGGCCTTCAATTCAAGATCAGTGGGATGGAGAGCCGTGAATGAACCATATGTCTTGCTGAGGTCTTTCACCGCCAGTTTGATATCGGTGCCGTCTTTTGTCGCGTTCAGGTTTAACTTCTTCAACATGGCTGCGATCTCACCTCCCCGAATTCGTGGCATTCGCAAGCTTCGTGCCGAGGACTTCCTGATCACTTCGGATTTGCTTGCCCATAAGAGCAAGATCGGAGCCGATAGCGATGATCCTGAAGCCCTGTTCCACCCGTTTTCTGGTGTCATCGGGACCAATGGCATATATACCGGCGGTTACCCCGTGTACTTTGGCTCTGGATAACACATGCGCGATGGCTGCTGCGGTTTCAGCTGTATCCCACTGTCCAATATGTCCAAGACTGGACGACAGGTCGCCGGGGCCGATAAAGAAATGATCGAGGCCCGGTATGCTCAGGATGTCGTCGATTGCAGAAACTGCATCCTTGTGTTCAATCATGGGCATAAGGATAAGCTCGTCATTGGCTGAGGCGATATATTCCTCCACGCCCAGCCCCCATTTCTGGGCCCTTTCTCCTCCAAGGCCGCGGCTTCCTCTGGGTGGATAAAGCATGTAATCCATGGCCCGAAGGATGTCGTCCGAAGAGCGGACAAGCGGCAGGACGATCCCGTCGACACCCAGATCGAGGCAACGAGCAATTGCATCCACCGATATGGTTGGAACGCGGACGAAAACAGCAACTCCTGTTCCCTTGGCCGCACGAACATGGTTTGCAACATCAGCATATGAGGTCGCGCCATGCTCCATATCCACGCAGACCCAATCGAGACCAAGCTCCGCAGCAAATTCCGTGACGGCCGGATTCGACAAAGTGATCCAGAGACCTTGCGTGAATTCACCACGTTGGAGCTTCTCACGGAGTGGATTTCGGTAATTCGTTTTGGCGCTGTGTTTCGCTAGCGAATTGCTTTCGAATGGCTTTGACATCTGTTCCCCTATTTTTAGGTGTTTTTCTCAGGCTGCAAGCAAACGTCCCAGGCGATAGTTGGCCCGTGTCAGAACGTCGGGATTAACGATGCCTTCGACCGGCAATCCATCAAGCACGTCAATGATCGCCTTGGCGATGGTCTCCGAACAACGGCTACGCGCCTCGTTGGTGTCTCCAGCGAAGTGGGGGCTCAAAACGACTTTTTCGTGCACGGTGACGGGATCGTTCAAAGGAACGGGTTCCGGATTGAAGACATCAAGACCTGCACCAAACAGATGGCCTGAATCAAGTGCAGCAAGCAGTGCCGATTGGTCCATCGTTCCACCACGCGAAGCATTGATAAAGCTAGCACCTTTTTTCATGAGAGAGAATGTGTGTTCATTCATGATGAGGCGCGTTGTGGGATTGAGCGGCGTATGAATAGAGACGAAATCTGCCTGCCTCAGCCCGTCCTCCAGGCTCACTTTCTCCACGCCTTTTTGGGCCAGTTCGTCGGAAGTATATGCAGGATCATGACCAAGCACCCGCATATTGAACGCGGCTTTGCATTTACGAGCCATTTCACCACCGATACGCCCGACACCGATGATGAAAACCGTCTTTCCTTCCAGTTCCATTGGCAGATGGTTATTACGGTAGTAAACGAATTTACCGTCCTTCACGGCTTGGTGGCCCGGCATGATTTTTTTTGCCACGGACATGAGAAGAGCCAATGCATGTTCGGATGTGGACTTGTAGTTGACCCAAGGTGTGTGCAAAACCAGAATGCCATGGTCGGTCGCGGCTTCGATATCGATTGTATCTGTACCAACACCATGCATGCCGACAACGCAAAGGCTTGAGCATTGTTCGAAAATCGTACGGGTCGCGTCCTCGACGCGCACGATCAACGCCTGCGCTTGTGCGTCTTGGATAGTCTGGATCAAAGTCTTCTCATTGCCGTCCGGAGCAAGCGTCACGCTGGCCCGGCTTTTGAGATAATCAACACCTACCGGCAAAATGGTGGGATCGATGAGTGCCACACACTTGGTCATTTTCTTGATCCTCGATATGTTAGAAGAGAACGTTTGGGTTCATGATGCCTTCGGGATCAAATACGGATTTGATGCCTCGCATCAGCGTGAGCTGGGTTTCATCGAGATATGAGTGGAGACGCGCGCGGTTGGAACGGCCTATCCCATGTTCAGCGCTTATCGAACCTGCGAGAGCAATCGCCACCTCGTCAATTGTTGCATTGACGGCAGCTGCCAGCGCATCAACGACGGCTTTGTCTGTCTTTAGCTCACGCGGCAAGATGACGACGGCATGGATGTTTCCATCCCCGACGTGCCCCACAAATACCACCTTCGCTTCCGGAAACCGTTCGCCTATGAGTTTTTGAACATCATTTACAAAATGAGGTACGCGGGAGACGGGGACAGATGTGTCATGCGAGAAAGTAAGGCCAGCATTTACATTTGCTTCGGTCACAGAATGTCTGATTTCCCAAATCAACTCTGCTTTGGCATCGCTATTGGCCAGAATTGCTTCGTCAACGATCTTGGCCTCCATCGCTTCGTAAAGTATGGAAGCCATCAGCTCATCAAGGTCTGCCTGGGAATCTGGATCGGTAAGCTCAATAACGGTTATCCATGCATGTTGGTCGGCGAGGGGATTTTGCAGCCCCTTCGGGAGGTTCATCACGAGTTCGTATTGGCCGGATGAGAGAACTTCGAAATTGGTCAGCCTGTCGCCCACCGCCATCTGTACCTTGTGAAGAAGGTCCAGAACCTTATCAATATCGGCAAGGCCGACCATCGCGACAGAGCTTTTGGCAGGCTTGGCTACCAGTTTGAGTACGGCGCCCGTTATAATCCCGATCGTTCCTTCAGACCCGATGAAGAGATGTTTGAGCGCGAAGCCGGTATTATCTTTTCGAAGCCCTTTCATCGCATCAACGATGCGGCCGTCTGGGAGTACTGCCTCGATACCAAGAACCAGGTCGCGCATCGGGCCATACCGCAGTACAGAGGTGCCGCCGGCATTGGTGGCAATATTGCCCCCAATCTGGCACGTGCCTTCGCTACCCAGCGACATGGGAAAAAGCCGTTCCACTGCTGTTGCGCCAGCTTGAATGCTAGAGAGCGTACAGCCGGCATCAACGGCTATGGTGTTATTTGCCGGATCTAAGTGACGCACCTGGTTCATGCGACCAAGCGCAACGATAATGGACGCTCTATCTTTGAGCAGCGGGGTTGCACCGCCGCACATTCCGGTGTTGCCGCCTTGCGGTATGACAGCCACTTTTTCCTGGCTGCAAAGTGCAACTATTTCCGAAACTTCCTGCGTCGTAGCGGGACGGACAACGGCCATCGTGTTGCCTTCGTAACGCCGTCGCGCATCGATTACATATCCGGACAGATCACTCTTTTCCGTCAGGACATTGTTGATACCAACGATCTCTCGAAGCTTGGAAAGAAACATATTTTCAGCAGAGGCGTCCATCGCTGTCCAATCCCAAAGTAGCGATAATCGCTACATAAGTGCGTTATATGCCTTACTAGTGCATTTATCACCATTGGAGTCAATCTATTTAATATCGATTTGACAGCGGCGTCTGCGCAATGAGATAGAGGGAGAATAGATTACGAAGGAATTTGGTGTTGAGCCGCCTCCAATTGAGCTTGAAAACGAGACGGCACGCCTTCACGAAAGTAAGAAGTCCATGAGTGAACCAGAAGAGAACTCGCGTCTGCAAAGTACCTCGCTGCAGCGGGGACTGAAAATTCTGGAGGCTTTTGAATATGGCCATCAAACGTTGGGTTTGACTGAACTGGTATCCATGACCGGCATAGAGAAGACCGCTGTTCAGAGGTTCACAAGAACCCTTGTAGCTTCGGGTTTGCTGATCAAGGACCCGTCGACGCGGCGCTATTCTCCGGGGCCAGGCCTTGTGAGGATGGGATCTATCTACCTTCGGGGAAATCAGTTCATTGAACGAGCCACGCCACATATTCTGGCCTGCAATCATCGCTTGGGCAAAACGGTGAATATGGGCGTTTTGGATCGAGGTCAGATTACTGTCGTGATACGTGCGTCGGGCCACGAAGTGGTTTCGCCGAATGTCGCGTTAGGCTCCAGTTTTCCGTGGCATATTTCTGCTATCGGTCAAGCAATTGTTGCGTTTCTGCCTGAGAATGAAGCTGAGAAGCTCATCGATGAAGTGAGATTTGTTCCCTATGCGAGCGGGTCTCTTTTAACCAGAGAAGATATCGTTTCCCGGCTGCACAAGGTTCGTAGCGCGCGTATCGCAACGACGTATCACGAAATTTTTGAAGGGGATATTTCCGTTGCGGCGCCTATATTTGACGCCTCCATGCGGGTCGTAGCAGCGGTCAACATCAACCTTGTTCGGCCCGGCGGGACGCTCAGTGCTGACGAACAAGAAGCTCTCGCCAAGACGGTTTCAAACGTTGCTGGCTCTATCTCAGTTCGCGAACCGTGGAACGAGGATTTTAGAACTCGGATTCTTGACTAAGCAATTTCCCGACGAAACCTTCGCCAACAATGCTGTGAGCGTTAGCTGGAACGCGCGGATCGTCAGTTTTCGCAACGATCCACACAAGCGACATGGAGCGATTTTGCTATAGGCCAGATACCGCTTGATTATACATCGTATAATCAAGGAGTTGAAGATGGTCACCGGACACGTAATCATCGCTGTAATCCTTGATGGCTTTATTGCCCGCGAAAATGGAGCCATTGATTGGCTACTCAAAAACGACAAGGCTGGCGAGGATCACGCCTATGATGACGAACCTCTTGGGCGAACGCAGCCATTCTTTGCAGCGCACGGCGCTTTGGACACATATTCTGGTTGACTATACGCACGTTGCGGCGCTTGCCGCATTCCAGATAGGAGTTTCCGAGATATTGGAGGCATGCTGAACACGGCCCTCATTCTTCGGAATAACGACCTGTGTATCAGCCGTTGTTTTAAGGCCTTGGGAAACTCCATTATCTAAGCGAGTTCATCTGTAAGAAATTTTGAAACGAAATCGACAAAAGCACGTACTCGCGACAGCGGATAGCGACTTGCGGGCCAAAGAAGATAAAATATCCCCGTATTGTTGGCCGCACCCGGAAGGACATCAATCAATGTACCGTCCAGTATTTTTCCTTTAACAGCAAAGCTCGGCAACAATGCAATTCCATTGCCGTCCAGGGCCAATTGTATAATCGAATCGACCGTCGTTACGGTGAATGTTTCTGGCGCTCTGGAGTTGTCGTCCTCCTGACCGGCCAGTTCCCATGGGGCAATCTTGCCGGTTTCTGAATAACGGTGCCTGAGACAGCGATGGTTCTGGAGATCGGCGACGGACTGGGGCGCGCCGCATCGTGCGATATAGTCCGGTGATGCGACGAGGTACCAGGAGAATTCTCCCACTTTCTTATAAAGCAGGCGGCTGTCCTTCGGCTTCCCCGTGCGGATTACCACGTCGAAACCTTCGTCGATGACATCGGCGAAGCGGTCGCTGATATCCAACTCGATATCGACCTCGGGATAAGCCTTCATAAACGCGCTGACGGCTGCCACCAGAAGCGTGGATGAAATGGGCAAACCAACCTTCAGGCGCCCATGGGTGCCTTGGGAGGATTGCGACAACTCTGCCTGCGCCACTTCCAGTTCGCCCAGAATACGACGGCATCGTTCGAGAAACAGCTTTCCCTCGGTCGTCAGCGTGATCGAGCGCGTTGAGCGATGAAACAGGCGCACGTCCAGTTGCTCTTCAAGCTTCTGCACCGACTTGCCGACAGCAGATGCCGAAAGGCCAACAATTTGGCCCGCTTCACGAAAGCTTCTTTTCTCGGCAGCGTGAACGAAAGTTTGTAGCGCGCCGAAATGATCCAGTTTCAGTTTCATGCCGGAAAATCCTTCCGTAATGTTCCGAATTCAAGCCGCATTCTGCTGCTGCGTCAACGGCCATATAAATCTCTCGAGAAAAATTGATGGACGCCGTTCAGGAGAACCAGAACATGAGCAGCCTTTTCAAGCCATTTAACCTTTCGGGTCTGGCACTGCCCAATCGCATTGTCATGGCGCCGATGACCCGCTCGCGGAGTTTCAGTGGCGCAGCCGACGAGCTGGTCGCACTCTATTACAGCCAACGCGCGACAGCGGGACTGATCATTACAGAAGGCACCCCGATTTCCCGCGAGGGACAGGGCTATCTTTTTAATCCCGGAATTTTCACCGAAGAGCAGATCCGCGGCTGGCGTCTGGTGACGCAGTCTGTCCACAGCGCAGGCGGTCGCATCTTCACGCAGCTCTGGCATGTCGGTCGTATTTCCAATCGCTCGATCCAGGAAGACGGTATAGCACCGGTAAGCTCGACGGGACGGGTTGCTACGGGCGCAATGTCCTTCGTTCGCAATACAAATGGCGAGCCGGATTTCATGCCAGTCTCGGAACCCCGTGCCCTCACCACTGAAGAAGTGAAGCGGGTGACCGGTGATTTCGTGCAGGCCGCGCGCAACGCGGTGGAAGCCGGTTTCGATGGCGTGGAGCTTCATGGCGCAAACGGCTATCTGTTTGAACAGTTTATCAATCCGCTGGTCAATGACCGCGATGATATCTATTCGGCAACCACCATCGAAAATCGACTGCGTTTTGTGCTTGAAACCGTCGATGCAGTATCGGACGCCATTGGCTCCAGCCGCGTTGCCATTCGTCTGTCGCCTTACGGGACCATTCACGACAACCCGCTTTTCCCCGACCTTGAAGAGACCTATGTGGCTCTGGCTGCGGAACTCGGCAAGCGCGGCATAGCCTATGTTCACGTCATGGATCAATCTGGACAGGTTAAGCTGCCTTATGGCGAACGCCCTGTCAGTGATGCGATCCATGGCTTGATGGAACAATGGCGCCCATTGCTGCCGGATACGGCGCTCATACTGGCTGGCGGTCTGGATCAGGCGCGTGCGCAGCGTCTGATCGATGCCGGATTGATCGATCTTGCGGCCTTCGGGCAGCCCTTCATCGCCAATCCCGACCTTGTTGAGCGTTTGCGCAACAACTGGCCCCTGACCGAGCCGGATCGCGCGACTTACTACGGCGGCGGACGCGCAGGCTATGTCGACTATCCGCCCTATAGCGGGCGCTCGCTCGTCGCCTGATCACACCCTCTTTCGGGAAGAATTCGCGGGCCTCTCAACCGGGCCGATGAATTTTTGCGGCCTGACCCCGCCGCCTTCCAACCTTTTTGGCATCGGTGTCCCGCTTATACGGCAACTTCAGGGACGCCGGGTCATTCCGCCCGAGATCATTCGTAATCGGGCTTTCTCAAGAAAGGACGAAACCGTGTTTTCTAAAATCCTATCTGCCGGTGCATTGCTCAGCGCCACAATGCTGTTTTCATCGCCCGTTCTGGCACAGGAAAATATGCTGCCTTCCATTAACACGCCGCCCGAGGTTTCTAAAGCGGCTCTGGCCAAGGTGAAGGAGGAGCAACGCGGACAATATGCTGTTCCAGAAGGCTTTAAGAGCGGCATGGTAGAAACCAACGGCATTCGCCTGCACTATGTGAGTGGGGGCGAAGGCAAGGGCGATCCGATCATTTTCGTGCACGGCTTCGGCTCCACTTGGAAGATGTGGCAACCGGCTCTGGAAAAATTCTCCGCGAACCATCAGGTCATCGCGATCGATCTGCCGGGCCTCGGCCAGTCGGAACCCTCTGCTGCAGGATATGATGCAGAAAAGATGAGCACCTATCTTCTGGGCGCCATCAAGAGCCTGACCAACAATCAGCCTTTCACCTATGTCTGCCACGATCTTTGCAATTCGGCTTCCTACCCCATGGTCGCGAACAACCAGGATATCATCAAGAAGGTGGTGTTCATGGATTCGCCGATCCCTGACAAGGCAATGTGGACCTATCCGGGTCTAACGCCGCGTGGTCCGGGCCTTGGCTGGCACTTTGGCTATTTCTCTTTCGGCGATATCGCTGAAAAGATGGTCTCTACCGATCCGGTTCTGTTTATGAGCTACTTCATCAAGGAATATGCCGGCAAGAAGGATACCTTCACCCCGGCTCTGCTGGATGAGCTGATCGAACCTTATTCGACCCGCGCCAACCTGCATGCGGCTTTCGGTTATTATCAGTCGCATTCCGATAGCATTCGTCAGAATGAAGCTCTGCTCGCCGCTGGCAAGCAGTTGACCATCCCGGTCTATTCGATCAGTGGGGCCAAGGGTGTGAATGATGTTCTTCCGAAGCAGCTCGCAGCCCGCTTTGTGAAGGACCCGAGCAAGCTTGGCTCGACCATTCTTCCGGATACCGGCCATTGGCTGCTTGAAGAATCGGCCCCTGAAGTTAACGCGCTGCTTGCCGATTTCATCGACAAGTAAGACGCGTTGCTTCTCACCAACGGTTTCGTGATCGCGGCAAGCCACGCAACGGTCATGAAGCCATGATGATGATAGAGATCGAGCGGTTGCTGTCCGTTTGAACCAGAGCCGCTCGATCTCTTTCCATCATGCATTCCTGTACGAAAGCCGTTTCACACTTTTGCTCGGAACGCTCCAGTCTCTATCGATATCGTTGCAGTTCGAGCAGACAATTGGAGGCCCAGATGACTGTATCACCCATGATCCCGATGATGATGGCAATCGCGTTGGGAGTTGCAACGCCTGCCATGGCTGACCCTTTGCTTGGTGATTTCGATTATGGTTGGCCTGTCCAGCGTCAAACCATAGTCAGCCAGAACGAGGCCATGACGATGGCCTATATCGATGCCCGTCCGGAAAACGCCAACGGCCAGACAGCCGTGCTTCTGCATGGCAAGAATTTCTGCGGCGGGACATGGGAAACCACCATCAAGGCGCTTACCGGGGCAGGGTATAGAGTGATTGCTCCCGATCAGATCGGGTTCTGCAAATCAACGAAACCAGCGCGCTATCAATATGGCTTGCACGCGCTTGCGGATAACACGCATCAGCTTCTGACTGCGCTCAATATTGAAAAGCCGGTTCTGGTCGGTCATTCGATGGGCGGGATGCTGGCCATACGCTATGCGCTGCAATATCCGGATGAACTCCAGAAGCTGGTGGTGGTCAATCCGTTGGGAATGGAAGACTGGCGTGCCAAGGGCGTGCCCAATGCGACCATCAATCAGCTATACGCCACTGAACTGAAGGTGACGCGTGCAAGCATCAAGGCCTATCAGCAATCGACATACTATGCCGGTACGTGGAAACCGGAATTCGACCGCCCCGTCGATATGCTGGCATCCATGTATGAAGGCCCGGGCGGAAATATTGTTGCCTGGCATCAGGCTTTGACCGCCGACATGGTGTTTAACCAGCCTGTTGTCCATGAGTTTGACAAGCTGCGTGTGCCGACAGTGCTGATGATTGGCCTGAAAGACAATACGGCCATGGGCAAGAACCGCGCGAATGCCGAACTTGCGGCAACACTTGGTAATTATCCGGTACTGGCGAAGGAAGCTCAGGCGCGCATTCCCAATTCGCAACTGATCACCTATCCTGACTATGGGCATAGCCCGCAGATGCAGGATCCAGAACGCTTCAATGCTGATCTTCTGAAGGCAATTGCAGTCGTTCCTTAGAAACGCGATGAACTTTGCTCGAAAATCTATAAGCGGTGCGCGCCGGACGATATCCGGCGCGCACTGTTTTCATCCACGTATGAAAGCAAGCAGATCAGCGTTGATTACGTCTGCATTGACCGTGAGCATCCCGTGCGAAAAGCCCGGATAGATGATCAGTTTGCTGTTCTGCAGCAATTTATCCTGCAAGATCGAAGCGCATTTATAGGGAACGACCTGGTCATCGTCGCCTTGCAACACGAGCGTTGGAACCGTTATCGCTTTCAGATCTTCTGTTTGATCTGTTTCTGAAAACGCTTTGATCCCCTCATAATGTGCCTTGGCGCTTCCCATCATGCCTTGCCGCCACCAGTTATCGATAACGCCCTGCGATGGCTTCGCTCCCGGCCGATTAAATCCGTAGAAAGGACCGGAGGGTACATCAATGAAAAATTGCGCGCGATTGGCAGCAAGTGCCGAACGAAAGCCATCGAATACTTCGATGGGGGTTCCATCGGGATTGTTGGCTGTTTTGACCATCAGGGGTGGAACAGAGCTGACCAGAACCGCTTTGGCGACCCGACCCTGCGGCTGGCCAAACTTCGCCACATAACGTGCAACCTGCCCGCCGCCTGTTGAATGGCCAATATGAATGGCGTTGCGAAGATCGAGATGTTCGACAACTGCCGAGGCATCGGCAGCATAATGATCCATGTCATGCCCCTCGCTGACCTGGCTCGAACGGCCGTGGCCTCGGCGGTCGTGCGCGACGACACGAAAGCCTTCCTTGAGGAAGAACAGCATCTGGTTGTCCCAATCATCCGCACTGAGCGGCCAACCGTGATGGAAATGGATCGGCTGTGCGTCCTTCGGACCCCAGTCCTTGTAATAGATCTCAGTTCCATCCTTTGTCTGAACAAATGCCATCGCGGTTTCTCCTTTGCGAGTACGAATGATCCGGGGAGGCGAATCCGTATTCCAGATAGTGCTCGAACTGGTCATGACAAGTACAGATACCAATAAAATAGGAGTGGATTATACAATAAATCATCACATAATATAGTATAAGTAATATCGCATAATATAGTTAAATAGACGAATTTGTAGAATTGATTGTAATAATAATGAATCACGTTCGAGATAGGTACGGGGTAATTCTAAGCAAATATTCGGGGCGTTTACTGCCGATAATCCGTTCGGTATGGGCTTAAGTGGGTGAACGGGCGACGCTAGAGCGCATCCCGAAAAGTGTGAAACAGTTTTCGGACAAGATGCGTGTTAAAATGAAGCCTTAGAGCCTGTTCCAAAAGTCGCCCTGTGTGGCTGCAAATGGCGATTTTCTCCATTCCGGTGCTCACGTACCTTGAGTACGCTCCGCTCCGGTACTCGAAAATCACCATTTTCGCACACACATGCGGCTTTTTGATTCAGGCTCTTAGAGCGCAGATCTGATCCAATCAGATCGAAACGCGCTCTAAACGAGGCCAATTTTACAACGCGCGGACCATATTCGGATATTGGTCGAATGGGACGCAAAGCACTGCGCTGCAATTGGGGCGTCTCCGCCAATCGGTGGTCTGTTTCTTCATTGAATGCAAGGATGGCAAAAACAAAGGCGACGAAAGCATCTTTCGCCGCCTTTATCATTCTTCACAACACAACGTGACGATAATGAAGCTCGGTTATCAAGCGTCGTTCGCCAGTTGCTGATGCCTATAGCAAATGAATGCTATATCGAGCTTAGAACGAACGCTGGAAGCGAATGGTGCCGCCCCAGGCATCATTGACGTTGTTGCCGTTGTATGCAGCTTCGTAACGCTTCCAGTCGCCACCAAACTTGGTGTAGGTGACTTCAGGCGTGATCGTGAAGCCCGGAACCAGTTCATAGGCAACGTTGGCGGCAACAGCGGTTTTGCCCCAATCGTCATGTGCGCCCTGAAGGTTGAAGGTTGCCTTCGGCGTCAACGCATATTTCAAGCCGCCCCAGACAGCCCAATCGCCGCCCCACTGGCCGTACATCTGGTCTGGATTGGATTCCGAAGAATAAGCGCCCTGGAGCCAGAGTGCGAAGCGGTCGGTGATGTTAACGTCGCCGCGAACTTTGGTAGACCATTCTTCAATGACCGAGTCGTATGCTACGACGCCAGCGATCGAACCCCAACCGCCAGCATATTTCAGACCACCAACAACGTGTGGCATGTATCCGTCAATGGCGTAGTCATGACCAAACGGGTTTTCGTAGCCGCCATCGTTGTCGCCGCCCTGCTCGAGGGCGATTACAGCCGAGAAACCGTTACCGGCTGCGAACGTATAGGCAATTTTGCCGGTACGGTAAGCACCTGCCGAGACCACATCATCGTTGATGATGTCGCCGAGATAGCCGGTGAAGGTCTGGAATTCCGATTCGTCGATACCGACCTTGAGGCCACCAAGTTCGATATAGGCCATGCGAAGTTCAACATCGTCGCTGGCATCGCCGTAAACGCCATCAATCCCGGAATTATTGGCGGAGTAATTGAAGCGGGTTTCGGTAAAGGTCTTCAGCGTACCGAGTTCGGTTTCCGAAGCCGTCGATGTGCGCAGCGTAAAGCGAAGGCTCTTGTCCCAGCCGTCACGGTCTACGCCAGAATAGGGATTGTCGCCGCCCTTAACTTCGTAGCGGACATAGCCGCTGATGCGCAGGCAGGTTTCGGTGCCCGGGATGTAGAAATAGCCAGCGCCGTAAGCATCGCAAACGCGAACATATTCAACGGCTTCTGGTTCTGGAGCAACAATTGCATCCGCTGCAAATGCCGGGAACGACATTACTGCTGCCGATGAGGCAAGGAGGAGAGACTTCATGTTCATATTATTCGCCTTGTTTCGTTTTCAAACAATGCATCTTATTGAACACTAATATTGATGGAGAACAATTGCTGATATCAATCGTGAAGTATTTCTGGATATGCGTGTTGCGACGATGACACCAATTATTGTATGACTAATTGTGCTTGAACTAATTTTATATATGCACAAAAAAACAGCGACAGAAGAAATCTGCCGCTGTAATTGTTGTGACCACTTGCTGACTGGAGATCAGATAATCACAATATCAATATTCTGTCTAAATTCTTCGATGTCAATCAATACTTGCTTTTACTGATCGATAATCGTTCACGTGTTTGTCAGTGAGAGCGATTGCAAAAAACTTTCTCAGTCGCTCTTACTTTTTGTCTTTTACGCACGTCTTATACAAAACGGCTTCGAGTCTTCGAATGTGCTCTAGAACGAACGCTGGAAGCGAACCGTGCCCTGAATACCGTCGGAACCGACGAGACCAGCTTCACGCAGCGGATGATCGCTATCCCACTTGGTATAGGAAACTTCCGGGGTGATGGTGAAGCCAGGGACCAGCTGGTAAGCGACGTTTGCGGTGATTGCGGTCTTGCCCCAATCTTCGTAAGCGCCCTGAATGTTGAAGGTTGCCTTGTCGGTCGCCTTGAACTTTGCACCGCCCCAGACAGCCCATTCACCGCCCCACTGGCCGTAGTTCTGGTAAGGGGTTTCTTCTGACGAATAGCCACCCTGTACCCAGACCGAGAATTTTTCTGTGATGTTGATGTCGCCGCGCAGCTTGCCGTTCCAGTCTTCAATGACCGGGTCGTAAGCCACTACACCTGCGATCGAGCCCCAGCCGCCCTTGAACTTCAGGCCGCCGAGAAGATGTGGTGTGTAACCATCAATCGTATAGCTGCTGCCACCCTGTTCAGCCGCTATGATGGCCGAGAAGCCATTGCCGCCAGTGAAGGTGTAAGAAACCTGACCTGTCGTGTAGCTGCCGGCTGCGATCACGTCATCGTTGATGACGTCGCCGAGATAACCGGTAAAGGTATGGAAGGCCGATTCATCGATACCGACGCGGAAGCCGCCGAGTTCGATGTAAGCACGACGATTGTCGACGCCGCTTGATGCAGAACCATATTCGCCATCCCATCCCGAATTTTCCGCGGTGTAGTTAAAGCGGGTTTCGGTATAAGACTTGAGCGTGCCGAGTTCGGTTTCAGTTGCGGTCGACGTGCGCAGCGTGAAGCGAGCGCCCTTGTCCCAGCCCTTACGATCAAAGCCGGTATAGGCGTCGTCGCCACCCTTCACATCATAACGGACATAGCCGCTGATACGCAGGCAGGTTTCGGTGCCCGGAATGTAGAAATAGCCCGCGCCGTAAGCATCGCAAACGCGAACATATTCAACGGCTTCTGGCTCTGGAGCAACGATTGCATCCGCAGCAAAAGCCGTAGAAGAAATCATTGCCGCAGAAGAAGTAATGAGAAGTGCAGTGAGTTTCATCTTGTCACCCATGTAGTGATGTATTTGCGATGCGAAAAAAACATCAAAAACATGTACTTTCAATTATCAGTTTTATGACAATAACACTTTCAATTATTGTGTTGCAATAACATCACCAATATTATGTCTGCTAAGAATATGATCGATAAACACCAGAACGAAAACGTCTGGCGCAAAATTTTCAATTTTTTCAGATGAGTTATGTCTATCGCGATTGGAATCGTGAAGAAGTATTCTCGAGAATATTAATATCCATCAATGGATGGCAATAATATTGCCATCCAAGAATCGAGAAATATCGCATCTGTTTGAATGCCGGGCTGTATAATACTGATTGCAGCGCAGTTTGTCCCGGCGAATGACTGCGAATCGCTGTTCGTTCAGCGAGTGGCGGCTCTAAGAGCCTGATCAAGATCTTCGATAAGGTCTCTTGCCTTATGAAGACCAATGTTCAATCGGATTATGCGTTCGCTGACGCCAAAGCGCGCGAAAACATTGGTCTCCGGCGAAATGCTGAGTGCAGCCTTGGCTGGCACAACAAGGCTTTCAGGCCCACCCCAGCTTACCCCGATGCGGATGAGTTTCAGCGCATCGACGAAAGTTGGAATGTCTACGGCGTCTGTTACCTCAAAGGAAAACAGACCTCCGAAGCCAGAAAAGCTGTTCTTGCCCGGATGATCCGTGAAAGCCGGATGCATGACATTGGCTACCATACGCGAGGATTGCAGCCATTGAGCGACTTCCAATCCCGCCTCATTATGATGGCGCATCCGCAGAGGAAGCGTTTCGAGATTGCGCAGCACCAGCCAGGCTTCGAAGGGGGCCAGTTTTGCCCCGGTATAGGGGAAGATTTCCGCATTGACGCGGTCGATAAGCGCTTTCGACCCGGCGACCAGACCCGCAACCGTGTCACTCTGTCCGCCCAGATATTTGGAAGCGGCGTGAATGACAAGATCGATGCCGATTGCCAGCGGATTTTGGAAGACGGGTGTCGCCCAGGAATTATCGACAATTGTCAGCACGCCGTGTTTGCGTGCGGCCTCAGCGATGGCTTGCAGGTCCTGCAGTTCAAAGACCATCGATGTTGGGCTTTCGAGATAGGCCAGACGCGCCCCAGGCAGCGCTTCGACCATGCGCTCTGTATCTCTGCCGTCGATGTAGTCGACAATAACGCCGAAACGTTTCAGCACCTTTTCAAAAAAGCGGAACGCATCGCTATAGACGTGGCGGACGGTCACAATACGATCACCGGGATTGATGAAGGCGAGAATGGTCGCCGCAATAGCGCCCATGCCGCTGGAAAAGGCGCGTGCATCTTCGGCACCTTCCATTTCAGCAATCCGTTGCTCGAGCAGGCGAACGGTGGGATTGTCGCCGCGTGAATAAATGGGTCTTGGCGATTGTCCCGCAAAGACCGCTTCCAGCTCCGCATAGTTGTCGAACAGAAACAGCGACGTCTGGTAAATAGGCGGCACGGCAGCGTCGAACGGGTCATCGCGTATCGAGGTGAAGCTGTTCGGAATGATTGTATGTTGAGCGTCGAACTTGGGCGTTTCGTTCATGATTATCCTCGCAAGACAGAAACTGGTTAGCGGATGTTCGTTTCCGGCGCTCAACCTGTATCGCGGGACAAGGAGCCAATGACCGGGCGCCCCTGTTCATCGGTTAGGCTGCCGAGATCGGGAGAAAGCAGCCGGTCTGCAAAAAAACGTTCGCGCAACAACATGACCAGCAGCGCCTTCTTATGGGGAAACTGGACGTGCTTGATCTTGGCAAAGCCTGACCGGTCGAGGTTGCGTATCTGCTGCTGATGGTGGTGAACGGGTTCTCCAACGATCCGGGTTGTTCGGGAGTCCGCAAGAAACATGTAATGCATTAAAGAAGGCAGCCAGGCGCTGACGAAAGCCTTGCCCCTGAATGCATCCTCGCCAATCGCGACATGCCAGCCGCGATCATATGGGGCTGCATCATAATATGGGCCGAGCCGGTCTTCCTTTGCCCAATAGAGTTCGAAGTATCCGAAGGGGACACCATCGAACGTCCCTATCAGTGGCAATGTGCGTGGATCAGCCAGCCGTCCATTGAGGAAATCGCGGTGATAATCGAGGCTGCCATGGTCTTCCCAAATTGCTGAAACACGAGGATCATTCATCCAGCGGTGAAAATGCTCCAGATCGCCTTCTAAATCTGCAACATGGAAGGCCAAAACCTTGTCGATCCAGGGGATGTACCGTTGATAGACGATGCCGCGTGGCTTCGGCGGGCGCATTGGATGGTGGATCCCGTTGGTCTCGGTCGATACAGCGGGATATCCATGGGCAGCACTTCCAATCCAAAGTTGCGCCAGCTGGAATAGGAATTCGGGACGGGAAATGAATCCATCCTCCATCCGCTCCATTGCGCCACTTGCCAGAAGGTCTGTGGGGTCACAATAGGGTGGTAGCGTCACCTTTACAGAGGGCAGATCCGGGTGGCATGTGAAAAGCGCTTCCAGTACGGCAAGTATTGCGCTCTCAGCCTCCGTGGTCGCAGGAGGCAGTGTTTCGAAATCCAGGCTAGGGTCGCTTGCACTTGAAAATGTGCCAGCCGCAATATCCCTGCCGTTACGCTTGACGCTAAAGCCATTCGCACCGGCAACAACGTGGCCGAACAGCATTGGCAATACGTTTCCTATAGCGTTTGCATGACTTGCAAAGCCCTTGTCGGGCAGGCGCAGATTTACGCTGGTTGCAGTGCCTCCAACCTCGAAGGAACGTTCTCTCATTGGCGATGTATCCATCGTCAGTTCTCCAATTTCTGGAAATTCCAATTGGCTGCTGTGCCTGTGATGGCGCGTATGTTGTCTTTGGAATGACGATTGGACTAGCGAAAAATTCAGAGAAAAATTGAAACCTGCGCGGATAAAATTTCTGAATTTTTATCGACCTCATTCGTCTATCAAGCATCAGAAAAATGATGGAGAATAAAATATGTGATATTCGGCGCTTATTCTCGAAGAAATAATGAGAAGTATAATACTTTTTCTTCAGATTCTCGTTCTGATGAGAATATTTTTGATTTTATCTTAGGATGAAAACAATATGAATATCGACGGTAAGATATTGGGAGTGAGTGGCGATCAACGGAAGCCAGCTGCATGGCCGCTGTCGTCGACACAATCACGCATCTGGATACTGTCGGCTATCGGAAATGAAAGCATCTATGGTCGCCAGATGCTGGGGCTAGCGCTGGGCGATATCGATGCGAATTTTGCTGCGGAACGATTGGCGCAGCTGTCCGCAAGACACCCACTCATCACGCGTCGATTTGAACTCAAACCGGGTGGTGTTGTTTATCAGCATATACCACACGCTGGTCGGGTCGATATTGTTGAACAACAAGTGACGGCGGGTGTAGAAATTGATGAAGTCATGCTGGCTGTGGCGCGTTCGGAACGCGACCGGCAGATTGATCTTGAGCAGGAAAATCCCGCGCGTTTCATTCTATTCAAACGTGAAGATAAGGCCGTCGGGGTCCTGTTCTCCCTGCATGCAATTGTTGCCGACAGCGTGGCGCTGGGACGACTTGCTGACGACTTCGTAGCTTGCTTGCGTAGCAGCGCCGATGAAGCCGCAGAAGCTTCGCCGACCACATGGTCACTCGAAAAAGCTGCAACAATCACACCGTCTGCGGACAAGGTAGGCTTCTGGCTCGACCGACTTGGAAGGCAGGAAAATATCGCAGTCCTCACTCCGGTATTGCCCCTCGGGCCGGAGCCGGAAAATTGGACGGAAACAGAGATACACGTTGAAAGCGGTTGTTCCACCTCAGCGAAACAACTCGAACTTGATCTTCTGACGGGCCTCGCCGTGGCGTTACGGCGTTACTCGGGCTATGGAACACAACGGATCGGCCTAACTACCAGAGACGGAGCTGCCGATTTCACGACACGAACAGAAGACACTCTGGTTCTCTCCGCTGAAGTCAATGGCGGCATGACACTGGAAGAGACCAGACAGCATCTCGAACGGGAGATTGCCGTCTCCAGGCAACACTTCATACCATTCGAGACATTGGCCGATAGCCTTCTGCGTCGGGATGAGAGTTTCGAAACCACGGCGCTTGCCAGAACTATTCTTGACCTGAGGCCGGCATTTGCTCCTGACGATTCTTCCATACGCGTCATCATAGAGCCACCAGCGCGCCGGGATGCCGAACTGGTCGTCACTGTTCGCCCGGCCAGCAAAGGCGGTTTCAAAGTTGTGTTCGGTTTCGATCCACAAAAGCAGGATCGTCGGCATGTTGTCCGTTTCGCCCGTGCTTTCAAGATTGCGTTCTCGTGCCTGAACGATGATCCGACAGCGCTTATCCGCGAAATTCCGTTTGTTTCGAGCACGGAACTGGAACAACTGTCTGCGCCTTATCCAGATCAGCCGCAGCCGGATGATGGTGTGCCAGTGCATGAAGTGATCGCGGCGCAGGCGTTGCGCCGTCCCGGTGCGTTTGCCGTTGCACAAGGTGACCGCTCCATCACCCACGGCGAGTTGGAAGCCTCGGCCAATCGTCTCGCGCATCACCTGATTGCCCTGGGTATCGGGCCCGAAAAACGCGTCGCAGTGGCGCTCGATAAATCCATCGAAGCGATAATTGCCATTCTGGCTATCATGAAGGCCGGGGGCGCCTTCACACCGGTTGAACCGGATCACCCCGAAGCCCGCAATCGGCATATTCTTTCTGCGCCAGGCCTTTCACTGATCATCACCCGTAAACGTTTTCTCGAAAGTCTTCCGCAGGATGTCGTCACACCGAGGCTAGATATAGATCGGCTGGATCTGTCACAGGAAAGCGCTGAGCCTCCGGTGACTGTCATTGCGCCGGGTCAGCTTGCCTATGTCATTTATACATCCGGTTCCACGGGTGTTCCGAAGGGCGTGGCGGTTGAGCATGGTCCGTTGGCGCATCACTGCAAGGCGACCTTGCGCATTTATGAAATGAGCGAGGTATCGTGTGAATATCCGGTCCTGCCGTTCACGTCCGATGGTGGGCATGAACGCTGGATGGTGCCGCTGATGGCTGGCGGCAGCGTGGTTCTGACATCGGACAAGCTTGCAACTCCTGATGAGGCTTTCGCGCTGATGCGCAAGCACGGGGTCAACAATGCCAGCCTTCCGACAAGCTATGTGCGCGGGCTGGCCGAATATGCCCGCGAGAATCCAGATATTCCGGCTTTGCGGCTGTATTCATTTGGCGGCGAGGCTTTGCCGCATGCCGTTTTCGACATGATCAACGATAATCTTCAGGCCCCACTCCTCATCAATGGTTATGGTCCGACCGAAACCATCATGACGCCGATGATCTGGAAAATTCCGTTGGGAACGCGCTTCGAAGGCACAGTGGCGCCTATCGGAAGAGGCGTTGGCGATCGGAGAATCTATATTCTCGATGAGGATATGGTTCCTGTGCCGGTTGGCGTTGTCGGCGAGATTTACATCGGCGGTAGTGGTCTCGCTCGTGGTTATCAAGGACGCCCGGATTTGACGGAAGAGCGGTTCATTCCCGATCCTTTCTCGTCAGGCGCTGGTCGAATGTATAAATCCGGCGATCTCGGACGATGGCGTGAAGACGGCATTGTTGAATTTGCCGGTCGGGTCGATCATCAAATCAAGCTGCGCGGTTACCGCATTGAGCCAGGTGAGATTGAAGCCGTGTTGAGTGCCGATCCACGCGTTGCCGAGACGGTCGTTCTGCTGCACCGCGATGGTGCCCGTTCGTCGCTGGTTGCTTATGTCGTCCCGCGGGAGGGCGAAACCGTCACTGTGACGGAACTGCGCCGCGCCGCCATGGTTGCACTACCGGATTATATGGTGCCGCAGACGATCATGCTGATCGATAAGCTGCCAATGGGCCCCAACAGCAAGTTGGACCGTGCTGCTCTTCCGTCGCCGCTTTTGGAACGCGAGGCCATTGCGCCAGAAAATGATCGAGAGAGGGTTATCCTAGCGGTCTGGCGCGATGTGCTCGACATTCCGGATATCGGCGTTACCGAGAATTTCTTCGATATCGGGGGGCAATCCCTTGCGGCAGTCCGTATCGTGTCTCGTCTCAAGACCCACCATCCGGACTGGCCACTGACAATTGCGGATATGTTCAATCATCCGACGGTGCGCGATCTTGCTGCGGCACTCGATGGATCGCGTGAGGATACCGGCGTCAACGTGATCTATTTGCGCCGTAGTGGCGACCGCCCGGTGCTCTATTGCTTCCCGGGGCTGCTTGTCAGTACGCGTGAATATATGCGGCTTGTCGATTATCTGGGTCCAGATCAGCCAGCGACAGGGTTTATCTGTTATTCGCTCAGCGAAACCAAGACGCTAAGCACACGGGTTGAGGATATCACCGCGCGTTATGCCGAGGAAGTGCGGCGTTTGGCCAAGGGGCGGCCTTGCGCTTTTCTTGGCTGGTCGTGGGGTGGGCTGCTCGCTTATGAGGCAGCGCATCAGCTTGGAAACGATATCGATCTGCGCATGATCGGTATGGTTGATGTCTGCGATATGGACGAAGAGTTTACAGTTGGAATTTTACCGCGTTTTGAGGAGGGTATCCGTGACCAGACCCACCGGCGTGTCCAGGAATGGCTGACTGTGGCACCGATGCGCGATGATTGGCAGAGACTGTTTGCGGCTATGGACAGCGAAATCTATGAACAGTTTCTCAGCCATGTCGTGAAACACGATGTTGTCCTGCCGGTAGACGGGCCAGATATTGGTTCTGAAGAACATACATTCTGGGTGCTCCTCGACAATGCGATGATATTCCGCAACTACAAGCTCTCGCAAAGTGATTTTCGCATTCATGCCTTTGCGGCAGAGGATTCTCTGACCCGCTCTCTCAACGTCATCGATTGGCGCCGATACTCGTCCAAGGCGACGGCGCCCGAGATCGTCAATGGCACCAACCATCTGACGATTATCGGCAAATCGCCTTTCCACCAGCGTTTTGCGCGCAGGCTCGATGAGGCGCTGGTAACAGAATTGCATAGGACTAGCGAATTAACCTGAGTGGCTTTGTCACCCGGCCTTAGTCAAACCTTGCGCGTTTGTCGTGCTGCAGTTCCGTGAAGAAAACTGTCCTCCCAGTTTCTTTCGACTGCCTAACAGGAGATACATCATGTCCTCTGAAGTGCTCGATCTTGTGGGCGCCGGAATTGGCCCTTTCAATCTCAGTCTGGCTGCCCAGTTGGACTCCATACCCGACATCAAGGCGCGTTTTTTCGACAAGCGACCAGCCTTCGCGTGGCATCCCGGGATGTTGTTGCCGGGCGCGGAAATGCAGACGTCGTTCTTGAAAGACCTCGTCACCGGAACGAACCCCACGAGCCCGTGGAGTTTCCTTTCCTATCTGGTCAAGCACAAGCGCTTCTATCAATTCCTGAATGCTGAATATGAAGCCGTACCCCGCAGGGAATTTGCCAATTATCTTGAATGGGTGGCAACAGGGTTGAAGTCATTGCGTTTCGATACCCGTGTCGAGGATGTGCGCTTTGACGATCATCACTTCCGTGTCCGGATCAATGGTGAAGAGGTGAAGACGCGCAATCTGTCTGTGGCTGTTGGCAAACAGCCTTCGATGCCCGATTGGGTGGTGAACCTTCCCCAGAACGTGTTCTTTCATAACAGCGTCGCAGCCGACAAACTCGGCTCGGTGAAAGCGCAGCGCATAGCCGTTATTGGCGGCGGGCAAAGCGGCGCAGAGATTATCGATGCACTTCTCGACACCAATCCAGATGCCTCCATCTATTGGATCAGCCGCAGGCCGAATTTCGAGCCGCTGGATGCCACACCGTTCACAAATGAACTGTTCACACCGGGCTATATGGATTGCTTCCATGGATTGCCGGAACCCCTGCGCTTGTCACATACCCATCGCCAGATGTTGGCCAGCGACGGCATATCGGCTTCGACGCTCAAAAAGCTCTATCGGCGCCTTTATGAACGGAAGCTGGACCATTCGGCTGGCGGTGAGGGCGATATCTCGCTTTGTCCGCACCGTGATGTGGTTGCCGCCGACTATGCAGATAGCGAAATTCACCTGACCATGAACAACGGTTTCGATCAGACGACAGAGAGGGTGACCGTTGACGCTCTCGTTCTGGCAACGGGCTATCGCTTTGTTCTACCGGAATTTCTGAATTCTCTGCATGCGCCGCTCGCTATGAACTCGCTGGGCGATCCAGTGTTGGAACGCGATTTCTCCCTTGTCTGGGACGGGCCAAGCGACAATCGGATTTATGTCATGAATGCCGGGCGTCATAGTCATGGAATTGCAGAGCCGCAACTTAGCCTCGCGGCCTGGCGCAGTGCGGTCATCGCCAATTCAATTCTGGGAAGACCGCATTTCGATCTTACACCGCCGGACGCGATTGTGCGATGGCAAGCCGAAACGGGTGACGAAGTTCCATCGCATGATGTTGATGTTGTTCAGGCCGCAGAATAAGCGATCCGATGAGCGCGGGCGAGGTCGCTATTCATTGCTTGCACTTAAGGCATGACACTGTCTGCAATACAGATGTCTTGAGTATGGATGAAAGGGACCGGGCAGCTGCCTTTCGTTCTGCTCAGAGCCGCAAGCTGTTTATTGCCGGGCGGCAACTTTGCCGCTCGGTCATTGCACGTATGACCGGGCAAACGGCATCGTCAATTCACATTGCGATCAATCCCGCCGGAAAGCCCTATCTGCCCGACTATGACATACGCTTCAGCCTGTCTCACAATGCCAATTGCCTATTGCTTGCAACGAGCCGACATGCGGACATTGGTATTGATCTGGAAGCTGTTCAAAATGATCGTCGAGACGATCTTGAGTCGGTAGCTTCGCTGGTGCTGTCCGATGTCGAGCTGAGAGCGATTGCGCAGCTTGATGGGACGGAGCGGCACGATGCGCTTCTGTGGGCATGGGTGCAAAAAGAGGCTGCTCTGAAATGTTGGGGGCAAGGGTTTCTGGTCAACCCCACAAAAGTGCGCATCCCGTTGAATGAGTGTGAAAGCCATATGACAAAACAGACTGGAGCGGCGCGAACGACGATCCAGGGAGGACAATTTTCTGATGTCTATGGCAATCGATATTTTTGGGCGTTGGCCCAGGCTTGCAGGAACGGGATCGATGGAAGCAGATTGCGTTGGAACCTGAGCCACTTACCACCTTAACCGGATAAATATTGCGAAAACAAACAGATAAAAGAAACCAAATATATCTTGATTATTTCAATCCACTTTTATAGGCTGCTGTGGTCACTCGGCGGGGAAATGCAAACTTGGATTTCGAAGGGCCCGGAAATGACACTCAATCTTTCACAGTCAACATTGGATGGTCAGGTTCATGAAGCGCTTCTGATCCGTAGAAAGCTTTTGGCAGTTGCCCGTCGCATCACAGGCAGTGCAACGGTAGCGGAGGATATTGTTCAGGAAGTAATGTTGCAGCTTATCTCCGCGCCTTTGGGGGCAGAGGTGGAGCGCCCAGCTTCCTACGTGACGCGGATGGTGAGGAATCTCGCTACAGATTATGTTCGACGCCGCGAATTCGAAAGAGCTCTCTTCGTCGAAGAGCCAACCAGCGGCTGTATGGCGCAATATGGCAGTCCGGAGGAGCACGTGCGCGAATGTCAGGCATATCAGGCTTTTCGACATGCCATGGAAATCATGCCGGCGCGCACGCGTGCGTTTTACGAGCAATATTATTTTGATGGAGTTCCACAAAAGGTTATCGCCCAGCGGGCTGGAGTTTCTTGTGCACTGGTCTGCGGACTTTTGAAGGACGCACATCGGCTCTGTGTGGCTGCTATTGGGTCGAATGACGAGCGGAAGATGCCTGTCAGGCGCAGAACGAATGCCTGAGAACGATGCGCGAAAGGCGGGAGCTATCCATGCATGATGCAATAGAGATTGTCGAAAACAAGGGCCAGATTTGCCGGGATATCATGTCGGAACTCTCCGATTGGTTCAACGAACCGGCGGTGATCGAAGCATGTGCCGAGGCGGTGGAAGAACTGCCGATGTTCGGCTGCAAGGACGGCGATGATATCGTGGGCTTTGTCGCGCTGAAGCAACATCCGCCATCTGCGATGGAAATACTGGTCATTGCCTCGCGCCGGTCGCACCACCGGGCCGGAATAGGAAAACGGTTGCTCGCGGCAGCCGAACATGTGGCGAGAGAAGCCAATTGCCAACTCCTGACCGTGAAGACGCTTGCACCCCGTGGCAAGGATGAGCCGCAGTATGATGCGACACGTGCTTTCTATGACAGAAGCGGATTTATTCGGGCCGAGACGTTTCCCACTCTTTGGCATGAGGATCATCCATGCCTCTTCTTTGTCAAGCCGCTGAACGCATCGCATTGATCCTCGCGTATCACCAAACCATTGTTCCAAGAACTGTTGTCTATGACGTCTGAATTTGCTTCATTTTCCCTCCTGACGCGCCGTAGTCTTCTTCAGGCTACGGCAGGTCTGTGTCTGGCGAAAGGCTCATCTGCCCGGGCGGATGTCGAGCCGGTGACGCAGCGTGTGGTATCTCTGGATTATGGGCTGGTATCCACCATACTGGCATTAGGAGTTGCACCGGTTGCGATAGCCGGGCGCGCCGACTGGAGCAAGTGGGTGGTTGAGCCGGAGCTGCCATCGGGCGTCGCTGATCTGGGGGCTACCAGTGCGATCAATTTTGAAGTTTTGGCGAGCATCAAACCGACACTCATTCTGACCACGCCGTTTCTCGCCCCACTGAAGCCGAAGCTGGAAGCTATCGGGCCTGTGCTTGAACTCACGATTTATGCTGAGGGTGGCGACGCCTTATCCCGTTCCATCGCGGCGACAGAGGCGCTGGGGGTGGCGCTCGGACGCGAAGTACAGGCTCGCGATTTTCTGGAACGAGCCGACCGACAATTTGATGATTATGCCGCACGGATTGCCAAAATGAACGCCCCGCCGCTGGCGCTGGTCAATTTCGCGGATTTGCGTCACGCGCGTATTTATGGCGGGGGCGGGCTTTATCAAAGCGTTTTGAGCCGGATTGGTCTTAAGAATGCGTGGACAGGTGCCGCAAATTATTGGGGTTTTGAAACGATCGGTCTCGAACAACTGGCTTTGATGGACCAGAATTTGCGGCTGGTGGCTTTCGAGCCGCTGGTCCCTCCAGATATAATGGAAAGGCTGCAAGAAAGCCCCTTGTGGAGTTCACTCCCCTTTGTGAAAGCTGGCCGTTACACAGTGTTGCCCGGGGTTCTGATGTTCGGCATGGTGGTGGAGGCGTTGCGGTTTACAGACCTTCTGGTCAATGCACTGGAGCGCACGGCATGATCCGTCTTGCTTCATCATCAAACGGTTTGGCGCCGCTGATTGCTGCTGCCCTTCTGCTTTCGGGCGGATTATTGGCTTGGCATGGCATCGCCCCGGACATAGACAGATTGTTCGTGCCTAGCACAGACTACGATCCGCGATTTATCATGCTTGCCTATTCGACATTACCGCGTCTGGTGACGGCGTTGACAGGTGGTGCCGCACTGGCACTGGCAGGTACTTTGTTGCAGCAGGTGCTGCGTAACCCTCTGGCTTCGCCAACGACGCTGGGCATTTCGGCGGGGGCCAATCTGGCACTGGTCGTCACCATGCTTGCATTTCCAACGCTTGCAGGTTTTAGCCGCGACACCGTTGCGCTGATCGGTAGCGCTCTTGCCGCAGCTATCGTTTTTCTCATCGGTGCGCGGCGGAGTTTTTCGCCCTTTGCGTGTCCGACATCAACGCCCATGAGACCAAATTGTATTAATTGAGAAGAGAGGGTTTTCGGCTCATCATAGCTTTATCAAAGGACGCAAAGATGAGACAGAAACCCGTTCCCCAAACGTCTTCTGCGGAGAAGACGATCAAAGATATCCGTCGTGCCACGCGTAAACATTATTCGGCCGAGGATAAAATCCGTATTGTTCTGGAAGGTCTGCGCGGGGAAGACAGCATTGCTGCGATCTGCCGCCGCGAAGGGATTGCAGAGAGCCTGTATTATAGCTGGTCGAAGGAATTCCTTGAAGCTGGCAAGAAGCGCCTTGCAGGCGACACCGCCCGTTCTGCCACCAGCGACGAAGTAAAAGCGCTGCGTCGTGAAAGCCGTGACCTGAAGGAGGCATTAGCCGACGTCACCCTGGAAAACCGCCTGCTCAAAAAAAGCATGATCGGGGATGGGGGCGACGACGAATGAGATATCCCGCCACCGAAAAGCTTGAGATCATCCGGCTTGTGGAGCAGTCGCATTTGTCAGCCAGGCAAACTCTCGACAAGCTGGGCATTCCAAGGCCGACCTTCTATCGATGGTATAGTCGGTTCCTTGCCCACGGTGTCGAAGGACTGGAAGAGCGGACGTCCGCAGCTTCGCGGGTGTGGAATCGTATCCCTGACGATATCCGGGATCGCATCATCGCACTGGCGCTCGATCATGCCGACCTGTCACCGCGTGAACTGGCGGTGAAGTTCACTGATACGGAAAGTTATTTTGTATCAGAGGCTTCGGTCTATCGCTTACTCAAGGCTCACGACCTGATCACGTCGCCAGCCTATATTGTCATCAAGGCCAATGACGAGTTCAAGGACAAGACCACGAGGCCGAACGAGATGTGGCAAACCGACTTCACCTACCTGAAGGTCATCGGCTGGGGATGGTTTTACCTATCGACCATCCTCGACGATTATTCCCGTTACATCATCGCCTGGAAGCTGTGCACCAGCATGAAGGTGGATGACGTCACCGATACACTCGATCTTGCATTGGCCGCCTCAGGCTGTGACAAGGTCAAGGTTGAGCACCGGCCGCGTCTGCTGTCGGACAACGGTTCGTGTTACGTCGCCTCCGATCTCGGCGAATGGCTGGAGAAATACAAGATCGACCAGGTTCACGGCGCTCCCGGCCACCCGCAGACGCAAGGGAAAATCGAACGCTGGCACCAGACGCTGAAGAACCGCATCCTGCTTGAAAACTACTTCTTCAAGGAGGACCTCGAAGCCCAGATTGCAGCCTTCGTCGAGCATTACAATCATCGCCGTTACCATGAGAGCCTCGACAATCTCACTCCCGCCGACGTCTACTTCGGACGCGCACAGACCATCCTGCTCGAACGCGAAAGGATCAAACGAGACACCATCAGAAAACGCCGCTTGAACCACCAGGCCAAAGCCGCTTAAATCAAACCCCAAACCGAGCCGGAAACTCCAATCTTCAAAAACACAAATAGTCTCAAATCATTCGACGACGGACATACCGCTCAGGATATCAAAAGTGGCTACTCCTACTGTCTTGCTGCCGAGATTGCCCATCGTGGAGGCCTGCCAAGCGTCAGCGTAAAAAATGTCTCCTTTGATGCTTTGATTACGGGACGGACCAAGAATTACGATGTCGCAATCATGCAGCTTTTCAAAACGCCGGCTCGCGAGGCTGTCGCTGATTTCAGCGACCCTTATCTTCGCGTCAATACAGGTGTTCTTGTGCGCGCGAAGAACGATATCACTCCTGAAACGATCAAGGATGCAAAGATTGGTATCCTGATCGGTTCGATTCAGGAGAAATTCGTTTCGGACGTGCTGAAACCCAAAGAAACTGTAGCGCAGTTCCAAAGCATCAATGACATGGTGACCGCTTTAAGGGCGCGCCAAATCGATGCGGTCCTTCTGGACACAACGCTGTCAATGATCGCGGCGAAGCAAACGAACAACAAGTTGAAGGTCATCGGCCAGTATGAGGTGGGTGGGGACGCTTCGATACTCCTCCCGAAGGGGTCGTCGAATACGGCAATCGTCAACACGATTATTGCGGATTTGCGTGCTGAAGGTCGCCTCGACAGCTTGGTTGAGGAGCAATTCTCGCCATTCATGGGCGGGAACCCCAATGACCTGCCGCTTTGGAAAGCGCAGTAATCCATGGCTGCGCTTGAGACAGAAATGTCGTTTTCAAATACCCTGTTGAAACAAGGCGACATGGCGCCGCCACCACCGACGATACAGATAAAGATCGTCGCATTGAGCATGGTCCTGGTGGTTGTTGCCAGTGCTGCTCTGGTTGCTTCGAATGCTGCGCCGCAGTTTGGCAGTGCCGCGCCCTCGCTATCCGGCCTTGCCGTGGCGGCAGTCATTGCGTTGATCCTCTTTCCTTCTCTGGCTTCCAGTTTTATGAAAGCGAGCAGGGCAGCGGAGTGCTGGCGGCAAGGTAATGTGGTTGAAGCGCGCGCACTTGCACAAAAGTCTCGCGATTATGCTTCAATCGCAATTGGCCTTTCCATATTCATGGCCGTGCTTGTCGCAACAGGCTTTTTCCTGACGGTCAGCGATGGTGCAATTCGCGATACGTTTCTGCGCGGTGAACTCATCAAAACCAGCACGGTCGAAACTGCGAAAGCATTTACGATCAATATTTCGCTGGCAATTGGTGCGGAAATTCTGGCGCTGATCTTTGGGCTGTTGTTTGCCCTCGGCCGACTATTGCCGGGGAGAGGCATGGCTCCAGTTCGACTGCTGGCCATTGGCTACATCGACCTGTTTCGCGGACTTCCTGCGGTGGTCGTCATTTATCTGATTTGCTTTGGCCTGCCGCTCGCGGAAATACCAGTCATCAGTGAGGCAAATCCCGTTGTCTATGCCGTCATTGCACTGGCTATGACCCATGCGGCCTACAACGCCGAAATATTTCGCGCCGGTATTGAATCGGTTCATCCCAGCCAGTACTCGACCGCCCTTTCATTGGGGCTGACGCCGCGGCACGCGTTGTTACACGTGATCCTTCCTCAGGGTATCGGGCGGGTTGTCCCACCTTTGCTTGGCGGCTTTGTAGCGCTACAAAAGGACACGGCGCTGGTTAACATCGTTGGGATCATCGATGCGTTCGCGCAGGCCAAAATCTATTCAGCCAACCACTACAATCTGTCCGCTGTCACGACGGTTTGTATCTTCTTTATCCTCATCACAATTCCGCAGACGCGTTTCGTCGATTACCTTCTCGCACGACGCGCCAGGAGCGCAAAGGTTGGCTCTTCATGAGTGCGTTCATCGAGATATCAAACGTCGAGAAATCTTATGGAACATTTTCGGTGCTCAAGGGCATCAATCTCTCCATCAATGCCCATGAGGTTGTCTGTCTGATTGGTGCGTCTGGTTCCGGAAAATCGACTTTGCTGCGTTGCATAAACGGTTTGGAGGCGATTGACTCTGGGCAAATCGCACTACAAGGCGATGTTGTCACTGGGCTCGGCGTAGATCTTGTGCGTCTGCGACGGCGCGTCGGTATGATCTTTCAGAGTTTCAACCTTTTCCCTCATCTGACCGTACTTGAGAACATTATTCTTTCACCGGTTCGGACGCGGTTTCTATCGCGTGACGAAGCGACTGTCGAAGCAATGGCTATGCTGAAACGTGTTGGCCTCGATCATAAGGCCAAGTCGCGTCCTGACCAGTTGTCAGGTGGGCAACAACAACGTGTGGCGATTGTCAGGGCGATGATTATGCGGCCGTCCGTATTGCTGATGGACGAGATTACATCAGCGCTTGACCCGGCTCTTGTGCGGGAAGTCCTGGATTTGGTGCGTGAACTGGCCCGGAATGGAATGACTATTCTGATGGCCACGCATGAGATGGCATTTGCACGAGAGGTTTCGACCCGTATCTGCTTTCTTTCAAAAGGTGTGCTGGTTGAACAAGGAGCGCCCGATCAAATATTCGACAATCCACGCGAACTTGAAACGCGCAATTTCCTTCGTTCACAAATCAACTCCGCGGCATAGTAAGGCAACACCATTGTGGGCAACTCTTTTGCAGTGGTACCCCGCTGTCTTGTGCGTAACCAGCCCGTGTCAATGGCCGGAGAGTACAAGTGTGCGTACCGGCAACATGACCGCTTGAATTCGCAAGATCATGGCATGAACCAGTGCGGTCGCGTCGACGGCATGTAGGAAGATCGATCTCATCGTCCCGGCCTTGCCCGATTGAAGCTCTTCGTGATTGCTGGTGTAAGCATTGGCAATACAGCTACTACCAGGTGGAATATCAGCGAGCTGGCCTTCGTAAAGTGGTTCGAGTGTGACCGTGATTGTCCCGGGCGTTGAGAGCTGCTTTACATCAACAAGCTGGTCGCTTGCCCGGACTTGTCCGCCTGCAATCACATCCTGCACTTCCGTCACAACCATCGGAATGATTGTGAATGGTTTGCCTATGCACGTCGCTTCCGCAATCATACCGGGCTTCATGACTTGGGCTTCGATTTGACCGAAACCAGCGACAAGTCCGAGCCTGCCCGCCGTTTCAGGAACCAGCACTCCGGCAGGTCGAAGTAGCGGGTTGACGACTTCACCGACCCTGAGTGTAAACTGTTGAACGGTGCCTGTAACACCTACTTTGACGATGGTTTTATTGAGTTCCACTTTAGCTTGATCGGCGGAGGCTTCGGCGCTCGCCTTTTGGGCAGGAAGCAATGTGGCAAGCTTGGTTTCGAGCGTTTGTTTGGTGGCCGCCGCTGCTGCAAGCTCACTGGCTTTTCCATCAGCAATAGACTGGAGCCTTTCAACCTCGTTGCGGGCGGCCACATTGCGACGTTGCAGTTCGGCTTGGGTGTTTACGTCGTTCTTCGCTTGCAGGAAGGCGGCCTCGGCCTGCTTGATACGCGCATCTGCTGCAACGAGATCGCTTTTGGCAACGAGCATCTCCGCATCTATTTCGGCAATGCGCTTTTGCGCTGTTTCAAGCGCTGCCTTCTGCTGACTGCTATCCAGTTTGAATAATGGCTCTCCAGCTTTCACCTTTTGATTACGGGTCACGTAAACCTGATCTACGCGTCCACTTATTTCGGGGAGGATTGTCACCGTCCGAAATGCCGCAGTGGCATTGGATGTAGATGGGTGAAAGTAGAAGATCATGGTGATCAGAGAGACAGTCAGGATGATGCAGGCAGTAATCCCCCATCTGAGTTCAAACCAGACGGAGTAGATTGTAATCTCTCTCCCTATCCGTTTTCCTTGACGATATCGGCGGAACAAATAGTCCGGGAATATTGTAACCAGAGAGCAAAGCAAGAATTCCAACATTATTCTTGCTCCTGCTTTTTCTCATTGGTTCCGTCAGGTGCAGCGGGGATCACCTGCGCCGTCTCCTGCGAGGGGGGTGTACCTGTCGGAGTTACTGGTGTTGGCGGAAGGGGAAACCCATGCCGGACGATAATCCGCAGAGATCTGGCCATGGATGTTATTGGCGAAAGGAAATCCGGCAACTCTGCCATCGCAATCAATAATGCTGCGATCCAGAAGAGCTGGTTATGGGTGAAGAGTGAGATTAGCCCCAGAACTGCGACCAATTGAATTTGAACTTTATGCGTCCTGTGTGCGATTTGTTCCGGCAGCGCGTGGAGCCTCAAGTAGAGGACGCCAGTCAAGAACACGACACAAATAAGAAAGACGATCACGATGTTCAGAAGCACATCGCTCTGTCCGGGTGGAGTGATAAAAGAAGGTAGATGCCCAACCGCCGCTTTGTGCACGGTATCCGCTACTTGATCCATGCTGATCCAGCTCCCCATTGTCGGCACATGCCAAGCGCTTCATCAAAGATGATGACAATAAGGAGCGCTGTGATCCGCCAACTCTTCTGCTCGAGAACGCCAACGTAACCAGGTTATTAAGTAGTTATACTACTATAGTCTAAAATTATGGGTCCGTATAGCGGGAGTTTGTTGAGGCGTTGCGCGCCTGCTGAACGTAGTGAAGAATGGAGAATTCTTACGCGTTATCTGCGCGCGCAAACGTGACGTGGTAGTAACACTGGCTTCTGCGATAACCATTATCGCTGACCGCAGTTCGATTACCCAAAAAGTAGCTGTTGGTCAGAAAGAGATGCTCGCATGAGAGCCGGAACAGAGGGACGGAAAGTGTATTCAGCACTGCCGTTTATCCAAAATAATAGCTATTAAAAACTCCAGAATACAATACTATATGATAAAAATGCGGGCTGATGCATTCCTCAAGAATAAATCCCTATTGCACTTTCTTTGCCGTTACTTCAATCTTGCATAAGTGTCGCCTTATGAACGGTTCAAGCCCACCTTTGGATGGTTTTGAACACACAAGGAGGGGAAGATGGGTTTGAGGCACCGTGGTTTCTCGCGCTGTTCAGTCGTCAGGGTTTATGAAGCGCCCATACGGCTGGAGGTTAATGCTGCGATCCAGGAGCGCTAGCGATGGGCACTGTGGTGGCGCTGCGAACTTGCACGATGGCGTTGATCACATTGATCGCATTGTCCATTCTGCAGAGCACTGGGTGGGCGCAGAAGGCTCCCACCGAGGTGCCGCCTGAGAAAGTGAGGCAGCTTCTTGAAGTGCTCAATGAGCCGGACGTCAAGGCTTGGCTGGAAAGTAAAGCCGCGCCGCCGCCCGCAGCTGCACCGACATTTTCCGACATGTTTGCGAGTTGGGAAAGTGCAGTTCGCAACCGTATCGCAGGGCTTGCCGATGCCGTGCCGCGCATTTCTCAAGAGTTGGCGAATGGCGCCGATGTAATCGCCCGCGACGTCAATGATGGCAGGCCGGGGCTTGTGATCTTCATTGTGGCCGTGTTGGTGGCGGTGGGTTTCGGTGCTGAATGGCTGGTTCGGCAGTTTCTGCCGAAGGAAGCGCCATCCGGTGGGCGAAATTTGGTTCCGCAGGCAATCCTGACCAATCTGGCGGCTTTGCTAACTTTCGCATTGGCCAGTATCGGGTCGTTTCTTGCGTTGGAATGGCCGCCATTGTTGCGGAGGATCGTATTGACCCTCCTGATAGCTATTATCGCGTTTCGCGTGGTGCGGGCCATCTGCACTCCCGCCACCATCCTGTTGACCATCCCGCTTTCGGCGTCGCCAGATCAGCCGTCCGACGACGCGATGAACGAGATAGGTCTTGGACCAAAAGTGGACGTAGCAAATGTCGCAACGGCAAATTTTTGGCGTCAGCGTATCACCGTTATGGTCGGTATTTTCCTGTTTGGCTGGGCAATGGTCAGCATCATGCGCGCTGTTGGCATTTCGCCGGAAGTTGCACAAATAGCATCATATCTGTTGGGGCTTGGGCTGTTAGCGGCAGCGATTGAGGTGGCTTGGCGGCATCCTGATCACCGCGCATCGGCTTTGAAAGGAATGTTGCTGACCCTCTTCCTGATTGCTCTTTGGCTGGTCTGGGTTGGCGGAATGCTCGGGCTGTTATGGATTGGTATCTATGCGCTTGCATTACCGCCTGTCCTGCGTGGTACCGGTCGGATTGCGCAGGCACTTGCCGGTAATGACAAACCGGCTGGCGCTATCGGCGTAATATTCGATGTCATTGTCGCCCGAGGAGCGAGGGCGCTGGTCATCGCGGCAGCGGTCGTCTGGCTGGCCTATCTTTGGAAATTCAGCGCCGCGGCACTCTCGGGAAATGGGCTCGGCGAGCGTCTGGTCAACGGCGCGTTCAACGCCATCATTATTCTTGTAGTTGCGGATCTGCTCTGGCAGTTGTCGAAGGCATTGATTGACTATCAGTTGAGGCCTATCGATCCAGCTGATAACAGCGGCGCGGCGATGGCGCGTTCGGGTCGGCTGCGTACCCTGTTGCCGATATTCCGCAACGCGCTTGCCGCGTTCATTGCCGTTGTGGCCGTGCTGACAATTCTATCGGGCATGGGCGTACAAATCCTGCCGCTGATCGCGGGTGCCGGGATCTTCGGCGTTGCCGTTGGTTTTGGCGCACAAACGCTGGTCAAAGATATTCTGAGCGGGGTTTTCTATATGCTCGACGATGCGTTTCGCGTCGGAGAGTATATCCAAAGCGGTTCATACAAAGGAACGGTGGAATCCTTCAGTCTGCGTTCGATAAGACTGCGGCACCATCGGGGGCCTGTCTTTACAGTCCCGTTCGGTCAGCTGGGCGCTATCCAGAACATGAGCCGCGATTGGGTGATTGAGAAGATGACGATCGGGGTTACCCATGAATCGGACGTGGAACTGGCCCGCAAGCTTGTCAAGAAGATCGGTCAGGAACTGGCGGTAGATCCGGAATTCGCGGCAGACACGATCGAGCCTTTGAAGATGCAGGGTATCGATAGTTTCGGTGAGTATTCGATCGTGCTGCGGATGAAGCTGATGACCAAGCCTGGCACACAGTTCGGCATAAAGCGGCGAGCCTTCATGATGATCAAGAAGGCTTTCGAGGAAAATGGTATCAAGATCGCTTATCCCACAGTTCATGTCGAAGGCGGCAGCGAGACGGCTGCTGCCAGCCATGAAATTGTGCGCAAGATGCAGGCGGAAGCCGCGGCAACCGAGGCAAAAGCATGATTGTCTGAGGTGGCACGAACGCAGATCCGACAGAGCGAAGCTGTCGCAGCCTTGCATCAGTTCTTGACTAGCTCCGGCGTTGGATGATCAGGCCCTATTATTGATTGGGGATCAAATCTCAAGCGAGAATGATTGCAAATGACAAGTAAAAAGCTTGTCTTGCGGCTTTGGTCGGTGCAAAATGAAAAAGCGCTTCAATTTCAAGCGATTTCAGCATGTAGGGCATTGATTGACATGGCAGCCACGACCAAATTGATGACGCCATGAAGATCGCTTTTTATTCCCCGTTGAAATCACCGCACCATCCGGTTCCTTCTGGAGATCGGTTGATGGCGAGGCTGTTGAATGCAGCACTGCGGCGTGCGGGTCATGCGGTGGAAGTCGTATCGGAATTTCGTAGCTTCCTGAAGGTGCCATCAGTCGAAGCCTTTGCCGCGTTGGAGATGCAAGCAGAGCGGGAGGTCACGCAGATTTCGACGCTTTGGCGGGGTAAAACCGTCCCGGATTTGTGGTTGACATATCATCCCTATTACAAGGCTCCCGATTTGCTTGGGCCGGTACTTTCAACCTCATTCAGCATACCTTACGTGACAGTCGAAGCATCGTATTCCGCGAGACGCAACACGGGCATCTGGACAGAGATACAGCAAAGCTTGCTGAAAACTGTGGAAGAGGCCACCGTCAACATCTGCCTGACCGAGCGTGACCGGAGGGGATTGGAAGAGGTGGTGCCCGAAGCTCGGGTCGCGATGTTGGCGCCTTTCATCGATTGTGCCGGGTTTGCCGAGGTGATGCCCCATCCACAGCATGATCGCTTGATAGCGGTGGCAATGATGCGCAGCGGTGACAAAATGGACAGTTATCGAATGCTGGCGGGATCACTGGCGCTGCTCAATGATATCCCATGGACACTTTCCATCGTGGGTGATGGTGCCTGTCGCACAGAGGTGGAAGCATTGTTTGCCGGTTTTTCGCCGGAACGAATCCAGTGGCACGGGGAATTGGAACCATCGGAAATCGCGGGGTTATTCGCGCAAAGTACTCTTTATGTGTGGCCTGGATGCGGCGAGGCTTACGGGCTGGCTTATCTGGAAGCACAGGCGGCCGGTCTGCCAGTTGTGGCTCAGGCGATTGCTGGTGTGCCAGAAGTCGTGGTCAACGGGCGTACCGGTATTCTCACGCCGCCGGGCGATGTTGTGGCATATGCTCAAGCGATACGCTTGGCGCTGGCGAATGGCCAAACCCGCAACGACATGGCCTTTGCGGCTCGACAGTTCGTGCGAGACGAGCGGTCATTGGAAGTGGCGTCTGAACGTCTTGATGAAATTCTCAAATATCATGTGGGCAGCAAGTAATGGGAACTGACATCTGGGAACCGCTAAACCGCGAACTGGATCGATGGCATAAGGCTGGCAAAGTTGCGGACCTCTGGCTACGTGATGACGATGCCGTTTTCCCAACACCGGCGCTGACACAACTGCTTGATCTGAGCGCATGTCATTCTGTTCCTGTGGCGCTGGCTGTGATCCCCGAGCATACGGGAGAGTTGCTTGCTGACTACCTCGCAGATTGGCCGCTGGCTACGGTTGTCGTCCACGGCTGGTCGCACACCAATTTTGCCGGTGAGCACGAGAAGAAGCAGGAGCTTGGCGAGCACAGGCCGATTGATGTTGTCGCAGCGGAGCTGAAATCTGGCTTAAACCGTCTTGAGGTGCTCCATGCTGGCCGTTTTGCACCCGTTCTGGTGCCGCCATGGAATCGCATTGCGCCGTCGTTAGTGGGTGTGCTTGCTGGCCTTGGGTTCGGTGCTCTGTCGGTTTTCGGACCGGAGAAGCTCGGTCCATTGCCGATGATCAACACTCATGTCGATCTGATGGACTGGCATGGAACGCGGGGCGCCCGTGACCACGTTGCTTTGATCGATGACATCGTCCGTCGATTGCGGGTGATGTTCGATGGCGGCGGCAGCATGGGCTTTCTGACTCATCATCTGGTACACGACGAGTCTGCGTGGCAGTTTCTCGACGTGTTCTTTGAACAGACAGCATCTCATCCTGGCAACCGATGGGTAGCGCTGCCGGATATGCTTGCTCAGACTTAGACGTCGAAGGTCTGACCTTCCCGCGCTGAGAAGGCGCCTGCAAACTGACTAGCGGCTTGCCGGTCGATCAGTTCGATCTCGGCGTCTGTGCGCAACGGCGAATGGTGGATGAAAGCCACATTCTTCGCACCTGCTGCCTTGGCGAGCCGGATAGCGTGCTGCCATGAAGAATGTCCGTAACCGATATGCTTTGGCATTTCCTCATCGGTATAGGTGGTGTCGTAGAGGAAAAGGTCTACGCCTTCGATCAGACTCAACACGGCAGGATCGAGGATACCCGGTTCATGCTCGGTATCGGTGATAAGCGCTACCGAACGTCCACCCCATTGCACGCGATAGCCGATTGCACCGCCGGGATGATTGAGGCTTCCGGTTCTGATCTCAACACCGGGATGGGGTTTCAGAATGTCGCCGGATTTAAAATCCTTACAAATCATTTTTGCGGGGCAGACGTCTATTTCGATTGGAAACCACGGGGGGCGTATAAATTCCGCAACAATCTCGCTCGTGCTCATCTTCCCGTACATATGCCCGGACCAGAGTTCCACCGCCGAACGGGCATCAAAGAGTGGCGCGAAATAAGGCAGGCCGATAATGTGATCATAATGACAGTGTGAAAAGAACAGCTTGAAGTTGGAAATGCCTTCGGCAAGCAACGATTTTCCGGCAGGCAGCAGGCCAGATCCGGCATCGAACAGCAATCTGTGTTCACCGCATTGCATCTCGATGCAGACAGTATTGCCGCCATACTGCCTGAAATCCGGTCCTGAGACCGGCAGACTGCCCCGCACTCCCCAAAAACGCACCCGAAACACTGTGTCGCTCTCTCTTTCTGCCGTCGCGCAATTTCGAAGGCTGCTACTCCCCAGGAGTTCTGGCTCTTCGGCAAGAAAATCAACGTTTGTCCGACCGTTTCCGGTTTTGTCGCAATCATGGCATGTTAGCCAGACGGCGAAGCTTATGCGAGCGCCGAATCTAGCTTGCTACTAAATATGTAGCATTCTTGTCGGTGGTATGAAGCGTGAGAAGTTGTAAAGGAAATCTCTAAGGGATGACATCAGAGTTCCCGCCCATTGCCGTGATTGCCGACGCGCACTACCACGATATTCTCGGCGACTACGGCACTGCCGGGGTCACGGTGAACAAGCGGACCATGGCATTGCGTCCATTTGCCAACACCGTCCGTTCGACACGCGTGTTCAACGAGAGCGCCGCCGCATTGCGATACGCGCTGGATGATGCAGCCGTGCGGGGAATCCGCCACATTGTCCTTCTGGGTGACTACTCGGATGACGGCCAGACGGCGACCATGACAGGTTTGCGGACCCTTCTGGACGATTACGCCAGACGCCAAGGCATGCAGTTCTATGCGGTGCCGGGCAATCACGATATTTTTGGCCCTGGCGGGCGCCATCGGTCGAAACGTTTTCTGAATGCTCGCGGTGGCCACGATCTGATAACCAGCAATCCGGCACGCAAGGCTTCGCCAGACGACGATGCCTTGATCATCAGCGAAAAACTGCATTGCGCAGGTTATCCGCTCGGCCTTCAGTCCGTAGGCGATGTCGGCTTTTTCCGAAAGCCAGAATATCTGCATTGGGAAACCCCGTTTGGCACTGAGGATCATCCATCAGCGAGGGAGTTCGAAATTCGCTCGCCTGACGGTCTGACTGTTCGCACACTCATGGATGCGTCCTATCTCGTCGAGCCTGTCGAAAATCTATGGATGCTGATGATCGACGCCAACGTGTTCGTGCCGGTGGCGGGAGAAACCGGCGATGCGGAGGAGGCTTTCACCGACAGCACCGATGCCGGCTGGAACGCTATGCTGATCCATAAACGCTTTATTCTGGATTGGGTGAAATCGGTCACTGAACGGGCGCGAAAACTCGGAAAGACGGTCGTCGCATTTTCTCATTATCCGGCCCTCGATCCGCTGGACAGCACGCGCGATGACGAACTTGCCGTTCTTGGGCAAACGAGCCTCTTGGGACGTATCCCGAAACCGGATGTTGGTGATGCCTTGGTTGATGCAGGCATTTGCGTGCATTTCAGTGGTCATCTTCATATCAACGATACGGCTCGCCATCGCAATGCCAATGGCTTTCTGTTCAATGTGTCCGTGCCCTCGCTGGTCGCTTTTCCCGGCGCTTACAAGATTTTGCGCATCCAGCCCAATTCGCTGGATATCGAGACGATCAGCATTGATGACATGGCACTCGACACTGACATCCTCTCTCAATATGCCGCCGAGGCGAAGAGGAACAAAATCAATCCTGGCGAACTGCTTAACGCTGCCAATCATGGGGAATTCCTGTCGAGCCACCTTGCGCATCTCGTCGGCAGGCGTTTTTTGCGCCGGGAGTGGCCGGAAGAACTTGCTGAAGCAGTGAGAAATCTTGGGCTGCTGGATTTGGCCGCTCTGGCGCTCGTCGAGCATCCCCTCAGTTCCGGCGCGCCCGCCGATCTCAAAGCGGCAATTGGTGATAGTGATATCCAGCGCCAGCTAACTATCTCTGCCGTGGAATACGGACTTGATCCCGCCTTGCTGTCGCGGATAAGCGCAATGACGTTTCTGGGTGACTGGTATCGTGTCAGGATGGGCAGTGATCTGGGGCTTGAAGCCATATCTGAGCCACATCTTGCAGCCTACAAATGGGTGTCGGACCTCTATGTCTGCCGCATAAAAGCGATGACAACCGGGTCGATGCAGGAAGCCTTCGGCAGACTTTTCCAGATGTTCGACCGCTTCATTTCCGGTTTGCCATCACGAAACTTTGTCATTGATCTGACCACCGGCGAGATACATCCGAGATGACCAGCGCATTTCTGTATGCAAATCGGCCATAGGAATTGACCAGCAATAAATGTCTGGCCTACAAGTTACCCATGATGGACACATTCGACCCAAACGCGACTACCATTGATTGGCATGAAAGCGCATTCGACATTTTGCGTGGTGCTGCCATGTATACGTCGAGCCCGCTGATCAAGGGGTTGTCGCGGGTCGTTGCCCGCCATCCCGAAGCAGACCTCGGCAATGCCTTCAACCATAAGCAAGTGGCCTGCAAGATTTGGGCGCGGCAATCGCTGTTTGAAACCGTCGGCGGAAAATTCGGTCGCATTGCCATACTTGGCGGCTGGTATGGCGTTCTGGCCGCGATGTTTCTAGAAGATCAGCGCTTCGAGATCGGGGCGATCGACAGTTTTGATATCGATCCCCATGTTGGCGCTGTCGCTGAAACCTTGAACAGCGCATGGGCGGATCGGTTTCGGGCATTGACCGCCGATATGTATGATCTTGCCTATATGGAACTTGGTGCCGATCTGGTGATCAACACCAGTTGCGAACATATTGCTGACTTGCCTGCGTGGTTGTCGCTGCTGCCAAAGGGAACTCGCGTTCTCCTGCAATCGAACGATTATTTTAGCGAACCGACCCATGTGAACTGTGTCGCGTCGCTGGATGAATTCATTGCCCAGGCGTCACTGGAAACGACCGCGTTCGCCGGCGCGCTGCCCATGAAGAAATATACCAGATTCATGCTGATCGGCACCGTCTAACGCACATCCCGAAAAGTGTGAAACGGTTTTCGGACAAGATATGCGTACAAACAAGTAACTAGCGCTTGGCGAGAAGACCATGCAGGATCTCTGCGGTGCGATGCGCGCCGTCGAGATCAAGATTGTGAGCTGGCAAACGAGGTGCGGCAAGTGTCTTGTCTATGGCATCGGTCATGCTATCCGCTGATAACTCATCTTCTGTGAGAACCGACGCAAGACCGAGCTTTTCCAAATGTCGTGCGCGTGCCATCTGCTCGGTTTCTCCACCCGCTGTGAACGGGATGAGCAAGGAACTGCAGCCCGCACGGAGGATATCGCACACTGTATTGTACCCGGCCTGAGAGACTGACAGGCGAGCCTTGAGCAGAAGGCTTGGAAAGTCTTGCCGGAAGCGGAAGATGCGGACATTGTCCGGGGCTTCCGCCGCGATATCGTCAAAATCCGATTGCTGCAGATTAGGGCCGGTCACGATGCACCAGGAAAGGTCAGGTGACAGGCGCTTTGCGGCCTCCAGAGCTGCGCGGATCAGTAGGGCACCGACAGCACCACCACCAGCCGAAACGACGATATCAAAAGTCTCCGTAGGGGGTGAGGGCGGTGGTGCCGCGACAAGGCCGGTATAGATAACCTTGTCGGCAATATCTGCGTGCAGCGGAAAACTATCCTCCAGCCGCGCAAACTGCGGATCACCGTGAACGAACACATGATCGAAATAGCGCTGCACCAGAGCCACGCTTTCCTCGTCGCGACCGGGCTTGGCCCGTTCCTGCAGAATATCGCGCAATGAGGTCAGCACCAATGGCCTCGGCGTCATAGCGTTGATTTCATCAAGCAGCGGGATCAGCTCGAAGCGAACCTGTCGGCGTCCAAAAGGAAATGCTTCGATGATAACGATTTCAGGCTGGACATCCCGAAATGTGGCAAGCAGCTTATCACGACGGTCAGCCTTGAATTCATCGGTCAGCGGATTGCCGAAGGCATCGGCAAGCCCTGAAAAACCTGCATCACCCGAAGCTATAGCCGGTAGTGCCACATGGTTCACCTCAGGCCCCGGAAATCCCGGAACAGGCATGCCGCCGGTGACCATGGTGACGTCGAAACCGTCTTGCGTCAGTGCGCGGGCAATGCGACTGGCGCGCGCAAGATGACCGATGCCGAGCAGATGCTGGACATAGAACAACACGCGCGGTCCTGTCGTCGATTGCCTCATTTGCTTGGCTGCCATTCGGTTTCAAACAAGGCCTTCAGTTGATGGATGCTGGTGTGGAAGTTGAATTCCGTCCGCACGCGCTTTTCGGCGGCGCGCCCCAGACGATGGCGGAAACTCGCATCGCGGATCGCAGTTTCCATGGCTTTGGCCAAAGCCTCGGGGTCTTCAGGCGCAACGATCAGGCCGTTCTCACCGTCTATCAGTAATTCCGGTACACCGGAAATGTTGGTGGAGACCGAGATCAGTCCCTGGCTCGATGCTTCCACCAGCACGTTCGGCAGGCCATCCCTGTCGCCATCCGCGGTAACCCGGCAAGCGAGTACGAAGATATCGGCGGCTTGATAGCCAGCAAGGACTTCCTTCTGGTCAAGTGCGCCCTTCCAAAGGATTTTTTCAGCGATCCCCAGTTCGCCTGCAAGTGCTTTCAAGCTGGAGATCTTGTCTCCATCACCGATGTGCTCGAACCGCCAGTGGAGATCATCGGGCAGCAGGCTGAGTGCTTTCAGCACAATGTCATAGCCCTTTTTCTCGACGGCGCGACCGACGCTCAGGATTCTAACGGGATCGTCCGCTTCACTGCCGTTGCGCAGCGAGCGGTTTCCCTCGAACGGTCCGAATCGGGCGAGATCGAGGCCATGGTAACTCAGATGCACATTGGACTTGGGGCCTCCAAGCTGGCGCAGATGGTTGAAGCCAGAATGCGTGCACGTTACCGTCCAGCGTGTGCTGGTAAGTTTGCCCTGCAATTCCCAATCCGGCGAAGTCCAGATGTCCTTGGCATGAGCGGAGCATGTCCATCCAATGCCGGTAATCTGGCTGGCATAGGCGGCAACGGATGCGGGTGTATGGATAAAATGTGCGTGAATCCATTCCGCTCCTTCGGGCCACTCCGCCGCAAGAACGGCGGCTTGTCCGAAGCGCCGGATACGATTGCGTGTCGGATCCTTCCGAAAATCCTTGAGGACAGCCTTCAACCCGCGCCAGAAACCGGGGCGCGGCATACAGGCGATCAGTGCCGACAGAACACGGCGGGGTTCATCGCGTAGATATTCAGGCAGATAATGGACTGGCGCACGAATTTCGTCATGCACAGGGTGGGTCTTTTTATCGGTTGGTCGCCGCAGAGCCACGAGAACCAGATCGAAACCCGACTGTTCCAACCCAAGCAATTCCTGGGCGATGAATGTTTCAGACAGGCGCGGATATCCCTTTAACACCACGACTGTTTTTCGGCGATATGACACGCGATTATCCCTTGACGAGTGACAGGTGGTTCGGCTGACGTCGATCCATCAGGTCCCCGACAATTTGTGAGATATGCGGCAAGCCTTCGAGCCTGAAACCCTTGAGTGCACTTTTGGAAGGCGCCGGTCTGCTGGGCAGGGCTTTGAGCGCATTGGCCATGCGAATGGGGTCTTCGGATTCGCTCGGAAGCAACATGTCGACCAGTCCAAGCTCTGCGGCGCGTCGGGCGCGGATCAACTGTTCTTCACGCGGAAGGACGCGTGGAACAATCAACGCTGGCTTGTCGAAGGACAGGATCTCGCAATAGGTATTGTAGCCACCCATCGCAACGACCGCCTTGGCGCCAGCCACCAGTTCTTCCATCCTGTTGTCGAACTCGATGACCTCAATATGGGGGATCGCCTTGCTCTTGCTTATCATCTTGCGGCGCTTTTTCGCAGGCATGTAAGGTCCGAGCACGACGAGTGACTTGTGCTGGAGCGTGTGATCGTGCTGGTAGGCCCGTATGACATCGTTGACGAGATCGGCGCCGTCACCACCTCCGCCCGTGGTGACGAGAATGTAGTCGCCCTTGGGACGATGGTCCGGGAGTTCATGGGCAGAGACGCTGCGCTGCAGGAAGCCGACGAAACTCATTTTATCGCGGACACTCTTGGGAACGTCGAGACCAACCAGCGGATCGTAGAAATCCGGCGGCCCATAAACCCATACTGCGTCGTAGAGCTTGTCGATCTTGTCCATCACATTCTTGCGTTTCCACTCGGCGTCGAGCAGATGCGGCGCGTCCATGACTTCGCGCAGGCCGAGGATTAACATCGCTCCCCGGGTCTTGAGATAGGTGAGTGTTTCCTCGACTTCGCCCTTCATGCCCATCGGTTCTTTGTCGACGATAAAAATGTCGGGCTGGAACGTTTCGGCCGTGTGGCGGATGATCGACTGGCGCATCTTCAACGTGTCATGAAGATCGGTGTGACGCTCCATTGACTCGTATTCACCATTGCGCAGCTTGATCACGCTTGGAATTTTGACGAAATCGACACGCGCGCGATAATCAAACGCACCGGCGATCGTGGCGCCGGATATGATCATGATATTGAGACCGCGATAGTCCTCGACCAACGAGTGGGCGATCGTTCGGCAGCGCCGCAAATGGCCGAGCCCAAACGTGTCGTGGCTATACATCAGGATGCGGACATGCTCCAGCCGGCGCGTCATGCTGCGAGCCTCGCGGCAACTAGGTGAGCCAACCCGTGATATGGGAAATTTTTCAGCATATGAACATCCATCTCAACTATACGGATCAGCGACGTCACGGAGACCGTCACCCAGAAAATTGAAGGCCAGAACCACCAGAATAACCGGAATGATCGGAAACAGCAGCCAGGGGTAAAAGACGATCACGCTTACACTGCGGGCTTCCGTCAGAAGGATGCCCCAGCTTGTGATAGGTGGCCGCAGTCCCAGTCCGAGAAAGCTCAGCGCAGTTTCACCGAGGATCATGCCCGGAATAGACATGGTTGCTGTCGCAATCAAGTGCGACATGAAGCCGGGAATGAGATGCCGCCCGATGATGCGGCGACTATTTGCACCCATCAACTGGGCTGCGAGCACATAATCTTCTTCACGAAGTGAAAGCAGTTTGGAACGCACGGCGCGCGCCAACCCCGTCCAGTCAAGCAGTCCGAGGATGGCAGTGATACCGAGGTAAATCAGCATTGGGCTCCATGTAATAGGCATGATGGCGGCGAGGGCCATCCACAAGGGTATGCTGGGAATAGACTGAAGTACTTCGATGATTCGTTGGACAATGAGGTCGAAAACTCCGCCATGGTAACCGGCAAGGCCGCCGATAACAATTCCCAGCGTAAAGCTGATGACGATGCCGATCACGCCGATTGTAAGCGAAATGCGAGCGCCGTAGAGAATGCGCGACAGCACGTCGCGCCCGAGCCGGTCAGTGCCGAGAAGAAACATCTGCCCACCTTTCGCGGGGCAGACAAGGTGGACATCCGTTGCGACCACGCCCCAGAATTTATAGCGATCACCCGAGCAGAAAAACCGCAGCGGCTCGATCTGGTCTTTCTGGTCCACGTAGACGCGTCGAAGCGTGTCCATATCGAGCGTCATCTTGCGCCCATAGACGAAAGGTCCGATGAAATCACCGTTGTGAAAAAGGCGAATGGCCTGCGGGGGGCTATAGATGAAGTCGACGTTGCGTGTATGGAGATTATAAGGTGCCAGAAACTCGACAAAAGCGATCATCACATAAAGCGCGCCGAGGAAAATTGCGGAGGCGAGCGCCAGTTTGTGCTTTTTGAATTTCCACCACATCAATTGCAGCTGTGATGCCCGATAGAGCCGGTTTTGCTCCTCGGTCATGACATCCACCGAATGCGGATCAAAAGGCTTTGTCGAGACAAAGTGAGGCAGCGGCGCGCCGGGTTCTGGAAGCGGTGATGTCATTTTGTGCTTCCGCCTTGCAGCCTGATGCGCGGATCGAGAAAGGCGAGCGCGATATCGGAGATCAGCACGCCAATCACCGTCAATGTCGCAAGGAACATCAGGAAAGAACCCGCAAGATACATGTCCTGACTTTGCAAGGCCTTGATGAGCATCGGCCCCGTCGTCTCCAGCGAAAGAACAATTGCCGTGATTTCTGCGCCGGAAATGATCGCAGGCAGGATCGAGCCGATATCCGAGATGAAAAAGTTGAGCGCCATGCGCAGGGGATATTTCACCAATGCGCGGAAAGGGTGCAAACCCTTGGCGCGCGCCGTCACCACATATTGCTTCTGCAGTTCGTCAAGAAGATTGGCGCGCAGACGCCTGATCATGCCTGCGGTGCCAGCAGTGCCGACGATCAATACCGGAATCCACAGATGAGAGAGGATTGAGGATGCCTTGGCCCAACTCATGGGTTCGGCCAGATATTTCTGGTCCATGAGATGCCCAATGGAGGTGCCGAACCAGATATTGGCGAAATACATCAAGATCAGCGCGAACATGAAGTTAGGAATCGCAATGCCAAGCAGGCCGATGAGTGTCAGCCCGTAATCCGCCCAGCTATATTGATGCGTCGCCGAATAGATGCCGATGGGGAAAGCGATCAGCCAGGTGAAGATGATCGTGAAGAACGACACCATCACCGTCAGCCACAGCCTGTCGCCGACCACCTCGCTTACGGGAAGCTGGTACTCGAACGAATAGCCAAAATCGCCTTGCAGCATGCCTGCAACCCAGTGGAAATAGCGCAGCACGGGCGGCTTATCAAAGCCATACTGGACGCGCAGTTCCTCGATTTCCTGCATGTCGACGGCTTCACCCTGGGCGCGAAGTTCCGACACATAGCTTTCGAAGTAGTCGCCGGGCGGCAATTCTATGATGGTGAAAACCAGAGCTGAAATGATCACTAGTGTGGGGATCATCGCTGCGATGCGCCAAAGGATGTATCGCAGCATGGTCAGGCATCCTTACCATACCAGAACGCATCCGGCATAAAAACTCCGAGAAAGCTGGTCGGGTCGAAGCCGTAAAGTCCCTCGTCAGGCACATTCCGGAGACTGTCTGCGCGCAAGATCGGTTGTGGCGTGCTGTTGACGATGCCGATAGAAAATACCTGCTGTGAATAGATATCCAGCATCTGCGTCCAGATGCCGGTGCGTTCTGTCATGTCACTGGTATCCCGCCATTGGGCAAGAAGCGCGATAAGCTGCTTCACCTCGGGAATTTCCGGAGGCTGGCCCTTCATCCCATTCGACATGTAATACATGCCCCAGACCGGCCATTGCAGCTGGTCGTCCGAGGTTGGGGCAAGTTCGCCCGGGTTCATGTCGGCTGTCGGGATACCGTTATCGAGCCCAGACCACATTGCCATCATGATTTCACCCCCCATCGCCCGGCTGCGGAACACGTCACGCTGAGATGTCCGGATGAACAGCGCGATGCCCACATCCAGCCAGTGATCTGTGATCAGCTCAAGGATATCTGTCTCCAGCGTGCTTTCGCCAGCAGTCTCGACCACGATTTTTGCTGGGCGCCCGTCGGGCAGCAGGCGTATCCCGTTCTCGTCACGCATTTGCAGGCCTGCGGCGTCCAGCAGGGCGTTCGCTTGGGCCGGGTCGTGCCCGCTCCACGCAGTCTTGTATCCAGGTTTGAACAGCGGGCTTTCGGGCAGGATGGCGTTTGCGCTGTCAACGGCAAGCCCGTAGAACACTGCCTTGTTGATTTCGGTCCGGTCGATTGCGAGCGACAGCGCGCGGCGCACTCGAACATCCCAGAACAGCGCCCGCCAGGTGGCATCACCGCAGTTGAGGTTGGGCAGCAGGCTCACCCGCGAGCCCTCTGTACGCTTCCATAAATTGACCTTGACCGGAAAGCGCTTCTCGGAATCCTTCAAAAAGGCGTAGTCGGAAAAATCAAGACCGTACGCCTGCAGGTCGCTTTCGCCAGCGCCTGTCTTGGCGGCAATGATCGCCGGAGAACTGATGTTCAGAATCACTTTATCGACATAGGGCAATTGCAGGCCGTTTTCATCGACACGATGGAAATAGGGATTACGCTCGAAAACGAACTGTTCTGCTGGAGACGCGGTCGTGTTGCGCCACGGATCAAGCGTCGGCAGCTCCGGGTTCTCGGGACGATAGCTGCGCGCCATATTGAAGTGAAGATCAACCCATTTCTTGACGCGGTATTGCTTCATCAATGCCGACAGTCGAAAATTGTCCTGATACTTCTTGTGAAACTGCTTCATGTACTTTGACGGCAGGACGATCATCAGCGCCTGTGGCGCAGCCAGTTGCGGCAGAAAGTCCGGATTGGGCGCATCCCAGCTATATCGGACAGTCAATTCGTCGATGACTTCGAAACGTGGTGGCCTTTCATTCACAAGCAGGACCCGCGGCGGGCCGCCGCGCTTCAGCTCCGTGTTGAGCATCACGTCTTCCCAGCAATAGCGGAAATCCTCCGATGTCAGATAGGACCCATCCGACCAGCGATGCCCGGGGCGGATTTTGAACGTGAAGGCCCTGTCCTCGATCACTTCGAAGCTTTCGAGAATATCCGCATGCATGTTGAGCTTTTCATCGTAGCCGACCAGACGGGAATAACCGTAAAGCGTCATCAACCGGATATCTTTCTGGTTGCCGATCAATGTCCGGATGACGCCACCATTGACGCCGGGCTTTCGGCCAAGGGCTGCCATGTTGATGACCCTTGGCGTTTTGGGCAGGCGGTCGGCCGTGTCGAGCCGATCCAAAGCACCCGGCTGCGGAAAGGAATAGTTCCAGTCAAACGATCTCGCCTGCGAAACACCAGGCAGAACACAGGATGCAAGCATGCCCAGAGCAGTGCGGCGGTTGATCAAGGTCTCAACTCCCGCACATCTGCTGACCTGCGCGCGAGCACAAGGTGCCCATTGCCCAGATCGGTCGGTGTCAACATGTCTTCCGGTCCGTCGTTGCGGAACTGGATGCCCCAGTTGCGCTTGTCGGACGCGCCGCTGGCCCTCAGCTTGCCGAAATCGAGTGGACGGTCGAGATCTGGAAATGGAACCGCCGCAAGCAACGACTTCGTATAGGGATGGACAGGTGACCGCATCAAAGTGCTGCGCGGAGCGATTTCAACGATCCGCCCGGCACACATCACGGCGATCCGGTCTGCCATATAATCCACCACCGCCAGATTGTGCGAAATGAAGATGTAAGTGAGCCCGAGTTCCTTCTGCAAATCCTTGAGAAGGTTGAGAATCTGCGCCTGCACAGACACATCAAGCGCCGATACCGGCTCATCACAGAGGATGAGTTCCGGGCCGAGCGCCAGGGACCGCGCGATGCCGACGCGCTGGCGTTGGCCGCCGGAGAGACCATGTGGATAGCGTTTAAGATAGCGCCGGTTGAGGCCGACGACGTCCATCAGGTCGGATACCTTGTCCATCCGGGATTTGGCGTTTCCGCGTCCGTGGATTTCCAGCGGTTCGCTGAGAATATTCTGGATCGTCATACGCGGCGACAGCGACGATACCGGATCCTGAAACACCATCTGGATCTTGGTACGCAGCGATTGCAGCTCGTTGCCGCTGGCGTCAAGGACATCAATCGGGCCTGTGTTACCGTTGAATGTCACCGAGCCGGAATCTGGTGTAATGGCGCGCATCAGAATCTTGCTCAGCGTGGTCTTGCCACAACCGCTTTCGCCGACCAGACCGAAGCATTCGCCGCGCAAGACATCGAAACTGACATCATTGACCGCGCGTGTCGGCGGCCCGTCATCTTTTGAAAAGAGGGTTTTGCGAGCGGCGAAGGTTTTGGAGACGTCGCGCACGGAGAGCAGCACATTGCTGCGGTCCTCATTGACGACCTTGCTCTTCCCCATCAACTTGGTGACATCAACAGGCACGTCGCGCAGGGATTTCAGTCTTTCGCCCGGCTTCATGTCGAAATGCGGTACGGCGGCCATCAGCCCCTTGAGATAGGGGTGGGCTGGTTTGCGGAAAATCGTTTCGACGGGCCCGGATTCCATGATCTCACCGTGATAGATCACGACGACCTCGTCGGCGACATTGGCAACGACGCCCAGATCGTGGGTGATGAGCAACATTGCCATATTGAGCTTGGCACGTAACTCGCCCAGCAATTCAAGAATCTGTGCCTGAATGGTGACATCAAGCGCGGTGGTCGGTTCGTCGGCGATCAGCAGTGATGGCTTGCAAATGAGCGCCATGGCAATCATGGCACGCTGCCGCATGCCGCCGGACAGCTCAAACGGATATTTGTCATAGGCACGAGCCGGGTTCTGAAAGCCGACAAGGCCAAGCATTTGCTCAGTCTGTTCGCGCCGCTCGGCCTTTGTATCTTTCGTATGGATCGACAGCACTTCGGAAATCTGGTTGCCGATCGTGTGGAGCGGCGACAGCGAGGTCAGCGGCTCCTGGAAAATCTTGCCGATACGGCTGCCGCGCAAGGCTCGTATTTCTGGACCATCAACCGGCAGGCTGAGAATGTCGACCGGCGGCTGGCCGGGCATAGCAGGGTCTTGGAAAAGTATCTTTCCGCTCGCAGACGCGGTACGCGGCAGAATTCCCATAACCGACTGGCTTATAACAGATTTTCCGGAACCGGATTCACCGACCAGGGCCGTGACTTTGCCTGGCAGGACACGGAGATCCGCTTTTTTCACAGCCATGATTTCCCCACCCATCAGGCTGAAGGAAATGCTCAGATTTTCAATCCTCAAGAGATCCGTACCAGAGATCATGCTTGCAGGCCTTCACGTTTTCGTGTTTCCGGTGCGGGTACCCCGACACGAACGCTAGCGCACGAATGCCAATGTGTCCATGACTAGATTCCGCTGGTCCAGTAGTCGCGATGCGACATTGGAAAGATAAACGCCGGAAATGCTTCCCGCCGGGAAGGGGTTACTTGACGAGGCTACAAGCGTTGCTGTTACGAAGGACGTCCTTGCAGTTGGCCGATCTGCGGAAATCATCATAGAACAGCGACCATTCGCCGGTTCCGGCCGCACGATATGGCCCGAATTTGAAATACTGGTTCTTGCCCAGTCCAGCGTCGTTATGGCCGATATAACCCGTGACTGTCGCGACCCAGAGGTCATTGGCGAAAATCTCGATATGGCCGGTTCCATCCGGTCCGGGTTTCGTCATGATCGCAAAGTCGATCCATCCGGAAGTTGGAGAGGGAAGGCTGTTGCCGCGCGGTGTGACAGTGATTTTGTCGGTGCACGCCGTGAAGAGGTTGCCGTCTTCGGAAACCCAGTTGTTATCGGTCGCGACGAGCGCCCGCATCTGGTTGGTTTCCGGGCGCAACCAGACCGGTGTCGAGCCATTTTCGCATGTTGCGGCTGTGCCCTTCGTTCCCGCGGACACGGGCGCGTGATAATTCGTTTCCACCGTCATGAAAAGCTTGCCCTTATTGAGCCGAACCGCCAGAAACGGGCTGAAGTCGCCTTTCGCTTCAGGGCCAATTTCACGCTTCCATTGGGCGATGACGTAGCGATGATCATCCTGGGGTATGGGGTCAGCAAACTTGACTGCAAAGCCGTACCAGACCGCTTTGTCATAGGGGACACGGAGCTCGGTTTTTTCCCAGATTTCCGCCCGTTCGCTGCAATTTTCTGTTGTCGCTTCGCAACCGGACCGCACGCTCAGTTTCAGCGCGCCGGTTCCTGTGCGCGTGACCGCGCTCTGGAACTCGACTGATCCGGCTTTTTGTTCGCGATTGTCGCGATAATAAAGGCCGCCTGTGGGTGAGAAATCGTTACCGTCGAAAGTGTCGAAAAGGGTTTGGCTCAATGGATCGGCACTCGCTGGAACTCTGACAAAGGAAGTGAATATAAGGAACGCTAAGGCACAAGTCTTCATCATTGCATGAGGTTCCCCTCAAGTTTCCGGGGCTTTTTCTGTTCGCGGGAATTGCGGTAAAGCAGCATCACCTGCTCGGCCTCCGAACCTGCATCCGACTTGTTTTTGCCGGTTGCCTCCACGCTACCCAACTTCATGTCTTCTGCGGCTGGCGCCAGTATAGTCACCTTTTCCTGCACACCGCGCAGTTTCTTCTCGCCAAGCATCACCCAGTTGCCACCAGAATAGGTGGTGAACGCCTCGCTGGCGATGATTGGATGGTCGGGGTAAAGCCTGGTCAGCCCCTGCAGCCGGGCCACTTCATTGACCGCGCTGCCAAAGGTGGAAAATGTCAGCCGGTCCTTGAGACCCACATTGCCGAACATGACGTTGCCGACATGCAGCCCCATCCCGTAGCGAATTTCGTCGAGGCCGTTCCTCTTTCGCTCATTGTTCATGTCTGTCATGGCCGCAGCGGCCTTCCGCACTGCGTCCATCGCCGCGCGGGCTGCAATCTCGGACGGTTCCCGATGACGTCCGCAAGGGTAGGCGGCAAGGAAGCCATCTCCGATAAAACTCAGAATTTCGCCGCCATTCTTGTTGAACGGTGCCGCGATTGCGTCGAAAAACTCGTTGAGGGTATCGATATAAACCTGCCTGCCAGCCTGGTCGGCGAGATTGGTCGATTGACGCATGTCGCCCATCACGAGTACCGCGCGAATGGTCTCCCCATCTCCTCGCCGTATCTGGCCAGACAACACGCGCTTGCCGGCATTGCTGCCGAGATAAGTGGTGACCACGTTGTCCGCCAGCTTGCCCAGCACTGCCATCTTCGCCGCGATAGCAAGGCTGTCCTGAATTTTCAGGAGTGTCTCGACCACGTCATCACCGAAGCCGCCCGGCACATCTGTCGTCCAGGAACCAACCATACCCTGACTGTCGCCCTCGCCGAAGGAGTGTACAAAGGCGAGATAGTCGGTGGCACCGATTTCCTTCAATTCATCGAAAACCGCGAATTCCGATGGTATAGAAGGGTTGATCTCACGATGCAGATGCGGGAGGTTATTGCTGAGAAGATAGAAATAGGGGCTGTTCAGAAAGCGCTCCGTATCCTTCTCGCTGGCCGAAGCGCGAAAACCTTCGATTTCCATGCCCTTGCCACGGACCCAAGTGAAGCCGAGCGCGTCATAGAGCGGGTGCAACATCGAAAAACTCAAGTGAACGCGCATCAACGGCACACCGGCCGCTGCGAGCTGGTCGCAAAATCCTTCGGCCAGAGTTTCGAGGCTTGCGCCGTTCAGCGCGGACTGTTGTAGCCAGTATAAAACTGGACTGAGCAATGTTTCAGAAACCGTAACCCGGGGGACATCCATCGCTTTTTAGTCTTTCCAGCCATCAACCGTTTCATGGCGTGTCGTCAGCAAATCACGCCGACTAATATAGCGTGTAATAGCCGCAAAGCCAGTTTCACCAAAGTAAAATAGGAAGGATTTTCGCTGAACGTGCCGTTGCCGTCAGGCAGCGCGCTTGACATGCAGCCTGCAAATCCGCCACTGAAGAACATTAGAGCGCGTTTTGATCTGATTGAATCAGATAGGCGCTCTAAAGCTTTGTTTTAACGCGCATCTTGTCAGAAAACCGTTCCAGACTTTTCGGGATGCGCTTTAATTGCCGGAGAGCCATGATCTTGACCGATTCTGCCCCGCTTCACGGAAACCTGTTTACGGCTATCGCTAACCGTTCGGCGCGCGTGGGCGTCATCGGCCTCGGCTATGTTGGCCTGCCTCTGGCGATGACCGTTGCCAATAGCGGGTTTCGTGTCATTGGCTTCGATATAGACCCCGGCAAGATCGTCATGATTGACGATAGCAAATCCTATATAGAATCCGTATCCGATGCGCTGCTAGGGCGTCATGTCGGCGAGGGCCGTTTCCGCGCAACGACGGATTTCGCGAGCCTTGGCGATTGCGATATTATCATCATCTGTGTTCCGACGCCGCTGACCAAACAGCGGGATCCAGACCTGTCCTTCGTCGTCAAGACCTGCGATGCGATTGCCCGGACGTTGAAGTCGGGTCAGCTGATCGTGCTGGAATCCACCACCTATCCCGGCACCACGAATGATGTGGTGCGGCCGATCCTGGAAAAGACCGGGCTGCGTTCGGGCCTGGATTTCTTCCTAGGCTTCTCACCGGAACGCGAAGACCCCGGCAACCGCGATTTCGAAACTTCGAGCATTCCGAAGATTGTGGCAGGCGATGGCCCGGAGGCATCCCGGCTCATGACGGCCTTCTACGGCGCAGCGGTCAAAACTGTTGTCCCAGTCTCGTCTAACGCAACCGCCGAGGCGGTCAAGCTGACGGAAAACATTTTCAGAGCGGTCAATATCGCTCTCGTCAACGAATTGAAGGTCGTCTATGAGGCCATGGGCATCGATATTTGGGAAGTGATTGAGGCTGCCAAGACCAAACCGTTCGGCTATATGCCGTTCTATCCGGGGCCGGGACTTGGCGGCCACTGCATTCCTATCGATCCGTTTTACCTGACCTGGAAGTCGCGCGAATACGAACTGCCGACGCGCTTTATCGAGCTTGCCGGAGAGATTAATTCTGCCATGCCGCGCCATGTCGTCGACCGGCTGGCCGAGGCGCTCGACCGCCGACACGGCAAGGCTGTCAGCCGCTCGCGTGTCCTGATCATCGGACTTGCCTATAAGAAGAATGTGCCTGACATTCGTGAAAGCCCGTCGCTGAAACTTATCGAGCTGATTGAGGCTCGCGGAGGGTCGACGGCCTATCACGATCCGTTCGTCCCGACGATTCCGTCAACACGCGAATATATCGAACTGCGTGGCCGTAGCTCGGTCGAACTGACCGAAGAAGCCGTCAGAGAGTTCGACGCTGTGCTGATTGCGACTGACCACGATCAGATCGATTATCAGGCGCTGGTCAACTGGGCGCCTTTGATTGTCGACACCCGAAATGCGTTCGGACGCCGTGGCATCAGCGGCGACAATATTGTCAAGGCATAGCGCGCCGCATTTTTGAGGAATGCGGTCGCGGTTATCATGCAGGAATAATAAATTATGAGTCGTCTCGACAGTTTCATCCGCCGTCTTTGTGCCCAGCGTGATATCCTGAACAGCATTGCGGACGATGTGCGCGCGATCCCGGGCAACATCATGGAACTTGGTCTTGGCAATGGCCGCACTTATGATCATATCAGGGAGTTGTTCCTTGATCGCCGCATCATCGCCTTTGATCGCGTGATGCAATCCTACGAAAGTTCGACGCCTGACAGCGACAATCTCGTGGTGGGTGAAATCAAGGACACGGTTCGTGACTATTTCGGCATCGATGCCGCACTTGTGCATGCCGATATCGGCACTGGCCATGAGGATCTGGACGCCATGACGCTGACATGGTTACCCGATGCCGTGGTACACTTGTTGAAACAAGGTGGTATTGCGGCCAGCGGGCTGCCGCTTGATCATCCGGAATTGGCACCAATGCCGGTGCCGCACAGCGTCCCGGCAAAGCGCTATTTTCTATATCGCCGTCGTTAAGGTCACTGGCGTCGGGCAGCCTGCAACGTGTAGCTGCGTGAAATCTTTTTATCCCGCCTTTATGTGACGCGAGATACTTCCATTTTGCTGCAAACGCACTAGAAATATACTGGCAAGAGCGGAGGAGGCTTCGCAAAATGCATAGGTATATATAGAGCGATTGACGGCGTTGGCACCATAGCAGTACGGCCCGGCGGGCCATCGATTTCAAAACGGGACTTCATGGAAAAAAACCTAGCCCGCTATATCTGGTCCACGACGCGCGCCCAGCAAGCCTGGATTCTCTTTGTCGTCGCCGTTTCGATGATCCCCTATTTCCTGTCATTCGATCTGCCCAAGCAGATCATCAATGGCCCCATTCAGGGCATAGGTTTCGAGAAGCCGGGCGCTACGCAGACTTTCATGCGCATCACCTATGATTTCCCGATCGTGGGCGAGGTGGTCTTCTTCGGTGGCTTGCAGCTTACCCGTGTCCAGATGCTGATCGGCCTCAGCATGGTGTTCCTGCTGCTGGTTGTGATCAACGGGCTCTTCAAGCTCTACATCAATACCTATAAGGGCAGGCTCGGGGAGCGGATGCTGCGCCGCATCCGCTTCGATCTGGTGGACCGGGTGCTGCGGTTTCCGCCCCTCCATTTCAAGCGGGTGCGTTCTGCAGAAATCGCCACCATGATCAAGGATGAAGTGGAGCCGCTCGGAGGCTTTACCGGTGATGCCTTTGTACAACCGGCCCTTCTTGGGGGGCAGGCTGTAACGGCGCTGGTCTTCATCCTGATGCAGAATTTCTGGCTCGGCATGATCGCCGCGATCATTGTTGCCGCGCAGGGCATCATCATTCCCCGGATGCGCAAACGATTGCTGGAACTGGGGCGCCAGCGCCAGCTGTCAGCGCGCGAGCTTTCGGGCCGCGTCGGCGAGATCGTCGAAGGCATCAACGCTATCCACAGCAACGACACGTCGAATTTCGAGCGCGCCGATATTGCCCACCGTCTGGGCCACATCTTCACAATCCGTTATGATCTCTACCAGTGGAAATTTCTGGTCAAGTTCATCAATAATTTCCTGGCGCAGGTCACGCCGTTTCTGTTCTACATGATCGGCGGCCTGTTGGCGCTTCAGGGTCGGCTCGACATTGGCCAGCTCGTCGCCGTCATCAACGCCTACAAGGACCTGCCTGGTCCGCTCAAGGAACTCATCGACTGGGACCAGAACCGACAGGATGTGCAGGTCAAATATGCTCAGGTCGTTGAGCAGTTCAGCGTCGATAATCTGATCGATCCGAAGGTACAGTCCGTCCAGTACGATACAGTTTCCCCGCTCGACCAGCCGCTGGTCGTCACCAATGTCACGGTGCCGGATGACAGCGGCGCAACGCTTCTGGAACATGTCAGCATTGAGTTGAAACCGACCGAAACCGTGGCGTTGATCGGGCCTGCGGGCAGTGGCAGCGATGTGTTTGCCGAACTGCTCGGTCGGCTCGTCTGGCCCTCAGCCGGGCGGGTCTCAATCGACGGTCACGATCTTCTCGAATTACCTGAATCCGTCACCGGGCGGCGCATCGCCTATGCATCGGGCGACGGTTATTTCTTCAGTGGTTCCCTACGCGACAATCTGCTCTACGGGCTGAAACACGCCCCGCTGACCAAGGTCGCCTATGAGGGCGATGACGCTGTAAAGCGGCGCTGGCAAATCGCAGAGGCGCGCCGTGCACGAAACCCCGATTTCGATCTCAATAGCGACTGGGTCGATTATGCTGCGATGGGCATTAAGGGGCGCGACGAGCTTTATGCCATTGTGCGCCCTGTTCTTGATGCGGTGATGGTGACCCATGACATTTTCGATATAGCGCTTCTGTCAAAGGTCGATACGGTTGCTCATCCTGAATTCATAGAGCGCGTCGTGGAACTCAGGCAGGCGCTGCGCCAGCGGCTTGACGGCAGCGATATGGCCGAACTCGTCATACCCTTCGAGCCGGATGTCTATAATGCGCAGGCGACGGTGGGTGAAAATCTGTTGTTCGGCGTACTCGACCGCTCCTCTATGACCATCCGGCAACTGGCGGCACACCCCTTTTTCCGCGCGGTGATCGGCGAGGACGACCTGCTTGCGGATCTTTACGCTATGAGCCTCGAAATCGCGCAGAATGCTATCGAGCTTTTCCGCGATCTGCCGCCGGATCATCCTTTCTTCCAGCAACTGACCTTTATGAGGCCGGAAGATATTCCCGATTACGAGACGCTTTTGCAGCGGGTGAAGGGCCTCAGCGTCGATGCGGTATCGGACGATGATCGCGTCAACATTGTGCGTCTCAGCTTTGCTTATATAGAGCCGCGGCATCGTTTCGGCCTTTTGACCGACACTTTGAAGGCCAAGATTGTCAACGCGCGGACCCGCTTCCTGCGAGATACGCCGAAGGATCTGCGCGCGGTGATCGAGCCCTATGAGCCGGACCGCTTCATCAAGCATGCCACGCTTCTCGATAATCTGCTGTTCGGCAAGATCAGCTACGGCCAGATGAACGCGTCGGATAAAATCCGGGCGATCCTCATCGATCTATTTGAGGATCTGGGCCAGCAGCGCACCATCTTGATTATCGGCCTCGATTTTGATGTCGGCTCGGGTGGCAAGCGACTGACCAGTGTGCAGCGCCAGAAAATCAATATGGCTCGGGCTTTGCTCAAACATGCCGATTATGTGGTGTTCAATCGGCCGTTGCCGTCGCTGGATCAGCGCATCCAGATTCAGATCGCGGGAAATATTATGCACTCACTGCATAAAGAGGGTCATAAACCCGCGATAATATGGGCATTGAGTAATTTTTCTCTCGCCAGAGACTTCGACCGCGTTATCGTGTTTGATCACGGGCGAGTGGTTCAGGATGGTGCCTATGAGGTGCTGATGGAGGAGGATGGACCGCTCAAGGAATTGCTGTCGTAAAGCGTGATGAAGGGGAAGATCGATGCTGTTGAAGGATGAGGTTGAAATGCTGCGGCGCATGCCGTTCTTTGCCGGTATAGAGCCAGCGAAGCTGAAGCTTCTCGCCTTCACCTCCGACCGCATGACCTTCAAGCCCGGTGAGACACTGTTCCATCAGGGCGACATGTCTGACGCTGCATATGTGATCCTTTTGGGCGGCGCGGATATTCTGGTCGATTCACCCAGCGGGCCGATCAAGGTTGCCGAAGCGCGGCCCAATTCCATTGTCGGTGAGATTGGCATTCTGTGCGATATGGGACGCACCGCCACGGTGAGGGCGGTGACACCGCTGGAAACCTTGCGCATCAGCAAGGAGCATTTCACGAAAATCCTCAGCGATTACCCGGAAATGGCGGTCACGATCATGCGGGAATTGGCGAAGCGGCTCGGCCAGACCACTGCTGAACTGACACAGGAGCGCAGCCGCAATCAGAATGTGCGTTCTGATTGAACGATAAGTCCAGCGTGGCCCGGCCAGACGCGCTATTTTTGCGACCCTTCTGTCGCAATTTGTAAAACCCACAGCCGAAATCCCACTCCGGCTCCAGTTCCTTGTTCTGGGCGTTGTGGTGAACCTGATTTTCTCAGGAGGTGATGTCGTGCCAGCCGCCATTGCCTCATTCGCTTTTGGTCGGTTGAGCGGCGATAGATCGAGTTGGCTCGTGCCAAAGACGTGTAGCGCCGTTCTTCTGATGAGATTGGGTACAGCGCTTGTCAGTCAACACTTTTAGCGCAAAACACTGCAACTACCGCGAAGGAAGTCACGAGCGTTTATCGAACTCGGATTGGCGTTGCTGGATTGTATCCATGTGCTCCACTGTCCAGTGATAAAGGCTCGCGAAGGGCGCCTGCAGCGAGCGCCCCAAAGGGGTCAGGGCATATTCAACACCCAGTGGTGGACCGGGTAATATCCGCCGCGTGACCATCCCATTGCGTTCAAGCTTGCGCAAAGTCTGGGTCAGGACCCGCTGAGTGATGCCCTCCAGGCGTCGCTTGATCGCGTTGAAACGCCGAGGTTCGTTGTTAAGCACCTGCAACACCAGCATCGACCATTTGTCGGCAATCTGGTCGAGAATTTCCCGGCTCGGACAGTCGGCGCGGTAAATCGGGTCGCTCTCATTTGTCATCGGTATCCTCGTGGATATCTGGGATGCTTTTGGTGCGTAATTGACACTAGATATCCATTAGATACCTTCTCGGCAACTGATTTCCATGAAAGGAACCATTATGGACGGCGATTTTTCTGCGATCCGAATTGTTGTTGCCGATGGCGTCGCGCATGTGACGCTCGATAATCCTCCGGTCAATGTACTCAATGTGCAGCTTATGACCGAGCTGCGGCGCTTTCTCACAGCAATGCGGGTCGAGGACACTGTCAAGGCCATCGTATTTGATAGCGCTAATCCCGATTTTTTCATTGTCCATGTGGACATGACTTTGATTGATGAGCCAAAGGCCTTCGATGCACTTGCGAAAGATGTGCCGGAGGGCCTGAATGTCTTTCAGGCCTTTTCCGAGATGCTGCGCCACCAGCCGCAAGTAACAATCGTCAAGCTCAAGGGGCTGGCGCGGGGCGGCGGGGCGGAGTTTGTCGCGGCAGCGGATATGTGCTTTGCCGAAATTGGCAGGGCGGGACTTGCGCAATGCGAGGCGCTGATGGGCATCATCCCCGGAGGCGCGGCGACGCAGTATCTCGGGCATCGGTTAGGCCGCAATCGTGCGCTTGAAGCAGTTCTGGGGGCGGATCTGTTCGATGCTGAAACAGCCGAACGTTACGGTTGGATCAACCGTGCTCTGTCTGCCGACCAGATCGACACATTCGTGGAAACGCTCGCAAAGAATATCGCCGCTTTGCCCGAAGGGGTTATCGAAGCCGCGAAGAAAGTGCTACCTCCGGCAGATTTGCTGGCTGGTCTGGCAACCGAAAATCAAGCGTGGGCAGATTTGTTCATCCGTCCCGCGGCGGAACAGTTGATCCGCGGCGGTCTGCGCGATGGTGCGCAAACGCGAGAGGGTGAAAAGCGCCTCGAAGCATTGCTGCGTGCAACCAATCTCAACCGGCTAAGATAGCAACCTTGCGGGAGGGCTGACCACCTTCATGAAAACGGCCTTCATTGAAGGGCCATCGACGCTGAAACGCCGTCGCTAAGCTTTATTGCCGCGACGGCATTTCTTTCGAACTACCTAACAGGGTTGTCTCGCCAAAAATTGGAAATGGCTTTGGAGTATTCCGCATGACATTCATCCGGCAGATAGTGGCCGCAGCCTTCAAGCACCACCCCTTCGCCGGTTGTCGCATAGTGCATGTGAATGCCGTTTGCTGGCGGCGTTGGCCCTGTCGGTTGAAAGAGTGACGGCCGACAAGAATTCGACAGTGTCTGCCTTCAGGTGGCTTGGATTGAGCGTTTCCATTGTGTGTCAAATTGAATAACTAGGGAATGCTTGTTCCTAAATAGTCACGATAGAAAGCCGCCTTAAAGCCGGTTGGCCGGTACCAGCTTCATAGCTTGTTGGACTGTGGTCATCATTTCTGAGCAGGTGCGCCCAGTTTTCCGGACGACGCCTAACCCTTGTGTCAAACACCGAAAAGTGCGTGCTGTAGTCGCTGTATCTATCGTTTCAGAGATTGATCCATCGGCTCGCCCTGCCTTGATCAATTCGACAAACAGTCCTTCCATCCAGTCGGCCGCAGCCGTTACACGCACCGATAACTCCGTATCAAAGGTGGAAATATCCGTGGCAGCGCCAACCACCATGCATCCGATTTTTCCTTCTGCGCCGTAGGTGGTTTCAGCAAGGAAAGTTAAAGCTGCCTCAAGCTTCTCCTGACTGGTTGCATTGCTGCGCCAATATCCGCAAGCGAGGCGTCATGGAAACCATGCTCGCGGAAAAAAAGCACGGCGGCGTCCAGCGCTTTTTTGTGGAACTCGCGTGGACTTCCACTGGGGCGAGAATCATGGGTCGATCTTCGCTTGCTCACGGAACATATATTGAGAGCATTCATTTCCTAATTAGCACATTCTTGGATTAGCGAATTCAGCTTGGCGTTTCAGGGGCGAATGGCAGGCTTAGAATGCCTGCCATGTTAGCGTGGTTAAATCCGGACCAGAACTTTGCCGACGGTCGTGCCCGCCTCCAATGCTTCATGTGCAGCAGCGATTTGTTCAAGCGGCACCTGCATGGCGATTTTGGGGTTGTATACCCCGGATGCGAGACAGGCGTTTATTGCTTCTATAGCGATGCGCTTTGCATCGGCGCCGACATTATAGATGTAGACGAAGCGGAAGACGCATCCGCCGACCATCGCTTTGAGTAAGGGAAGCTCGATTTCATCCGTTGCCTGTCCCGTGGCGTAGGAACTGATGACGCCGCCCTGTGCGAGACACGCCATGTCGATTTCCAGATTGGCTTTCAGGTTGACGTCAACAATGCGATCTACGCCGTGATGATCGGTGTGGGCTTGAATGATGGAAGGAACATCCTCGCGCATCAGGTTGATGACGAGATCTGCGCCAGCAGCTTTGGCAATCTCAAGATGACTATCGGAGAGCACTGTGGTTGCCACCCATGCACCTGCCCATTTTGCAAGCAGAATCGCGGCCATCCCGACCACGCCCGCACCTCCGTGAATGAGAACGCGCTTTCCCTTTATGTCTCCATCGGCAAACAGACATCGATGCGCCGTCAGGGCGGGAATTCCCAGGCTTGCGCCAATTTCAAACGGAACATTATCCGGCAGTGGAACGGCATTTGAAGCGGGAACCACCACATATTCTGCGGCAGTTCCGCTGGCCCGCCCGGACTGTGCCTCAAAAACCCAGACGCGTTCCCCAAGCCGATCCGGCGAAACGCCATCTCCGATAGCATCGATAATGCCCGCGCCATCTTGATGTGGGATGATTCTGGGATGGGGCATGGTCGCCGAAAAACCGATACGGGCCTTAATGTCGGTTGGATTGACGCCGGACACATGAATTACAACACTAACCTCGCTTGGGCCGGGACGCGGGGTTTCCACTTCACCGATTGCGAGCACCTCCCGGGCGTTGCCCTGGCGATCATAATAAGCAGCTTTCATTGGAATATCTCTTGTTGCGATTTCAAACATGCTCGTCGACGACGAAGCTATACATGCAAAATCACTGCATGCAGGCTCTTGCGCAAGAAGGCACATTTTTTATATGTAAGGTAACAAAGTATACTAATGGAGTTATCCGCGATGCCAGACAGAGCCTATCGATGTGCCGTAGAGGCGACAGTGCATGTGGCGGGCGGGAAATGGAAGCCAATCATCATCCATTATCTTGGTGATGGGACGAAACGATTTGGTGAATTGCGGCGCTTGATCGGTGGCATCACGCAGCGCTCACTCACATTGCAGCTTCGTGAACTTGAAGAAAGCGGTGTGATCAGCAGGGAAGTATTCGCGGAAGTCCCGCCTCGCGTTGAGTATACCCTCACGCCGTTCGGCGAGACTCTGACGCCAGTGCTATTGGCTATGAAGGAATGGGGCGAGGGCTACATACAGAGCAAGAAAGCGGCATTGTAATTGCTCAAGTCATGGCTTCTCATTGCGGTCCGGGATGTCGCCGACCGTGTCATGTTCATGCGTGATGGCGTTATCGTCGAGTAGCGACCGGCGTGTGATATGATCGATAATCTGCAACAGCCTGCGCCACAGGCATTCCTGTCGCATTTTCATAATTGCGGCTGAGTACAGGTTCTTTATCAGCAGGTCTGATAGTTGCGCGGAAGCCGATCGTATCAGTGTGGCTGTTCAACACTACTCCTGCAAAAGAGCCGCAATTCTTTCGAGAATAAGCTCGCTGGCGTCAAGAATATCTTTGGCGAGCGCCGCCTCGGCCGCATCTGCATCTCGTGCTTCGATTGCTTTCACGACGATATAGTGGTCTTCAATCATGTGACGGCCACCATACTCATATATGCCTGCAATCAATGGACCCATCTGAAGCCAAAGGGTTCCGAGGATTGTAATCAGCGATGGCATCCGTGCAATTTCTGCAAAAGCCGAGTGGAAAATCTGGTTGCACTCCAGAGCATCTTCCCAGCGCTGCTCTTTAATGGCGATCTCATTATCGTTGATAATGGACCAGAGCCGGGCAATGTCTTCGGGTGTCGCGGCAACGGCGGCGCGGCTGACCGCCAATCCTTCCAGTCGCACCCTGATATCGCGTATTTCGCAATAGCGTTCCGGCGTCAGGATCGGTACACGCACATCGCGCGGAGTTTTCTGGATGAGGGCATTGTCCTGAATGAGCCGAAGCAGTGCATCGCGAACCGGCGTGACCGATGTGCCCAGCGAAGCTGCCAGCTCGCGAATGGTAAGCCGCGTACCGGGGGCAAACTTGCCACGCATCAAGGCTTCCGAGAGTTTGCGATAAACGACATCGCCTAGGTTCTCGTGCACCAGGGTCTGCAATTCAGCAATTTTGTGCATGCGTGCGCTCTCCACTGACATTCAATATGGTCTTTTATCATATTTGTAGTTTGATGCATCAAATATGTTGCACGAAGGTGAAGTTATCTATAGCTTCTTTTAAAGGACGATCAGCCTCCACGGTTTCGTGTGGCTACAGCATAAGCTTCGCTGTCATGGGCTGCATCTGGAAATAAGAGGCCGTAATAGCCGGTCCACCGGCTTTGAAAGGGGAATTACATGACGAGACAGCCTAATTCCGTTGAAGCTCGCGATATTGCCTATCATTTTCATTCGAACACCAATGCGCGCCGTCACGAAGAAATCGGTCCGGTGGTGATCGAAAAGGGTGATGGCATCTACGTCGAAGATAATAACGGCAAGCGTTACATCGAGGCGATGGCGGGCCTTTGGAGTGTCGGCGTCGGCTTTTCCGAAAAGCGTCTGGCGGATGCTGCACACAAGCAGATGTTGAAGCTGCCTTATTCGCACACTTTCACGCACCGGTCGCATCCTCCGGTCATCGAATTGGCCGAAAAGCTGATCAGCATCGCGCCGGTTCCGATGAGCAAGGTCTATTTCACCAATTCCGGCTCGGAAGCCAATGACACCATCATCAAGATGCTGTGGTTCCGCGCCAATGCCATGGGTCAACCTCAGCGCACCAAGATCATCGGCCGCAAACGTGGCTATCATGGCGTGACGATTGCGTCGGCCAGCGCCACCGGCCTGCCGGTTAATCACAATTCGTTCAATCTGCCGCTGCCGGGTTTCCTGCATACGACCTGCCCGCATTATTACCGTGATGCACTGCCGGGCGAGACAGTCGATGAATTCACCACGCGTCTTGCCAAGGATCTGGAAGACATGATCCTCGCCGAGGGTCCGGAAACAGTAGCAGCCTTCATTGGCGAGCCGGTGATGGGGGCAGGCGGTGTCGTCGTTCCGCCGGAAGGTTACTGGGAAAAGATCCAGGCCGTGTTGAACAAATACGATATTCTGCTGATCGCCGACGAAGTGATCTGCGGCTTTGGCCGTACCGGCAATATGTTCGGCTCGCAGACCTTCAATATGAAGCCGGATATCATGACGCTGTCGAAGCAGATTTCGTCGTCCTATCTGCCGATCTCGGCCTTCATGTTCAATGACCGCGTCTATCAGCCGGTGGCGGATGAAAGTGCACGCCTTGGTGTATTCGGTCATGGCTATACGGGCTCGGGTCATCCGGTTGCAGCCGCCGTTGCGGTCGAAAACCTCAAGATCATCGAAGAGCGCGATCTGGTGACCAATGCGCGGGAAACCGGTGCCTATATGCAAAAGCGCCTGCGTGAACTGGCCGATCACCCGCTGGTTGGCGAAGTGCGTGGCGTTGGTCTCATTGCTGCGCTTGAACTGGTCGGTGACAAGGCAACCAAGGCGCCGCACGAGAAAGTCGGCACACTGGGTGGTCTCGCCAATGCGGCGATGTTCGGCAATGGCGTCATTACGCGCAACATGGCCGATGCGATTGCGTTTTGCCCGCCCATGATCATCACGCCTGCGCAGGTCGATGATGTCGTCGCGGCAACGAAGAAGTCGTTGGATGAAACACTGACCGCAATCGGTCGCTCTTAAAGGCAAAAATCCGAACGAGCGCACCGGGCTTTAATAGCCCGGTGGCGTCATGCATTAAAATGTGATTGGATACATTTGAAGCTTATAAGTAGATTATAAGACGTTAAATGAGAAAAAATAGAACATAATGTATCCAATCTCATTGACAGGGTGGTCAATCTATATAAGCGTTAACGAATAAAAGAAGGCAAAATCGCCTCACGAAATCAACCGCAGAGGGCAAAATGGGAGCTCGTCTCGATATGAATCTGAAATATGCTATTGGCTCGTCCATACTGGCGCTGGCTGTCTCGTTTTCGGCAACCGCACTTGCTGCAGATGGATCCGGAAAATGGTGGCCCTTCAAGATCCAGTCCGCAAAGGACGGTGATTTGAAGTCGGTCTCTGAAATTGAATATACGCCGCTGGAGAAGGCAGAAAAGCCCTGGAACCTGTGCGTTCTCTATCCTCATATTCAGGATGGCTACTGGGTGTCGGTCAACTACGGCATGGTAGAGGAAGCCAAGCGTCTGGGCGTCAATCTGACGATCTATCAGGCTGGCGGCTACACATCGCTTCCCAAGCAAATCTCGCAATATGACGATTGCGTCGCGGCTGGCGCGGATGCCATTTTGATTTCGCCAATCTCGGAAGCGGGCGTCGCTGCGAAGATCACTGAAGGCATGAACAAGGGTATCGTCAATATCGCTGTGGCGAACCCCATTCTCGAAACGCCGATTACTGCCCGCGTCACACCGGACTTCTATCAGAAGGGCTATCAGACCGGCGAGTATGCCAAGAAACTTCTTGGCGACAAGGAAGGAAAAGCAGTCGGTTTCCCCGGACCTCAGGGTTCTGGATGGGCGGAAACCTATATGGGCGGCTTCCGGGATTCCGTCAAAGAAGGCAATATCAAGTTGCTGGCGGAGCAGTTCGGCGAAGCCAGCGTTCCAGCTCAGCTGCGTCTGGTAGAAGATGCGTTGCAGACCTATCCCGATATGAACGTGATCTGGGGTGGGGCCCCAACTGCCGAAGCTGCAATTGGCGCTGTGGAAGATGCCGGGCGTGACGATGTGATGATCGTTTCCTCCTATGAAAACCAGACGATGCTGGATGCGGTCAAGAGCGGAAAAGTTGTTGCCTTTGCAACTGAATATCCGGTCATGATGGGTCGCATTGGCGTTGATCTTGCAGTTCGCGCCCTTGAAAAGAAACCGCACGAGAAGGTGCTGCTCGTTTCTCCGGGTATTGTCACGAAGGACAATATCGACAGTTTTGATACGACGCAGATCTTCGCTCCAGCCAATACGCGTCCGGTATTTTCGGTCAACGCCAAGTAGGCTGCGTTTTCAGGCAGTTTCGCCTTTCAACAATGCGACGTCGTCTGGCCTCGAAAGAGGCCGGGCGGGGATCATTGATCGGGAATGAACATGCTTCACATCAAAGGGCTGACAAAGAATTTCCGCAACATTGCCGCGTTGAGCAACGTTGAGCTGCACCTGAAGCCTGGCGAGGTCCATGCGCTTCTCGGTGAGAATGGTGCGGGAAAGTCGACGCTCATCAATTTGATCGTTGGAACTTTCGAGCCGTCGGCGGGTGAGCTGACGGTGAATGGAAAGACCTACAACAAAATGAACCCGGCACTTGCGCGCGAGCTTGGCATCGCGTCGGTGTTTCAGGAGTTCAGCCTTGTTCCGGATTTGACGGTACTGGAAAACCTGTTTTTGGCACGCGAAAAGAGCGGCAGGCTTTTCCTCAAAAAAGCGGCGATGCGAGCCGAAGCACAGCGATTGCTGGATGAGCTGGAGTTTCATGTCCCGCTGGACGCAATGGTCGGGCATCTTTCGCGCGCTCAGCGGCAAATGATCGAGATTGCCAAAGCGCTTCGGCTTTGCCCTAAAATTCTCATCCTTGATGAGCCGACAGCATCGCTAACCGATGGTGAGGCGGAAAAGCTGTTCCGCACCATCCGGCGATTGAAGGAAAAGGGCGTCGGTATCATCTACGTATCCCATCGCATGGCGGAACTGCGTAATCTCTCTGATCGCGTGACGGTTCTGCGTGGCGGTAAATATATCGGCACTGTGAATACCGGGGAGATCAGTGACGAAGGTTTGATCGAGATGATGATCGGGCGTCCGGTCTCGGAGCTGTTTCCAAAGATCACAACCAGTCCGACCGAAGTTGCTCTGAAGATCGACAAGCTTTCCGTTGAAAACGGTGCAGTCGTCGATGCCAGCATTTATGCACGAGCGGGTGAGGTTGTTGGTCTTGCCGGTTTGGTTGGCTGCGGGCGTTCGGAATTGTGTCGCGCCATCTTTGGCCTTGAGACGATATCGTCAGGACGCATTGAACTCCATGGCAAGCTCGTAGAGCGTCCGACGCCTCCAGTCATGCTGAACAACCATCTTTGCTATTTCCCTGCTGACCGCGGTGAGGAAGGACTGGCTTTGATCCGGCCCGCCCGTGAGAATGTGACTATGGCTGGCTTAAACCTGCCAAGCCTTTCCATTGGTCCCTTCTTCAAACACAGGAAAGAAGCGTCAGTGGTCGCTAGTCCGCTAAAGGAACTGGCGCTTAGCCCCTTCGATCCCGAAAGGCGTGCCCGAGCATTTTCGGGTGGAAACCAGCAGAAAATCATGCTGGCACGCGGTTTGATGAAGGACTTCGACGTCTATATTTTTGACGAGCCCACTGTGGGGATCGATGTGGGCGCCAAGGCCGATGTCTACCGATACATTAAGCGTCTCGTAGAGGGCGGTGCTTGCGTCATTGTCTCCACTTCGGAATTGCCCGAGCTGATCAATCTGTCGACACGCATTTACGTCATGCATGAGGGGCGAGTCATGGCGGAAATCCAGGAAAATGAAAAATCCGAAGCGAGCGTATTGTCTCACTATTTTGGGGAAAGCGCCGGGAAGGAACTGATAGCATGACGGACACCGTCGCCCGACACGCTGCCCCTCATAGCGGGCCGCATTTTCTTCAACGATTTATCGCCAGTGGCGGTATCGTGTTTACGTTCCTGGCTTTGTCCCTGATCATTACCTCGCTGATAGCGCCGAGCTTTTTGAACCGGCTCAATCTGATCAACGTCATGAGAAATTTCTCATTTCTGGCGCTGCCTGCTCTCGCACAGATGCTCGTCATGACAATCGGCGGCTTCGATCTCTCGGTTGGTGCTGTCGTTGCCGGTGGAACATTGGTTACGGCCACGATCATGCTCGTTGTTGGCCCCCTGTTCCCGGGAATGGAACTCTACGTAACATTGCTCGCATTATTGGCCGTACTTGCACTCGGTGGACTGGTGGGGCTTATTAATGGTGCGCTTGTTGCGACCTTTAACATTTCGCCTTTCATGGTGACGCTGGCGGTAACCTCCATCATCATGGGCGTTGCTCTCTATTTCACGCAAGGTATTCCCGTTTACGGCGTGTTCGACGGTTATATCAAAGGCGTCGGTCGAAATCAGATCATGAATATACCAGTGATCATGATCATCGTTCTCGCCGTTGCGGTACTTTGTGTCGTGATGCAGCGCCATACTGCTTTCGGACGTCATATTTATGCGGTTGGAAGTGATCCCCGTTCAGCACTTCTTTCCGGCATCAAGGTCAAGCGTGTGATTGTATCCACTTATGTGCTTGCCAGTGTTCTCGCGGCTCTGACGGGCTTTCTGATGACAGCTAGGCTTGGTTCAGGGCAGGCTACTATCGGTAGTACGCTGGCCATGGAAACAATCGCCGCTGCTGTTATTGGGGGCGTGTCACTGCGTGGCGGGGTAGGGCGAGCGGAACTTGTTGTTCTAGCAGCACTGTTCCTGACGGTGATCGGCAACGCGATGAACCTGCTTCAGATAGACAGTAAATTTCAGACCTTGATGCTTGGCGCGGTGTTGATCGTCGCTTTGGGAATCGAACGTTTGCTTCAGGTGAGGAAATGACCATGTCCGACGCCACGACTTCTCAGCCTGTCATCAAAAAATCCATGTCGATTTCGCATCGCGTCACCAGCCTGGTTTTGCCTATCGCAATCCTTGCCACCCTCCTGTTGTTCGGCTTGGTGGAACCGCGCGTCTGGTCGCTCGGGAATATACAGAACATCATTGTGCAGGCGAGCTTTCTTGCGATCTTTGCCATGGCGCAAACCTTCGTCATTCTGACACGCGGTTTCGATCTTTCGCTTGGTTTCAACATTTCGTTGATCAGCGTGGTTTCGGCCATGGTGATGGCCACTGGCGGAGACGGCACGTCCGTATTGCTGGGGATGGGCGCAGCACTTCTTATCGGAGCGGCAATCGGCCTGACGAATGGCGTACTCATTGCCGGGTTCCAGCTCAACGCTTTGGTGGTGACGCTGGGTATGGCTAATATCATCCTTGCTCTGGCCTCGACCGTCAGCGGAGGCTTCCCGATTACTGGCCTGCCTCCAGTCTTCAACGCTGCGCTCTCGCAAGGAAAATTTCTTGGTCTGTCCGCGCCCATATGGGTGCTTGCATTGGTCTTCATTGTGCTCGGATTTGTCCTGACCGCCACCAAATTCGGTCGTAGTCTCTATATCATCGGCGCGAACCCCAAGGCCGCACGGGCGGCTGGCATTCGGGCAGCGCCCGCGGTCATTCTGGCCTACACCATTTGTGGGCTGTTGACAGCTGTCGGGGCGATCATGCTGACAGCACGCACAGGCTCCGGCGAACCCAATCTTGGTGGAAATCTGACACTGGAATCCATTGCGGCGGCAGTCGTTGGTGGCGTGCGCCTGACCGGCGGTGAGGGCGGCGTAACCGCCGCTTTGATCGGAGCGCTTTTCATCACGGTTCTTTCCAACGGAATGAACCTCATTCAGGTCGACGGTTATCTCCAGCAGATATTCCTTGGCCTCATCATCATCGTTTCTCTGGTCGTCGTACAGCTGCAGACGCAGCGTTAATCCAGGGCTTTCGTATTCGCATTACGGGCGGCTTCGCCGTTCATTTATCGACCCCAAAAGAGATATCTTGAGGATCAAATGACATATCAGGTTTGCATCGATATTGGTGGTACCTTCACGGACTGCCTTGTTTCGAACGAAAAAGGTGAAATCTCGATCTTTAAATCGCCGACGACACCGGGCGAGTTTGAGAAGGGGTTTATCAATGTCCTCCATGTTGCTGCTGAAGGTTATGATCTAACCCCGGACGCCTTCTTCAAGCAGGTCGACCTTATTGTGCACGGTTCTACCGTTTCGACCAACGCTTTGGTGGAGCGCAAGACCGTCAAGGTTGGGCTGATCGTTACCGAGGGCCATCAGGATGTGCTTGTTTTGCGCGAAGGCCCGCGCAAGGGCGCATTCCAGTGGCGACTGGATTATCCCGAAGCCTATGTACCACGCCACCTGACGCGAACCGTCAGTGAACGCATCGATGCGCGCGGGCGAGTGGTCACAGCGCTCAATCGCGATGACGTGGTAAAGGCAGCGGAAGACTTCAAGAAACTCGGTGTTGAAGCCATCGCGGTAGGTCTGCTGTGGTCCGTGGTTAATCCGGATCACGAACTGGAAATACGGCAGATTCTCGAAGAAAAGCTGCCGGGCGTCGCCATCACGCTCAGCCATGAAATCAATCCGATGCCGCGCGAATATAAGCGTATCATCGCCGCTGCGATCGATGCTTCGATCAACCCCATCGTCAAGCGCTATATCGAAAAGCTGCGCCTCGCACTCGACGAGACCAATTTCGGCGGTGAGTTGCTGCTGGCCAATTGCGTTGGCGGCATGATGCCCGTCGCAGAAATGATCCGAAAGCCGATTTACTCGGTCATGTCGGGTCCGACTCTTGCTCCAATGGCCGCGCTTGCCCTTTCAGATGAGCCAGACATTATTGTCGGTGACATGGGTGGTACGACATTCGATGTTTCCGCTTTGCGCAACCATCAGATCATCGTGACGCCTGACAGCATGATCCATCACGACAGTCTTGGCATTCCCAAGGTTGACGTGCGCTCGGTGGGTGCCGGTGGTGGGTCAATTGCGTCGGTGGATGCTGGTGGTCTCTTGCATGTCGGGCCGCATAGTGCAGGCGCGCGTCCGGGACCTGCCTGCTACAACAAAGGTGGTGAACTGCCGACGGTTACCGACGCCAATGTTGTGTTGGGAATTGTCGATCCCGATTATTTTCTGGGCGGCAAAATGCAGCTGCGGAAGGACCTGGCCGAGCAGGCTTTGTCAAAGGTTGCAGGCGAGCTTGGGGTTTCCAATGAAGAAGCCGCCTATGCCATCTACACGACCTCGAACCACAACATGGTGGCCGCAATTGAAGAGATCACCGTGCGCGAGGGAATTAACCCGCGTGACAGCTTCTTCGTTTGCGGCGGCGGTGCAACCGCTATCCATATCGCGGAGATGGCCGATATTCTCGGTCTGAAGCGCTATATGATCCCCCGCTTCATGGCCGGTCTGTCAGCATTTGGCGGTCTGATCTCGGATATCCGTCGCGAGGATACCGGCGTGCTTTTGACCTCGAGCGAACGCTTTGATCCGGAAGGTGTCAACGCAATCCTGTCGCGGCTGGTGGAGTCCGGCGACGGGTTCCTTGATGAGGCCGGCGTTACGGCTGAGAACCGACGTTTCGAATTCAGTTTCATGGGACGGTATGAGTATCAATCCTTCGAGATTGAAGTTCCGTTCACGCCTGAAAATGGCCAAGTCACGCAGGCCCAACTGGCAGAATTCGTTGAAGCATTTCACAAGATGCATGAACGCATTTATTCCATTCGGGCGGATGGTGACGTGGTTGAGTTCACAGCCTGGAAACTGCGTGCGATTGGCAAACGTACCGGACAGGACGTTTGGCTCAGCCATACGCTGCATAGTCAGGATGGTGGGGTCCAGCCAAAGGGCTTCCGCAATGTTTACAGCCATGAAATCAAGGCGAAAGAGGAACTGCCGGTCTACGAACTGGCGGGACTTGGCGCTGGCGCGCAACTTGCAGGGCCGTGCATCGTCGATGCCGAAACTTTTACCGCCTACCTGAAGAAGGGGCACGACGCCACCGTGGATACATATGGCAACCTTGTTGTCCAGGTAGCCTGATCAGAAAGGTTCAGTGATGAATATGAGCACAAAAATATCTGATACGGGTGCGGCCCGTCGCGTAGATCCGTTTCTTATGTCCGTTCTCAAGAGCCGTTTTGAGGCTGTGGTGCGCGAGATGACGCTTGTCGTCATGCGCGCCAGCCGGTCGGCTGTTATCAAGAACGCGCGCGACTTTTCCTGCGCAATCCTGACCTATGATCATCGTCTGGTTTCGGTCGAAGACGCTTTGCCTATCCACGTCATGTCGATGGATCTGGCGACCCGCCCGATCACCAAGCTCTTTGACGATATCAAGCCGGGTGATATCTTCTTCAACAATTGCCCGTTTACGGGCGGTACGCACCACGCAGACCTGATCGTGGCGATGCCGGTTTTCTATCAGGGCAAACCGCTATTCTGGATGATGGCGCTGTCGCACCATGCTGATACCGGTGCGCCGACGCCATCAACCTATCTCCCATTCGCGAAGAACATCTTTGAAGAAGGGATGCACTGGCCCTGCGTGCGGATTGCAGAAAACTACAAGGAAAAGGCGGATATTCTTCGCATCGGTTCGATGCGAAATCGCGTTCCTGAAATGTGGCTTGGCGATGTGCGTGCACAGATTGGAGCCTGCCGCACTGGTGAGCGTCGGATTCACGAATTGCTGGAACGCTATTCGCCGGAAACGGTGATGGACTTCGTGGAAGACTGGTTCGACTATGGGGCACGATGTGCGAAGGCCGCCATTGCGAAGCTTCCTGCTGGTCAGTACAGCTACGAAATTCGCCACGACCCGGTGCCCGGCGTTGCCGACGAAGGTATTCCCGTCAAACTGACCATCAATGTCGATCCTGAAAAAGGTGAGATTGTCGTTGATGCGCGAGACAATATCGATTGCGTTCCAGGCGGCCTTAATCTGTCAGAGAACACAGCGACCGGATCATGCCGCATTGGTGTGTTCAACAATCTTGATGAAAGTGTCCCACATAATGAGGGGGCCAAGTCGCAGATCAAGGTGTTGTTGCGTGAAGGCTCTGCAATCGGCAAGCCCAAATATCCGGTTGGAACTTCCGTTGCCACGACCAACGTCAATGACCGGTTGATGATTGCGGGCAATGCCGTGTTCTCCCAGATGGGCGCGCCATATGGTCAAGCCGAAAGCGGCTCGCATCTTCCGGCGGGTGTCGGGGTCATTTCAGGTCAAGACCCATACAAGGATGGCAAAGGCTATGTGAACCAGGTCTTTGTCGGATATGCCGGTGGCGGCGCCTTGCATGGCCATGATGGCTGGCTGACCTATTGCGGTCCCGCAAATGCCGGTTTGATCCAGCTGGACTCTGTCGAGGTCGATGAATCGATGTATCCCATCATCATCGAACGGCGTGGTGTTGTCCAGGATTCGCAGGGTTATGGTGAGTTTGAAGGGGCACCGACGGTTGGCGGCGTTTTCTATCCGCTCGATCATGATATGACGATTGTCTACGCTGCTGATGGAACGACCTTCCCGCCACGCGGCGTCTTGGGCGGCGGTACGGGCAAGGCTTCGGAAACGGTCAAAATTGTGGGCGAGGGCCAGGAAGAAACTCTGCCAGCCTTTGCGGAAGTCGTCATTGAAGACGGAGCGAAAATTGCTTTTACAGCCTCGGGCGGCGGCGGTTACGGCGATCCGCTGAAACGCGATCCAAAGCGCGTGCTTGCAACCGCAAACCGTGGCTGGTTGTCCCCGGAAGCTGCCGAAGAGGTCTATCGCGTTGCTTTGGTTTCCAATGATGAGGAACCGGGCACCTTCAAGATCGATCTCGAAAGAACGGCGAACCTCCGCGCTTAGAGCATCGGCATACCATAGCGAAGATAGGCCCCCCGCATTGCTGACTGCGATGCGGGGGTTATTGTTTTAACCGGAACCGCTCTAATGACCGCGAAAAAAGAAACGGCACTCCAACGGAGTGCCGTTTTATAATGTCTGCTTGATCAGTGCAGATTACACCGCGTGCCGTTCTGTGACGAATTTGGTCGTGAGATAAGGTTCGATGGCTTCGCTACCGCCTTCGGAACCGTAGCCACTGTCCTTGACACCACCGAACGGCACTTCCGGCAGAGCCAGACCAAGGTGGTTGATGGTCAGCATGCCTACCTCGACGCGGCGTTCGAGTTCGGCAATCCGGGCTGCCGATTGCGTGAACGCATAAGAAGCAAGGCCGAATGGCAGGCGATTGGCTTCGCTAAAGGCTTCTTCCGCATCGGAGAACGGAATGATCAGTGCCACTGGGCCAAACGGTTCATCATTCATGATGTTCATATCGCGCGTGATATTCGTCAAAACCGTCGGTTCATAGAAATTGCCGGAATTGCCGATGCGCTTGCCACCGGCGGCAACATTGGCACCCTTGTCTCGGGCATCGGCCACGAGCGCTTCAATGGCTTCCACGCGACGTTGTGAAACGAGCGGACCCATGGTGCTGTCGGCTTCGAGACCGGAGCCAACCTTGACGCGACCGACTTCCTGAAGAAACACATCGACAAACTGATCGACAGCCTTGTCCTCAATCAGGAAGCGGGTCGGAGAGACGCAGACCTGACCGGCATTGCGGAATTTCGAGCGACCCATCGTGGTTGCCGCTGCCGCGATGTCGGCGTCGCCAAAGACCAGAACCGGTGCATGGCCGCCTAGTTCCATCGTGGCGGGCTTCATATGAGCACCTGCCAGCGAGGCTAGATGCTTTCCGACCGGCACCGATCCTGTAAACGAGACTTTGCGGATGGCCGGATGCGCGATCAGATAGCTCGATATGTCGGCTGGCACGCCATAGACGAAGTTGACGACGCCTGCCGGAAGTCCGGCATCATGCAGCACTTCGGCCAGAACGGTCGGCGAAGCGGGTGTGTCTTCCGAAGGCTTGACGACCAGCGAGCAACCGGCAGCGAGTGCCGCACCCAGTTTGCGCGCCGTCTGGGATACCGGGAAGTTCCACGGTGTGAAAGCAGCGACCGGACCGATCGGCGTCTTGAATACTGTCTGGCGAACGAAACGGTCGCGCGCAGGGATGATGCGACCGTAAGCACGCCTGGCTTCTTCAGCAAACCAGTCGAAAATATCGGCCGAGACGTTGATTTCCGCGAGTGCTTCGGCCAGCGGCTTGCCCTGTTCGAGCGTCAGCAGACGCGCAGCGTCCTCGGCACGCTCGCGCAACAATGTGGCGGCCTTGCGCAGAATATTCGAGCGTTCGAAGACGCTCATATCGCGCCAGATGTGGAAGCCGCGTTCGGCGGCAAGTGCTGCCGCTTCAAGCTGAGCCTTCGAGGCGACGCCAACCGTTCCGATAGTTTCATTATTGACCGGATTGAGCACGGCGATGGGCGTGCCGCCTTCGCCTTCAACCCATTTGCCATCGATGAACAGTTTGGTGTCGCGGTAGTGAGGATTGGTCATGACGTACTCAATTGCCTGTTTGCAAGCGTTGAAAGATCAGATTTCCGATAGGCATGGCAGACGTGGCTGCGGGAGACGGCGCATTGCACACATGCAGCACACGTTTGGTCTGGTGGAACTTGAAGTCGTGAATAAGCTTGCCGTCTCTCGAGACGGCTTGTGCCCTTATTCCTGCGCGGTAAGGCCGGAGGTCGCTTTCCTGAAGGGAAGGGCAATATTTCCGGCACTTTTCCAGATAGCTCTTCTTGAACAGGCTGTCCTTCATCTCTTCCAGGCCGGACGAAAGATGGGCGGTGATCACCTTCCAGAAACCCGGAAAGGCTGCATAGGTCGCCATATCACGCAAATTGGCCGAGAATTTTGGATAGCCTTCGCGTGACAAGCCCAGAACGGCATTGGGTCCGACGGTCAGGCTGCCGTCGATCATTGGCGTCAGGTGAATACCGAGAAACGGCATTGAAGGGTCCGGCACCGGATAAATCATGCGTTCGACGAGTTTATTCAATTCGGGGCGCAAAGCATAATATTCGCCACGGAACGGCACGATCTGGAAGTCGACATCGACACCGGATCGGCGGGCAAGGCGGTCGGCCTGTAATCCGGCACAGGCGATGACCTGCCTGCTTTCCCATACCTTGCCGTCCGCATGGACCCGCACACTGTCGCTGCGTTCTTCAATGCGGTCGACACTGACATTGAACTCGATATCGCCACCAGCAGCGCGTATGAGATCGGCCATGGCGCGGCAGACCGCACGATAGTCGACAATGCCGCTCTGCTCGACCAGCAAGGCACCAAGCCCGGTCACTGCGGGTTCGAATTCGTGCAATTCACCGCCGCTGAGGCGGCGGCAGGTAATGCCGTTCGCAGCCGCATTCGTTTCAAGGGCGGCGAGGCGCTGCACTTCGACTTCGTTTGTCGCAACAACAAGCTTGCCCGGAACACGATAGGCAATGTTGTTTTCGTCGCAGAACTGCTTGGTCATGCGCTCGCCAGCGCGGCAAAGCTCTGCCTTGAAGCTTCCGGGCTGGTAATAGATGCCAGCATGAATCACACCGCTATTATGGCCGGTCTGATGCATCGCAACGGCTTCTTCCTTCTCCAGCACCAGAATGCGGGCTGAAGGTTTCTGCCGGACAATGGTAAGGGCCGTGGCAAGGCCGACAATGCCGCCGCCAACCAGACAATAATCATACATGAGAAGAACCGATGTTTGTTGTATGATGCATCATGAATTAATTGCACGAAGCGTCATTGACGTCAATTGGTTTACTGGGTGGAAGCTCGTTATGTCCGTGTGGCCAAAAAGACGACCTGCGGTGGTCATTTCACGAGTAGCCTCAGCAATAATCTAATTGCCGATGTGAGCGGGCACGAAGCCGATGTTGCAGTGATCGCTGTCGGTCAACAGAACGAGCGTATGAAAAGATCGACCGACATCAGCGGCATCTAGAAAGAAATGTCAGTAAAGGCCGTGCGGTTCCGTTCCAGTTCCATGCGGGTGCGGCGAATGTGGCTGTAAAGGGCTCTTTCGGCGTCCTCGACATCTCTCCGTTTGATGGCTTCCATCAGAAGCCCGTGCTCGCATTGTATGATCCAGAACCGCTCCCGGCCTAAAAGCATTGTGTAAGCGCGCCGATAATGCTGGGTGGTATTCCAGATGCGCTCGATCATGGGGATGAGCGTAGGCATGGCCGTCGCACGATAGCTCGCGAGGTGAAATTGACGATCAAGCCGCAGGAATTCTTCCACATCCGTCGTGGCGTCTATTGCGCGACAGATTTCCTCAAGGCCGAGAATATCCTCATCGGTCAAGTGGGGGAGGCTTTCGCCAAGCGCAAGCGGTTCGATCCGCTCGCGGATTTTCCACATCTCTACGCACTCATTGATATCGACACGCGCAATCCAGACACCACTGTTGGGAACGATGACGACGAGGCCTTCGCTTTCGAGCTGCTTGAGAGCTTCCCGAACGGGCACGCGGCTGGTGCCGAATTGTGCGGCAAGTTCCTCTTGCCGGATGCGCAGTCCGGGCGCGAACTCGCCGCTCAATATCTTTTGACGAATTTCACCCGTTACTCGAAGACCCAACGTGGTTTCATTCATAAAATGGCCCCTTCTATGCTCTGACAGTGCATCAGAGACGCCCAGATATAGCAGACAATGTTCGGCGCACGTCTACTACTTTTACCGTCGGATGAAGAGGCGATCAGGAAGTAGAACCAACCGGACTCCAAAGGCGGCGCGTCAGACCTTTTTCATAGGCCTTGCCATTCGGAAAGGATACAAGTTCAAGCTGCATTCCCCACGGTGTCAGGAAGTAAACCCAGGTTTGCCCTGCACTCGGACCATCTTTCCGCACAACAGGCTCACCGAGAATGCGGACATCATGCATGCGCAAATACTGCACAGCCGAATCGATATCGTCGACATAGAAGGCAAGGTGATGTCCCCCGACGTCGCTATTGCGCGGCTGGACCGGGTTTTGGTCCGGTGAAGAATACTCAAATATCTCGAAGTTCGAGCCATTCCCGCAACGCAAGAACTGTAGCTTCTTCATGACCGCGCGCGGATGCACATTGAGAGCTGTCTGCATCCAATCCCCGTCAGACGAGAAAGGGCCAAGCTCATAAAATGGCTCGCAGCCAATGACGTTTACGAAGAAATCCACCGCTTCCGCCAGATTGGGGACAGTGAAACCGATGTGCTCTGTGCCTCGCAGGCCAGGTAAGCCGATGTCACGTGCAAATGCCTTGTCCTGATGGCTGTAGCTACTTTTCGACATTCACTCACCTTAACGTCAATGTATCCAATAGAGCTATAATTCATTGGGAGAATGCCTTTGTCGAGCCTAATTATGCAAATTTTTCTGTAATTTGAGATTCATTGGATACAATTGATTGACACCGCGCAAAGAAAATGAAAGCCTAGCAGTAACAAAACGAGAATAAATGTGGGAGCCGCTCTGGCTTGTTCAGAGCATCAAAACCGCCGGTATCGCGCGTAATGTCTGGCCACTGTCTGCCGCTTGCGAGACGCTCGCAGGTGACGGCCGAACTTTGTCTGTAGAGGAAGAAATGCCGCAAACGAAGACCGTATCGAGTTCCACCTGCTGGCTAGAGTTTGGCACGACCAAGAAGGATTGGGATGCGGAAGGCGCTGCCGGGTTGGAAACGATGCTCTCATCGCTTCATCTCATCCGTGCATTCGAAGAAGCAGTCCTCGAACTTGCAAATGAAGGGCTGGTTCATGGCCCGGCACATTCATCCATTGGTCAAGAGGGCGGCGCGGTTGGCTCGATCTTGCCGCTCCGGGCAGAGGATCAGATTAACGGCTCTCACCGGGGTCACCATCAATTTCTCGCAAAGGCTTTGAACTTTGTCGCGCCCGATGGTCTGCCGTTCGGCATGGCATTTGACGGTTCAATCCGTTCCCTTCTTCGCCGCTCTCTGGCCGAAATCATGGGGCTTGCCGAAGGGTTCTGTGGTGGTCGCGGTGGGTCTATGCACCTGCGATGGCAGGCCGCAGGCGCGCTGGGCACCAATGCCATTGTTGGCGGTGGCGTGCCGCTGGCGGCAGGTGCTGCTTTCGCACACAAGCAGTCGGGTTCGGATGCAGTTGCGGTAAGTTACTTTGGCGACGGCGCGGTGAATATCGGCTCGGTATTGGAGACGATGAACCTCGCTGCGGCCTGGCGTCTGCCTCTATGCTTCTTCATCGAGAACAACCGCTATGCGGTCGCGACCAGCCTTGAAGAATCAACGGCAGAAACGCGCTTGGCTGCGCGCGGACAGGCCTTCGCCATTCCATCCTGGCACGTTGACGGGATGGATCCGCTCGCGGTCAATCTCGCAATGAAAGAGGCGCTTGCACATATGCGCGCCGGAAATGGTCCGACCATCATCGAGGCCGAGGTTTACCGCTACTTCCATCAGAACGGTTCGTTCCCGGGCTCTGCCTTTGGCTATCGCACGAAAGAGGAAGAGGAAAGCTGGCGGGCGAAGGATCCGTTGGATCGGGTAGCACGAGAAATGATGGCACGAGGCCTTGTTGATCAGACCGGTATCGATGCGTTGAGAGCGCGTTGTAAACAGATCATGCAAGATGTGGCAGAGGAACTGACAGATCGCGTGGACAATCGTCGCCTTATCAAAACGGGGCTGTGGCCGAAGCCGGACTTCTGTGATGTCGGTATTCGTAGCGATGGATCCGAACTGTCGGGTCTGCAATATGTCGAGAAATCGAATTTCAGTGGCGGGATCGAACAACGCAAATTTGTCGACGTCATTGCTGATGTGCTGGACCGGCGCATGGAGAAGGACGACGGTATCGTCATTCTGGGCGAGGATATTCACCGCTTGAAAGGTGGAACCAACGGCGCCACGCGTGGTCTCAAGGCGAAGTATCCTGATCGCATTCTTGGAACGCCGATCAGCGAGAATGCGTTCATGGGCTTGGGCGGTGGTCTTGCGATGGATGGGCGGTATCGTCCGATTGTCGAGTTCATGTATCCGGACTTCATGTGGGTTGCGGCTGATCAGGTGTTCAATCAGGTCGGCAAGGCGCGTCACATGTTCGGTGGTGACATGGCCGTCCCTCTTGTGCTGCGCACGAAGATTGCGATTGGCACAGGCTATGGTTCCCAGCATTCCATGGACCCCGCAGGCGTTTTCGCCACCTCGCCGGGCTGGAGAATTATCGCGCCATCCACGCCGTTCGATTATGTCGGGCTGATGAACACAGCGCTGGCGTCGAATGACCCTGTTCTGGTGATAGAGCATGTCGATCTTTATCAAACGATGGGTCCGGCGCCAGTCGGCGATCTTGATTACTTCATTCCTTTTGGCAAAGCGTCGGTGCGCCGAAGCGGGTCTGCCGCGACGATACTGACCTACTCCGCTATGGTGCAGGCAACGCTTGATGCCGTGGAGGAGGCAAGCCTGGATGCCGAGGTTATCGACCTGCGGTGCCTCGACCGTGCCAGCATCGATTGGGAAACTATCACTGAAAGCGTGAAGAAAACCAACATGGTCATGATCGTCGAGCAGGGACCACGCGGTTCCTCTTACGGCGCTTGGCTTTCCGATGAAATCCAGCGTCGGTTGTTCGACTGGCTTGATCATCCCGTCGAGCGGGTCAGCGGACGCGAAGCTTCTCCGTCGATCTCCAAGGTTCTCGAGCGCGCCGCCTATGCCGGGCGAGAAGAGATCGCGGCTGCATTGGCAACCTTGCCGGAGCGACACCATGCCTGAGTTTCTTGTCATGCCGTCCGTTGTGGCCAATGCGCGCGACGGCACCATTGCCCGGTGGTTGAAAGTCGAGGGAGACGCTGTTGTCTCAGGTGAGGCCTTTGCCGAAATCGAGACGGACAAGGCCGTCATCGAAATTCCTAGCCCCAAGTCAGGACGCGTTGCCCGCATATTGCACGGCGATGGAGCGACTGTAACAGTTGAGACGCCGATCGGCATTCTCGCGAATGAAGGCGAGACTGAGGCCGATGTGGCACAACTGCTTTCAACCTCCATTCCTACGACACCTGTTCAACGGGAAGCAGTAGGCTCCGATGCAACGGCAGTACCGTCTGTTGAAATGCCACGCGGGGATTTGAACCGGCGCATATTCGCCAGCCCGCTTGCGCGCAGGCTTGCAGGCGAAAAGGGTATCTCGCTCTCTGACATCAATGGGACAGGACCGCGCGGGCGTATTCTTCGCGGCGATGTTGAGGCTTTCGGTACAACGATACGCTCGGCCTCTTCTACTCCCAATCCCGTTACCCAGCAGACGGCGGTGGTTAATGACGATGTATCTGTTCTCCGATCGCACGATGTGGAGATCCCGCATGTTGCCATACCGCATTCCGCTATGCGGCGGACGATTGCACAGCGTTTGAGTGCGTCCAAACAAAAGATTCCACATTTTTATCTAAACGCCGAAATCGTTGTCGATGCTCTGCTTGAACTTCGAAAGCAGATCAATGCTACGCGGCCGGCAGAAGCGCGGCTTTCGGTTACGGATTTTCTGGTCAAGGCCGCCGCCGCTGCATTCGCTCGCGTTCCTGCCTGCAATGTTATCTGGACTGAGGACGCTCTTCTCAGTCTACAGCGAACGGACATTTGCGTTGCAGTGGCGACAGATGGCGGGTTGATCACCCCGGTGCTCAAGGACGCTGGCAAAAAGTCGCTATCCGTAATTTCGGATGAGATTTCCGATCTGGCACTCAGGGCCCGCAATGGCAGTTTGAAGCCGGATGAATATCGCGGTGGTTCGTTCACCATCAGCAACCTCGGCATGCATGGGGTGAGCGACTTCGCCGCCATTATCAATCCACCGCAAGCAGCAATTCTCGCAGTCGGCGCGATTGAAGAACGGATTGTGTCTCGGGAGCGCATAGCCGTTGACGCCCGCGTCATGCGCGTGACGCTTTCGCTCGATCATCGGGCAATAGACGGCGCTTTGGGCGCGCAATGGTTGTCCAGTTTCAAGGAACTGCTTCAGAACCCGATGCAAATTCTCGTCTGAAGCGAAATACCTCGCCACAAGAAAAAACAGAGGGCGAGCAATGATCATAAAAGAGAGAGGAACAGGAACATGCATAAATATGGGAAGATGCTTCTGGCAACCGGTATCGCGACTGCGGCATGCCTTTCTGGCGCCCATGCTCGCGATCTGACCGTTGTTGGCTTTGGTGGGGCAATTCAAGACGCGTTTCGGGAAGCCTATTTCACGCCTTATGCCAAGGAAAAGGGCATCAAGGTGCTCGAAGACACGACCAATGGCGGTCTAGCCAAGCAGAAGGCAATGGTTGACGCGGGAAATGTCACCTGGGACGTTATGCAGATGGAGGACGATGAAGTCACCATGGCGTGCGAGCAGGGGCTTCTCGAAAATATCGACTGGTCGAAAAAGCCACATGCCGACGAGATTGATCCCAGCCAGTTCAAGGAATGCGCTGTTGGTGCTCTGAGCTGGGCCAATATTCTGACCTATGACAAGGCCAAGCTGACGGATGGACCGAAGAACTGGGCCGATTTCTGGAACGTGGAAAAGTGGCCGGGCAAGCGCGGTTTGCGCAAGACTGCAAAGCTGACCATGGAAGTAGCCTTGATGGCAGACGGCGTGCCGCCATCGGAAGTCTATAGCGTGATTGCCACGAAGGAAGGTCAGGACAGAGCCTTCGCCAAGCTCGATCAACTGAAGCCACATATCCAGTGGTGGGAGAGTGGAGCCCAGCCGCAGGAATGGCTCTCTTCAGGCGATGTCGTCATGACAACAGCCTATAACGGTCGCGTCGACAATGCTCAGAAGGAAGGGAAAGATTTTGCTATCGTCTGGGACGGGCAGATCAACTCAACCGAATTCTGGGCCATCATGAAGGGAACTCCAAACCTGGATGAATCAACGGCTTTCGTCGAATTCATGATGTCAAAAGAGCCGCAGACAACCTTTGCCAACAATATCGCTTACGGTGTCAGCAACGTCAAAGCCATGGAAGCCCTTCCTGCGGACCGGTTGGCAAAACTCCCATCTGCTCCGGACAATCTCAAAAACGCGGTGCGTTTCAACTCGGAATTCTGGATTGATCATGGTGAGGAACTGGCGGAACGCTTTGCCAGCTGGGTTGCCCAGTAAGCCGACTGGATAATGTTAGGACCATGCCGGCCGATTTCCCGCCGGCATGGTTTAAGGAGGCATGGTTCCGATGACCTTGATCGATGAAGACACAGCCGCGACCAAGGCAACGCGCCGGGAATGGGGGCGAGCCGGCAGACGTCGGCGCGTCGTTTCCTTAATGCTTGTGGCGCCACTTCTATTCTATGTGCTGCTGACATTCATGCTGCCGATCGGCATGATGCTCTACAAGGCAATTGATAATGCCGAACTGACGCAGGCTCTACCAGAAACGGTGGCTGAATTGTCCCGCTGGACGACGAACGATTCAGCGGAGTTGCCGCCGGATGTTGTTTTCACGACTTTCGTACAGGAAATTGCCAGCGCTCCGCGCAATCTCGTTGCCGAGGCCGCACGGCGCTTGAACTACGAGGAGAGCGGTTACCGAACGCTTCTCACCAGCACCGTTCGCAAGTTGCGTACATTACCAGACGATATCACTGCGGATGGTGCGGCACGCCGCTTTCTGGCCGGAATCGACAAGAGGTGGGAAGAGCCAGCCTACTGGCACGCGATGAAACGTGCGTCGCCTGCTTTCACGCCTTACTACATGCTTGCGGCAGTCGATCTTGCTATTGATGACAGTGGAAAGGTGGTACAGGCACCTGAAGAGCAACGAACCTATGTCGATATCCTCTTTCGCACGCTCAAGACCGCAGCTATCGTCACGCTTGTTTGTGCTCTGCTTGGTTATCCGCTGGCCAATCTGATGGTGAGCGCACCGCGATTTCTGTCAATCGCGCTTATCATCGCCGTGATGCTGCCGTTCTGGACATCGCTATTGGCGCGCACCTCTGCCTGGATCGTCCTTCTTCAGCGCGAGGGGCTTGTTAATTCCCTTTTTGGTTGGCTTGGTCTGATCCGGCAGCCGCTGGAGCTGATCTTCAACACCACAGGGCTTTATATCGTCATGATCCACATGATGCTGCCCTTCATGGTCCTGCCTCTCTATTCCACGATGAAGGGCATCCCTCCGCATTTCATGCGGGCGTCGGCCTCGCTTGGGGCTCACCCGGTTCGCGGCTTTCTCAATGTTTATTTGCCGATGACGTTGCCGGGTGTCGGAGCGGGTGTGTTGCTGACCTTCATCGTGACTGCGGGCTATTATATTACGCCATCGCTGGTCGCCAGCGCGCGCGACCAGATGCTCGGCTATTTCATCGCCTTCTTCGCCAACACCACCATCAACTGGGGCATGGCGTCGGCACTTGGGATTGTGCTGTTGCTTTGCACCGTTGCGGTCTATGCGCTCGCCGCGCGTACAGTGGGTGTGCGTCAGCTTGCGGGACTAAAGTGAGGTCGCCAATGCCATATCATCGTCAAGCAATGATCATACGGACGCTCTACTATGGGTTTGGCGTGGCTATGATACTTTTTCTGGTCGTTCCACTCATCGCTATCGTCCCGCTGTCCTTCAGTTCGGGCAGCTTTCTCTCCTATCCGCTGCCGGGTGTTTCGTTGCAGTGGTATGAGCGTGTGTTTGCGAATGGCCCATGGCTTTCATCACTCAAGAACAGTCTGATCATCGGCTCGGTGTCGACGGTTGCTGCAACCATTCTCGGTACACTTGCAGCTTATGCGTTTGCCCGTCGTGACTTGCCCATGCCAACCGCGATCCTTGGCTTTCTCATCGCGCCAATGATTGTCCCGCCTGTTATCAGCGGACTTGGGATGTACTTTCTGATGGCGAAGTTCGGTCTGACCGCCAGCATGCCCGGCGTTATCATCGCCCATACAGTCCTGTCCGCGCCTTTCGTGCTGATCACCGTTACGGCCACGCTGCAAGGTTTTGACATGGGCCTGCTCCGCGCTGCGGCAAGTCTTGGCGCATCTCCTTTCAAAGGCTTCATGACTGTTCTTGTTCCGGTCATTGCGCCGGGCATTATCTCTGGAGCGCTCTTCGCGTTTATGACTTCGTTCGATGAAGTCGTCGTAACCCTTTTCCTTGCAGGCCCCGGCCAGCGAACCCTTCCCTTGAAAATGTTCGAAGGGCTTCGCGACAATATCGAACCGTCCATTCTTGCCATGGCAACGTTCCTCATGATCGTCGCCACCCTCAGCCTCATCGCCGCGCTGTTCCTCGTGAACCGCAATGCACGAAATCTCGGAAAGGCATAACATGACCAAAGAACCCGATGTTCACATTCCTAACCCGCAGGCAGGCGTTGCATTCATTGACGGGCGCTATATGCCAGTCGCGGAGGCCAGCATTCCAATTCTTGATCGCGGCTTCGTGCGTTCTGACGCGACTTATGACGTTGCGCATGTCTGGAAGGGACGTTTCTTCCGTCTTGACGATCATATCGAACGGTTCTTCGCATCCATGCGCGGGCTTCGCATGTCGCTGCCCTATACGCATGAGCAAATCGCCGAAATCCTCATCAAATGTGTCAGCTTGAGCGGTTTGCGTGACTCCTATGTGCAGATGACATGCACACGGGGAATGCCGCCGGCTGGCAGCCGTGATCCGCGTCTTTGTACCCAGCGCTTTTATGCTTTCGCTACGCCCTTTGTCTGGATTGCAAATGATGATCAGCGTAGGCAAGGCGTTCCCATGGTTGTGAGTTCTGTTCATCGTATTGCACCGCAGGCGGTGGACCCACGCATCAAGAACTTCCATTGGCTCGACCTCACCATGGGCATCTTTGAGGCCTATGACAGAGATGCTTTCGTGGCCGTTCTGCGTGATGGGGATGGCAATATCACCGAAGGCGCGGGCTTTAACGTATTTGCTGTCAAAGATAATGTCCTCTGCACACCAGAGAGTGGCGTTTTCGAAGGCATGACCCGACGTACGGTTCTGGAACTCTGCGAGCAATTGCAGCTGCGTTGCGAGGTTCGTCCAGTAGCCATCGGAGAGCTTCTCGGTGCCGACGAAATCTTCATGACCAGTACAGCTGGTGGCATCATGCCTGTGACCACAATCGACGGCAAGACAGTCGGCGATGGCACGCCCGGCCCGTTAACACGTCGATTGCACGATATTTACTGGCAGAAACAGGAAGACGGCTGGCTCGCGACCGAAGTGCCGTACAGGGATTGATCCCGGCAAAAAGTGCTTCCCGGTCACAAGGGAAACCCGGAAACGCATACCAGCCGCACGAAAGGCCATTCATGGAAACCGGACAAATCGTTGAATTCGTGGGCGTGCAGAAAACCTATGATGGACGCACCGTTGTTATCGAGAATCTGAACCTGTCGGTAAGGCAGGGCGAGTTTCTAACCCTTCTCGGTGGTTCAGGTTCTGGTAAAACCACAACGCTGATGATGCTTGCCGGTTTCGAAACGCCTACCCGAGGTCATATTCTCGTCACGGGAAAGCCGATTGAACACTTGCCGCCGCACCGCCGGGGCATCGGCGTTGTCTTTCAGAACTATGCTTTGTTTCCCAACATGACCGTAGCGCAGAATCTGGCTTATCCGTTGCGCATGCGAAAGATGAGCAAGCGGGAAATACAAGTGAAGGTGGACAAGGCCATCGAGATGGTTCGTCTGGAGGGAATGCAAAACCGTCGCCCGAGTGAGCTTTCGGGTGGGCAGCAGCAGCGTGTTGCACTTGCTCGCGCGCTTGTCTTTGAGCCGAGCCTGGTTCTGATGGACGAACCGCTTGGTGCACTCGACAAGACACTGCGCGAACATATGCAATATGAGATCAAGCAAATCCATCGGGATTTGGGTGTCACAATGGTTTATGTCACGCACGATCAGACTGAAGCACTTGCCATGTCCGATCGCATTGCCATTTTCGAGCGCGGTTCGGTCACGCAGATCGCCAGCCCGCAGGAGCTTTATGAGCAACCCGCAAATGTCTTCGTGGCTGGCTTTATTGGTGAGAACAATATCATCTCCGGGCATTCGGAAGGTGTAGACGAGCGCGGCTATGGAACCATCCGCTTGGATTGCGGCCAAACAGTGCGGGCGGATCTGTCCTCCACTTTTGCCGATACAGGCAAGCCTGTGAAAATAGCTGTCAGGCCCGAACATCTTGTGATCGGCACAGCGGCGCAGAGCCGCTCGAATCAGTGCAAGGGAACAATCTTGGACACGACGTACCTCGGCGACCATTTGCGCGCGCTGGTGGACATTGGGCGCGGGCAAACAATGGTGGTTCGCAAGCCACTTCTGGATTTCACCACCAGACCGGTGGCTGGTGATGCAATTCTTATCGGTTGGAACGATAGTGACGGACGCACTTTCTCGTAGGTGTCTGCTCAACTTCCACCATTCAAATCAGGAGTTTAAAATGGTTTCGACGAATGGCGCGGTCGGAGTGCCTAAACCGAACAGTTTCGAACCGTCGGATGAAACCGTTGCAATGCTCAAGGAGCGTGCACAGTTTATTCGTCTCGAAACTGTTCGCCTCATCGAAATCGCGAAAACGGGACACTACACGTCAGTATTCTCTGCGGCGGAGATATTCGCTGCACTTTACTATGATGTCATGCGTATTCGACGGGACGAACCGAATTGGGTGTCGCGTGATCGTTTCACAATTGGCAAGGGTCACGCAGCAGTTGGCCTGTTTCCGATCTATGCGGATCTCGACTTTTTTCCGAAGGACTGGCTCGACAACTATACCCGTCTTGGCAGCCCGCTCGGTGACCATCCCGACATGCGCAAGGTTCCAGGCGTGGACTTTTCGTCTGGCTCAATCGGTCATGCGCTTTCCAATGGGCTTGGTATGGTCTTGGCTCAACGCTGGACGGGCGAAGACTATAAGGTCTTCTGCATGATGGGTGACGGGGAAATGCAGGAAGGCCAGGTGTGGGAAGCTGCTATGAGTGCAGCTCAGCACAAGGCTCGTAATCTGATCGCCATCATCGACCGTAATGGGTACCAACTCGACGGCAAGGTCGATGATGTCATGAATGTCGAGCCGTTGGACGAGAAATGGCGTGCTTTCGGTTGGGAGGTGCATGTCGTGGATGGACATGACGTGGCGGCAACGACCGAGCTACTACGGCGCGTGCGCGCCGACGACCAACGTCAGGTTCCTTGCTGCATCATAGCCAGGACCGTCAAGGGCAAGGGCGTCTCCTATATGGAAACCGAGCCGGGCTGGCATCTCGGCTATCTCGATCCCTCGGATGCCGAAGCCGCTATCGTTGAAATCAAGTCGCGGGAGATTTGACCATGAGCCAATCGCTTTCCCCAAGTTCCTGGCAGTATCGCGGCTTGAACGCAGCAAATCCCGGCCTTGATCATCTCTCGAATGGCCTTATCGACCTCGTCAAAGCCGGGCATAATGTCGTCGCGGGTTCTGCCGATCTGCAATATTCGAACGGTCTCAATCGGTTCGCGTCAGTCTACCCTGATCGATACATTTCCTTCGGCATATCCGAGCAGAATATGGTGAGTACGGCAGCTGGTATTGCGACCTGCGGTGTCACGCCTTTCATTGCGACTTTTGCTTCTTTCATCGCATTGCTTGCCTGCGAGCAGATCCGCATGGACGTTGCTTATTCCGCGCAGCCGGTGCGAATGATCGGCCATCACACTGGCATTTCACTCGGGTTCTACGGGACGTCACACCATGCGACCGAAGACATAGCAACGATGCGCTCGATCGCCGATCTCTCCGTCGTCTCGCCAGCCGACGGTGCTCAGCTAGAAGCAGCCATTCGCGCCTCGGCCAATCATGATCGGCCGATCTATTTCCGTATTGGCCGGGGTCGCGATCCAGTTGTTTACGACAAGGATACGCCCTTCGTTTTCGGTAAGGCTCATGAGCATATCCAAGGGGAAGAGCTGACGATTATTGCCTGTGGTATGGCGGTTCACGGTGCGCTCGAAACTGCCCGCGCGATGAATGCCAATGGCCGCTCTGTCGGGGTGATCGATATGGCTTCGATCAAGCCCCTCGACCGGGAAGCTATACTTTCTGCTGCTTCGCGCACGAAGAAAATGATGACTGTCGAAGAGCACAATGTGCTGGGCGGGCTTGGTGCGGCTGTGGCCGAGGTTCTGGCCGATGAAGGCGCTGGTGTGAAACTCAAACGTCACGGAATCTATGACGAATACAGCCTCATTGCGCCACCGACCCATCTCTATGCGCATTACAAATTGGACGGTGCGGGCATTCGTTCAGTCGCCGAAGAATTCGTGAATTCTTGAGGTTGATATCGAATGTGTGACGGAAACGGCGTGAAACGAAGTTTAAAGCGGCCTGACCTAATCGAGTGAGATCAACTTTAGGTGCGATGTTGCTGCTGAGATCGAGCTGAACTTCTGACGTGCACGATTTTGTCGAAAGCCTATTGACTTAGAGCGCACTCTAACAATTAGCTTCTTCTGCGTCGTGACGAAAGAAGGGCTGTGATGAAGATTGGCGAGTTGGCAAAGCGCTCAGGACTGTCGGCCTATACCATCCGTTATTATGAACGGATCGGGCTGCTTCCCTTTGCTGACAGAGATCAATCAGGCCAGCGTGATTACGACGCATCGATCCTGACCTGGATAGAATTTCTGGACCGTCTTAAAATGACCGGAATGCCTATTCGGGAAATGCTGCACTACGCAGCTATGCGGGAGCGCGGCGTCGGTACGGAAGCTGAACGTGGTGCGTTGCTTGAACAGCACCGCGAACGTGTTCGTGCACATGTGGCCAAACTGCAAGCCTGCCTTGTCGTCCTCGATACCAAGATTGCTGGATATGCCGGCAACGAACAGAGGATGAAAGACTATGACGCATCAATTCCCGAACCGCGAAGAAAGCCGTCTGGAACGCGGCAAGCGCGCACTCGCTGAAATCGATGGCCAAGCTGGCCATAATGTCATTGCCGCTTTGGCTGACATTGCGCCGGACTTTGCAAATTACGTTTTTGAGTTCGGGTTTGGCGATATTTACAGTCGCCCCGGTCTCGATCTGCGTGCTCGCGAGATTGCGACTGTTGCAGCGCTGACTGCGTTGGGAACTGCTACCCCACAACTGAAAGTGCATATAGAAGCGGGACTGAATGTCGGCTTGACAAAGGCTGAGATCATCGAGGTCATCATACAGATGGCGGTCTATGCCGGTTTCCCCGCAGCGCTTAACGGGCTTTTTGCGGCCAAGGAAGTCTTTGCCGCCTGACAGGAGGGCGCGGCATAAGCGACCGGACGAGAATTGCTATGCCGCTTTAAACGGAAGCGGTTTTATTGCTGGCCTCGGCTGATCCAGACAGCCTGATAGTCGAGGCTTTGCAGTGGCATTTACCGTTGCGTACTTCTCGGGACCGATGACGGTCTCCTAGGATATTTCCGGTCTAACATCGGAGCCGCTTATGAACCGTCACCTCAGAGTTTTTGGGATTGCACTGCTTCTTGGCCTGCCAACCGTTGCCTTCGGACAGTCCGGGCCGACGCCTGTCACGGTCGACAATTTTGTTCGGGCCGAGTCCGATACCTATATTGGAGGTCTCGCGAAACAGGCCGGGGGGCTTGGCAATCTGCTTCATCATCGTGAACCGGCGCCCATTGAGGATCATTCGGTCATTCGGCTGAATCGCGACACGCTCTATAGCTACGGAATCTTTGACCTCGACGCTGGTCCCGTGACTTTCACATTGCCTGACCCCGGTTCGCGTTTCATGTCGCTGATGGCCGTGAGCCAGGATCATTATGCGACGACGGTTTACGGGGCAGGAACACACACTTTCGACAAGGGGATGGTCGGTACACGTTATGTCTTGATCGGCACGCGCATTCTGGTTGATCCGAATGACCCGAAGGATATCGAGCAGGTGCATGCGCTTCAGGATGGCATCAAAGCCAGTCAGGCCAGTACCGGTACCCTGGAGCTACCTGTATATGATAGCGCCAGCCAGAAGAAGGTGCACGATGCTCTTCTCGTTCTTGCATCGACCCTTCCGAATCTCGACAAGGCTTTCGGTACAAAGACGGAGGTTGATCCGATCCGTCATCTGATCGGTACGGCCTATGGATGGGGTGGAAACCCCGATAAGGATGCCAGATACCTCAACGTTTTCCCGGGCAAGAACGATGGGAATGTCGTTTACAGGCTGAAGGTCAAGGATGTTCCTGTCGATGGTTTCTGGTCCATCAGCGTCTACAATGCTGAAGGCTTCTACGACAAGAATCCATACAATGCTTATGCCCTCAACAGTGTCACTGCCAAGAAGGACGATGATGGTGCGGTCTCGGTGCAGTTCGGGGGCTGTGATGGCAAGATTGTCAATTGCCTGCCGGTTATGAAGGACTGGAACTACGTCGTGCGTCTTTATCGGCCACGTGCTGAAATTCTCGACGGCTCCTGGAAGTTTCCAGAGCCGACGATTGCAAACTGAACGCAAATTGAACACCTCGTGCCGCAAGCTGGCACGAGGTGTTCTTGATGTTAGAATTGCGCGCGAAGCGCCTTGGCAGCCGCCACCATATTGATGAGGGCAGGGCGGACTTCCTCCCATTTACGCGTCTTCAAGCCGCAATCCGGGTTCACCCAAAGTTGACCATCGGAAAGTCTCTGCCGCGCAAGCGAAAGCAGATTGGTCATTTCCGACACCTCAGGCACACGCGGTGAGTGGATGTCATAGACACCCGGTCCAATCTCGTTTGGATATTTGAACGATTTGAACGCATCGAGAAGTTCCATATGCGAGCGTGAGGTTTCAATCGAAATCACATCGGCATCCATATCGGCGATAGCGTCGATGATGTCGTTGAACTCCGAATAGCACATATGGGTGTGGATCTGCGTGTTATCGGAAACACCGCTCGAACAGATGCGGAAGCATTCAACCGCCCAGTCCAGATAGGCGCTCCAGTCCGAACGGCGAAGTGGAAGTCCTTCCCGCAGGGCGGCTTCGTCGATCTGGATCATCGCCGCTCCAGCCTTTTCAAGATCGACCACCTCGTCACGGATGGCGAATGCGATCTGCCGGCAGGCTTCCGCACGTGAAATATCGTTACGCACGAACGACCAGTTCAGGATGGTTACAGGGCCGGTCAGCATGCCTTTGACTGGACGCGATGTGAGGGACTGGGCATATTTCCACCAGACAACGGTCATTTGCGCGGGGCGGGAAACATCGCCAAAGATGATCGGTGGCCGAACATAGCGCGATCCGTAGCTTTGAACCCATGCATGTTTTGTGAAGGCAAAGCCCGAAAGCTGCTCGCCGAAATACTGTACCATGTCATTGCGTTCAAATTCGCCATGGACGAGAACGTCGAGATCAATTTCCTCCTGCCAGCGGATGGCCGCTTCGGTTTCCTTGCGGATAAAGGCAACGTAATCGCTATTGCTGATCTCACCCTTGTTGTACGAAGCGCGTGCCTTCCGCACCTCTGGCGTCTGCGGAAACGACCCGATCGTTGTGGTTGGGAAACGGGGCAGGTCCATCTTTTCACTCCGCAACTTCTGGCGTTCGCCAAAAGCACTTTTGCGCTTTTTCATGGTTACTTCGAGAGAGGCAACGCGTTTCCCTACTGCCTTGTTGTGAACTTTGGTGGATGCCTTTCGTGCCGCAATGGCTTCGCTGGCGGCTTTGAGTTCCGGCAGGACCGTGCTTTTACCGGAAGCGAGCGCACGACCAAGGGTGGCAAGTTCCTTAAACTTCTGGGTCGCGAAGGCGAGCCAGCTTTTCAGATCAGCGTCGAGATCGGTTTCGAGTTCGAGGTCGATGGGCACATGCAAAAGTGAACAGGATGGCGCGATTTCAACGAACTGCGGACCGCGTTGTTCGATAATAGGCTGTATTTGATCAATGACCGAAACGAGGTCCGAACGCCAGATGTTGCGACCGTCGATCACGCCCAGAGACAAGGTCTTTTGCGGGGCGAGCTTGGAAACGACTTCAGAAAGCTGGTCCGGCGCCCGGACAAGATCAATATGCAGACCGGCTACTGGCAGGGATACGGCAGTGTCGAGATTGCCGCCGAGATCGCCAAAGTAGGTCGCGAGCAGAATTCTTGGTCCGGCGATAGTTGCCAGTCGCTTATAAGCCAGTTCGAATGCCGCCAGCTCATTGGGGATGAGATCGAGAACGAGCGCAGGTTCGTCTATCTGCACCCAGTCGGCGCCCACGGCGGCAAGCCTCTGCAACAGCTCTTCATAGACCGGCAGAAGTTTTGGCAAAAGCGCCACGGGATTGAAACCATCCGAAGTGGACTTCGCAAGCTTCAGGAATGTAACGGGACCAAGAATGACGGGGCGCGTATGAATGCCAAGCGCCTTGGCTTCAAGGAACTGATCAATGACTTTGGTGCTGGATAGCTTGAAGTCCTGATCGTCGGAAAGCTCGGGAACTATATAGTGATAATTGGTATCGAACCACTTGGTCATCTCCATCGCGGTCACGCCATGACCGTGATGCGCATGTCCACAAGAAGCCGCTTCACCCTGGCTGCCGCGCGCCATCGCAAAATATGTATCGAGCGAAACTTCGCCGCCTTTCCAGCCATAACGGGCGGGGATGGCTCCGACCATCACGGTTGTATCCAGCACGTGATCGTAGAGGGAAAAGTCGTTCGAAGGAATCTTCGTAATCCCCATATCCCATTGCTGTTCCCAATTGGCGGCACGCAGAGCGCTCGCCAATGTCAGCAGTTCCGTTTCTGATGACTTTCCAGACCAGTAAGCTTCAAGCGCGAACTTCAGTTCGCGGCGTCGACCAATGCGTGGCACTCCCAAGGTGGCCGTTGCGATGGTGGTTTTAGACATGACTACTTAACCCCGATACAAGTTGGGGCGAGGTCATTTGAATGTGCGTGACAAAGCCGGCTTGGAAAAGCTGGTCAGAACCGCGACATCAGGGACACCCCGCCCATGGACGATATATGGCCGGGGCAGGTCTCCTGGCTCACGGGTTATAGCCTCCATTCGCCTTCCCGGATTCGGATCCAGTGACATGAATGAACTTCGGCTCGCCGCTTACAGTTGCGGGGGCAGCTCCGGCCTTGTCTCTCGACGCACCGGCTTCCCTCTTAGCCTTACCCGAACGAACGGATGAGGAACCACGACAGCTATAGTTTGTCTGAGTTGAAGCGGGGTGTCAATATCATATAAAGAGATGTTTATATCTTTACGTCATTCGGCGATATTTGACGAACTCCAGACGTCCGCGATGGAAGTGCGGCCCATAGCCAGCTAGATGGCTGATCGCAGCGAAACCTTCCAATGCCCGCCAAATAAGTTGCGGGGAAATTCATTCGATTGACGGAGTTTTGAAGGGAGATTAGAAATTGCGTTATGATAAAAATGGAAACATGAATTTTTAATGATTCTATATTCGATATAATACGTAAGAAATTTTAAAATAAATTCTAATTTTTGAGTAAAAAAATAATTGCGATCATAACATATTTATAGATTTGTCAATTTTATTTGATATTTCCTCCATGGCGGGAAATAAGAACGAAAATCAACGTCCGTTGCGAGGCGGTTTCTCCGTCGACGTGTTTCGTATTTTTCAAATGTGCTCCGGGTAAAGAAGATAGTGATGGAACAAAGTATCATTGCGCATACGCCGCGAGGCCAAAATCGGTATAGGAGATCCAGAGCGTCCATTGCTGATTGAAAGCGAATTGGCGGTATTGCAGCAAGAGCTGGACCTATTGACTGATCGCTGGCAGAGGGAATTGGCGCTCATTCGGCAGATCATTGAACGACGTGCTCAATTGCATCGGCAGGACGCAAGTTCGGTTAGGAGCAATGAGCTCCGACAGTCTGATGCCCCGTGCGCTGAATTGAGTGAAATGCAGCAGCGATTAGTTATCTTACAAGGAGAGATGCCGCTCATTTTTGCAGCCGTCGACACCAATGTTGTTGCTGCTGTGGTTGCCGACTGGACTGGCATCCCATTGGGACGCATGGTGAAAAACGAGATTGAAGCGGTCTTGCAACTGTCTGACGCGCTGGGTCAACGTGTATTCGGCCAACCCTATGCGTTGGATGTCATCGCTCGCCGCGTGCGAACGTCGCGCGCGAGATTGGATGATCAGAACAAACCGGTCGGAGTGTTTCTGTTGGCAGGCCCTTCCGGTGTCGGCAAAACTGAAACAGCGTTAGCACTTGCGGAAACCCTGTATGGGGGCGACCAAAATGTCATTACCATCAATATGAGTGAGTTTCAGGAGCCGCATACTGTATCGACGCTCAAGGGTGCACCTCGGGGCTATGTCGGCTATGGCGAAGGTGGCGTGCTGACTGAAGCGGTGCGCCGTCGCCCTTACAGCGTCGTCTTGTTGGACGAAATCGAAAAGGCGCATCCGGACGTCCACGAGATTTTCTTTCAAGTCTTTGATAAAGGCTGGATGGAGGACGGCGAAGGACGCCGCATCGACTTCCGCAACACGATCATCATCCTCACGTCCAATATCGGGGCTGACCTCGTCACCGATCTATCCAGTGATGTGGATTTGATGCCAGCGCCGGAAGCTCTAAGCGAAGCTTTGCGTAAGCCGCTCTTGTCTGTCTTCCCGGCAGCTCTGCTCGGGCGGTTGCAGGTCGTGCCCTATTATCCATTGACGGACATTACGCTCGGCAACATCGTGCGGCTTCAGCTTAGCCGCATACAGTCGCGTTTGGCCGAACACCATAACATCGCCTGCACTTTCGATGAGGCGGTGATTGATCAGATTGTCAGCCGTTGCACTGAGCAGGACTCGGGTGGTCGCATGGTCGATGCCATTTTGACCAACACGTTGCTGCCGCAGATCAGCCAAATGTTACTGACGGGAAGCCTCAATGACCAACGCTTTCGCCAATTGCACATCGCGCTAAACCGCAACGAGTTTACTTATCAATTTGATGTGTAAACTCGGTTGGGTTGAGAGCGCTGATGAACATTGAAAACAGTTCGCCCTGGGAGGCGATACGGAGCTTGCCATAGATGTTGCGTCGGTGAATGCGCACAGTCCCGGACGATATTCCCAATGCGTGTCCTGTCGCGTCAGCCGAATATCCGCGCAGGACATAACCCACGATCTCAATCTCGCGCGGGGTCAACGAGTTTCTGTCCAAATTGCGGAAAGCACGTTCGATCAGTCCCGAGAGGTTTTCTCCTCTCGGCTTGGTTGCAGTTTGCTCAAATTGTTCCGCCAGATCGGCCCAGTTATGCCGCCCGACCGCAGCTACAAAAGCAACCAGCTCATTCAGATCACGAAGCTCGCGCGCCGAGAACGGCTTTGACGTTCGCATCGCTGAAATAATGACACAAACATTCGGTTCCACACTGAACTTGAAGCCAATTTCTTCAGCCAGCTCCGTCTGCACATAATAATTGCGGAAATACTCTCCCTGATAGAATCGGTCGGGCGCCAAATCCCGTAGACGTATGAGGCTTGGATCACCGGGCAGTGATGATTGCAGGTAAAATGGATCCAGGAGATAGGGCCCCTCCTGATAATCCTCGACCATGACCTTGTGTTTCCACACCGGGAATTCCGAATGCAACGCGATTGGTCGCCGGTTGCCGCAATATGCAAAGGTGACCGTATGCTCGAAGGGCACCACAGTGCGGATCGCTTCGATGAGGTCCGCCGCAAATTGCGGTTGGTGCAATGCGTCGATGACCCGTGCAGAGGCCAGCGTCCAGTTCATCAGGAATCTCCGTCTATATGCCTTTTGTGATATATACACATATCGAGTATTTTTATATGTTTTTTCCAAAATAAGGGATATGCCGCTTCAGGCAAAGCTCTCTAGGGGAATATATTTTGATGGTATACGCTACCGAGGCTTCAGTGGGTCGAAGCGGCGACACAGTTGCGGAATTTGTCGGCACCACGAAGCGTTATGGTGCCGTGCTTGCGGCCAGTCAGCTGAATCTGCAAATCCGGCGAGGGGAATTCCTTTCCTTCTTGGGGCCTTCGGGTTGCGGAAAGACAACCGCGCTGAGAATGCTGGCCGGATTCGAACAGCCAAGCGAAGGCGAGATATTGATCGACGGGTCGGAGGTCGGCACGACGCCGGCCTATAAGCGCCCTGTCAACATGGTTTTCCAAAGCTACGCCCTCTTTCCACACATGACCGTCGCGCAGAATGTGGGGTACGGATTAAGACAGCGTCGCCCGAGACTAGCGAAGTCCGAAATCGGCCTTCGGGTTGCGAAAGCACTGGAAACTGTTCGTCTCTCCGACTTTGGTGGACGGCGGATATGGGAAATGTCGGGTGGTCAGCAACAGCGTGTGGCGCTGGCCCGCGCTATCGTGAATGAGCCAAAGATATTGCTGCTCGACGAACCGATGGCGGCACTTGACGCCAAGCTGCGGACAGAGATGCAGCTTGAGCTTTTGTCATTGCAACGCAAGCTGGGCATCACCTTCGTTCTGGTCACGCATGATCAGCAAGAAGCATTGTCTATGTCCGACCGTATCTGCATCATGGGCCATGGTCGCATCGCGCAGATTGGGACGCCGCGGGAACTCTATGATCGCCCCGCTAATCGCTATGTCGCGAACTTTGTGGGCCGCGCCAACATTCTCGCTGGGAAAGTCGAGCATAGTGATGATGACCAAGTGACGGTGCGCCTGGCCACAGGTCATCAGGTGGTGGTTGAAACTGCCTTTGCTGTGACACCGGGTGACACTGTCGACATCATGATTCGACCGGAAGCACTGCGCCTGACCGTTTCACCGACTGAAGGGGAGACAGCGATTGACGTGCAGGTCGCAAACAAGATTTTCCTTGGCGAGCACATAGAATTCTTGCTCACCCATCCGGTTCTAGGCTCGTTGCAGGTTCTGGTGCCAAGACAGGCGGAGCGTGCATTGCCGGGTGTTTATGTGGGTTCCACGGTTCATCTTGTCTGGGATCAAGGAACAGGCCTGATCCTTCGGGGTGAATAAAGGGTCTGTGAGGTTGACATAGGGCAGCTCTCAAGCGCGGTGCATTTCAAAATTCCAAGTTTGGACGACAAAAATAAAAAGAGAGGGATAAAATGACGAAGAAAGATACGCCGGTTTCCCGGCAGGCATTCATGGAGGAACTGCGCCGGTACCAGAAGGGTTCCGTTACGCGCCGCCATTTTCTTGGCGTGACCGGTCTTGGCGCCGCGACGGCTGTTATGGCGGGTGCGCTGCCGGGGCTTTTGCCATCTCGCGCATGGGCAGGTGACATTGGGGACCGGGTATCGATTGCAACTTGGCCGAACTATCAGGACCCTGATAACCTGGCGGCGTTCCAGAAGGAAACTGGCGCTGCCGTTCAGGTGAATGTCTTCGGTTCAAACGAGGAAATGTTCGCCAAACTGCAGGCGGGTGGCGCTGGCTGGGACATCGTCGTAGCGACGAACTATGCCATAAGCACCTATGCCGACAGCAAGATGATCGAGCCGCTCGATCTGACGAAGCTGCCCAACTACAATGCAGAGTCCTTCGAAGCGCGTTTTGCAACGCCCGGCACTGTCGATGGAAAGCTCTACGGTATCCCCAAGCTTTGGGGTACGACAGGCATGGCCTGGGACAGCAGCAAGGCGAAAGCACCTTTCACCAGCTGGAAAGACTTCTTCGATCTGACCAAGACAGACTTTTCCGGTCGCACGATCATCCATGACTATCAGCTGACCGCTATCGGTAATGCTTTGAAATATCATGGCTATTCGTTTAACTCTGTCGATCCGAAAGAGTTGGCCGATGCCGAGAAATTGCTGATTGAGGTAAAGCCGCATCTGTTTGCTATTACCTCTGACTATCAGCCTTCCATGCGCAATGGCGACGCCTGGTTAACGATGTGCTGGACCGGTGACGCGAAGCAGATGAATCGCGATCTGCCGGAAATTCATTACACGCTCGGTAAGGAAGGCGGGGAAATCTGGTCTGACTTCTACACCATCCCGACAAGTGCACCCAATCGCGAAGGTGCCTACGCACTGTTGAACTTCCTGCTCGATCCATCGGTCAATGCGCGCGAGGCAGCCTTCCATGGTTATCCTGTGCCTGATGCCCGCGTCGAAGCGCTGGTGTCCGAAGAAATGCGCAATGATCCGATCCTTCATCCGGCGTCAGAACTTCTGTCCACGCTGGAATTTGGAGCGGCCGTCACGTTGACTGATCCAAACCGGGCGGAACTGATCGCCCGCTTTAAATCGGCATAACCGGACGGACAGCGATGGCATTGTCTCAGCGAAAAATGCGCTGGCTCCTGCTGGGGCCAGCGGGCCTGTGGTACGCGGCACTCCTCGTATTGCCGCTGGCGGTCGTGCTCGTCTATTCCTTTGGGGAACGCGGAGCGGCAGGCGGCTATGAGCCGGCTTTCACCTTGGCCCAATACGCCAATCTCGGAAGTCGCTGGGCCGCATTCCGCAATACATTGACGCTCGCGCCAATCGGCACAATTGCAGCGCTCCTGTTTGCTTATCCGCTAGCCTATTATCTTGCATTGCGGGTGGGCAGGCAGTGGCGCACATTGTTGCTGGTACTGGTGATCGTGCCATTCTGGACATCGATCCTGATCCGCTCCTATGCCTGGATATTCCTTCTTGGCGGGCGCGGCATCCCTCAATTGTTGTCTGCGTTTGGTCTCGGTGATTTTCGGTTGATCAATACGCCTTTCGCTGTTCTGGTGGGTATTGTCTACGGTTATCTGCCGCTGATGTTCTTCCCGATCTATGTGAGTCTGGAAAAGCTCGACCGCAGATTGCTGGAAGCGGCGGATGATCTGGGTACGCCTCCGTGGCGGCGCTTCCTGCAGATCACATTGCCCTTGTCGCTGCCCGGTGTGGCAACTGGTTCAATGCTCGTTTTCATCCTGCTCATGGGGGAATATCTAATCCCGCAGATGCTCGGTGGGGGCAACGTCTTCTTCGTTGGAAATGCGCTTGTGGATCTGTTCCTGCAATCGCGCAACTGGGCTTTTGGGTCGGCCGTGTCGATAACACTGGTGGCGATTATGTTGCTTGTCGTCTCCCTTTACATGCGTTTCCTGCGCCTGATGGGGACCGCACGCGAAGATGTCAGTTTGATGTGAGGAAATGATGCGCATCTACGCTACTGCGATTTACCTGTTCCTCTATCTTCCTATCGGAATTATCGCGCTTTTCAGCTTTTCTGCGGGCCGGTCGGCAAGCCAGTTGCAAGGGTTCTCGACGCAATGGTATTCCAAAGCGCTCGAAAATCCGTTCGTTATCGACGCTCTCAAGACGTCAGCATCCGTTGCACTGACTTCGGCATTTCTATCCTGCCTGCTGGGCACGATGGCGGCCATTGCGCTCACTGGTTTGAAGGGAAAATTGCGTGTTCTCTTCGATGCGATGATCTATATCGCGGTGATGATCCCCGGTATTGTTATCGGTATTGCAACGCTGATCGCGCTGGTGACAGTCTTCAATACCGTCAATCCCTGGCTTCAGGGACTGACTGGGCTAAAACTCTCTTTGGGATATGGCTCGCTCATCGCGGCACATGTGCTGTTCACGATGTCGCTGGTGATTATCCTGGTGCGTGCCCGCATTGATGGGATGGACCGCGCGTTGATCGAAGCTTCCTCCGACCTTGGAGCTGGCCCGCTTGCAACCTTCCGGCAAGTGACTTTACCGATGTTGATGCCAGCAATGATGGCGGGCTTCTTGCTTAGCTTCACCTTCAGCTTCGATGACTTCATCATCGCTTTCTTTGTCGCCGGACCACAGACGACTCTGCCGATCTACATCTTTTCGTCAATTCGTCGCGGAGTGACACCGGAGATCAATGCCATCGGCACAATGGTGATGGTGTTCTCTCTGCTGTTGCTCGTCTTTGCACAAATCATTCTTCGGCGTGGAAAACCGGCAGGGCAATAAGGATCAGAAGCGTTTCAAACGCCTGCCTTAACCCCGTGCATTCTGCGCTTATTCTAGGGAAAAAATCATGAAATCTTGTCTTGAAGGCCGGGTTGCTCTCGTAACAGGTGCAGGCTCGGGTATCGGTCGCGCAGGCGCAATCGCCATGGCGGCGGAAGGCGCAACCGTTGTGGTCACGGACCTGCGTGCAGAGCTTGCCGAAGCAACGGCGCAAGCAATCCGGGCCAATGGAGGACAAGCCGAGAGTGCAGCACTCGATGCGCGCGATGACGCTGCTATCACTGACATAGTCGTTGGTGTTGCTGCGCGCCACGGCAGGCTCGATATCGTGCATTCTCACGTCGGCATACAGATTGCGGGAAAACTTGAGGAAGTAACGCCTGATCAAATGGATCTGGCATGGGCACTCAATGTTCGCTCACATTTCGTTATTGCACAGGCAGCACTCGCGCCAATGCGAGCGCAGGGTGGAGGATCGGTGATTATTACTGCGTCCAATTCTGGGTGCCAATATGATCGTGGGATGATTTCTTACGCCACGACCAAACACGCAGCAGTCGCAATGGTGCGTCAGATGGCGGCGGACTATGCGCGTGAAAACATTCGCTTTAATGCACTTTGTCCGGGTTTTGTCGATACGCCCTTCAATGCTGGCTTTGAGCAGCAGATGGGAGGTCGGGCAGCTCTGGAAGACTATGTCTCCAAAACGATACCGATGGGGCGTTGGGCATCCGCAGAGGAAATAGCGGCAGGCATCGTCTATCTCGCCTCGCCACTGGCGGCATTCGTAACCGGACTGGCGCTTGTTATCGACGGCGGAGAGGTACTCTAGCGAACGGATTGCGACGTTTGCTTTTCGCTTCAGAAGCCGTGAAATGCCATATCAAGGGCCGCGACGATCTCATCGTGCGCGGCCTTAAGATTTGTCACGGGTTCTTTCAAGGCAGAGATCGGAATTGCCGCCATGAACTGGGTGACGAGAATATAGTCTTCGCCCTCAATCTCAAAACTCGGGTTGAGGCGCTTTGCTGGAAGCGGAGCTGATGTCTTGCCGATGAGTGGAATGACGATGCGCGTTTTCAGCTCATCAAGCAGGTCGGCCTGCACGTCCAGCACATAGCCGCCACCGGGATTGGGGTAGACGTCGTATCGCGCCATCAGAATTGGCGATAACGTTCGAGGGGCAAGCCGTTTGCTTCGACATAGGCATTCGAGCTTTGTATCGCAGCGCGGTTCTCTTCTTTCCAGCGCATTGCCTTTGCGGCGGCAACCGCCTGCGCAATTCCAAGTTCGGCCGCTTTGGAAATATTGATCTTATGCCGACGGGCCTCGGCGAGAAGCTCACTATCGATTGAGAGATTGGTCGCACGCTTGAATATACGTGCAGCTTCGTGCTCCGACATATCGCAGTCTCCTTTCTGCCCAGTATATGCGCATAATCATGTGCATACAACTGTAACCGACTTTACGAGCGATTATCGTCACGCTTGACAAACATATAGCTGTTTAGCTATGAATTAATCCATAGCCATTGGGGTATGAATAAAGTGACAGCAACACGGGATGAAGTCTTCAAAGCACTGTCCGATCCAACACGACGGGCGATATTTGAGCGTCTTTGCCGTGAGGGGGAAAAAACGGTCACGGTTCTGACTGCAGGGGCAGGGGTTTCGCAACCCGTTGTCTCGAAGCACCTTGCCGCGTTGAAGCGGGCGGGGCTCGTGAGCGATCGTCATGAAGGCCGGCAGAGCCATTACAAAGCCGAGTATACGGCTTTGGCCCCACTCATAGACTGGGCGCAGGAAATGACCGGCTTCTGGGAGAAGAAGTTTGACGCCCTTGAAGACTTGTTGAGGAGGATGGACCAATGAGCGAGATATCAACTGAGACCCGCACGGTCGTCGTCGAACGCGAGATGCCTTATCCACCCGAGAAGCTCTGGCGCGCATTGACCGAACCTCATCTGATCGCCGATTGGCTGATGAGCAATGATTTTGCGCCGACAGTCGGTCATCAGTTCAAATTTCGCGGCGAGTGGGGTGGTGTGCTGGATTGCGAAGTTTTGGTTGTCGAACCGAACAAGCAGCTATCCTACACCTGGAACCACGTCCACGAGAATAGCGCTTATAATCTCAGAAGTGTCGTGACTTTGACGCTGACGCCAACGGTGGTTGGTACACATTTGAGGATGGAGCAGACCGGTTTCAAGCCGGACCAGACGCAAGCGTTTCATGGTGCTCAACACGGATGGCAGGGCTTCCTCGAAAAGCTCGAAACCGTGGCGGCCAATGTGGATTGAACCTGCCGCTTCTAGGAGTACTCGAAGCGGATAAAGGCGGACGAATAACAATAGAGCCAGCCCCTACGCCTAGGGCTGGCTTTTGAAGGGGAGAGAAAAAGTGGCCTTGAATAAATCCATCCGGCAGGTTCACCGCTGGCTATCGATTATATTTACGCTTACCGTGATCGCGAATTTCGCCACCATGGCTTTCGGCCAGCCGCCATCCTGGGTGGTTTATTCACCTCTTTTGCCGCTGTTTATATTGCTGGCGACGGGGCTATATCTCTTTTTCCTGCCATACTTGATGAAACGAAATGGCTGATAAATGCGCTCAGCCATTTCGCATTCACGTGGAGCTTAGCGGTTGTTCATCAATGCCTGCACAAGATCGGCTTCCAGATCTTCCGGATCTTCGAGGCCGATGGATATGCGGATAAGCTGAGGGCTAATTCCGAGCTGGCTTTTCTGATCTTCGGGAACAACCGCATGGGTCAGCGACGACGGATGCTGAATGAGGCTCTCTACGCTTCCAAGGCTGACAGCGAAGTGGAAATAGCGCGTCGAAGTCAAAATGCGTTCGACGCGTGCGAGGTCACCACCAACTTCGATAGAAATCACACAGCCGAAATTGATCATCTGGTTGGCGGCCATTTTATGCTGTGGATGGCTTGCCAGACCGGGATAGACAATTCTGGTCAGGCCGAGTTCTTCGGCTCTTTGTTCAAGGCTGGTCGCCAGCTTCAGTGCCGTTTGCGACTGCCGGATGCTGCGGATTTCGAGCGTTTTCAAAGAGCGGTGCAAAAGAGCACAATCTGTCGGCGACATGACCGAGCCGAGGGCGTTCTGCAAATAGCCTACCCGTTTTGCGAGCCCCGCAGGTGCATTCGCCGATATGGCGACTACACCACCCAGCAGGTCCGAATGGCCGTTGAGCATCTTCGTTGCCGAATGAACGACGACATGGATTCCATGGTCGATCGGGCGCTGGCCGGCAGGAGATGAGAAGGTGCTGTCGCAAACGGTAATCGCATCGGCCTTGTTGCCAAGCTCCGCAACCAATGACAGGTCAACGATGCGGAGTGTTGGATTGGACGGCGTCTCAAACCAGAGCAAAGCAGGCTTATGTTCGGCGACGGCTTCGCGCAGCGCAGCCTCGTTGGAAAAATCTACGAAGCGCACATTCTGCGCCGCCGTGATTGGCCGAACATCGGCGAGCAATCGGTAAACGCCGCCATAGAGATCGTTATGGGCCAGAATGGACGAACCGGCGGGAAGCGCCTCCAGCAATGTTGCGGCGGCTGCAAGTCCACTCGGGAAAACGAATGCGGCTTCTGCGCCTTCAAGGTCTGCCAGGCAGCGCTCAAGGTTGTTTCGGGTCGGATTGCCGCTTCGCGTATAGTCGTATCCCTTGCTCGCCCCGATACCATCCTGCACATAGGTCGTGGCATGATAGATCGGCGGGATCACGGCTCCGGTCAACGGATCTGGTTCCTGACCGACATGGATTGCGCGCGTTGCAAAGCCAGCCTGATTGCGAGGAGGGTTCTTGGTCAATTTTCTGTCTTTCTGTCGTTAGTCTGCCAGTGCCCGGATTGCTTATCAGTTGCGTTCCCGACCTGTCGTCAATTTTCCGAATCCTGCCGTCAGCGACACGTCAGTAGACGATCAGTTCGCTCGTATCTTTCAAATATAGCGGGTGTCCCGGCGAACCGTTGTTGGTGATCTTCAGCGCATGGAGCGTGACACCGTTGCTTCGCAATGTGTTCGTCACGATTTCTCCGTAGTGCGCCAGCTTCTTGTGAAGCGACCCATAGGCCATAACGACAATTGCCGCTTCTCTGGCCTGCTGGAGAATTGTCTGAACATTCTCGTCAGTGCAAGGGATCACACCTTCTTCCAGCAACATTTTCGGATGCGTCGCACGATAGTCCATGACATTGCATTTTACGTAGCGGCTGTAACCCCAGCGGCGCGTAAACTTCTGCTCTTTGAAAACGGTGGGATCATCGACGTCATAAGCGGCGGTGCTTGGATTCATACCAATCCAGAGCACGTAACCGTCCTTATCCGCTCCGTCCCATTCACGCGTCAGAAGCCGGCGATATCGGCCACATTCGGAGAAGACTGCGTCTCCTCTGATTTCCGGCTTGATTTTCAGGCGAACCTTGCCGCCTGGATCATGGGCTTCGTGACTCATCATGCCTGCTTCTCTGACTATGTAGTTTTCACGACTTGGTACCGTGGACTTATCAGCCAGCGTGCCGCACGCCTAGCATATTATACAGTGTGAGTAGATTTTCTCTCGGGCCCGCGTGCCAAGGCTGCCGCTATGTGGATGTTGAATGAAAGGCGGCTATTCAGCCGCCTTTACCATTCTGGATTTGCTACGCGCCAATCAATTGACAGGAATTGCCCGCATTTCGCGATTGCAGAGGAGCCTGCAAGCCTCGATTGACAGAATAGACATGGTGGAATGCATCCGCTCTACCGTTGATCAGGCACACGTCGTGACGGTTCCAGTCCCAATTTTCCGCATCAAGCATGTTTTCGAATTTGGACGATGCTGTCGCCGACCAGAAACTTGCCGTTCCTGTTGGTGTTAATGCGCGGCCCAACACAGCCAGGCCGTTTCCAGAATAAATCGCGTCGTTTTGTTCCCGCACGAGAAAATCGGGGCCATTGTCGGTGTCCATCAAGATCAGATCGAACGTTGAAGGGGATTGTTTCAAGGTTTCCATGACATCACCGATCTGCAACTCGACACGACGATCACACAGCGGATGATCAGCGAGATGACCGATGAATGAGCGGTTCCATTCCACAATGTCGGGGATGAGTTCACACACCGTGACCTGTGTTTCCAGCGAAACAAAGTCGAGCGCCGCTCTCAGCGTGAACCCCATGCCAAGTCCGCCAATGAGAATTCTCTTTGGTGTTCGATGCAAAAACCTCAGGGAACGTTCAGCGAGAACGATTTCCGATTGGAAATTGATGTTCGACATCAATTCCAGCCCGTTGTAGCGAATTTCGTAGATGTCGCCTCTTTGCCGCAACAATATTTGGTCGCCAGCATCGTTACTGGCGCTCGCCAACTCAGTCCAGATAGCCATTTGAAAACCCAAACGTTTTTAAGAACGACCGGTCGTGCCAGATCGAACTTCATGTTTTGTCATGATTGAGAGTTTCGGGGTCGCTGCAACCTTATGTGTGCAGCAACCCAATGGCATCGTCTGATCTGGCATCCATCATCAGGGGAAATGATGACACATTCTTCAAAACGGCCGATATATTCAGGGAGCTTTGAAAAATATTCATCATATCCGGAATTCTGGCGTGATCCTGACTGTTTGTTGAGCGCCCTTACTATCAAATTGTCTTGCTTAATCAAGCAGAATTATCAGAGTTTTTTTGTGACGGTGAGGCCTATTTCTTGCAAATATTCTTCTGTTTTGACTTTTTTATTAAAAGCGAAATTCCTGTTATTTAGATAGATTTCTACGGTCGAATGGCTCCGTAATCCATTTCTTTCAGGTCCGATATTAAACTTGGTCCTTTTGGCTCCCAGCCCAGTGTTGCCCGCGTTTGTGTGCTTGACGCTGGCATGTCGAAGCTGACGAACATGGAGAGCCATCCGAAATGGTTCGTTGCCTCGTCAGGCGAAAGGGAGATGACCGGCAGGCCAAGCCCCGTTCCGACCACTTCGGCAATGTCCCGCATGGTGATGCCCTCTTCTGCGACAGCGTGATACCGCTCACCAGGCTTTGCTCTGGCGGAAGCGAGAGCATAGAGCTTCGCGACATCGAGAACATGTGCCGCGGGCCAGCGGTTCAGGCCTTCGCCCACATAAGCAACGGTTCCCTTATCCCGTGATATCTCAATATATGGCGTGATGAGACCCTGCTTCATCGTGTCATGCACCTGTGGAAGCCGAACGACTGACACGTTGACACCATCTTCGAGCAAGCGCTGCGCTGCGAGTTCAGATGCAATACGCGGATTGGGATGATGAGGGTTGAACACGTTCTCCGTTGCGGGCTGACCGTTGCCGGGATCACCAATGCCGGTGCCTGATGTGATCAGCAACGACCGGTTCGAGCCTTTCAGCACTGAACCAAGAGCCTCGATTACGCGCCGATCTTTCTCGCAATTCGCGATGAAATTGGAGAAGTCGTGATCGAATGCCGTATGGATCACGGCATCAGCTTGAGCCGCACCGGCGCGGATGCTTGCAAGGTCCTCAAGCGTGCCTTTCTGGACTTCCGCTCCCGCCGAAGCGAGCGCATTTGCTCCAGCATCTGACCGCGTCAGGCCGAGCACCTGATGGCCTCGGGCAAGCAATTCGGGCACGATACGTGAACCGATGAAGCCGGTTGCACCTGTGAGAAATATACGCATTTCTTGTTCTCCGTTCCTGTCAGGAGAGGATTATCACCGGCAAATAATCATGTTAAAGTAGTGATCTTATCATGGTATAAATACCAACAGGCTAGGCATGCCATTCGTCAACGATAATCCTCTCGGCCAGTTTCTGCGTGATCGCCGTATGCGTCTTGATCCGGTGTCGTTCGGTTTTCCAACCGGGCGCCGGCGGACGCCGGGCCTGCGGAGAGAGGAAGTCGCGCAGCGCGCCAATATCAGCCCGACCTGGTACACCTGGCTGGAGCAGGGTCGTGGCGGCGCGCCGTCGGCAGATGTGCTTGAGCGTATCGCCAAGGGATTGATGCTGACTGAACCGGAGCGCGTACATCTCCATGTTCTGGCGTTCGGACATCCTCCGGAAGTGCGGTTTCAAGAGCAAGACGGCATCACGCCAAGATTGCAAGGCGTGCTTGATGCTATTCCCAATAGCCCTGCGCTCATCAGGACTGCGACCTGGGATGTGATTGCCTGGAACAAAGCTGCCAGCATGATCCTGACGGATTATGCAAAGCGTTCCCGGCGCGAGCGAAACATTCTGCGCATGATGTTCACGGACTCGCGGGTGAAGGCCGCGCAGGAAGACTGGTTGCGTGTCGCAAGGTTCGTTGTGGGTGCCTTCAGGGCAGATGCGGCGCGCGCGGGTGCTGGTGCCGAAATTGCGCAACTTGTCGAGGAACTGACGCAGATGAGTCCGGAGTTTGCCGCATTGTGGCGGGACAACGAGGTCGTCTGGTCGGGGGAGGGTGTCAAACGTCTCCATCATCCCGAACTTGGGCCGATCGAACTCGAATTTTCCACCTTCGCAATCGATGGTCGCCCGGATCTCAACTTGATGGTCTATACGCCCGCGACAATTCAGGTCGCTGAACGTGTCCGGGCCTTCCTCGCCAACAGCGAGGCTTGACACATATCAAGGTGACACTTTTTCGTAAGTGATTGTTTCACCGTCTTCTTTGGTGAATGTCGTAACTGGTTTATCGAGAAGACCGAGAACCAGTTCTGACGGACGGCAAAGTTTGGTACCAAGCGGCGTTTCCACGATCGGTCGATTGATGAGGATCGGATGCGCCATCATGAAGTCGATCAATTCATCATCGGTCCACTTTGAATCTTGCAGCTTCAGTTCTGCATAAGGCGTGCCCTTCTCGCGAAGGAGTGCTCGCGGCGTCATCTGCATCGCGTTCAGCAACTCGACCAGTCGGTCGCGCGGTGGCGGGTTTTGTACATATTCGATGATGACAGGTTCTTCTCCACTCGCGCGGATCATCGCCAACGTATTGCGAGACGTGCCACATTTCGGATTGTGGTATATCGTAACAGTCATCAGAGCTTCCCTGTTTCACAAGCCGATGGAGCGAATTGTTCCGCCTTCATCCATGAAAAGGAAAGCTGTTACAAGACCGTGATATCGGGGCCGATTAAAATACGGCCCCGACGGCTCTTTTTACTTCGCTACAATTGCCTGAATGCCGGCCAGTGCGCATTCTGCGTCTGTTGCGCCCGACGGCGCGCCACCGACGCCAATGCCGCCAACGAGCGCATCGCCAATCTTGATCGGCAGCCCACCAGCCTGGATGACAAAGCGCGAATCCATATCACGCATGCCGCTATTGGCTGGCTTTGAAGCGATAAACTCGGCAAGTTCGCCGGAGTCGCGGCCAAGAGCTGCTGCCGTGAACGCTTTTCCTACGGCGCTGTTGCCGGTGTGCGGGCCAGAAAGGTCGGCTTTGAGCAGAATTTTTGTCGATCCATCGCGGGCCACAACTGCAACGCTTACATTGTTACCCTTGGCGACACACGCATCCAGCGCTGCCTGAGCGGCTTTGGTTGCTAGATCAAGCGGCAGATAGGGCGTCGTTGGAAGAGTTTGGGCGAAAGCGGTAGCCGGAGCCAGCGACAAAGCGATAATTGCAAGTTTGCGGATCATGGTCGTTCCTCGTTTTCGATGAACGTTACCTAACTCCACAGGTCCAAAAACTGAATCCGTAGCCCTTGCGATCTTATCCGTAGTTCTACTGACTTATGTTCCCTTCCAACCATAGACGGGTCATTTCCGCCTGAGATGTGGTACCCAGTTTTACGCCAATGGCGGCGCGGTGGCTGTCTATGGTGCGTGGCGACAGGCCAAGACCGTCCGCAATCTGACGGGTGGTGAAGCCCTGTGCTATGTGCTCCAGAACCTCACGCTCGCGCGCGGTCAATGCATCGAGCAAGGCAAGGGTTTCGGCCTTCAATGCCTTGCTGCCCAACCGCTTTTCCAGCAATTGCTGGGCTTTCTGGATTGCATCGATCAAGTCCTGCTCATCAACGGGTTTGGAAAGATAATCCACCGCTCCGTTGCGAAAAGCGCGGCGACAGGCTTCGATATCACCATGGCCGGAAATAATGATCACGGGCCAGTCGACTGCCTGTGCCTCCAGTAGCTCCTGCAGTTTGAGGCCTGTCATCACTGGCATCCGAATGTCGAGTATCAGGCACCCCGGCGTCAGCCGTGGCAGTTGCGTAAGGAATGCGGATGGATCGGCAAAAGTCCTGACGTCGATATCAATGGTCGAGAGCAGAAGGCTCAATGCCTTTCTGACCGCTGCGTCGTCATCCACAAGATAGACAGGCTGGACCATCAACTTAAACTTTCTCTGTCGGCAACAATAGGAAGCGCGACGCGAAATAGCGCGCCTCGCTCCTGCGGGATATAGGAAATCTCGCCGCCGAAGCGTTCGACAAGGCGCTGGCTCAAGGCGAGGCCGAGGCCGGTTCCCTCAGGACGGTTGGTGGTAAAGGGCGTAAACAGACGAGGCAGCAGTTCTGGCGCTACGCCGGGGCCGTTGTCCTGAACTTCGAGAATGGCCACGCTTCCATCAGCCTTCAGAGAAGCTTTGACCCGCCGATCACTGCCGGTGCCCGTATCATGAAAGGACTCGATGGCATTACGCAGGAGATTGAACATGACTTGTTCCATCTCCACAGGGTCTACTGCAGCCATCAAGGGGCTGTCAGGCATCAAAAGTTCTATATCGACATTTTGCCGCTTTGCTTCCGGAGCCAGCAAGGTCTGAACATTTTGCATCGAAAGACGGAGATCGGCTTGTGTGTTCTCTCTGCGTTGCGGTCGTGACCAGTTGCGCAGACGGTCCAGAATAGCGGAAGCGCGCCGCGCTTGATCCACCATATCATCAAGCGCATCGGCCAGCGCTGTTGTGTTGTTCCGGCTCAATAGTCGGCGCCCGGCCTGCGCGCCAGCCAGAAGCGCCGTCAACGGCTGTGTCAGTTCATGCGCCATGCCGCTTGCCATTTCGCCCATTGTATTGACGCGCGAAGCATGGGCTAGTCGGGCCTCGAGGCTGCTTAGCTCCGCGCGACGCTCTGCCTGGCGCGTGCGTTTTATCTGGCGAAGGATCACCAGTCCTCCGAAGAACAGCAAGTTTGTGAGAACGAGGAGCGGGATCAATTGATCTAGTGGCAGCAGAGCAGCCCATCCCACATTCATTGCGGTTTCGAAAAGAAGTGGCTGCGAGGCGCTGCCCAATTGCTTGGAAAAGAGCGCTGTACCAAATGAAGCGGGGTGGCTGAAAAGCACCGTTCCATCAGGCATGAGAATTCGTCGTGCGACACCGTTGCGTTGCCAGAATGCATCGTCCGAACTGATAAGGGCGTCGGCATTGATCGATAGCGCCAGTCCGTCGTGGGGATCATCGTTGTTCGGGCTCCGCTTTACAATCATGTAATGCCCGGGACGCGCTGCCGGTGCGAACAATGTGGGGACCCCGCTCGACGACAGTGCCGCCGCGCGTATATCTGCGGTTAATTCCGGTTCCAGCTCTCTTGTGCCGGTGACGGGTGTTGTGGGATTGATCGGCACAAGTTGTATCTCATCTATGCGCGGATAGAAGCGCGTGATGGTCGTAGCAACCTCGAGAAACACGTCATCTCGTGAGAGCTCGGCAGTGCGTACCTTGGATTGTGCAATCGTTGAAAGCGCTGTCAAATGAGCATCATGCTGAACGGCCCGCTGGGAAGCTTCACGATGTAACGTGAAGCTGGCCGCCTGGAGTTCGGACAACAATTCTGATCGCTGGTAAAAGGCGAGGCCGCCAATCACCAGAAGGTTGAGCAGCAACCATATGACAAATGGGAGCGGGGCAGGGTGGAATCTCGCCCATGGTCTTCCATTGTGCAGGTTCATATGCTCATCCTGATATCAATCGCTGTTGGAGCAAAACATACCGGCACAGATTTGTTGCGCCAACCGGAAATCGCGCCGCGTTCATGTTCTGGTCATCTGAGAGCGATTATGCACCTTCGCAAGGTCACTGAAGTTTCGCGGTCATGCGATGCCAGTAGCCAATTATATTGCTGAAAGGATATCTTGATCATGGATTTCATGCGTCGCGCGTCTTTGTTGTTTGGGGCTGTGCTGCTGCTTGCCGTTGCTGCATGTCAAAAAGAGCAGGCCCCAGCCGCTGCTGAAGCTCCGGGTGGGATTTGTAAGAAGGATGTCGCAGAAACTCTTGCTGGCAAGGATAAAATGACGGACGACGCTGCCATGCAGCTCACGGGTGCAACCATCGTCCGCCAGGTCAAGTCGGGCGATCCGGTTACAATGGATTTCCGGCAGGAACGTATAACGATTGAAACCGACCCGACCACCGGAAAAATAATCCGCGCCTATTGCGGCTAGGTCAGTCGTTGTTCTGCTGACAGAACTGCGAGCGCAAGAGAAACTTCGCTAAATGGCTAAGTTTTCTCTTGCGCATTTCGCTGTTATCTGAATAGTTAGCAATATGGCTAAGCATGATTCAGACCTTTCACTTTTGTTCCACGCGCTGGCAGATCCCACACGCCGGTCGATCCTGACCCGTTTGGCCGGAGGGCCGACGGCGGTGACAGATCTGGCCGGGCCGACAGGCCTTCGCCTGCCGACGGTGATGCGACACCTCTCCGTGCTGGAAGAAGCCGGTTTGATTGTGTCATCCAAGGATGGACGGGTACGGACTTGCGCTATCCGCCCCGAGGCTTTGGAACCGGCGCGCGGCTGGATGGATGAACAACGCGCTATCTGGGAATCCCGTCTGGATCGTCTTGATGCATTTGTAATGAGTGTGATGGAGGAGTGCGAAAATGACACAAATTCAAAAGCCAAGTAGCATCGAAGCAGCACCCGCCGGTGAAAGCCGTTTCACGACGTTGACCTTTGAGCGAAACGTGGCCGCGCCGGTGTCCGTTCTCTGGCAGGCATGGACCGCGCCAGCCGCACGGGCAGTCTGGGCGGCGCCAACGATTGCTGTCGAGGTGGAGTTTCTGGAAGCTGATACCCGGATTGGCGGTCGTGAGGTTTCTCTACGCAAGGTGAATGGTCAGCCCGATATTCACTGCGAATGCGGCTGGCTGGAGTTGCAGCCTGCAAAGCTTAGCGCGAACTATGAGGTAATCTCCTGCGAGGGCGTGAAGCAATCGGCTGCATTGGTCACGGCTATTTTTTCTGACCTCGGTGGGCACAGCAGTATTGTGGTGACGGTGCAACTGGCTTCGCTGTCCGGTGACATGGAAGCTGGTTATAGAGCGGGCTTCGGAGCAGGACTGGACAATCTGGCCCATGCTGCCGAGCGCACCATGGTGTTGCAGAAAGTCATTCGTGCCCCGCGTGGGGTGGTCTGGAAGGCGTGGATGAACCCTGAGACTTTGCCGCTTTGGTGGGGACCGGAAGGGTTTTCCTGTCGCACAAAGAGGATCGATCTGCGTCAAGGCGGCGAATGGGTCTTCGACATGATAGGGCCTGACGGTACAGTCTACCCGAACCACCACCGCTACGGTGAGGTCAAGACGGAAGAACGGCTCGGCTATACGTTGCTTTGGGGCGAGAATGGACCCAAACATGCTGATGCATGGGCGTCGTTTGAGGATCAGGACGGCTTCACGAAAGTGACCCTGGGAATGGTGTTCAGCACAGCCGCTGAGTTCCAGACGGCCAAAGGCTTCGGGGCAATTGAGCTTGGTCTGGAGACGCTGGGCAAACTTGATCGGTTCGTTACGACATAATAAAGCGTATCATCTTGCGCTTTTGGAGCCCGGCTATCTAACGACGTGAACAACAGTGAGAGGCGCCTGGTCGTCTCTCACGAATGCAGGCCTTTGATCTGTATGCCCACAATTTCCTTGGCGAGTGCGACCCTGTCGGCATCGGTTTCCACACTTCGCGGCTGGTACCAGATTGAGAGCCAGTTGATGGCGCCGAGCACGGCCTTTGCTGCTACCGATACGTCGACATTCCGGATGCTGCCATCCTCCATGCCTTCACGAATGACCTGTTTGAACAGATCTTCAAACCGACGCCTGATTGAGATCAGCTCATTGAGTGTGCGGCGCTGGTCGGGTGTCGTCGCCGCAAGCTTATGCATATGAACGCCCTGCACCACCACTGCTTCGAAAGCGACGTTGGTCATCATGGCGAGCGCATGCGCCATGAGCATCTCCTCAAGTCGGTGCAAACCTGAGCCGTTCAGCGTCATGACTGGTTCAACGGCCTTGAACAGTCGATCCATGCCTTCCCGATGCACGTCGAAGAACAAATCCGTCTTCGATGAGTAGTAGTGATAAATGCGCCCTTTCGTCGAGCCCATCCTGCGCGCCACATCATCAATGCTTGTTGTGGAGAAGCCTTGCTCCATGAAGCACTGAGCGGCTGTTTCCAGGATTACGACATTCCCGGTACTGTCCGTTCGGTTATTTCGGCGGCTGTCAGCCATCTGCTACTCCGATTTATGCATAGGTAAGCGGCAACCAATCCTAGCAAATTTCGATGGCAAAATGCCACTAGACAAAGCCATGTTCAAGTGCATACTACTCAGTATGTTGTTGATTAATGCGACTGCTGTCCATTTTTCAGCGCTTGGAGGATATAATTTTGGAAATAAACCCTAATTCTGCTGCGTCTGCGCCCCATGCAAGCGCGGAAAGCCAGATTCTGTATTCGAACTGGATCAAGATCGATCAGCAGCTTGTGGATCGGTTTGCGGATGTGATTGATGATCATCAGTTCATTCACACGGACCCGGAACGCGCAGCAAAGGAAAGTATCTTTGGCGGTACTATCGCGCATGGCTTTCTGGTTCTTGGCCTGCTGACGAAACTCAGCCGCGAAGTATTGCCGGAAGTTGCAGCCGGCGCGGTCGAAATTAATTATGGCTTCGACAAGGTTCGCTTTCTCGCTCCGGTAAAGGTGGGGTCTTCCATTCGCGGCGCGTTCAACTCCAAATCGGTTCAGCCGAAGGGGAATGGTCAGCTCCAGACCTTTGGAGCGACTGTTGAAATCAAAGACGAAGCGAAGCCAGCACTCGCTGCTGACTGGCTTATTCTGACGGTAGGTTGAGGATCATATGACTATTTCTTTCGAAAATCGTGTTGCAATCGTAACAGGCGCTGGTGGTGGGCTTGGGCGCGCCTACGCCCTTGAACTGGCAGCGCGCGGCGCAAAGGTTATCGTCAATGATTTCGGCGGTAGCCGGGATGGAACTGGCGGCGCGTCGGAGGCGGCGGAAAAGGTCGTCGCGGAAATTCGCGCCAAGGGCGGCGTCGCAATTGCTGATGCAGGCAACGTCACGAAGTTCGAAGATATGCAGGCACTGGCAAAGCGCGCTGTCGAAGAATTCGGTCGCATTGATATTCTCATCAACAATGCCGGGATCCTGCGCGATAAGAGCTTTGCCAAGATGGAAATGGCTGATTTCCGCGCTGTGGTCGACGTACACCTCATTGGCTCGGCCAATGCCAGTCGCGCCGTATGGGACGTCATGAAGGGTCAGAACTATGGCCGCATCCTGATGACAACTTCCACGTCGGGCGTTTATGGCAATTTCGGTCAGTCGAACTACGGCGCAGCCAAGGCCGGGCTCGTGGGCCTGATGAATGTGTTGCATTTTGAGGGCGATAAGTACGACATCTACGTCAATGCGATTGCCCCGACCGCGGCAACGCGCATGACCGGAGATGTGTTGGACGAAGAAATGCTGGTGCGCCTCGCTCCGGAAAACGTTGTTCCTGCCGCTCTTTTCCTCGTCAGCGAGGAGGCTCCGAGCCGCACCGTTCTTCTCGCAGGTGCAGGGACCGTGGCCCGTATGGCGATTGTTGAAAGCGAAGGCGTTTATCTGCCGAAAGGCGAGCGTACGCCGGAAGCTGTTGCCGCTGCATTCACACAGATCGATGATATGACCAACTCTATCGAAACCGATGCCGGTTTGGCGCATGTGGATCGCATCATTGCAACGTCGAGGGCGAACGAGGTCGTCGAATGACGGCGCAAAAGCCGCGCCCTAAGGCTGAACCCCGGTCAGCCTATCGGGAGTTCTACGAGATGCAGACGCGTTGGAGCGACATGGACATTTATGGCCACGTCAATAATGTCGTCTATATGCAATATTGCGATGCGGCACTGAACCGGTCGTTGATCGCGGGAGGCGCTCTGGAGCTGAATGGTTCCACGCCCATCGGCATCGTGGCGCGCAATTCAACGAATTATTTCTCCGAGATTTCTTATCCCGACAATGTCGTTGTCGGGGTGCGTGTCGAGCATATCGGTAACACAAGTTTGCTGTGGGGATTTGGCATCTTCAAGGATGGCGAAGAGCTGACGGCTGCTGTAAGTGAATATGTGCATGTCTATGTCAACCGAGACACGCGACGGCCTGTTCCGCTGACCCCGGAACTTAGAGGATTAGCCGAAAGGCTTTACATTCCAGCGTCAGTGGAGGAGCTCTGATGAGAGAAGCTGTAATCGTATCAACTGCGCGTACGCCGATTGGCAAAGCCTATCGCGGCGCTTTCAACGACACGACAGCCCCAGCGCTTGCTGGACATGCAATTGCCGCTGCTGTCGAACGGGCAGGCATTGACGGCGCCGAGGTGGAGGACGTCGTCATTGGCGCTGCTCTCCAGCAAGGCACAACCCACATGAATATCGCCCGCACGTCTTTGCTGCGGGCAGGCCTTCCGGTTTCGGTGCCGGGCCAGTCGATGGATCGTCAATGCGCTTCGGGGCTGATGGCTATCGCCACAGCGGCCAAGCAGATTACTGGCGATGGTATGACGATTGCTGTCGGCGGAGGCGTGGAGCAGATATCGCTGGTGCAAAACGAGCATATGAATGTCTATCGCTGGCGCGATCCGTGGCTGGCCGAGCATCTGCCTGCCACTTACATGAGCATGATCGAGACGGCCGAGATTGTCTCTGCGCGTTATGGAGTTTCGCGAGAGGCGCAGGACGAATATGCGCTGCAATCGCAGCAGCGCACGGCAGCCGCGCAAGCAGCGGGCCGCTTGAACGCCGAGATTGTACCGATTCAATCTACCATGCTGATCAAGGATAAGGTCACTGGTGAGATATCTTCGAAAAGCATCGAGTTGGCCATGGATGAAGGCAATCGTCCTGAAACCACACTGGAAGGCTTGCGCGGGTTGAAGCCGGTCTTTGCCGGTGGTCAGGTCATCGCACAGGGTGGCTATATTACTGCTGGCAACGCCTCGCAATTGTCGGATGGTGCTTCGGCGTCCGTGCTGATGGAAGCAAAGGAAGCGGAAAAGCGTGGCCTGTCTCCGCTCGGTATTTATCGCGGGATGGCCGTTGCGGGATGCGAGCCTGACGAGATGGGCATTGGACCGGTTTATGCCGTGCCAAAGCTCTTGAAGCAGCATGGCCTGACGATCGATGATATCGATCTATGGGAACTGAACGAGGCCTTCGCCGCACAGGTGCTTTACTGCCGTGACAAGCTTGGCATCGACAATGAGAAGCTCAACGTGAATGGCGGCGCTATTTCGATTGGCCACCCTTATGGAATGTCGGGTGCGCGTATGACCGGACATGCCCTCATTGAAGGCAAGCGGCGCAATGGACGTTATGTGGTGGTGACCATGTGCGTTGGCGGCGGCATGGGTGCGGCAGGCCTGTTTGAGATTTGTTGATTGGAACGAAAAAGGCCGGTTTAACCGGCCTTTTTTATGATCTCAACTGAGGCTCGATCAATATGCGGCCTTATAGATCGCGAGAGCATCTGCCTCGGTTACCTTGCGCGGATTGTTGACCAGAAGGCGGGTCTGTTTCATGGCGTCGCGCGCAAGCAGAGGCAGATCGCCTTCCGCGATGTTCACCTCGCGCAATGTCTGCGGTACGCCAAGCTCACGGCTGAGATTTGCGAGCTTTTCAACAAAGGCTTCTGCGCGTTTCTCTGCCGACATGGTAGCAAGTTCTGGGAAAACATCTGCTGCAATTTCCGCGTAGATATGGATTGCTTCCGGCAGGTTGAAGCGCAATACATGGGCAAGCACGAGCGCATTGGACAGGCCGTGCGGCACATGGAAATGCCCGCCAATCGGGTAGGCGAGCGCATGGACGGCAGCCACGGGTGAATTGGCAAAGGCCTGGCCGGCGAGCAATGAGCCGAGTAGCATGGCAGCCCTTGCATCGCGGTTCTGGCCTTCAAAGACCGCAGTGCGAATATTGGAGCTTAGCAATTGCAGGGCATTGCGCGCCAATGAGCGCGATAAAGGATTGTTGTTGGCGGAGGCTGAGGCATAGGCCTCGATGGCATGTACCATCGCATCGATGCCAGTTGCAGCAGTTACCGCCGCTGGCAAACCGACAGTCAAATCCGCGTCGAGGATTGCCATGTCCGGTAGCAGCAGTGGAGAGACAACGCCCTTCTTCTCCGATGCGCCGGTGGTGATGATCGAGATCGGTGTGACCTCGGACCCGGTACCCGCTGTGGTCGGCACCAGAACGAGCGGAAGGCGCGGCCCCCGTGCGATATTGACGCCGTAAATGTCGTTGAGCGTTTCGCCGCTCTTTGCGAGCAGAGCTGCAACCTTCGCAACATCCATTGATGAGCCGCCGCCAATGGCGAGAACGCCTGTCGCTTCATGCGCCAAGATGTGCTCTTTCAGAGTCAGAACATTGCTTTCCGGCGGGTCGGCCTGCACATCGTCAAAGATCGAAACGGCAATGCCTGCCTGTTCCAGCGCGTTTGTCGCGGGTTCCAGAAGCCCGAGTTTGCGCAATCCCTTGTCGGTCACGATGACCACGCGCTTGCCCAGCAGGTGCCCGGCAATATCAGCGATCTTCGCCAGGCCGCCGGTCTGCAGCACGATGGATGGCGTTGTGTTGAAAACGAAATTGTCCATGATGTTCAGGTCTTTCGATTTATCGGTGTTGAGCTTTGGCAGATCAACTTGCGCGCTTCAGCTCGCGGTCGACCGTGTTTCCGGTAACCCCTTCGCTGCGCAAAATATGCTTCTGGATTTTACCGCTCGACGTCTTTGGAAGAGATTCCAAAATCCGCACATAGCGCGGCACCATAAAGCGAGGCAGGCGACCTGCAAGAAAATCCAGTAATTCTTCGGCGACAATTTCCTGTCCGTCCACCGGCGTTACGGCGATAAGGACTTCATCTTCGCTCAACTCGCTGGGCACTGCGATAGCCGCGCATTCCTTGACAGCGTCGTGAAAAAGAACTTCGGCCTCCAATGCGAAGGACGAGATATTCTCGCCGCGTCGGCGGATGACATCTTTCAGGCGATCAACGAAGAAATAAACGCCGTTTTCGTCCTTGCGAAAACTGTCCCCGGTGTGGAACCAGCCATTGCGCATGGCTTCCACGGTGGCTTTCGGATTGTTGTAATAGCCTTTCATCAAAGCCCACGGACGGTCGGAGCGAATGACCAGTTCACCCGCCGTGCCATCCGGCACTTCGACGTCATTTTCGTCGACGATGTGCAACTGATACCAGGGGCGCGGCTTTCCCGCGATGCCCTTTTGGGTAATGCCGGGACCAGCAACAAGCGGACTGGCGATTTCGGTCATGTTGTAGATGGTCCATGCTTCCACGCCAAATCTCTCGGCGAACAATGGACCGTCTTCGCCAAACGGCGTAATGAAGGCACGACGAAGCGGGTGGTTGCGATCATCCGATGAAACCGGCTGTTTTAAGAGAAAACTGGCCATCACACCCAGCAACAGGCAGTAGGTCGAGTTCGTTTCCCGTACCGCTTGCCAGAAATGCTGCGTTTTGAATTCGCGCATCATACCAATCGATAGTCCGCGTGCCAGCATCGCGTAGACATAGAGCGTGGAGCCGCAATGGAAGATCGGCCCGCAGATCATGCAGCGATCGGTTTCATCGACGCAATCGAAGGCGTCTGGACCCATCGTATAAAGCTGCACATATGAGGTTAAGACGCCCTTGGCATTGCCTGTCGTACCCGACGTGTACATGATGGCAAGCGTGTCCCATGGCTCAATCGGCGTGTCGAGAACGAGTTCGGTCTCGTTGACGGATTCCACGTCAGTCAAAGGCAGGATTTCAACGCCAGCGACTGCGCGGTCTACCGCACCTTCGACCACCAGAACTTTACGCAGCTTGCCGGGGGCAACATCCTGCAATCGCTCTACCAGATCGGCGTGCGCGACCATCAGAGGTGCATCGGCATCGTCCAGAATATGTTCCAGCGGGCGACCGAGTGCGGCGGTATTGATCGGCACATAGACTGCGCCGATGTAATTGATGGCGAACCAGGTGGTGAGCAGGTCCGGGCCGTTACCCATAAAACAAAGGACATGATCGCCGCGTTTCACGCCGTGGCATTGCAGTGTCGCTGCACGCTGGCGAACGCGGTCCCGGGTCGTTTTGTAATCCCATTCCGTCGATGGCCAAAAATGCACGAATGGTGCCGTGGGGCGCTCCGCTGCATATCGATCAAGAAGATATCGCAACACGGAATGGTTGCGGTCGAGCGCACGCTGGTCTGGCGTCATAGTCTGAATTCCTCCTACCCGGGTCGCAACTAAACCTCAAAAGAGGGCAGTTGCAAACCTATTTGGAATATGCAACATACTCGGTAGTATGTCAAAGCGAAAACATCTGGGAGGATGGAAATGGCCATAGTCGATATTCAGCGCGAAGGACCGGTTGCGGTAGCGCGCTATGACCGTGGCGGCAAGGCCAATGCTCTCAATGAACAAGCGATCAAGGCACTCATAGAAGCGGCGGATGAGCTGTCGGCGGATGACACTGTTCAGGTCGTTATTATCACGGGTACCGAAAGTCGCTTTTCGGGTGGTGTCGATCTGAAGGACGATAATCTGTGGCGCAATAATGCGGACGCCGTTTCTCGTCACACGGCCATGTCGCTTGGCGGCGTCATGTGTGATCGGTGGCGGTTGTTACCGCAGATCACAATCGCGGCCGTCGAGGGACCGGCCGTCGGTGGCGGCGGCATTCTGGCGTTGGCAGCCGATTTCCGCGTTATGGCTGAGGGCGCCTTCTTTCAGTTTCCAGAAGTCCGTCTGGGCATGACGCTGGGTTGGGGCGGACTGCCCCTCTTGTCGTCGCTTATCGGCCCGACGCGTGCCAAACGCGCGCTTTTCGCCAATGAGCGGATCGGCGAGCAGGACGCGCTCAATATGGGGCTTTGCGACAAGATTGCTCCAGCGGGTGACGCGGTGGAAGCTGCAAAACTCTTCGCGCAGACAATCGCTGAATGCCCGCCTTTAGCCCTGCGGATGACCAAGAGGGCCATTGATCAAGAACACCGCGCCAACTGGGCCGCACCTTATGAAGCAGACCAGTTTTATCTGGCGAGGCTGATTGCGGAAAGCAGCAGCCAGTCGGGCTGACACCGTTATTATTTGGGAGGAGGAAAACCATGACAATGAAATCAATGATGCTTTCGGGTGCGTTCGCCGCAATGATGCTTGCAAGCCCGGCTTTGGCAGAACCCGTTCGACTGGGTGTGCTGACGGATATGTCCGGCATGAATTTCGATCTTGCTGGCGAAGGCTCGGTCGTTGCGGCCAAGATGGCTGTGGAGGATTTCGGTGGCAAGTTGAATGGGGAGCCTATCGAAGTCATCGTCGGCGATCATCAGAATAAGCCGGATATCGGATCCACGCTGGCGCGCAGCTGGATTGATGAGAAGAACGTCAAGGCCATTATCGACGTGCCGACATCGTCGGTCGCCATGGCGGTTCAAGAGATCACGCGCGACAAGGACGTAGCGTTTCTGGCGTCGACCGCAGGTTCCTCGGACCTGACGGGCAAGGCCTGCTCGCCAACGACTGCGCAGTGGACCTGGGATACTTATTCGCTTGCCAATGGTACCGGTCGCGCAATGACGCAGGAAGGCGGCAAGAAGTGGTACTTCATCACGGTTGACTACACCTTCGGTCATGCCCTCGAACGGGACACGACAGAAGCCGTCAAGGCAAGCGGCGGTGAAGTTGTAGGTTCAGTGCGTCACCCCCGTGAAACCACTGACTTTTCCTCCTTCTTGCTCCAGGCGCAAGCATCGGGCGCTGACGTGATTGCACTTGCAAACTCGTCGGGCGATACGATGACGGCGCTCAAGCAGGCCAATGAATATGGCATTGCTCAGGGCGGTCAGAAAATCGCAGGTATGCTGCTGTTTCTCTCCGACGTCCATAGTGTTGGTCTCGAAACTGCTAAAGGCTTGACACTCACCACCGGCTTTTACTGGGATTATGATGACCAGACCCGGGCCTGGTCGAAGCGTTTCGGTGAACGGATGAACGGCAAGATGCCGACGATGGTCCATGCTGGTGTTTACTCGGCGGTCATGAATTATCTCAAGGCCTCTGAAGCTGCAAAGTCCACCAGTGGTAAAGCGGTGCTCGACAAGATGCGCACAATGGATATCAACGACTTCTTCGCCCGCAATGCGAAGCTGCGTGCAGACGGTCGTATGGTACACGACATGTATCTTGTTCAGGTCAAGTCGCCTGAGGAATCCAAAGGACCATGGGACTATTACAAAGTTCTGCGCACCATTCCGGGTGACGAAGCGTTCCGTCCGCTCGATAAGGGCGGCTGTCCGTTGGTAAAGCAGTAAGAGGCTGATTGGATGGAAGCTTCGACTGTGAGAGATGCGGCTCTGCGTGAGGCAGGGCCGTCGGGTT
>NZ_VCPE01000014.1 GCF_005938105.1 Brucella haematophila | reverse complement strand
CGACAAGGCTTCCGACCATGCCGACCTTTTTAAGGGCTCTTACTAACACATAACAAAACCACTTCTAGTGGTTCAAGCGTAGCGTCCCAAACCGCCACCTCTGGTGGAGGTCATGACTTTTGAGAAGAGCTTTTGAGCGCCTCAGCAGGATTAGGTAATCCGCGCGTAAAAAAGTTAGAGCGGTGACGCGTTCAGCCTTCACTAAAACCGCTCTAAGGCTGCGCGTGTGGACCACCGGCGCCGAGTGGTGGGTCGGAGCAGGCAGGTTCGTGCGCAGATGCGATGGAGCACGTCCGAGAGTTCATTCTACCGAATGGAAACCGACCTGCTTCAGCTCGGATCAATGTGCATTCAATGATGCGCACATACCGAACATTGGCAAAGGATACGGTGTCTGACCAATCACCACCAATATCGCTCAGCGGCGAGGTTCAAACCGTCCCTTGATCGGCGCGAAAGTATAACGGTGCAGGCCGGGTACGGGACCGTCGCTTTCGATGGCAGCGCGGTGTCTGGCCGTTCCATAGCCCGCATGCACTTCCATGCCATAAACCGTGTGAACTCTGCCTGCGCGCTCCATCATGCGATCTCGGGTCACCTTGGCGACGATGGAGGCCGCTGCAATCGATACGGAGCGCTGATCGCCTTTCACAAGGGCGGAGCCAGGGCAGGGAAGGCCGGGCGGTACATCGCGGCCATCAACGAGTGCATGGCAAGGCTGCAGGACGAGACCGTGCACAGCGCGACGCATGGCTTCGAGTGCTGCCTTGCGAATATCTGTCGCGTCGATGCTACGTGCGCTGAGGCTCGCAACGGAAACGCTTACAGCCTTTGCCAGAATAGTCTCATAGAGCGCATTGCGCTTGGCCGCATTAAGACGCTTGGAATCGTCTAGCCCCTCCGGAAGGTCGGCCGCATCGAGCAGGACCGCCGCTGCCACGACTGGCCCAGCCAAGGGCCCGCGTCCCGCTTCATCAATGCCGACTATATGGCGAAGCCCACGCCCAATAAGCTTCGCTTCTTCAGAGAAGTCAGGCGCCAGCGGAATATCGAAGAGAGGGGGAGAATCAGAAGCCGAGCGTTTCATAAGGTGGCGATATTCGCATTGCCTCCGATTCTCCGCAAGGTCCTGCCAAGAGGAATGGTGGCGGGAGCAGGACCCTATCCGCCTGAGCGGAACAGGCGGAAGCCGATCTGGACGTCGGTTGCGTCTCGATCCAACAGGGTCTGATCGGTGCTCTAAGTCCTTTTTACAGAGAGCATAATTTTACCGATCTCCGTGTTTTACTCTGGTTCAATTGCGCTTTAGCCCGCATGTCGCGTGGTTTCAAAACAGCGACAGTTGCTTGCCACCTTTCTGGACGGGTTCGAACAGATCGGTGCGCAGGTGTTTGCGCTGCGTATTGAAACCGAGCTTGCGGGCGGCGATCTCGAACCGGCGGCCGATCTGCCAGGCATAAGGGCCGGTGCCGCGCATCCGCTTGCTCCATTCCGCATCGTAATCCTTGCCGTCACGCATGGAGCGCACCAGCGACATCACATGCCGGTAGCGGTCAGGATAATTGCGCAGCAGCCAGTCCTTGAACAAGGGCGCTACTTCCAGCGGCAGGCGCAGCAGTACATAGCCAGCCTCGCGCGCGCCTTGCGCATAAGCCGCATCGAGAATGCGTTCGATCTCGTGGTCGTTGATACCCGGAATAACCGGACCCATCATCACAGAAGCCGGAATGCCTGCATCGGTCAGATTGCGGATAGCCTGAAGGCGCAGGCTTGGCGTCGAAGCGCGCGGCTCCATCGTGCGCGCCAGATGCGCGTCCAGCGTCGTCACTGAAAGCGCGACTTTGGCGAGGCCCTTTTCAGCCATGCGGCTCAATATGTCGATATCGCGAACCACAAGGGCTGACTTGGTCACGATGCCGACTGGGTGATTGGCCGCTTCCAGCACTTCGAGAATTTCGCGCATGATGCGCCATTTCTTCTCAATCGGTTGGTAGGGATCAGTGTTCGTGCCAATGGCGATGGTTTTCGGCTGATAGCCAGCCTTGGCCAGTTCGCGCTCAAGAAGGCGCGGTGCATCCGGCTTGGCGAACAGGCGAGATTCAAAATCGAGACCGGCAGACAGGCCCATATAGCTGTGGGTCGGGCGGGCAAAACAATAGATGCAGCCATGCTCGCAACCGCGATAGGGATTGATCGAGCGGTCGAAGCTGATGTCGGGTGAATCGTTGCGGGTAATGATCGTGCGCGGCTTTTCCACCTGAACATCAGTGTTGAAAGCAGGCAATTCCTCCAGCGTTGTCCAGCCGTCGTCGAAATCCTGACGCGTGGTCGGCTCGAAGCGGCCTGTCGGATTGATGCCCGCACCACGCCCGCGCCGCCGGCTGTGATCGATGCGCATTCCCGTTTCGCCGACCAGCGCATTGGCGTGCTCCGCACGGCCATTGCCAAATGCGGCTATATCGGCCTGCTTGATGATATCTGCGTGCTGGATTGCTGCCATCTTCATCTCCCTGCGGAGCTTCAAAGCATATCCACCCAAGCGTCTGACGGCTTGCATGCGGCGGTGCTTCTGGTAATTGTCCGACTCTGTCTGATGAATCTATTCCTATCCGAAGAATAAGAACAAAGCAAGAACATACTGCGTTCCGCTTTCCGTTCACGCCATGTTGATATATGAAGCGCGCATGTTGTCCGTGATCATTGAAACACTGAATTCCGAAAAGCCTCTGGCTTACACATTGTCGGCGCTCGTGCCTGCCGTGGTGGAGGGGCTGGTGCGGCGTGTTCTGGTGATCGATGAAGGATCTTCGGACGAAACCGCGCTGGTTGCGATTGGCGCGGGATGCTCGTTCAGCGATGGCACCGATATGGAAGCGGCGCTCAGCGAAATCCGTACGCCATGGGTTCTGGTTCTCGCTCCGGGCGCCATACCGCAGGAAGGCTGGGAAGAAGTTGCCCGTCGCCATATCGAAGGCGAAGGCGGCCCAGCACGGTTTACGCCTGCCGGAGAGGGCGGGTTGAGTGGACTGAGGACGGCATTGTTCGGCGGTGGGGCGAAGCTTGATGCAGGGCTTCTGGTTCGGCTGGAGACGATCAAGCCGCTGCTTCTCGACGGCATGGCTTTTGCGCAGTTGCCGCGCCAGTTGAAGCTGGCGCGCCTCAGGCATGGCATCTATCCGCCGGAACGGGATTGAAGCCTGAAATGAAAAAGGCGAAGCCGAAGCTTCGCCTTTTCGTAAGATAGCAGCTTTCGCCGATATTCTGATTAGTTCTGGTAGCTCGAAGGCGAAGCATCGCCAAAGCGATGTGCAGAGCCGTCCTGATACGTCGAACCCGTGTTGATTGTGGCGGTTGCGGTGCGATCAACGGTCTGCGAAGCAACCGGCGTGCGGTCGTTTGCATAGAGATCAGCAGGCTCGCCCACATGCGGGTTTTCAGCGAAAGCAGCACCGGCGCTAAGAGCAACGGCAACGGCAGCAAGAGCAAACTTCTTCATTTTCAAATTCCTTTAAAGATCGCCCTTCGGATGGCGCCCGAACTAATCGGGAGCAGGTGAGGGCACCCGGGTGGCTAAGGCACCATCCTTCGGGGAGATAACTGTTGGGAGCCGGGTTTGTGATTGAAGCCCGGCGCGGGCGTCAGCAGCGTTTCTGCGCGACGCCCGTTATGCGATCAGGCTGGATTAGTTCTGGTAGCTCGAAGGCGAAGCATCGCCGAAACGGTTTGCAGAACCGTCCTGATAAGTCGAACCCGTGTTGATCGTGGCGGTTGCGGTGCGATCAACGGTCTGCGAAGCAACCGGCGTGCGGTCGTTTGCATAGAGATCAGCAGGCTCGCCCACATGTGGGTTTTCAGCAAAAGCAGCGCCAGCAGAAAGAGCAAGGGCAGCAGCAGCAAGAACGAGCTTGTTCATTTTGGTATTCCTTTTGAATTGCCGCGCGAACGACACCCAGTCGATGGGGCCTGTTCGGGGCGTCCCTGGTGGCCAGGTTGCCATCCATAGGGGGAGGGGGAAATTGACAGAAGGCCGGGATTGCTTGGGAGGGTTCCGGCCATATGGGCGTCAGCGGCATTACTGCGCGACGCCCGTTATGCGGTCAGGCTAACTTAGTTCTCAAAGCTCGAAGGCGAAGCATCGCCAAAGCGGTTTGCAGAACCATCCTGAGAAACCATGCCCTTATGGGCAGTGCTGATCGCAGCGGTTGCGGTGCGGTCAACGGTCTGTGCAGCAACCGGGGTGCGGTCGTTTGCATAGAGGTTTTCAGGTTCGCCAACATATGGGTTTTCAGCGAAAGCAGCGCCGGCACTTAGAGCGAGGGCAGCAGCAGCAAGAACAATCTTTTTCATTTTCCTATCTCCTTGGAAACTGGAGCGGCGTTTCTTTTCGTCGTTCCGATGCGTTTGAAATGGGTGACAGTGAGGAAAAGTTCCAGTCACGAAAATGTTTTATTAATCACACATTCGTGCTCGTTAATATTTGGAAGCAATCGGAGATAGGAAAAATAAAGAATTAAAATCAGTATGTTGATTGATATACCAGCATTCACATGTCCGTTATACGACGTTTTTTGTTCATAAATCGCGAACAGAGTGTACGTGTTTATTGTCCAATCAGAGTGAACAGTAGCTAGCTTCTGAATAGGGTGTTATCGACTATTGAGGGGGAATGGATTTCTGCAAGCGGTTCGCATGAGTCCCGCTGCCCAGAATCACAGTGAATCACAACAGACGTGATAAGGTTGTCAGGTTCTACGAAGCGGTTGTGCTGGTCGCGATGACAAACCAGTCCGGCTTTTCGGCGCGCATGCGGGCAGCGGCTGTCTGCAAGGCGGCATCGTCGGCGAAGATCGCAAAGCAGGTCGCGCCGGAGCCAGACATCTGTGCATAAAGCGCATCGCTGGCACGGAGCAAAGCAAGCTTGTCGCCGATCTGCGGGGCGAGACCAAGTGCTGGTGACAGAAGATCGTTGCGGGTGGTGCCAAGATAATGGCAGAGCGCGGCAAGTTCGCTTTGGTCGGGTGGCAACAAGGCGGGATTGTCCCGCTTGTCGAGCGCGCGGAACACGTCGGGCGTGGCAAGGGCCGTACCGTCATTGACGAGCAGCAGCGGCAGGGCAGGAAGGCCGCTGACGGGGGCGAGGTCTTCACCGATGCCGCGCGCGGTCAGCGGCGTGCCATGCGCCGCACCATGCAGGCACATGGGCAAATCAGCGCCAAGCGCCAGACCGAGTGCTGCCAGCGTGTCGAAGTCGCAATTCAGCCCCCACAGCGTATCGAGGGCAAGCAAGGTCGCCGCCGCATCGCTGGAGCCGCCGCCAATACCCGACGCAATGGGCAGGTTTTTTTCAAGGTGAATGGCAACGGGCGGCAGATTGCCTCCGGCATGCACTCGCAATGCATCGCGCGCCTTGAGCACCAGATTGCCGCCATCCAGCGGGACAGAAGCTGCGAAAGGTCCACTGACCGTGAACTGGTCTTCCGGGGCGTCAGCAACCGTAATCGTGTCGCCAAAGCCTGCAAAGGCCACCAGCATGTCGAGCAGGTGATAGCCGTCATCGCGCCGCCCGGTGACGTGCAGTGCGAGATTGATTTTCGCCGGGGCAAGACGGGTAACAGACCGGCTGGCAACAGGCCGGGCGCGCAACAAAGTGTCGGTCATCGAGGTTAAGCGGATCAGTCTTTCTTGACGTAATATTCGCCGGTCTTCGGGTCCTGTACCAGCGTGCCGTTTGCACGGTTCTGCGCTTCCTTTTCAGCCTGTCTGACGCGCTGCGAAACACGTGCGGCCTCGCGCTTGAACGAGCGGTAGCCATACCACGCGGCGATGATGATCAGCAGCAGAAAAATGAGCTGTGGCATGGCCAAGTCCCTTCGGCTCGCGCATTGGCCCGCGAGGTTTGCCCCGGCATATGCGCATGATGTGTTTGGGAGGGCGTGCCCTGATTGCGCCCTGTCATTTCTGACATCTTATCACGGGAAAGCCTGATAATTCAAAGGCCATAGCGGCCCCAAAGCGCTTTTTCTTCGGCAACAGAAAGTAAGCCGTCTCCAAGATGGGCGGCAATTTCCGCCGGTTCGATGCCGAATAGCGCAGATGAAAGCGCCATGCCGACGCCTGGAACCTTGCGGCCAAGCAGGCCGCGCTGCGGCTGGATCAGCTTCAGTTCTATCTTGTCGCCATAGGTCTTGCGCAGGAAACTGCGCATGTCGCCCAGACCGTCGATGAGGCCGAGCTGCAATGCCTTGGTGCCGGTCCAGAACAGGCCGGTGAAAAGATCGGATTCTTCGGCAAGCTTGCCGCCGCGCCGCTCTTTGACCATGTCGATGAAGGTTTCATGGATTTCGAGTTGCAGCGATTTCAGCCGCTCGATGTCGGCCTTCTTTTCCGGCTGGAACGGATCAAGCGTGACCTTGTTGCTGCCAGCCGTATAGACGCGCCGCTCAACGCCGATTTTCTTCAGCAATTCCGGAAAGCCGAACGAAGCCGACACCACGCCAATGGAGCCGACGATCGACGATGGATCGGCGATGATTTCGTCGCCTGCAAGCGCAATCATATAGCCGCCGGATGCAGCCACATCCTCAACGAAGATGAAAACCTTCTTCTGGTGCTCGGATGCGAGGTCGCGGATACGGCGATAGATGAGACGCGACTGCACCGGCGAGCCGCCGGGTGAGTTGAGCGAAATCGCCACCGCAGGCGCATGTTTGTTGCTGAAAGCCTTTTCCAGAACGGCGGCGGTCGATGCCAGCGACAGGGATGGGCGCAGCGCGGACCCGCCGGTCATGATGGCGCCATGCAGGCGCACAACGGGAATTTCGATTGCGGCATTGCGAAAGCGGCGCGGAACAAGGCGCGTCAATAAACCGGGCAAGGTAAACTCCGAACTGGATCAACTATTGGAAGCTAGAGCGCGTTTCGATCTGATTGGATCAGATCGGCGCTCTAGTTCTTTGTTTTAACGCGCATCTTTCCGAAAACCGTTTCACACTTTTCGGGATGCGCCCTAATGTAGGAAGCAATCTGGGAAACACAAAGAAAACTGTCCAAAAATTTACATCTTCGGACAGTTTGAAATTGAGTTTGATCAGCTTTTCGCGGGTCTGGCCACAATCCGCAACAGCCCGTAGCCGAATATGGCGGAGAGGGCGGAACCGGCCAGAACGCCGATTTTCGTTTCGGTCTGCATGAGATCGGACGGGAAGGACAAAAGCCCGATGAAAATGCTCATGGTGAAACCGATGCCGCACAGAATGGCGACGCCGTAAAGCTGTGCCCAGCTCGCGCCCATCGGCTTTTGTGCAAGGCCGCTCTTGATGGCGAGCCATGCCGCGCCGAACACGCCAAGCTGCTTGCCGACAAAAAGACCGAGCAAAATGCCGAGCGTCAGCGTGTCGCCGAACACGGAACCATCAAGGCCGCTAAAGGAAATGCCCGCATTGGCGAAGCCGAAAATCGGCACGACGATGAAGGCAACCGGCTTTGCCAGCGCATGTTCGAGAATATGCAGGGGCGAACTCATGTCGTCCGGCTTGCCGGGCGCGGCCTTCAGCGGGATCATCAGCGCGGTCACGACACCGGCCACAGTGGCATGAACGCCGGAATTGAGCACGAAGAACCAGAGAATCGCGCCGCCGATCAGATAGGGCAGAAGCTTCATCACGCCCATGCGGTTCATCGCGAACAAGGCAATGGCGGTTACAATAGCCCCGCCCAGATAGGGCATGGAGATTTCCGCCGTGTAGAAGATGGCGATGATGACGACGGCGGCAAGATCATCGAGAATGGCAAGCGTCGCCAGAAACACCTTGAGGCTTGACGGCACGCGCGAGCCGAGCAGCGACAGGACGCCGAGCGCAAAGGCAATATCGGTTGCGGAAGGCACCGCCCAGCCGCGCAGCTTGTCAGGATCGTTGAAATTGAGCGCCGCGAATATGAGCGCAGGCAGGATCACGCCGCCTGCCGCAGCAATGCCCGGCAGCATCCGGTTTGGCCAGCTTGCAAGCTGACCGTCGATGAATTCGCGTTTGATTTCCAGCCCGACGAGCAGGAAAAACACCGCCATCAGACCATCATTGATCCAGTGCTCAATGCTCAGCGGGCCGATATAAACACGAAGAGCGTCGAAATAGGTTTGAGAGAGAGGTGAATTGGCTACGATGAGCGCAAGCGCTGCCGCTGCCATCAGCACAAGGCCTCCGGCAACCTCGCTATCCAGAAAGCGTCGCATGATTGATACGGGGCGAGCGGAATTTGGACTGTGGTTCATCGGTCTCCTTAAAGAAACGTTCAGGTGATTTGTGGCGCATCCACTTCGTAGAGCACAAGGTTACGGTCCGCGATGCCGAGGGTCGGCCATGTCGAACGCCAGGCGGCAATGTGCCCGGAGGCAAAATGTTTGTCCAGCGAAGCCCGATCCAACCACAACTCTTTTACATGAATAAGGCCCGGCTCGAGAATGTCGGCGGCATAGGAATATTCGATACAGCCCGGCTCGGCTCGGCTTGCCTCGATCATGCGCTGCATGGCAGGGCGCGCTTCACTCAAATTCGCAGCAGGCAGCCGAACGGTTCCGACGATAAGCAGCACGGGTTATTCTCCGGTGATCAAAAAAGCGCGGTCTGGCCATTATTGATGGCATCGGCGCGGGGCGTAAAACCGTTTCCGCTGTCGCCATGCAGGATAAGCGGCGGCATGAAAGACAGGCCGGCGCGGCTGCCACGGGTTCCTGTGACGACGATACGGATTGCCGCCGCATCGCCGCGCGGATGCACCGGCACGATGTGCAAACCACCAAAACGTCTGGCAAGCGATTCCAGAATTGGCGCGATGGAGCCGGGCCGCGCGATGATGGCAATGCCGCCGCCCGGCCTGACGATGGCCGCCGCCGTGCGCACCCATTGCTCGAACATGCCGTCCGGCATCACATGCGCTTCCGCCTTGAGTGGATCGGGTGTGCGCCGGTCTGCCGCTTCGTTGAAGGGCGGGTTCATGATGACGAAATCGAAGCTGTTATCGGCAAGGCCTGCCGCGATGCGGGCTTTTCCGGCCAGCGCCACGTCGGCTTCCACAATCGATACGCGGTCGGTGAGCGCCTTGTTGAGCGGATGAGCGATGGTTTTTCTGGCAAAGCCGACCATCAGGCCGGAACGCTCGACAAGGGTGATCCGGCTTGCCGGGCACCGGGCCGCAACCGCAAGACCGGCGGCACCCGCACCACTGCCGAGATCGGCAAGCCGCCCGGCAAAACCACCGGGCACAGCGCTTGCAAGGATCATCGCATCGACGCCGGAGCGATGACCTTTCATTGCCGGTTGCACGAGATGAAACGCGCCGCGATGAAAGACATCGAGCGTTTCTTCAATCTCGTTTTCGGCAGTCAGGCTCATTTATCGCGCAGTTCGTGTTCAATCTCGGCATCGATCAGGATTTGCCGTGCTTCGTCCAGCTGATCTTCGCTGACCAGAAGGCGGCGCGGCAGAACGCCCAGCGATCCCTCGATAATGCTCATATTGGTGTCGGCGATGAAATAAGCTATTCCCGCCTCCTTCATCAAGGCTTCGGCGAAAGACAGCAGGACGGAATCGTTAGTGCGGATAAGTTCGATCATTTGCCCACTGTGTAGCCAATGCACCGCATTGACAACTGCTTCCGTCAATGTTGAACAGGCTGTGAAGGCACGGAATGCGTCTTGAGCATTCCGCCGCGCTTAAATATGGTGGCGGCCCCATCAAGGAGTAATGGCATTGGGTGTGGTTCTGAATCTCGACGACAAGAAAAAGCAGACAGGATCGGTGCAGCCGCTTGTCGACCTGACGAAGGCCGATATGGCGCGCGTGAACGAAATGATCCTGTCACGTGCCGGATCCGACGTCGAAATGATTCCCGAAGTCGCCAATCATCTGATCTCGTCGGGCGGCAAACGCCTGCGTCCGATGATGACGCTCGCTGCCGCACGCATGTTCGGTTACGACGGCGACGGTCATGTGCGTCTCGCAACCGCTGTCGAATTCATGCACACGGCAACGCTGTTGCATGACGATGTGGTGGATGAAAGCGATCTGCGTCGCGGCAAAAGCACTGCCCGCATGATCTGGGGCAACCAGGCCAGCGTTCTCGTCGGCGACTTCCTGCTCGGTCAGGCTTTCAAGATGATGGTCGATGTCGGTTCGCTCGATGCGCTCGACGTGCTGGCGACCTCCGCTTCGGTGATCGCCGAAGGCGAGGTCATGCAGCTTGCCGCCGCCAAGAACATGGAAACCACCGAAAACGAATATCTGGCGGTCATCAAGGCCAAGACGGCGGCACTCTTCTCGGCTGCTGCGGAAGTCGGCCCGATCGTCGCCGGTGTGCAGCGCTCGGATCGCGCAGCTTTGCGCGATTACGGCCTCAATCTCGGTCTTGCTTTCCAGCTGGTTGACGATGCGCTGGATTATGGTGGTTCGGCTGCCGATCTTGGCAAGAACACGGGCGACGATTTCCGCGAAGGCAAGATCACGCTTCCCGTCATTTTGAGCTACCGCCGTGGCACCGATGAGGAACGCGCTTTCTGGAAGCACGCCATCGAAGACGGCGCGAGCGACGACGCATCGCTGCAAAAGGCTATCGGCCTGATGACCAAGCACGGCGCGATTGCCGACACGGTGCAGCGCGCACGTCACTTCGGCGAAATTGCCCGCGATGCTCTGGCACCGCTCAAGGCAACGCCGGAAAAAGATGCGCTGATCGATGTCATCGATTTCTGCATCAGCCGCGTGAACTGAGTTTCCTGACGTCTTTCGCGTTTTCGGATATTTTCGAACAGGGATCGATCAAGAAAAGCTTTCCATCACAGATGCTTTTCTTGCCCCCTCATCCCAAAAAGGCCATGCTTGGCGTGCCTGTTCCGTTAAGGTCAGAGCGCGGTGCGTTGGAGGCAATCGGCGATTCGTTGCCGATTCCGCATATGGGAATTTGAGAAGAGGATAGGGCTTCATGCGGCATGGAATGAAACACGGCCCGCTTTATGGTTTGCTTCTTTCGCTTCTGGCGGGAATTGCAATGCCTGCCAGCGGAGCGTTGGCCAAGACGGCTGCCGATCCCGCTCCCGTCGCTACGCCTGCTGTTCGGGCCGGTTCCTTTGCAGGCGCCTATCTTGCGGGCCGCACCGCCGAAGCCGACAATAATCTCTCCACAGCCGCCGATTTCTATCGTCAGGCCATGGCCTTCGATCCGGGTAACAGTCAGGTCAAGCAGGACCTGCTTCTGGTTCTGTTGACGGAAGGTCGTTTCAAGGACGCGTTGCCGCTTGCGTCCGAATTGCAGAATGTGCCGGATATCGAGCGCTTCTCCCGTGTCGCCCTTGCCATCGACGCCATTTCCAAAAAGCAGTATCGCAAGGTCGGTCCGCTTCTGATGTTGTCCATGCAGTCCGATATGGACCGGCTTGCGACCGGCTTCATGAATGCGTGGGTCAAGGTCGGGCAGGGCAATCCCAAGCAGGCGCTGGCCGATATCAAGAAGATGGAAGGCCCCGAATGGTATGGCCTGTTCCGCACCTATAATTCCGCTTTGATCGCCGATCAGGCCGGGATGAAGAAGGAAGCGGGCGATTTCTACCAGCAGGCGCTTGATGATCGTCCCGGCGGCAGTGCTGCACCCGACACCTATGAACGCATCATCATGGCTTACGCCTCGTTCAAGCTGCGTCAGGGCGACAAGGACGGCGCAATCCAGCTTCTGAAGGATGGCGAAGAGCTTTTGAACGGTCGCATGACCCTGACCGAACTGCGCGAGCAGATCGAGGCAGGGCGGAAAATCGACCGTCTGATCGAGACGCCGCAGCAGGGCGCGGGTGAAGTGCTCTATACACTCGGCACGGCAATCAATCGCAGCGGCGCGGAGGCTTTTGCCAAGCTTTATCTGCAACTCTCGCTGCCGTTGCGTCCGGGCAATGACGCTACCTTGTTCCAGCTGGGCGATATTTCGGCAAAGCTGCGCCGTCCGGAAGCGGCGGTTGAATATTATGCGGAAGTGCCGGAAACCTCGCCCTATCGCCGCGATGCCGAAATGCAGCGTGCGCTGAACCTTGCCGATAACGACAAATCTGCCGAGGCCATCGAGCAGTTGAAGATATTGCTGGGCCGCGACAAGACCGACATCCGCACCTATCTGGCGCTGGGCGGTGTTTACGCGCAGGACAAGAATTTCGCGGAAGCCGCCAAGATTTATGATGGCGCCGTCGAGCAGATCAAGACGCCGGAACGCAAGGACTGGCCGGTCTTCTACCAGCGCGGTATCGCTTATGAACGCCTGAAGCAGTGGGACAAGGCGGAGCCGAGCTTCAACAAGGCGCTGGAGCTTTATCCTGATCAGCCGCAGGTGTTGAACTATCTCGGTTATTCCTGGGTCGACATGGGCATCCATCTCGATCGTGCGCTGGACATGATCAAGAAGGCTGTCGAGCTGCGTCCGCAGGACGGTTACATCGTCGATTCGCTGGGCTGGGCCTATTACAAGCTCGGCCGTTACGATGAAGCGGTGGTGGAGCTGGAAAAGGCCGTGAAGCTGCGTCCGGAAGATCCGACCATCAACGATCATATGGGCGATGCCTATTGGCGTGTTGGCCGTCAGCTAGAGGCGACGTTCCAGTGGCACCATGCGATTGCGGGCAAGCCAGAGCCGGAAGACCTCGTCAAGATCGAGGAAAAGCTGAAGAAGGGTCTGCCCGATGTTCCGGGACAGTCTTCCGCCGATGCGACAAAGCCCGGTGAGAAGAAGCCGGATCAGCCGAAGCCGGACACGCCTGCCGTCGCGCCTGCGCCAGCTGCGCCCGCACCGGAAAAGCCGACGACGGATTGATTGTTCGCGGTCACGCGAAAACGTCGTTCGCTACAGTTTATAATTCCTTGCTGCTGGAATGCCGTCAGGGTTCGGTGACTTTTGATCATTACAAGTCCAACCCTGCAAACAGATCAAAAAACTCGTGCCTTTGAATCAGCTTTGGGGGGTATTGACGCCAAACATCAGGCTCCCACGGATCTCGGTCCCTTTCCCATGGTGCGGAGGTGACTTGTCCTTTATACCACCATTTGACCATAGCTCGCACCTGAGGATGGTGCCAGTTGCGCCTGAGGTAGCGGATTTCTTGGCCAACATATCCTTTATACTTTGTGCCGTCTGCGAACTCGAAACGGTCCGTTTTACTGGCTACGGCCGCCAGATCGATGTCATCGAGAAAAAAATGTACCGTTTTTTTTGCTTCTCTTGCCCAATTTAATCCTGCTTTGCATTTTCTTCCGGTATGAATTCCTCCATCTTTACAACCAACAATATTTTTTTCTTTAATATATGAAAGATAATCATTGCTTATTTTTCTGTATTCGCTGTATTCGATGCTTTTGAAGAATTCTTCTTGATCGTGAGGTATATTTATTTTATGTGCCTTTTTAATCTCAAATTCTGCTCTTGTGCTGCAATAGTGATCGATCCTGCTGAGTGTTTTATTTTTATCCACACCTTTAAAGGGGGCATACATTTCCGGGTAACGGTTGCGTGTCTCTTCTAAGCCATAAATTAAGTCACCTGGACGAAAGCCTTCGTACGGAATATCGGGAAAAGGCATGAAATATACCTCGTTAAAAACAGAGAACGGTAGGGCGCGGTGTAACCTGGGTTGACTTTATCGCTTAGTAGGTTCGCGAGAAGCTGTTACTAATTCACTGGCTTTAGTTCTCTGAAACAAGCTATCAGCATCAATATTGAGGATTGATCCCATCGCTTGCCTATAGTCGGCTTGTTCAGCGATCAAATGTCATGCTTGACCCTGCGGTGCTGACAAATTAGACCGGGCCATCATTTCAATAACGAGGCCCAGCCCGGTGTCTAATTCGTCCAGCATGTTGCCAGCACATATGCATCCCACCCGTTCCTTTCAGGGCCTGATCCTGACGCTCCATCACTATTGGGCGGAACATGGTTGCGCTATTTTGCAGCCTTACGACATGGAAGTGGGTGCGGGTACGTTCCATCCGGCAACGACGCTGCGTTCGCTCGGGCCGAAGCCGTGGAAAGCTGCCTATGTGCAGCCGTCGCGCCGTCCCAAGGATGGCCGCTATGGCGAAAACCCCAACCGGCTACAGCATTATTACCAGTATCAGGTCATCATCAAGCCATCGCCGCCGAACCTTCAGGATCTCTATCTCGGTTCGCTGAAGGCCATCGGCCTTGATCCGACGCTGCATGATGTGCGTTTCGTGGAAGACGACTGGGAAAGCCCGACGCTCGGCGCCTGGGGTCTTGGCTGGGAATGCTGGTGCGATGGCATGGAAGTGTCTCAGTTCACCTATTTCCAGCAGGTCTGCGGCATTGAATGCTCGCCGGTTGCCGGTGAGCTGACCTATGGTCTCGAGCGCCTCGCCATGTATGTGCAGGGCGTGGACAATGTCTATGACCTCAATTTCAACGGTCTCGAAGGCGACGAAAAGCTCACCTATGGCGAAGTGTTCCTGCAGGCTGAGCAGGAATATTCCCGTTACAATTTCGAAATGGCCGATACGGAAATCCTGCATCGCCACTTCATTGATGCCGAGCGCGAATGCGAAGCCATTTTGAAGGCTGGCAGCACGGGCGAGGGTTCGCTGCACAAATGCGTGCTCCCGGCCTATGACCAGTGCATCAAGGCATCCCACGTCTTCAACCTGATGGATGCGCGCGGCGTGATCTCGGTTACCGAGCGCCAGAGCTACATCCTGCGCGTCCGCAATCTCGCGCGTCAGTGCGGCGAGGCATTCCTTCTGACGGATGCCGGTGGTTTCAATTTCAAGCGTGAGGGCGAGTAATGCCTGACTTACTTCTCGAACTCTTTTCCGAGGAAATCCCGGCCCGCATGCAGCGCAAGGCTGCCGGCGATCTGAAAAAGATGATCACTGATGGTCTGGTTGAAGCCGGTCTCACCTATGAAGCCGCGACCGCTTACTGGACGCCGCGTCGTCTGACGCTCGACATTCGCGGCCTGACCGTGCGTTCCAAGGACGTGCATGAAGACATCAAGGGTCCGTCGGTTACTGCACCGGAACAGGCCATTCAGGGCTTTCTGCGCAAGGCCGGTCTCACCGATGTCGCGCAGGCGCATGTGCATTCTGATCCGAAGAAGGGCGATTTCTATGTTGCCCATCTGACCAAGCCGGGCCGCCCGGCGGAAGAAATCGTCGCCGAACTCGTGCCGCAGACGATCCGCAATTTCCCGTGGCCAAAATCCATGCGCTGGGGCGCGGCTTCGGCGAAGCCCGGTGCATTGCGCTGGGTGCGTCCGCTGCAATCGATCCTGTGCACCTTCGGCCCTGAAACCGAAGAAACCGTGGTTATCGATTTCGACGTTGACGGCATCAAGTCCGGCAATCTCACCTATGGGCATCGTTTCCTGAGCAACGGTCAGGCGATCAAAGTGCGTCGCTTCGACGATTATGTCGAAAAGCTGGAAAAGGCTTTTGTGGTACTCGACGCCGAACGCCGCAAGGAAATGATTTCGCAGGACGCGCATAATCTAGCCTTCGCGTCGGGTCTCGAACTGGTCGAGGACGAGGGCCTTCTGGAAGAAGTGTCTGGTCTGGTCGAATGGCCGGTCGTGCTGATGGGCGAGTTCGAGGAAGAGTTTCTGGCGATCCCGCCGGAAGTCATCCGCCTCACCATCCGCGCCAACCAAAAATGCTTCGTCACCCGCAAGCAGGGCGAAACCGAAGCGCTGTCCAACCGGTTCATTCTGGTGTCGAACATTGCTGCGCGCGATGGCGGCACGGAAATCGCTTACGGTAACGGCAAGGTCGTGCGTGCACGTCTGTCGGATGCGCTCTATTTCTGGCACACCGATCAGCACGATCTGCCGGACCTCGACAAGCTGGCCGCTTCGGCGGAAAAATTCGGCCTCGATCTGAAGAAGCCGCTTGATCAGCGCATGGCGCGTCTGGACGGCCTGAATGTGACCTTCCATGCGAAACTGGGTACGCAAGGCGCCCGCGTTGAGCGTATCCGCGAACTGGCTGCACAGATCGCCCCGCTGGTCGGCGCCGATCCGAAGCTTGCCGCACGTGCTGCCGTTCTCGCCAAGGCCGATCTCCAGACCGAAGTTGTGGGTGAATTCCCCGAGCTTCAGGGCGCGATGGGCCGCAAATATGCGGTGCTTCAGGGCGAAGATGCAGCTGTCGCCGCAGCGCTTGAAGAACATTACAAGCCGCAAGGTCCATCTGATGTAGTGCCGAAGGAACCGGTTTCGGTTGCTGTCGCACTGGCCGACAAGCTGGATACTCTGGTCGGTTTCTGGGCCATTGATGAAAAGCCGACGGGTTCGAAGGACCCATACGCGCTGCGTCGCGCAGCCCTTGGCGTGATCCGTCTTCTGCTGTCGCAGGACTGGAAATTCCCGCTGCTGCCGCTGTTCCGTTCGGCCTTTGCCGCGCTGAAAGAAGGCGTGGTCCAACGCAAGCTGCGTGAATTCGAAGCCAGGCTTGCTGGCGAAAAATCCGGCGATGTCGATGGCGAACAGGATATCGACAATGCGTTGCGCAACTATGAGGTGGAGGTTCGTGCCGAAGCCGACCGCAGTGCAGAGCCGGTGCTGGCCGATCTTTTGTCCTTCCTTCACGACCGTTTCAAGGTGCATCTGAAGGAAGAGGGCGCACGTTACGACGCCATTGACGCCGTGCTGACGCCGGAAGCCGACAATCTGCTTCTGGTCGCACGCCGTCTGGAAGCGCTGATCGTCTTCATCAATGAGGAAGACGGCAAGAACCTGCTGGCAGGCACCAAACGCGCCGCCAATATTCTGGCAGCCGAAGAGAAGAAGGGCACCAAGGTCGCCACTAGCGTCGATGCCGCGCTTCTCAAGGTGGACGAGGAAAAGGCGCTGTTTGAAGCGGTTACGCTTGCGTCGAGCGAGACCGAAGCGGCAATCGCCCGCGAAGATTTTTCGGGTGCGATGCTGGCGCTCGCCAAGCTGCGCGGCCCGGTCGATACGTTCTTCGAAAAAGTGCTGGTCAATGATGAGGACGAGAATGTCCGCGCCAATCGTCTGGCTCTGCTCGACCTGATCCGCACGGCCACCGGCAAGGTTGCGGATTTCTCCAAGATCGCAGGCTGATAGCCAGCGCATAGGAATAGAAATGGCGCCATTACGGCGCCATTTTCGTTTGTGGGTTACTGAAGGCTTGGCCGAAGTGCCAGCGAACTCAGGTCGACTTCCCCGGATGCGCCAGCCCATGGTTCGCCGACGACACGCACCGGCTTGGCGGGATCGAAGTCCGGCATCTTCTGTTCGGTCGGGCTTGCAGCGGGCGTTACGGCAGGCTGTTCCTGCGCGTCTTCCGGCAGAGGCTTGCCCTGCATGCGCGCCATATAGGCACGGGCCCGCTTGCGCCGCGCTTCAATTTCCTTCAGCGCTTCGGCTTCAGCCTCTTGCCGCTGATTGCACGTGCCGCAGACAGGCAGCCCGTTGGCCCCCATCCGGTCATAGCCGATATAGTCGATGGAACCGACCTCATAGGTCGTTCGCGCAGGTTCCGCCCCGTTGGCAGAGGCCACAACAGGCAGTCCGGCGATAGTCAGCGAAATGGCGATAAATCGCGATAACATTATTCACCTCAAGCATGAATAATATCATCCTGCCCTAAAAAAGCTAACAAAACGCAATTTTCCGGGCCGCGTTGCCATAAATGTGCACGCGGCGGCTCGCCTGTTTGCTTGCGCGCGGCTTCGCGCTTGTGTAGGCAGAAGGCGCTCATATCTATGCGTGCATCTTGTCCGAAAACCGCTTTGCACCTTTCGGGATGCACTCAACTTGGACGCCCGAGAGGCGGAAAACCAGTGTCAGATGTAATGAAATTCGATGATGAGGCAGTTCAGCGCGCGGTGGAAATCCTGCGGCGCGGCGGTCTTGTCGCCATTCCCACCGAAACCGTCTACGGCCTTGCTGCTGATGCCTCCCATGGTGAAGGCGTTGCGGGAATTTTCGCCGCCAAGGGTCGTCCGCAGTTCAATCCGTTGATTGCGCATGTCAGCGGTATCGCCATGGCAGAGCGCTACGTCACCTTCGATCCGCTGTCGCGCAGGCTGGCGGAACTGTTCTGGCCGGGCCCGCTGACCATCGTGCTGCCGCTCAAAGACCATCAGGAAACAGATCGTCCGATCCATCCACTTGTGACGGCGGGATTGTCGACGCTTGCCATCCGCATGCCGCATGGCCGCGTGCAGGAGGTTATCACAGCGCTGGACAGCCCGGTGGCGGCACCGAGCGCCAACACGTCCGGGCGTATCAGCCCCACCAGTGCTGAAGCCGTCGCGGGCGATCTTGGCGACAAGATTGACCTGATCCTCGATGCGGGTCCATGCGGGGTTGGTGTGGAATCGACCATCGTGAAGGTCGAGGGTGACACTGTGCGTCTGTTGCGCCCCGGCGGGCTTGCAGCAGACGACATCGAAGCCGCGATTGGCAAAACCCTGCTGCGCACCGAACAGACCGAGGCCATTCAGGCGCATATCATCGCGCCGGGCATGATGGCCTCGCATTATGCGCCGGATGCGTCGATGCGGCTTGCGGTCGGCAATGTGCAGCCGGGCGAAGCGCTGCTGGCTTTCGGGCCGTCGCGTGTAGCCGGAGCCGAGACGGCAAAGGCCGTGTTGAACCTCAGCGCGGATGGCAATCTGCGCGAGGCGGCCAGCAATCTTTTCGATTTCATGCGCAAGCTCGACGCCACCGGCGCCAGCACCATTGCCGTTGAACCCATTCCTTTTGATGGTCTCGGCGAGGCCATCAATGATCGTCTGAAACGCGCCGCCGCGCCGCGCTAAAGCATTTCCAGCAAAAGTGCGAAGCGGTTTTGCGTGGGATAATGCGTGAAAACAAAGCTCAAGGGACCAATATGGACACCGGATTGATCGAACGTTTTGCCGCTATCGTGGGTGAAAAGAACGCGTTCACCGCGCCGGAAGACATTGCGCCTTATCTGATCGAGCAACGCGATCTTTATAAAGGCAATTCACCGCTGGTGCTGCGCCCGGGTTCGACGCAGGAAGTCGCGGCGATCATGAAGCTTGCCAGCGAAACGAAAACGCCGGTTGTGCCGCAGGGCGGCAATACGGGCCTTGTCGGCGCGCAGACGCCGGATGAGAGCGGCACGACAATTGTGCTGGCCCTTGGCCGTATGAACAAGATCCGCGCGCTCGACACGGTCGGCAATCTAGTGACCGTCGAGGCAGGCGTCATCCTGAAAAACCTTCAGGACGCGACCGAGAAGGCGGGGCGTCTGTTCCCGCTGTCACTGGGTGCGGAAGGTTCTTGCCAGATTGGCGGTAATCTTGGCTCCAATGCAGGCGGCACCGCAGTGCTCGCCTATGGCAATATGCGCGAGCTTTGCCTCGGTCTCGAAGTGGTTTTGCCAACCGGCGAAATTCTGGATGACCTCCGCTATGTGAAGAAAGACAATACCGGCTACGACCTGAAAGACCTGTTCGTGGGTTCCGAAGGCACGCTTGGCGTCATCACGGCGGCTGTGCTGAAAATCTTCCCGCAGCCGAAGGGCAAGGGCGTGGCCTATGCCGGAATGCGCAGCCCGGAAGATGCGCTGCGCCTGTTCCAGCTTGCGACCGAACATGCAGGCCCGTCACTTACCGGGTTTGAGCTGATGCCGCGTGTCGGGGTCGAGTTCACCGTGCGCCATGTCGATGGAGCGCGCGATCCGCTGGAAAGCCCGCATGACTGGTATGTGCTGATCGATATCTCCTCCACGCGCTCGGAAGAAGATGCGCGCACCACGCTGGAAACCATTCTGCACGAAGCCTTTGAAGCGGATATTCTTCAGGATGCGGCGATTGCAGAAAGTGTCGCGCAGGCGCAGTCCTTCTGGAAAATGCGCGAGGAAATGTCCTGGGCGCAAAAGCCGGAGGGCGGCTCGATCAAGCACGATATTTCCGTGCCTGTTTCATCCATTCCCGCCTTTATCCGCGAAGCCAATGCCGCGACGCTGGAAATGATCCCCGGCGCACGTATTGTCTGCTTCGGCCATATTGGCGATGGCAACCTGCATTATAACGTGTCGCAGCCGGTTGGCGCCGACAAACAGGAATTCCTCTCCCATTGGGGCGCGCTCAATCATCGTATCCACACAATTGTTGCAAGTTACAGGGGATCGATTTCAGCCGAGCATGGCATCGGCCGTCTGAAACGCGATGAGCTTGCGCATTTCAAACAGCCATTTGCGCTCGATCTGATGCGCCGCATCAAGACGGCCTTTGATCCGGCGGGGATTATGAACCCCGGCAAGACGCTGTAAAACAAACAGAATTGCAATTTGCATGACGGGCGGTTTCTCCGCCCGTTTTGCTATCGGTAAACGCATATTAGGAAGAATTTCTGAATTCTTACACCTGGTTGCATTCTGATAACCAAAGGAAAAAGCAGGGAAAAGTTAACCCAACTCCTTAAGGCCGCCGGTAACAAACGCGGTCTATTCTCCATCTCAACGAGGGCAGAAAGCCCAATCAAAGAGAAGCTGGAATAACCGGCTCTCGAAAGAGACAGAGAGACAGAGGCGTTGACAATGATGAGCAAGGGACTGAAGCCAGACTGGGCAGGCCGTGAACTGCGGCTCGATCCGTTTCACTTTCCGCAGGTGGTGAGCTACGCATCGCATGACGGCAATACTGACGTCACCTTCACCATCAACGAGCGTGGCGCGGTCATCCGGCAGGTTCTGCCGTCGAGCGGCCTGCCCATGTCGATTGCACTGCCGATCCATGCGTTTGTCGGTGTCGTGGCCCGTGCTGTCGAAGACGAGTATGGCGAAATCACCGTCACGCTGGAACTGATGCATCAGGACCCGCAGCTTTCCGTGCCGCTTCTGGTAGCGCATGATCTGACCGATGTCGCCGCCGACTGGCGCGCCTGGGCGGCTGCGTTCAACCTGCCGATGATGCTGGTGGAAGAAGACGGCGTTGCCCGTCCGCTTTACGAAAGCACTGGCCCGGTTCGCACCGGCCAGCCGCAGGCTCGCCGTCAGGGACACGAGACACGCCGTCGCCGCCCGCGCTTCCTCGCACGCCGCAAGGCTGGCACGCTGGGCGTCCGTCTGGTGATCGAAGGCAAGGAAATCATCGCTCGCAATTGAGCTGACTAGAGGCGGTGCATTACCCGGACGGTTCACATTCTCGTGTGATCACGATCTTGACCCATTCTGCCGCTAGCTTTGAGAAACTGCTTCTTACGAAGCTAAATTAATTGGCTGACCTCCAGACAAAGCCACCCGGATGGGTTTCCCCATCCGGGTTCTTTTTTATCGATCAGAACCGGGATCTAGAGCATTTCCAGCAAAAGTGCGTAGCGGTTTTGCGTAGGATAATGCGTAAAAACAAATAGATAGAGCGGTTCCACGATTCCGTTTTAACCGGAACCGCTCTACTTCTTGCGGCTGAGAAAGGCCATGATGGCCTCACGCGCTTCGCTGGAGGTCAGGCGTTCGCCGAAAAGTTTCGCTTCCCGCGCAATACGGTCCGCAATGTTTTCAGCTGGCAAGCGCATCAGTGAGCGGGCGATCTGCATGGCTTCCGGTGGCTTGGCGGCGATTTCTTCCGCTGCCTTCAGCACTTCCGATTCCAGCTCTCCGCTTTCCACGATTTTATAGACGATACCCGCTTCAAGGGCGGCTTCCGAACTGAAACCATGGCCGAGCGCCAGAAGGGCAAAGGCCTTCTGATGCCCCATCAGCGGCGGCGCGAGCAGGCTGGAACCGGCTTCCGGCACCAGACCGAGATCGACGAATGGCGTGCGGAACAAAGCGTGCGACGCTGCAAATGTCAGGTCGCAATGAAGATGGATCGTTGTACCGACGCCAATCGCGAGGCCATCAACGCCTGAGACGACCGGCTTTTTGGTGCTCGACAGGGCATAGAGAAAATCCAGAATATCCTTGCCCAGATCGCCGCCGCCTGCGGCCGCAGCCATGAAGTCCTGCATGTCGTTGCCGGATGAAAACGCGCCCGGCACGCCAAGGAAAACATGGACGCGCACTGCATCATCGGCATCGCCATCCTTCAGTGCTTTGGCCATGGTGGCATACATGGCGCGGGTGATGGCGTTTTTCTTGTCGGCCCGGTTCAGCCGGATAATCTGCACCGCATCGCGACGTTCAACGAGAATATGTTCGCTCACGCTCAAGCCTCCAGCGCGGATTTGGCGGCAGCAAGGCTGGCTGCGCCGGTGATGACGGTGTCTTTCAGCGACGATACTTCGGCCAGCATGTTCTCGGCGAAGAAACGGCAGAGAACAGCGCGTCCATTATCGTCGCCCGCAAGCGCCGCGCGCGCCAGATAAGCGCCGCCGGAAACGAGCGACAGAAGGCGCTGATAAGGCGTTGCACCGGCAAGCGCTGCCTCTGCGCCACCTTCGGCAACGGTCTTTTGCAGCCAGTCGGTCGCTTCGCGTGCTTCGGTCAATGCCTTTGCAAGACGTGCGCCGGTTTCGCCCAGTTCCGGGCGATTGGATGCGGCGGCCTTATCGGCATCCTGCTGCAATTCGTTTAGGAAGCCCTTGATATGCTCGCCATTGTCGAGCGGCAGCTTGCGCATCACCAGATCGATGGCCTGAATGCCGTTGGTGCCTTCGTAAATCGGCGTGATGCGGGCATCGCGCAACAACTGTGCCGCGCCGGTTTCCTCGATGAAGCCCATCCCGCCATGAATCTGCACGCCGAGCGACGCGACATCGACACCGACATCCGTCGAGAAACTTTTGGCCAGCGGCGTGAGGAGACCGGCGCGGTCGCCCCAATGCTGCTTGTCTGCGCCTTCGGTCACATGGCTCATGTCGATGGCATGGGCGCAAGCATAGGTGATGGAGCGGGCGGCCTGCGTCAGCGCTTTCATGGTCAAAAGCATGCGCTGCACATCAGGATGCTCGATGATCGGGCTCATGCCCTCCTTGGGGTTCGCACCGATAGCGCGGCCCTGCTTGCGTTCCTTCGCGTAATTAAGCGCCTGTTGATAGGCGGCTTCCGCAACGCCGACGCCCTGAATGCCGACCAGCAGGCGGGCATTGTTCATCATGGTGAACATGCAGGCGAGGCCGCGATTTTCTTCGCCGATCAGATAGCCGACCGCGCCCTGTTCCTCGCCCTTCACGAAGCCGTCGCCATAGATCATGGTGCAGGTCGGTGAGGCGTGAATGCCCAGCTTGTGTTCAAGGCCAGAGCAGAACAAATCATTGCGGCGGCCGAGCGAACCATCCGCATTGACGAGGAATTTCGGCACGAGAAACAGCGAAATGCCTTTGGTGCCCGCAGGCGCATCGGGCAGGCGGGCCAGCACCAGATGCACGATATTGTCGGTCAGGTCATGCTCGCCATAGGTGATGAAAATCTTCTGGCCGAAAATGCGATAGGTGCCATCATTGCTGCGTTCGGCGCGGCTGCGCAAGGCGCCAAGGTCGGAGCCGGCCTGCGGTTCGGTCAGGTTCATCGTGCCCATCCACTCGCCGGAAATGAGCTTTTCGAGATAGATATCCTTCAATTCCTTGGAGGCATGCTTTTCCAGCGCTTCGACAGCACCCATGGTCAGCGTCGGCGCAATGGCAAATGCAAGCGTGCCGGAATTCCACATTTCGCTGACGGCGACCGACATCATGGTCGGCAGGCCCTGACCGCCATAATCCGGCGTGCCGGTTAGCGAGTTCCAGCCGCCTGCGATCCAGTCGCGGTAAAGGTCTTTCCAGCCCGGGGCGGTGGTGACGACACCGTCCTTGACGGTAGCGCCGTTGCGGTCGCCGGAAATGCGCAGCGGCTCGACGCGCTCGGCTGCAAATCTTCCGGCTTCTTCGAGAATGGCTTCGGCCAGATCGGCGGAAAATTCGGGAAAGCGGTTGTCTTCCAGCGCTTTCTCAAGCCCCGCAACTTTCATCAGCGTATGGGAAATTTCAGAAACCGGCGCGCGATACATCTTTCCTCCACATCGTGCTCATCGAGGCTCCTCCTCGGAAACCCCGGTCTCCGATCTACCAGCGGGCAGAGGGAGTATCAGTCTTCTTCATGACAAGAGCTACCGGCTTATTACGTAAACGTCAATATTTTCCGGCGCTTTTATATTGCTTTGGCGCGAGCGAGAAGCAGGGTGCGTTCGCGCGCATTGTCCGTCAGTTCGGCTGCCCGGCGAAATTCTGCGCTGGCTTCCGCACTTCGCCCAAGTTTTTCCAGAAGATCGCCGCGCACGGTCGGCAGCAGATGCGAGTCTTTCAGGCGCGGTTCGTCGGCAAGCGCATCGACAATGGCCAATCCCTGCATGGGGCCAAAAACCATACCGACAGCCACAGCGCGGTTCACTTCGACAATGGGCGAGGGCGCAACGAGCGCCAGCGCCTGATAATAGGCGGCAATGACGATCCAGTCGGTCTCGGCGGCAGTGGCGACGCGCGCATGACAGGATGCGATCATCGCCTGAAGTTGATAGGCACCGGGCGTTGGGGTGAGGGCCATGGCGCGGTTCAGGCCGTCGAGGCCGCGCCTAATCTGCGACCAGTCCCAGCGGCTGCGATCCTGATCCAGCAGCAGGATCGGGTTTCCGGCCTTGTCGGTGCGGGCGGCAAAGCGCGATGCCTGCAATTCCATAAGGGCGGCAAGGCCGTGGATTTCAGGCTCGTTTGGCATCAATGCGGCAAGCGAGCGCCCGAGGCGCAGGGCTTCATGGCAAAGATCGGCACGCAGCCAGTGCGCGCCTTCACTTGCCACATAGCCCTCGTTGAAAATGAGATAGACCACCTCCAGCACGGCGGCGAGACGCTGCTGCCGCTCGTCGCCCTGCGGCGTTTCGAAGGCGGCTGCCGTTTCGCGCAAGGTCCGTTTGGCGCGCACGATGCGTTGCGCCACGGTAGCTTCCGGCACGAGAAAGGCACGCGCCACTTCCGGCGTCGACAGGCCGCCCAAGAGCCGCAAGGCCAGCGCCACACGCTGCTCGGCGGGCAGCGCGGGATGGCAGGCTGTAAAGATCAGCCGCAACAGGTCATCGTCAATGTCTTCATCAAGCTTGGCTTCGATGTCGGGGTCGGCCTGTTCCAGTTCCGTGAGGTCGATCGCCAGTTCGCGGTGCTTGCTGTCGATCAGCGTGGTGCGGCGCAATCGATCGAGTGCGCGGTTCTTCGCCACCTGCATCAGCCAGGCGGCGGGGTTGCGCGGTATGCCGTCCTGTCGCCAGCGTTCCAGAGCCAGCACAAAGGCATCCTGCGCGATCTCTTCGGCAAGGCCGATATCGCGCAGCATACGCGCCAGTCTGGCGGTGAGCCTTGTCTGCTCGATCCGCCAGACCGCCTCTATGGTGGCGTCTGTCGTCACCCCTTGAGATCGCCGAAGCCTTCGGCGGCCTTTTGCACATCTTCGGGAAAGTCGCTCATCTCCTGAACACGACGGACTTCAATAATGTCATTTTCCGAGGCCGGGCAGCGGCGCGCCCATTCGATGGCTTCATCGCGGGAACGCACGTCGATCATCCAGTAGCCGCCGAGCACTTCCTTGACTTCGGCAAAGGGGCCGTCAACGACGCTGGGCTTGCCGCCCTTGAAGCTGACACGCGCGCCAGTCGCGGGCGGGTGCAGACCATCCAGCGTCAGCAGAACGCCAGCCTTTTTCAGCTCCTCATTATACTTCATCATGGCTTCCACCGCTTCCGCGCTGGGCATGGCGTCGGGTGCTGCCGTCGCATAGCCACCGGGTATCATCAACATCATGAAACGCATTGGTCTTCCTCCTGAAGCGCAGCCCGAAAAATGTGAAGCGGTTTTCGGACAGGATGCGCGTAAAACAAAGTTCTGAAGCGGTTCCGGCGATGTCGTCAAAATGCGAGCCGCTTCGACCGTTTCGGCTATACGACGAACGGCGAATGGCTAAATCGACAGGCTTGTAGAAAAAATTTCAAGTTATTTTGCGACAGAAAGAGGTGTCCGTATCAAAAGGCAATGCGGGCCGCACCAAGAGGTGCAGAACAAGGCCTGCCGATTGCCGCGCTTAACTGAATCTTTGCTGCATTGTATTAGAAGTTTGGAATGTTTGAGGGTGTTTTGCATATGACGCTTGTTCCGTTTTTTCTGACAGCCAATCTGACGGCGGCTTGCGTCTTCGTTCTGATATTCGCCTTTGTTTCCATTCAGGAAAAGAACTATGCCGCGCCGCGCTGGTTCACCATCGCCTCCATTTGTGCAGCACTTGGCGCGATTGTCAGCTACTGGATCCCCATTGCTGCCAATCCACGCCTGCCGAGCTTCATTTCCTTTGCATTGGTGATGTCGGTGTTTTTCGCGACCATTGTCGGCTTGCAGAATACCTATCGGCAGAAGACAGACTGGCGGCTGCTCGGCATATTTTTTCTCGCAGCCATTGTCTGCAATCTGCTGATCTTTGACCTGCCGAAGACGTCGCTGCCCTATCGCATGCTCTATCAGCTGCCGCTTTTCCTCGCGCAGTTGATGATGATCCGCGTCATTCACCAATCCGGCATGCCGCGTGTGGTGGACAAGCTGCTGATGGCGCTGGCGGTTTTGAGCTGCATTCATTATTTCGCCCGCGTCTTCCTTGTCGGCTGGCCCGGCACTGACACGCGGACGCAGGACCAGTCGGACAGTTTGCATGTGATCGTGTCGTTGTCGGTGGGTGTTTTCGTGCAGGTGGCGCGGGGCCTGCTGCTGCTCTTGAGCACGGTTTCGCACATGGTGGGCGAGGCGAGCGAGCAGTCGGAAGTCGATCCGCTGTCAGAGATTTATAACCGGCGCGGCTTTGACCGCCATGTCTCGCGTGTGCTGGCGCGCAAGGGCGACCGCATTCGTTATTCGGTGATCATGAGCGATCTGGATTTCTTCAAGCGCGTCAATGACACCTATGGTCATGACGGCGGAGATCGGGTGATCGCAGCCTTTGGCAAACTTCTGAAAAACCATCTGCCCAAGACGGCGGTCGCGGCACGCATGGGCGGCGAGGAGTTTGTCGTCTTCATCCCCGATGCGGAACTGGCGTCGGCGCAGGCGCTGGCGCAAAATCTACGTGAAACGCTGAGTGGTCTGCGCTTTGAGGGCAAGGCAGAGGACTGGGGCCCGACGGCCAGTTTCGGCGTGGCGGAACAGATAGAACAAGAGAGCCTCTACGAGACCATGCGCCGTGCTGACGGCGCGCTCTATCAGGCGAAGAAAGCCGGACGCAACCGCGTCCATACAGCATAAGAATCCGCAACCGCGCCCTGTGCGGTTTAGGCCGCGATTGCGTTGTATTGGCTATTTGCCGGAACGTTCACGTTCCACAGCGCGCCAGCCGATATCGGAGCGATAGAAACCTTCCGGCCAGTCGATCTTCTTGATGGCGTCATAAGCCTTGGCCTGCGCTTCGGCGACGGTTTTGCCCACGGCAGTCACGTTCAGCACGCGACCGCCGTTGGCGACCAGCTGCCCGTCTTTCTCTGCCGTGCCCGCATGGAAAACCTTGACGCCGTCGATGCCGTCAAGCGCGTCGAGACCGCGAATGACGCTGCCCTTCTTCACATTGGTCGGATAGCCTTCCGCAGCCATGACGATGGTCAGCGCCGGATCGTTTTTCCAGTCCAGCGAAATCTGATCCAGCTTGCCGTCGACGGCGGCGTTGATCAGCGCCAGCAGGTCGCTGTTGAGGCGCATCATCAGCACCTGGCATTCCGGGTCGCCGAAACGGGTGTTGTATTCGATCAGCTTCGGGCCGTCCTTGCCGATCATCAGGCCGAGGAACAGAATGCCGGAGAAGGGCGCGCCGATTTCCGCCATGCCCCGCATGGTGGGTTCGATCAGTTCGCGCATGGTGCGCTCGACGATTTCCGGCGTCATGACCGGCGCTGGTGCATAGGCGCCCATGCCGCCCGTATTGGGGCCGGTGTCGCCGTCGCCGACGCGCTTGTGGTCCTGCGCCGAGCCGAGCTGCACAGCGGTCTTGCCGTCGCAGATGCAGAAGAAGCTTGCTTCTTCGCCGTCCAGAAATTCTTCCACCACCACCTCGGCACCGGCAGAACCGAATGCGCCTTCGAAGCATGCATCGACGGCATCGAGTGCTTCATCGAGCGTCATGGCGACGACCACGCCTTTGCCTGCGGCGAGACCATCGGCCTTGACCACGATGGGCGCGCCCTGCTGGCGGATATAGGCCTTGGCCTTTGGCGCATTGTTGAAGCGGCCATAGGATCCGGTCGGAATATCGAAGCGGGCGCAGAGATCCTTGGTGAAACCTTTGGAGCCTTCAAGCTGGGCTGCGGCCTTGGATGGGCCGAAAACGCGAATGTTCTCGGCGCGCAGATCGTCGGCAAGGCCTGCGACCAGCGGCGCTTCCGGTCCGACGATGACCAGATCGATGGCGTTTTCCTTGGCAAAGGCAATGACGGCCTTGTGGTCGCTGACATCGATATCGACCAGTTCGGCAGCTTCCGCGATGCCGGGATTGCCCGGCGCGCAATAGAGTTTTGTCAGTGACGGAGAAGCGGCCAGTTTCCAGGCCAGAGCATGTTCACGACCGCCAGAACCGATTAAAAGAACTCTCATTGCTTGCTCCGTCTTCGTCGGGGTTATAGTGATGGCTGCATATATCAAGGATTTCGCCATGTCACAGCCCGAACTACACGGATCGATTCAGTCACGCAATGCGCAAGGACGTGTAAAGGACGCTCCGTCGGGCCATTGGGTCTATAAGTTGTTGCCGCAGGGATTGTGGCCCTATGCGCAGCTTGCGCGCTGGGACCGTCCGATTGGCTGGCAGCTTCTGTTGTGGCCGTGCTGGTGGTCGGCGGCACTGGTGGCGGGCGCAGGTGCGCATCCGGGCGACGGTGCGTGGTCGGTCATGCCTTCGATCTGGCACCTGCTCCTGTTTCTCGTCGGTGCTATCGCCATGCGCGGCGCGGGCTGTACCTATAACGACCTTGTCGATCAGGATATTGACGATCAGGTGGATCGCACCCGGTCGCGTCCGCTGCCTGCCGGGCAGGTGACGCGTGGTCAGGCCAAGGCCTTTCTCGTGCTGCAAGCGCTGGTCGGGCTTGTGGTGGTGCTGCAATTCAACTGGTTTTCGATTGCGCTCGGTATTTTCTCGCTGCTGATTGTCGCGGCCTATCCGTTCATGAAGCGCATTACCGACTGGCCGCAATTCGTGCTGGGTCTTGCCTTTTCATGGGGCGCGCTGATGGGCTGGGCTGCGGTCGAGGGATCGCTCTCCTTGCCGCCGGTGCTGCTCTATATCGGCGCGATCCTGTGGACCATCGGCTACGATACGATCTATGCGCATCAGGACAAGGAAGATGATGCGTTGGTCGGCGTTCGCTCGACGGCGCGCCTGTTCGGCAAACACACCAAGACTGCGCTGATGGTCCTTTATGGTGGCGCTATCGGCTTCTTTGCCGCCGCCTTTGCCATGGCGCAGGTGCCGATGCCCGCACTGGCCGGATTGTTGGCCGCTGGCGTGCATCTCTATCGCCAGATCATCGTGCTCGATATCGACAATCCCGACCAGTGCCTGAAACTGTTCAAGTCGAACAATATCGTCGGCTGGCTGATCTTCCTTGGCCTCGTTTTCGGCAGCCTCTGGGTGGCGATCAAGCCGATTGTGTAACTCATAAAAAAGGCCGCTCTCGTAAGCGGCCTTTTTCTTTTCCCTTACGGATAAAGCCGGTCCTTGTTCCAGTCACCTTCCGGGTCGGGCCGGGTGAACAAGACGCGGTCGTGCAGACGGAACGGGCGGTCGTGCCAGAACTCGATCGAAACCGGACGAATGCGGAAACCCGACCAGTAGGGCGGGCGTGGAATGTCGCCGATGGCATATTTCGCGGTATATTCCGCAACGGATTTTTCCAGCGCGAACCGGCTTTCCAGCGGGCGCGACTGTTTCGACGCCCATGCACCGATGCGGCTGCCGCGCGGGCGCGACGCGTAATAGGCGTCGGCTTCGACGTCGCTGACCTTTTCGACGGGGCCGCGCACGCGCACCTGGCGGCGCAGCGTTTTCCAGTGAAAGCACATTGCAGCCTTTTCAGCGGACAGGATTTCCTGCCCCTTCTTGCTTTCATAATTGGTGTAGAAGACAAAGCCCTGCTCGTCGAAATCCTTCAGCAGCACCATGCGCACATTCGGCAGTCCGTCGGGATCGACGGTCGCAAGCGCCACGGCGTTGGGATCGTTCGGTTCGGTCTTGCCTGCATCGGCCAGCCATTCTGCAAAGAGCTTGAAAGGATGGGAGGACAGGGTGAAATCGTCGCTTGAGCTGGTCATTTCCACTATTCTCGAATGAGGTTTGGCCGGAAAGGGAATCCCGACCTGAAAGCTGGCGCGAGCTTCGTCCATAAAACGCGTCTTGTCCACCTCCAGACAGGATGGAGGTCGCGATGATTGCTTATGCCGCACCGTAAAAATGGAGGACCATTTTTCTGGCAGTCGGCTGTCGAAACCCACAGAGTTACTGTTGTGCATTGGTATGGATTTGTTTACCTTGCCACCTCATCGCTTGTTAACCCACTGCCGCCATAATCGCTGCATCCATAGCGTGTAAATTTGAGGAAGTAGCGTTTGGCCGCTGGAACTGCCTGCCATCAGAAACATATTGGCTTTGCCGTTGATTATGCTGCGGCCTTGCGCAATGTCGTGCTCGGCATGACCATGTTTTCTCTCGCCGGTTGTGCGATGGGCGGCGTCAGCATCGACAAGGCCGTGCCTGATTCGACGACCATTACCGGTTCGGTCAAGCAGCCGGCCGAGACGGATTCCGGCAAGCTCTCCGATCAATCTGCGGTTCAGAGTGTGGTTTCGGCACTGAATTTCACGCAATGGGGCAAGAAGCCGGTTCCATGGGCCAATCCGAATACCGGCAGCCAGGGCACGATCACGGCGATTGCCGAAAGCAACAAGAACGACCAGCTCTGCCGCGAATTCGAAACCTCGCGTGAGGCTTTTGACGGTGTTTCCATCTATCGCGGCGAAACCTGCATGCAGCGTGGCGGCCAATGGACCGTCACGGCATTTGCACCGATCTGAGAGATCTGACAATAAGCGCAGCCTATAGTCTGTACAGACTGGAACTTTTCTTCCCTCATGCGCATATTAGGCTCAATGAGTCTTACCACTGACTTCACAGTCATTTTCCTGAATGAGGAACTATATGCGCGATCCCTATAGCGTGCTGGGCGTCGCCAAAACGGCGAAGCCCGAAGAAATAAAATCGGCCTTTCGCAAGCTGGCCAAAAAGCACCATCCGGATCAGAACCAGGATGATCCGAAGGCGCAGGAGCGCTTTGCGGAAATTAATCAGGCCTATGAAATTGTCGGCGACAAGGACAAACGGGGCCAGTTCGACCGCGGCGAGATCGACGCGAAAGGCAAGCCCCTGTTTCAGGGTTTCCAGGGCGGGCAGGGCTTCGGCGGCGCGCATGGCGACCCGTTTGCCGGTTTTCGTCAGGGCGGCGGCAACAGCCATTTCGAATTCCGTTCCGGCCCCGGTGGCCATCAGGGCGCAGGCTTTGGCGGCGCGGAAGATATTCTGAATGATCTGTTCGGCAGCGCCTTCGGCGGTGGCGGGCGTCCGCGTGGCCGCGCCGCTGGCAATGCCAAGGGTGAGGATCTGACCGCATCCATCGACGTGACCCTGTCGCAGGCGGCAGGCGCGGAAAAGGTCGAGGCCATTTTCCCGAATGGCAAGCACCTCAAGATCAAGCTGCCGAAATATGTCGAGGATGGCCAGACCATCCGCCTGAAAGGGCAGGGCGAACCGCTGATGGGTGGAACGCCGGGCGACGCGCTGGTGACGATCCGCTTCAAGCCGCATCCGCGCTTCCGCCTTGAAGGGCGTGATGTGCATGTGGACCTGCCGGTCAATCTCAGCGATGCAGCACTGGGCGGCAAGGAAGAAGTCGAGACGCTGGACGGGCGTATCGCGGTGAAAATTCCGGCCTGGTCGAGTTCGGACCGGGTGTTGCGCCTGAAGGAAAAGGGCCTGCCGCTGAAAGCTGGCGGGCGCGGCGACCTTTATGTGCATATCCGCATCATGCTGCCGGATGGCGGCGACGCGGAACTGGAAGAGTTCCTGAAGAAGCGCCGGGAAGGCTGATTCATGTCTTCCCGGAGCGGGAAGCTGCTGGGAGCGAATAGACCTGAACAACCAGGGTTGTTGCGATTCTGATCGATTGAATTGCTTTTTAATCGATCAGAACTGTTTTTCTGTGGTCACGCAGGCCAAAATGCAGGCCGGGTGTTGTAGCTTTGCGGCAGTAAGGTGACAATGCCCGGCTTTTTCGCTGCAATTGCTTGAAGGTGATGCAAGCCTGTGCGATAGGGCAACAAGTTTATTATTTTTCAATGAGGACCCTTAATGACCGCACAGTCAGGTTTGTTGCAGGGCAAGCGTGGATTGATTCTGGGCGTGGCCAACAACCGCTCCATCGCCTGGGGCATTGCCAAGGCCGCCCGCGATGCCGGCGCAGAGCTCGCATTCACCTATCAGGGCGATGCATTGAAGAAGCGCGTCGAGCCGCTGGCTGAAGAGCTTGGCGCTTTCGTTGCCGGTCATTGCGACGTGGCAGATGCCGCAAGCATCGACGCTGTTTTTGATGCGCTTGAGAAGAAGTGGGGCAAGATCGACTTTCTGGTGCACGCCATCGGTTTCTCCGACAAGGATGAACTGACCGGCCGTTACCTTGATACGTCGGAAGCCAACTTCACCAACACGATGCTGATTTCGGTTTATTCGCTGACGGCGGTTGCCCGCCGCGCGGAAAAGCTGATGGCCGATGGCGGCTCGATCCTGACGCTGACCTATTATGGCGCGGAAAAGGTCATGCCGAATTACAACGTCATGGGCGTTGCCAAGGCCGCACTCGAAGCAAGCGTGAAGTATCTCGCCGTCGATCTCGGCCCGCAGAACATCCGCGTCAACGCGATTTCGGCTGGCCCGATCAAGACGCTGGCCGCTTCGGGCATTGGCGACTTCCGCTATATTCTGAAGTGGAACGAATATAACGCGCCGCTGCGCCGCACCGTGACGATTGAAGAAGTGGGCGATGTCGGCCTTTACTTCCTCTCCGACCTGTCGCGTTCGGTGACGGGTGAAGTGCACCATGCCGATAGCGGTTACCACGTCATCGGCATGAAAGCCGTCGACGCGCCGGACATTTCAGTCGTCAAGGACTGATACGACCCTTCTGAAATCCCGAAAAGTTGACACGCTTTTCGGGATTTTTCTTTGTCTTTCCCACGCTGGGAAAGTTATCCCTGTTTTAGAGAAGAACAGTCGGCACGGTTTCGACAATCGTTTTCGACTGGCAACGCTTTAGAGGTAAGGCTTTGGCCCGGGAGATCATCTACTTTTCGCGTCATGGCGAAACGGACTGGAATGTTTCGCAGCGCATTCAGGGGCAGCTCGATATCGACATTAATGCCCATGGACGCACGCAGGCTGACCGCAACGGCGATATGCTGAAAGCGCTGATCGGCGACGGTGCGGGCTTCGATTTCGTGGCAAGTCCGCTGCGCCGCACGCGTGAGACGATGGAGCGCATCCGCTTGCGCATGGGCCTTGATCCGTATGATTTCCGCACCGACCCGCAGCTGATGGAAGTGAATTTCGGCGACTGGCAGGGCTTCATGATGGAAGACATTGCCAAGGACCGGAACGATCTCATCGAAGCGCGCGCCCGCGATAAGTGGAATTTCGTGCCGCCGGGCACCACTGCCGAAAGCTATATGGGCCTTTCGCAGCGCATTGGCCGCTGGGTGGAAGCCGTGGAATGGCCGACCGTCTGCGTGACCCATGGTGGCTGCATCCGCACGCTGTTCTATCTCTACGGCGATGTGGACGGCCATGAAGCGGCCAATCTCTCGATCCCGCAGGACAAAATTCTGAAGTTCGAAAACGGCAAGCTCGAATGGGTGTGACAAGCCGCTGATGGCGGCTATGATCGGCGGCAGAATTGCGCTCATATAGCGAAGGGTTGCTTTATGCCGTTCAAACACTTTGCCGTCATTGCGGATATTCATGGCAACAGCGATGCGCTGGCGGCGGTGCTTACCGATATTGACGCACAGCGCATCGAGACCATCATCAATCTCGGCGACCATCTGAGCGGCCCGCTCGCTGCACGCGAAACAGCCGACATGCTGATCGCCCGCGATATGATTTCCCTTCGCGGCAACCATGATCGCTGGCTGGTCGAACAGTCCATTGACGAGATGGGGCGTTCAGACCGTGCGGCGCGGGAGCAGATCGACGAAACGCATCTGGAATGGTTGCGCGCCTTGCCCGCAACGCGAACTCTGGCCGATGGTCGCATTTTCGCCTGCCACGCCACGCCGACGAGTGACACGCGCTACTGGATCGAGACTGTGACCGAAAATGGCGACGTCGTCTTGCAATCACGGGCGGCGATTGAAGCAGAAGCAGAGGACATTTCCGCGTCGCTGCTGCTGTGCGGGCACACGCATATGCCGCGCATTTTGCGCCTGAGCGATGGCAGCCTGCTGGTCAATCCCGGGAGTGTCGGTTGCCCCGGTTATGACGATGATCAACCGCGCCCGCATGTCGTGCAAACCGGCAATCCCAATGCGTCCTATGCCGTGATAGAGGAAGGTCCGTCCGGCTGGCTGGTGACGATGCGCAGCGTTCCTTACGACACATCGCGCATGGTGGCACTTGCCGAGAAGGCAGGGCGTCCGGATTGGGCGCGTGTGGTGCGCAGCGGCTGGTTTAACCCATGAAAAGAGCGGCTTTTCAGCCGCTCGTTAAACCTGCGAACTGCCGATAGTCAACGCTTACGGCGCTTCCTGAATGTCGGTGATGAAGCGGGTATTGTCCACCATATCGTAGATGATGAGGACCTTCATGCCCTTGTTGATGGCGCTGTAATCGAACTCGCCGGGCAATTTGTAGGTCTTGCCATCATCGAGCGAAAGCGTTTCGCTGTCCTTGTTGATGGACGTGATCTTGCCCTCGGCATCATCCGCCATTGCGACTGTTGAAAACAGCGAGGCGAGAATGAGGATCAATCCGACCAGATACTGCATGGTTTTCCGCTCCTTTTGCCCGCTTTCTCGCCCATTTGCATTGCCGTGTCCCGGTGAAGGCATCGCCTGGGCGAATCGACACGACGTCGTCATTTGTTCATTAGCGGCTTGCGCTTTGTTGCCCTCAATGTAGCGTACCGAATGTGTCAAAAAAAATACCGGATCGGGATGAACCGAAGGAAATTTCAGGTCGATGATGGCCATGATTTGACCGATCCGGAAAAGCTCAATAAAACGCCCGATAAAGTAGCTGGTATCCTGCCCGTCAGGGTTTGCCTCCGGGGCATCCCAGGGTCATTTTAGTCAGGCGTCGCGCATGTCTCATAATAGTTTCGGTCATTTGTTCCGCGTAACCACCTGGGGCGAAAGCCACGGTCTCGCGCTGGGTTGCGTCGTGGATGGTTGCCCACCCGGCATCACCTTCACCGAAGCCGAAATTCAGTCCTATCTCGACAAGCGCAAACCGGGTCAATCCAAATACACCACCCAGCGCCGCGAGCCGGATCAGGTGCGCGTGCTGTCGGGCGTTCTTCTGGGCGAAGATGGCGTGACCATGACTTCCACCGGCACGCCGATTTCGATGATGATCGAAAACACGGATCAGCGTTCCAAGGATTATGGCGAGATTGCCCGCCAGTACCGTCCGGGCCATGCCGATTACACCTATGACGTCAAATACGGCATTCGCGATTATCGTGGCGGCGGCCGCTCGTCAGCGCGCGAAACAGCGGCCCGCGTGGCGGCTGGCGCTATTGCGCGCAAGATCGTGCCGGGGCTGGAAGTCAAAGGTGCGCTGGTGGCCATGGGTATTCACGGCATCGACCGTCGCCGCTGGAACTGGTCGGAAGTCGACAACAATCCTTTCTTCTCGCCGGATGCAGGTTCGGTCGAACTGTTTGCGGATTATCTCGATGGCATCCGCAAGAGCGGATCGTCGGTCGGCGCGGTCATCGAGATCGTGGCTGAGGGTGTGCCTGCCGGTATTGGCGCGCCGATCTATGGCAAGCTTGATCAGGATATCGCCAGCCTGCTGATGTCGATCAACGCCGTGAAGGGCGTGGAAATCGGCAATGGCTTTGAAGCTGCGCGCCTGACCGGCGAGGAAAATGCCGACGAAATGCGGATGGGCAATGACGGCACGCCGCTATTCCTGTCCAACCATGCCGGCGGTATTCTGGGCGGCATCGCCACCGGTGCGCCGGTGGTGGCGCGTTTTGCGGTCAAGCCGACCTCTTCTATTTTGACGCCGCGCCGCTCTATCGACAAGGATGGCAAGGAAGTGGACGTGATGACCAAGGGACGCCACGACCCATGCGTTGGCATCCGCGCCGTGCCGATTGGCGAAGCCATGGTCGCTTGCGCCATCGCGGATCATTATCTGCGCCACCGCGGCCAAACGGGACGGATTTAACAGGGGTGTATGTCGATGAGCTATAATCAGAAGCAGGTTGTGGATGCATTGCGCGCATTTGAGCGCGGCGAGATTGTCGTCGTCATGGACGATGACGGCCGCGAGAACGAAGGCGATCTGATCGTTGCTGCCGTGCATTGCACGCCGGAAAAGATGGCCTTCATCGTGCGTCACACATCGGGCATCGTCTGCACGCCCATGCCCCGCGACGAAGCCAGGCGTCTCAATCTCGCGCCGATGGTGGCGGAGAATGAATCCGCCCACACCACCGCTTTTACGGTCACGGTCGATTATCGCCATGGCACGACCACCGGCATTTCTGCGGAAGACCGCACGCTGACGGCGCGCAATCTGGCCAATCCGAATGCTGGTCCGGACGATTTCGTGCGCCCCGGCCATATTTTCCCGCTGATCGCGCGCGAAGGCGGCGTGCTGATGCGTTCGGGCCATACGGAAGCCGCCGTCGATCTCTGCAAGCTTGCCAACTTGCCGCCGATTGGCGTGATCTGCGAACTGGTCAATGATGACGGCTCGGTCATGCGCGGCCCCGATGTGAAGGCCTTTGCCGAAAAGCACACGCTGCACCGCGTGACGGTGGCCGATCTCATCGCCTATCGCCAGCGCAAGGAAACGCTGGTCAAGCGTGTCGGCGATGCGGCAATCAAGACCTGCGCAGGCAATGCCCATGCCTATACTTACGAACTGCCGTGGGAGCCGATGCAGCACGTGGCTGTGGTCTTCGGCGATATTCGCGACGGCGAGGAAGTGCCTGTGCGCCTGCATCGCGAAGACGTGCTGAACGATGTTTTCGGCAAGGGCGGCAGCAATCTGGACGCAATCATGGAGCGCATGGGCAAGGAAGGCCGCGGCGTTCTGGTCTATCTGCGTGAAGGCTCGGTCGGTGTTCGCGCCGATCATCACGACGCACGCGCCCGCGATAATCTGCAGGCCGAGCATGAAAGCCATGCGGAAGCCCGCGCCCGCGAGGAAGAATGGCGTCAGATCGGTCTTGGCGCGCAGATCCTCAAGGATCTGGGCATCACCTCCATCGTGCTGCTGGCATCGCGCGAGCGTCACTATGTCGGTCTCGAAGGTTTCGGCATCGGTATTGCCCGCACCGAAATCATCTGAATCGGGAACAGCTGAAAATGGCATACGGGATATGCACAGGACCGTCATGGTCATGTGCCCCGCTGCTGCTATAATGCGCGCATGACAACACGGCTTTACTGGCATCCGATTTATCTGGAACATCTGACGCCATCCGGGCACCCTGAGCGCCCGGATCGCATTCGCGCGCTGATGAGTGAGCTGGAAGGGCCGGATTTTTACCGGCTTGATCGTGTCGAGGCATCGAAGGCCAGCGAAGATACGATCCTCCTTGCCCATCCAGAAGAACATCTCGATGCTGTGCGCGCCAAGATCCCGGAGCCGGTCGAGGATGAGGAAGCGCCGCAGCCCGTCGTGAAACTCGACGGTGACACCTATGTCAGCCCAAAGAGCATGGAAGCAGTGCTCACCGCCATCGGCGCGACGATGGGCGCGGTGGACGATGTGTTTTCGGGCGCTGCCAGCAATGGTTTTGTCGCTGCGCGCCCGCCGGGTCATCATGCCGAGCGCGAGCGCGCCATGGGCTTCTGCCTGTTCAATTCCATTGCCATTGCGGCGCGTCATGCCCAGCGTCATCACGGTGCCGAACGCGTCGCCATCATCGACTGGGACGTGCATCACGGCAACGGAACACAGGATATTTTTCAGGACGATCCGAGCGTTCTGTTCTGCTCCACGCATCAGTTTCCGCTCTATCCGGGCACGGGCGCGAAGGATGAAACCGGCGTTGGCAACATCGTCAACGCGCCGCTTTCGGCCAATAGCGGCAGCCGCGAATTTCGCGAAGCATTTAATAGTCGTGTATTGCCTGCTTTGGACAACTTCCGGCCAGATTTGATCCTTATTTCGGCTGGCTTCGATGCCCATTTTCGCGATCCGCTGGCCGAGATCAATCTCGACGAAGCGGACTTCGACTGGGCAACCGGCAAACTCATGGAACGGGCGGAACGCTATTGCGATCACCGGCTCGTGAGTGTGCTGGAAGGTGGATATGATCTAGAGGGCTTGTCGCAGTCCGCATCTACGCATATTACGCGGCTGTTGAAAGGATGAATCATGGTAACCGAACCGTCCAACGCCGATATTGCGGTCATGAGCTTCGAGGATGCGCTCAAGCAGCTTGAAAAGATCGTAGACGATCTGGAGCGGGGCGACGTGCCGCTGGAAGAATCCATTCGCATCTATGAGCGCGGCGAAGCGCTGAAGAAGCATTGCGACACGTTGCTGAAATCGGCTGAAGACAAGGTCGAGAAGATTCGCATCGGTCGCGACGGTCAGCCTGTCGGCACCGAACCGCTCGACGCGGAATAATCAGAACCAGGCGCGCAGCTGGGTGACATAGGGCGCAAGCACGCCGCTCAGCAAATAGGGGCCAAGGCCCCAGCAGAGCGTCCATCCGGCAGCACCAATCATATTTGCAGCGAGAAAATGCAGCGGGTTCATCTTCATGGAACCCGCAATAATGCCGTTGAGCTGCCGCAGCAGCACGACGAAGCGCGCCGTTGCAACCACATAAAATCCCTTGCTGTCGAACATTTTTTCGAACTGGTCGAGCCTTTCCGGCGTCAGCTTCACCAGATGGCCATAGCGCAGGATCACCTTGCGTCCGCCGAAGCGCCCAATCAGATAGCCGGTACAATCGCCCAGCACTGCGCCGATAAACACCGCGAGCAGCACGGCTTCAATGTTCAATGTGCCATGCAGTGCCAGAAGCGAGCTTGCAATCAGCGCACTCTCGCCGGGCAGGGGCGCGCCGAACGACTCGAAATAGACGATGACAAAGAGCGCCAATGCGCCATAGGCCGTGATGTAGGGTTCGAGAAAGCTCATAAGCTCAACAATATATGTATCGGGTCGCCCGCTCTAAAACAAAAATGGCTCCGGCGTAAACCGGAGCCGGCAATTTACTAAACAATATAAATTAGCCGATGCTTCGTTTGCCGGTGATGGCGTGATAGGCCCAAAGCACGATGACTGCGCCAACAATGGCGATGATGAGGCTGATCGGATCGAATGCGCCGGTGACGCCTCGACCGAAAAGTGAAGATGAAAGCACGCCGCCGACGATTGCGCCGACAATGCCCAATGCGATGTCAAAGAAGACGCCCTGACCGCTTTTATTGACGATTTTGCTGCCGATAAAGCCAGCAATCAGGCCGAGAATGATCCAGCTTATTATAGACATCTTATATCTCCTGAAGCGCAGATAAACATTTGTTTCGCGCTCACGGAAAATTTTCATATTTAGTGCGCAGAGGCAAGTTAATATGCTTGTCAAAACGAGAAATCGTTTTAACTTTAACTTACCGCGTGCACGTCAGCTGCATGGGATAACAGGGAGTATTGCGCCATGGGTAGTTACGACGATAACTCAAACGGTTCGCCGATCCCCGGCGGCAGTCTTGCCAAGCCAATCATGATTGCACTTGGCGCGTTGCTGGTCGGCAAGATGCTCGGCGGCAGCAAGGAAGAACCCGCACCGACGCAGGCGCAGCCGGTGCCTGACCAGTCGCAGGCTGGTGGCGGTTTGGGTGGTCTTCTCGGCGGCCTGCTTGGCGGCGGTGCTGCTGGCAACGCTTCGCCTTCAGCGGCCAATGAGGCCGGCGGTGGATTGCTTGGCGGCATTCTCGGCGGTCTTGGTGGCCTGCTTGGTGGCGCCGCTGCGGGCAACGCTTCGGCTGCACCTTCCGCACCGGGCCCGCTCAGTGGTGGTCTCGGCGGCCTTCTGGAACAGCTCAATCAGGCAGGTCTGGGTGACAAGGTGGAATCCTGGGTCGGCCAGGGCCAGAACCATTCCATCGAGCCCGGCCAGCTTGGCGATGCCATCGGTCAGAAGACGCTCAGCGAAATTGCACAGCATGCAGGCATCGACCAGCAGGAACTGCTGAACCAGCTTTCGCAAGTCTTGCCGGGTCTGGTGGACAAGCTGACCGCGAACGGTCAGGTGCCGGACACGAACGCGCTTTCCAAGCTGTTGCAGGGTCGCTAAAGCATTTCCAGCAAAAGTGCGTAGCGGTTTTGCGTGGGATAATGCGGCTCTGAGAAAGCGGTTCGCTTTTTGCTAGAAAAGCGTGGAGCTAGCGCCATATTGATGAGTGCGGACCGCACCGGCCTGCCGGTGCGGTTTTGTTTTGTGCTATCCGGCACCTCCCGAAGCACTGCGACGGTTTAATAAGGAGTATGTCTCATGAGCTTTTTCCCCTGTCCCGATCCGGTGCTTGGCGACAAGACGACAGTGGATGCGATTGAGACGCTGGTGATCCCGCGCACGAGCGATATTGGCGGTCTGGAAGTGCGCCGTGCGCTGCCGACTGTTCGCCGCAGACTGGTGGGGCCGTTCATTTTCTTTGACCGCATGGGTCCGGCAGTCTTGCGCGACGGCGATGCGCTGGATGTGCGCCCGCATCCGCATATCGGTCTTTCGACGGTCACCTATCTGTTTGACGGTCACATCCGTCACCGTGACAGCCTTGGCACGGAAATGGTGGTGCGCCCCGGCGATGTGAACCTCATGACGGCTGGGCGCGGCATCGTGCATTCGGAGCGTTCGCCGGAAGAAGAGCGCGATGGGCCGCTGTCGATTTCCGGTGTGCAGACCTGGCTGGCTCTGCCTGATGCGCTGGAAGAAATCGATCCGCATTTCTATCACACCAACGCGCCCGATCTGCCGTTGATGAGTGATCCCGAATTCGACGGGCGCCTGATTATCGGGGCGATGCATGGGTTGAAATCACCGGTCATCAAGCATGCCGATACGCTTTATGCCGATATCCGCATCAAGCCGCATGGCCGTTTTCCGATTCCGCCAACAGCGGAAGAACGCGCGATCTATACTTTGAGCGGCAATGTCGGCATTGGCGGCGAAGTGTTTCCGCTGGACAGGCTTTTGGCCTTCCGCCCCGGTGACGATATTGTCGTGCAGGCGGGGCCTGAAGGCGCGCATATCATGCTTTTCGGCGGCGCGGCGCTCGGGTCGAAACGTTATATCTGGTGGAACTTCGTCTCGTCCTCCAAGGAACGCATCGAGCAGGCCAAGGAAGAATGGCGCACGGGCCGGTTCGATATCGTGCCGGGCGACGAACAGGATTTCATACCTTTGCCTGAATAACGGCATGCGTAGAGACAAATAGCGAAAGCGCGACGCGCTTTTGCTTTGCACAATTTGGCTTCATATCGTGTTAGATTGGCGCAGTTCAGCCGGCTCTGCTTGATCTGGCCACGATGCTGCTATACCGACGACCAATCCAGATAATCCCAAAGACAGGTTGTTTCGATGTCCCGACCCACGACCCCATTGCTCGACAAGGTGCCGACCCCGGATCGCCTGCGCGCTTTGCCGGAGCAGGACCTGCCGCAACTGGCGGAAGAACTGCGCGCCGAGCTGATCGACGCTGTGTCCACCACGGGCGGGCATCTGGGCGCGGGGCTGGGCGTGGTCGAACTGACAGTTGCGCTGCATCATGTCTTCGATACGCCGCATGACCGCATCATCTGGGATGTTGGCCATCAGGCCTATCCACACAAGATTCTGACCGGTCGTCGCGACCGCATTCGCACGCTGCGGCAGGAAGGCGGCCTGTCCGGTTTCACCAAGCGTTCCGAAAGCGAATATGATCCGTTTGGCGCGGCGCATTCATCCACGTCGATTTCCGCCGGTCTTGGTATGGCCGTTGCAAGTGATCTTTCCGGCGAAAAGCGCAATGTCATTGCCGTCATCGGCGATGGCTCCATGTCGGCTGGCATGGCATATGAAGCGATGAACAATGCCGGTGCGCTGGATGCGCGGCTGATTGTGATCCTCAACGATAACGACATGTCGATTGCGCCGCCAACCGGGGCGATGAGCGCCTATCTGGCGCGCCTCGTTTCGGGCCGCACCTATCGCAGCGTTCGCGAAGCCGCCAAGCAGGTGGCGCAGAAGCTGCCGAAATTCCTTCAGGACAAGGCGCGCAAGTCGGAAGAATATGCGCGTGCCTTCTTCACCGGCGGTACGCTGTTCGAGGAGCTGGGCTTCTATTATGTCGGTCCTATCGACGGGCATAATCTCGACCATCTTCTGCCTGTGCTGAAAAATGTGCGCGATACGCAAAAAGGCCCCGTGCTGATCCATGTGGTGACGCAGAAGGGCAAGGGCTATGCGCCTGCGGAAGCTGCCGCCGACAAATATCATGGCGTCAACAAGTTCGATGTGATCACCGGCAAGCAGGCGAAGCCGCCTGCAAATGCGCCGAGCTATACCAAGATTTTCGGCACAAGCCTGATCGAGGAGGCGCGTCACGACGACAAGATCGTGGCGATCACTGCCGCCATGCCGACCGGCACCGGGCTTGATCTTTTCGGCGAAGTGTTCCCGCAGCGCACCTTCGATGTGGGCATTGCCGAACAGCACGCGGTTACTTTTGCCGCGGGTCTCGCCAGCGAGGGTTTCAAGCCGTTCTGCGCCATTTATTCGACCTTCCTGCAACGCGGCTACGATCAGGTCGTGCATGATGTGTCGATCCAGAACCTGCCGGTGCGTTTCCCCATCGACCGCGCCGGTCTGGTGGGTGCCGACGGCGCCACCCATGCAGGCTCCTTCGATACGGGTTTCCTTGCCGCGCTGCCGGGCTTTGTCGTCATGGCCGCGTCCGACGAGGCTGAATTGCGCCATATGGTCCGCACCGCCGCCGAATATGACGAAAGCCCGATTTCCTTCCGCTATCCGCGTGGCGATGGCGTTGGCGTTGAATTGCCGGAACGCGGCTCGGTGCTTGAAATCGGCAAGGGCCGTATCGTGCGCGAGGGCACCAAGGTGGCGCTGCTGTCGTTTGGAACGCGCTTGGCTGAATGTCTTGCCGCTGCCGATGAGCTGGGCGCTGCTGGTCTTTCGACGACGGTTGCCGATGCGCGCTTTGCCAAGCCGCTCGATCACGATCTGATCCGCCGCCTTGCCCGTGAGCATGAAGTGCTGGTGACGGTCGAGGAGGGCGCGGTGGGCGGCTTTGCCTCGCATGTGCTGCAATTCCTCGCCACTGACGGTCTGCTGGATCGCGGCCTGAAGGTTCGTGCGCTGACGCTGCCCGATCTCTATCAGGATCACGGCAAGCCGGATGCAATGTATGCGAGCGCCGGTCTCGACCGGGCCGGTATTGTGCACACGGTCTTTTCCGCGCTTGGTCGGGAAGCCATCGCGACGCCGTTCCGTGCCTGATTTCAGGGCGTGATCTCATGAGCGTACCATCTGCCGATAGTCGTCCGCGTCTTGACCAACTGCTGGTCGAACGCGGATTGTTCGCCACGCGCTCGCGCGCCCGCGATGCGATCCAGCGCGGCACGGTGAAGGTGGATGGCAAAGCCGTTACCAAGCCCGGCCAGACGGTGGCGCAGAATGCTGCAATCGCGGTGGACGATCCGGCCAGCGCCTATGTTTCGCGCGCAGCGCTGAAGCTGATCGCGGCGCTCGATCATTTCGACCTCGATGTGAAAGGGCGCACGGCAATCGATATTGGCGCATCCACCGGCGGCTTTACACAGGTGTTGCTGGAACGCGGCGCAAGCCATGTCATCGCCATCGATGTCGGGCACGACCAGTTGCATGAAAGCCTGCGCGCCGACGCCCGCGTCGCCAACAAGGAAGGTGTCAACGCCCGCGCGCTGGAATTGGCACAGCTCGACGGGCGCGACATTGATTGCGTCGTCTCGGATGTCAGTTTCATCTCGCTGAAGCTCGCTTTGCCCCCGGCATTGGCCTTTGCGCAAAAAGATGCTATCTGCGCGCTTCTCGTGAAGCCGCAATTCGAGGCAGGACGTGAAGCCATCGGCAAGGGCGGCATTTTGCGTGATCCTGCGGACGGCGAACGCATAGCAGAAGAACTCAAACTCTGGCTTGAGACGCAGCCTGGCTGGCGCGCGCTCGGCCTTTGCCCGTCACCCATCGAAGGTGGTGACGGCAATCGTGAATATCTCTTGGCAGGAAAGAAAGACCAATGACGATGCCAGCAATGGGGCAAATAACAATCCGCTCGATTGGTGCGGGCGGCGATGGCGTCGCCAATCTTCCCGATGGTCAGATCTATGTGCCTTTCACGCTGCCGGGCGAAGTGGCCAATGTGGCGCGCGACAAGAACCGCGCGACGCTGATCGCATTGCTGGAAGCATCGCCGGAACGGCAGGACCCGGCCTGCGAGCATTTCGAGGCCTGCGGCGGTTGTGCGCTGCAACACTGGCAGGATGAACCCTACCGTCTGTGGAAGCGCGAACTGGTTGTCTCGGCCCTGAAGGGCAGGGGCATTGATGTTGAAGTTGAACCGCTGGTGGCCTGTGCACCGCATACGCGCCGCCGCGCCGTCTTTGCCGCGCGCAAGACGGAGAAGGGCGTTCTGCTCGGCTTCAATCGCCATCTCAGCCACGAAATCATCGATATTGTCGAATGCCCGGTCACCGTGCCGGAAATCATCGCGCGCCTCGACGACCTGCGCGATGTCGGCGCATTGCTGGCGCCGGGTTCCAAGCCGTTCAAACTGGCGGCGACACTGACGGAATCCGGCCTTGATCTCGCGGCAAGCGGTTGCGGTGTGCTGGATGACGACCAGCGCCGCGCCTTGACCGCGCTGGTCATCAAGAAGGGCTTTGCACGCCTTTCGCATGAAGGCGAAATCATCGTCGAGCCAAAAAAGCCGCTGATCCATTTCGGCAAGGTTCCGGTTCCGGTGCCGCCCGGCTGCTTCCTGCAAGCAACCGCCGAGGCTGAAGAGGCGATGACGGCGCTGGTGCTGAACCATGTCGGCAAGGCAAAGCGCGTCGCCGATCTTTTCTGCGGTGTCGGCACTTTCGCGCTGAGAATGGCAGAGAAAAGCGCGGTCCATGCGGTGGAAAATGATGCGGCGGCTCTGGCGGCGCTCGACCGTGGCGTGCGCCATGTACAGGGGTTGAAGCCGGTGAGCGTTGAACGGCGCGACCTGTTTCGCCGCCCGCTAATGCCGAAGGAATTGCTGCCTTACAACGCCGTTGTCTTCGATCCGCCGCGTGCGGGTGCCGAAGAACAGGCGCAGGAACTGGCGAAGTCCAAGGTGGAAAAGGTGGTTGCCGTGTCGTGCAACCCGGTCACGCTTGCCCGCGATCTCGCCATTCTGGTGAAGGGCGGCTACCGCATCCAGCGTGTCACGCCTATCGACCAGTTTTTGTGGTCTCCGCATGTGGAAGCAGTTGTGACGCTGGTGAAGAAATAGGTGGCAATCCTATCTGCTGGTATTTGATCAGTAACGGATTGACCGCCGATCGATTTCCTCAAGAATGTAATCAGTAATTTTTAGGAGCTGCTTTATGCGACCTCTATTCTGCGATTTTCACAATACACCGAATTTGCATTAGTTCTACAGTCTTCCCGTGGAATGCGAATCTATGCGTATTCCTTTCCTACGACTTTTTGAGAACTGAATATTGCGATGATGAGTGTGTCCTTTTTTCTCTTCTTTGTTGGCCTGGTTGCGACCTGGTTTAGAAGGCGGACCATCGCGCTCGTATTCTGGGGCAGTGGTGTCGTCTGCATTTTGGCTTTGTTCAGCCTGCATGCCACGGATTCAATCAATATTGCATTGTGATACGGAAAAAATGACCAGAAAATATTCGATCTGGCTCAATATTATTGGGTTGTCAGCCGTTTGTTTCACGCTCTTGTTCGCGTTTGCTGATCAGATCGTCCAAGGGAATATTCCATGCCCGCTTTGCATCTTGCAGCGCGCCGGTATCATCGCGGCCGGGTTTGGTCTCGCTCTCAATCTCAGGACCGGCATGCGCCCCAGCCATTACGGATTGATTATCCTGGGCGCTGCAATCAGTGGATCGGTCGCAGCCCGGCATATTCTTTTGCATATCGTTCCCGGTACGGGAGCCTATGGCAACGCTTTCCTCGATCTGCATTTTTATACTTGGGGCTTCATCATATCCGCGCTCATGATCACCGGCGCGGCGATCATGCTGCTGTTTGATCGTCAGTTTGGTGAGGTGCAGCCAGCTCTCACAATGAAAACTGCAGTCTATCTGCCGATCGCATTGTTCATGGTTCTCACGGTCGCGAATGGCGTTTCCACGTTGCTGCAATGTGGTGGTGGTATCTGCCCAGCAGATCCGACAGGGTATCTGCTATTGTCGTGATGCTATCCGCACGAACAAAATGCCGGGCAAAGCGCCCGGCATTTTTATTTCTATCGGCAGGGTCAGTTGGCCAGTCCGTCGAAATTCGTCAGAATGACGCTCCAGCCCTTGATGTGTCCGTCGCGTGCTTCGGGGCTGCGGAATTTGACCTGTTTCAGCGTGATGTCCGTGGTGTTCGGGTCCACTTCCTTCAGGTCGATCGTTACCACGCTGTCATCCAGCGAATGCGGCGAATTCCACGTGAACGCCAAACGCGAATGCGGATCGATTTCCAGATAGGTGCCCGAATGCGGCACGTCGCGATCGACCATATGCATCAAAATGGAAAAGCGGCCGCCTTTCACCGCATCCGTGCTGACATCGGACGGACCGGTGCTGTCGCTTGATGCGCGCATGAATTTCGCCAGCGTCACCGGCGAGAGCCATGCGTTGAAAACCTTCTCCCGTGGAGCGGCGATCCTGCGATTGACTGTCAGTTCAAGCTCACTCATTTTCCTGTTCCTTTGAAACGAGTACATCCTCCAGCGCCGTCAGGCGCAGTTCCCAGACAGACTTCAGTTCCGCGAACCAGTTCTCCACTTCCCGTACCGGTTCCAGTTCGGCGGCAATGAAATGCTCGCGGCCCAAAGTCTTGCGGGTGACCAACCCTGCCTCCTCAAGCACCTTGATGTGCTTGGAGACAGAGTTGAGCGACATGTCGAAATGAGCGGCGAGCGCAGTCACTCTTGAAGCGCCCTCCTGTACGAGGAGCGTCAAGATATGCCGTCGCGTAACGTCTCCGACGGCTTTGAGAATATGTGACAGAGCATCATCGTTCATTATTCACCCGTAAGGTTGAATATACGTCATTCAGGATAATAGTCAACCATATGGTTGAACGTTTTTCAATGTGGCATGGCCAGCCGCTTATCGCAAGGGCAGCGGTGGAGAGACAACGGCGCGCAAACAACAAAAAACCACCTGTACGGCGGTACAGATGGTTCAATGCGTAACGAACAAGAAAGCTGCTCTCGCGAGGGCAGGGCTTACATCTTCTCGATGATTTCCGGATCACCTTCGCGCGGCTTACCATTGGCGGCGAGGATGGCGGGCACAATGTCTTCCGCTTTGTCGATCACCAGCGGCTGCACCTGATGGGCGGTATGAAGAAAACCTTCCGCGCGCATATGGTCGAGCAGCGACAGCATGGGCTGCCAGAAATTGTTGATATTGGCGAAAACCATTGGCTTGCGATGCTTGCCGAGCTGCGCCCAGGTCATCATCTCCACGATTTCCTCGACGGTGCCGATGCCGCCTGGCAGGGTGACGAACGCATCCGACTTCTGGAACATCAGGTGCTTGCGCTCGTGCATATCGCCGACGACGACCAACTCTGTCAGCTGTTCCGCCTTTTCGAGGCTCGCTTCCTTGTCGAGCAGGAAGGTCGGGATGATGCCGGTGACTTCGCCACCAGCTTCCATCACGCCCTGCGACACCGCACCCATGATGCCTCTTGTGCCGCCGCCATAGACAAGGCGCAGGCCATGCTCGGCGATGGAGCGGCCAAGGGCAAGGCCAGCTTCGCGATAGATGGGGTTCTGGCCCATGGAAGAGCCGCAATAAACGCAAATGGATCGAATCTCAGACATAGTGCTTTTTTGGGCTTTTGATGCGTGAGCGTCAAGTCGGGCGTCACGCCGCAGTGCCGTAAAATCCGTTCATGTCCTGTACATTCAGGGCCTGTAATCTAAGTCTTATTTTGCAAATCAAATTGGAGTGAATTTGAAAATGTTGTCTTCAGTAAAACTGTCCGTTGCGCTTTTTGCGCTGTCCCTGACCGCATCGGCGGCGTCGGCCGCTGAAATCACCATCAAATTGCCGGACGATACGGCGGTGACGACCAATTCCGTCCTCTATAAATGCGGCGAAAAGGACGTGTCCGTAACCTATTACAATGCCGGTGACATTTCGCTTGCAGAGCTTGAGCTGGACGATGAAACCGTCATCGCTTCCAATGTGTTGTCCGGTTCCGGCGCGAAATATGCGGGCGGCGTTTATATCTGGTGGACAAAGGGCCAGGAGGCCAGTCTTTACAACCTCATGGACGACCCGGAACAGGAAAAGCCCACAAGCTGTGCAGAACAATAAGCAAGCTAAGAAAAAACCTCGTACCTTTTGCTAATTCAGTGCAGATTTGTTGTGGGGGGAAGCCAAAAGCTATAAACCCATTCTAATGAGCATTTCCAGCAAAAGTGCGAAGCGGTTTTGCGTTGGGTAATGCGACAGAGGAAGAGTTTGCATTTCCAGCAAAAGTGCGAAGCGGTTTTGCGTTCGGAAATGCGCAGAAAAATAGATAGCGCGGTTTCAACGTCTTCGTTTTAACTGGAAACGCGCTAATCTCTGGCGTGGGTCTCGGAACGAAATGCAGAAGAATAGCTTTGGATTGCTCGGCGCTGGCCTGCTGGCCGTGATTGTCGGGCTTGGCCTTTACTGGAATGCAAAGAAGACAGAGCCGGAAACACCCAAGGCTGGTGTTTCCGCGCCCGCCGCTTCCGGCGGCGCACAGCAGGCTGCTCAGCCGCAAGCGCCTCAGACAGAGACACCATCAGCATCGACGCCAGAGGCACCAAAGCCCGCGCAATCTGCCGAGGCTGCGCCAAAGGCTGACAAGCCGACGGCCCCCGCCGATCAGGCCGCCGCTGAGCCGGAACAGCAGCACCAGACGCCGATCTTCGACCTCTTGCGCGTAGAGCCGGATGGTTCCGTGGTGATTGCCGGCAAGGCCATGCCGAATTCGGATGTGGAAGTCGTGGCTGGTGCGAGTGTCGTGGGCAAAGCCAAGGCAGGCGTCAATGGCGATTTCGTCGTGGTGCTGGACCAGCCGCTGAAGCCGGGCGATCATCAGCTCGTGCTGCGCGCCTCGGGGCAGGACAAGGTTGCCACGTCTGCCCAGACGGCCATCGTCTCCGTGCCGGATTCAAAAGGCGGACAGGTTCTGGCGCTGGTTGAAGAACCGGGCGAAGCAAGTCGTCTGATCACCAAGCCCGAAACTGCACCGGCGCAACCGACAGACAATGCGACGGGTGCTGCAACAGCGCCGAGCGACGGCGGGGCCTCGCAGGCCAAGCCTGCCGAAGAACTGCCGATTGCGATCGAGGCTGTGGAAATCGAAGGCGACGCCATCTTCGTGGCGGGCAATGCCAAGGGCGGAAACCGCGTGATCGTCCATGCCAATGATATTTTGATCGGCTCCAGCACTGTTACGCCGGAAGGCCGTTTCCTCGTGCAGAGCAAACAGCCGCTTGCCGTGGCCGATTACATCATTCGCGCCGATCTTCTCGACAATGCAAACCGTGTCATCGCAACGGCGCGCGTGCCGTTCCGTCGCGAGGCTGGCGCCAATATTTCGGCAGTCGCTCCCGCAAGCGGCGGTACGGCAGAGGCAGGCGCAGAGGACAAGGCCGCGCTGCAGAAGGTTGATGGTTCGGTGATCATCCGCCGTGGCGACAATCTGTGGACGATTTCCAAGCGCGCCTATGGCAAGGGCACCCGCTACACGACCATCTATCTTGCCAATCGTGAGCAGATCAAAAACCCTGACCTTATCTGGCCGGGGCAGGTGTTCCACATGCCGAAGGAGCCTCTGGGCGACGAGGAAGTGCAGCGCCAGACACAGTAACCGCAGAACTGATCAGGTTCCGCTCTACCACTACAGTTGCGTTCTTTGTGATGCCGGTCTGCAACGAGCAATTTCCTATGCTCCTGCGCTCGAAAATCACTCGTTTCGCCACGGCCTGACGAATTTGCAATTGTAGTGCTACTCAATAATCACGATAGCTTGTTTTTACTTTCGCGGCGTTTTTTGGAAAAGACGCCGCGAAATCTTGTGCTTTAAGGCATAATCGTATATCGTCGATATACGATGAAGATTTCCCTGAATGATCAGGCCGCAGCCGATCTTGGCTCGATGGCGAAAGGCGACGAGGATGCCGCGCGGATTTATGCCGCGCTGGGTCACCCGGTGCGTATCGCCATTTTACGGCAACTGATCCTTGAGGACGCCTGCTGCTGCAAGGATATTGTCGGCAGGCTTGATCTCGCCCAATCCACCGTTTCCCAGCATTTGAAGGTTCTCGTGACCGCAAGGCTGATCGACTATCGACCCGAACGCCAGTCCTCGCGCTACAGCGTCAACTGGCAGCAAATCAATGCCATTCGCACCCACCTTGCCGCATTCGCCGGTGGTTGTTGCACGTTATGATCTGACCCGAAAGAACGCCTGATGAGCTCCTCTAAAACGGTTTCTGCCGAATCCGGCGAAACATTCAAGACACTGCGCAATCTCTGGCCCTATATGTGGCCCGAGGACAGGCCGGACCTGCGCATGCGTGTGGTATGGGCAACGTTCTATCTGGTCATTTCGAAGATCGTTCTCATTCTCGTGCCCTATTTCTTCAAATGGGCGACGAATGCGCTGAACGGACAGTTGCATGCGCCGGGCTATGTGCCGCTTTTCCTGACCGGTGCGGTCATGCTCGTGGTGGCCTATAACGGATCGAGGATCGTGCAGGCCGGTCTCAACCAGCTGCGCGACGCCTTGTTCGCCAGTGTCGGCCAATATGCGGTGCGCCAGCTTGCCTATCGCACATTCGTGCATATGCACCAGCTTTCGCTGCGCTTTCATCTTGAGCGGCGCACGGGCGGTCTGTCACGCGTGATCGAGCGCGGCACGAAGGGCATCGAAACCATCGTCCGCTTCACCATTCTCAACACGCTGCCGACCATTCTGGAATTTGCAATGACGGCGGTGATTTTCGCGGTCTCCTACGGCATTTCCTATCTGGTGGTCGTGGCGGCGACGGTGTGGTTCTATACGTGGTTCACGATCAAGGCGAGCGACTGGCGCATCAACATCCGCCGCGAGATGAACGATTCCGATACGGACGCCAATACCAAGGCTATCGACTCCCTGCTGAACTTCGAAACGGTGAAGTATTTCGGCAATGAGACGATGGAAGCCAAGCGCTTCGATGCTTCGATGGCGCGTTATGAAAAGGCTGCGACCCAGACCTGGACCTCGCTCGGCTGGCTGAACTTCGGTCAGGCGGTGATCTTCGGCGTGGGCATGGCGATTGTCATGGTCATGTCGGCACTGGAAGTGCGCGCCGGAACGCAATCCATCGGCGACTTCGTGTTCATCAATGCGCTGTTGATGCAGCTTTCCATTCCGCTCAACTTCATCGGTTTCATCTATCGCGAAATCCGTCAGGGGCTGACTGATATCGAACAGATGTTCGACCTGCTCGACGTGAAGCAGGAAGTGAGCGACAAGCCGGGCGCCAAGCCGCTGCAGGTCGACAAGGGCGCAATCCGCTTTGACGACGTGCACTTTGCCTATGATTCCAACCGTCCGATCCTCAAGGGCATCAGCTTCGAGGTTCCGGCAGGCAAGACGGTGGCGATTGTCGGGCCTTCGGGCGCGGGCAAGTCCACGATTTCGCGGCTGCTGTTCCGCTTCTACGATATCCAGTCGGGCTCGGTGACCATTGACGGGCAGGACGTGCGTGACGTGACGCAGGAAAGCCTGCGCAAGGTCATCGGCATGGTTCCGCAGGATACGGTGCTGTTCAACGACACCATCGCCTATAATATTCGCTATGGCCGCACCGATGCGACCGAGGAAGAGGTGGAGAAGGCGGCTGAAATGGCGCAGATTTCCCGTTTCATCCAGCATCTGCCGGATGGCTACAAGGCTATGGTCGGTGAGCGCGGGCTGAAGCTTTCAGGCGGTGAAAAGCAGCGCGTCGCGATCGCACGCACGATCCTGAAAGCACCGCCGATCCTGATCCTCGATGAAGCGACCTCGGCGCTGGACACGGCGACTGAGCAGGAAATCCAGTCGGCGCTGGATATTGTCAGCCGCGGCCGCACGACACTGGTTATAGCGCACCGTCTTTCGACAGTCATCGGTGCGGATGAAATCATCGTGCTCAAGGACGGTTTGATCGCCGAGCGCGGCACGCATCGTCAGCTTCTGAAGCACAAGGGGCTTTATGCCTCGATGTGGGATCGCCAGCGTGAGGCCGACGAAGCCGAAGAGCGCCTGCGTCAGGTTCGCGAGAGCGACGATATGGGCGTGGTTGTGCGCGGAACCCCTGCGGCGGAGTGATCACGGCACCTGACAGTCGTGCATAAATTGCGAAATGCATTTTGAGATTCCGGGAGTCATGCGCTACATACGGCTAAAGCGTTGTGCAGCCAAATGGGAACATTTGGCGTCGCATAAATGCGGCCCGAGCAACGATTTAGAGTGCCGGTCTGGTGAAGCCAGATCGGATGCGCTCTAAATACGAGGAACAAGCGATGAGCCTGACTGACACTATCCGCAACACTTTCGTGCCGATTCACCGGGAAGGCTATCCGTTCATAGCGGGCTTCTTCGTGGTTTCGCTGATCCTTGGCTGGTTGTGGAACCCGCTGTTCTGGATCGGCATGGTGCTCACAGTCTGGTGCATCTATTTCTACCGCGATCCCGAACGCGTGACGCCGATGGACGACGATCTCGTCATCAGCCCGGCTGACGGCAAGGTTTCTTTCGTCGGTCCGGCCATTCCGCCTGCGGAGCTTGATCTGGGCTTTGAGCCGCTGATGCGCGTTTCCGTGTTCATGAATGTCTTTTCCGTGCACATCAACCGCTCGCCGGTTCGTGGTCAGATCGTCAAGGTCCAGCATCGTCCGGGCAAGTTCCTCAATGCGGAACTGGACAAGGCGAGCACCGAAAATGAACGCAACAGTGTTCTGATCGAAAGCCCGCATGGCAAAGTCGGCGTGGTGCAGATCGCCGGTCTGGTAGCGCGCCGCATCGTGTGCTGGTCGAGCCAGGATGACGATCTGTCGGTTGGCGAGCGTTTCGGCCTTATCCGCTTCGGTTCCCGCGTTGACGTTTATCTGCCTGCCGATGCGACGGTTCGCGTTGCCGTGGGTCAGACGGCTGTTGCCGGTGAAACGGTGCTTGCCGATTACGGCAGCAACCGCAGCGAACCCGTTGTCCGGATTGCATAGAACATGGGAACACCCTTTCCGCCTTTTGAGCCCAATGGCCGCGTGGATTCATCCCGCGGCCCAAAGCTGTCGCAGATACCGCTGCGGATCGTTGTTCCGAACCTCATCACGGTTCTGGCCATCTGTGCCGGTCTGACCGGCATTCGTCTTGCCTTCGAAAACCGGTTTGAGCTGGCCGTCGCCATGGTGCTCGTCGCAGCATTCCTCGACGGTATCGACGGTCGTGTCGCGCGCATGATGAAAGGCTCGTCGAAATTCGGCGAGCAGATGGATTCACTTGCCGACATCGTCAATTTCGGCGTTGCACCCGCATTGGTGCTTTATGCATTCATGCTGGATCAGGCGCGTTCCTTCGGCTGGATTGCCGGTCTTCTCTATGCGATTGCCTGTTGCCTTCGTCTGGCGCGTTTCAATGTGATGCTGGAAGACCCGAACCGGCCTGCCTGGCAGAGCAACTATTTCATCGGCGTGCCTGCGCCCGCTGGCGCCATGCTGGTGCTGTTGCCGGTTTATCTCGGTTTCCTCGGCCTGACGCCTTCGCGCGGGCTGGCCTTCGGCGTTGCCATTTATACCGTGGCCATCGCGTTCCTGCTGGTCAGCCGCCTGCCGGTCTATAACGGCAAATCGGCGGGCAGTCTTGTGCGCCGCGATATCGTCATGCCGCTGATCCTTTGCGTGGTCGTCTATGTGGCGTTCCTGATGAGCTTCACATGGCAGACGCTGAGCCTGACGGCTCTGGCCTATCTGGCTTTCCTGCCGTTCAGTCTTGCCGCATGGAACCGCCGCGAGGCTGCGGATCGTAAAGCCGCGGAAGAACCGACGACCGATAGCGAAGAAGAAAAGCCGTCTGCGTCAGAAGACAACTGACGGCATTTTTGTCAGAATGAACTCAACGCGCTCCTCGACCGAAACTTTCGGCAGGAGCGCGATTTCATATCCGAACCGGCGATAGGTTGTTTCCATCGCTGTGAATGTTCGCACGGCCTCTTCGAAATCCTGCTTGCGCTCGGCATCCTGCCCGAAAATCTCCGGCCATGGCGGGGCGAGAAACACCGTTTTGTTATAACGAATCTGCTGCGCAGCCGCTTCCATATGCGAAGGCACGGGCAAGCCGCAGAGCGAAAGATAGCCGATCACATCCGGCACACCGCGATCAAAGAAGACCGGCCCAGAGTGGCGCTGTGCCGAGCGATGTGACCGCATTTCCCACGACAACATCAGTTCGGCAAACAGCGCGCGGTCGTCCCAGGGTAAGGCCGTGCCGCCTATGGCAACCTGATCCTGAATGATGGCGCGCCCGGCTTCCATGGTACGCGCAAAACCTCGTTGTTCGAGCGCATCGATCAGCGTGCTTTTGCCCGATCCGGGGCCACCGCTGATGACGATGAAGCGCGTGGTGGCGTCAGTCATTTGGTAATCCTCAAGTAAAAAAGCTATTCACCAACTGAAAATTGGTTCATCAATTCGGGATGGGGGCAAAAGCAGCAAGCGCCAAGCCAGCGGGCGCGTCGGGGAGGATGAGCCACCCCGACCCAGGCAAGGGCTTTGCTCTCCTTTTGGAGGTGAACTATGTGGCTAATACCCATCAGGTTCACGCTTAGGATAAAGAAAACCCGCACAGGCTGGCAAGCATATGTGCGGGTAAATATCTTCTAAGTACACGGCGGCTGGAGTTACAGCTTCAGCCGCCAATCCAAACATAACTATTCTGGATCAGATTTTCAATCCGGCATATGATAGTCGAGGAAACGGTCCTGACGCACGTCAAACAGCTTGCCCGTGACGTCGAGCGCCGGATCGGCAAGCTTGACGATCTTTTCGGCCACTTCCTGCGGTGTCGGCAGGGTGTCCGGGTCTTCGCCGGGCATGGCCTGCGCGCGCATGGCGGTGCGGGTTGCGCCGGGATTGACCGAGTTGATATTCAGGGCCATCTGCTTGGTTTCTTCAGCCCAGCTGCGGGCCATGACCTCGACTGCCGCCTTGGAGGCGGCGTAAGGCCCCCAGAAGGCGCGGCAGCTATGCGCAACGCCGGACGAGAGCAGAATGGCGCGTCCGGCATCGGAAAGGCGCAGCAGCGGGTCTGTCGAGCGGATCAGACGCCAAACGCTTGTCACGTTGACATTCATGACCTTTTCGAAGGTCTTTGCTTCTACATGGCCGATCGGCGAGATGGTGCCCAGCACGCCCGCATTGGCGACCATGATATCAAGCTTACCCCAGCGCTCGTGGATCGAGCCGCCAAGGCGGTCGATGGCTTCCATATCGGTGATGTCGAGCGGCACCAATGTCGCGTTGCCGCCGAGCTTGCGAATATCGTCGTCCAGCTCTTCAAGACCGCCGACAGTACGCGCCACAGCGATCACATGCGCGCCGCGTTTTGCCAGTTCCAGTGAAAGAAAATACCCGATGCCGCGCGATGCGCCCGTTACCAAGGCCAGCCGGCCCGTAAGGTCGATTGTCATTCCGTCCCCAATGACTTTTTATGTGAAGGATTGGAGCGGCCCGCAGGCCGCCCAGTTCGCGAATGTGCGTTAGCCGTTGCTGGCCAGCAGCGACAGCGTGTGGATGTTGCTTTCGCCTTCCTGATCGAGAAGGCGGGTCGGGTAATCACCCGTGAAATAGTGATCCGTGAAGGCAGGCGCGTTCGGATCACGCGGCTTGCCGCCGACAGCCTTGTAGAGACCGTCGATAGACAGGAAGGCCAGCGAATCCGCGCCGATGTAACGGCACATGGATTCCAGATCTTCATGCTGGTTGGCGAGAAGCTTGTCGGCGTGCGGCGTGTCGATGCCGTAGAAATCCGGATGATAGATCATCGGGCTTGCCACCCGTATATGCACTTCCTTCGCGCCCGCATCGCGCATCATCTGCACGATCTTGACCGAGGTGGTGCCGCGCACGATGGAATCATCCACCAGCACAACACGTTTGCCTTCGATCATGGCACGATTGGCCGAATGCTTCAGCTTCACGCCCAAGGCGCGAATCTGCTGGGTCGGCTCGATGAAGGTGCGCCCGACATAATGGTTGCGGATGATGCCATATTCGAAAGGAATGCCGCTTGCCTGCGCAAAGCCGAGCGCCGCAGGCGTGCCGCCATCGGGCACCGGCACAATGACATCGGCTTCGACACCGGCCTCACCAGCCAGTTCGATACCCATATTCTTGCGCGCGACATAGACGCTGCGTCCGCCGACGACAGAATCCGGGCGGGCGAAATAGACATATTCGAACAGGCACAGACGTTCCGGCTGCGGGTTTTCCGCCTTGATGGACTGGGTGGTGATCGAGCCGTCCTGCTGGATTTCGCAGACGATCACTTCGCCATTTTCAACGTCGCGAATGTATTTCGCGCCGATGATGTCGAGGGCGCAGGTTTCCGAGCAGAAGATCGGCTTGCCATCCAGTTCGCCCATGACGAGCGGACGAATGCCGATGCTATCGCGCGCGGCGATCAGCTTGGTGCGGGTCAGTGCCAGCATGGCGTAGCCGCCTTCGACCTGACGGATCGCATCCACGAAACGGTCGGAAGACGAGGCAAAACGCGAACGGGCGATCATATGCAAAACGACTTCCGTGTCGGAAGTCGCCTGGAAGATCGCGCCTGAGGCGATGAGCTGTTTGCGCAGCGAGATGCCGTTGGTGAAATTGCCGTTATGGGCAATCGCAATGCCGCCGACTTCCAGTTCTGCGAAAAGCGGCTGCACATTGCGCAGGATCGTTTCGCCGGTCGTGGAATAGCGCACATGGCCGATGGCGCGGTCGCCGGGCAGGCGGTTCAGCGTGGCGGCGTCGGTGAAATGGTCCCCGACGAGGCCCATATGGCGTTCGGAATGGAAGCGGCGATTGTGGTACGAGACGATACCGGCGGCTTCCTGCCCGCGATGCTGAAGGGCGTGCAGACCCAGCGCTGTCAGCGCTGCGGCGTCCTCATGACCCAAAATGCCGAATACACCACACTCTTCATGCAGGGTGTCGTCATCCAGCATAAAGGAAGTCTCATCATGCGATTGTTGGAACATTGTCCGCAAGACCTTTCGATTGCGGGTTGTTAAAAACAACATTTACATGAAAGGACGCTGTTTTGAAAGCGATCCCTTGAACCCGCGTCAGTTAAGCCGATCATATAGGCCTTTATTGGGGCCAAAAACAGATGAAACCGGCACGAGCCGGTTTCAATTTTTTAAATCAGGTGCTGATTATTGCTGCGCTGGCGCGTCATCCGGAACAGGCGCTTCTTCCTGTTCGCCAGTGGCTGGTGCATTGCGCTGCGGCTTGAACTTGTCGACCATCGATTCCGGGTCGGCAGGCAGAAGATTGCGCAGCTGTTCGCCGAAGGAATCGAGCATCGGCTTCGATTTCGCATTGGTGATCCAGGCAGGCTGGTTATCCGGCACCGCCCAGTTGAAGAACAGCATGGCGACGACCATCAGCAGAACACCGCGTGCCGCGCCGAACAGGAAGCCCAGCGTGCGATCGAGCGCGCCGATGCGGCTGTCGATGATGAAATCCGCGATCTTCATGGTGATCAGCGAAACGATGATCAGCACCACGAGGAAAACCGCAGCCATGGCGGCGATCATCGCAAGGGTTTCGTTGTTGATATAGGGCTTTATGTAGGGCAGCACCGGCTTATAGAATAGGAAAGCGGCAGCTGCTGCCGCAGCCCAGGATACGAGCGACAGTACTTCGCGGGAAAAACCGCGCACCATCGCCAGAACCGCTGATACCAGCGTTATCCCGAGTAGAATTCCATCAAGCATGGTTATGGGCATTCTGGCCTGTCCTTAGTTTTTCGCGCAAGCGTTCCGGTGCGCAGGGCAGTCAAAGACGCGGAAGCTTACCACTGGAAGGTTGACAGAATCTTCCAGCTTCACATTCCCGATTTCTACTTCTTTCCGGCACCCGCCGCGGCAATGCGTGCAACGAGGTCGGGCAGGGCGGCTGTTTCCATAAGACGGAAGCTGCGATCTTTCCAGAGTTCGCCGCTACCGCTTGGCACTTCCGCCTGCCGGAAGCCGAGTTTCTCTGCTTCCTTCAATCTCTGTACTGCATGCGTCACCGCACGAACAGCACCGGAAAGGCTGATTTCGCCGAAATAAACACAATCTGGCGGAAGGGCAATACCGGCCATCGAGGAAACAAGCGCCGATGCAACGGCAATATCGGCCGCCGGTTCGCTGATCCGATAGCCGCCCGCAACATTCAGATAGACGTCATGCTGGCCGAAACGCACCCCGCAATGCGATTCCAGCACGGCGAGGATCATGGCGAGACGCCCGCCATCCCAGCCCACGACGGCACGGCGCGGCGTGCCGAGAGAGGAGGGGGCAACAAGGGCCTGAATTTCCACCAGAACCGGGCGCGTGCCTTCCATACCGGCGAAAACCGCAGCTCCGGGCGCTTTTTCGTTGCGTTCGCCGAGAAAAAGCTCGGACGGATTGGACACTTCGCGCAAGCCGCCATCGGACATTTCGAAAACGCCGATTTCATCGGTGGGGCCGAAGCGGTTCTTCACCGTGCGCAGGATGCGGTAATGATGCCCGCCTTCGCCTTCGAAATAGAGAACGCCATCGACCATATGCTCGACCACGCGCGGGCCGGCAATCTGGCCGTCCTTGGTGACATGGCCGACCAGCACCACCGCAGCGCCTGTCTGCTTGGCATAACGGATCATCGCCTGCGCCGAGGAACGCACCTGCGTAACCGTGCCGGGGGCCGAATCCGCCATATCGGTCCACAAGGTCTGGATCGAATCGATAATCACCAGATCAGGGCGTTTGCCATCGGAGATGGTGGCGATGATGTCTTCGACATTGGTTTCGGCGGCAAGTTCCACCGGCGACGTGGCGACGCCGAGACGCTGCGCACGCAGGCGGATCTGCGCGACGGCTTCTTCGCCCGAAACATAGACGATGCGGTGGCCGCGATTGGCAAGGGCTGCTGCGGCCTGCGTCAGAAGCGTGGATTTGCCGATGCCGGGATCGCCGCCGATCAGCAGTGCAGACCCACGCACGAAACCGCCGCCGGTTACCCGGTCGAGTTCGCTGATGCCGGAAATGATGCGCGGGGCATCTTCTATATCGCCGGAAAGCGAGGTCAGCGCCACGGCGCGACCCTTGCGCTTCGACAACATGGCGCCTGGACCGGAACCGATGCCGCTATTGGTGCCTTCCTCGACGAGCGTGTTCCACTCGCCACAGGAATCGCACTTGCCCGCCCAGCGCGTATGCACTGTGCCGCAATTCTGGCAGATGAACTGAATGCGCGCCTTGGCCATCAGAGACGCGCCTTTTTCGAAGAAATACTATTCATACTGCTCCGGGAGATAGGAACCCTCGGCCAGATCTGCAAATCGCGTGAATTCGGACTGGAAGGCGAGCTTGACCGTTCCGGTCGGTCCGTGACGCTGCTTGGCGATGATGACATCGGCAGTGCCGCGCACTTTTTCGAAATGCTGCTTCCATTCTTCGTATTTCGGGTCGAATTCGTCGCGCGGCTCAAGGTTCTTGACGTAATATTCCTCGCGGAACACGAACAGCACCACGTCGGCGTCCTGCTCGATCGAGCCTGATTCACGAAGATCGGAGAGCTGCGGGCGCTTGTCGTCGCGGCTTTCCACCTGACGCGAGAGCTGGGAAAGCGCGATGATCGGAACGTTCAGTTCCTTGCCGAGCGCCTTCAGGCCGGTGGTGATTTCGGTGATTTCCTGCACGCGGTTCTGTGCCGAGGCCTTCGACGAGCCGGTCATCAGCTGAACGTAGTCGATCACCAGAACATCAAGGCCGCGCTGGCGCTTGAGACGACGGGCGCGGGCGGCAAGCTGCGCGATGGAAATACCACCGGTCTGGTCGATATAAAGCGGGATTTTCTGCATCACCTGCGAGCAGGCGACCAGCTTTTCGAAATCGGTCTCGGTGATATCGCCACGGCGGATTTTCGAGGACGACACTTCCGTCTGCTCGGAAATGATACGGGTTGCAAGCTGTTCCGCCGACATTTCGAGCGAGAAAAAGCCGACGACGCCGCCATTCTTGGCTTTCACCGTTCCATCGGCCTGCTGGTCCGGCTCATAGGAATTGGCGATGTTGAAGGCGATGTTGGTGGCGAGCGAGGTCTTGCCCATGCCCGGACGTCCGGCGAGAATGATCAAGTCGGAAGGCTGCAAGCCGCCCATCTTGCCGTCCAGCGTATGAATGCCGGTCGAAACACCGGACAGGTGGCCATCGCGCATGAAAGCGGCATTGGCCATGTCCACGGCGGTGGTCACGGCATCCTTGAACGGCAGGAAGCCGCCATCGTAACGGCCGGTTTCGGCCAGTTCGAACAGGCGGCGCTCGGCGTCCTCGATCTGTTCCTGTGGCGCGTTGTCGACCGGCGCATCATAGGCGACATTGACCATGTCCTCGCCGATCCCGATCAGCGCACGGCGGGTCGCCAGATCATAGATCGCGCGGCCATAATCCGCAGCATTGATGATGGTCACGGCCTCGGTGGCAAGGCGCGTGACATATTGGAATATCGAAAGATCGCCCACCTTGCCGTCAGGCAGGAAGGTCTTCATGGTGACCGGATTGGCCATCTTGCCGACGCGGATGAGATCGGTGGTGATCTCATAGATACGGCGGTGTAGCGGTTCGAAGAAATGGGTCGGCTTCAGAAAGTCCGATATGCGGTAAAAGGCGTCGTTGTTGATCAGGATTGCGCCCAGCAATGCCTGTTCCGCTTCGATATTGTGTGGTGCTTCCCGATAGAGTGCGTCTTTCTGATCGCGCACATCCTCGAGTTTGCGTACCGCCGCTTCCGCCATGATTCTTGATCCTGTCCCTGATACTGCCAGCTAACCGTCATGTGATGCCAAACGCAACGCGGCTTCGGATGATTCCTGCTGGAAGGGATAAGCTATACCATGATTCACACTGATTCACAGTTTGCGCCTGCGCATGGACGCTATGTTCTTGACGGGCGTTGCCGTGATTAACGGTGGATATTACTCTGCCTTTATCTCCGAAATTCGTCTGCCCCGGATCATGCGTGATTCCGGCGACAGGCTCTTCATGCAAAGGTTCATTCATGCGGCATCGACTGATCGCAGCCGGGCTTTTTTCCTGCCTGGCTTATCTCGCTTCGTTTACGGCACAGGCTGCTGCTGCCGAACCGATCAAGGTCAAGGTTTTCATCGCGGCCATGTTCGAGATCGGGCAGAACAGCGGCGATCGCGCTGGCGAGTTTCAATGGTGGTATGAGCGCTATTGGAAAGACGCCAAGCCCATCGAAGTGAAAGGCGCGCTGAAGCCGGTCTATTGCAATGATGACGGTGTCTGCGGTTCGGTGCTGGGCATGGGCAAGGTCAATTCGTCGGCCAGTATGCAGGCCATTCTGCTCGATCCGGCCTTCGATTTCTCGAAGAGCTATTACATTCTGTCGGGCGTGGCCGGTACGCCGCCATCACGCGGCACCATCGGTGATGTGAGCTGGGCGACCTGGCTGGTCGATTACGATCTCGGCCATCGCTGGGCCCCGGAAGAAGGCAAACCCGGCGAGCCGGTTTTCATGCCGCGCAAGGGCTATGAGGATTATCGCGTCTTTAAGCTCAATCCCGATCTGGTCGCGGCTGCCATGCACCTTGGCTCGAAGGTGGAGCTGCGCGATTCGCAGGAAGCCCAGAACTATCGCATGCGGTATCCCGACAAGGCCGCACAGGCCAAGCCATCCCTGAAGACCGGCACGCATATGACCGGCGATACGTTCTTCCATGGCCCTGGCCTGTCGAAAGAGGCGCAGTACATTGCGCATCTTTACGGCGCCGATGATTATCTCGTGACTGAAATGGAAGCGGCAGCGATCACGCTGGTCATCAAGCGCCAGTTCGGCACGGATCGTATTGCCAGCCTGCGTGGCGCGGTGAATTTCGATCAGGGCAACCCGAATGAAACCACCTTGCAGCACCTAGATCCGGCTCCGGGTCAGACGGCAGGCGGTTTCGCCGAGACGGTGCAGAACATCTATCTCGTTGGTTCACCGCTGGTCGATGATATTGTCGCCCATTGGGACAAGTGGGAGGCCGGAGTGCCGAAGGCCGACTAAAACATAGACTCGTGCCGAAGGCCGAGGAAGACATAGTCTAGTGCCGAAGGTCGAGTAGGACACGGACTCGTGCTGAAGGCCGAATAACGTAAAAAAGGGCTGCCGGAGACGGCAGCCCTTCTTTGATCGTGTGAACCGGCGCTTGCCGGATCAGGCATTCATGCTTTTCTTGACGGCGCGGGCCTCGCTATTGGCCCCCTTTGGTGCACTGTCGAGCCGCTTCAGGCGCTTTTCTTCCGCTTCGATATAGTTGCGCGTCAGCGGAACGGATTCCTGCCGGTGCGCAATCTGGATGTGGAACACCATCATGTTCTGCCAGCGGAAGGCGCTTTCCGATGCGGCGAGATAAAACTCCCACATGCGGCAGAAGCGTTCGTCATAAAGCGCCTTGGCCCGCTCGCGATTGGCCATGAAGGCCTCACGCCAGGCCTTGAGCGTTTCCGCATAATGCAGCCGCAGAATTTCGATGTCTGTGACATAAAGCCCGGCCTTTTCGATATGCGGCAGCACCTCCGACAGGGCAGGGATATAGCCGCCCGGAAAGATGTATTTGCGGATGAACGGATTGGTCGCGCCCGGTCCGTCGGAACGCCCGATGGCATGCAGCAGGAACACGCCATCCGGCTTCATCAGCCGTGCCACATGCTGGAAATATTCCGCAAAATGGCCGACACCGACATGCTCGAACATGCCGACCGAAACCAGACGGTCGAACTTGTCGTCAATGTTGCGATAGTCGGTCAGCTCGAACTTGGCGCGGTCCGAAAGTCCTTCATCAAGGGCGCGCTGATTGGCGATGCCGTGCTGTTCTTCCGACAAGGTCACGCCGGTCACATTGGCCTTGAGGTGGCGGGCGAGATACAGGCCCATGCCGCCCCAGCCGCAGCCGATATCCAGCACGTTGTCGCCTTCCTTCACCAGCAGTTTCGCCGCGATATGGCGCTTCTTGGCGAGTTGCGCCTCGGCGAGCGTTGCATTTGGTGTTTCGAAATAGGCGCAGGAATACTGCTTGTCCGGATCGAGAAACAGGTCGTAAAGCTCACCGGACAGGTCGTAATGGCTTTTTATATTGTCGGACGAACGCGCAATCGTGTTCATCTGCTGGAAGCGGCGGAACAGAATGCGCAGCTTTGCAAGCGCCTTCATCCAAGGCTCAGTCGCGGCGGTTGGCCCGGTATTTTCGAATACGATCTGGAGCAACGTGTAAATATCACCGTCCAGAAAATCGATCTCGCCGTCCATGAAGCATTCGGCGAGTTTCAGTTCGGGGTCGAGCGCTACGGCGCGCTCGGCGTGCTTCGTCTTGAAGTGTATATGAACCGGCACACCGGTCTTGTCGCCATACTGCGAACGCGCACCACTAGAATCGGTGACCGTCAGGTCTCCGGTTTTAATCATATGCGAAAGAACAGTACGCATCATTCCATACATCGGCCCCATCTCCTTTTATGGATGAGGCAGGCGTAGCATCCATGCGGTTGCACGGCAGGCGGCTTGTGTATCCTCTTGTCGAGCCACACTGTCATTAGATTTTCAGGCAGTGATCCATAAGGTCTACCGGCCTTGGGAACGCTGTCTTAAGCAACGCGGACGTTTCCGTCTGCACCCTCTCCAATACATTACCAAGGAGAAGAATAGGCAGTTTTCCCGTTCTGGAAAGAGAAAATGCCCGGCGGAGGCCGCCGGGCATGATCATTTAAAGTTTACCACCATTGGAATGCCTATTACGAAAACAGGCTTTCTGGAGATAATAGGTGGCTAATTAAGCCTGGTCTTCAGCTTCTTCGTCTTCGTCGAAGACTTCTTCCGAAAGCGGGGCTTCTTCGATGCCGTAGATGGCTTCGATCGAGGTGAGGTCTTCACCCTTTGCCTGACGTTCAGCTTCTTCGTTCGAACGAGCGATGTTGACGGTCACTTCAACCTGAACTTCCGGATGCAGCGAAATCGAAACTTCGTGCAGGCCGATCGTCTTGATCGGATGGTTCAGTTCAACCTGGTTGCGGTGCAGGGTGAAGCCGTTTGCGGTGATGATGTCGGCGATGTCGCGGGTCGAAACCGAACCGTAGAGCTGACCGGTTTCACCAGCCGAACGCACAACGATGAAGCTCTGGCCGCTGAGCTTTTCAGCAACGGCGCTTGCTTCGTTCTTGCGTTCCAGGTTCTGGGCTTCGAGCTGAGCGCGCTGGCCTTCGAACTTCTTCTTGTTGGCTTCGTTGGCACGAAGAGCCTTGCCCTGCGGGAGCAGGAAGTTACGGGCATAGCCGTCCTTGACCTTGACGGTTTCGCCCATCTGGCCGAGGCGGCCAATGCGTTCCAGAAGAATGACTTCCATTGGAGTTTCCTTTCGAGTGTTTGATTCGGGTTACTGTTGTTTATCGGTGCTCTTGTCGCTGCCCGGAATTTTCGAGATCGGCGCGCCACGCGACGTATCGAAAAGGCCGACAACCATGAAGACGAAGAGCAGGAATGCGAAGAGAATGATCGCAAAATAGGCAAACCACAGCGCCACCGGGCGCCATACCTTGCCGCGTGTGCGCATATGCATGATGGCAAGACCCGCCATCATGAAGCCTGCGCCGAGTGCGCCCACCACCACGGTTGCCACCAGACCGGCGGCGCCCGAGAAGAAGGCGACAGCAAGCGCGATTGCGAAGACGATCAGCGCCGGGCGCGGCATGCGCAGCGTTGCGGGCCAATCGTCACGCGGACGGCGCAGACGGCCCGACATGGCGGTCAGGCGCAGCGCCAGATAGAGATTACCGACCAGAATGGCGAGGCAGGTGGCGGGCTGGATCGCCGGAAGGGCGAACATCAACAGCGCCGACATTGTGTCGCGCATTTCATCGCTGGCGGTGAATTGTGGGTCAGCTTCCGCAACGCGGTCGATAACCGCATTGGCCAGTTCCCGCGCCATATCCGGGCCGAAGCCGAGAATTGCGCCGATGACGATGAAGGAGACCGCCACCATCAAGGCGAGGCGGAACACGATATCCGACAGCGGATACCAGACCATCACGTCCTTCGGTCCGCCCAGTTCTTCGGCAGGACGCGCAAGGCCGGACAGATATGCGCCGATGGCGGCAGGGACATAGCTCGTCAGCGCCATCAGGAGGGCAGCCATCGGAACGGCAAAAACGCCGACTGCGATGGTTGCGACGGCTGCTGCAACGATACCGGCGGTGGAACCCCAGCCGAGTGCTGCGACGAAAATGGGAAGCGGCGTCAGGAAATACAGAACCATCGCCATGCCCGACTGGACAATGACGCCGGACGACATCAATGCCGAGGCAAGCCCCGCCAATATGCCGACACCAATAATGGTTCCATTGAATTTCATCAGTCTCGCTGTCCTGCTCCGGCTATTCCGGTTTTGCAGTTAGAGACGGCACGAGGGCTGCGTCTCAACTTGGGTTTTTAATACACTCCGTCGCGCCCATCGCAATGGAGGAAAAGGGGATCGGGAGGCAAACTCTGATGAGAATGCCTCCCGAAAATGTCTTACTTCACTCGATCTTACTTCACAACGTAAGGCAGCAGGCCGAGGAAACGAGCGCGCTTGATCGCCTTGGCGAGTTCACGCTGCTTCTTCTGGCTGACAGCCGTAATACGGGAAGGAACGATCTTGCCGCGTTCGGAAATGTAACGCTGCAGAAGCTTGATGTCCTTGTAGTCGATCTTCGGTGCGTTTGCGCCGGAGAACGGGCACGTCTTGCGACGGCGATGGAAAGGACGGCGGGTCGGGATCTGATTGATATCAACCATGATTATGCTCCTTCACCAGCTTCGTTGTCGCGTGGGCGACGTGGGCCGCGATCACCGCGATCGCCACGATCACCGCGGTCGAAACCACCTTCACGGCGGCGCGGACGGTCATCACCATCACGCTCGCGACGGTCGTCACGGCGGGTCAGCATAGCCGACTGGCCTTCTTCGTGTTCTTCAACGCGAATGGTCATGAAGCGCAGGACGTCTTCATTGATACGCATCTGACGTTCCATTTCAGCAACGGCAGCAGCCGGAGCGTCGATGTTCAGAAGCGTATAATACGCCTTACGGTTCTTGTTGATACGGTAGGTGAGGGGACGCAGACCCCAAGCTTCAACCTTACCGACCTTGCCGCCATTAGCTTCGAGGACACCCTTGTACTGTTCGACGAGAGCGTCGACCTGCTGCTGGGAAATGTCCTGGCGGGCAAGAAGCACATGTTCATAAAGAGCCATTGGCTTTGCCTTTCTTCGTTATATCACGCCGACACCAGCGGCTAAGCCCCTGCGACTTCTCTTTTGCCGGAAAACCGGTGAAGAAAGGACGCGTACTTGAGACGGTCGAGAGCGGAGACACGGGAGGCCGAAGCGCTTATGACTTCCAACGTATTTCTAACTAAATCATTAGTTAGGGACACGGCCCTCCGTTCAGCCCCCAGCTGGTGCCGAGCAATGAACGGGCGGCTATTACGTGTTTTTCCCCTTGTTTGCAAGCGCGATATCCCCGAAAAACCGACAAATGCTTGACTTTTCGCCCAAGGCTAAGGCACATCGCGCCAAATTGTGCATTAATTGCAGGGCATGTCGGCGAAAACGGATACCGGTTTCGACATCGTCATATGTATAAAACCAGAATGAGGCATCAATGGCGGTAGCATTTACCTTTCCCGGACAGGGCAGCCAGGCGGTAGGCATGGGCAAGGCCCTGGCCGAACAGTTCGCGGAAGCGCGCGCCGTCTTTGACGAAGTGGACGCAGCGCTCGGCGAAAAGCTGTCTGCCACCATGTTCGAAGGCCCGGAAGACGTTCTGACGCTCACTGCCAATGCGCAGCCTGCGCTGATGGCCGTGTCGATGGCCGTCCTGCGCGTCATGGAAGCGCGTGGCTTCTCGCTGAAGGAAAAGGTTTCCTACGTGGCCGGTCACTCGTTGGGCGAATATTCGGCGCTTTGTGCTGCTGGTACGTTCTCGCTTGCCGACACGGCGCGTCTCCTGCGCATTCGCGGCAACGCGATGCAGAAGGCCGTTCCGGTTGGTGAAGGCGCGATGGCGGCCATCATCGGTCTGGAACATGGCGACGTTGAAGCGATCTGCACGGAAGCCAAGGCTTCCGGTTCTGTTCAGATCGCCAATGACAATGGCGGCGGCCAGCTGGTGATTTCGGGTTCCAAGGCTGCGGTCGAGCTGGCGGCTTCGCTTGCGTCCGAGAAGGGCGCGAAGCGCGCCATCATGCTGCCGGTGTCCGCACCTTTCCATTCGACCCTGATGGCGCCTGCCGCCGAAGCAATGCGCGAAGCGCTGGCCAGCGTCGAAAAGCACAATCCGGTTGTGCCGCTCATCGCCAATGTGCGTGCAGCGCCGGTGACGGACGCCAACGAAATTGCCGATCTGCTGGTCGAACAGGTGACGGGTCAGGTGCGCTGGCGCGAAACCGTGGAATGGTTTGCCGCCAATGGCGTGACTTCGCTTTATGAAGTAGGTTCGGGCAAGGTTCTGACCGGTCTGGCGCGTCGCATCTCCAAGGATGTGTCGGGCGCTGCCGTTGGTTCGGCTGAAGAAATCGAAGCAGCGATAGCTGCTCTCAACGCTTAAAAGGGATTTCGCATGTTTGATCTGACTGGCCGCAAGGCTCTCGTAACCGGTGCGACCGGCGGTCTGGGTGAAGCGATTGCTCGCGCTCTCCATGCACAGGGCGCTATTGTCGGCCTGCATGGCACGCGCGAAGAAAAGCTGAAGGAACTGGCTGCCGAACTCGGCGACCGTACTTTCATCTTCCCGGCCAATCTGTCGGATCGCGAAGCCGTCAAGGCGCTCGGCCAGAAGGCGGAAGAAGAGCTGGGCGGCGTTGATATTCTCGTCAACAATGCCGGTATCACCCGCGACGGTCTATTCGTGCGCATGAGCGACGAAGACTGGGATGCTGTTCTGAACGTCAATCTCACCTCGGTCTTCAATCTGACGCGTGAGCTGACCCATCCGATGATGCGCCGCCGCAATGGCCGCATTATCAACATCACCTCCATCGTTGGCGTGACCGGCAATCCGGGTCAGGCGAATTATTGCGCATCGAAGGCGGGCCTTATCGGCTTCTCCAAGTCGCTGGCGCAGGAAATCGCAAGCCGCAATGTGACGGTGAATTGCATTGCGCCGGGCTTCATCGAATCGGCCATGACCGACAAGCTGAACGACAAGCAGAAAGAAGCGATCATGGCCAATATTCCCATGAAGCGCATGGGCGTGGGCGCCGATATCGCTGCTGCCGTGGTCTATCTGGCCAGCGAGCAGGCCGGTTACGTGACGGGCCAGACGCTGCATATCAATGGCGGCATGGCCATGATCTGATCCCCTTCACCCCCCTGAATTATGGTATAAAATACCTTAATAGCGGGGGCGTGACAGGAAAAGGCGCTTTGCCTCGCCCAAGAAGCGTGGTAATGCGCCCATCGAGAGTTGCGGTGTTTCTAATGGAAATGTCGCGATCCTGTTCCGAAAGGAATATCCACAGGATGGCTGTCCGGGCGACATCGCTTGAAGCTGACAGGCATCTTATAACTTGATTACAATCCTGCATGCCGCTAACCAAGGCAGAGCAACAAACACACAGGTCGAGGTTCCGACATGAGCGATACCGCAGAGCGCGTCAAGAAAATCGTTGTTGAACATCTGGGCGTAGATGCCGACAAGGTCACGGAAGGCGCAAGCTTCATTGATGATCTCGGCGCAGACAGCCTCGACACCGTCGAGCTGGTCATGGCTTTCGAAGAAGAATTCGGCGTTGAAATTCCTGACGACGCTGCAGAAACGATCCTCACGGTCGGCGACGCCGTGAAGTTCATCGACAAGGCTTCTGCCTAATCAGAACAGAGTTGAGGGCTGGGCTCTTCGGATCCCGGCCCTGCCTGTATTCTGAGCTATAGTCTGACATTGCCGGATGCGGCGCCTTTGAAAAGAGGCCGCTCGCGTCCGGGAATGCCAGCAGCTACAACGCACAGAACAGTCTTATGGATGTCTGTGCGTGCCGTTTTCGGCATTCAAGTGAATTTGCCGGGATGCCAAGCGTCGTCCAAGTTTCGACTGGCTCCTGCGGCAGACTCCGATTTAACGATTGGAGCATCATCCCTTATATCAGGCCCGGACGTTGCATCTGCCGGTGAAAGCCTGCGGGTTGATGCTCGTGACATAACAGTTTTAAGGGGTGGATATGAGGCGTGTCGTCATCACCGGTCTCGGTCTGGTGTCACCGCTTGCAAGCGGTGTGGAAGAGTCCTGGAAGCGGCTTCTGGCTGGCGAAAGCGGGGCTCGCCGCATCACGGAATTCGAGGTTGACGATCTGGCCTGCCAGATTGCCTGCCGCATTCCGGTAGGCGACGGTACCAACGGCACGTTCAATGCCGACCTCCATATGGAGCCCAAGGAACAGCGTAAGGTCGATCCGTTCATCGTCTATGCCGTCGGCGCTGCCGATCAGGCGCTGGATGACGCGAACTGGCATCCCGAGAGCGACGAAGATCAGGTGCGCACCGGCGTTCTGATCGGTTCCGGCATTGGCGGCATCGAAGGCATCGTCGAAGCAGGCTACACGCTGCGCGACAAGGGCCCACGCCGCATTTCCCCGTTCTTCATTCCCGGACGTCTGATCAACCTGGCTTCCGGCCATGTGTCGATCAAGCACAATCTGCGCGGCCCGAACCATTCGGTCGTCACCGCTTGTGCAACGGGCACGCACGCCATTGGCGATGCCGCACGCCTGATCGCTTTCGGCGATGCTGACGTGATGGTTGCCGGTGGTACGGAATCGCCGGTCAGCCGCATTTCGCTGGCGGGCTTTGCAGCCTGCAAGGCGCTTTCCACCAAGCGCAACGATGACCCGACCGCCGCGTCGCGTCCTTATGACGACGACCGCGACGGCTTCGTCATGGGCGAAGGTGCGGGCGTTGTGGTTCTGGAAGAACTTGAACACGCGCTGGCGCGTGGCGCGAAGATCTATGCCGAAGTGATCGGTTACGGCCTGTCGGGCGATGCCTATCACATCACGGCTCCGACCGAGAGCGGCGAAGGCGCCGAGCGCTGCATGGTTGCGGCTCTCAAGCGCGCTGAAATCACGCCGGACCAGATCGATTACATCAACGCCCATGGCACATCGACCATGGCTGATACGATCGAGCTGGGCGCTGTCGAGCGCGTGGTCGGCGATGCGGCTTCGAAGATTTCCATGTCCTCGACCAAGTCGTCCATCGGCCATCTTCTGGGTGCTGCCGGTGCTGCCGAAGCGATTTTCTCGACGCTGGCCATTCGCGACAATGTTGCGCCTGCGACGCTCAATCTCGACAATCCGGCGGTCCAGACCAAGATCGATCTGGTGCCGCATAAGGCGCGCGAACGCAAGATCGACGTGGCCCTGTCGAACTCCTTCGGATTCGGCGGAACCAACGCTTCGCTGGTGCTGCGTCGCTATTCCTGACCGGCTTTTCCAGTCGGAAAGTCAAAATCTAATAGGAATAAATAAAAACGCGGGGATTTCTCCGCGTTTTTGCCAAAATATAACCGGAAGCGATATTTAAAATCTGCAACAGCGGTTAGGGTAAGCCTGCTTTCGGTGCTTCGAAGGCATGATCTGCGGAAAGCCGCTCGGGACAGACGAGTCACGCATCGTCGTGGCGCTGTCTGTCAAGGCTACAGGACCGAGGTGATGGAGTGAATTCAGAGGTAAAGCCCGGGGAACAACCCGGAAACAACTCTGCCGAAGAGCAAGCGAAGGCTGCAAAGCCTGAAACGCCGTCGGAAACGACAGCGGCGGCAAAGCCGTTTGTTCCCAAATCCGCGTCCGAAGCCCTGCGTCCGGAACCCGGCACGCCGCCGCCGCGCAAGCGTTCGCGCCATGCGCGCAGCCAGATCGTCGTGTTCATGAATTTCATGCTGTCGCTCGTCGTGCTGGCTTTGCTCGGCGCATCGGCGCTGTTCTATTTCGGCAAGATGCAGTTCGACGGTCCGGGGCCGCTGCCAGACGCCACCACTTTTCTGGTCAAGCGCGGCGCTGGCATTTCCGAAGTGACGAACAGCCTCGAAGCCCGCGAAATCATCAGCGATGGACGTATTTTCCGGTTCGGCATGCGCGCCTATGGTCACGAAAACGACCTCAAGGCCGGTGAATATGCCATTCCGGCTGGCGCAACCATGCGCGACGTGATGAATATCCTGATCAGCGGCAAGTCGATCATGTATCCGCTGACGGTTCCTGAAGGGCTGACCGTCAAGCAGATTTTCGACCGCATTTCCGCCGACCCGATCCTTGTGGGCGATATGCCAAAGGATTTTCCGCCGGAAGGTTCGCTGTTCACCGACACGCTGCATTTCACGCGCGGCACCTCGCGCACGGAAATCATCGACCGCATGGTTGCTTCGCAAAAGAAGCTGGTTGACGATATCTGGGCGAAGCGCGGCCCGGACCTGCCGGTCAAGGATCGCAATCAATTCGTAACGCTGGCTTCCATCGTCGAGAAGGAAACGGGCATCGCATCCGAGCGTCCGCATGTTGCTTCGGTCTTCGTCAATCGTCTGAACAAGAATATGCGCCTGCAATCGGATCCGACGATCATCTACGGCCTGTTCGGCGGCGCGGGCAAACCGTCCGACCGTCCGATTTTCAAGTCGGATATCGAAAAGCCAACGCCTTACAACACCTATGTCATCAATGGCTTGCCGCCGACGCCGATTGCCAATCCGGGCAAGGCGGCACTTGAGGCGGTCGCCAATCCGCTCGACACGGAAGATCTGTATTTCGTGGCGGATGGCACCGGTGGGCACGTCTTCTCGAAGACTTTGCAGGAACACAACGCCAATGTTCGCAAGTGGCGCAATGTGGAACAGCAGAACAGTACTGGCGGTGCCGCTGGTGGCCAGAATACAAATCAGAGCAACGGCCAGAGTGCGGGGCAGTAAAAAGCTGCTGAAACGTATCTGTGCGAATTTTTCAGAGCCGGTTGCTGAATAGCGCCGGCTCTGTATGTTTGATTGAATACAGTGTTTTCGCGTGGTGAGGCGAGGCGCTTTGAGTGAGTTTCGATGCACAGGCAGGCCAGTCGCCCCTGTGCACAGTTGAGGGGAACGGACGCATGGCGCTCCAGAGCATGACCGGATTTGCGCGTTACGCCGTGCAGCATGACGGTGCCAATGGCGAGGCGCGCATCGTTTGGGAAGTGCGCTCGGTCAATGGCAAGGGGCTTGATCTGCGTCTGCGTCTGCCACAGGGGCTTGAAGCCGCCGAACATCCGGTGCGGTCCATGCTGGCGCGCCATTTCTCCCGCGGTAATTTTCAGGCGAGCCTGAGTGTCGAGCGTGCCGACGAGCAGGCCAATTTCGTCATCAACCACGCCATGCTGGCGGAGGTGCTGAAACTTGGCGCGGAATTGCAGGAAAAGCACGGTCTGGCGCCTGCGAGCGTCGATGGTGTTCTGTCGCTGCGCGGCATGATCGATCAGGCACAGGTCGCGGAAGATGACGATGCCCGCACGGGGCTGGAAGCGGCCATCGTGGCAGCCTTCGAAGGCGCGCTGAAAGCCATTGCCGAGGCGCGGGCGCAGGAAGGCAAGGCGCTTTTCACGATCCTGTCCGGCCATGTCGATACGATCGGCCGTCTGACGGAAGCGGCGCGTCAGGACCCGTCGAGGAGCACGGACGCCATCAAGGCGCGGCTGGCCGCGCAGGTTGCGCTGTTGCTCGACGGCCCGCGCGATCTGGACGAAGCCCGGCTTTATCAGGAAGCGGCCTTTCTTGCGACCAAGGCGGATATTCAGGAAGAGCTGGACCGGCTCGACACCCATGTCGCCTCCGCACACAAATTGCTCGCCGATGGCGGGCCGGTCGGGCGCAAGCTCGATTTTCTTTCACAGGAATTTAATCGTGAAGCGAATACACTGTGTTCCAAATCGAACGCGGCGTCGATCACGGCCATCGGGCTGGAACTGAAGGCGGTCGTCGATCAGTTTCGCGAACAAGTACAGAATCTGGAGTAACAGTACATGGCCATCTCTTCAGTTGAAAATGGCGTCGCGCGCAGAGGCTTGATGGTGGTGATCTCGTCGCCGTCGGGCGCTGGAAAATCCACCATTGCCCGGCTGTTGCTGGAAGACAAGAAGATGGACCTTTCGCTGTCGATCAGCGTAACGACGCGCCAGCGCCGTCCAAGCGAGATCGAAGGGGTGCATTATCACTTCAAGACTATTCGCGAGTTCGAGCGCCTGCGCGACAATGACGAACTGATCGAATGGGCGGAAGTGCACGGCAATTTCTACGGCACCTTGCGCGAAACCGCCGAGATTGCGCTGGCTGACGGGCAGGACATGCTGTTCGACATCGACTGGCAGGGGGCTGATCAGCTTCAGGCGAAGATGCCTGCCGATGTGGTGTCGATCTTCATCCTGCCGCCGACGATGCGCGAATTGCAGCAGCGCCTCAACCGCCGTGCGGAAGACACGCCGGAAGTGATCGAGACGCGCTTGCAGAACGCCCGTTTTGAAATCCAGAAATGGGTGAAATACGATTATATCGTCATCAATGAGGACCTCGACCGTTCTTTTGCGGCGATCAAGTCGATCATCGAGGCCGAGCGCCTGCGTCGTGACCGCCGCCCCGGCCTTTTCGATTTCGTGACCGGACTGCTCGAAGAAGAGCCAGGCATCTGAGTCAGAGCATTAGAGCATTTCCAGCAAAAGTGCGTAGCGCCTACGCAGGGAAATCAGTCCACTGGACTGATTTCTGATCCTGCTTCGATGCGTAGGATAATGCGTAAAAACAAATAGATAGAGCGGCTTCACGATTCCGTTTTAACCGGAACCGCTCTAGCAATAAAACCGCCCTTGAGGCGGTTTTATTTTATGCGATTGCAGGCTGCATCAGGCGAGGCTGGCTATGGCGTCCAGACGGGCCTTGTGTGCGGGGCTGATCGTCAAGGCTGCTGCGGCGATATTCTGGCGCAGATGGGTTCTGCGCGATGTGCCGGGGATCAGCAGAATATTCGGGCTGCGTTGCAGCAGCCAGGCAAGAGCCACGCTTTGCGGGCTTTCACCCATTTCTTCCGCGACCCTGTTCAGTTCATCTGTCTGCAACGGGTTGAAGCCGCCCAGCGGGAAGAAGGGGACGTAAGGGATGCCGTCTTCAGCCAGATGGTCGATCATGGCCTCATCGGTCCGGTTCACCAGATTATAGAGGTTCTGCACGCAGACAATCGGGGCAATGTCGCGCGCTGTCTGCAATTGCGCAGCGTCGATATTGCTGATGCCGATATGGCCGAGCAGGCCTTCATCCTGCATCTGCCGCATGGCCCGCATGGGCGTGGCAACGTCATCGGCAGGTCCGCCCATCCGCAGATTGACAATGGCGATCTGGTCAAGACCGAGGCGTTCGAGATTGTCTTCGACAGAACGGCGCAGGAAATCCGCATCGCGCTGCAAGATCCAGTTGCCCTGTTCGTCGCGCCGTGCACCAATCTTGGTCACCAGCGTCAGTTCGGCGGGGTAGGGGTAAAGCGCCTCGCGAATGAGCCGGTTGGTTACATAAGGACCGTAGAAGTCGCTGGTGTCGATATGGTCGATGCCGAGCGCCAAGGCTTCACGCAGCACGGCGCGGGCTTCATCGGGGTCGCGCGGTTCTCCAAAGGCATGCGACCCGGCAAGCTGCATGGCGCCATAGCCCATCCTGTTGACGGAAATCGAGGTGCCGGGAAAGGTGAAGCGACCGGCTGCGGCTGCCGGGCTGCTTTGAATGTCCGTCACAGGGGCGGCGGAAGAATGATTGCTCATCTGAAATCTCCTTTTCCCGAACTATGACTGATCGCATAAGCATTGATAATCGGGCTTGAAGCGGATAGCTTGTTTGCTATGGCGAACAATAGGCAGCTTCTTCCCCTTGATGACGTATCGGTCTTTCTGGCGGTGGCCCGTTCCGGCGGCTTTCGCAATGCAGCGCGGTGGCTCGGCGTTTCGGCCTCCATGGTCAGCGAGACGGTCTCGCGACTGGAGGCGCGGCTGGGCGTACCGCTGCTGATCCGCACCACGCGCAGCGTTCACCTGACAGAGGCGGGCAGCGCCCTCGTGGAACGGCTTGGCCCGGTGATGGCCGAAGCGCGCGCCGCCCTTGATGAAGCTGCCAGTTCGCAGAACGAGGTGCGGGGCAGGCTGAAACTGAATGTGCCCGGCGCAGTGATGTATGACATTCTGCCACCGCTGATCGACGGCTTTCTTGCCAAACATCCGGATGTGCAGATCGAGGTCATGGTGGATGATCGGTTCGTCGATTTCATTGCCATTGGCTGCGACGCTGGTATCCGCTATGGCGAGCATCTGGCGCAGGATATGATCGCGGTGCCCATCGGGCCGCGTCGGCAATGGGGTGCGCTGATGGCCGCGCCAAGCTACATAGAGAAACGCGGGATGCCGCAGCATCCAGCCGATGTGCTGGAGCATGATTGTATCCGCATGCGTTTTATCAGCGGCGCACTAACCGATTGGGAATTCGAGAAGGACGGCGAGATTGTCACGGTCGATCCGCCGGGGCGGCTGATCATCGGCACGACTGGCGTATGGGGCGCTTTCAATCTGGCAGTGGCAGGACATGGCCTGATCTACAGTTTCCGCAACTGGCTGGAACCCTATCAGCAGCGTGGCGAACTGGTGCCTGTGCTGTCCGACTGGTGGCCAGCTTTCGGCGGGCCGCATCTCTATTTTTCGAGCCGGGTCATGCCGAAGCCATTGCGTGCCTTTATCGATTATGTGCGGGCTTTGCCTGAAAAATAGTCCCTTATCGCGCCCGCATTTCGCGAGGCGGGGTGCCGTAGGCGCGGCGATAATCGCGGCTGAACTGCGTCGGGCTTTCATAGCCGACAGCAAAAGCAACCGAGGAAACCGGCACGGCGGTCTCGCTCAACTGGCGGCGCGCTTCCAGAAGCCGCAGCGCCTTTTGATATTGCAGCGGCGTGGTGGCCATGACGGATTTGAAATGCTCGTGGAAGCTGGAAGGGCTCATTCCGGCAATATCCGCCAGTTCTTCCGTGCGGATCGGGTCGTTCCAGTGCTGCTTGATATGGGTGATCGCTTTTGCGATGCGGCTTGCCGGACTGCCCGGCTGGGCAAGCTGGCGCAGCATCGCGCCATTACGGGTCAGAAGCACACGGAAATGCAGTTCCTTGCGGATCATCGGTTCGAGAACGCGGCGTTCGAGCGGCTTGTCGCGCAGATCGAGCAGCCGCGTCATGGCATCTGTCACGCCCGCATCGGCCCTGCCGGTGGCCACGGCTTCGCTGCGCGCCGCTGCAATCATATCCGGCTCAATCTCGCCCTGAAGCGCGCGCAAAATTTCCAGATCAATCCGGCAGGCAAGAGCCACATAGGGATTATCGGGGCTGGCATCGACAATTCGCGCGCCTGTAATCAATTCGTGCGAGACTATCGCCGTCATGCCCGCATCGAAGCGAACGGCGCGTTCGCCATGCAATATTTCTTTGGCACCCTGGAGGACCAGGCAAATCATCGGCTGATACATATCGGGCCGGATCTCCGATACGGCCGTTGAGCATACCACTGTCACGCCTTCGATGCCTGTCGGCGCAGGATAAGGCCCCGCCGCAGTTTCCTGGGCGATTTCGATGCAGCGGGCTGCGAGATTTGAAGCGTGTTCGGACATGGCAAAAGCATAGCAAGCCTTTATTTCCGGCGACACAGAAATCGGAGCCTTCGGAGGATTGGGCATGTTTCGCGGAGGATGAGGCAGGCCGAGCGAACGGGAAAGCGCCAATATAGGAACCAGAGTTCGTTGAACGAAAGGAAACTGACATGACGATTGCACTCATCACGGGCGGTAGCCGGGGGCTTGGCCGCAACGCAGCACTTCATCTGGCCAAGCAGGGCGTCGGCATCGTTCTGACCTATCAGAGCAATGCGAAAGCAGCAGAAGAGACAGTTTCCGAAATCGCAGCCGAGGGCGGCACCGCCATCGCCTTGCCGCTGGATACGGCGAAGGTTGCCAGTTTTGCGGATTTTGCAGAGAAGCTGCGGCAGGCGCTTCAGGATAAATGGCAGCGGACGCGCTTCGACTATCTGGTGAACAATGCCGGTTATGGCGTTCACAAGCCATTTGCCGAAACCACGGAAGAAGATTTCGACGGTCTGGTCAATGTGCATCTGAAAGGCGTTTTCTTCCTGACGCAGACCCTGCTGCCGCTGATCGAGGATGGCGGCAAAATCCTCAACGTCTCGACCGGGCTCGCCCGTTTTGCACTGCCGGGCTATTCGGCCTATGCGACCATGAAGGGTGGGATCGAGGTTCTGACGCGCTATCTGGCCCGCGAGCTTGGCCCGCGCGGCATTGCGGTGAACGCGATTGCGCCGGGCGCCATCGAAACGGATTTCGGCGGTGGCTTGGTACGCGACATGCCGGAAGTCAACAAGATGATTGCCAGCACCACTGCCATGGGTCGCGTCGGTCGTCCGGACGACATTGGCGGTGCAGTGGCTGCCATTTTGTCGGGCGGTACGGGCTGGATCACCGGCCAGCGCATCGAAGTGTCGGGTGGCCAGAATATCTAACGATCTAACACTACAGTCGCATTCTTCGTGATGCCGGTCTGCAACGAGCAATTTCCTGTGCTCCGGTGCTCGAAAATCACTCGTTTCGCCGCGGCCTGACGAATTTGCAACTGTAGTGCTAAGCTAGCCTTATCGAAATGCGGCTGGTGTCATGCACCAGCCGCCTGAAGGCTTCCAGAAAAGGCTTGCCTCCGCGCGTGCGCAATTCGCTCAACGCTTCTGTGTTTTTGAACACAAGCTCGCATTCGCCGGGCCAGCCCGGCCCCTGCCATTGCACCGCATCCCAGAAAGAATCGAGCGTATAGCCGAAGGATTGCGCATCCTGCGCCGGGACCACGGCAAGATAGCGTCGCCAGAGTTCGTCCGGCGTTGTTACACCTGCACAGTCGATTTCGTAAACGGGCACCATTAACCGAGCAGGATCAAAAGCCCGTCCACAAGCCCCAACAGCAGAATGAGCGCTCCCATCGTGATCGCCGTGATGATGAGCATGCGCTTCTGCCGGTTGCGCTTGTCGGGCTGCTTTCCCGTCCAGTCGTATGAAGAACCAGGCATATGCATCTCCAGATCAGCCTATATTGTCTATAAGCCTTCGGAGATACTTATAAACGCCTTCGGTGCAGATTTTCAAATGCGCTGAACTTTCGTTGCGAAACGGCGATCTATCAGACCGCCGTGCCGCCCACAGTGACCTGATCCATGCGCAGATGCGGCTGGCCAACCCCGACGGGAACCCACTGGCCGCCCTTGCCGCAATTGCCGCTGCCGGTATCGAGTTTCATGTCGTTGCCGATCATCGAAATGCGCTGCATGGCATCGGGACCATTGCCGATCAGCATGGCGCCCTTGATCGGCGCGGCAACCTTGCCGTCCTCGATCATATAGGCTTCCGTGCAGCCGAACACGAACTTGCCGGAGGTGATGTCCACCTGTCCGCCGCCGAACGAAACGGCATAAATGCCTTTCTTCATGGAGGCGATGATCTCTTCCGGCGTCTTGTCGCCCGAGAGCATGTAGGTGTTGGTCATGCGCGGCATCGGCGCATGGGCATAGGATTCGCGGCGTCCGTTGCCGGTTGCCTCCATGCCCATCAGGCGCGCATTCTGGCGGTCCTGCATGTAATTGACCAGCTTGCCGTCATCGATCAGCACCGTGCGATTGGTCGGCGTGCCTTCATCGTCGATGGTCAGCGAACCGCGACGCTCGGCAATCGTGCCGTCATCCACGACCGTGACACCCTTGGACGCCACTTGCTGGCCGAGCAGTCCGGCAAAGGCCGAGGTTTTCTTGCGGTTGAAATCGCCTTCGAGGCCATGGCCGACCGCTTCATGCAGCATGACGCCCGGCCATCCATTGGCGAGAACAATGTCGAATGTGCCTGCCGGGGCAGGGATCGCTTCCAGATTGACCAGCGCCTGCCGCAGAGCTTCGTCGGCGGCATGCTGCCAGCTTTCAACGGTGATGAATTCGCCAAAACCCTTGCGCCCGCCCAGCGTATGCGAGCCGGATTCCTGACGGTCGCCGCTGCCTGCCACGACCGATACGGTAAGACGCACCATGGGGCGGATATCGCGCACGAAATGTCCGTCAGCGCGCAGGATTTCAACCTGCTGCCACGAACCGGCGAGCGAGACGGACACCTGACGGACCTTCGGGTCTTTGGCGCGCAGATAGCCATCGATCTGCTGCAAAAGCTGCACTTTCGCATCGAAGGTCGGAGAGCCAATCGGGTTTTCGTCGGTATAGAGGTGGCGATTGGTTCCCGCAGGTGCTGCGGCGTAGGTGCCGCCATAGCCCTTGATGGTTGCAGAAACCGCATCGGAGGCGCGTTTCAGCGCGGCCATCGAAAGATCGCCCGCATGGGCGTAGCCAATGGCTTCTCCGGCAACCGAGCGCAGGCCGAAACCTTGATCCTGATTGAAGGAACCGGTCTTGAGGCGGCCATTGTCGAAAACGAGCGCTTCAGCTTCGCGATATTCGATGAAGAGTTCGCCGTCGTCGCTGCCCTTGAGGCTCGCGGCAACGAGGCGTTCGATATCGTCACGTCCGGTATCGAAACTGTCGATCAGGCTTTTCATAAAACAAATCCCGCAGCATGTGTCTGCTGCAGGATGTAAGCCTTAAAACGGTTGAGAACAACCACAAGTCAGCGGTGGGCTGGGAGATTCAGGCTATAGTGAGCCGAAAATGGTGGGTTTCGAGAACCTGAGCGAAGCGTACTTAAAGGTACGTGAGCACCGGAAGCGCAGAAAAACGCCATTTGCAGGCCACTAGAGCGTGAATCAAGGGAGGGCGTCGAAGCCTTCACCAAATCCCTTCAGATCCACCGGAATGCCGACGCCTTCTTCCGGGGTCTGGAAGACGATGAAGGTTGCGGCTTTGCCGGAACGCAGCGTCTTCAGAAGTTCGTCTTCGAGAATGACTTCTGCATAGCAGCCGTCTTCGAAGCAGCGCACGAAATAGGCGCGACCAATATCCTTGCCGTCGACATTGAGACCGAGGCCGTTTGGCAGCAGAACGCCGAGCGGGGCCAGCACGCGAAGAATGCGCGCCTTGTTATCGGCGGTCTTCAGAACCACGACCGAAAGGCCAAGTTCCGGGCGCTTGGCGGCAACCACGTTCTGGATCAGCGCGCATTGCTCGGTCTTGGCGCCGGCAGGCGTATCGCAGAGCACAGCCCATGCGCCGTGCTGCGACTTCAGCTTGCCGCTCTGCTGCGGGTTGGTCGGGGCGGCCTGCGACTGCGCAGCCGGGGCCTGATCCGGTGTCTGCAACGGCGCGGGCGTGTCCTGCGCGGCAGACGGCAAGGTCGCGGCGGCAAGCGACAGGCTAACACCAGCGGCAAGAGCCATCAGGCGCTGAAGAATCGGGCGGTTGGCAAGCATGCGGACAGTCATGAAATCTCCAGATCGAATCCCTGATCGAATCAGTGGGACGTTAACGCGCAGCATCAGCCATGAAAAGCAATCAGAGACGCGATTATCAGTCATCGTCAATTAAAGCCGTCATCGCAACGGTGATATCGCCTGTTGGATCGATTGTCACGTAGCACGTGCGGCAGAACCTCTTTTCAAATCATGGCTTCATTATGGGATTTGTAGGTTTTTCCCAAGTTTTTGCCGGTTTACGGATGCGCTGTCATACGGTTAGAAATCCGGGCGGAATTGGGAGCGGTTCTGTCGGCGGGCAAAAGCTGCGCGCAAAAATGCCGCACAGGAACATATTCGCCTTCCTTGCGGTGTGCGTTAAGGTGTGATTTGAACGCCGACGGGGGATGCGGCCGTCATTTGCGTCCGGCGTCCAGCCTGAAAGGGCGAAAAGGGAGAGAGTTCTGGTGGATAAGATTGTTGCCACAACGAAGGGCGCCGTCGTTGGTGCTCTTGCAGTGCTGTGGATGACCGGTGCCGCTTTGGCGGATCAGCCGCGTCCATGGGAATGGAGATTTCAGGACGCTGCAACGGGTATTGCCGAGCAGATTCATTGGTTTGAGCGCTACACGCTCTGGTTCATTATTCCGGTTACGTTGCTGGTTCTGGCGTTGCTGGTGATCGTTGTGCTTCGCTTCCGGGCGAGCGTTAATCCGGAACCGTCGAAGACCAGCCACAATACGATGATCGAAGTGATCTGGACCGTCGGTCCTGTGATCATTCTTTTGTTCCTGGCTGTGCCGTCGTTCCAGCTTCTGACCGCGCAATATTCGCCGGAAGACCCGTCCCTGACGATCAAGGCGACCGGCTACCAGTGGTACTGGGGCTATGAATATCAGGTCGACAATCCGGTCAGCTTCGATGCCCTTCTGTTGAAGGATGGCGATCGCGCCGCTGCGGGCAAAGAGGATAAGTCCCGCTATCCGCGCCTTCTGGCCGTCGACAATGAAGTGGTTGTTCCGGTCGGTGAAAGCGTTCGCCTTCTGGTGACTGCCGCCGACGTGATCCATTCCTGGACCATTCCTGCCTTCGGCGTAAAGATGGACGCCGTTCCTGGCCGTATCAACGAAATCTGGTTCAAGGCTGAAAAAGAAGGCCTCTATTACGGTCAGTGCTCCGAGCTTTGCGGCAAGGATCACGGGTTCATGCCAATCGCCGTGCGCGTTGTCTCGAAAGACCAGTATCAGACCTGGCTCGCCGCTGCGGGTTCGGATCTGAACGGTGCGAACAAGGCGCTGCAAGCTGCCGTCGAAGGTGGTGAAAACAATAAAGTGGCTGCGGCGGGTCTCTGATCCCGAACGCCAAACTGTTGAAAAACGGGAGCGAATTCCATGGCTGGCACAGCAGCTCACGAGCATGGTGCCCACGACGACCACAAGCCGCACGGCTGGGTTCGTTGGGTATACTCGACCAATCATAAAGACATCGGTACCCTGTACCTGATCTTCGCAATCATCGCCGGTATCATCGGCGGCGCACTGTCTATTGCGATGCGCGCCGAGCTTCAGGAACCGGGCATTCAGATTTTCCATGGCCTTGCGTCCATGGTCTACGGTGTTGAGGGCGATGCCGCGCTTGATGCCGGCAAGCAGATGTTCAACGTGTTCACCTCGGCGCACGCACTGGTCATGATCTTCTTCATGGTTATGCCTGCGCTGATCGGTGGTTTCGCCAACTGGATGGTGCCGCTGATGATCGGCGCGCCGGACATGGCGTTCCCGCGCATGAACAACATTTCGTTCTGGCTTCTGCCGCCTGCGCTGACGCTGCTTCTGATCTCGCTGTTCATGCCTTCGGCACCTGGCGGCTGGGGTCCTGGTGGCGGCTGGACGCTGTATCCGCCGCTTTCGACGAGCGGTCAGCCTGGCCCGGCAATCGATTTCGCCATTCTGGCGCTGCACATTTCCGGTGCGTCGTCGATCCTCGGTGCGATCAACTTCATCACCACGATCCTGAACATGCGCGCTCCGGGCATGACGCTGCACAAGATGCCGCTTTTCGCCTGGGCTGTTCTCGTGACGGCGTTCCTGCTTCTGCTTTCGCTGCCGGTTCTGGCAGGCGGCATCACCATGCTGCTCACCGACCGCAACTTCGGCACGACCTTCTTCGCGCCGGATGGCGGTGGTGATCCGATCCTCTACCAGCATCTGTTCTGGTTCTTCGGTCACCCGGAAGTGTACATCCTGATTTTGCCGGGCTTCGGTATCGTCAGCCACATCGTGTCGACCTTCTCGCGCAAGCCGATCTTCGGTTATCTCGGCATGGCCTACGCCATGGTCGCGATTGGTGTCGTCGGCTTCGTGGTTTGGGCGCACCATATGTACACGGTCGGCCTGTCGCTCGACACGCAGCGCTATTTCGTGTTCGCCACGATGGTCATCGCGGTTCCCACAGGTATCAAGATCTTCTCATGGATCGCGACCATGTGGGGCGGTTCGATCACCTTCCGCGCACCGATGCTGTGGGCTATCGGCTTCATCTTCCTGTTCACGGTCGGTGGTGTGACGGGCGTTCAGCTCGCCAATGCCGGTCTCGACCGTGCACTGCACGACACCTATTACGTTGTGGCGCACTTCCATTACGTTCTGTCGCTCGGCGCTGTCTTCGCGATCTTTGCGGGCTGGTACTACTGGTTCCCGAAGATGAGCGGTTACATGTATAACGAGTTCACCGCGAAGCTGCATTTCTGGGTCACCTTCATTGGCGTGAACCTGATTTTCTTCCCGCAGCATTTCCTCGGTCTCGCTGGCATGCCGCGCCGTTACATCGACTATCCGGATGCCTATGCGGGCTGGAACATGGTGTCGTCCTACGGTTCCTATATTTCGGGCTTTGCCGTGCTGATCTTCCTCTACAATGTCTTCGAGGCATTCGCGAAGAAGCGTGAAGCAGGTGCAAACCCATGGGGCGAAGGCGCAACCACGCTGGAATGGCAGCTTCCTTCTCCGCCGCCGTACCACCAGTGGGAACAGCTGCCGCGCATCAAGTAATCGTGCGAAGGGCGAGGTCTGCAAAAGACTTCGCCCTTTCCAACAAATTGTGCTAAAGGCGGGCGACATTCTGTTCCGCCCATCGCGTTATGACCGTACTGGCAGGTTTGGCCTGCCGACAATTGCACGGCATTTCCGGCAGGAACGAATGTTCTCCGGGAGGGACAGGTTGTGTTGGTTGTCGAACTGCATCGAACAAGATGCGGTGGTCGGACCGGTGAATTTGAGGTTATTGAAGTCTAATGTCGCTGGTGGAAAAAAACGTAAGCGTTTCAGGCCCGAATGACGCAGCCGCGTTCTCGGAGGCAACGGCGCGGGACTATCTGGTTCTGCTGAAGCCGCGCGTGATGTCCCTTGTGGTGTTCACGGGCCTGGTCGGGCTTGTCCTTGCGCCGGGCACGATGAACCCTGTTCTGGCTGCCATCAGCATTCTGTGCATCGCAGTCGGCGCTGGCGCGTCCGGTGCGCTGAACATGTGGTATGACGCTGATATCGACGCGGTGATGAAGCGTACCCGTAACCGCCCGATTCCGGCCGGTGTGATTGCGCCCAATCAGGTTCTGGCTTTCGGCCTGACGTTGTCGGTCTTCTCGGTCCTGACGCTCGGCCTGATGGTCAACTGGCTGTCGGCAGCGCTTCTGGCCTTCACCATCTTCTTCTATGCCGTCATCTATACGATGTGGCTCAAGCGTTCGACGCCGCAGAATATCGTCATTGGCGGTGCGGCAGGCGCGTTCCCGCCCATGATCGGCTGGGCTGCGGCAACGGGCGAGATCACCTGGGACAGCGTCGTGCTGTTCATGATCATTTTCCTATGGACGCCGCCGCATTTCTGGGCGCTGTCGCTGTTCTCGACCAATGATTACGAAGCTGCGCGCATTCCGATGATGCCGAATGTGAAGGGCGAGCTTTCGACGCGCCGTCAGGCGATGTTCTATACGCTGCTCATGGCGCCGGTGGGCGTATTGCCATGGGTGATGGGTTTTGCAGGCCCGGTCTACGGCGCTGTATCGGTGCTGCTGGGCGGAGCCTTTGTTTACTATGCCTGGCGCATGTGGATGGCCGCATCGCAGCCCGCCATGCTGGTGGCCGCGCGCAAGCTGTTTCGCTTTTCGCTGGTGTATCTGTCGGGCCTGTTCGCGGTTATGCTGGTTGAGGCACTGACGTTTAAGGCGCTTCATGCCTTTGGAGTGTTGTAATGGATAAGACGGTAGAAAAGCCGGTTCATGAGAAGCTGGAACTGGTCGTACCGACCGAACAGCAGAAGAAAGCCCAGCGCAACCGGTCCTGGGGACTGGCAATTGCCTTGGCGCTGTTCGTGCTGCTCGTCTATGTCGGTACGATAGCGAAACTGGGTGCCAATGTTCTGGTACGGCCGCTCTGACAAACAGTTGGGGTTAGGCTGTTTCGGGAGGGAAACTGGGAGGAGACCATGGCAGATCAGCAGGATAAAGACGAAAAGCTCAAGCGGCAGCAGCGTTCCAACCGGACCATTGCGATTGCCTGCGTGTCTTTCTTCGTTTGCATGATCGGCGCAGCCTATGCGTCTGTTCCGCTTTACACGCTCTTCTGTCAAGTCACGGGTTATGGCGGCACCACCCAGCGTGTCGAACAATATTCTGATACGATCCTCGACAGGACGATCAAGGTGCGTTTCGACGCCAATACGGCCAATGGCCTGCCTTGGGATTTCAAGCCGGTGCAGCGCGAAGTGACGGTGCGTATCGGCGAAACCTCCATGATCAAATATGAAGGGCGCAACCTGTTCGACCAGACGACGTTTGGCCGGGCGAGCTTCAATGTTTCGCCGGGCCGCGCAGGCGCTTATTTCAACAAGGTCCAGTGCTTCTGCTTCACGGATACCACGCTGAAGCCGGGCGAAGACATGGAAATGCCGGTGGTTTTCTTCGTCGATCCGGAGATCGTCAACGATCCCGATCTGAAGGATGTGAAGACCATCACGCTTTCATACACCTTTTTCCCGATCGAAAAGCCGAAGCCGGTTGCTGACGCGAAGCCGGCGACGAAGACCGAAGCTGCGACGAGCAGCGGGGGATAAAGGGACACGAGTTTCGATGCGGCACATAATGCCGCAAAGACAAATACGACGACTGGTTTTATTGTCGGATTCGGACCGTCGATAAAACCGCTTGATGATTGACGGTATGCGGCATCTGGTCAGGGAGCCATCTGACGCAAAACATAGTCGCGCTTGCGTGTGTCCCTTGACGGATTTCAGCAGGCAGGCACGAGAGAGGAGCCCCTCAGGGGATTACGGGGAGAGACATGGCGGACGTACACGAGAAGAACCACGATTATCACATTATAGCGCCCAGCCCTTGGCCGTTCCTGAGCTCGATGGGCGCTTTTGTGCTCGCAATCGGCGGCATCGCCTGGATGCGTTACATCAATTCGAGTGAGCTGCCATTCTTCGGGCACAACCTCGTAACGCCGTGGCTTTTCTTCATCGGCCTCGCAATCGTGCTGTATTGCATGTTCGGCTGGTGGTCGGACACGATCAAGGAAGCGCATGAGGGTCATCACACCCGTGTCGTGTCGCTGCATCTGCGCTATGGCATGATCATGTTCATCGCCTCGGAAGTCATGTTCTTCGTGGCATGGTTCTGGGCGTTTTTCGATGCAAGCCTTTTCCCGAACGAAGTGCATCAGGTAGCACGCGCCACATTTACGGGCGGTGTCTGGCCTCCGAAGGGCATTGAGGTTCTCGATCCGCTTCACCTGCCGCTCTACAACACCGTGATCCTGCTTCTGTCGGGCACGACCCTGACCTGGTCGCACCATGCGCTGCTGCATAACGACCGCAAGGGCATGATCACCGGCCTCGCAATCACCGTGGTGCTCGGCATTCTGTTCTCGTTCGTGCAGGCCTATGAATACATGCACGCTCCGTTCGCGTTCAAGGACTCGATCTACGGCGCGACCTTCTTCATGGCCACCGGCTTCCACGGTTTCCACGTGATCGTGGGCACGATCTTTTTGCTGGTCTGCCTGTTCCGCGCAATCGGTGGCGATTTCACGCCTAAGCAGCATTTCGGTTTCGAAGCTGCTGCCTGGTATTGGCACTTCGTTGACGTGGTCTGGCTGTTCCTGTTCTTCGCCATCTATGTCTGGGGTGGCTGGGGCGCGCCGATGCATGGCGGCTAATTGGCCGTAATCTGAATTTCGAGGCGGCCTTGGCAACATGGCCGCCTTTTGCTTGTCTGGAGCAGTATTGAAATGAAGGAGCGCGCTATGCCTGATGCCAATCTCTATCCGCCGGTTGATCCCATCAAAAGCGGTATTGCCGGGCGCTGCCCGCGTTGCGGCGAGGGCAAGCTCTTCAATGGTTTCCTGACGGTCGCGCCGCGCTGCAATTCCTGCGGGCTGGATTATTCCTTCGCGGATTCCGGCGACGGTCCAGCGGCCTTCGTGATCCTGATTATCGGCTTCATTGTTGTCGGACTGGCGCTATGGATGGAAGTCAATGTCGGCCCGCCGCTCTGGGTGCATTTCATCCTGTGGGTGCCGCTGGCGATCATCCTCAGCCTTGTCGCCATGCGATGGATGAAGGGTATTCTGATCAATATGCAATATCGTAATAAGGCTGCCCCCGGCACGATACAAACAAAGGCCGACAACCAGCCGGATACGAAAGAATGACAGAGCGTCAGGTTTCCCGCCGTTTTCCGTGGGGCGTTGTCATCGCGTCCGGCATCGCGCTGATCATCCTTCTGGCCCTTGGCACCTGGCAGGTAGAGCGGCTGTTCTGGAAGGAGGCGCTGATTGCTTCCACCAATGAGCGCATCAAGGAACCGCCCTTGTCGCTGGCGGATATGGAAAAGCTCTACAAGGAAAAGGGCACGGTCGAATATCTGCCGGTTACGGTGTCGGGCACTTTCATGCATCAGGGGGAGCGGCATTTTCTGTCCACCTATGAAGGCGCTGCGGGCTACAATGTCTATACGCCGCTGATGCTGGAAGATGGCCGCTTCGTGCTGGTCAATCGCGGCTTCGTTCCCTATGAGAAGAAGGATCCGGCCACCCGTGCGGATGGGCAGCTCGACGGGCCGGTGAGCATCACCGGGCTGGCGCGTGATCCGCTGTCGGCGAAACCGGGTTTCTTCCTGCCGAATAACGATATCGCCAAGAATATCTTCTTCTGGAAGGACTGGGCGGCAATGGCGGAAAGCGCCGATCTGCCGGATATCAATCAGGTCGTGCCGTTTTTTATCGACGCGGACAACAAGCCCAATCCGGGCGGCCTGCCCATTGGCGGTGTGACGATCATCGAATTTCCCAACAATCATCTGCAATATGCCGTGACCTGGTATGGTCTCGCACTGGCGCTGCTAGGGGTTGTTGGAACGTGGCTATGGCGCTATCGAAAGACCAGTAGGGGTTGACTTTCGCCGCGTTGCGGCCCAACTCCGTGTCTACAGACCTTAGATTTTAGTCACGCCGAACCCGCGAGCTTCTTCATGACCGATCAGCGCCCCCCACTGGAAATCCGCCTTTGCGGTCCGCGCGGCTTTTGCGCCGGTGTCGACCGGGCGATCCAGATCGTCGTGCTGGCGCTGAAGAAATATGGTGCACCGGTCTATGTCCGCCATGAGATCGTGCATAACCGCTATGTGGTCGAAGGGCTGCAATCGCGCGGCGCAATCTTTGTCGAAGAGCTTGATGAAATCCCGGCGGAGCATCGCGATCAGCCAGTGGTTTTCTCGGCCCATGGCGTGCCGAAATCGGTGCCTGCCGATGCGGAATCGAAGAACCTCTTCTATCTGGATGCGACCTGCCCGCTGGTTTCCAAGGTGCACAAGCAGGCCATGCGCCATCAGCGGCTTGGACGCCATGTGATTTTGATCGGTCATTCCGGCCATCCGGAAGTCATCGGCACGATGGGCCAGTTGCCGGAGGGCGCGGTTACGCTGATCGAGACGGTCGAGGATGCCCGCAGCTGCCATTTTGCCGATGAGGATAATCTCGGCTTCGTCACGCAGACGACGCTCTCGGTGGATGATACGGCAGGCATTATCGAGGAATTGCAGGCGCGATTCCCCAATCTTTCGGCCCCGGCTGCGGAATCGATCTGCTATGCCACCACCAACCGTCAGGATGCGGTGCGCGCGGCAGCACCGGGCTGCGACCTGTTCCTGATCGTCGGTGCACCGAATTCGTCCAATTCGAAACGTCTGGTCGAAGTGGCGGAGAAGGCGGGCGCACGCATGTCCATGCTGGTGCAGCGCGCCGCCGATATCGAGTGGGACAAGATCGGCGATATTTCCGTTGTCGGTCTTTCGGCAGGTGCCTCCGCACCGGAAATCATCGTCGATGAAATCATCGCATCGTTCCGCGACCGTTTCGATGTGCGCATCGAACTGGCGGAAACGGCAGTGGAAACCGAGAACTTCCTTGTGAATCGTGAAATTCGCGATGTGGAACTGACGGTGCAGGATATGGCATTCGTCAATGGCGAGAACAGGGTTGCCGGCATTCCGAAGCTGGCACCGCAGATCATGCCTAAGATAATGCCCAAGGTCATATAGGGGAAATAAGCGGCATGGCCGTCTATACTGATATCAATGAGATCGAACTTGGCGCATTCCTGCAGCAATACGATATCGGCACGCTGACTTCCTATAAGGGCATTGCCGAGGGTGTCGAGAATTCCAACTATCTCCTGCACACGACATCCGGCTCCTTCATTCTGACGCTTTATGAAAAGCGCACCAACCGCGAAGACCTGCCGTTCTTTCTGGGCCTGATGCAGCATCTGGCCCGGCATGGCGTGGATTGCCCGCAGCCGGTGGTGCGCAGCGACGGCGAGACGATTGGCGAGCTTGCCGGGCGTCCGGCGGCCATTGTCACATTCCTCGAAGGCATGTGGATGCGCAAGCCAACCGTCGCCCATTGCGAGGCTGTGGGTGAGGGGCTGGCGCGCATGCATCTTGCTGGCGAGGATTTCGCCATGCGCCGCCGCAACGGGCTTACGCTGTCCGACTGGCGTCCGCTTTGGGACCTGTCGCGCGAGCGCGCAGACACGGTCGAGCCGGGTCTGGTCGAGGAGGCGGAAGCCGACCTCGATTTTCTGGAAAAGAACTGGCCTGCCGATCTGCCGCAAGGCGTGATCCATGCCGATCTGTTCCCGGACAATGTGTTTTTCCTCGGCGACAAGCTGTCGGGCTTCATCGATTTCTATTTCGCCTGCACGGATATTCTGGCCTATGACGTCGCCATCTGCCTGAATGCATGGTGCTTCGAAAAGGACTTTTCCTACAATCGCACCAAGGGCGCTGCCCTTTTGCGTGGTTACACGTCGATCCGTCCGCTTTCGACGGCGGAAGCCGATGCGCTGCCTGTTCTCTCGCGCGGCGCTGCAATGCGCTTCATGCTGACGCGGCTTTATGACTGGCTGACCGTTCCCGATGGCAGCTTCGTCATGAAGAAAGACCCGATGGAATATGTGCGCAAGATGCGCTTCCATCGCCAGATTGTCTCGGCTGCTGAATATGGGCTGGAACCGCAGGGAGCGGATGCGTGAAGCAGATCGAGGCTTACACCGATGGCGCCTGCTCAGGTAATCCCGGCCCCGGCGGCTGGGGCGTGGTGCTGCGCTGGAACGGCAACGAGAAAGAGCTGAAGGGCGGCGAGGCCGACACCACCAACAACCGTATGGAGTTGATGGCGGCGATTTCTGCGCTATCTGCGCTCAAAGAACCTTGCGAAGTCGATCTCTATACGGACTCGGTCTATGTCCGCGACGGTATTTCCGGCTGGATTGAAGGCTGGAAGCGCAATGGCTGGAAAACGGCAGCCAAGAAGCCGGTGAAGAATGCCGAGCTATGGCAGTTGCTGGATGAGGCGCGCAAGCCGCACAAGGTCAATTGGCATTGGGTCAAGGGCCATGCCGGTCATCCGGAAAACGAACGGGCCGACGAGTTGGCTCGCGCCGGTATGGAGCCGTTCAAATATGGCGGTCGCAAATCGCTGAAGGTGCAATAAGCGCCGGGTAAAACGATGTTTTGGGTATGAGAAAAGGGCGGTTTTCACCGCCCTTTTTGAATTTGATCAAAGCTGTTCGAGAATTCCGGCAGCAGCCGAAGTGACGGCCTGACCGGCCTGTTCTTCGATATTGAGCGTCTTGACCACACCGTCTTCGACAATGGCCGAATAGCGCTTGGAGCGAATGCCAAGACCGCCGGCGGTTGCGTCGAGTTCAAGGCCTGCTGCCTTGGTGAAGGTAGCCGAACCGTCAGCGAGATAGAGGATCTTGCCTTCGCCGCCGGTGCTCTGCGCCCATGCGCCCATCACGAAGGCGTCGTTGACGGCGATCACGGCGATCTGGTCCACACCCTTGGCGAGGATGGCATCGCGATTGTCGAGATAGCCCGGCAGATGGTTGAGGCTGCAGGTCGGCGTGAAAGCGCCCGGAACGGCAAAGAGAACGACCTTCTTGCCCTTGAAGACTTCGTCGGTCGTCACTTCCTTGACGCCGTCCGCAGTCTTGACCTTGAAGGTTGCTGCGGGAAGCGTGTCGCCAACTTTGATCGTCATCTGTTTTCTCCTGAGGGCAGGGGACAAATTGCCGTCTGGTCCGCTGCCTGATTTTAAAACTGTCGTTGCCGCGCCGCGAAGCGCGAGCCGCGACAGTTAAACCGATAACGGGGCGCTCGACAATTTCAAAACGCTGATGTCGCCATCAAAATAGGGGAGGATGGGCAGCCGCTTCAGGCGAAGCAGAAATCGCCGGGATCAGTCGAGTGTGACCTGTCCTGACACTGCCTTGCCATTCTGCACGATGGTGTAGTCGACGGTTGCATACCGCGCATCACCCTTGACTTTTATAGTGAAGTTGTGGCCATCGGAGGCGACCGGATCGGAGAGGCGAAGCTTGTCGCTGGCGACAAAAAGCTCGGCAGGCGCTTTCGGGTCCGGCACGGCCAATGTGAAGATTGCGGTTTCCTCATCACGCTTCACGGCACTGACACCGAAAGTGGGAGAAGCGGTTGCAGGAAGACGCCCGAAGGCTGTTTCCACGATGGTGCGCGCAGCAATAGCCTGCGGCTCGGCGGATTCAGCGCTTTCACTCACGGGGAAGTCGAACTCTGCCTGCACGGGAATGCAGATATGTTCGCAAACGCCGAGAAAGGCATGGCCCTTGAGGCGGGTGTCATTGGGCTGCAGCTTGAAGATGATGGGCAGAGAAACCGGCTTCTTATAGCCGATGCCATCGTCGTCACCACCGAACCGCACCGGCGCGGGATAATCGATCTGGGCGTTGGCGTTTCCATCGAGATTGATCTGTGGCGGCACACCAGCATCGCCCGGATTGCGCCAGTAGGTTTTCCATCCCGGCTGCAACTCGATCTGCAACGCGCCGCGTATCTCGCGCCCAGGCCCGGCTTCAGCCGAAACCGTACCATCCTCAATGATGACGCGCACACGCCCGCCGGGGGTTTCCGTCCAGGCGGAGGTCGAAGCGTACGCTGGCAAAGCCGAGGCTGCCAGCAAGCCGAGAGCGAGAATGTTCAAGCGTGTTTTCATGACTTAAAAATGAAATGAAATCATGGTTGCTTCAAGTCCAACATTGTTGGGAGCAATTATATTTTTGCGTCCTTTGAAGACAAATTTGCGACGCCCATTGTTATTTTCTACAGGCTTGCTACCTTCATCAACATGACCACGATGCGTAAGCCAAACCAGGAGCAGGGGTTCTTGAACGGGCAATTCCTGCTTGCCATGCCCGGCATGAGTGACGAGCGTTTTGCCCGGTCGGTGGTCTATATCTGCGCCCATTCCGATGAGGGCGCGATGGGCTTCATCATCAACCAGCTTCAGCCGATCGGGTTCCCGGATATTCTGCGCCAGATTGGCGTGATTGACGAGGATGAGCTGATTATACTGCCCGAGCGCACACAGCATATGATGGTGCGCAACGGCGGGCCGGTGGATCGCACGCGCGGCTTTGTGCTGCATTCCGACGATTACATGGTCGATTCCACCATGCCGGTTTCTGAAGAGGTCTGCCTGACCGCAACGGTCGATATTCTGCGCGCTATTTATGGCGGCAAGGGTCCGGCGCAGGTTTTGATGGCGCTGGGTTATTCCGGCTGGGCGCCGGGGCAGCTTGAAGCCGAGCTGGCCGACAATGGCTGGCTATGCTGCGATGCGCCGCTCGACATGCTTTTCGACAGCGACATCGAAGGCAAATATTCGCGCCTCATGATGCATATGGGCATCGACATGTCGCGGCTGGTTTCCGATGCGGGACATGCGTGAGGTAAGGGAGTAGGGGAATAGGGCAGTAAGGGAGTAGGTCAAAAGGACTTGCTTCAGCTCATCTGATTCGGTTTTTATTCCCCTATTCCCCTATTCCCCTATTCCCCTATTCCCCTATTCCCCTATTCCCCTATTCCCCTATTCCCCTATTCCCCTATTCCCCTATTCCCCTAACTTCACGCCGCCGCTGCTTCCAGCTGTTCCTTGATCATGCGGGTGCCTCTTCGCGGTTGGTCACCCTTCACGAAGGAGTGGTCGATCTTGATGATGTCGAACGGGAAGCGCGCCAGATTGGCGAGCGACGAATAGCCGGTGCCGAAATCATCCAGCGACGAGCGCTTTCTCGGGTCGGCGGTCTCTATTTTCTCCCCTCCGATAAGAGTGGCTTGGGCTTCAACAGCTTCAGCCCATCATCTTCTTGTGAGATAGAATATTGCTGCAAAAAGTGCCAGTTTTAAAGTATTTACATTATTAATATAGTATCAATGTTATTTAAACAATATTATGGAGATTTTAATGAGTGATTTCCCATGGGATATGTATGGTGGTAATGTATTTGACGATACATATGCTGGTCAGACATTTGTCGATTGTTCGGATTTCCCGTTCGAATTAGATCAGGGATCATTAACTGTTAATATGGATGGTGAATTGAATCTTCTTGCGCAAGGAAATATGAGTACCATAAGTTGGGAAAAACCGTCAGTTGAAATATTACATGGAACACTGTGCTTACGTTATGGCGATGAAGTTGCAAAAACTAACTTTCAACAATTTAATGGATGGATAAATACTCATAATGATGGCATCCTAAAAATATTTATTGGTTTTTTTATTTTAGAATCTGGTGATATTGAAGCAAAATCAATTAGCTATATAGAAATAAATACAAATCAGAAATTGTATTTATGTGGATCTATTAGGTTAAAAGATAATTCAAAATTGAAAATGAATGTTTATGGAAACATAAATGATAGTTATACTATGGAGCTTCTGAATACAGATATATCTGTCATGAACAATTCAAAAATTGAAATTACTTCACCAAATATGTCATTTTCTACAGTAGTGATTAATGAAAAACCACCCATTTTTAAGTTTTATATAGGCCAGTCTCTGGATGATAAAGAAGAGATTTATGATAGCAATGTATATGATGCGTCATTAAAAATATCTGCTTATGACAATAGGTTTCCAATAGACTTTACCAGCGGGCCGCCTGTTAATGTGAAATTTATATTCAGAGTGACCGATAATCAACGAAATCCGATCGAGAACAAAGGAAAGCTGATAATGGTTGGGCTTGCAGGATTTGGAGCGGCTTTCTTTCAAGAAGGTGGTTACCTGTATATTGATGACAGGCAAATCGTCGGAGATGAGGTGGCCGAAAGATTCGATATACGTATAATCAATGGAACTATGACCGTAAAACTTAAGTAAAATTTCGTGTCGAGATTATACGAGACCTTTGATCTGAAATGTCGTCGTCAGAAAGCAGTTTCTTAAACCGCGGGTATACCAAATCCGGGCGCGATCATTGCCGCGAAAGAAGGCCGTGATCTGATCCTTCAAAAGGTGGATTTGCCTTGTAGGCGTATCACGCCGCCGCTGCTTCCAGCTGTTCCTTGATCATGCGGGTGGCATCTTCGCGGCTGGTCGGCTGGCCGAACATGAAGCTCTGCACATATTCGCAGCCCATCTGGCGAAGCTGGAGCGCATCGCTTTCGCTCTCCACACCTTCCGTCACCACCGCCAGACCCAGATCATGCGCCATGCTGACGATGGAACGCAGCAGAGTGGTCTTCTGTGGTTGGTCACCCTTCACGAAGGAGCGGTCGATCTTGATGATGTCGAACGGGAAGCGCGTCAGATAGGCGAGCGACGAATAGCCGGTGCCGAAATCATCCAGCGACAGGCCAATCCCCATGGTCTTGAGGCGGGCCAGCACATGGGCTGACTGCTCTGGATTTTCCATGAGGACGGATTCGGTCAGTTCCAGCTTCAGGCTGCCCGGATTGAGGTGAATACGCGACAGCACGGAGCGGACATCGTTGATGAGATCCTGCCGGATCAGTTGCGTGGAAGACAGGTTGACCGAGACGAACAGGTCGAGCTTCGGGAACTGTTCCTGCCAGGCGAACAGGTCTTCGGCGGCGCGCTGTATCGCAAAAAGGCCAAGCTGCACGATCAGGCCGGAATTCTCGGCAATCGGAATGAATTCCGACGGAGAGATTGCGCCACGGCGCGGATGTTCCCAGCGCATCAGCGCTTCGAAACCGGCGATGGTGCCTTCGTCGAGCTTGACGATTGGCTGGTAGGCCATGCTGATTTCATCACGTTCAAGTGCGCGGCGCAGATCGGATTCAAGCTGCAGCTTGTCGCTGCCGATGGCGCGGAAAGCCGGGCGGAACGGCTCAATCCGGTCGCCGCCAAAGCGCTTGGCCTGATACATGGCCAGTTCCGCATCCTTCACGAAATCTTCCGCCGTGGTTGCGGTTTTCGTCCAGGTGATGAGGCCGACAGAGGCAGTCAGAACGATCTCGCGCTTGGCATAGGCAATCGGCGCGCGGGTGGCCTGACGCAGCGCTTCCGCAAAGGCTGCGATGCGACCCGGATCGCTTTCGGAGGCAAGCAGCAAACCGAACTGGTCGGAAGACAGACGCGACAGCGTGTCCTGTGGCTTCATCAGGCGGGCCAGCCGGCGCGAAATGGTCAGAAGGATCGTGTCGCCCGCCGACATGCCCAGACTATCATTGACCTGCTTGAAGCGGTCGATATCGATCATGAACACGGTCGGGTGCAGATTGTTCTCGCCGCGCGCCATGTTCATCACATTGCTCAGACGGTCGAGGAAAAGCTCGCGATTGGGCAGGCCGGTCAGATTGTCGTGTACGGCATCGTGCAGCAGACGCTCTTCGGCTTTCTTCTGTTCGGTCACGTTGACCAGCGTGCCGACGCAACGCACGACTTCGCCATCCGAACCGATCACCGGACGGGCACGCAGCGCATACCAATGGTAATGGCCGTCATTGGCGCGCAGGCGGAAGATCTGGCCGATGCGTCCGCGACGGTTTTCCAGAATGGCGTCGAGCGTCGAGCGGAAACGATCACGGTCGTCGGAATGCATGACCGGCAGCCAGTTGCGCACCGGACCCTGCAAACTGCTTGCCGTATTGCCGAGCTGGTTGGCGATGTCCGGCGTCGTGACCACGCGGTCGCGCGGCACATCCCAGTCCCAGACGATATCGCCCGCACCGATGACGGCGAGCGCCTGCCGTTCCATGTCGGACAGCAGCCCTTGCTGGAGCGCGCCGCCTGCAAAGGCGTGCTGCATGACGGTAAAGCCGATCAGAAGCACGATGAGAACGAGGCCGCCGCCAAGCGCCGGTTGGACAATGTCATTATCGAGGCGACCGGTGACGGCCATCCATGCGCCGAGCAGCCATATTAATGTGAGAAGCCAGGCGGGTATCAGCATGACCGCCCGGTCATATCCCTTCACCGCGAGATAGCCGATGATTGCGACGCCGGAAACGACGGTGAGTGCGAGCGAAATACGGGCAATGCCCGAAGCGATGGGTGGATCAAAAACCGCAACGCCAGCAAGCGCCAGCAAGCCCAGAACCCATGTCACCGCGCCATAGCTGAAATGGTCGTGCCAGCGGTTGAGGTTGAGATAGGCGAAGAGGAAAATCACCAGCGACGCGGCCAGCGCCACCTCTGTGCCCGCCCGCCATATCTGTTCGTTTCCGGGCGTGATTTCCATCAGCTTGTTCCAGAACCCGAAATCGACGCAGATATAGGCGAGAACCGCCCAGGCCAGCGCTGCCGTGGCGGGGAACAACGAGGTGCCCTTGACGACGAAAAGAATGGTCAGAAACAGCGCCAGCAGGCCTGAAATGCCAAGCAGGATGCCGCGATAGAGCGTGTAGGAATTGACGGTGTCCTTGTAGGCTTCCGGTTCCCACAGGTAGAGCTGCGGCAGATTATGCGAGGAAAGCTCGGCGACGAAGGTGACGACGCTGCCCGGATTGATCGTGATGCGGAACACATCCGCGTCGGCGCTTGGCTGGCGGTCGAGCGCAAAGCCTTCGCTGGGGGTGATCGACGCAATACGCGGCGAGCCGAGATCAGGCCAGATGATGCCGGAACCGACGAGACGGAAATGCGGCGCGACGATCAGGCGGTCGATCTGCTGGTCGGTCGGATTGGCGATGGAGAAAGCAGCCCAGTCGCCGGATGCATTGCTGTTCTGGTCGGCCTGCACTTCGATGCGGCGCACGATGCCATCGGGGCCGGGCGCGGTGGAAACCTGAACGCTTTCACCCTTGTTGCGGATAAGTTCAACGGCGCGCGACAGATCAAGGGCGGTGTCGTCCTTGGATATCTTGATCGGTTCGACGGCAGACGCATGGACGGTCGAAAAGGCCAGAAGGACGATCAGCGCGAGAAAACGCGCGGCGTTCTGGAAAAGCTTTTCAGAAAGACCCCTCACGAGCGTTCAACCTTGCCATTGATCATGCGGCTATCCAACATACGTTTGTCGCTTTCTATGAGGGCAAACAGCAGGTGGTCCTGCCAGAAGCCATTTATCTTGAGATAGGAGCGCAACAGTCCTTCTCTCTGAAATCCGGCTTTTTCGAGAAGCCGGACCGAACGTACATTATGGGGAATACAGGCAGCTTCAACCCTGTGCAACCGCAGTTGGTCGAATGCAAAGGGGATAACCAGAGACAGTGCCTCTGTCATATAGCCTTTGCCCGCGAAAGGAGCGCCGCTCCAATAGCCGATCATGCCGTTCTGTCCTACTCCGCGGCGGATATTGCCGAGCGTGATACCGCCGAGAATGCGGTTGTCGCTGTTGCGGAAAATGAAGAAAGGATAGCCGGTTCCGGCAGAAATTTCTTCCTGAAAACGCCGCATCCGGTAGCGGAAGGCGCTTTTCGTCAGATCGTCGTCGGGCCAGGTCGGCTCCCATGGAGACAGAAAGGCCCGGCTTTGCTCACGCAAATTGGACCAGCCCGCAAAATCGCCCATCATGGGCTCGCGCAGATAAATGCGCGGTCCACGCAGAATAGTCGGATTATTGCGCCGGAACGACAGGCCGATCATTGGAGTTAGGGGAGTAGGGGAATAGGTGAGTAGGGGAATAGGAAAAACGAAATCTTCACGGCCACATACTCCCCTATTCCCTTATTCCCCTACTGCCTTAAACAGCTATCTTCCTCTTATGCGCATTGGTTGAAAGCGCATCGGACAGATCGTCAAAGCTCATCAGGCGGCCAACCGGACCGACGCCTGCGATGGTCGGCTTGTTGTCGAGGAACAGGCGACCTGCGAGATCCGTCAGGCGTTCCGGCGTGATCAGGGAAAGACGTTCCATCAGCTCGTTATTGTCGACCGGGCGGCCATAAAGCAGGAACTGGCGGGCAAGCTGGCCTGCGCGGCTGGCCGCACTTTCCTGCGACATGAGAAGGCTGGCGCGATATTGCGCGCGGGCGCGATTGACTTCTTCGATGCTGATCGAATCCGCTGCCTTGTGCAGTTCGTCAATGATGACCGGAACCAGTTCGACCAGTTCGTCGCGACCCGTGGCGGCATGGATGCCGAACAGGCCCGTATCCGAAAAGCCCCAGTGGAACGCATAGACCGAATAGCACAGGCCGCGCTTTTCGCGCACTTCCTGGAACAGACGCGAGGACATGCCGCCGCCCAGTACCATGGACAGGAGCTGCGAGGCGTAGAAGTCACGCACATGATAGGCACGGCCTTCAAAGCCGATCAGAACCTGCGCATCCATCAATTCGCGGTTTTCGCGGAAATCGCCGCCGACATAGGTCGCAAGGTCAAGGGTCGGCGCCGTGTTATGGGCGCGGAAGCCGCCGAGACGCTTTTCAACTTCCTTGACGAAAGCATCGTGGTCCACGCCGCCGGCAGCCGTCACGACCATGCGGTCGGCGCTGTACTGCTCGTCCATATATTGGCGCAGGTCGGCAGAGGAAAAGGACATCACCGTGTCCGGCTCGCCGAGAATGGCGCGGCCGATGGGCTGGTGACGATAGGCGGTTTCGGTGAAACGGTCGAAGACGATATCGTCCGGCGTGTCATGCGCTGCGCCGATCTCCTGCATGATCACCTGCTTCTCGCGCTCAAGTTCGTCTTCGTCGAACTTCGATGCGGTCAGGATGTCGGAGAGAATATCGATGGCGAGCGGCATGTCATCGCGCATCACGCGGGCATAATAGGATGTGGTTTCGACGCTGGTAGCGGCATTGATCTCGCCGCCGACATCTTCGATATCCGATGCAATTTGCCAGGCAGTGCGGTTTTCCGTGCCCTTGAAGGCCATATGTTCGAGTAAGTGAGCTATACCGTGCCGGTCGGCGGCTTCGTTTCTCGCGCCAGCTTTAACCCAGATTCCCAGCGCCACGCTTTCCACATGTGACATGGTATCGGTGGCTATCGTCAACCCGTTGGGAAGACGCGTTACTTCAACACCCATAAGCGAACTGCTCCCTGCATTCCCCGCTCTGATCTTCCTGGGCCCGATCCCGAAAACAGGTTTCACCCTTCGGGGCCGGGCTCAAATTTCCTTTCCTGAGCCTCAGGCGTGAGCTCTGGAATGGCGGCTTACATATTCTTCCACGATTTTCAGGTCGTTGTGAAGAACTGTGAAGCTTTCTTTTCGTTGCATCAAATCCGACAACCATGCGGGAAGCTGCGGTTCGACACCACATGCAGCCTTTACGGCGTCGGGGAATTTGGCCGGATGCGCGGTGGCGAGCGCCACCATCGGGGCAGCGCCGGACACATTTTCGCGAGCCACTTTCACGCCGATGGCGGAATGCGGATCGAGAAGATAGCCGTCATCGGCCAGAACCGACTTGATGGTCTCCGCCGTTTCCGCAACCGTCGAGCGTCCAGCCGAGAACTCGGCGCGGATGGCCGAAAGCGGCTTTTCGGAAATGGTGAAGCCGCCGGATTGCTTCAGGCTTTGCATGAGGCCGCGCACGGCGGCAGCATCGCGGCCATGGACTTCGAACAGCAGACGTTCGAAGTTGGACGAAATCTGGATATCCATCGACGGCGAGGTGGTCTGGGCCACACCGCGCATTTCATAAGCGCCGGAGTCGAGCGTGCGCGAAAGAATATCGTTGTCGTTGGTGGCGACGATCAGGCGCTCGATGGGCAGACCCATGCGCTTGGCCACATAGCCCGCGAAAATATCGCCGAAATTGCCGGTCGGAACGGTGAAGGAAACCGCACGATCAGGCGCGCCGAGGCTCAAGGCGGCAGTGAAATAATAGACCACCTGCGGCATGATCCGCGCCCAGTTGATCGAATTGACGCCCGAAAGCGACAGCGCGTCGCGGAAGGCGAGGTCGTTGAACATGCCCTTCACGAGGTTCTGGCAATCGTCGAAATTACCTTCGATGGAGAGCGCATGAACATTGGCAAAGCCCGACGAGGTCATCTGGCGCTGCTGCACCGGCGAGACGCGGCCATTCGGGAACAGGATGAAGATATCGGTGTTGTCGCGACCGCCAAAGGCTTCAATTGCCGCGCCGCCAGTATCGCCCGAGGTCGCGCCGACAATGGTCGCGCGTTCGCCACGGCTGGCCAGAACATAATCCATCATGCGCGCCAGAAGCTGCATGGCGACGTCCTTGAAGGCGAGCGTCGGGCCGTGGAAGAGTTCGAGAACGAATTCATTTGCGCCGGTCTGGACCAGCGGGCAGACGGCGTCATGCCGGAAGCTGCCATAGGCCTCGCGCACCATGCGCTCGAAATCGGCTTGCGGAATTTCGCCGCCGGTGAAAGGCGTCAGCACGGCAAGCGCGATATCGACATAGGATTTTCCGCGCAGGCTGCGGATTTGTTCCGGAGAAAATTGCGGATATTCCTGTGGCAGATAGAGGCCGCCATCGCGGGCTAGTCCGGCGAGCAATGCATCGCTGAAACCCAGGACCGGGGCTTCGCCGCGGGTGCTTACATATTTCATTTCGTCAGGCCTTCATTCCAGATCGGCTGCGCAAGTCTCATTCGACGCGCATCTTATTGGGATGCGTTTCAAAGCTGTGCAAATGCAATAGGGCGTCCATAAAAAAGCCGCAAGAAATTAAAACATCCCGGAGGGGATGGGGTTGCTCTTCGCGGCAAAAAACGGGAAAACGTCATCGCGCACTGTTTTGTGCGCAGTGGTATAGAGCATTTCCAGCAAAAGTGCGAAGCGGTTTTGCGTCTGGACAATGCGACAGAGGAAGAGTTTGCATTTCCAGCAAAAGTGCGAAGCGGTTTTGCGTCTGGACAATGCGACAGAGGAAGAGTTTGCATTTCCAGCAAAGGTGCGCAGCGGCTTTGCTGGTTGGAAAATGTGGCGGCGGAACAAATTGGGGTGGTCCGGCGATTTCAATGAAATCGAGGCGCTCTCAAACAAACAGATTAGTGCAGGGAAGCCCGGTCTATGCAGAAAGCATCACAGAATCGTTCATCGTTGTTTCCAGTCTTTGCAACGGTTTTGCTCACGGCACTCGCTGGCTGCACGACCAGCGGCGGCGACAAGCCGGGGGCAACAGCCTCTGCGGATCAGCCGCGGGTCAAGGCATCCGAGCTTCGCGCTTATTGCCCCACGGTGACACTGCGTGACGGCACTGCCTTCTTCAGCACCTATGCCAAGGGCGGCGACAAGGATCCGGCGCAGGTCATCTATCAGGCTTCGCTGACCGATGTGACGCGTGCGTGCCAGTATGGCGACGGCACAATCACCATTGATGTTGCTGCCGCAGGCAAGGTTGTGCCGGGCCCGCAATATAAGAGCGGCACCATCACCATGCCGGTCCGCGTGGCTGTGCGTCAGGGCGATCAGGTGGTGTATTCCAAGCTGCACAAGCAGACTGTCACGATCACCAACAGCGATACCGCCACCCAGTTCGTTTTCAACGACAAGGGAATTTCGCTGCCGATGCCGGACAAGCAGAATATCCAGATTTTCGTCGGTTTCGATGAAGGCCCGAATGCCAAGTAATTTTTGCTGCGCCTGACAAGGCGAAGTATGGATAAGAGCTTAAATGCGCGGGAGAAATCTCGCGCATTGTTTATTTGAGAGCATTTCCAGTAAAAGTGCGTGGCGCCTACGCGGGGAAATCAGTTCACTGGACTGATTTCCGATCCCGCTTCGATGCGTAGGATAATGCGTAAAAAAAATAGTTAGAGCGGTTCCACGATTCCGCTTTTACCGGAGCCGCTCTAGCGTCTGCTAATATAGCCAAACTCGGATACTGTTATATTTGCATATACTAATAAAAGAATAAAAAACTGCCCCTTAATTAATATCGTTTCCAAAAGACGTTCTTCGTGTAATAATTGCTTTGTTTTTATATGTTTATAATTGATGCTGTAGGCCGGCGTTTATATTTGATGCCTCTGCTTATGCGGGATAAGCAGCAAGGTTTTATGCCACAGATCGTTTGCGAGGGTTCAAGGGCGGATGGTGCGCAGGCGGAACAATGGCAGCAGCCTTTTCAATCCAGTTCCGCTTATCTTTCTGTTGCTGCTCCTGTGCGGCGCTGTGGCAGGGCATTGGGTTGGCGAAAAACTACGAAAGATGGGCGATGAGCGACAGGTCGACGCCTATATGGAGGCGTTGCTGTCCTATGCGGGGCGGCTGATCGACTCGGCGCACAGCACGCTTGATCAGGCAGAACAATCACCCTACCCAATTTGCTCGGCGGAGGAGCGCATCTATCTGCGTCGGCTCCTGTTCACGGCCTATCAGATCAAGGATATCGGCCGGCTGGTCGATGGCCGGTTGAATTGTTCCACGCTGCTGCCCGATCTCGGGCGGCAAGAGCCCCGTTCGACGGCGGATTTGCTGCTGCCAGACGGCACTTACATCTATGGCGAACGCCCACTCTTCACGCCGGGAACCTCCGGTCCAGTCATGGGCAAGGGCAATTCCAATGTTGTGTTGAGCCCCTCAGCCTTCGACTTCATGCATACGCCGGGTTACTCCTTCGCGATGTTCATGAGCGACCCGACGCGGGAGAATTTTGCGCGCTTCTACGAATATCCGGCCAAGGCCGATCTGGAGCCGCTTTCGGACGGGCGCATGACGGAGCTTGTGGAAGACAAGGACCAGCTCCGGGCCTATGTCTGCGAGCCGAACAAGCTGATCTGCATTGCCCTGAAAACGCAGATCGACCGCACGAGCCTGCATGCGCGATTGCGATCATTTCTGTCGATCGTGCTCGGCATGCTGGTTGCTGGCTGTCTGGGCCTTGGCTGGAGGGCCTATAACAATCGCGACCGGTCGCTGATGACGCTCCTGTCCAAAGCCCTGACAAGAAAGGAACTGGACGTTGTCTACCAGCCGGTTGTCAATGTTGTCAGTGGCGAGATCGTCGGCTTTGAGGCTTTGATACGCTGGGAGATTCACAAGGGGGATTTCGTTCCGCCGGATGTCTTCATCACACGGGCGGAAAAGAGTGGCCTCATTCACCGAATAACGCTCTATGTGCTTGATGCTGTGATCAGTGAAATGGGCGATCTGTTGCGAGCCAAGCCCGGTCTGCGCATCAACATCAATATAAGCGCGCGCGACTTGCATGATGCGGACTTCGCGAGCCAGTTGGAAAAGCGTCTGGTGAAGGCCGCGATTGATCCGCAGCAGATTGGTCTGGAGCTGACCGAGCGTACCGCGGTCGATTTCGTAAAAGCTTCTGCCGCTATCCAGCTTCTGCGTGAGAAGGGGCACTGCATCTATATCGACGACTTTGGCACGGGCTATTCCAGTCTGGCCTATCTGGGTGCGTTGAATGTGGATGCGATCAAGATCGACAAGACATTCACCCGCACGGTCGATAATGGCAGCACGGTTTCGATTGTCCCGCAAATTCTGGCCATGGCGCAGCAGCATTGTCTGGACGTGGTCGTGGAAGGTGTGGAAACCGAGGCGCAGGCAGCCTATTTTGCCGAGGAAAGTGCGGGCGATGCTGTGCCGATCAAAGCGCAGGGCTGGCATTTCGGCAAACCCGTTTCCGCAATAATTGCGCGTACGCTGGTGATCGCCAAACCGGCAAAGCGCCGGAAGACGACCCGAAAGGGATCATTCCTCGGCATCGGCAGTGAGCCGCCGGTCTAGAGCGTAGAGGCATATTTCGCTGTAAAATCAATAATTTGAACGGATTATCGGTCCGTTTTGGATGAAATAAGACATGCGTGCGGTCAAGGACTTAAACGCATTCTGTGCATATCCTAAAAGTGCAGCACGCTTTAGCTAAAATTCGAATTAAATTTAGCAGTGAAGTTCAAACGAAAAGCAACGAGTCTGCGCTAGTCTGCACCCATGAAACAGAAATTTGAACGTATTCTCGAACCGACGGACACCTGGGCGATCTTCGATACGTCCACGGGTGAACCCTTCATGATGGGGACCCGGCTGCTGATCGGTCTTGATGAGCACGAAGCCGAAGAGCTGCTCGCCATCCTCAACGCGCCGCCGAAGGGGCGCAACAAGCGCTCTGCCGCCTGAGGCAGCGGGGTCGATAGCCCGAATGCTCGGGCTATCGCGATAATCAGATCAGACCGGGCGGTCTTGTCGGCACCTGTGCGTCAGGCGTCGGTCCAGATCGAAAGGGCTTCGATCACGCTGGGCAAGTCCTTGTGGCGGTGAATCACCGTCTCGGCGCCTGCGTCGGTCAGCCGGTCGGCATGGCCGGGATAGGTGTGCGCTCCGCCCGTAAAGCCGATGACGCGCATACCGGCAGCTCGCGCGCCCTGAATGCCGTGCACGGAATCCTCAATCACGATCACATTGCGCGGATCCACGCCGAAATGCTTGGCGGCATAGAGGAACACATCCGGGGCAGGCTTGGTCTTCTTGGTGCCGACTTCCTTGGCCGAAAAGATGTTGGGCGCGAAAAGGTCATAAAGCTCGACGCGCTTCAGCATCATTTCCAGCCGTGCGCTGGTCGAGTTGGAGCAGATGCACTTTGGCAGCTTCAGCGCTGAAACCACGTCCACGATATCGTCGACAGCCTGCACCTCATTTTTGAGGCGCTCGTCGAGAATGCTCTCCGATTTGTCGATCAGCGATGCGGAAAGCGCTATGCCTGCCTCGCGCTCGACCGTGAGCAGAATATCCTGCCAGGTGAGACCGGCGAAACGTTCGGCCAGTTCGTCGGCGGAAATCTGGAAACCGGCTTCGGTGAGAAGCACGGATTCGACTTCCGCAGCGATGATTTCGGAATCCACCAAAACGCCATCGCAATCGAAAATGATGAGGGACGGAGCCGCCATGTGGGTAGCCTTCTTATCGGGAGGGGGACGCATTCACACTCGCGGGAACGCATCGGGAATATTGAAGGATCAGCTACAACTTTATCGCCCGAGCGTCAAACCTCGCCGGAGACTTCGCGCCGTCTGCGGTCCAGCTCTTCGCTATAGCGGCGCAGCGTATGGGCTTCACTCAACAGCCCCATGACTTTGCGTTCCTGCGCATTGTTGACCACGGCGAGCGCTTCGCTTTCGGAACGGTCAAACCGCACGACAGCTTCCTTGGCGTTCATCTGTGGTAACAGGAATTCATCCTGATACTTCAAAAGCTCGCTGATGCTGTGGTTTTCTGAACTGTCGAAACTGTCGGCATAGACTTCCGGTACCGGGATCATGCCGACATAGCGCCCCTGCCCATCCACCGCGATAACGCGCTGGGTAGAACCGAGCGGGAAATCGTGACGGAAGGTTTCGATATCCGTGTCGATCAGAACAGTGCGCACATCATGACGCATCATGCGGCTGACGGTCAGATTGCGTATCCAGCCGATATCATGCGCCGAGCGGATGGCTTCGCCACGCAGATGGAAGCGCCAGGTGGCAAACGAGTAGCCGAAGGTCTTGCGGACCATCAGCGAGGAAGACACGACGGCTCCGAGCACCAGCATGGAAATCGGAAAGTCGCCGGTCAGTTCCAGCGCCAGAAAGGTCATGGTCATAGGGCCGCCGACAATCGCGACGGCAAGCGAGGACATGCCGATCACGGCATAGACTTCCGGCGCAAGCGTCAGGCTGGTCGGTAGCACCACGCCTGCCACGGCTGCGAAAAGCTTGCCGGTTAAAGCGCCCAGAAACAGCGATGCAAAGAACAGGCCGCCGCGAAAGCCTGAGCCGATGGAGATCGCCGATGCCAGCGATTTCGTCAGGATCAGCAGCAACAGCGCCGAGATGGTGATATTCGCATTGAGGTCGAGATGCAGCGCGCCGTGGCCGGATGCCAGAACCTGCGGCGAGAAGAAGGCGATCAGCCCGACGATCGCACCGCCAATGGCCGGGGTGAGAACATTGGGCAGAAAGCTGCGTCGGGTGATTGTTTCGACGAAGGTCACGCCGCGCATGATCAGGATTGCAATGCCTGCCGAGACGAAGCCGAGCAGCAAAGCGGGCACATAATCGCGGGGCGTGATGGCGTCGATATGGCCGATATCGATCAGGAAAGGCGCGCCGCCAATGGCTTGCGTCACCAATGTGCCGACAATTGCCGCAACCACAACCGGGGCCAGCGTGGCGATGGAGTAAACGCCGATGATCAGTTCGAATGCATAAAATGCGCCGGTGAGGGGGGCGTTGAACGCGCTGGCAATGGCCGCCGCAGCACCGCAACCGACCAGCGTGCGCAAATCGGCCCGGCGCAGCTTGAGCGCGCGCCCGATGCGTGAGGCGAAGCCGCTTGCCAGCTGCGTATAGGCCGCTTCCAGCCCGACCGAAGCGCCAAAGCCGTTGGAAATCAGGTTCTGCCCGACGAGGATAAAACTGTCGGTCAACGACAGGCGTCCGCCGTGCAGCGCATTGGCTTCGATGGGGTCGACGATGGGACGCTTGCGCCAGCGCGCCAGAACCCAGATGACGACCCCCATGAGAATGCCGCCTGCCAGCGGGGCGATAAAGGCGCTTGGATAGAGCTGCGCCGCAGAACTGAGCTTTTCGCCGGGTTCGAGCGCGAAAAGCGCCTGATGCATCCACTGCGATATGCCGCCAATGGCGGCAACGGCCAAACCGGAAATGATGCCGATCACGACACCGGCGATGACGAGGCCTATTTCGCTGCCGCGCACAACGGCGCGCATGCGGAAGGGAACGAAAAAGACTCTCAGATAACGATTGTGGCGCAGTTCTGCGAAATTCATATGCAAAGACCTGACAGGCACCGGTTCGGTCGGCTCAGTTACTCCGAAGGCTGGATTGTTCGCAAATCATATAGGCAAATGAATAACCGAGCCTTATTGGACACGACGCATTACCGGTCGGCCTTTGCATTTCGATGACGGCGTTAAGATGGCAGCCGCGAAAATGTTGCTGATTGTTTGAAACGAAAAAGCCCGGAAAGCCGGGACTTTGCCGCCTTTTTAAGAAAAGGTTTACGATTTCAATCACTTGGCGTTAACGCCATATTTACCCTGTCCGGTAACCATAAGGACAAGTTTTCGCGTCCACAGGTAATCGAGTATCCCATGTCCCTAGTACGTCTTGCCCATGAGTTGCCCATCGAGGCCCCGCGTACCGCCTGGCTCGACTCCATCATCAAGGGTGATTGCGTTTCCGCGCTGGAGCGCCTGCCGGATAATTCCGTCGATGTCATCTTTGCCGATCCGCCCTATAATCTCCAGCTTGGCGGCGATTTGCATCGTCCGGATCAGTCGATGGTCAGTGCTGTTGACGATCATTGGGATCAGTTCGAGAGCTTTCAGGCCTATGACGCGTTTACCCGCGCCTGGCTTTTGGCCTGCCGCCGCGTTCTGAAGCCGAATGGTACGATCTGGGTTATCGGCTCCTATCACAATATTTTCCGCGTCGGCACACAGTTGCAGGATCTGGGCTTCTGGCTCCTCAATGATGTCATCTGGCGCAAGACCAATCCGATGCCGAATTTCCGTGGCCGTCGTTTCCAGAACGCGCATGAGACGCTGATCTGGGCATCACGCGACCAGAAGGGCAAAGGTTACACCTTCAATTATGAAGCCATGAAGGCTGCCAATGACGATGTGCAAATGCGCTCGGACTGGCTGTTCCCGATCTGCACGGGTTCCGAACGTCTGAAAGACGAGAACGGCGACAAGGTTCATCCGACACAAAAGCCGGAAGCGCTTCTGGCCCGCATCATGATGGCGTCGAGCAAGCCCGGCGACGTCATTCTCGACCCGTTTTTCGGCTCCGGCACGACCGGCGCGGTGGCCAAGCGCCTCGGACGCCATTTTGTCGGCATCGAACGCGAACAGGCATATATCGACGCTGCAACCGCCCGTATCGATGCGGTCGAACCGCTGGGCAAGGCTGAACTGACGGTCATGACCGGCAAGCGCGCTGAACCGCGTGTGGCTTTCACCAGCGTATTGGAAGCAGGTCTCCTGCGTCCGGGAACGGTTCTTTGCGATGCACGCCGTCGCTTTGCCGCGATCATTCGTGCCGATGGCACGCTGGCCGCCAATGGCGACGCGGGTTCGATCCATCGCATCGGCGCCAAGGTGCAAGGCTTCGACGCCTGCAACGGCTGGACCTTCTGGCACTATGAAGTCGATGGTGTTCTGAAACCTATCGACGATCTGCGTCAGGTTATCCGCGACGAGATGGCAGTCGCCGGCGCATAACAAGCATTATCATCGGACGGCCTCCAGCAGAGTCTGATCATGGAGCGCCCGAAGCGAAAGCTTCGGGCGCTTTCGTATTTTAAAAGCTGAGGCCCAGAGTTTTCAGATCGGCAGCGAGTTTGGGGGCGCCGGTAAAATGCACGGCCTGCCAGCCCGCGTTTTTGGCGCCATCGACATTATGCAGAGAGTCATCGATGAAAAGCGTCGAGGCGGGGTCGAGGTCGAATGCCGCGACATGCGTATCGTAGATTTCGCGGTCGGGCTTCAGCATCCTGACGTCGCCTGAAACGGTGACGCCACGGCTTTCCGTCAGAAATGGAAACCGCACCTGCGCCTCGCGGAATGTGTCGGAAGCGAAATTGGTGAGCATGGTGACGTCGTTCCCCGAAGCGATCAGCCCGCGCAGAATGGCGACGCTCTCATCATAGGCATGCGGCACCATGCGGGACCAGTTCTGCCTGAAAGCGAGAATCTGGTCGCGCCATTCCGGGTGAGTGGTGATCAGCAGCGCTTCGGCATCCTGCCAGCTGCGCCCGCGATCCTGCTCCACATTCCACGCTCCGGTGCAGACGGTTTCCAGAAACCATTGCCGCCGTTCGGCTTCGGGAATGATGTCGAGATAGGCAAGTTCTGGATCGTAATGGATGAGAACCTTGCCGATATCGAAAACCACATGTTTGACGGGACTGGTCACGGTTTTTTCCTTTTGGGTTTGCCTGTCTGCTTGAATGCTTCTGGCACAGCTGCCGCAATGGCTTTCTTCATCACGGTGGGCAGGGCCTCTCCGGCCAGCTCGTCCGGGGCCGACCACCAGCCATTGCCGGATGTTAGCTGGCTGACGCCTGTGCTCACATTGTCGGCACGATAGACCGACAGCCGCAATTCGAAATGGGTGAAGACATGGGTAATGCTGCCGGACGGGGTCCATGACGCCGGAAAGGGGGCGGCGTTGACGGTGGCATCTCCATCGATACGCGCAGTCCATGGGCTGCCCGGCACTTCCGTCATGCCTGCAAGCAGGCCTTCGCCTTTTCGTTTTTGCAGGAAAATCGCCCCGTCTCCGGTAATCGCGATGAAGGCCGCACCGATGCGGATCGGCTTTTCCGCCTTTGGCGCCTTGACCGGAAATTCTTCCGGGTCGCGGGTGGCGAGTGCAATGCAATTATCATTGGCCGGGCAAATCGCGCAGGCCGGTCGGCGCGGCGTGCAAATCGTTGCGCCGAGATCCATCATGGCCTGTGCAAAGTCGCCGGGGCGGTCTGACGGCGTCATCTCGGCCATCAGGGCACGGATTTGCGGCTTGGCGGCAGGCAAGGGCGTGTCGATGGCATAGAGCCGCGAAATGACGCGCTCGACATTGCCGTCCACCACGGCGGCATTTTCGCCAAAGGCAATCGCGGCGATGGCTGCCGATGTGTAGTCACCGATGCCGGGCAGTTCTTTCAATGCTGCCGCATTGTCCGGAAATTTGCCGCCATATTGCGTGGCAACGAGATCAGCGCATTTCTTGAGATTGCGGGCGCGTGAATAATAGCCGAGCCCGGCCCAGGCCCGAAGGATGTCGTCTTCGGTGGCGCTTGCCATTGCGCGCACGCTCGGCCAGCGCTCGACAAAAGCCGTGAAATAGGATTTCACGGCCTCGACAGTCGTCTGCTGCAGCATGATCTCCGACAGCCAGACCCGATAAGGATCGGGACGCATGCCGCGCGCCTGTTCGGACGGCGTGACGCGCCAGGGCAGAACACGGTGGTGACGATCATACCAGGCCAGAAGCTGGCTGCTGCGTTTGGAACCGCTGTTTGGCTTATGCGAAGCAGTGATCGGGCGGGCGGTATTGTTCAACGGCAAGGCAGCTTTCCCGGCAAGGTCTGTTTTCTGTAGTTGATAGGAAAAACATCGATAGTGTAAAGCCAAACATGGTCAGCACTTGGCAAATGGGTCTGGCAGGTTACAAATCCTCCCATCGCGCTTTTGCCGTGGAAAGAGAATCAGTGATTAATTCCGTACCGGTTTATGTCATCAATCTCGCGCGTTCGCGAGACCGATGGGAGCGCCTGCAGAAAAGCGCCGACGCGTTTTCTCTCGATTTGCGGCGTGTCGAAGCTGTGGAAGGCAAGCTTTTGCAGCCGGATGAGCTGGGCAATTTCGATGAGGCCGGTTTCCGCCGCTATCACGGCAAGATCGCGATGCCTGCCGAGATTGGTTGCTATTTCAGCCATATTCGCGCGCTCGAAGTCATCGCCGCCGCCCCGGAACCTTTTGCCGTTCTGGTCGAAGACGATGTGATATTCACGCCCGCTTTTCAGCCTTTCGTTGAAAAGGCTACGAAAATCAGCGGTTGGGATGTGATCAAGCTGGTCAATCATCGCACGGCGGCATTTCGATCTTTTCGTCAGGTCGATGAAGAGTTTGCAATCGGGCGTTGCCTGCACGGTCCGCTCGGAAGTTCAGCGGCCTATGTCGTGACGCGTAAAGGAGCTGCAAAATTGCTGGCTGGCATACGCCCCATGCAGGTGCCTTACGATGTCGCACTCGAACGGGGATGGGCTGGCAATTACGAGATTTTCACCACGGACAAACCGGTGGTGGAATTCTCCGATGTTGCGGTCTCGACAATTGCGCAGGGACGATCAGCCTACGCTAAAAAACGATTGCCGCCATACAAAAGGCTAACTACGCTTTTTTTCAGAGCTGCCGATTATGTCAGGCGAATCGTTTATGCACTTGCGAAGAGGAATCTCAAAGAGGCGGTCGATTGAGCTATTTTAAGAAATCCTTTTTATTTCGCCGTAGGGTTGACCCTTGGGTCGTTGGCGTGGCTTCGGCGACGATGCCAATTCGGGTCGGACTCGGCCCTCTGATTTTATTCGTATTTTCCTGCATCGGCATTTACATGGCTTGTGGGCGCCATGCGGTTGCCCGGTTACATTGCAAGAAGTTCTATATTTTCATTCTGCTCTATGCGGCCTGGTCGCTTGGGTTAATCCTGTTTCGCGGCGAACCGTTCAACGATAACCGCCAGATCGGTTATACGCTGCTGATCGCTGTTTTCGCATTCGCCGGTTCCGGCATGGCTTTGATCCGCGATCCTCTGCGCGCCTATGTGCTCGGTGCGCGCGTAGGCGTGGTTATGGCGACCATCACAGCGCTATATCTTGCAGTCACGGCTGGTGGGCGTATCGGCATCGGCGGCAATCAGGCGGTTTTCGCCTTCGTGGTCGGCGTTGCGGCCATCTCGGCTGCGATACCGTTGCGCAAGGCATCGCACTATTTGCCCAACGGGCCGCATTGGCTCGTGCTGGGTCTGGCTGCGGTCCTGACTTCCGAAACCCGGGCGGTCATAGTGGTTCTGCCGTTCTTTGCGGCCATCGAAATTATTTTCTTCCTGAAGCGTTTCAGCATCCGCCAGCAGGGAAGCGTTTACGCCGCGCTGGCTGTCGCTTTGGCGGCGCTGATTGTTGTCGGACCGGTCGGGGATGTCATCTCGAAGCGCTTTTCGGGCATGATCGAATATTACGACACTGGTGATAGCAAGCAGTGGGAGGACAAGATTTCCGCCGATATTCGCGAGGTGCTTTGGAAGAGCGCGAGCAAGATCATCGCGCAGCATCCGATTGCGGGCGTCGGTTCCTATTCGAAAATGAATGACGTACGGGCCGAGGCAGGCGAACAGGCGCCTATGCTGGTCGGGTTCCGTCATGTGCACAATACGGTTCTCGATGAATTGCTGAATGACGGTATCGTCGGTCTGATCTTCATGACCGGCGCATTCCTGTCCATTTTCATCTATTTGTGGCGCACGGCTGATAGTTGGGCGATGCGCAGGGCGCTGATCTATTTCGCCGTGATCAGCGGCAGCTATGGCATGCTGCACAATCCGCTGCTGCACGAGGTCACGATTTCGTCGACCATGTTCTTCCTTGCGGCGCTGAATGCAGCCGCGTCCCGTCGCGTCATGGCCGCACGCCGTGCCGGTCTTGAAATGTGCATATTCGGAAAGAAGTCGACCGCATGAAAGCGATAGTAACGGGGGCAGCCGGTTTCATCGGATACCACACGGCGCAACGCCTGCTGGACGAGGGCTGGCAGGTTGTCGGTATTGATAACGTCAACGACTACTATCAGGTCGAGCTGAAGGACACGCGGTTGGCGAAGCTGACTGCCCGTGACGGCTTTCGTTTTGCCAAAGCCGACATTGCAGATGCGGAAGCAATCAAGGCTGCAATCGGCGCGGACAGGGATGTCGATGTAATCGTGCATCTGGCCGCGCAGGCAGGGGTGCGCTATTCCATCGAAAACCCGGCTGCCTATGTTTCGGCCAATGTCATGGGCCAGGTCAATATTTTCGAAACCGCGCTGAAGCTCGAGAAGCGTCCGCCTGTGGTCTATGCCAGCTCATCGTCGGTTTATGGCGCCAACGAGAAAATTCCTTTCTCCGAAAGCGATCCGGTCAATCACCCGGTTTCGGTCTATGCGGCGACGAAACGCTCTGGCGAATTGCTGGCTTTTTCCTATAGCCATGTGCATAAGCTGCATTCGACGGGGCTGCGCTTTTTCACGGTTTATGGTCCCTTTGGGCGACCGGATATGGCACCATGGCTGTTCACTTCGGCTATTTTGAAAGGCGAGCCCATCCGCGTTTTCAACAATGGCGAAATGCAGCGCGATTTCACTTTCGTGGAAGATATCGTCAGCGGCGTCGTTGGAGCCGTGAAGCGTATTCTGGACAAACCGGCGGAAACCGCGCCGGTTTATAATCTTGGCAACAACCGCCCCGTCATGCTGAATGACTTCATTGCGGCCATCGAAAAAGCCACCGGCAAGGAAGCAATCCGCAAGCTGGAGCCGATGCCTGCCGCAGACGTTCCGCGCACTTACGCAGATATCACGCTTGCCGCCCGTGATCTGGGATTCAGCCCCAAGACCACGCTCGATGAAGGTATTCCTTTGTTTGTGGAATGGTTTCGCGGCTATAATGGAGCGCGATGAGCGAGCCAAAATCAAAACGCGGGTTTAGACCGCTGGCGGATATGACGTCGGGGCTGATGGACCCGATGCTCCAGAAGCGTGCGGGTATCAATCTTTCGCTGCTGCAATCGTGGGAAGATATTGTCGGTCCGGCCATTGGCGCGACGTCACGCCCCTTGCGCATTCTCTGGCCGCGTCGCCTGCATGAAGACGACCCGTTCAAACCTGCCACGCTGATCATCGCCTGCGAAGGCTTTGCCGCATTGCAAATCCAGCACGAGACCGGCGAGATCATCAGTCGGGTCAACGGTTTTCTTGGCTTTTCGGCGATTGGGCGCATTCGCATCGAGCAAAAGCCGCCCATGCTGCCACCGAAGCGCCGGGTAAAGCGGCTCGCTCCGCTGGCTCCCTCCGAAGAACGGCGGATCGACAAGGCGACGGACGGTATCGAGGATGATGCCTTGCGGGCGGCGCTGGCGCGGCTTGGCAAGAATATTCTGGCCGAAAAGCGGGCCTCCGGTAAAAAATCGGATTGAACATAATCTGATCGCAGTAAAACGCGCTCCAGCTTCAGTGCGCGGCAAGAAATTTCATGCAATTGCAAAAACACTTATTTGCGATACAAGCTGCCATAAATTTGATGCAAGCCTTGGTCAGTCTGCAGCAAGTTGAATGAGGGGGCTGGGCCTGTCGTTCGGAATATGGAAACAATGTTGGCGCTGTGCTGACTTTCATGTGAACGATGCAGGTCTGGCGAATATCTCTCTGCCGCCTTAGATTATATATCGAAACAACTGAATGAAACAGGACTGGATGATTCGTATGCCTGCAGTGCTTAATCGCAGACACGTCATTTCTCTCGCTGGATCGGCTGCTGCCGGGCTGGCTTTTGCAGGAGCTTCTGCAACGGGCGCCCTGGCGCAGGACCGTGCCCCGGAAGGCACTGTCGACGCGGCCAAGGTCGCCGAGCCGGGCAAGCTCAAGGATATGGTCTATGGCAAGGCCGATGCGCCGGTTACGATCATCGAATATGCATCGTTGACCTGCCCGCATTGCGCGGACTTCTCGATCAATACCCTCCCGAAAATCAAGGAAAAATATATCGATACCGGCAAGGCGCGGCTCATCTTCCGCGAATTCCCGTTCGATCCGCGCGCTACCGCTGCTTTCATGCTCGCACGTTGCGCCCCGGAAGATCGTTATTTCCCGATGGTGGACGTGTTCTTCAAGCAGCAGCAGCAGTGGGCAACTGCCGAAGATGGTGAAGCTGCACTGCTGCAAATCGCAAAACTTGCCGGTTTTACACAGGAGTCCTTCAAGGCTTGCTTGACGAACCAGCAAGTTCTCGATGATGTGAGAGCAACGATGGAGCGTGGATCGAAGGATTACGGGGTCAATGCGACGCCAACCTTCTTTATCAACGGACAAAAATACGCTGGAGCCCTTTCGGTTGACGAAATGTCGGCAATCATCGACAAGCTTCTCTGACCCGTTTTCCCGGTTGAAAAGCGGACGCATTATTGCGTCCGTTTTTACCGTTTCCGGAATGGGTGATAAAATTGGGGGCGCTTGCTGATGCGCTTCTCCAAACTGCGTCTGGTCGGTTTCAAGTCCTTTGTCGAACCCATGGAGTTCGTGATCGAAGGCGGGCTGACGGGCGTCGTCGGGCCGAATGGCTGCGGCAAATCCAATCTCGTTGAAGCCTTGCGCTGGGTTATGGGTGAAAACTCATACAAAAACATGCGCGCTTCCGGCATGGATGATGTGATTTTCTCCGGTTCCGCCACGCGCCCGGCGCGCAACACGGCGGAAGTGACGCTTTTCCTCGATAATTCCGACCGCACGGCTCCGGCCAGCTATAATGATGCCGATGAGTTGCAGGTGTCGCGCCGTATCGAGCGCGAGGCCGGTTCGGTCTATCGCATCAATGGCAAGGAAGCCCGCGCCAAGGATGTACAGCTTCTCTTTGCGGATCAGTCAACGGGCGCGCGTTCGCCATCCATGGTCGGGCAGGGTCGCATTGGCGAGCTTATTCAGGCGAAGCCGCAGGCACGCCGCGCTTTGCTGGAAGAAGCTGCCGGTATTTCCGGCCTGCATACGCGCCGCCACGAAGCGGAACTGCGCTTGCGCGCTGCCGAGGGCAATCTCGACCGTCTGGACGATGTGGTCGGCGAATTGGGCAGCCAGATTGAAAGCCTGAAGCGTCAGGCCCGTCAGGCCAACCGGTTCAAGGCGCTTTCCGCCGATATCCGCCGTGCAGAAGCCGCCTTGCTGCATCTGCGCTGGAGTCAGGCCAAGGTTCAGGAAGGCGAGGCGCAAAGCGCATTGTCGGCTTCCACTGCCACCGTGGGCGATATGGCGCAGGCGCAGATGAATGCGGCGCGCGATCAGGCCGTCGGTGCGCATAAGCTGCCAGAACTGCGTGAAGCGGAAGCCAAGGCCGCTGCCGCCTTGCAGCGCCTTTCAATTGCCCGCACCCAGCTTGACGAAGAGGACGGACGTATTCGCGCCCGCCGCGCCGAGCTGATGAAACGGCTGGAACAGCTGACCGCCGATATCGCTCGTGAAGAGCAGATGGTGCGCGAGAACGCCGACATTCTGGCGAAGCTGGAAGAAGAAGAACAGGAACTGGTCGCTTCCAATGAAGCTTCGGGTGAACGCGACGAGGAATTGCGCGCGCTGTTCGAGGAAGCGGAAATCCGCCTGACCGATAGCGAAGGTGCGTTGGCGCGGGTCACGGCCGAGCGCGCGGAAGCAACCGCTGAACGGGCGCAGATCGAACGTGCCCTGAAGGAAACGCAAGGCCAGCGCGACCGCCTTGCCATGCAGATGGACAATATCGAGCGCGATATTGCGTCCGTTGTGGAGCAGATCGGCGGTTTGTTTGATCCGGCTGAAAAGCGCATCGTGGTCGATGCCTGTGCCGATGCGCTTGCCGCGGCAGAAGAGGCGGTTGTTGCGGCAGAAGAACTGGTCGCAGGCGCACGCGAAATGGAAGCGGCAAGCCGTCAGCCATTGAACGAAGCGCGCACCGAACTGAACCGTATCGAGACCGAAGCACAGACGCTTGCGCGTATCCTCAGTGCTGGTGAAACTGGCCAGTTTCCGCCTGTGGTGGAAGAGCTGCGTGTCGAGAAGGGCTATGAAATCGCACTCGGCGCGGCGCTCGGTGAAGACCTCGACGCGGCAAGCGACGAGCATGCACCTGTCTATTGGGCTTATAACCCCGCGCCGGAAGCCGATCCGGTCTTGCCGCAGGGCGCAACCCCGCTCGACCGGCTGGTCGATGGGCCGCAGCAGCTCCGCCGTAGACTGGCGCAGGTTGGTGTCGTGTCGGACAGCGACGGTCAGCGTTTGCAGGCGCTCTTGCGTCCCGGCCAGCGGCTGGTGAGCAAGGCCGGTGCGCTGTGGCGCTGGGATGGCTATACGGCAAGCGCCGATGCGCCGACGCCGGCTGCACAGCGTCTGGCCCAGAAGAACCGCTTGAGCGAGCTGGAGCAGGAATCTGTCGCCGCCCGCAAGAGCGTCGATGATGCCGAACAGGCTGTGCACCGCGCCGAAGCTTCGGTGCGCGAAGCTGTCGAGCATGAGCGCGTTGCGCGCGACCAGTGGCGGACCAACCAGCGCAAGCTGGACGAGGCGCGTGAAGCGCTGGCGGTCGCGGAGCGCGCAGCAGGGCAGCTTGCAACCCGCCGTTCGGCTTTGGACGAATCCAAGGCGCGGCTCGAAGAAAATCTGGAAGAAGCGCAGATCCGCGTTGCGGAAGCGGAAGACCGGCTCGGTGAGATGCCGGATCTGGACGCCATTGCGCAACGCCTTGCAGCGCTGACGAGCGAAGTTCTGTCTGACCGCACGGCTCTGGCCGAAGCGCGCGCCGCTTATGAAGGGCTGCGTCGTGAGGCCGAAGCGCGATTGCGTCGTCTGGACATGATTGCGCTGGAACGCCGCAACTGGATTTCGCGCGCGGAAAATGCCGACCGGCAGATTGCGTCGCTGAACGACCGTCGTGCGGAGACAGCGGACGAGGCGGAAGGTCTGGCCGAAGCGCCTGACGAGATTGAAGCACGCCGCCGGGCGCTTCTGAACGAGCTTTCGCTGGCCGATGATCGCCGCAAAGAAGCCGCGGATATTCTGGCTGCCGCCGAAACCGCTCAGGCCGAACTCGACAAGGCAGCAACGCTCGCCATCCAGCAACTGGCCTCAAGCCGCGAGCAGCGTGCCCGCGCCGAGGAACGTCTTGCCGCCGCAGAAGAACGGCGCAAGGATGCGGAGGCCCGCATCGTCGAGGCGCTGAACTGTGCGCCGCATGAAGCGATCCGCCATACCGGGCTGAAAGCCGACGATCCGATTCCCGATCCCGATCAGTTGGAGCGCCAGCTGGAGCGGCTTAAGATCGAGCGTGAGCGGCTTGGCGCGGTGAACCTGCGCGCCGAAGAGGAAAGCCAGGAACTGTCAGACCGTCTCGACGCGATTGTGTCCGAGCGCGAGGATGTCATTGAGGCGATCAAGAAGCTGCGTCAGGCGATCCAGAGCCTGAACCGCGAAGGGCGTGAGCGCCTGCTTGCCGCCTTCGAGGTGGTGAATGTGCAGTTCCAGCGTCTGTTCACACATCTGTTCGGCGGTGGCACGGCGGAACTGCAACTGATCGAAAGCGACGACCCGCTGGAAGCCGGGCTTGAAATTCTCGCCCGCCCACCCGGCAAGAAGCCGCAGACCATGACGCTGCTTTCAGGCGGCGAACAGGCGCTGACGGCCATGGCGTTGATCTTTGCGGTGTTCCTCACCAATCCGGCGCCGATCTGCGTACTGGACGAAGTGGACGCGCCGCTCGACGACCACAATGTCGAGCGCTATTGCAATCTGATGGACGAGATGGCGGCTTCGACCGAGACGCGTTTCGTGGTCATCACGCATAACCCGATCACCATGGCGCGCATGAACCGTCTGTTCGGCGTTACCATGGGCGAGCAGGGCGTCAGCCAGCTTGTTTCGGTTGATCTGCAAACGGCGGAACGACTGCGCGAGGCGAGCTAACAAATACAATCTGTGCGGAGGACCGGCATGAGCGGTGATCACGACCACGGAAATGTCAGCGACACGCCGCTTCCAAGGCTGTGGATCGCATTTGCTATAACCAGCCTTTTCATGGTCGTCGAGATTGTCGGCAGTTTCGTTACCGGCAGTCTGGCGCTGTTATCTGATGCCATGCATATGGCGACGGACAGTTTTGCGCTCCTTCTTGCCCTGATCGCCATCTATCTGGGCCGCCGGGCCGCCGATATCCTTCGTACTTACGGTTACGCCCGGTTCGAAATCCTTGCTGCGACGGTGAATGCACTTCTGCTTCTCGGCGTGGCATTCTACATCCTCTATGAAGCCTATGTGCGTCTTTCGAGCCCAGCCGATGTGCAATCCGCTGGCATGATGGTCGTTGCCGTGATTGGTCTGGTCATCAACCTGATATCGATGCGGGTCTTGATGGGGCACAAGGATCAAAGCCTCAACGTCAAGGGCGCCTATCTCGAAGTCTGGGCGGATATGCTGGGCTCTGTCGGTGTGATCGTCGGCGCTGCGATCATTTATCTGACCGGATGGGAATGGGTGGATTCAGTGATCGCCATCGGTATTGGCTTCATGGTATTTCCACGCACATGGGTTCTGCTCAAGGAATGCATCAATATTCTGCTGGAAGGCGTCCCCGCGGGGCTCGACCTCAATGATTTGCAGAAAGCCGTGCTGGCTGTACCTGGCGTGGCGACCCTCCACGACCTTCATGTCTGGTCGCTCACCAAGAATCAGAAATCTCTGACCGCGCATATTGTGCTGGCCGACGGAGCAGAGGGCGAAACCGTGCGCCGCGCGGTAGAGCAGCTCTTGCAGGAGAAATACGATCTCGACCACACCACCTTGCAGATGGAAACCGTAGATCGCGCTTCTGCCGAGCACATTCACTGACACTCGATAGTCTACCGCTGCAACGGGTTTTAACGGTCGCTCCACACGGCAAGTTCGTTCCCGGCCGGATCGGTGAAATGAAAGCGGCGTCCGCCCGGAAATGCAAAGATCGGCTTGACGATGGTGCCGCCAGCTTCGATCACGGCCTGCAACGCGGTTTCCAGCCTGAGTGCGTAAAGCACCGGTAGCGGTTTCGCTGTCGCTTGCGGATCGGCGTCAAAGCCGCCGTCCAGCCCTTCGGAGTAAGCGGAATAGGTCGGACCGTAATCTGTAAACGACCAGCCAAATGCCCGTGCATAAAAGCTCTTCGTCGCATCAAGCGATCCGTTTCCGGCTGGCATTTCCAGATAGTCGAGCTTGCCCGTGATACGCATGGTCCAACTCCAGTGTGTTCTCTATATGTTCTTATTTTTGCGGTATCTGCCCGGCAGAGTCAATCTGTTATGTGGCCTCTGTGCAGCTATTCCTGTCTCTAATCGATTCTATTGTCGCGGCTTGTCTTTTTTGGTTGGCAGCGGCCTTGCGGATCGCATAAGCAACGGGAAGCAGGTTCTGGGAGTACTTGCAATTGTTGCAAGCCTTTTATGAACCGGTCCTGCATAAAGGGAGGCCATAATGGCGAAGTGGGTGTACACATTCGGCGACGGCAAGGCAGAGGGCGCTGCCAGTGATCGCAATCTCCTCGGCGGCAAGGGAGCGAACCTGGCTGAGATGAGCAGCCTTGGTCTGCCCGTACCGCCCGGCTTTACGATTACCACCGAGGTCTGCACCTATTATTACGACCACGACCGCAATTATCCGTCCGAACTGGACGAGCAGGTGCGTTCCGCGCTTTCCCATATCGCCAGGGTGACTGGCCGCAATTTCGGCGATGCCGATAAGCCGTTGCTGGTGTCGGTTCGTTCCGGTGCGCGGGCTTCCATGCCGGGCATGATGGATACGGTGCTCAATCTTGGCCTCAACGATGAAACCGTGCAGGCCATCGCCCGTGAAGCCGGTGACGAGCGTTTCGCCTATGACAGCTACCGTCGTTTCATCCAGATGTATTCGGATGTGGTGTTGGGCGTTGATCATGGCTTCTTCGAAGAAATTCTTGAAGACAAGAAGGCCGATCTCGCTGTCGATGTCGACACGGCGCTGACGGCCGAAGACTGGAAAGACGTCATCTCGCTCTACAAGGCCAAGGTCGAGGAAGAGCTGGGCCAGCCTTTCCCGCAGGACCCGCACGAGCAGCTCTGGGGCGCTGTCGGCGCTGTTTTCTCCAGCTGGATGAATGCGCGCGCCATCACCTATCGCCGTTTGCACAGCATTCCGGCGGCCTGGGGCACGGCGGTCAATGTGCAGGCCATGGTGTTCGGCAATATGGGCGAGACCTCCGCCACGGGCGTGGCCTTTACCCGCAACCCGTCGACGGGCGAGAAGAAGCTTTACGGCGAATTCCTCGTCAATGCACAGGGCGAAGACGTGGTGGCGGGCATTCGCACGCCACAGAACATCACCGAGGAAGCGCGTATCGCTGCCGGTTCCGACAAGCCGTCGCTTGAAAAGGTGATGCCGGAAGCCTTTGCGGAATTCCTGAAAGTCGCGGATCGTCTGGAACAGCATTATCGCGACATGCAGGATCTGGAATTCACCATCGAGCGCGGCAAGCTCTGGATGCTCCAGACCCGTTCGGGCAAGCGCACCGCCAAGGCTGCTTTGAAAATGGCGGTCGAAATGGCTGGTGAAGGGCTGATCACCGAAGAAGAGGCCGTGCTGCGTATCGATCCGGCGGCGCTGGATCAGCTGTTGCACCCGACCATCGATCCTCGTGCCGAGCGCCAGATTGTGGGGCAGGGCCTGCCTGCCTCGCCGGGCGCTGCGACAGGTGAAATCGTCTTCTCGTCGGAAGATGCCGAACAGGCAAAATCGGAAGGCCGCAAGGTCATTCTGGTCCGTATCGAGACCAGCCCGGAAGACATTCACGGCATGCATGCGGCAGAAGGCATTCTGACCACACGCGGCGGCATGACCAGCCATGCGGCGGTCGTGGCGCGCGGCATGGGCAAGCCTTGCGTTTCAGGTGCAGGTTCACTGCGCGTCGATTATCGCAACGGCACCATGCTGGCTGCCGGACAGACCTTCAAGAAGGGCGATGTCGTCACCATTGACGGTTCGAGCGGGCAGGTGCTGAAAGGCGCAGTGGCCATGCTTCAACCGGAGCTTTCCGGCGATTTCGGCCAGCTGATGGAATGGGCCGACCGTCAACGCCGCATGAAAGTGCGCGCCAATGCGGAAACCCCTGCCGATGCCCGCACGGCGCGGTCTTTCGGCGCGGAAGGCATTGGCCTTTGCCGCACCGAGCATATGTTCTTTGACGGAAGCCGCATCGTTGCGATGCGCGAAATGATTCTCTCCGACAATGAAGAAGGCCGTCGCGCAGCGCTGACCAAGCTTCTGCCGATGCAGCGTTCGGACTTTGCCGAGCTGTTCGAAATCATGAAGGGGCTGCCGGTCACGATCCGTCTGCTTGACCCGCCGCTGCATGAATTTCTGCCGCATACGGATGAGGAAGTTGCCGAAGTGGCCAGCTCCATGGGCGTGGACGCAGTGAAGCTGCGCGAGCGCGCCGAAAGCCTGCACGAGTTCAACCCGATGCTCGGCCATCGCGGCTGCCGTCTGGCGATTTCCTATCCGGAAATTGCGGAAATGCAGGCGCGGGCGATTTTCGAGGCTGCTGTTGAAGCAGGCAAGAAGACCGGCGAGCCGGTCGTGCCGGAAGTCATGGTGCCGCTGGTTGGTCTCAAGGCAGAGCTGGATTTCGTCAAGGCGCGCATTGATGCCGTGGCGCAGGATGTCATGAAGGAAGCGGGCGTCAAGATCGACTATATGGTCGGTACGATGATCGAACTGCCGCGTGCCGCTTTGCGGGCGGCAGAAATTGCCGAGACGGCAGAGTTCTTCTCGTTTGGCACCAACGACCTGACCCAGACCACCTTCGGCATTTCGCGTGATGATGCGGCAGGCTTCCTCACCACCTACCAGCAGCGCGGTGTGGTGGAGCAGGACCCGTTCGTGTCGCTCGATGTGGATGGCGTGGGTGAACTGGTGCAGATTGCTGCCGAACGTGGACGCAAGACGCGCGACAAGATCAAGCTTGGCATTTGCGGCGAGCATGGCGGCGATCCATCGTCGATTGCTTTCTGCGAAAAGACTGGGCTCGATTATGTCTCCTGCTCGCCGTTCCGTGTGCCGATTGCACGACTGGCAGCGGCACAGGCCGCAGTGCGCAAGGCCTAATGTCAAAAGAAAGCGCCCCTTAGAAAATAGGGGCGCTTCTGTGGCAAAATCAGTGGGAAATCAGCCTGACGGGCTGGTTTCCGCACCTGCCGTGAGCGGGGAAAATATCCAGAAACCAAATGGTTAGCGTGCCGGTCTGCTGTAAGCGGAGCGGCCCACTGGACAATATTACCCGACGTATTAAAATCCGTCGAAATTTACACTTTCAGAAGAACGGGCCATGCGTCGTTTCATTTCTGCGGCGGGGGCCGCGCTTGTTTTCACGTGCAGCGCGGCAGGCGCTGTCGAGGTTTCACCGCAGGATGCGGCAAAGCCTGAAAAGATTCGTATTGTCGAACCGCAGTTGCGCATTGCGCGGGGCGGGGCTGCAACGCCACAAGTGGCGCTGACGCTTGATGCCTGTATGGGCAAGACGGATCACCGTATTCTCGATACGCTGGTCAAGGAGCGCATTCCCGCCACGATTTTTGTGACGGGGCGCTGGTTGAAACAAAACCCTGAAGCCTTTGCTGTGATGAAGGCCAATCCCGATCTGTTCGCGATTGAAGATCACGGTGCCATGCATATTCCGGCCATTACAAATGCGCCGACCATGTATGGCATCAAGACCGCAGGGTCGCTGGATGCCGTTCGCTCGGAGATTGAGGGCGGATCGACGGCAATTGTCGGGGCTGGTGCGCCAAAGCCGCAATTCTATCGCGACGCCACAGCTCGCTATTCAACCGATGCCGTGGCGCTGGCCACAAGCCTTGGCTACAAGATCGGGGGTTATTCGCTGAATGGCGATCAGGGCGCTTCGCTGCTGGCGCCGACAGTGGCGCGGCGGATTTCGGCAGCGCGCGACGGCGATGTGATCATCTCGCACATTAATCAGCCGACACGCTCGGCAGGCGAGGGCGTTGCCAAGGGCGTATTGGCGCTGAAGGCAAAGGGCGTGAAATTCGTGCTGCTGCGCGATGTCGAAACATCGATGACGTTAAACCCGGTGCCTGAGCATAATCTCCAGGCGGGCGTTCCGGCAGCGAAAAAGCCTGTTGCGGAAAAGGCGAAAGCGAAGGTGGATGCAGGGAAATAATGCATCTGGCCAAATGGACCCATTTGGCTTTGCAAAGATGCGCTTCGATCAGCCGCCGTTCGTCTGTTCTTTTGGTGACAGGCTTTTTATGACGGCGGCATAGTTGCGGCCGAGGCTCTCGAAAAGGGCATTCTCGCCTTTTGGCGGTTCGACAGACAAGGTTGTGCCGTCATTGCGCAGCGTGACGAAAATCACCTGATCCTGCGGTTGACCCGCAATGGCGATCGCGCCGATGCGTTGGGCTTCGCTTGTGTCGAGTGCCGGCATGTTGAAAAGAACTTCGCCGCCGACACGTTCGGCGGCCTTGGCAAGTGCTGCGTCGAACCCCTCGATCAGCACGTCAATGGCGCCGAGCGCAAACTCCAGCTCGACGGCTTCGAGCGTCATCGTGCTCGCTTCAATACCCGTCTGGGCGCTTTCTTCGGCGCTGCCCGACTGGGTCGTGGTGCCAATCCCGTTGGCACTGTTTTCAGGCGCGTGGTTCATTCCGTCCTCTCCGACGAATCCGAAAAAAGCCCCCTAATAATTGATCATGCCCTTCATTAGAAGTTGCTGCAATGCTCTTTTGATTGATTTACCTCGCTTTTTTCTGTTAGGCGGCAATAGTGACCCTCAAATAGCCTACACTTCTTGCGTTTTTACGGTGCTGTGATCGCGTATAGCGTGTGCCTTTTCGGCCAGTAGAGACGAATATGCACGACCGTACAGCTGGATGTTTTGCCGGGGTCGAATCTCTCTGCTATTCATAAGCATGGCTGAATGTTGTGGCCGTTTTGGGATTCTGACGTTTTGTTTTTCACGCACATCTGATCCGAAAACCGCTTTGCACTTTTCGGGATGTGCTTCTGGGAATCTGGATGAGAAAACTTCGCTATCAGCGGCGGCAGTCGCGTTCTGCGGTCTGGGCCTTGCGGTTTGGTGTCTTTGCTGCGGTGCTGCTGGTGCTGGCTTTTCTGCTGCATCGCTTCTGGAAGCTCGAAACGCCTGATTTCGTCCTGGCTGCCGGATTGAGCGGCGCTCTTGCGCTGCTGGCACTGCTTTGCGCAGCCAAGGGTTTTCGCAATCTCTGGGTCAATGGCGACAAGGGCGGGGCACGGTCTTTCACGGGCTGCATGTTTGCCTGCATCGTGCTGGTGCCGCTCGGCTTGCTGGGCGTTCTCTGGATCAGCTCGCCAGCGCTCTATGATATCTCGACCGATTTCGACACGCCGCCGCAATTCCCCACCAACATGCCGCATCGCCTGCAATGGATGAACCCGCTGACATCGACAGTCAGCGGCGATGCGCTGACGCAGCTCACCGCCTATCCCGATGTGCTGGGCCGCCGCTATGAGGCCGCGCCCGACCGCGTGGCGCAGGGCGTGCAGACCGTGTTGAAGAATTTCGGCTGGCAGGTGATCGCCAATGATGCGCCGTCGCCGGAAGAAAACGCCACACGCTTTGTGGCAACCGCCCATAGTTTCATTCTCGGCCTCAAGAGCGATATCGTCATCCGGCTGCTGGATGAAGGCGAAACCACCTATGTCGATATCCGCTCGCTGTCGCGCTATGGCAAACGCGACATGGGGCAAAACGCGGCCTTCATCACCGATTTTCTTGGCAGCCTGGAAGGCGAAGTGAACAAGGCGCCTGCCGACGTTGAATAGTGCGACTTATTTGGGCTGGTAAATGCCGTCGAGCGATGGGTCGCCATCGGTCACAATTTCTCCGCGTCCAACCAGATCTTCCAGATGCGCCAGCACCGAGAGGGCTGCCGCGCCATGCAGGCGCGGATCTGTATCGCGGTAGATCGCCCTTACCATGTCGCCGATGGTGCGGTCACCCTGAATGATCCGCTCGAAAATGGCGCGCTCGCGCATTCTGCGGTGGGCGCGCAAGCCGCGCACAAAGGCTGCGGGCTTGGTCACTGCGCCGCCATGGCCGGGCAGATAGACATGATCTTCGCGGGCCAGCAGTTTTTCGAGCGAGGCCATATAATCGCTCATCGAGCCGTCCGGCGGTGCGACGATGGACGTCGCCCAGGCCATGACATGATCGGCTGAAAACAGGATATCTGTGCCTTTCAGCCCGAAAGCCATGTGGTTCGCGGCATGGCCCGGTGTGTGGAGACCTTCCAGCGCCCAGCCATCACCTTCGACGGTCCCGCCATCAGCGAGCACGATATCAGGCGCGAAATCCGTGTCGGCGCTGGCTTCAAGCGCGTTGACCTCGCCCGCATGATAGGGGCGGGCAGGCCGGTGCGGGCCTTCGGCGACCGTCTTCGCGCCAAGCTCGTTTTTGAGGCGCTCGGCCAGCGGCGAATGATCGCGATGGGTATGGCTGACAAAAATATGGCTGACGGGACGTCCGGCAATGGCGGCGAGCAAGGCATGATAATGAGCCTCATCGACCGGCCCCGGATCAATGACGGCCAGCGTGTCATGGCCGACAATGTAGCTGTTGGTGCCATGAAAGGTGAAGGCGCTCGGATTGTTGACCGTCAGGCGGACAATCCCTTTACTTAGCTCAACCGGCTTCCCATATTCAGGAGAGAAACTGCTGTCGAAAACAAGCGCCATGGAAGTCACTTCCAATTTATCTGTGGTGTCATTGTCGAAACGGCATAGGACTTATATAGTGGGATTTCAAACGTTAACTGTCTGAGTGTCTGATCCAAAAGTCGCCATGCCGGGCTGCAAATGGCAATTTCTATACTTCCGGTGCTCATGTACCCAAAAGTACATTCCGCTCCGGTTCTCGAAATCGCCATTTTCGCCGCGACCTATCGCCTTTTTGATTCAGACACTGCAACGGCAAGTATCGCCAGATGGTTGTGCGTTCGAAATTCGGAAATCGTATTCATCACGTTCAGGAGTTGGATATGCCGCATAGAGCAAAGTCACGCGTCGCTACCGCATCGCTCGCCGCCGAATCTCGTCAAACCAAACAACTGGCCCGAATATTCTCGTTCATTTCGTTTGGCTTGATCGCGACGGCCCTCCTTGCGATTGCTTCCGGGGTGAAGGTCGATTTCATCTATATGATCATGGCGGTGCAGGCAGTTGCGCTCTTGGGCTTTTCCGCGCTCTACGGTTTTTCCAAGAAGAAGTGACACGCGCTCCAGAGCGCATGATTGTCAAACTCATCTTCCAATGGCTGCAAAGGCCGGATGACGTCCGGCCTTTATTCATATCTCGTTGAAACTGCTTCGCGATTGACAAGTGACGCCGGACGACGCTTTGTCATCCTCCTGTTCTGATTTGTGGGAGGCACAGTTGAAGGTTGAGACGCTGGCGGTAGAGCCGCTGACCAAGCAGGCATTCGCACCTTTCGGTGATGTCATCGAGGTTGAAGGGGCGGAGCGACGTCTCATCAACAATGGTTCCACCGAGCGTTTTCATGATCTGGCCCGGGTTGAGGCAGATGGCACGGAAGCGCGCGTGCTGATCAATATTTTTCGGGGCCAGTCTTTTGAAGCGCCCATCGATATCGTCATGATGGAGCGTCACCCCTTCGGCTCGCAGGCTTTCATTCCGCTGGAACGGCGTCCGTTTCTCGTCGTGGTGGCCGAAGATGTGGATGGCAAGCCCGGGCGTCCGCGCGTTTTTCTTGCCAAGCCGGATCAGGGTGTCAACTATCTCAAGAATGTCTGGCATCATCCGCTTCTGGCGCTTGAGCAGAAATCGGATTTTCTCATCGTTGACCGTGCTGGCAAGGAGGATAATCTGGAAGAATATTTCTTCCCGGATGTCGTTTTCCGCATCCAGTCGGCGAAACCAGCCTGAAGTTTTTCGAGGGGTAATATGGGTAGACTCTCCACGCACGTTCTCGACACAGCACATGGCAGCCCGGCTGCGGCAATGCGCATCGAGCTTTACCGGATCAGCAAGGGCGCACCGGAACGGATCAAGCGCGTTGTCACCAATCTGGATGGCCGCACCGATGCTCCGCTGCTGACCGGCGACGACATGCAGGTCGGCATTTATGAGCTGCAATTCCATGTGGCGGAGTATTTTGAAGGGCGCGGGGCCGATCAGGCCAATCCGCCTTTCCTTGATCTCATTCCGATCCGGTTTGCTATCGCGGACGTGGAAGGGCACTATCACGTGCCGCTGCTCGTCAGCCCGTGGTCCTATTCGACCTATCGCGGCAGCTGACCGGCATTTATCCCCAACCTGTTCACCAAGTTTAGACTCCTCGCAGTATCAATCGAGGAGCCGAACATGGACGAAACACCCAATCTGAAACTTCCCTATATTCTGCCCAGTCAGGCGCAGAAGCATGTCACGCACAATGAAGCATTGCGTCTGCTGGATGCGGTCGTGAATCTGAGCGTGAAGTCGCGCACCTTAGCCGCCCCACCGGCGACGCCTTCTGCTGGCGCACGCTATATCGTGGCATCGTCCGCGACCGGCGCTTGGTCGGGCAAGAACGGCATGATTGCCTCGTTTATCGATGATGGCTGGCTGTTCATTCAGCCCGCCACCGGCTGGCAGGCCTATATTGAGGCGGAGGCGAAGCTGCTGGTTTTCGATGGCGCGCTATGGAATTCGACCGGCAGTGTGCCGGATACGCTTTCAGTATCGATGCTTGGCATTCAGGCGACAGCGGATGCGGTCAATCGCTTTGCGGTGTCATCGGCGGCGAGCCTGTTCAACAATGCGGGCGCCGGGCATCAGATCAAGCTCAACAAGCAGGCCGCGACTGACACGGTCAGCCTTCTGTTTCAGACAAGCTGGACCGGCTACGCCGAAATGGGCCTGAATGGCAGCAGCGATTTCAGCATCAAGGTCAGCGATGATCTGGGGACATGGCGTCAGGCAATGCGGGTGGATCGTGCAACAGGCAATGTCGCCATCGGCGCTAATACGCCAGTGACACGCCTCGACGTCGATGGGCCGATCCGGCCGGCATCTTATGCGAAACTCAATCTGCCGCAGGCATCGAATCAAGGCACTGGCGCGATGGTCTATGTGACAGATGCATCGGCCGGCGCACAGCTCGCTTATTCTGACGGCACGTCGTGGCGCAGTGTCAGAACAGGTGTCGCGATATCCTGAACGGAAGATCTCGGCCTATCTGTCTGGAAAATCGGAATTTTTCCGGACAGATCGTCGCTTTTTGGTGTTTTTCTGCCGCACCTGCGTTTTAACTTCCTGAAACTGGTTCGTTTATTATATGCAGGCTCAATTAAGATGGTTCGCCTTGCGGACTCATGCTAACGATTGCGGAAATGCGAGGGGCTTCATTGTCGGTTAGGGTAAGCAATTTTTGCCGTCGACAGTGTGGGTAATTGTTTCGCTCTGTTTTGAGAGCAGGATAATGCGCGTATGAGTTTAAGATATCCCTGGCAAAGGCTGGCGCTTTTGCCGCGAATTACCAAGCAAATTATATTGATGCTGAGCGATTGCGTTCTGCTTTTGCTGAGCGCTTATCTGGCGTTTGTGATCCGTCTGGGCTTTGTTTTCGCACCGAATAATGCTCAGCTTTTTCTGATCATCATTGCGCCCATTCTGGCAGTTCCGGTTTTCATCCGCTTCGGACTGTATCGCGCCATCATTCGCTATCTGGCAGAGCGTGCGATCTGGCCGATCTTTCAGGCGACTGCCGTGGCGGCGCTCTTCTGGGTAGCGCTGGTTTTCCTGATGGGACTCTACGGCGGTGTCGGTTTGCCGCGCTCCGTACCACTGCTTTATTGGCTTTTGAGTACGGTGCTGATCACGGCCAGCCGTTTCGGCGCGAAATGGCTGCTGCGCAATGCCGAAACCGGCCGGACTTTTACCAGTTCGGCGCTGATCGTCGGCGTTGGAGAACCTGCACGTCAGTTGGCAACAGCTTTGCGCAGCCACAGCGACACGTTGGTGGTTGGCTTTGTTGATCCAGACGGGCAGCTCAAGGGGATGGATATCATCGGCCTGCGTGTTTACGCGCCAGAAGAAATCCCCGGCCTTATCGAAAATTACGGCGTTAAGCAGGTGCTGGTGTCTGAACCCTCGCTCGATCAGAAGCAGCGGCAGGATTTTGCGCGTCTGCTTGGGCGGCTCCCGGTCAATACGCGCATTCTACCACCGATTGCCGATCTAAGTGCAGGCAAATATCTGGTCTCGGCGCTGCGCAATATCGAGATTGACGACCTTCTCGGTCGTTCGCCGGTGCCGCCAGACGCGGAACTGCTGCGTGAAGTGGTCGAAGGTCGCCGTATCATGGTCACGGGTGCAGGCGGCTCCATCGGCAGCCAGCTTTGCCGGACCATCGTGCAGTGGAATCCTGAATCTCTCGTGCTTTTTGAATCGAGCGAATTCGCGCTTTATCAGATCGAGCGTCAGCTGCGTCAGCTTGCTTCCTGCCAGATCGTGCCGGTGCTGGGTTCGGTGCGTGACCGTGCCTATGTCGAGCAAGCGCTGAGCGATAACCGCATCGATACGGTTTATCACTGCGCAGCCTATAAACATGTGCCCTTGGTGGAAAAGAACCCACTGATTGGCATCTGCAACAATGTTTTTGGCACGCTGGACGTGGCGGCGGCGGCTTTGGCTACCGATGTTGAACGCATGGTGCTGATCTCCTCAGACAAGGCCGTTCGTCCGACCAATGTCATGGGCGCGACAAAGCGTTGGGCCGAGCTGGTTGTCTATTACTATGGCTTGCTGGCAGCACAAGCGGGCAAGCAGAAGGCGTTCTATTCGGTCCGTTTCGGCAATGTGCTTGGATCGAATGGATCGGTTGTGCCACTTTTCCGCGAGCAGATCGCCAATGGTGGCCCCATCACGCTAACCCATGAGGACATGACGCGTTATTTCATGTCGATCAAGGAAGCGGCAGAGCTGATCGTCCAGTCCGGTGCGATTGCCGAATCTGGCGATACGGTGCTGCTCGAGATGGGCGAGCCGGTCAAAATTCGCGATCTGGCTGAAAATATGATCCTGCTGGCCGGTCTGACCGTGCGCAATGCGGAAAATCCGGCAGGCGATATCGCCATCGAAGTGACAGGGATCCGCGAAGGCGAGAAGATGTATGAAGAGCTCTTCTACGATCCATCGCAGGCGCAATCGACGCGACACCCGAAGATCATGCGCGCTCCAAAGGGAAACAAGGCCGCTGTTGACGTGCCTGAAAGCCTTCAGCGCCTTCAGGCGGCGATGGAAAGCGGCGACGTGGACGCGGTACGCAAGATACTGTTCAGCGTTATAGCTTCCTGAAGCGTCCGCGAAAATCCAGTAGCAGCACGAGCGTAGCCACCACTGCGACCAGCAGAAAGGCGAGGCGCGTGATCAGATGGTCAAGCGCCAACAGCGCGACGGCGCAGGCAATCAGGATCAGGTTGAGCAGCGCTACATGGCCGACAACCTTCAGGACGCTCCAGCCTGCGCGCTTAGCGACCTGATAGGCATGTTTCGAATGGGCTTTCAGGATATTTTCGCCCTGGCCGAGACGCATGATAATGGTCGAGCCTGCATCAAGGATATAATAAAGCGGCAAAATCAACGCCACGACGATGTGAGTCTCGCGCGCCAGAAGAAGCAAGGCAGTGCCGGTGATGAGCCCGAGCGGCAAGCTTCCTGAATCGCCGAGGAAAACGCGGGCAGGGGGACGGTTGAAAAATGCAAATCCAAGCAAACCACCGGCAGTAACGGCGCTGAGCCCACCGCTTTCCATACCTGCAAGACCAAGCGCTGCCAGCAGAGCAATACCTGAAAGCGGCATCCCTAGTCCGGCGACGGTCATCAGATCGAGGCCATCCATGAAATTCGTCACATTGATGGCGATCAGAAGCGCAAATAAAATCAATGCAGCTTCCAGCCAATGGGGCAGAACATCTGCTAGAAGCCGAAAATCAGGTCCCAGGCCATATAGAACGATACATGCAGCCAGAAGCTGCGATCCGAGCCGAAAAATCGCGGACAGTTCATACCTGTCATCCAGCCCCCCGATAACCCACAGCAGGGTCGACGCACCGACGAGGCAGAGCAGCAGCCTGTTGGTAATTTCGAGATCGGCCCCGAAAATCAGCAAAGTAGCGAGCGTGGCCGGTATCAAAGCCAGTCCGCCAATCTGCCTGGCTGCGACGGTGTGATTGGAGCGCGAATTCATCCGCGCGGCCAAAAATGTCGCCGGCAGAAGGCGAGAAAGGATCACAAGACCCAGAACGCACAGGGCCGCACTGAATAGAAAAGAGATTGCTAAAAAAAGCATAAGGATACCGACGGCAAATGAAGCTGAGAAAAGGGATTATCAGCTTTGCTGGCCTACGCAAATCCCTGCTTTCACTGACGGTGGAAGAAGTGAGCCGATTGAGTGATTATGGCGTTCGAACTGGTAGTTTGCGCATCGCCGTTGATTTCGCGATTAGGCGATTGCGCTTGCCAAATGAAGCGGCTATAAGGCCGCGCAACCGATTGCTTCGGTTTGATTTGTTGGGGCGTAGCCAAGCGGTAAGGCAGCGGTTTTTGGTACCGCCATTCCCTGGTTCGAATCCAGGCGCCCCAGCCAATAAGTCAGAATTATTTTGTGACAGTTTAAGATACGAGCGTTGCCGTAATCAGTGACTGTTGGTGTCTTCTGCACATAGGCGTGACTTATTGAAGCCTTATTCTCCACTCATTCGGTGTTCGGAATGGTTGACTCTCTAAAAACTATTCCTCTAGTACGCACATCATGTGGGTTACAGTTTTCATAGTTCTCAGGACTGATGTTGGGAATTTTGCGGTTGATGCAGGGCTATCATGAGCGTTGACTCTTTCGAGCGGCACATAACAGTGGATACGGTTTCTATTCGCCCGAAAGCGGGAATTTCCGCTGCATTGAGCGATATTGCTGACGCCTTTTCTAAGTATCGTTTGGCTTTGATATTTGGCTGGCAAGATGTCGCACAGCGTTATCGCCGCTCACGGGTGGGCGCTTTTTGGCTCACCTTGAATATGGCTGTTTTCATCGGCGCCCTCGGAATTATTTTTGGGACGCTGTTTCAGTCAGAAATGCGGGTATTTCTGCCTTATCTATGCGCTGGCGTTATTATGTGGGGGTTTATTTCGACCTCCCTATCAGAGGGTTGCACGACTTTCAGCGCTTCTGATGGTATTATTCTTCAGGTGAGGCTGCCGCTTTTCACACATATCATGCGGACTCTTTGGCGCAATGTCATTATCTTTGGCCACAACATTGTCATCTTTCCAGTTGTTGCCCTAATTCTAGGGCGCGGATTTAACGCTTATGTGTTTTTGAGTATTCCCGGTTTCCTGCTGGTGTGTCTCAATCTTGCATGGGCAATGCTGATATTGGCTGTCATCTGCGCGCGTTTTCGCGACATGACGCAGGTAATTACAAATATTCTGCAGGTCATGTTCTATGCCACGCCCATCATGTGGATGGTCAAGACTTTACCGGGGCACGTATCGCATGCCTTTATTGATTGGAATCCATTTTATCATTTGATTCAACTGGTGCGTGCGCCTTTGTTCGGCGAAGCGCCCGCAACATTGAGTTGGCTTGTGGCTGGCGGTATTGCCGTTGTGGGGTGGGGCGTGGCTCTGTTATTCTTTGGTAAGTATCGCTGGCGCGTGGCATATTGGTTGTAAATTCATGACTTTCATAAAGCTTCAGAATGCGAGTGTGGAATTTCCAATCTACAACTCCTCAAGTCGTTCGCTCAAAAATCGCGTCTTAAGTGTTGCGACAGGCGGCAAAATTGAACGTCGCACAGACCGGACGGTCATTATTCGTGGTTTGGATGATGTTACGATCTCGCTAAATGAAGGTGATCGTGTTGGACTGATCGGTCATAATGGCTCTGGCAAGACGACGTTACTGCGCGTTTTATCTGGCATTTATACACCGACGCAGGGCACCGCACTTATTCACGGACACACAATTTCGCTCATTAATATCAATTTGGGCATTGATCCGGATGCGACTGGCCGCGAGAATATTCGTCTGCGTTGTGCAATGATGGGTATGCACCCGGATGAGATTGCCGAGAAAATAGATGATATTTCGGATTTCTCCGGGCTTGGTGAGTTTCTGGAGGTTCCTTTCAGGACCTATTCGACAGGCATGCAACTACGCTTGGCTTTTGCTGCTTCGACATCAATCAATCCAGAAATTTTGATCATGGATGAATGGCTATCGACCGGGGATGAGGACTTTAAGGTGCGTGCCAATCAGCGTATGCGCAATCTAGTCGATTCAACGAAAATTTTGGTGCTTGCAAGCCATTCTCGCGATTTGCTCGAAAAGAACTGTAACCGAGTGATCTGGCTGGAGCATGGCCGCGTGAAAATGGATGGTAGTACATCCGAGGTTATGAATACTTACTTTGGCTGAACTTGAATTACTGATACCTAATGTGGGTTCTCAATTTGAACGGGCCGAAATAATAATCTCCCATTAGTGAATAGCTCTGCTCGCTTGATCGAATTTTTGTGCCGATATTCTGGTACAATGTTGATGTTAATCTAGCGAAGATGGTTGTCACGGCTGGTCATTCCATAGTACGTGCCTGTCCTTGAATAGTAGCTCACGGCGCAAAAGCGCCAGCCGAAATCGAGATATGGATTCGATATGGTTTATGTGCCGGTCCAGCAGCAGGCAGATATCAGCGACAATAGTAGTGATGTGCGGCTGCCGATCGTTGTTGACCTCGATCAGACGTTAGTTCTTTCTGACACGCTCTATGAAACGGCAGCGATGCTGTTTTTCAAACGTCCTTTGGCTTTTATTCAGTGTCTGCCGCAGCTTGCGAAAGGCCGCCATTCGCTCAAAGCGGCCATCGCTTCGAAAGTAAATCTGTCCGATGCAGTATTCCCGATCCGTGAGGATCTGGTTGAGTGGTTGCATAAACAGGCAAAAGACGGGCACGAACTGCATCTGTGTTCGGCTGCAGATCAGTCCGTGGTGGATAGCGTTGCGGAGCACCTTGGGATTTTCAGTTCGGCCATTGGGTCGGCCCAAGCCAATCTGAAGGGGCCAGCCAAAGCCGATTATCTAAAAAGGCAATTCCCCGACGGATTTATCTATGTCGGCGATCATGCCGCTGACCTGAATGTCTGGAAGGAATCGAGCGGTATTGTTCTGGCCGGTACAAAGCCGGCAGTGACAGCGCGCGCGAAGGCGCTGGAAAAGCCTGTCATTGCAAGTTTTGACAATCCCAAGCTCAATCTTAAGGCATTTCTGAAGGCCATTCGCGTTCATCACTGGTCAAAGAATGTTCTGATGTTTGTGCCGCTCATTCTCGCACATGAGTGGACAAATGCCGGTTTATGGCTGCACGCTATTTTCGCTTTCGCATGTCTGCTCGCGGTGACCTCGGCAACCTATCTGTTGAATGACATCGCCGATGTTCATGCCGATCGCCATCATTGGACGAAGCGCAATCGGGCCATTGCCAGCGGAAGGCTGGCCATCAGGTCGGCGTTCCTGTTGGCGGTCGGATTGCTTGTTGGAGGTTTTGCGGTCGCCTTTACGATAGCGCCCCGTTTTGGATTGGCGTTGCTCGCTTATCTGGTGATCACCGGCGCATATTCGCTTGGTCTCAAGCGGATTCCACTGCTGGATATGCTGATCATCGGCGTACTGTTCACGCTGCGCCTGGTCATGGGCGTGGCTTTGCTCGCTGATCCTCATCCGGAATGGTTGCTCACTTTCGCAGTGTTCTTCTTCTTTTCGCTCGCTTCAGCCAAAAGGCACACGGAAATCGTGCGCGCTTCGCTGATGGGCGAGACGAGCTTGAAAAGCCGGGGTTATGAGGTTGAAGATGCCCCCCTCACACTGGCTATGGGGCTCAGCACCGCGATTGCTTCGCTTGTCGTGATGATGATTTTCATTTTGCAGGAACTTCTGCCAAGCAAAAGCTATTCGCACCCGCAACCATTGGCGCTTATCCCTCTCGTCCTCTCCATCTGGCTCGGACGCATCTGGCTTTTGTCGCATCGCGGTAAGATGAACGACGATCCGGTCAGCTTTGCCATACGCGACCGGACGAGCATCGGCCTGGGCGTCGTCATTGCGCTGCTCTTCGTTGTTGCGCTATGAGCGGTTTCGTTCCCCGCAGTGATATTCGTTCCTGGGGCGGCACCATATTGCGCGAGCATCTGGTCGCTTCGCCAGCATGGCGTGACCAACTGCCTGGTCTGGTCGTGAGCGCACAGGGGCCGAGCAGTAGTTTGCTTGCCTGTGGATTGCGCCGTTCCTACGGCGATAGCGGCCTCAATCCAGACGGAAGCCTGATCGACATTTCCGGGCTGGACAGGGTGATTGAATTTGACCCCGGGACGCGTCTGTTGCGCGCCGAGGCTGGCGTTTCCTTCGATGCCATTCTGAATATTATCGTCAGGCAAGGCTTCTTCCTGCCTGTTACACCCGGTACGCGCTTCGTTACGCTCGGCGGCGCTGTGGCAAACGATGTGCATGGCAAGAACCATCACACGCATGGGACGATTGGCTGCTGGGTGCGCCGGTTGGGATTGCTTCGTTCCGATGGCCGTGAAATCGAGCTGGCGCCCAATGACAATACTGGCCTGTTTGCGGCAACAATTGGCGGACTGGGACTGACAGGCATCATCACCTGGGTTGAACTGGAAGTCATTCCGGTCGGCAGCGCTTTGATGGATGCGGAGAATATTCCTTTCGGCAATCTGGACGAATTCTTCTCGCTCTCTGCTGAAAGCGAGGCGGGCTATGATTATACGGTATCATGGATCGACTGCCTCTCGAAAGGCGATGCCCTTGGACGCGGAATTTTCACGCGGGGCAATCACGCGCGCACAGGGTCGCGACTTCTGAATCGCGGCAATACGCGGTTTACAATGCCGGTCAATCTGCCCGCATTTGCGATGAACCGCTATTCGATACGGGCGTTCAACGCTCTTTATTTCTGGAACGGCAAGCGAAAGAGTGGCAAGGCAACCATTCCAGCGCATCCGTTCTTTTATCCTCTCGATGCTATTGGCAACTGGAACCGGATGTACGGGCGCGGCGGCATGTATCAGTATCAATCGGTTGTCCCGCCGGCTGGCCAGCTGGACGCGACGCGCGAGATGCTGAATGCAATATCGTCGAGTGGACAAGGGTCGTTTCTGGCCGTGTTGAAGACGTTCGGACGCAAACCGTCACCTGGATTGTTGTCCTTTCCGCGCGAAGGAACAACGCTTGCACTGGATTTCCCGAACCGCGGCGATAAAACGCTCCGGCTCATGGAAAAGCTTGACGCGATTGTGCTAGAGGCTGGTGGAAGGCTTTATCCGGCCAAGGATGGGCGCATGTCGGCGAAGATGTTTCAAAGCGGGTATCCCGAATGGGAAGCTTTTGCCGAACATGTCGATCCGCGCTTCAGCTCCCATTTTTGGGCACGTGTCGTGAAATAGAGCATTGCCTGCAAACGCGTCACGAGGTGTCGCGTGCGGTATTGCGTTCGTTAGATGATTAGGGCGGTTCTGATATTCCGTTTGGAAAGAGCCGATTTGAAAAGGGGAAGGTCTTGCGCCTTATCGTTCTTGGAGCCACGTCGGCTATTGCGATTGCAACGGCACGCCTTCACGCAAAGGATGGCGCAGTTATCCTTCTCGTGGGGAGAGATCAGGTTCGGCTTGACCAGATTGCCGCCGATCTGAAAATCCGGGGTGCGGAGCGTGTTGAGACTGCGATCGCTGATCTCGCTGCTCCACAGGATGCGCAAGCGCAATTCGGTGGCTTTGTCGAGCAGATCGGGGGAGTCGACCAGATATTGCTCGCTTATGGCATTCTCGGCGATCAAGGCAAGGCGGAACGCGATCTGGTGGCTGCCGAAGAGATTTTGCGCGTCAATTTCAATTCGGCTGCTGCCTGGACTCTTGCCGCAGCAGATGTGTTCGAGCGACAGGGCCGGGGCACATTGGTGGTAATCGGCTCCGTTGCAGGAGATCGCGGCCGGCGTGCAAACTATATTTACGGTGCGGCCAAGGCCGGGTTGGCCGCGTTGGTCGAAGGCATTGCGCATCGCTTTGCCGATAAGGGGCCGCGCGCGGTGCTTATCAAGCCCGGTCCGACCGTTACCCCCATGACCGAGGGTATGGACCGGAAAGGTCTGCTTTGGGCAAAGCCGGAACAAATCGCTCTCATTGCCTATAATCGGTCCAAACGCGGTGGGCCCATTGCGTATGCGCCGGGCTTCTGGCGGTTGATTATGCTGGTCATTCGCAATCTGCCGAGCGCAATTTTCAATCGTATGGATATCTGATGCAAAAGATTGTTATTACCGGCGCTGCCGGGCTTGTTGGTCAGAATTTGATCGCACGTCTGAAATCCGTACCGGGGTTGAAAATAGTTGGTATCGACAAACATCCAACCAATACGGATTTGCTGCGCCGCCTTCATCCTGAAGTCGAGGTGATTGAGGCAGATCTGGCGCAGGCAGGTGCCTGGCAGGACGCGTTTGCAGGTGCGGATGCAGTTGTTCTCAATCAGGCGCAGATCGGCGGTCTGGTTGAGAAAGAATTTGTCGATAACAATGTTACAGCGACCGAACGGATCGTCGATGCGATGCGGCGGCACAAGACACCTTATTTCGTGCATATCTCGTCGTCAGTCGTTAACTCGCAGGCCGATGATTTCTACACGCGGTCTAAAACCACCCAGGAACATTTCATCGATAAGGTTACAGACATTCCGCATGTCATTCTGCGGCCAACGCTTATGTTCGGCTGGTTTGATCGCAAGCATCTTGGCTGGCTGCGCCGGTTTATGGATCGGACGGCGGTGTTTCCGATTCCGGGAAACGGTGCGTTTATTCGCCAGCCGCTTTACGTCGGTGACTTCTCGGCCATCATTATTTCGGCGTTGAATACGCGGAAGACCGGTACTTTCGATATTTCGGGTCTGGAGCAGATTAATTACGGCGATCTGATCAAGCTGATCCACAATACGGTCAAGCCGAAGGCTCGGATTGTCCATATCCCTTATACGCTTTTCTGGTGGTTGCTATTCGTCTACGGAAAGTTCAGCAAAAACCCGCCTTTCACCACCAGCCAGCTCGAGGCGCTGGTCATACCGGAAACTTTTCCGGTGATCGATTGGCCGAAGGAATTTGCGATTGCAGCCACGCCTTTGAAGCAAGCTGTTGAGGAAACTTACCTCGACAAGACTTATAATACGATTGTTCTGGATTTCTGAGGTAGCGAAATGAGCCGGATTGTTATCATCGGTGCTGGAGCGATGGGGCTTGCGGCTGCGCACCGCGCGGTTCAGCTAGGGCATGAGGTGGATCTCATCGAAAGTGACAGCGTGCCGGGTGGCATGGCTGCCCATTTTGACTTTGGCGGGCTGTCGATTGAGCGCTTCTATCATTTCGTCTGTAAGTCGGACGATCCGACGTTCAGCCTGATGCACGAGCTTGGTATCGGCGACAAGATGAAATGGCGCGCAACCACTATGGGCTATTACATCAAGGACCGTATCCATCCGTGGGGCGATCCGATTTCGTTGCTGAAGTTCCCTTATCTCAGCCTCGTCTCGAAGTTTCGTACCGGCTTGCAGATGTTCCTGACCACGAAGGCCAAGAACTTCAAATCCATCGAACACAAAACAGCGCGTCAGTGGCTGGAGCAGGGTTCCGGCAAGGAAGTCTACAACACGCTGTGGAAGCGTTTGATGGAGCTCAAATTCTATGAGCTTGCCGACGAGATGTCGGCTTCGTGGATTGCGACACGCGTGCGTCGTGTCGGCAATTCGCGACGTTCGATTTTCCAGGAAGAGCTGGGTTATATTGATGGCGGCACGCAAACGCTCGTTGACGCGCTTGTCGACGCTTACGTGAAAAAAGGCGGGCGCTTGCATCTTTCGACGCCTGCCGAGCTTGTGGAAACCAAAGACGGTAAGGTCACCGGCGTGGTCGCAGGCGGGCGTGTCTTCCCTGCCGACGCGGTCATTTCGACTGTCCCAACGCCATTTATCTCATCGCTTGTTCCTGATTTGCCGACAGCATCGAAAGAACAATATGATGCCATCCGCAACATTGGCGTCGTATGCTTGCTCTTCAAACTGAAGAAAAGTGTCAGCAAGAACTTCTGGCTCAACATCATTGATGAGAAGATCGAAATTCCGGGACTGATCGAGTTCTCAAACCTGCGCCCTGTCGATGATCACATCATCTACGTTCCCTATTACATGCCGACAACGCAGCCGAAATGGCAGTGGAGCGACGAGCAGTTCATTGAGGAAGCGTTCTCCTATATTCGCAAGATCAATCCCAATATCAGCCGCGATGACCTGATTGATGCGAGCGTTGGGCGTTTGCGTTATGCCCAGCCCGTTTGTGAGCCGAACTTCCTCGACAAGCTGCCTCCGATTCAGACGCCGATTGACGGGCTGCAAATCGCAGACACGTGCTATTATTATCCGGAAGACCGCGGTATCGCTGAAAGTGTTCGATATGGGCGTATGATGGCGGAAACTGTCAGCAAATGATCGCTGTTGCCAAGTCTCTTCTCGAACGCCCCTTTGTTCGTTTCGCGTTGTCGGGTGGCATCGCAGCGGCGGTCAATATCGGCTCGCGTGTATTGCTGTCGGAAGTGACCAACTTCTCGACAGCAATCGTCATTGCCTATCTGCTGGGAATGACGACGGCTTATATTCTGATGAAGCTGTTCGTGTTTGACGCTTCCGGCCGGAGTGTAGGGCAAGAATATCTCCGCTTTGGACTGGTCAACGCTGTTGCGCTCGTCCAGGTATGGGCTGTCAGCATGTTGTTGGCGAAATACGCGTTTCCGGCGCTGGGCTATAGCTATTATGCAGAAACGACCGCGCATGTGATCGGTGTTCTCAGCCCGATCGCGACAAGTTATTTCATGCATAAGTATTTCACTTTTGCGAGTTAGGGGCGCGCGATGGGTTCAACTTACACTCGTTTTATTTTGTTCTTTATACTCACGTCGATCATAATTATCGTTAAGTTTCAGCCTTTATATTTCCACCCCGTTCTGCCGGGGTTGGATGCGTCGTGGCAATCGGCTCTGGCTTATGGAGCAGAGAAAAGGCTTCTTTTTGGTAAGGATATTGTTTTTACCGGAGGCCCTCTGTCGGGTTAATATAATCGACAGTTTGAAGTGAGTAATGCATATATATTGGCTGCCGCATCGTTATTGGTAGCTTTTTATATTAGCTTGTGTTTCTCGATTTTCCTAACACGTGTAAGTAGTATTCTTTTTGGTCTTGCAGTCCTCATAATTCTAAGCTTATCTTTGTTTATGACGTCGGACGTAATGCTGATGATTGTGCCGCTTTTTGCAGCGCTGTATGGCATTTGGGGCGAGGAAAAGAGCAAAAATTTAGTAGGCGGCTTCGGAGCATTTCTATCTGGAATAATCGTATTAGCAAAGTTCTCGGTATTTCCAATCGCTATACTTGCGATGCTTGTTTTGGACATTTTGGCTCTATGGCGCCGCAGGGTGCCGTTGCATCTTATTATTTTTTCTGGCGGTTTGATCCTGGTGTTTGTGGCGGCGGGTCAACCTCTGGAACAGTTGCCAAGTTTCATCGCGAGTAGCCTGGAGGTTTCAAGCGGATACTCGTCGGCGATGAGTCTACCAATACAGCTGCCAGATCCCTTTGTCTGGCTAGCTGTCGCGAGCCTGTTTGTGGGCGTTCTCGTTTACGAAATTTCGCGTAACTGGAATACGGAAAACCGTTACAGTCTTGTTGCACAAGTTCTGGTTGTATCGGGCTATTTGTTCGTGGCGTTCAAGGCGGGTTTTGTTCGTCATGATCTTCATATGCTGATCGCTTGGACTGCTTTGATCATGGGAATTTTGGCTGTTATTACAGCCCAGCCTTGGAAGCAAAGAAGCCGTTGGCTTTTGGCTGTCCTTGCCTTTGCGTGCCTGATTCCAGGGCACTTGGCCCTATACAAAGTTTACCGAACTGTTCCTTTCAGTTCTGTTGTCCAACTGCCTGACACGTTAACGCGGGAAGCATCGGAACTAACAAGCTTTGTGCTGTCACCGTCGAACTGGAAGAATAGGCTGGTTGAAGAAAATGCGGCATCTTTGGCTTCAATCAAGGAACAGCGGCCTTTGCCGCACTTGTCCGGTTCGGTGGATACGATCCTGAACGATCAATCTTCGATTATCGCCAACGGATTAGACTATCGACCGCGCCCTACGCTGCAAGAATATACAACCTATTCGCCTTCTTTGATTGCCCGGAATCGTTCTTTTTTCCAAAGCGATCAAGCGCCAGACTTTTTGTTCATGGCGCCGGGGTCTATTGATCGGCGTCATCCTGCCTCAGCCGAAGGGGCTTTGTGGCCATTGTTCTTTTCGAAGTATCAACCTTATCTTATTGAGAAGGACTATCTCGTCTTACAGAAGCGTGCTCTTCCGCTGGGCAACATCGAAACCCGTGGCGAGCCAATTCACGCACGCTTGAACGAGGAAGTGCGTCTGCCCGATACAGCCGAACCAATCGTGGCTTCTATTAAGATGAAGCCTACGGGTTTTGGAAAGTTGCTGGACATGCTCTACCGCTCTCCGCTAACGGAACTCGTCGTCTCATATACAAACGGTTCCGTAGAAACTTACCGCATCATTCCGGGAATGGTGAGTGAAGGTCTCATGGTATCTCCGCTGGTAAAGACGCCATCCGATTATCTGTTGGTATCCACGGGGCATTTGGAAGTCGGCGCATTGCAAAAAGCAAAGAGTTTAAAGGTACGCGCGGGCTTTGGTGGAGTGCTTGCCTATCGGTCGGACATAGATGTCCAATTTTCCATTCTGGACAACAAGGGTCTCCGAGATAACTATAGAGGTAATCTTGCTGATTCATACATCGAACAAGAGAAAAACCTGGGTCTTCTCCTGGAGAGCAATTCAATACACGATCCAACGGTCATAAAGGTGCCAGAGGGGTTGCTGGCCCATGCTCCGACGATTTTGAATCTACCTGTGAGCGGTGCACGCAGTCTCGATATACGCTTCGGTATACGGGAAGGAGCGTGGCTGGATGGAGGCAAAACGAACGGTGTTTGTTTCAGTGTGCAAACCGCGTCTTCAAAATTCTTCGAGCGCTGCCTGAGGCCCGTGGAAAACGAAGCCGACCGCCTGGAGCAGCATGCGAGGGTCGAATTGCCGACCGGTACCGAAGAAATTTCCTTGGAAACATCTTGCATCGACGACTGCGCATGGGATTGGAGCTATTGGGCAATGGCGGTGCCGGGACCCTAGTGTTTTTTTTCGTTGGTGAGCAGATTGATAGGTCAGCCGCAGCGCCGAGTACGGGAATGTCTCCGTTTGGGTAGATCAATGCGATCGCTTTGGTGCAGATTTGGAGTCTTGGTGTAATGTGGGTCAGATATGCATTTGCAGGGTAAAGTATATCTTGTGCGCAAAAAAGGCAGTGCGTGTGAGTAGGAGTCTAAGCCCCAAAGGGGGCGATGCTTTTACGATTTCTAAATAAGGACGAAAACTTGTTTATTCGCAATCTTGCAAGAAAAGCATCTATATTTTCTATCTTTGGGCTATGTTCTTATTTTATAATAAGATCGGCAATGTTTGTATATAAATATTATATTGCTCCAATTTATTGGGATCAATGGGAGTTTATTAAGGATATCAAAGGAAGTAATATATTTTCAATTAACTATTTATTCCTCGCGCATAACGAGCATATTATTGCGACGACTAAAATTTTCTTTATCTTGGATTATCTATTTTTTAAATTGACAAACGGACCTCTAGTCTCACTTATTTTTTTCCTCGCATTCGTCATAGCTAGTTCTATCCCTCTTGTGGTGTTTACGGGAAGAGTTAAAGGCATCCTCTATTTTGCCCTCGTTTTTGTGCTTTTTGCTTCCAGTGTTTCGCTTGCTCAGTATGAGAATCTCTTATGGGGTTTCCAGCCACAGTTCTATCTTGTTAGCTTGACGGCAGTTTGGGGTGTTTTCGCTGCATTGAAACTGGTTGAGAGTCGGATCAGCTCCAGACAATTGTTCTGGTTTGTTGCTTTATGTGTCTTCACGTTCCTATGTATCTTCTCGATGGGAAATGGTATCGCATTGCCCATATCTATTGTTCTATTCCTGATTTTTGTTAGATGGCGTCATTGGCCGATGCTCGCAGGATATGTGGCGATCTCGGTGCTTCTTGTTTGTATAGATTTATATTTGACTCGCCACACTTTGCCGATTGGAGGCCTGAGCCAGAGAACGCCACTGAATGTACTTTTTTTCTTTTTCACAATGATTGGTGGTGCCCTTACTCGAAGCCTTGACGCTGCTTACAAAGTTGGGATCGGCATATTTCTGCTCTATGGTTTCACATTCATTCAACTGATCGCGGTGCCTTGGTTTAAGCACCGGAGTATTGATCGAGGTGTTGCTGCACTCCTAGCCCTCGCAAGTTTCTTTTTTGCGGCAGCACTTGCCACAGCTTGGACTAGAAGCCCCCTGGGTGATGGTGCTGCGTTGGCATCGCGCTATAGTACTCCCATGCTTCTTTTGATTATGACTTGGTTCTGTATCTGGCTACGCGAAATTCTTGTTCGGAAGGGCGATAAAAATTTCGCTTCGATCGCTATATTGATTGTCATGGTAGCAATTGTAGGGGCATCGACGCTGAGCGAGAAAAATGCGGCCAACTTTTCCGAAGCGCAAACGCGCGCCGCATATTTTGCCTTGTCTCAAGTGGACTCAGATGAACAGCTTCTAAAGCTATACCCGGATGCGAAGGCCGTGAGTGCGGAGCTGGGATGGTTGCGTCAAAACAACCTCAATATTTTTGCCCGAAACAGCGGGATCCATACTCCAACGACAACCGAATTATTGAGTGTCCAAAATCTGGGCGACGACCGTATCTGCCAGAACTATGCAATTGAAAGTATCATGCAAACATCGTCAGGTCAGCTGCAACTTGTCGGCTGGATAGCCGACAGGCAAAAAAACACACCAGTTTGGGTGTTGGCTTTCGACGAACAAGGCAATTTGCTGGGCTTTACCAAGCCGCTGGAGGATCGTCCTGATATTACTGCGGCTGTAGGTGCAGAGGCAGGTTTTAAGGGGATGATCTTACCCGTAAATATGAACTCTTCTCAGCGCCGCAATGTGGAGCTCAGGGTTATTTCAACCGAGCGCACTAACTCCTGTAAAATTGTCAATTTAAGAACGACTGGCTAATGTGGTTTGCTTGTTGCAGGCGCGCTCAGCCAAAAGCGCCAGCATTTTTTATTCGAAGAAGACCTTCGCCTCTGGCGGAGGATTGGAAGAGTTTAACGCTGTATAAAAGAAACCTCCGGCTTGGATCTCGAAGTGATCGAAACGGAGATTATAATGGATGTTAACCATCTTGTACCAACGCTCATTGATCAGAACCGATGCGCCCAATCGCGCAGTCCGATTGAAATGATTGTTCATGGATCGGCGATTAGCTTGCACCATGCCTTGCAGCAATGATCAACGATGTCCTCGTAGTTTGGAATATCTGGTTTGACAGCCAATTGTCGCGCATGAACTGCCAGATATTCTCCATTGGATTGAGTTCGGGCGCTTTGGAGGAGATCGGTATCAGGGTGATATTGTCGGGAAGGACCAGTTTGTCCGTCAAATGCCATCCCGCTTGATCGAGGATAAGAACGGCGTGAGTGTTGCGCCCGACATGGCGCGATATTTCTTCAAGATGCTCATTCATCGCATGGGTATCGCGCCACGGCATCACAAGTGCTGCTCCCTTGCCCCATTTGGGGAGATTGCACAGAATATATAGACAGATCGCGTCCTCGGATCCTGTGGTGCTGATGGTCTTGTTCCCCGCCTTGCCTATCGCCGGGTCATTTTCGTCTTCTGTCCAACGCGAGCTTCGTCCTGAAACCAGGTTCGATCTGTTTGCCTCTGGCCTGACTCTCACGAATTTCCGATAGTGTGGCAGAAAGTCATTTTTAGAAACGGCGATGGCTTCGTTATCCTGCGTATTATGCCTGGGACGGGCGGATAGTTTGCGATAGCCCATCATGAACTGTTCGCGCGCAACCGTCTGACGGCTGGCCGTAATGCCAAAATCAACCGCAATCCAGCGCATCAAATCGCATAGACGCCAGCGCCCGGTTCCATCCACTTCAAACTGCGGGTCGCTATCAATCAGAACAGCCAGAGCACGGTGTTGCTCTTCATTGAGGAGGGGTTTGCGGCCTAGGGCTTTGCATTGACCAAGCCATCGACGCCGTAGGCGTTGAAACGTAATGCCAGTCCCGGACAATATGTAGACCGACATCAACGAAACGGGCCGCTTCGCTGCGACTTTCTCCGTCATAGATCAGCGTCGCAGAAGTCAGATCGCAATGCTACTGCCCGTCCGATCCAAATCCTCCTGTTTTGAATGGTGAATCACGAAACCCATCAAAGCGGAAGTCACAAACGAGTCAGTATTAGAAAATACAGTACTACAAATCCGACTTGGGTCTGCCAATATCATGTGGCTTTTGGCAGCAAATACCGCACGAAGCGGCTTTATGGCGGCCTTCACCTGGAGCTATGGGCTTTGTTTATTCGATTGAGCTTGCAAAAAGGGTGCCGAATAGAAGAAGGACATCTGATGCCGGACCATGTACATATACTGATATCGATCCCACCGAAATATTCGGTGGCGCACATTGTCGGGTTTTTGAAGGGCAAGACGGCGCTTTACGTTGCTAATGAATATGCAAAGAAGCGCAAATATCGCGGTTATCACTTTTGGGCGCGAGGGTACTTCGTTTCGACCACCGGTTACGATGAACAGGTCGTTAGACGCTATATCCGCAATCAGGAAAAGGCCGGCAAGGATTCAGATCAAGCCGACCTTTTTAAGGGCGCTTACTAACACATAACAAAACCACTTTTAGTGGTTCATGCGTAGCGCCCTAAATCTCCACTTCTGGTGGAGGTCATGACTTAACAACCGGATTTTGAGAAACAACCCGACTTAGCCAAACTTGCGCATCTCAAAGTGCTCGAAGCCGGGGTGGCCAGGCTAACGAGAAATCATCACGGTCAATAGCCAAATTGGGGCTGTATGCTGGATCGTTCCAGCGATTTGTAGCCCAAGTCTGCTCCATATAGCGGACTTCACCAAGAAAACGCTGCTTCTTCTCTGGAGTTGTCTCCAATCCGCGCGTTGCCGATTCATGATGGTACAATTCCGCATAGGGCGTCCAAATATTGCGATAGCCGGCAGCGCGGACTTTCAGGCAGAAATCCACATCGTTGAAGGCAACGGTAAGGTGAGTGTCGTTCAATCCGCCGACCTCGTTGTAGGTGTTCTTGCTAACGATGAGACAGGCTGCAGTGACGGCGCTGAGAGTCTGTATCAGTTGAGCGCGGCCGAAATAACCGCGCGATTGCCGATCAAGTCCTTTTTGAGAATGTCCAGCGACACCTCCTAAGCCAACGATGACCCCGCCATGCTGTAACGTGTCGTTCGGATACCAGAGGCGGGCCCCTACCGCGCCGACCCTCGGCTGCAACGCGATACTCATCATTTCGGAAAGCCATTCCGGCGATATCACCTCAATATCATTATTGATGAGGCCGATATACTCACCCTTGGCGTGTTCAACTGCATTGTTATTCAAGGCCGAATAATTGAATGGCCGTTCGTCCCGCAAAACCCTGACGCGCTTATGTTCTTTGAAGGTTTCGAAATAGGCCAGGGTCTCTGGATCGTCGGAATTGTTATCGACGATAATAACCTCATAGTTGGGGTAAGTCGTTTTCTCTAGAATACTGTCGATACACTGCTTGACTAGCGAAAGGGCGTTTCTCGTCGGGACAATCAGACTGACTAAAGGCGGATTTTTAGGCAACGCGTAATGCACCCGATACATGCCGAAATCCAGCAGTTCAGCTTTGGCTTCCGTGTTGGTACGCTGGAAATGATCGTTTAGTGTCTTTTCGCCGGCGAGGAGAGCATAATTCTTATTACTGCCCGCCTGCGCGGTGCTCTCTGCGTGACTGCGCCAATGATAAAGTATCCTCGGAATATGAAGAATCTGGTCGTCGTTTAGCTTTTCTATCACGCGCATGGCCAGATCATAGTCCTGAGATCCCTCGAAACCCTGACGAAACCCGCCCAACTGGTGCACTAGATCCCTTTGATACACGCCAAGATGACTGATCATATTATGCGATAGGAAAAGGTCTGGGTTCCAATCGGATTTGAAATAGGGATCAAAACGCCTACCCATTTCATCGATCTTGTCCTCATCGGAATAGATTAGCCTCGCTTCGGGGTGCTCCGTGATCGCGTCGGCGACGTGATACAGAGCATCTTCTGGTAGAAGATCGTCCTGATCCATCAGCGCCAGCCATTCGCCGGTGGCAAGTTCAATCGCGCTGTTTGAGGCAGCCGAAATATGCCCATTTTCTGGACGGAAGACCACGCTTATGCGTCGATCACGTTTCTGAAGTGCTTCCAGTTCCTTCTTTACTTCTGGGTTGGGAGAACAGTCGTCCGCAATACAGAGTTCCCAATTGTCATAAAGCTGGCTTCTTACTGATTCGACGGCTTCGCTGAGCCAATCCAGATTGGGATTGTAAACGGGCATTATGATCGAAATTTTTGGCTTTGCCTGCATCCGATCAATGTTGTTGCGAATCTTCTTTCGGGTTGTTTCGTCGACGGAGCTATAAAGACGCACCCATTCAAAATAGTTATTTCTATCCACGATCTGACCGTCCATGGAAACCTGTATTTGGTCTCCAGGAGTATTGGCGCGAATCCACCGACGTTTGAGGCCGGAAATACCTTCGTCCCTAAGCGTCTCATATGCTTTATAACTGAGTGCTTTCAAACCGCCAGCACGACGAATAATACTAGGCATTGCTTTTGTGACGTGCGCGGCACGGCGTCCTTGTCGACCGAGATATCGATAAGGTTTGGTCATGCGCCAACTCTTTGAATTCAAGATGGCCCTGTTTTTTTCTTGTTCTGCGGTGAGTTCATCAAGAACTTGCGCGGTCTCAAAATTCTTGCGCTCGATCTTATTCTCTATTTCAGAGATTTTATGCTCATAATGTTGGGTGACATTTAATTGCTGATTCTTCCAATGTTCAGAAATTGCTGCTTTCTCTGCTTCATATTTGTCTTTGATAATACGACCGAGTTCAAGTGTGTTTGTATGGAATTTTTCCATGTCACTAGCTGTCAGGCCGCATTCTCGAAGAACGGAATGATTGTGAGAATTGACTACGCCGAATTGATAAAGAACAGAATTTAAGTATCCGAGACGCGCGTAAGTCTCACGTGCGAGTTGCATTTCCTTGAAGCTGGCATTGTGCAGTTTTGACAGAGTTTGAGGCGCATTCTTCCCCCACATGAGGACCCCAAGACCATTGCCGTGGTGGAATTCGAAAGTCGGGTATTGTGATTCAAGTTCCTTCCAGAACTTCCAAACGCCGAAATCTGTATGCTGGACGCGCGTGTCGTGAAAAAGCACGACGCTTCGATCAGAAAGTACACTTTTCCAGTTTTGGAAATCTTCGACGACGTCTTCGTATCTGTGTCGCCCGTCAATATGCAATAGATCAACAGAACCGTCTGCAAATTGAGATCGGGCTTCGCTAAACGTTGAACGTATCAAAACCCCAATGCCGGGATATTGAGTGCGCAGTTCTGCTTCAAGTGCGTCATAGACGTCAGAAGCGTAAAATCCGGCATGTTCATCACCTTGCCAGGTGTCGACGGCATATATTGTTGTGTTCAATTCTGCTGATTTTGCCGCTTGGCACATTGAAAGAAAAGAGAAGCCGTTATGAGTACCTAGCTCAACGACTGTCCTCGGCTTCAGAACGTCCATAAGCCAAAACGCAAATGGTGCGTGCTCAAGCCATGCTGAGATTCGAATATGATTAGAGGGCATGAGCGATTTGGAGTTAAGGTACATCAATTCCTCTGTGTGTCAGCGACATAATCTGAAAATACAATATTGAGCGATGTTAGTGCTGTTCTTTGTCAGTTCTTAGATCAAACGAACGCCGTGATCGCTATAGAATTTTACGCTCGATCGCAAAAATTGCCATATGTGCCAATGGCCTTTTTTTGCAGCGTGTCCGCCCATATGGACGATCTCGACGCTAGGAACGTATGCAATTTTTGTGATGCGGCTTGATCTCACAGACAAATCGAAATCCTCGAAATAGAGGAAATATCCGGGGTCAAAACCGCCAGCCTTCACGAGCACTTCACGACGAAACAGCATAAAGCACCCGCTTACAATAGGTGGGTTCCAGAATATGTCATTCTGGGTTTCGACACGCATTTCGTATCGCTTCAACCGGGTGTCGAAAAATCGCTGGATTCGTTTCGGGGCAAAGCCGCGGAGCAGGAGGTCAAGTATCGCTGGATAGCGCTTGCACAAATATTGGCGTTTGCCGTCTGGCCAGAAGGCTCGCGGTGAGAGCAGTCCGCAATCAGGGTGCTTTTGCATGAAATCAATGGCGTTTCTCAAAGCGAGGTGATCCATCTGAATGTCGGGATTAAGGATGAGATGAAACTCGCCCATATCCGACAGAGCCAGATTGTGTGCGCGACCGAAGCCGACATTACCTTGCCCATGAATAACACGCGTCTGCGAGCCTGGGAGCTGCTCTTCAACAATTGCAGAGACGCCATCTTGGCTCGAATTGTCGATGATAGTGATAACAACGGATGTTGGATCGAAGGGGGTTAAAGCATCTGCAAGCGCTGCAAGCGTGGCGCGAAACTCGTTTATATCCGGGTTGAATGTCACGATTGAAATCGTGAGCATCTGGGTTGTATTCAAGTCTTGCCGGGCAGTGGTTTCTATCAAGGCGTTACTTTCGACCCATTCGATTGATGATTCCGTGCCACAGACCCAGGGTCATCATTTTCGCGTGGCGCATTCCATGCGGGACAAAAAAGGTGAAAAAGAGATATTGGCGGATGAGGCGCCACAGAAGCACAATTTTCCACGAAAAGGATAGCCATGGGCGACGGCAAAGCCAGATAGCGTTGCGGAAGTGATAGTAATGTCTGAGTGGGCTATGGACCGGAATACGACGACCACGGAACTTTATCCACTGGTCTCCAAGCGTGTGTTCCATTTTGGCATCAAAAACGCCGAAGCAGTAATATCTTTTTTCGCGTGCGCGCAAACCCCATTCGATATCGACGTAATCGATGAACATGCCTTCGTCCATGAGGCCGACGGCGTCGAAGCTTTCTATCGGTGTTAGGCAGCCAGAGGCGATGAGGAAGTCGGTTTCCACAAACGCATCAAGGGGCTGCCGTTCACGACGCTTCAGCTTTAGCCCATCCAGATATACGAAGGCTGCGGCCTCTCCTTGCCGGGCATCTATATAGGAAGGACCGACACCCGCTACGTGAACCCCTTTTGCAGCCAGTGTTTTCGCTACGTTCAGAAGCTCGGCCACCATGTTCGGGGCAGGAATGCTGTCTTGATCGAGAAGAAGTACGTAGTCAGAGCCAATTGCTTTGGCGCGTTCGATGCCGACATTTTGGGCCTTTGCGATGCCGAAATTCTCGCCGAGTGCAATCAGTTCAATGTCGGGCTGATCTTTCAAAATGAGGGCGAGGTTGTCGTGGGATCCGTTGTCGACGACAATAAGGTGGCCTAATTGAGGAGTGACAGCGCCGATTAACTGCTTTAGCGGTTCGACATCGGGATTGAATGTGACAATAATCCCGGTCACTCGAGCTGGAGTATTATCGCTTTTTTGACAATCAATAATCATGAATGTTGTTCGTTCGTCGCTCGCTATTCAAGGCAGCATAATGGTTCGGTATTCCAAAAAAAACTTGCCTACAAGCTTCTTTGCGTATTCCGTCGCCAAATCATGGTCAAAGTGCTAGGGCAATAGCCAGCATTCCAATGTTGTTAAGGGAAGTTACATGAAGGGCATTATTCTGGCCGGAGGAAGCGGCACAAGGCTATATCCTCTCACAATAGCCGTTTCTAAACAAATCCTTCCGATCTACGACAAGCCAATGATCTATTATCCGCTGAGCGTTCTCATGCTCGCGGGGATTCAGGATATTCTGATCATCTCGACGCCACAGGATCTGCCGCTATTCCAGAAGCTTCTCGGCGATGGCAGCGAGTTCGGCGTGAACTTCTCCTATGCCGAACAGCCGCATCCCAATGGTCTGGCCGAAGCCTTCATCATCGGACGCGAGTTCATCGGCAATGACAGTGTCGCGATGATTCTCGGTGACAACATCTATTTCGGCGACGGCCTGTCCAAGCTCTGCGAGATTTCGGCAACCGCGACGAAAGGTGGTACCGTGTTCGCCTATCACGTTGACGATCCTGAGCGCTATGGCGTCGTGGATTTCGATAAGGCGACGGGCAAGGCTCTATCGATTGAAGAAAAGCCTGCAAAGCCGAAGTCGCACTGGGCGGTTACCGGGCTCTATTTCTACGACAATCAGGTGGTCGATATCGCCCATTCGATCAAGCCGTCCGAACGCGGAGAGCTGGAGATCACGACCGTCAATAATATCTATCTCGAGCGCGGTGAACTGAATGTGCAGCAGCTCGGACGCGGATATGCCTGGCTCGATACCGGCACGCATGACAGCTTGCACGAAGCGTCGTCGTTCGTGCGTACCATCGAGAAGCGCCAAGGCATCAAGATTGCCTGCCCCGAGGAAATCGGCCTGGAAAAGGGCTGGATTTCGGGCGATGCCGTGTTGGAACGTGCCGGCAAACTGGGTAAAACCGAATATGCGGCCTATTTGCGCCGCCGTGTAAACGAACTGGGAAATCAATAATGGAAGTCCGCTCGCTTGGTCTTGATGGAGTGTTCGAAATCATCCCGCGTAAATTCGGTGATGATCGCGGCTTCTTCTCGGAAACCTACAATGCCAAGTCATTTGCCGAGGCTGGGATCGATCTGCAATTTGTGCAGGACAACCACTCTTTTTCGGCAGCGAAGGGCGTGGTGCGCGGTCTTCATTACCAGTTGCCGACGCGGGCGCAGGACAAGCTCGTCCGCGTGATTCGCGGTGCGATTCTCGACGTCGCGGTCGATATCCGTAAAAGCTCGCCGACATTCGGCAAGTGGGTAGCGCTGGAAGTTTCCGCCGAAAAGTGGAACCAGATTCTGGTGCCCAAGGGCTTTGCCCATGGTTTCATGACGCTCGTGGAGAACACCGAGGTCATCTACAAGGTTACGGATTACTATTCGCCGGAACATGATCGCTCGATCCGTTTTGACGATCCGGCTATCGGTATCGAATGGCCGCTTCCTTCTTCGGGCGTCCAGCTTTCCGACAAGGATCAGAAAGCGCCGCTTTTCGCCGATGCAGAAGTTTTTGCTTGAGGAATGATATGAATATTCTCGTCACTGGCGGTGCAGGCTTCATCGGTTCGGCAGTATGCCGTCATCTGGCTGCCGATCCGAAGGTCAATGTTCTCAATCTCGACAAGCTGACCTATGCGGGCAATCTCGCATCGCTGCGTCAGATCGAAAACCACCCGAACTACAGTTTCCTGCAGGCCGATATCTGCGACGACAATCTCATTCTGGATACGCTGCGTTCGAATGATGTCGATATCGTCATGCATCTGGCCGCTGAAAGCCATGTCGACCGTTCTATTGATGGCCCGGCGGCGTTCATCGAAACCAATATCATTGGCACGTTCCGTCTGCTCAACGCGGCGCTCGCCTATTGGCGTGAACTGCCGGAACCGCGCAAATCTAACTTCCGCTTCCACCATATCTCGACCGATGAAGTTTTCGGCGACTTGCCGTTCGACAGCGGCATTTTCACGGAAGAAACGCCCTATAAGCCCTCGTCGCCCTATTCGGCGTCCAAGGCTTCCTCTGATCATCTGGTACGCGCATGGCACGAGACCTATGGTTTGCCGGTGGTTCTCTCGAATTGTTCGAACAATTACGGGCCATTCCATTTCCCGGAAAAGCTCATTCCGCTTGTCATTCTGAACGCGCTCGATGAAAAGCCGCTGCCCGTTTACGGGGCAGGGGCGAATGTGCGTGACTGGCTTTATGTCGAAGATCACGCCCGCGCGCTGGCTTTGGTCGCGACGACCGGTAAAATCGGCGAAAGCTATAATATCGGCGGACGTTCAGAGCGCACCAATCTCAATGTCGTGGAAACGATCTGCGCCATTCTCGACAAGAAGCGCCCGCGCGCCAACGGCAAGAAATACGGCGACCTGATTACATTCGTGACGGATCGTCCGGGGCATGACCGTCGTTACGCCATTGATGCTTCGAAGATCGAGCGTGACCTCGGATGGACCCCACAGGAAACCTTCGAAACCGGCCTTGAGAAGACCATTCAATGGTATCTCGACAATGGCTGGTGGTGGGAGCCGATCCGCAGCGGTACTTATGCCGGTGAGCGTCTGGGCGGCGGTCAAGCCAAAGCAGGTGCGGCCAAAGCGGGTGCAGTATGAAGATCGTCGTCACCGGGCGGGAAGGGCAGGTCGTTCAGAGCCTTCTGGAAAAGGCCGCAGAGCGCCCGGATCTTGAAGTGATTGCTCTGGGAAGGCCGGAACTTGATCTGGCTGACCCCGAAACGATCCGCAAGGCGATCGTCAATGCCAAGCCAGATGTCGTCGTTTCGGCTGCGGCCTATACGGCTGTGGATCAGGCCGAGGATGAGCCAGAAATCACCTTGGCAGTGAATGCGGCTGGTGCTGCTGCTGTCGCCGAAGCGGCGAAGGCATGCGGTGCGCCGGTCATTCATCTGTCGACGGATTATGTTTTCGCCGGCGATAGCGATAGGCCCTATGTGGAGACTGATCCAACCGGCCCTCGCAGTATCTATGGCAGTTCCAAGCTTGAAGGCGAAAGGCTGGTTGCCGCGGCGCATCCGCAGCATATCATCCTGCGCACGGCCTGGGTTTACAGCCCGTTCGGCAAGAATTTCGTCAAGACGATGCTGCGCCTTGCTGAAACCCGCGACGGCCTGTCGGTCGTGTCCGACCAGTGGGGCAATCCGACTTCCGCGCTCGATATTGCCGAAGCGGTCATCCGCGTGGCGGATCATCTGGCGGCAAAGCCGGATTTTGCTGGCTATGGCGTCTATCATCTTGTTGGTACAGGCGACATCAACTGGAGCGGTTTTGCGCGCGGGATTTTCGCTGAAAGCGCGAAACATGACGGCCCGACCGCCGAAGTGACGGATATTGCCACCGCAGACTATCCGACGAAGGCGGCGCGCCCTGCCAATTCACGCCTTTCCACGAAGAAGTTCAGTACGACATTTGGCTGGGCCATGCCGCATTGGCAGGCTTCGCTGGCGGATGTCGTGGCGCGTCTGCCGTAATCAATTAAGTCTGAATTTGAGAAACGCGGTGCGGTTGATGACCGTCACCGCGTTTTTTGCTTTGCGCAAATATGTTCCCTGCCTTATGCCTTAAGCACTGACTGAACTGTTAGTGCAAAATCACCCGAAACGTGAAAGCTTTTCGGACGTGACAGTGCGGTTGGAGTTCAGTGATAGGTATGCGGTCTGGAGTGCCGCGCACAACACCGGTGAGGAGCATTAAACGTGAGCAGCAATGAAACTTTCGCCTCGGGAACATTTGTCGGGCGAGCATGGAGCCCGACGGCCAAGGGGCCGGTTCTGGTGACTTTGCGCGAAGGGCGCGTCATCGACATTACCACCAAAGCTGCACCGACAATGCGCGACCTGCTCGAACTTGACGATGCGCTGGCTCATGTGCGCGCAACCGCAGGACAGGATATCGGTTCGCTCGAAGCCCTGTTCACGGCCAAGCCCGGCGATGAAAACACACTGCACCTTCTGGCGCCGAATGACCTGCAGTCCATCAAGGCCTGCGGCGTGACCTTTGCCCGCTCCATGATCGAACGCGTGATCGAGGAACGCGCTGCCGGTAATCCCGATCTTGCTTTGAAAATCCGCGAGCGCGTGGGTGCGATCATCGGCGACAGCCTGCGCAACCTCAAGGCAGGCTCGGAAGAGGCGGCCCGCGTCAAGGCGGCGCTGATCGAAGAAGGCGTCTGGTCGCAGTATCTCGAAGTCGGTATCGGCCCCGATGCGGAAGTCTTCACCAAGAGCCAGCCCATGTCGGCGGTCGGCCATGGCGCCGAGGTTGGCCTGCATCCGATTTCCACCTGGAACAACCCCGAGCCGGAAGTGGTGCTGGCAGTCAACAGCCAGGGCCAGGTCAAGGGCGCGACGCTTGGCAATGACGTGAATTTGCGAGACGTCGAAGGCCGCTCAGCCCTGCTGCTTGGCAAGGCCAAGGATAACAATGCGTCCTGTTCGGTTGGACCGTTCATCCGCCTGTTCGACGAAACCTATTCGATGGAAGATGTGCGCTCGGCGGAACTGGCTCTGAAGGTCGAAGGACCGGATGGCTATGTTCTCAACGGTCGCAGCACCATGAAGGAAATCAGCCGCGATCCGCTGGATCTGGTTGCTCAGACCATCGGCAAGCACCATCAGTATCCGGATGGTTTCGTGCTGTTCATGGGAACGTTGTTTGCGCCGGTCGAAGACCGTGACACGCCGGGGCAGGGCTTTACGCACAAGATCGGCGATGTGGTCACCATCTCCAATCCGCAGCTTGGCGCTCTCACCAACACTGTGCGCCTGTCGACTGAATGCAGCCCATGGCGGTTCGGCTCGTCGCATCTGATGCGCAATCTCGCATCGCGCGGCCTGATCTGATTGAACGAGAGCATTTCCAGCAAAAGTGCGTAGCGGTTTTGCGTAGGATAATGCGTAAAAACAAATAACTGCGCGGCGGGTAAGCCGCCGCGCATATAGCCCTTAGTAAGGGCTGTCGACCTTGCCCATCTCGACATAGACGGTCTTGATCTGGCTGTAATGCGCAAGGGCTGCAACGCCGTTTTCGCGCCCGATGCCGGATTGCTTGTAACCACCGAACGGCACTTCCACCGGCGTCAGATTATAGGCATTGATCCAGCAGGTGCCTGCCTTGATCTGGCCGATGACGCGGTGACCGCGCGCGATGTCGGCGGTGAATACGCCTGCCGCCAGACCGAATTCGGTGTCATTGGCCCGCGCGATGACTTCATCCTCATCCGAAAATTCGAGAACGCTCATGACAGGTCCGAAGATTTCTTCGCGCGCGATGGTCATGGTGTCGGTCACGTCGGTAAAGACTGTCGGTTCGATGAAGTAACCCTTGTCGAAGCCCTGTAGCTTGGGAATACCGCCGCCGCAGGCAAGCGTTGCGCCTTCTGCCTTGCCTTTTTCGATATAGGAAAGAACCTTGTCGCGTTGGGCGCTGTTGACGAGCGGCCCCATCTGGGTGGCCTCATCCAGCGGGTCACCGATACGAATCTTGCGCGTGCGTTCGACCAATCGTTCGACAAAACGCTCGCGGACCTTCTTGTGCACGAAGACGCGGGTGCCGTTGGAGCAGACCTGACCTGTCGAATAGAAATTGCCGAGCATCGCGCCGCCGATGGCGCTTTCGAGATCGGCATCGTCGAACACGATTATGGGCGACTTGCCGCCTAGCTCCATCGTCACATGCTTCAGATGTTCGCCTGCCTGCGCCATAATGCGCTTGCCGGTCGGAACCGAGCCGGTGAGCGAAACCTTGGCCGTCTGGCGATGATTGACGAGGGCCGCACCCACATCGCCGTAGCCCTGAACGACATTGAAGAGGCCATCGGGCAGCCCGGCTTCCTGATAGGCTTCCGCCAGAGCGAGGGCCGAGAGCGGTGTATTTTCTGACGGCTTGAAGATGAAGGCGTTGCCCATGGCGAGCGCCGGAGCGGACTTCCACGCTGCAATCTGGATTGGATAGTTCCACGCGCCGATGCCGACACATATGCCCAGCGCTTCGCGGCGCGTATAGGCGAAGGAACCGCCCAGTTCCACGAATTCACCGTTGAAACCGGAAATGATGCCGCCGAAAAACTCCAGCGCATCGGCAGCCGAGGCCGCATCCGCAACGAGCGTTTCCTGAAGCGCCTTGCCGGTATCGAGCGTTTCGAGCTTGGAGAGCTTCTTGTTCTTCTCGCGCAGGATTTCGGCGGTGCGGCGCAGAATGCGGCCCCGTTCGACAGGCTTCAGCGCAGCCCATGCTTCCTGCGCCTTCATCGCCGCCGCATAGGCAGCTTCGATCACGCTTGGCGTGGCGGAATAAAGCTTGGCAATTTCTTCGCCAGTCGCCGGATAAATGACGGGAAGCGGCTTGCCAGCCTTGTCTTCCACAAACGAGCCGCCGATGAAGTGCGAGGCTTTGGGTTGTGCTTTCATGATGTATTCCTTCGAAAAGAAGGGAATAGGGCAGTAGGGGAATAAGGGAATATGTTTTGGTTGTGAACAACATACTCCCTTATTCCCCTATTCCCTTACTCCCCTAAAAATTACCTATCCGAAACCTGCCAGCGCGGATTGATCCACGGCTCCTGATTGGAGCGTGCCAGTGGTGTGCGGCCAAGGATATGATCGGACGCCTTTTCGCCGACCATGATCGATGGCCCGTTGAGATTGCCATTGGGGATGCGCGGAAAGATGGATGAATCCGCCACGCGCAAGCCATCGACGCCGATCACCCGGCATTCAGGATCAACCACCGCAAACGGATCGTCAACCGCGCCCATCTTGACCGTTCCGCAGGGGTGGAAGGCACTCTCGACATGCTCGCGGATGAAATTGTCGATTTCATCATCGGTCTGTACTTTCGCGCCGGGCTGGATTTCCGCGCCGCGATAGGGGTCGAAGGCCGCTTGCCCGAAGATCTCGCGGGTCAGTCGCACGCAGTGGCGGAAATCGGCCCAGTCGTCTTCATGAGACATATAGTTGAATTTGATGACAGGCTTTTCACGCGGATTGGCCGTGCGCAATGTCACGCTGCCACGCGACTTGGAGCGCATCGGGCCGACATGGGCTTGAAACCCGTGGGATTGTGCTGCCGCCTTGCCATCGTAGCGGATCGCCACCGGCAGGAAGTGGTACTGAATATCAGGATATTCCACGCCCGCTTTCGAGCGCACGAAGGCTGCGGATTCGAAATGGTTGGTCGCGCCGTCACCGGTTTTGAAGAACAGCCATTCGGCCCCGATCTTCGCTTTCGAAAACAGGTTCAGCTTGGAATAAAGCGTAATGGGCTGTGTGCATTCCTGCTGGATATAGACTTCCAGATGGTCCTGAAGGTTCTGGCCCACGCCGGGACGATCAGCCACCACTTCAATGCCGTGCTCCTTGAGATGCGCCGCCGGGCCAATGCCGGACAGCATCAACAGCTTCGGCGAGTTGATCGAGGAAGCAGCAATGATGACCTCGCGGCGTGCACGAATGGTCGAGAAGCTGCGCCCCGATTCGATCTCCACACCGACAGCGCGTTTGCCTTCAAGGACGATCTTGCGCGCCAACCCTTTGACGAGCTGCACATTCGGGCGTTTCAGCGCCGGTTTCAGATAGGCATTGGCGGCGGACCAACGACGACCATTATAGATCGTCTGCTCCATGGGACCGAAGCCTTCCTGCTTCTCGCCGTTATAATCTTCGGTCACTTCGAACCCGGCTTCGTGGCCTGCTTCGACGAAGGCGTGAAACAGCGGGTTGTCGCGCTTGCCCCGCTGCACATGCAACGGCCCGTCGGTTCCGCGCCAGCCTTCCTGCCCGCCCCCCTCTTTCTCTCGAAAATGCGCGTTTTCCATGCGCTTGAAATAGGGGAGCACATCGGCATAGGCCCAGCCTTGCGCGCCGCTTTCCGACCAGAAGTCGTAATCGCGTGCATGGCCGCGCACATAGACCATGCCGTTGATCGAGGACGAGCCGCCGAGCACCTTGCCGCGCGGCGTGACAAGGCTGCGCCCGCCAATATGTGGTTCAGGCTCGGTGGAAAAACCCCAGTCGTAGGTTTCCATATTCATCGGAAAGGAGAGGGCGGCGGGCATCTGGATCAAAGGCCCGACATCCGGCACGCCATATTCAATGACGATCACCGAATATCGCCCGTCTTCCGACAGGCGATAGGCCATGGCCGAACCGGCGGAGCCTGAGCCGATGATGACGAAATCCGCTTCCATACTCATGTCTCCACCGAAAGCTGAATAGAAATATAATCTTCCACCAATGTGACGGCGGATTGGGCGTCGGGCGCGTCGGCGCCGAGCGCATGGCGAATGTAAAGCCCGTCGATCATCGCGCCCGCACCTTCCGCGATGCGGTGTGCCCGATCCCGCCCTGTGAGCTGCTCCAGCGCAAAGACCAGATTGGAATGCAGGCGGCGCGCATAAATGCGCAAAAGCCGCCGCGTGTCCTCCGACTGCTGGGCGTGGACATAGAAAGTCAGCCAGGCGGCGATGGTTTCCTGCGTGAACTGCGAGGCGGAAAAATTGACGGCTACGATTGCCGCAATCCGCTCACGCGGCGTCTCGGTCTGCTTTACCGCCTCATTGAGATCATGGCCCAGTTCGCGCAGCAGATGGCGCATCGTGGCGAGAATGAGCTTGTCCTTGCCGCCGAAATAATGATGCGCGAGCGCAGGCGAGACGCCCGCTTCATGAGCGATCTGCGCAACGGTTACGTCCAGCGAACCGCGCTGTCCGATGGTGCGTATGGCAGCGTCGATCAGTTCGCGCCGCCGCAAAGGTTCCATCCCGATCTTCGGCATCGTCTCAATTCCTGTCCGGTTTTCAGGTCTGTTACCGCTATTTTATCTTTGATTGACTCATCAATCAATAAAAACTCCGACCTGTGGGAAATGGGGTTTGGATGCTGAAGCTTGAGCGGGGACAAGGCTTGCGGGGGCGTTATGTGCCGCTTACATTCATTGAATGAGCAGAGCTTTTACAAAAGAACAGGATGATGCGCCGACCGATCTCGGTGAGCGTCCGGTCAGTCCGCACCGCAATCTCGTTACGCCGACCGGCCTGAAGATGATGGATGACGAGATTGCCCGCCTTCAGCGCGAGCTGGCGGAAGCGAACGTCGCCGGTGAGCGCTCGGCCATTGCGCGCATCTCGCGTGACCTGCGCTACTGGACCGTGCGTCGTGAAACGGCAGAGCTGTCCGTGCCTGATGCCGACAGCGACGTGGTGCGGTTCGGTATGACGGTAGAGCTGGAAAATCTGGACGATGGTCAAACCCGCCGCTGGACGATTGTCGGCGAAGACGAAGCCGATCCGTCGAGCGGTAAGATCTCACATGTCGCGCCGGTCGCCATTATGCTGTTCGGCAAACCGGCTGGTGATGTGTTGAAGATTAACGGCAAGGACTGGGAAATCGTGTCGCTGAAAGCCTGGGCTTAGCCTTCCAGCGCCACGCTATGATCGCGGAAGAAAGGACTGGATGAGAGTGATGTGAGCTCACTCAGCAAGCTTCTGCAAGGTAACCTTATATTTGTCCATGACTTTACGAGCCGCTTCCACTTGCTGCTCGAAACTGTCGTCGATGGGCTCCAGCGAAAGACCACTCTGTGTCTCGGCGAGCTGCAGCTTGTCTCCCGCTCTCAAATTAAGTCGCTTGAGCACTTCCTTGGGCAGGATCACGCCTTCGGAATTGCCGATCTTGCGCAAAGTGACGTACATGGCTTTTATCCTATGTTACGGCAATGATCTAACATAGTTGTGCTCTTGTCGAGCTGGCCGCTTAGAGCCAGCCCTTGCGGCGGAAATAATAGAGTGGCAACAGGGCCGAGGCGATCATCAGTCCGAGTGCCATTGGATAGCCCCAGGGCGACGTCAGTTCCGGCATGAAGGAAAAGTTCATGCCGTAGATGGAAGCCACCAGCGTTGGTGGCATGAAGCCCACGGCAGCCACCGAAAATATCTTGATGATGGCGTTCTGCTCCACGGAGATCAGTCCGACGATGGTATCGAGCAGGAAGGTGACCTTATTGGACAGAAAGTCCACATAGGCAGTCAGCGATTGCATGTCGCGTTCGAGCGACTTGATCCAGGAGCGCGTTTCCTTCTTGCCGGTCGCGGGATTGCTGGTTGCCGAGAGGTAGACCAGCATGCGGCTGATGCCTGCAAGACTTTCACGCATGCGCGACAGAAACGTTCCCTGACCACCGATCTGTGTCAGGATGTGCCGAAAATCCTGCGTCGTCATCGGCCGCGCCTTTGGCTGGCGGCGATAGATCGAATGCGATGCGGCGTCAATTTTACCGGCCACACCTTCCAGAATATCCGCAAGGCGGTTGGTGGTGGCTTCGGTAATGCCGAGCATGATCGAAAGCCCGGTGCATTTGGCGGAAATCAGCCCGTTGCCCGGCTTGGTGGAGCGGAGAATATAGGTCGTGAAGGATTTGGGGTCCGCATAGCGCACAGTGATCAGACGTGAGCCGTGCAGGATAAACGTCACCGGCGCGAGTTCACGATGGTCGAGATCGACCGCATGGAGAATAGGCACGGTGAGATATTGCGCGCCGTTTTCCATGTAGAAGCGGCTGGATTCCTCGATTTCCGTCATGTCTTCACGGGTGGGTATGGAAATGCCCGTCCACGCTTCGACGATGTGATCTTCATTGACGCCGGGTGTGGACAGGTCGATCCAGATCACGTTGTCCGGTAATGGCGTGCCCGGTTCAACTTCCGTTTTTTCAAGATGGTCACCGGAAAGGCTGTAGAGCGTGATCATGCTGGCACCTGCTGGCTGCGTATGAAAATCCAATCTGCGCGAGAATTCTTAGAGCATTTTGAAGCCAATTGAAAACATTTGCCTGCACACAAATATGGCATGACCTCGGGAATATGAAAGCGCACCTGAACCCGACTTGTGCCAATCACCCTATATATTGACAGTTCCATTCGTCTGCTCTAATTCATCAAGTCATCCGATGAATTTGGAGTGCCTATGAAGACGGTTTCCCGCAAAAGCCTGACGGAAGCGGCGACGCAATCCATTCGTTCCGAAATCACCTCGGGGCGCTGGGCTGTGGGCGAGCAATTGCCGAACGAAGCCCAGCTTTCGGCGCGGCTTGGCGTCAGTCGCGGTACGGTGCGTGAGGCCGTCAGGGCGCTGGTGGCGCAAGGCATGCTGGAGACGCGCCAGGGCTCGGGCACCTATGTCCGCTCGAAGACCGATACGGCGCGCAGCCTCAATCGCATACGCCATACGAGCCTGCGCGACAGGCTTGAAATGCGCGCTGCGCTGGAAGTGGAGGCCGCGCGCCTTGCCGCGCAGCGCGTCACGCCGCAGACGATTGCTCATCTCGAAGCCGTGCTGACCACACGTGGATTGCGCGAAGATACCGACCGGACGACATTCGTTGAGCGCGATTTTGCATTTCATGAAGCCATCGCCGCCGCTTCCGGCAATCAAGCGTTGATCGAGGTCTATGGCTTCTTTTCCGCGTCGATCCGCGAATCCATTGAAGCCACGCTTGATGGCGAGTTGCCGGAGCCGGACTTCGAGGCGCATCGGCAGATCATCGAAGCCATTGCTACCGGCGACCCGGACAAGGCCAGCGCGACGGTTCGTCGTTTTCTGGCGCCCCTGATTGAAGAACTGGAAAGGTTGCTCGCATCATGAGCCGCATAAACGCCGTGCCGCCCACAGCACGGGAGGAACACACCATGACATCTCAGGCAGAGCAGCCAGAACCGCTTGTCGACGCTGAAGCGGACAGCGTGCCGCCGCCGTCTGTGCCGCAAACGCCGAGCAAGGCCACGCGCATCCTGCTGGGGTTGAGCCTTGTTCTCATTGCCGCCAATCTGCGTCCGGTTTTTTCCAGTGTTTCGGTGCTTTTGCCGGAAATCATCGATGGTATCGGCATGTCGTCGCTCGCCGCAGGCGTGCTGACCACCTTGCCGGTTGTCTGCCTTGGCGCATTTGCTCCCTTCGCGCCGCGTCTCGCACAACGTTTCGGCGCTGAGCGCGTACTTCTGGCGGTGCTGGTGGTCTTGACCATCGGTACGGCGCTGCGTGGTGTCGGGTCTTTCTGGTCACTCTATATGGGCGCGACGCTTGCCGGTGCGGCGATTGCCATGGGCAATGTGCTGCTGCCGGGTGTGGTGAAACGCGATTTCCCAAAAACCGCCGCGATCATGACTGGTCTCTATACCATGGCGCTTTGCGGGGGGGCGGCTTCCGCGGCTGGCTTCACGATCCCGATCAAGAACATGCTTGGCGGTTCGTGGAATCTCGCTCTGGCGTTCTGGGCGGTTCCGGCTGTGCTGGTGCTCGTGCTATGGCTGCCGCAGGCGCTGCGCAGCAAGCACAATGTCGCGCATTCGGGTTTCCGTGTCGTTGGTCTGTGGAACGACGCGCTTGCCTGGCAGGTGACGCTGTTCATGGGGCTGCAATCGTCGACGGCCTATATCGTATTCGGCTGGCTGGCGCCGATCCTGCGTGAACGGGGCATGAGCCCGGCTGCGGCGGGCGGTCTGGTGTCGTTTTCGATCATGGCGCAGGTCGTGACATGCCTGCTGATACCGTCGATTGCCGTGCGACAGAAAAGCCAGAGCTTTATCAATGTGTTCCTCTGCGCCTGCGCATCGCTCGCGCTGATCGGCTTTCTCTATCTGCCGGAATGGAGCTTCTGGCTTCTGGCCATCATTCAGGGGATCGGGCAGGGCGGGCTGATCGCGGCTGCGATGATGGTGATCGTGCTGCGCTCGCCGGATTCGCACACGGCAGCGCATCTGTCCGGTATGGCGCAATGCGTCGGCTATATTCTCGCGGCCATTGGCCCGCTGCTGGTTGGTGTGATTCACAGCGCCACGGGAAGCTTCGCGGCCTGCGGTCTGTTCTTTGTGATTCTGTGGATCGGGGCCAGCATCAATGGCTGGCTGTCGGGACGCGCCCTCCATGTCGGGGCGAGAACCATACACAAAGACGCATAGAGCGCATCCCGAAAAGTGTGAAACGTCTCCGCAGGAAAATCAGTCCACTGGACTGATTTCTGATCCTGCTTCGATCAGAAAAGATGTGCGTTAAAACAAAGAATTAGAGCGCCGATCTGATCCAATCAGATCGAAACGCGCTCTAAACAAAAACCCCGGCCATCGAGCCGGGGTTTTTCGTTGCGGAATGTATTCGCTCAGATGAACTGGCCGAGACCCGGGATCGAGCCGATCACGGCATCGACAGGCTCGTCGCCAGCCTTTTCCTTGGCGAAACGAATGGTTTCCTTGGCAACGCCGGAAATCTCGCCCATGCCGAGGCCGGCACCCATGAGCTGCGAGCCGAGGCCCATCACGCCGCCCATCAGGTTGGACAGGAAACCGCCGCCCTTGACCTGTGCAACGGCTTCGGTAGCACCGGGGATCGCGGCCAGAAGCTGCTGAACCTGATCCGCCGGACCTTCTTTCTGAAGGAATGCGAGGATCATGCCGACAGACTTTTCCGCCGTCGCGGCATCGATGCCGACATTCGAGGTGATACGTGCGATCAGTTCTTCCATGGAAACTCTCCCAAAAATCTTACGTTTACGTAATATGCATTCTCGCTATCGCTTTGCAAGCAGGTCCGGATCAAAATTATAGGGAATTTTTTCAGCGCTTATGACAGCAAAAACGGTTCTCTATCCGCAGTGTGGGCTTTATCGTTGTCGCATCACGGGACGGCGTCTATATCTGACAAGAGTGCGGCTCTGGATGTGCCGGTCGAAATAAGGAGCAAATCGCCTGATGACTGCTGACGACGCTATTTTTCTTGGCGCAAGCCGCAAGCCTGACGATTCCTACCAGCAGCCGGAATATCTGGCGCTGAAATACGGCAACAGGCACGGTCTGGTCACCGGCGCGACGGGTACGGGCAAGACCGTGACCCTTCAGGTGCTGGCGGAAAGCTTTTCCGCTGCTGGCGTTCCGGTTTTCTGCGCCGACATCAAGGGCGATCTATCCGGCATTGCCGCGATTGGCGTCGAGAATGAAGGCCTGACCAAGCGGGCCGAGGAAATCAAGCTCGATCCTTATCAGCTGCGCGCATCGCCGGTTATTTTCTGGGATATTTTTGGCGAGCAGGGGCACCCGGTTCGCGCCACCATTTCGGAAATGGGGCCGCTGCTGCTGTCACGCCTTATGAACCTGACGGAAGCGCAGGAAGGCGTGTTGAATATCGCATTCCGCCTGTCCGACGAAGAGGGACTTCTGCTGCTTGATCTCAAGGATTTGCAGGCGATCCTCAAGGAAATGGCGGAGCGTTCCGCCGAGCTTTCGGGTAAATACGGCAACGTCAACAAGGCGTCGGTTGGTGCCGTGCAGCGGTCGCTGCTGGTGCTGGAGCAACAGGGCGGTGCGAAGTTCTTTGGCGAACCGGCTTTGACCATCGCCGACCTGATGCGCACGACGACGGATGGGCGCGGCGTGGTCAGCGTGCTTGCCGCCGACAAGCTGATGATGAGCCCGCGTCTATATTCGACCTTCCTGCTCTGGCTGATGTCGGAACTGTTCGAGGCGCTGCCGGAAGTGGGCGACCCGGACAAGCCGAGGCTCGTCTTCTTCTTCGACGAAGCGCATCTTCTGTTCGATGAAGCGCCCAAGGCGCTGGTCGACCGCGTCGAACAGGTCGTTCGCCTCATCCGTTCCAAGGGCGTTGGCGTTTATTTCGTCACGCAAAACCCGCTCGACGTGCCGGAAACGGTGCTGGCGCAGCTTGGTAACCGTGTGCAACATGCGCTGCGCGCCTATACGCCGCGCGAGACCAATGCGGTGAAAACCGCCGCGGATACGTTCCGTCCCAATCCGGACTTCAAGACATTCGACGCGATCACCAATCTGGCGACCGGCGAGGCGCTGGTCTCGACCTTGCAGGCCAAGGGCGTGCCGTCCATGGTGCAGCGGACATTGATCCGCCCACCATCGTCACGCATCGGCCCGTTGACACCAGAAGAGCGCGCCAAGATCATTGCCGCAAGCCCGGTCTCCGGCCAGTACGATACGCTTGTGGACCGCGATTCCGCATTCGAAATGCTGGCGCGCAAGGCGCAGAACGCGACGGTCGAACAGCAGAAAACCAAGCAGGAAGAGGAAGGCGGCGGCGGAATACTGGGCGATCTCCTCGGCACGGCATTGGGCACGGGCAAGCGCTCAGGTCGTCAGACCGTTGCGGAAACGGCCATGAAGTCCGTGGTGCGTACGGTCGGCAATTCGCTGGGTCGCGCATTGGTGCGCGGCATTCTCGGCAGTTTCAAGAAATAAGGGAGCAGGGGAATAGGGGAGTAGGGGAATAGGGGAGTAAGGCAGTAAGGCAGTATGTTGCCTCTCCCCATTCCTTCGCACTGGTGTTCCGAAAGAGCCGAGCGAATCCACCCAATAATGGGTTATTCGACATTGCTAATGTTGATTTACGGCAGCGAATTTTCTGCCTAATGTCCGCCAGCCCAATCTTGGGCGGGGCGGGATAACACTATGAAACTATTGAAAATTGCAGGCATGGCGTCGGCCGTGCTGCTGACGCTTGCCGGCGTTTCGAAGGCTGATGATCTGGTCTTCAAGCTGAAGAACGGCACCAACTCCACATTGACCCATTTCTATACGTCGCCGGTCGGCGTCAACAATTGGGAAGGTGAGGTTTTCGGTGATCAGGTTCTGGAGCCGGGCGAAACCATCGAAATCACCATCGCTGACGGTCGCCGCGTTTGCAAATACGATATGCGGTTCGAATTTCAGGATAGTGACGACCTCGACACCACCACCGACACGCAAGATTTATGCGAACTCGGCTCCTATACAATCGAGGAATAGTTTAATTTAGGCGGGGGCGCCGCGGCTGGGTCGAAAGACCCAGCCGCTTTTTTATGTGTCGAATAGTTTTTTGGCCGCTCCGTGCATGCCCTTGCTGATTGCCGCGAATTTGAGCGCTTGCCATTGACGGTAATCCTGCACGAGCGTGGCGGAGATCCAGCAATCACCGCGATTACCGGGGCGTTCCCAGCCGATCAGCCCGGCGTCGCGTGCCCGTGCCAGAATGCGCGCCGTGTTGCTCTGCGACATGCGATAGCGCGTCGATATCCCGTTGGACGTGACTTTGCCGATCCACGCCCGGTCGCCGGAAAATGTCCATGGCGCGCGGGATGCAACATCGTGAAGGATGTTGTTGCCGGATTCCGAATGGGTGAAATTCGCAATGCTGGGCTGCGGGCGGCACCAGTCGCTGTTGTGCAGCACATCGCGCGTCATGATCGGCTGGGCATATCTCAGCATATCGGGATGGCGGAGCATGAGTGCCGCCCGGTTGCCGTTATCCATCCGGTCGATTGCGATGAGATGGGTGGTCAGCCACAGGCGGATCAGCTCTTCCGTGGCCGTACAGGCGCGGAAGAGGTGCTGCCTGCGATCCCGGGTCGGGAGCGGTTCGATGAAATTGTAGTGCCGGGTTTCCTGAAGAAAGGCCAGCGTGGTGTTCTTGCTGGCAATCGGCGTCCCTTTCAGGAAGTTCAGCAGATTGGTTGGCGAGATCGGCGGATTGCGCGGATCGGTCTGATGCTCGAAATGAATGGCGAAGGTCGCCTGGCTCAACAGCCATTTCTGCATATCGGAAAGATAGCGCACCTCGCGCGGCAACTCAGCCGTAATGGCCAAAAGTTCACTGGCGGTCGTTTGCAGGCAATCGTGAAAGCGCTCATTCCGGACAAGGTCCGCAGGATCGAATATGGCCGGTATGTTAATATCGGCGAGAGCGACAGTTGCTGTATGCATGATGATAAACTTGCATCAGGTGGAGTTTATTGCCGCTAATATATTTCCCGCTCCTGAACAAGGTGAAAACGTGTGGGATCGCAAGTCTTTCTGGCGTGGCCTGCTTAAAAGAAAAACCCCGGAGCATCGGATGCTCCGGGGTTTTCGATAGGAATTCTATCGTCCGTCTTCGTCTTACATGACGAGGATAGGCGACTTCGGCGGCACGCGATCATAAAGATCGATGATATCCTGATTGAGGAAGCGCACGCAGCCCGACGAAACCGCCTTGCCGATGGACCACCACTCCGGATTGCCATGCAGGCGATAGAGCGTGTCTTTGCCGTCCTGGAAGATATAGAGCGCACGCGCACCGAGCGGGTTCTTGAGGCCCGGAGCCATGCCGCCATTGGCAGCGCTGTACTGGACCAGCTCCGGCTGGCGGGCGACCATTTCATCCGGCGGCGTCCAGCGCGGCCACTGGCGCTTGTACTGGATCACAGCACGGCCGGACCATGCAAAGCCTTCGCGGCCGATGCCGACGCCATAACGCAGCGCCTGGCCATTATCGAGCACGAGATAGCAGAAGCGGTTGGCAGTATCGATGACCAGCGTGCCGGGCGTTTCGCCGGTGGGGTCCTGTACGACCTGACGCAGATAGCGCTTGTCCATTTTCTGGATCGGGATTGCCGGAAGCTGGAAGCCGCCATCATTGACGGAGGCATACATCTGCTCCCAGCCGCCATAGGACGAATCCACATTGGCCTGGGGCGTCCTGTTGATCGGGTTGCCGGACGCATCGACATCGATGATAGGTACATTCTGTCCCAACTGGGCGCAACCGGCGAGACCGGCAGCCGCAGTGGCAGTCATTGCCGTCAGGAAAGAGCGGCGGGTGAGGGTCGTTTGCATAAGAAAACCAGACTAGTGACGGGAGGGTTATGAATACAACAATCAGGGTTAACGAAGTGCGACCAAACCAGATGTGGTAGAGGCGCCATGGGGGAAGGCACGGACTTGGACGGTGTTTTTCGCCAAGCATCGAGTTTCGACTGATCGGAAAACGCCCTAGAAATGTGGCGTCGAGCCGGTCTGAATACGGCCTAAACGTGGCGAAAAGCCACCCGCAGGGCGCGTGTTGCAGCCACGACACAATTTTGCGGACAATCGACCTGTTTGCCGGAAGCTGGATAATTCAAATTTTAGTGAAATGCTCAATTAGTTCTGCGCGACCGTCCGTGTTTTCAGTCGAGAAGCTGGAGACTCGGCAAAATAAGGGCAGGCGGGAACGACCGATATTCGTCCGGCTGGTTGGAACGATTGACCCAGACGCCGCGCATGCCGAACTTGACCGCGCCTGCCACATCCCACCGATTGGAGGATTGAAAGGAGATTGCGGAAGGATAAAGCCGCCATTGCATGGTGATCAGCTCATAGGCGGAAGGCGACGTCTTGTATTTGCGCACGGCATCGACCGAAATCACATCATCCAGCAAAACGTCCAGCGCAGCCGACTTCACGGCGGCTTCCAGCATGGCAGGCGAGCCGTTGGACAGGATGGCAAGCCGCGCGCCGCGATCCTTGAGATGCTTCAACGCGGCAGGGACTTCCGGATAGCAGTCGAGTTTCCAGTATGCGTCGAGCAGGTCGTTGCGCAACGACGGATCGACGGACGGATAGCGCGCAAAGGCGAAATCGAGAGACTCTTCCGTCAGCTTCCAGAAGTCGCTGTAAGCGCCCATCAGGCTCAGCACCCAGGAATATTCAAGCTGCTTGGCGCGCCAGAGTTCGGAAAAGGCGCGTCCATCGGGGCCAGCCTTGTCCGCATGCCGCCGAACTGCCGAATGGACATCGAACAATGTGCCATAGGCATCGAAGACATAGGAACTAATTGGGCCGGACACGGTTACTCCTTTACCGATGCGGTGATGCGGAAATTCTCAATGGGGTTCATCCTACTGTGATTTCAATAATATTTCATTGCCGCTCACGCGGTTGGGGCCTATGTAGAGTCCGCACGCAATTTTTCGGGTAGGCAACACATTGCCCGCCGCGCGATGAGAGATAAAGAGGAGAGTTTCCAATGGCTTTCGAACTGCCCGCCCTTCCATATGACTATGAAGCACTTGCGCCTTTCATGTCGCGCGAAACGCTTGAACTGCACCACGACAAGCACCATCAGGCTTATGTCACCAACGGCAACAAGCTGCTCGAAGGTTCCGGCCTCGAAGGCAAGAGCCTGGAAGAAGTCGTCAAGGAAAGCTACGGCAAGAATCAGGGCCTCTTCAACAATGCCGGCCAGCACTACAACCACATCCATTTCTGGAAGTGGATGAAGAAGGGCGGCGGCGGCACGAAGCTGCCGGGCAAGCTTGAAAAGGCAATCGAATCCGATCTCGGCGGCTACGCCAAGTTCCGCGAAGATTTCATCGCAGCTGGCGTCGGCCAGTTCGGTTCGGGCTGGGCATGGCTTTCGGTCAAGGATGGCAAGCTGGAAATCTCCAAGACCCCGAACGGCGAAAACCCGCTGGTTCATGGCGCAAAGCCGATCCTCGGCGTGGACGTGTGGGAACACTCCTACTATGTCGATTACCGCAACCTGCGTCCGAAGTATCTCGAAGCTTTCGTCGACAGCCTGATCAACTGGGACTACGTTCTGGAAATGTACGAACAGGCATAATGCCAAGGCATTGATGTTATGAGATGAGCCCCGCTTCGGCGGGGCTTTTTCTTTCATGAGAAGAAAACCTTCGCCTCTGGCGGAGGATTGGAAGAGTTTTACGCTGTATGAAAGAAACCTCCGGCTTGGATCACGAAGTGATCGAAAGCG
>NZ_VCPE01000013.1 GCF_005938105.1 Brucella haematophila | reverse complement strand
CACAAAGTTTATCGCGGGGTGGAGCAGCCCGGTAGCTCGTCAGGCTCATAACCTGAAGGCCGCAGGTTCAAATCCTGCCCCCGCAACCAAAACCATCTGAATACAACAAAAAGCCCCGCAAAAAAATGCGGGGCTTTCCGCGTTTATACGCCTGAATGTCTACGAAACAAACGGCGATAGGCCGTGGTGAGCGCCGGCCCAACCGATGCCTATAAAGCAAACTCCGCACATAAGGCATGGCTGTTGCGAACTGGGTGGGTGCACCCATGACAAGCTAATACAGCGAATGATACAGTCATCGTACGGCGGTTTTAGCCCCATGCCAGTCGGGATGCGATTGGCATTGTAGTTCTATAAAGCCATTGAACTGGCATGAAATAGTACCTATCAACATTCATACATGACTTGTTGACGAACCATAGTGTAATGACATTTTAGATTTTTACTTAATAAGGGACGCGCTTGAATGGCGCGGGGTGCAATGCGATCGTTTCAGGGGATATACTCCTCTCTGCGCTACGGCTTAATCAGGGCCGGGCTGGAGCTGGCAGCTGTTCCCTTTGTACGCTCACTATTCTCGGAGGCTTCGGGGCGCGGTGTAATCTTCACCTTACATCATGTTCGCCCGGCACATGCGGAGCGCTTCTCACCCAATGCACATCTCTCGGTCACGCCGGAGTTTCTGGAAGAAGCCATCAGGGTCGCGATAAGCGAGGGGCTCACACCGGTTCATTTACATGACTTGCCGAGCCTGCTTGCAGACACGGCAGACAGACGAAGCTTCGTTGCCTTCACTCTGGATGACGGTTATCGCAACAACGCCGAGTTTGCCGCGCCCATATTCCGCAAGTTTGCTGTCCCCTACACAATCTTCGTCAATCCTGGGTTTGTGGAACGGAAGCGGAGCGCCTGGTGGGAAACAGCGGAAGCGTTTGTAAGGAAAACCACACGCTTTCAATTTGATTTTGGAAGCGGAGTTGAAGGCATTCGCTGCGAGACGCTGTACGAAAAGCTATCAGCCTTCGATCGGTTCACGGCCTTTGTTAAGGCAATCGATGAAGATGTCGCTGTAGAGCGGATAGATGCAGCAGCGCGGGCGCACGGCGTTTCACCGATTGCAATTATTGAAGATCTGGTGATGGATGAATCGGAGCTGCGCCAATTGGCACAAGATCCTCTGGTTCATTTTGGCGCCCACACAATGAATCACCTCAACCTACGCCGCGTTGATGAAGACCGGTTGCATCAAGAGATCGAGCAGTCAGCCGCCGCGATTGAACGCTATGCCGGGCAGAAGCCGCGTTCATTTTCCTATCCGTATGGCTGGCCGACCGCGGTCGGGAAGCGCGAGACGTCGGCGATTGCGGAAGCTGGCTTTACCGTCGGGGTCACGACCCAGCCGGGTGTGCTCGACTGCAATAGTCTTCAGTCCCTTATGAGATTGCCGCGTGTATCGTTGAACGGCTATTATCAAAAGCCGCGCTATGTGAAGGCGCTCATATCCGGTGTTCCATTCAAATTCCTGAGAAACACTTGAGAACATCGTTAGCGGTTCGCAGCGGACTGGAAAGCATATAAGCAAAAATCCCGGACGAAGCCGGGATTTTGAAAGCTAGACTGAACAGAAAAACTGGAGCGGGCGAAGGGATTCGAACCCTCGACCCCAACCTTGGCAAGGTTGTGCTCTACCCCTGAGCTACACCCGCTCGCGCCAGCCGATTCTAAAAAGAACCGATTCTGTCAGGCCCGCGCTATATGAACCAAGGCCATGCAGATTGCAACAGGTCAGCACCGGTAATTTGCGTTGTTTTCAATGTATGTGACCGGCAGGTGAAATCGCGTGTTTCACCGTCCGCCCGTTGCGCTTCCCTCCATCACAGCTGGCGCATTGGGTGCGAGCGCATTGCAGGATGGCGCGGCTTCAGCCGTCTGAGAGGTTGAAGCGGTTACACTATCCTGCTCGTATTTATCGACATTCATTGATTTGTTTTCGCGCCAGTTGCCGCGCAGGTAAAGAACACCCGCCATGAGCATGGTGGACAGCATGGCAACCGGAAAACTCAGCCACAGCGCATCCACGCCAAGCCATTGCCGCAAGCCGAGCGCAACGCCCAACCGCACCGGATACATCGATACGAAAAGGATGATGAGCGGCCAGATCACCTGTCCGTTGGCACGAACCGTTCCGAACAAAACCATTGAGACACCGAAGGCGATGAAGCCCCAGGTCGCCATTTTGCCAATATGCTGGCCGATCGGAATGGCCGGGCTTTCAGCGCCGAGAAATATTTGCATCGCTTGCCGGTCGGCAATGAGCAGCACAACAACAAGAATGCCGGTCATCAAGATTGCATAGAGCACACCGATGCGGGTGATACTGCTGACGCGGTCCCAGTTGCCAGCACCGATATTCTGCGCTGCCATGGCGCTGACCGCCGCTCCAAGCGCCATGGCGGGCATCTGCACATAGGTCCACAACTGTTGTGTTGCACCAAAAGCCGCTGTCGTATCGACGCCCTCCTGATTGACCAGTCGCATCATGGTCAGCATCGCGCTCGAAACCACGATCATCTGGATTCCTATCGGCAGCCCCTTGCTGAAAATGAGCTTCAGCACTTTGAGGTCTGGTATCAGAAACCGGAGTTCCGGCCCCTTCAAGCGCAAGGGGAGGTCCTTGTGGTAGATGTAAAACAGCATGGCGGCGAGGCTGATATAATTCGCGACCGCCGTGGCAAGCGCCGAGCCGGATATGCCTAATGGAGGAATAGGGCCAATCCCGAGGATGAGCAGGGGATTAAAGGCAATATCCAGAATAACTGCCAGGCCCATGAAGATCAGCGGGGTGATCGAGTCTCCGCTACCGCGCAGGGCCATCATCAGGATTGTCTGCATGAGGATGGCAGGCATGGCGACGAAGGTGACTTGCAGGAAGGCGCGGGCCAGAGGTTCGATCGTCTCCGGTGTGCCAAGCAGCGTCAGCACATGTGGCGCCAGAAACCAGCCGGCAATGGAAACAAGAATGCTGATCGGCACGAAAGCTCCCAGCGTCGTGCCGGTAATGGCGCGTGCAGTTTCGATTTCGCGGCGTCCGAAAGATTGTCCGATCAGAATGGTCGATGCCATGCCGAAGCCGAAGACAAAGGCCGTCAGCAGGAACATGACAAGATTGCCGTTGGTCGTGGCGGCCAGCGCATTTGTTCCGAGCAAATGGCCGATCCAGATCGTGTCTATGGAACCGTTTGCCGATTGCAGGATCGATGATCCAAGCGTCGGTAAGGCGAAGAGCAGCAGCGCTTGATTGATTGGCGCCGTCGTCAGATCCATCTGTGTCTTCATGCGCCCTCGGTAATATTATGAATTACGTTTTGCGAAATGCAGCATTTTCAAATTAAACCGAATTACCAAAATTTCTATATTTTTTGCTCGTTTGACTTGCAACGCACCGACTGCTTTCAAGCAATTCAAAAAGATTTTTATGCAATCTTGGTTTTGACGAATACGTCATAGCGGGTGCTTTTGCCGAGAATTTGATGTGATGGTTTACGCAGACCCGCCATTGGCTCGGCGCGCAATGGCCATTTCAGAACCACCCGATTGAGCGCTGCTTCCAGCGCCACCTGCATCAGCCTTTCCGCATCCGGGTCTGTACCGACGATCTCGCGGATTTGCCGCATTTCCTTTTTGACGAGCGCCGTGTTGCCGCGTGGCGGATGCATGGGGTCAACGAGAATTACCTGCGGCTTCAAGTTCGGCAGCAGTTCGCAGGAATCGCCATGCAGCAATGTCATGCGCGCAACGGTTTCGACATATTGTCCGCCCTCGGTGGCGGCGCGCGCCAGACCGTCGGCCAGCAATGCATGCATTTTCTCGGAACGTTCAATCAATGTGACCCGAGCGCCGAGCGATGCGAGCAAAAAGGCGTCACGGCCCAGACCCGCCGTCGCATCGACAATCTCCGGCGTGACGCCGCGGGTGAGGCCAACCGCTTTGGCAAGTGCCTGTCCGCGTCCTTCGCCGGAGCGAAACCGGTGACCGACAGCACCGCCAACGAAATCGACAACCAGCTCCGATGTATCTAGTTTCTGCGACATCATTGATCTCAGGGCGGGGTTAGAACGGGCAGGGCGCGGTGAATGTCACATCACGCCCATCGGGATGACGAAAGGCTAGCTTTTCGGCGTGGAGAAGCAAGCGGTCTGCTGCTGCCAGTGCTGCGCCTTCCGCATAGAATTCATCACCGAGAATGACATGTCCTATCGCCAGCATGTGGACGCGCAGCTGATGGGTGCGGCCAGTCAGGGGAAAGAGGCGCAAACGCGTGCTGTTTTCACCAACGCTCAGAACTTGCCAGCGTGTCTGCGCCGATTTGCCGTGCGCATGGTCCACGCGATGGCGCGGCTTGTTGTCGGGATCGATAGCCAGCGGCAGATCGATAAAGCCTTCATCACTATCCATACGGCCCCAGACTTCGGCGATGTAGGATTTCTCTGTGGTGCGAGCCTCGAACTGCGCAGCGACATGAGCATGGGCTTTCCGGTTCAACGACATCAGGACGAGACCGGATGTGTCCTTGTCCAGCCGGTTGATCATGAGCGCCTGCGGAAACTGTTTTTGCACCCGTGTAGCAAGGCTGTCGGAGAGAGCCGGGTGACGACCGGGAACGGACAAAAGCCCGCTTGGCTTGTCCAATACCAGAAGATCCGCATCGCGATGAATAATGGAGACATATGGCTCCAGCGGCGGATTATAAATAGGGGCTACGGATGACAACTCACTCATGCTGCCTTCTAGCATGGTTCAGCCGACACAGAGAAGTATGGTTGCTTTGGAACGGACATGGATATTGCTGGGAAACAAATGGCGGAGAGGGTGGGATTCGAACCCACGGTGGAGTTACCCCCACGCCGCATTTCGAGTGCGGTACTTTCGACCACTCAGCCACCTCTCCGCATTGTGCAATCCGGTAAAACGATCTATTTAATCGCACCGTCAAACAGCATCAAAAGCGAATGCTAAGTGTGTAGCGGCTCAATAGCGGGCTGATTGCAATTAGACAAGACCTAATTTGCATTCTCTCGTGAAAATTCTTGACTTTTCCCACGTTCCGAACCTATAAGCACCAGACCTTAGGCGTGGGGCAGTCCGCGCCTATTGTTTTGATTGAGGATTTCCGGATTTCCGGGTCGTCAATCAAGGGGCTCAAGCCCTTCACTTAACCGACTGATAAAAAGACGGCCCATCACTTCGGCGCTAATGTCGTGGAAATGAGAGCCGGACCGAACAACCGAAAGGACAACAAATGTTCGCAGTCATCAAGACCGGTGGCAAGCAGTATCGCGTTGCCGCAAATGACCTGATCAAGGTCGAAAAAGTTGCTGGCGAAGCCGGTGACATCGTAGAATTCGCAGAAGTTCTGATGGTCGGCACGACCATTGGCGCACCAGTCGTCGCAGGCGCTCTCGTGACCGCCGAAGTCGTCGAACAGGGCCGTGCCCGCAAGGTCATCGCGTTCAAGAAGCGTCGTCGTCAGAACTCGAAGCGCACCCGTGGTCATCGTCAGGAACTGACGACCATCCGCATCTCGGAGATCCTCACCGACGGCGCAAAGCCTTCGAAGAAGGCCGCTGAGAAGAAGGCTCCGAAGGCAGAAGCCGCCGAAGGCGAAGCCGCAAAGCCGAAGAAGGCAGCGCCTAAGAAGGCTGCAGCCAAGGCCGAGTCGGCTGAGTAAGTAGAGAGATTAAAGGAGAACACCAATGGCACACAAAAAAGCTGGCGGTTCCTCGCGTAACGGTCGCGATTCAGAATCCAAACGCCTTGGCGTGAAGAAGTTTGGCGGCGAAGCTGTGCTCGCTGGCAACATCATCGTGCGTCAACGCGGCACGAAGTGGCATCCGGGCGCCAATGTTGGCCTCGGCAAGGACCACACTATTTTTGCAACCACGAACGGTTCCGTATCTTTCCGTACGAAAGCCAACGGCCGCACGTACGTATCGGTAGACCCGATCGCGGAAGCAGCAGAGTAAGCCGGGCCTCTTAAAACCACCGGCGTCCCATCGGACCCGGTGTATATGGCAGCCTAGCCAAAAGATCGAAGGGAAGATGGGACCACCATCTTCCCTTTTTGCATCTGGAGGACAGACAAATGGTTGTCGACGTTTTAGAAGAAGATAGTTACGCAGAAAGCTGTACGAGCCGGAGAGAGCGTTTCGCCGATTTCTCTCCCGGTCTGGCAGCTGATCTGGAGTCAGAGTTGGCTCCTGAGTTAGCCCCTGAATTAGATTGCCCCGTCTTGGTCACCGAAAGGCTGGTTCTGCGCCCGCCGCATGTCGAAGACGTAGATGCCATTTCCTATCTTGCCAACAATCTTCGCGTCTCTGGCATGCTCACTCGCATGCCACATCCATATACGCGTGAGAATGCCGTCGACTTTGTCGAACGCGTGCGAAAAGGCGAGATGGGCAATTGCATCTACGCCATTACGCAAGCCGAGACCGGCATCTTTATGGGCTGTTGCGGCATTCATGCGAATAAACATGGCGACGGACTGGAGATCGGCTACTGGCTGGGCGAGCCCTATTGGGGGCATGGCTTTGCCACCGAAGCCGCCCATTCGTTGATCGATCTGGTGTTTCGGGCGACCGCAATCGACCGCCTGCATATTTCCTGCCGAGCGACCAACAATGGATCGCGTCGTGTGATCCACAAGTGCGGTTTCCAGTTCAGCAATATGGGCATGTCGGATACGCTTGCCGCCGGAAACGTGCCGGTTGAACGCTATGTTCTCGACCGGCGCACCTGGATCGGCCTAAGAAGCTGGCAGTCATAAGAACATAAGGCCCTGCGTGTTTCGCAGGGCCGCCTTGAACGCATCCCGAAAAGCATGAAGCGGTTTTCGGCAGATGGTCGGGAAAATATAAAGAGAATGGGGAATGCAATGAACGACGCTTATGTGAGTGCACCCGAAAGGATTGTGGTGCGCGCCCTCGATAAGGGCGATCTGCATCGCTATCGCGCTATCAGATTGAGCGCGCTGAGCCGCGCGCCAATGTCTTTCGGTTCAAGCTTCGAGGAAGAAAATGCCTATTCCGACAGCGTCTTCGCGCGCCGTCTGGAGCAGGTGGATGGCAATATTATCTTCGGCGCATTTGACGGTGAGAATCTGCTGGGCACGGCAGGGATGTTCCGCCACGATCGCAAATCCGAGCGCCATCGCGGAACGCTTTGGGGCGTGTTTGTAGCGCCGGAAGCGCGCGGGCTGGAACTGGGCAAGGCTCTGGTTCAAAAAGTGATCGAACATTCCGCGGCGCAGGTTGTGCTTCTCGATGCCAAGGTGGTGTCGACGAACGAACCGGCAAAGCGGATCTATCATGCGCTCGGCTTTAAGACCTACGGGCTTGAGCCGAAGTCGCTTTTTGTGCAGGGGCAGTATCTGGATCAGGAACTGCTCTATATCGACTTCAGCGAACCTGTCTGGAAAGACAAGTTCTGATGAAATCCAAGCACTGCAACTGTTTGCAGGAAACGGGTTTTGCTGTAATTGCAATTTGGCTCGCGCAAGATGATGCGCGGGCCCGGGTTTAGGGCGCGATTGCGCCGCAAGAGGTAAGGTTCAATGAAATTTCTCGATCAGGCCAAGATCTATATCCGCTCCGGCGACGGCGGGGCGGGGGCCGTATCGTTTCGCCGCGAGAAGTTTCTTGAATTCGGCGGTCCCGATGGCGGCGACGGCGGACGTGGCGGCAATGTCTGGGTTGAAGCGGTCGACGGCCTCAACACGCTGATCGACTATCGCTATCAGCAGCATTTCCGGGCCAAGACCGGCATGCATGGCATGGGTCGCAACATGACCGGCGGCAAGGGCGACGATGTCATTCTCAAAGTGCCGGTCGGAACGCAGGTTTTTGAAGAAGATGATGAAACGCTGATCTGTGACATCACAGAAGTCGGCCAGCGCTATCGTCTGGCCAAGGGCGGCAATGGCGGTTTTGGCAATCTGCATTTCACGACTTCAACCAATCGCGCGCCGCGCCGTGCCAATCCCGGACAGGAAGGCATCGAGCGCACAATCTGGCTGCGCCTGAAGCTGATCGCCGATGCCGGTCTGGTCGGTCTGCCCAATGCGGGCAAGTCCACCTTCCTGGCTAGTGTGACTGCAGCCAAGCCGAAAATTGCCGATTATCCGTTTACTACGCTGCACCCTAATCTTGGTGTTGCGCGCGTGGATGCGCGTGAATTCGTGATCGCGGATATTCCGGGTCTCATCGAAGGCGCCAGCGAAGGCGTTGGCCTTGGCGACCGTTTTCTCGGCCATGTCGAGCGCACGCGGGTTCTGCTGCATCTCGTATCGGCGCAGGAAGAAGACGTGGCGAAGGCCTATAAGGTCATTCGCGGCGAGCTTGAAGCTTATGAGCATGGTCTTGCCGACAAGACTGAAATCGTCGCGCTGTCGCAGATCGACACGCTCGATCCCGATGCGCGCAAGGCCAAGGTCAAGGCGTTGAAGAAAGCTTGCGGACGCGATCCGCTGCTGCTTTCCGCTGTCAGCCACGAAGGCCTGAACGATGCGCTCCGCCAGCTTGGCGCTGTTATCGACGCAAGTCGTGCGCAGGAAGCCGGAACGGCGCAAGTCGAAGAATAAGGCTGAATGCGGCGAGAGGAATGAGAGCATGCTGAAGCAACTGAAAGACTATCGCCGCATTGTTGTTAAAATTGGTTCTGCTCTTCTGGTGGATCGCGCCAAGGGGCTGAAGCGCGAATGGCTGGAAAGCCTGGGGCAGGACATTGCCGCCCTGCATCACGCAGGCGTCGAGGTGCTGGTGGTGTCGTCGGGCGCCATCGCGCTGGGGCGCACCGTGCTCGGCCTGCCGAAAAAGGCGCTGAAGCTTGAGGAAAGTCAGGCAGCCGCCGCTGCTGGCCAGATCGCGCTCGCCAAGGCCTATGCCGACGTGCTCGGCGGCCATGGCATCAAGTCGGGCCAGATTCTGGTGACGCTTTCCGACACTGAAGAGCGTCGCCGTTATCTCAATGCACGCGCGACCATCGAGACACTCTTGAAGCTCAAGGCTGTGCCGGTCATCAATGAAAATGACACGGTGGCGACGACAGAAATTCGCTATGGCGACAATGATCGTCTGGCCGCCCGCGTGGCGACGATGATGGGCGCTGACCTGCTGATCCTGCTCTCCGACATTGACGGGCTTTATACGGCTCCGCCGCATAAGAACCCGGATGCCGCGTTTCTGCCGCTGGTGGAAACCATCACGCCGCAGATCGAGGCTATGGCAGGCGCTGCGGCTTCCGAACTGTCGCGTGGCGGCATGAAGACCAAGCTCGATGCGGGCAAGATCGCCAATGCTGCTGGAACGGCGATGATCATCACATCCGGTATCCGCATGGGACCGCTTTCGGCGATTGATCGCGGCGAGCGTGCGACTTTGTTCGAAGCTGCCCGTGCCCCGGTTAATGCCTGGAAAACCTGGATTTCCGGCAATCTGGAACCGGCGGGTCGTCTCAGTGTCGATGCAGGCGCGGCCAAGGCGCTGAAATCGGGCAAGTCGCTATTGCCTGCGGGCGTGAAAAATGTCGACGGTCATTTCGAGCGCGGCGATACTGTGGCTGTGCTCAATGAAGATGGTCGTGAAATTGCGCGTGGATTGATTGCTTATGATGCCGAGGATGCACGCAAGATTGCCGGGCTTAAAAGCGATGAGATCAGCACCATTCTTGGCTATGATGCCCGTGCGGCAATGATCCATCGCAATGATCTCGTGGTGCGCGGCGCAGCCGTGGCAGCCTAGCGCACATCCCGAAAAGTGTGAAACGGTTTTCGGATAAGATGTGCGTTAAAATAAACATTGAGAGCGCCGATCTGATTCAATCAGATCGAAACGCGCTCTGACCGAAAATGCCTGAACAGGGAAAGGCGGGGAGAGGATGCTGAATAAAGTGGAAGCTGGAAGCGACATAGCCGCGATCATGGCCGAAGTGGGCCGCAAGGCGAAAGCCGCCGCAGCACCACTGGCGATTGCTGGCACGGAGCAGAAGAACAAGGCGCTTCTGGCTGCAGCCGATGCCATTCTCCAAAGCCGCGACGCCATCCTCGAAGCCAACAAGATTGATCTGGCCAACGCTGCCGCGAGCGGCATGGCCGCTTCCTTCGTGGATCGCCTGACGCTGGATGATAAGCGCATTGAGGGAATCGCGGAAGGCATCCGCGCCATTGCAGCATTGCCCGATCCGGTCGGTGCGGTGATTGCCGAATGGGATCGCCCCAATGGTCTGCATATCGAGCGCGTGCGCACGCCGCTTGGTGTTATCGGCGTCATTTATGAAAGCCGCCCCAATGTCACTGCGGATGCCGGTGCGCTCTGCCTTAAGGCTGGCAATGCGGTGATCCTGCGCGGTGGTTCGGATTCGGCCCATTCGTCTGCCGCGATTCACAAGGCACTGGTGGCAGGACTGGAAGCTGGCGGCTTGCCTGCCGATTCCATCCAGATCGTGCCGGTGACGGATCGCGCGGCGGTCGGTGAAATGCTGAAAGGGCTCGACGGCGCTATCGACGTCATCGTCCCGCGCGGCGGCAAAAGCCTCGTCGCACGCGTTCAGTCGGAAGCGCGCGTGCCGGTTTTCGCGCATCTGGAAGGCATCTGCCATCTTTATATCGACAAGACCGCAGATCTCGACATGGCGCGCAAGATCGCGGTCAACGCCAAGATGCGACGCACAGGCATTTGCGGCTCGGCTGAAACGCTGCTGGTGGATCGCGCGGTCGCCTCGACACATCTCGTGCCGATCCTTGAAGATCTGGCCGCCAAGGGTTGCGAAATCCGTGGCAGCGAAGAGGTGAAGGTGCTTTATCCGGCAGCCATTGCGGCGAGTGAAGAAGACTGGTCCACCGAATATCTCGACGCGATCATTTCAGTGACGCTTGTCGATGGCGTTGATGGTGCGATCCGGCACATCAACCGCTATTCCTCGCATCACACCGAAGCCATTGTCGCCGAGGATGCGGAAGCGGTTGCGCGGTTCTTCAATGAAATCGACTCGGCCATTTTGCTGCACAATGCCTCGACGCAGTTTGCGGATGGCGGTGAGTTTGGCATGGGTGCGGAAATCGGGATCGCCACCGGCAAGATGCACGCACGCGGCCCCGTCGGCGTCGAACAGCTCACTTCGTTCAAATATCGTGTTCGCGGCAACGGGCAGATTCGAAGCTGATGCGCTTTGGTTTCGGGCTTTCCGCACTGAAAGAACAATATCCGGACGTTGACGCAAAATATTTGCGCATGCCGCATGCCGAGAAAGGCATGGCGGTCGGCCTGTTCGGCGGTTCGTTCAATCCGCCGCATGGCGGTCACGCTCTGGTCGCGGAGATCGCCATTCGGCGGCTGAAACTCGATCAACTCTGGTGGATGGTGACGCCGGGCAATCCGCTGAAAGACACCCGTGAACTGGCACCTCTGGCCGACAGGCTGCGGTGGAGCGAAGAAATCGCCAGCGATCCGCGTATCAAGGTGACGGCGCTCGAAGCTGCCTTCAATGTGCGCTACACCGCCGATACGCTGGCCCTGATCCGCGACGCCAATCCCGGTGTGCATTTTGTCTGGGTGATGGGCGCGGACAATCTGGCGTCCTTCCATCGCTGGCAGCGCTGGCGCGAAATCGCCAATAATTTTCCTATTGCGGTGATCGACCGTCCTGGCTCGACGCTGGCATATTTGTCGTCGCGCATGGCGCAGACTTTTTCGCACAGCCGTCTTGATGAGCAATATGCGCCGATGCTGGCGCGCCGCACGCCGCCTGCATGGACTTTCATCCACGGGCCGCGCTCATCGCTGTCATCGAGCGCCATTCGCAAGTCCGGCACACGATCTTGATAGTTTGGTGACGGTTTAAACAAGATATATGCAAAAAAAGCGAGATAATCGAAAAAGTGAACGGCCCTGTAAGGTCGTGACTCTTGAAACAAAACAGGGACTCTGCCTATCTTAGGTTCGTACGGTGCTTTTACTGCCGTATCGGGTTGTTCTTGTTAGAAAGGCAATACACTGAGAACAGCACTTGAGAAGAAGGCTCTCCACGCGCCTTCACTGGTCAGGATGAACGAGACCGATCTCGTGTCCCAGACCTTCGACGCGGCCTTGGCCAGTCTCGAAAACTCCAAGGCAGAATCCATCATCCCCATCGACATTCGCGGAAGATCAACGATCGGCGATTATATGATCGTCGCGTCGGGCCGTTCGCACCGTCACGTGACGGCTGTGGCCGACCATCTTTTGCAGGCGCTCAATGAAGCGGGCTGCAAGAATGTGCGGGTCGAGGGGCTAGACAGTGGCGATTGGGTCCTGATCGACACGGGCGATATCATCGTGCACATCTTCCGTCCGGAAGTCCGTGACTTCTACAATATCGAGAAGATATGGCTTGATGACGATTTCGACGACGAACGAGCGTTGGAAACCGTCCATTGATCCGTCGACCGCTAAGGTCTGGCAGGCGTTGCGCACATCCCGGAAAGTGTGAAACGGTTTTCGGATAGGATGTGCGTAAAGTAAATGTTTGGAGCGTTGATCCGACGCAATCAGGTCGGAAGCGCTTTGGACCTCTGCCATATTGAGGGCGTGATGCGTGTGAGTGTTTTTGCCGTGGGCCGGATGAAAGCCGGCCCCGAACGGGAGCTGGTCGAGCGCTATTTCGACCGTTTTTCCAAAGCGGGTCCGCCTTTGGGGCTTGAATTCGCCGGTGTGAGCGAAATCCCGGAAAGTCGCGGCCAGACGGCAGAATTACGCAAGGCGGAAGAAGCACAGCGCATCAATGAAGCGCTGGACAATGGCGCGGCCCTCATTCTGCTCGACGAGCGCGGCAAGGCGTTGGGTTCCGAAGCCTTTGCCGAGCGCATCGGGCGCATGCGCGATGACGGCAAACGGCAGCTGATTGTTGCCATCGGTGGCCCGGATGGGCACGATCCGGCGCTGCGGTCGCGTGCCGATCTGGTTCTGGCTTTGGGAGAATTGACCTGGCCGCACCAGATTGCCCGCATTCTGATTGCCGAACAGCTTTATCGCGCGGCGACCATTCTGGCCGGTCATCCTTACCATCGCTCGTGATGATCTTTCTTTTGTCCATAAAGCGGTGAATCTGAGGATTGCTTCCCACAACGAAGTACGATCTAATATTATTAATAGGTTGTTTTTATTAGCAATATTTAAAATATTGGATTGAGATGAGCCGGTCTACTGTCATAACGCTATCGACCATTCCGCCACGTTTTCAGTTTTTAAGACCAACGCTGTTGTCGCTTCTGTCACAAAGACTGAAGGCGGCGGAAGTTCGCCTTTATATCCCCTACAAATACAGGCGTTTTCCCGATTGGGATGGAAAGCTGCCCGAAGTACCCGCAGGCATAACAATCGTCCGGTGTGATGAAGATCTCGGACCTGCGACCAAGGTTTTGCCTGCCGCCCGTGATCTACGGGGGCGGGACGTAGATATCCTGTTCTGCGATGACGACAAGATTTATGACGCCGGGTGGCACGGACGCTTCAAGGCGGAAGCGGCGCGCAAGCCGGGCCATTGCATTGTTGAAGTCGGCGAAACATTTCCCGATATTGCCGATGCGGGCAGGCTTGCCGACCGGCTTCCGCGCAGCCGCTGGAAGCTTAAGGACCGCAAATACAGAATGAAGCGCATTGCGTCCCTGTTTCTGCACAAGCCGGACCTCAGCACGCCCGGCTATGTGGACCAGATTTCGGGCTTTGCCGGTGTTCTCGTTCAGCCTGAATGGTTCGATGAACTGTTCTACAAAATTCCCGATGTCATGTGGACCGTGGATGACCCCTGGATTTCCGGCCATCTGGAAAGACGCGGCATTCCCATCTGGATGATCGGCCAGAACAGCCGCCGCGCCGAGGGTAAGGGCAGCTGCGTAAGCGCTTTGCTCGATTTTGTCGAAGACGGACAGGATCGCGTGGATGCAGATTTGCTGGTGATCGACTATTTCCGACAGAATTACGGTATCTGGAAGAAAACCGCTACGCTCGACGAGAAAGCGTGCCATCGCACGGCATCGATGCGCGAGATGATACGACGTAGGAAAATAGAGCTTGAACTGATCGCATCGTAAGACTGGTGAACAGAACTGTTCTGCGCGTTTTGTCCGCACCTGCTGGATTAAGTTTCGCGGGCCATTGTTTGCGATACCGGAGCTTATGGTTGATGTTTCGTTAACGGTATCGGGATAGGTTGATCGGAGCCTGATTTTTGGCCCTGATTTTAGCCTTGTTTCGCCCTGATAGAACACGCATGAGTCCTGTACGTCTTTTCAGCAAGCCCCGGCTGCTCGCTCTAGCGCGGGCGGGCTTTTTTGCGACCTGCGCTTTGGCTGGTATCGTGGCCTTTCCGCAGTCCGGTTTTGCGCAGGATGCCCTGCAGCAGCAACGCGATCAGGCGGCTGGCGAATATGAGAAGCTCACCGGTGAGCTTACCGTCACCGGAGACAAGCTCAAGCAGCTCGAGAGCGAAGTTGCGAGCCTCAAGAAGGATCAGGACACGATCACAGCCGCCCTGATCCAATCGGCCAAGACCGACAAGAAATTGCAGCAGGACATCACGGATATTGCCGAAAAGCTGGTCTCCCTGCATGAGCAGGAGGCTGGCATTCGCACGTCGCTGCGGGCGCGGCGCGGGGTTCTGGCGGAAGTGCTGGCCGCTTTGCAGCGCATGGGGCTCAACCCGCCGCCTGCCATTCTGGTCCGACCGGATGATGCGCTTGCCTCGGTGCGCAGTGCCGTACTGCTGGGTGCCGTGGTGCCGGAAATGCGCGAGCAGGTGGAAGAGCTGACGGGCGACCTGAAGGATATGCAGACAGTGACTGCGTCCATCTCGCAGGAGCGCGAGAAGCTGCAACAGACCCGCACCACGCAGGCTGAGGAGCAGAAGCGCCAGTCGCTTTTGCTCGATGAAAAGAAGAAGCTGCAATCCCAGTCGGAACAGGAAATGGAAGCGCAGCGCAAGCGCTCCGAAGAACTGGCCGCCAAGGCAGGCAGCCTCAAGGACCTGATCGACGGGCTCGACAAGCAGATGGCCGGTGTGCGCGATGCCGCCGATGCGGCGCGCAAGGCCGAGGCCGACCGTCTGGCATCGGCCCGCGAGCGGGCTGGCGAGGCGACGCCGGATGACAATCATCTGCGCGCGCAGACAAATTTCGCCTCCTTGCAAGGGAAGCTGGTTTTGCCGGCAGCAGGCAAGACGTCACGCCGCTTCGGCGACAAGGATGGCGCTGGCGGCGCCATGATGGGTCAGGTGCTGGAAACCTTGCCTTCCGCCACGATTACGTCACCTTCCGATGGCGTTGTGCTTTATGCGGGACCGTTTAGATCTTACGGGCAACTCTTGATCCTCGATGCGGGCAATGGATATCATATTGTGATGGCAGGCATGGGGCGAATCGACGTGGCGCAAGGCCAGTTTGTACTGGCGGGCGAACCGGTCGGGGCGATGGGAGATAAACTTCTCGCGAGTGTTGCGCCGATAGAGGTGGGCAATGGTGCGCCGTTGCTTTACATTGAGTTTCGAAAAGATGGAAAACCCGTCGATCCGGCCCCATGGTGGACCGAACGGCTTTCTGGAAGGACACAAAATGATACGTAAACTGTCGCTGCTGTTCGCCGGAGCCCTGATGGGGGCATCTGCCATGGTGATGGTGCAAGGCGCTCCAGCTTCGACGGCTTTCGCAGCCGCCAAGGATGCTGACGTCTATAAGGATCTGGCGCTTTTCGGCGATATTTTCGAACGCGTGCGCGCGCAATATGTGACGCCGCCGGATGACAAGAAGCTGACGGAAAGCGCCATCAACGGCATGCTGACCTCGCTTGATCCGCATTCGTCCTATCTCAATCCGGAAGCCGCGCAGGATATGCGCGTGCAGACGAAGGGTGAATTCGGCGGTCTCGGCATTGAAGTCACCATGGACAATGATCTTGTGAAGGTGATTGCGCCGATCGACGATACGCCTGCCTCGAAGGCCGGTGTTCTCGCAGGCGATCTGATCACCAAGATCGACGGTCAGGAAGTGCGCGGCCTCAGCCTTAACGATGCGGTCGACAAAATGCGCGGCGAAATCGGTTCCTCGATTGAGCTGACGCTGATGCGTCAGGGCGTCGACAAGCCGATCACGCTCAAGATTGCGCGTGCCGTCATCAAGGTGAAGGCCGTTCGTTACCGCGTCGAGAACGATGTCGGTTATGTGCGCGTGATTTCGTTCACCGAACAGACGGCTGACGATCTCGGCAAGGCGATCAAGGATATTCAGAGCAAGATTCCGGGCGACAAGCTCAAGGGCTTCGTGCTCGATCTGCGCCTCAATCCGGGTGGTCTGCTCGATCAGGCCGTTGCTGTTTCCGACGCTTTCCTCGACAAGGGCGAAGTCGTTTCGACCCGTGGCCGCGATCCGCAGGATGTGACCCGCTTCGATGCCCGCAAGGGTGATCTGACTGACGGCAAGCCGGTGATCGTGCTCATCAATGGCGGTTCGGCCAGCGCTTCGGAAATCGTTGCAGGTGCTCTTCAGGATCATCGCCGTGCGACGGTGCTCGGCACGCAGTCCTTCGGCAAGGGCTCTGTGCAGACGATCATTCCGCTTGGTGAAAACGGATCGCTGCGTCTGACTACGGCGCTTTATTACACGCCGTCGGGCAAGTCGATCCAGGGCAAGGGCATCACGCCGGACATCAAGGTTGAACAGCCGCTGCCGCCGGAACTGAAGGGTGAGGACGTCGTTCGCGGCGAATCCGAACTCAAGGGCCACATCAAGGGCAATGCTGAAGATGACAACGGCTCGGGTTCGTCGGCCTATGTGCCGGCCGACCCTAAGGACGATATCCAGCTCAACGAAGCTCTGAAGCTCCTGCGTGGCGAAGTGGCGAATGCCGCATTCCCGCCGGATCCGAAGAAGGGCGTGTTGAACTGATCGTTCCATGCTGGATCTGAACAGCCCGTTAGGACTGGATAAGAAACCGCGAAAGCGCGGGGGCGAACGCTCCCGCGCTTTTCGTTGGTCTTTGCTTGGCCTGGGCGCGGCAATCGTTCTGGGTGTCGCAGGCGGTATGATGGTCACCGTCTGGCAGACCAACCGCGATGCTTTTCGCAAGCCTGAAAAGGCGGCAGTCGCCGAGGTACAAACACCGGCTGATGCCGCGGTCAAAACTGGGCAGCAGGCATCGACTGCGACCGGTAACACACCCGCGCCGGGCACCGCGCTGCGCGGAACCGGAGGCCAGCAAACCGGCCCGGCAATCATCAAAGTCACGCCTGATATGCCAAATGTCACTGCCGGGACAGTGGATGGCAATGTTGTCGTCGTGCAGAACCAGCGCAAGACGGGGCAGGATCCGCGTGTTGCACATTTGCCGGAAAAGGAACTGGTCGAGCAAAGCCCGACCGGACCATTGCCAGTGCGCGGCTCTGACGGTTTGCGGCCGATGGATGCCTATGCCGTCGGCTGGTCGGGCGCGCGGGGCGCAAGGATCGCGCTGGTCATTGGCGGGCTTGGCCTGTCACAGACCGGTAGCATGGAAGCTGTAGAGAAGCTGCCATCGGAAGTGACGCTGGCCTTCGCGCCGCAAGGCAACAGCCTGCAACGCTGGATGCAGGCGGCGCGTCAGAACGGTCACGAGCTTTTGCTGCAACTGCCGATGGAGCCATTTGATTATCCGCGCATCAATCCGGGGCGCAACACGCTGACGGTGGATGACGGAGCCGCCAAAAACCAGACGTCGCTTTTGTGGGCATTGTCGCGCATGACCAACTATGCCGGTGTGATGAATTATATGGGCGCGCGCTTTACCGGTGAGGCAGATGCATTCGCGCCGGTGCTGGGCGAGATCGGCAGGCGCGGGCTTTATTATCTGGATGATGGCACTTCGGCGCGCAGTCAGGCCGATCAGATCGCGCAAAAGGACGCCGTGCCCTATGCGGCAGCCGATGTGCTGATCGATGCTTCGCAGGACCGTTCGGCAGTGCTCGACCGTCTCAATGAGCTGGAACGCATTGCGCGCGCCAATGGCAGCGCGATTGGCACTGGCTCTGCCTTCGGCGTGACCGTCGATGCAGTGCGGGATTGGGCGAACGAGGTCAAGAAGCGCGGCATCGAAATCGTTCCCGTTTCGGCGCTGGTCCGCGACCCGGAACGACACTAGTTTTTTTACGCATTATCCTACGCAAAACCGCTACGCACTTTTGCTGGAAATGCTGCATATCATGGAGAATGTCATGTCGAAGCACAAAGGCCCCGTCGATCCTGAAAGCTTGCCCTACCGCCCCTGTGTCGGGCTGATGGTGCTGAACAAGGCCGGTCTGGTCTGGGCCGGACATCGCATCGTCATTCCGGGCGATGAGATGGATGGCGCAACGCAACTCTGGCAGATGCCGCAGGGCGGCATCGACAAGGGCGAAGACCCGGTCGAAGCTGCACTGCGTGAGCTTTACGAAGAAACCGGCATGAAGTCGGTCTCGCTGCTTGCCGAAGCGCCGGACTGGATCAATTATGATCTGCCACCGCATCTGGTGGGGCAGGCGCTCAAGGGCAAATATCGCGGCCAGACGCAGAAATGGTTTGCCTATCGGTTCGAGGGCGATGAAAGCGAGATTGCAATCAATCCGCCGCCCGGTGGTCACACGGCTGAATTCGACAGCTGGGACTGGAAGCCGATGCAGCAACTGCCGGAACTGATCGTGCCGTTCAAGCGCAAGGTTTACGAGGAAGTCGTCGCTGCCTTCCGGCATCTGGCACCGTAATTTTCTGGCATATCCTGAAAAATGCGCAGTCGTTTCAGGATATGCTCAAATTTTCGCACCCCTCTTGTGTGCTCGACCAACATATTGTCAACTCACTCCAGATGCGCCGGGTGACGGCGCTCTAACTGTTTGTTTCGACGCACATCTCGCCCGAAAACCGTTTCACACTTTTCGGGATGTGCTCTGGAGGGAGAAAAGCGCATGGATGTTGGAAGTCTAATCGTATTTCTTTTTGTCGGTCTCGTCGCAGGCTGGCTGGCCGGCAAGGTCGTGCAGGGTGGCGGTTTCGGCATGATCGGCAATATTATTGTCGGCGTGATCGGTGCGTTCTTTGCAGGCTGGCTTTTGCCGCGCCTCGGCTTTTCCGTCGGCGGCGGTATCATTGCCTCGATCATCAATGCATTCATCGGCGCGGCAATACTTCTGATCATTCTGCGCATCGTCAAACGCGTCTGAGGATCAGTTCCATTTCTTGCAAGACCCGGCTTTGTCGAAGCCGGGTCGGTTCCTTTCCCGAAGTCCAGTGAAATGACACCGAATTCCAAACTGTCGCTCGGTCTGGTTCTTACCGCATCGGCTGGTTTCGTTGATGCGATAGCCTTTCTGCAACTGGGCGGTTTCTTCGCTTCCTTCATGAGCGGCAATACCACGCAGCTCGGCGTCGCACTCGCGGGGCAACCCGGCGTTCAAGGCTCCGTGCTGGTCTGGTTTCCCGCGATCCTCATCATATTGTTCTTCCTTGGCGCGTTTTTCGGCACGCTGACCGTGCGTGCCTATGGGCGCTGGGGCAGCCTCTATGTGATGGCCAGCGTCGTGGTGATCTTGCTGGCAGTGGGCGTGCTACGGCGGGAGGGATCGATGTTCATCCAGCCGGTGCTGCTGCTCGCCGCCGCCATGGGCGCGCAGAATGCCGCCGTACAGCCCATAGGCGCGGCGCGCCTTGGCGTGACCTATGTGACCGGAACGCTTTTCAATGCCGCCGCCGACCTTGCCTGTTCGCTGCGCGGCGAAACGCCAAAATGGCGCTGGTTGCAGCATGTTTCCGTCTGGCTGGCCTTGATGCTCGGCGCAGTTGCAGGTGGCCTCGGCCATGCGTTCATCGGCCTTGACGCATTGTTCGTTCCGGCGGCGATGATTGTTGGCGTGATGGTCGCCTATATGCGGCTCAATTGAGCATGCCTTATTTCAGCTGAACAGCGATTTTTCGCCTTCCACCAGTTCGGAGATGAGGGCGGATACGGCTGTCACACGCCGCAATGTGCGGGCGGATTCATGATAGGCGAGCCAATAGGCGCGCCGGATCACCCGGTCGGGCAGAACCGGCACAAGATCGGGGTCTGCGCGGGCGATGAACGAATGCAGAATACCGATGCCCGCACCTGCGCGCACCGCTTCCACCTGTCCCAATGCGCTCGACACCTCGAAAGCCGGTTTCCAGTCACGGCTGATTTCGGGCGCATAGGCAAGCGACGGGTTGATGACCAGATCTTCCACATAGCCGATCAGGCGATGGTGGTTGAGGTCTTCTGAATTCTCCGGTGTGCCATTGGCTTCCAGATAGCTGCGATGGGCATAGAGGCCGAGCGTATAATCGACCAGCCTGCGCGCAATGAGCCGCCCCTGATCTGGACGTTCAACGGTGATGGCAATATCGGCCTCGCGCCGGGACAGCGAGAAGGAGCGCGGCACGGGCACCAGCTGGATGGTGAGGTCTGGATATTGCTGTGTCAGCCGGGCGAGGCGCGGTGCAAGAAAGGTCACGCCGAAACCGTCTGGCGCACCTATGCGCACCGTGCCCGAAACCGCGACATCCGCATTGCCAACCTGCGCGCGGGCGGACAGCATTTCCGCTTCCATGCGCTCGGCGGCGAGCAGAAATTCCTCACCCGCCTGCGTCAGTGTCGAGCCATTGGTGCGGCGTGTCAGAAGCGTGGTGGAAAGCGCAGTTTCAAGCGCCGTCAGCCGCCGCGCCACAGTGGTGTGGTTCAGGCCAAGCCGCTTGGCTGCACCCAGAATCTGGCCCGAGCGCGCCACCGCGAGGAATATGCGAATATCATCCCAGTTCATAATGTACTTCACCTGAACATGATCTTGTCCGAAAACCGCTTCGCACTTTTCGGGATCATGGTCTCTTGCCTGAACATGATCTTGTCCGAAAACCGTTTCACACTTTTCGGGATCATGTTTCGTACTATAAAAAATGCACAACGGATACGCTTTTCAGCGCCTTGCAATCATGAATTTGCAGAGTCAGGATAGGGGCAAAGATGAGGGCAGGGTGTGTCCTCATAAACGGTAATCAGGGAGGTTTCTCGATGCGCAATATCGGACATTTCATCGGCGGCAAGCATGTTGCTGGTAATAGCGGTCGCACCGCCGACGTTTTCCAGCCGCTCGACGGCACGGTACAGGCCAAAGTCGCGCTTGCCACCAAGGCTGAAGTGCGCGCCGCTGTCGAAAACGCCAAGGCTGCGCAGCCAGCATGGGGCGCGACCAACCCGCAGCGCCGCGTTCGTATCCTGCGCAAGTTCCTTGAACTCGTTGAAGCCGAATATGACAGCCTGGCCGAACTGCTGGCGCGCGAGCATGGCAAGACCATTGCCGACGCCAAGGGCGACATTCAGCGCGGTCTCGAAGTGGTGGAAGTTTGCCTCGGCTCCGCACATATGCTGAAAGGCGAATTCACCGACAATGCCGGTACGGGCATCGACACCTATTCCATGCGCCAGCCGCTCGGCGTCGTTGCCGGCATCACGCCGTTCAACTTCCCGGCCATGATCCCGCTCTGGAAGGCCGGTCCGGCGATTGCCTGCGGCAATGCTTTCGTTCTGAAGCCGTCCGAGCGTGACCCGGGCGTTCCGATGCGTCTGGCTGAACTGTTCATGGAAGCCGGTCTGCCTGCCGGTATTTTCAACGTCGTCAATGGCGACAAGGATTCTGTTGATGCCCTGCTCGACGATCCGGACGTACAGGCCATCGGCTTCGTTGGTTCCACGCCGATTGCCCAGTATATCTACGGTCGCGGCTGCTCGAACGGCAAGCGCGTGCAGTGCTTTGGTGGCGCGAAGAACCACATGCTCATCATGCCGGATGCCGACATGGACCAGACTGTCGATGCGCTTATCGGCGCTGGTTATGGCTCGGCTGGCGAACGCTGCATGGCAATTTCGGTTGCTGTTCCTGTCGGTGAAGACACCGCCAACCGCCTGATGGAAAAGCTCATCCCGCGTGTTGAGTCGCTCAAGATCGGCCCATCCACCGATAATTCTGCCGATTACGGCCCGGTTGTCACGCAGGCCGCTCTTGATCGCATTCGCGGCTATGTCGATCTCGGTGTCGAAGAAGGCGCGAAGCTGGTCGTTGATGGCCGTAACTTCAAGATGCAGGGCTATGAAAATGGCTTCTACATGGGCGGCTGCCTGTTCGACAATGTGACGCGTGATATGCGCATTTATAAGGAAGAAATCTTCGGTCCGGTTCTCTCGGTCGTTCGCGCCAAGAACTACGAGGAAGCGCTCGCTCTGCCGAACGATCATGAATATGGCAATGGCGTCGCCATCTTCACCCGCGACGGTGATGCAGCTCGCGATTTCGCAAGCCGCGTGCAGGTTGGCATGGTCGGTATCAATGTGCCGATCCCGGTTCCGATCGCGTACTACACCTTCGGCGGCTGGAAGGCTTCCGGCTTCGGCGACCTCAACCAGCATGGTCCGGATGCATTCCGCTTCTATACCAAGACCAAGACCGTCACCTCGCGCTGGCCGTCTGGGGTTAAAGATGGGGCTGAGTTCGTCATCCCGACGATGAAGTAACCCCAGACGATTCTTTACGTTTGCGCGTCCTCGCTTCGCTGCGGACGCACGGCGTGGGGTTAAGGATGGGGCTGAGTTCGTCATCCCGACGATGAAGTAATTAGGCGTCTTAATAGTCGCGATATCTGATACGAAACCCCGCCTTTGAGGCGGGGTTTTTCTTTCGCCGGTGGTTTCCGGTCTTTTGCGGTAGGATTCCTTGTCCGACTGTGCTACGGCGACGCTGTCCCCTTTCCTGAACGCAAAACGCTTCAGCAACGAAGAGACCGTTTCCTATGGCTGTCAGCTCAAAGCATATTCCCGCTCCCGATCTTCATCGGGTGCGCCGCGCCCTCCTTTCCGTTTCCGACAAAACTGGTCTGATCGAATTCGCCAAGGCGCTTCATGCGCATGGCGTCGAGATACTCTCGACCGGCGGTACGGCCAAGTCCATTGCCGCAGAAGGCATTCCGGTTCGTGACGTTTCCGAAATCACCGGCTTTCCCGAAATCATGGATGGGCGCGTCAAGACGCTGCATCCGGCAGTCCATGGCGGTCTGCTCGCCGTGCGCAACGATCCGGAACATGTTGCCGCGATGGAAGAGCACAAGATCGGCGGCATCGATCTTGCCGTGATCAATCTCTATCCGTTCGAGGAAGTCCGCTTCCAGGGTGGCGACTACGACACCACGGTTGAGAATATCGATATTGGCGGCCCGGCGATGATCCGCGCTTCGGCCAAGAACCACGCCTATGTCGCAACTGTTGTCGATCCGACAGATTATGACGAGGTGGTCACCGAGCTTGAGAAGCATGGCGGTTCGCTGCCGCTCGCTTTCCGCAAGAAGCTTGCTGCCAAGGCCTTCTCGCGCACTGCGGCTTATGACGCGGCGATTTCCAACTGGTTCGCTGAAGCCATTGAAGAAGAAACGCCGGTTTGGCGTTCGGTTGCAGGCAAGCTGCATTCGGTCATGCGCTATGGTGAAAATCCGCATCAGACCGCTGGTTTCTATCTCTCGGGTGAAAAGCGCCCGGGCGTTGCCACGGCAACCCAGCTTCAGGGCAAGCAGCTTTCCTACAACAACATCAATGACACCGATGCAGCTTTCGAACTCGTCGCGGAGTTCGATCCGGCGCGCACGGCAGCTGTCGCCATCATCAAGCACGCCAATCCGTGCGGCGTGGCGGAAGGTGCATCGATTAAAGACGCTTATCTGAAGGCATTGGCCTGCGATCCAGTGTCGGCTTTTGGCGGCATTGTTGCCCTCAACAAGACGCTGGATGAAGACGCTGCCGAGGAAATCGTCAAGATTTTCACGGAAGTCATCATCGCTCCAGATGCAACGCCGGGCGCACAGGCCATCGTTGCCGCCAAGAAGAACCTGCGCCTGCTGGTGACGGGCGGTCTTCCCGACCCACGCGCCAAAGGCATTGCCGCGAAAACGGTTGCCGGTGGCTTGCTGGTTCAGTCGCGCGACAACGGCGTTGTCGATGATCTCGACATCAAGGTCGTGACCAAGCGCAGCCCGAGCGAAGCCGAACTGAACGACATGAAGTTCGCTTTCCGCATCGCCAAGCACGTGAAGTCGAACGCCATCGTCTATGTGAAGGACGGCGCAACGGTTGGTATTGGCGCAGGCCAGATGAGCCGTGTCGACTCCGCGCGCATCGCCGCCCGCAAGGCGGAAGATGCGGCGGAAGCTGCCGGTCTCGCAGAGCCGCTGACCAAAGGTTGCGTGGTCGCTTCCGATGCGTTCTTCCCGTTTGCAGACGGTCTGCTTTCGGCTGTGCAGGCGGGCGCCACGGCTGTGATTCAGCCCGGCGGATCGATGCGTGACGAAGAAGTGATCGCTGCCGCCGATGAGCATGGCATTGCCATGGTGATGACCGGGATGCGTCATTTCCGCCATTAATTCATTGGCTTACAATTTGAAAACGAGCCCCGAAACGAAAAATTTCGGGGCTTTTTGTTTTCGTTGAGTTTCGAATTGTTTCGTTTTAAATTCATTTATGAACTATTCCGCAAGTGCGGGCATGTTTTGCCTCACAGGGAGGATGCCAGGGTATGAGCGGAGATATTCATCACCGGATGTAAACTGAAAGCGTTTTACAGAAAGATATTCGACGGGAGGATACCGTGAGTACGAAGCAATTTATCGGTTCCATCGATCAGGGAACCACCAGCACGCGCTGCATCATTTTCGATCAGCGCGGCGATATCATCGCCATGGATCAGCGTGAGCATGAGCAGATCTACCCCAAGGCTGGCTGGGTTGAGCACAACCCGGTTGAGATCTGGCGCAACACGCAACACGTCGTCGCCGAGGCGATGAAAAAGGCCAGGCTGACGGCAGCCGATATCACCGCTGTCGGCATTACCAACCAGCGCGAGACAACGCTGCTCTGGGACAAGGCCACTGGCCAGCCGCTTTACAACGCGCTGGTCTGGATGGATACGCGCACCGCCGACCTCGTGGCGCAATATATCAAGGATGGTGGCGCCGATCGTCTGCGTGCCAGAACCGGCCTCCCGATCACCACCTATTTTTCCGGGCTGAAACTGCGCTGGATCCTCGACAATGTTCCAGGCGCCCGTGAAAAGGCAGAGGCTGGCGAGGCGCTGTTTGGCACCATCGATACATGGCTGACCTGGAATCTGACTGGCGGTCCGAAGGGCGGCATCCACATTACCGATGTTACCAATGCCTCGCGCACACAGCTCATGAATATTGCCAGCCTGCAATGGGACGAGGAAATTCTGGACCTCTTCCATATTCCACGCGGCTGTCTGCCGGAGATACGCTCGTCAAGCGAGGTCTATGGCGAGATTACCGTCCGCTCCCTGAACGGTGTGAGGCTTGCCGGCATTCTTGGCGATCAGCAGGCGGCGCTTTTCGGTCAGGCCTGTCTTGAGCCTGGTGCGGCCAAGAATACCTACGGCACGGGCTGCTTCATGCTGATGAATACGGGCGACAAGCTCGTTTCTTCCAATTACGGCCTGCTGACCACCGTTGCCTACAAGCTCGGCGATGCGCCTCCGGCTTACGCGCTGGAAGGTTCCATCGCTATCACCGGCGCTCTGGTGCAATGGCTGCGCGATAATCTTGGCATCATTCGCAACAGCAGCGATATCGAAACACTCGCCCGTACCGTTGATGATAATGGCGACGTCTATTTCGTGCCTGCATTTTCCGGCCTCTATGCGCCGCATTGGGAATCGTCGGCGCGTGGCGTCATTGCCGGGCTGACCCGCTTTGCCAATAAGGGCCATATTGCCCGCGCTGCACTGGAAGCAAGCTGCTATCAGGTGCGTGAGGTGCTGGAAGCCATGGTGAAGGATTCCGGTGTCGAGATCAGCGAATTGCGCGCTGATGGCGGCATGACCGTCAACGATTTCGTCATGCAGTTTCAGGCCGATATTCTGGACGTGCCGGTGGTTCGCCCCAAGATTGTGGAAACCACGGCGCTGGGGGCTGCTTACTCTGCTGGTCTCGCCGTTGGCTACTGGAAATCCACGGAAGATGTCGTGGAAAATTGGCAGGTTGGTCATCGCTGGCATCCGAAGATGCCGAAGAAGGAGCGCGAAAGCCTTTTCGCTTCCTGGGAAAAAGCGGTGCAGCGTTCCCTGAACTGGGTGGATTGAAGCTGAAGCGCGGTCTTTGAGACCAGGCAGAATAGAGAATTACAAAGCTTTTTTGGCAGGCCGGTGGGCAATACGCGTCCACCGGATGAATTTCTGCAAACTGATTTTTCGGGATGAGATTATGACAAGTGGTTTTTTAGGCGAATTTCTCGGCACAATGGTGCTGATCGTGCTGGGCGACGGGGTCGTCGCAAATGTGCTTTTGGCACAATCCAAGGGACAGAATTCCGGTTGGATCGTTATTTCGGTCGGCTGGGGGCTGGCCGTGTTGTGCGGTGTGATGGTTTCAGTTGCAGCGGGCGCTGCCGGCCATCTCAATCCTGCCGTCACGCTGGCTTTCTATGCGGCAGGAAGTTTTCCGGCGGCGGAAGTGGTCCCCTATATCGCCGCGCAATTGCTGGGCGCTTTTGTCGGAGCCGTGCTGGTTTATCTTGCCTATCTGCCGCACTGGAAGCCGACTACGGATAAGGCGCTAAAGCTTGGCGTGTTTTGCACGGCTCCGGCAATCAGGAACATTCCGGCCAATTGTGTGACCGAAGTCATCGGCACTTTCGTGCTTGTCTTCGTCGTCATCGCCATCGGCGCGAAGGCTGTTGGAGCCGATGGCGTTCTCGGTCCTCTGATGGTCGGTCTTCTTGTCTGGGCGCTTGGTGTTTCGCTTGGCGGACCGACTGGTTATGCCATCAACCCGGCGCGTGATCTCGGCCCGCGCATCGCGCATGCTTTGTTACCGATCCCGGGCAAGGGTGGATCGGACTGGTCTTACGCATGGGTGCCCGTTGCCGCACCGATCATCGGCGGCCTGCTGGCCATTGGCGCGGCCAGCGCGGTCGGCATGATGTGAGCGAAGATCATGGAACTGGCGCGATCATTCTCGCGCCAGTTTTCAGGACGGCTGGCTGGCAGGATAGGGCGTTGCCTTTGCCAAAAACAGACCGGCGGCGAAAAACAGAACAAGCACCGCCATTCCAATTGCTGCTGATCCACTGATGGCCGTGACGGTGGCGACCAGAAATGGGGCCAGAAAGCTGGTTGCACGACCCGCCAGCGCATAAATGCCAAAATAGCGGCCTGATTCTTGCGGCAGGATACTGCGTGCAAACCATGAGCGCGACGATGCCTGTACCGGGCCGAAGGCCGCGCCGATCATCAGGCCATAAATCAGATAGGCATGTTCGGCAGGCGTCGAGAAAAGCCCGTGCGCGCTGCTTTCGACAAAGGGAAGCAATCCGAAGAATGTATAGTCGCGCCCTGTCGATACGATGCCGAGCGTGGCGAGCAGCAGCAGCACCAGCGACCCAATGACCACGGCTTTCGAGCCGAAGCGCGTATCCACGCGGCTGGCGGCAAGGCAACTGAAGATCGCCATCACATTGAGGATCATGCCGAAAAGGCCAATCTCGGTAATCGACCAGTGAAACATGGCTGCGGCATAGCCTCCGCCCAGCGCCAGCAAAGCGTTGACGCCATCTTGATAGACCATGCGGGCAATGAGAAAACGCATGATGCCGGAACGCTGACGCACTTCGCGCAGTGTGGTTTTCAGTTCCGAAAGACCATGGCGCAGCGCCTTGCGCAATGGTTCGCCCCCTGCCGAATCCGGTGTGAACAGAAACATCGGCAGCACGAACACCAGATACCAGAGTGCGGCAAGCGGTCCGGTGATGCGCGCATCTTCGCCGGTCGCAGGATCAAGGCCGAAGAGAGGGTCAATGCCGATGATCGTCTTGCCGGTCTGCGGAGATCCGGCCAGAAACAGCACGACAAAGATCAGCACGATCATGCCGCCGAGATAACCAAGCCCCCAGGCGATATTGGAGATGCGCCCGATATCCGCGCGCGGCACGAGACGCGGCATCATGGAATCATTGAAGACGATGGAGAATTCGGCAGCAATCGAGGCGATTGCAAAGGCCAGCAACACCCAGAACAGGCTTGCGCCCGGCGCGGCGAACCAGAGCAGCGACAGGCTGACGATCTTCAAAACGGCGAAGAAGCCTATCCAGGGTTTGCGTGCCCCCGTGCGGTCAGAAACAGCGCCCAGAACAGGCGACAGAATGGCGATGACAAAGCCTGCCGCAGCGATGCCGTAGCCCCACGCAACCTGACCGGCTTCGGGGTTCGCCGCCATGCGGGAGATGAAGTAGGGGCCGAAAACGAAGGTCGTGACAACGGTGAAAAACGGTTGCGCCGCCCAGTCGAACAGCATCCAGCCCCATATGCCGCGACGAGATGCATAGCTGCGTTCGCTGACTGCCTGATCGGTCAAATGCCACTCCCTTGCGAATGTGGCCGGAGCTTATACGGACCATGGTTGCCCGACAAGAAATGAAAAGGGCAGCTCTAAGCTGCCCTTTAAATTTTTGTTGTCGGTGCGGATTATTGCGCCAGATCCGACATCAAGCCCGCAGCAACCGCCAGACGCGAGACGGTGAGGTCTCCACCTTCGGTGAGCGCGACCATGCGGTTTCTCACCTGTTCGATCTGGACGCCGTCCGCATCGAGCCATGCCGCAGCCGGGTCTTTCTCCTTGGCGAAGCGCTTCAGAGCGGCGATGGTGATCCCGCGTGCGGCCTGCGTGATGGTCTCGCTGGCACGCGACAGAGCCAACCCGTCATAATAGTCGGTGACGGGGATAGACCGTGCCGCATCTTCGATGCGTCCGATGCGGAAGGCTTCCGACACGCCGAAATAGGCCTTGGCCGTTGCCACCAGATCGGCTTCCGCCAGATGCGCGATCAGCGCGATATCCGGCATGATGCCCGCAAGCTGGAGATTGGCGAGACGCTGGGCCAGCTTTTCCGGTGCACCCTTTTCAACGAAGGCGGCCTTGTCGGCACGCACAGCGTTGCGCAGGAATTCCGGCATCAGGCCTTCGAACCGCGGTTCCAGTTCGGCACGCGCCTTGACGATGGTGCCGACCAGCTCGGTGAGGTTTGCGCGGGTCGTATCGTTGCGCAGCACCCAAGCCGTCGTCGCCTGCAGCATTTCGCCGACGAGATGGTAGAACTGGTTCTGCACATCGCCAGGGACCTTGTTGTCCAGCGCGTCGATGGCGTCGTAGATCGCATCGATCTCGAAGCCGTCACGCACCGCCACATAGGCGCGAACGATATCCGAAGGCGACTTGCCGGTCGTATCGGCCAGACGGCTGATGAAGGTGATACCGCCGCGATTGATGACATCATTTGCCAGCAAGGTTGCAACGATTTCCCGCTTCAGACGGTGGCCGGAGATTTCCTCGGCATAGGTTTTGGCCATGCGCTTCGGGAAATAGCCGAACAGCAGCGACTGGAAGTAAGGCTCGTCGGGGAGTGCACTCGCCACCAGATCGTCGGAGAGCGACAGCTTGGCATAGGCCAGCAGAACCGCCAGTTCCGGACGGGTCAGCGGCTGGCTAGCCTTCTGGCGCTCAGTCAACAGCGCATCCGACGGAAGATACTCGACCTTGCGGTCCAGAAGCTTCCGGTTTTCCAGCTCCGCCATGAAGCGCGCCTGATAGGGGAGCTCCGCCAAACCCTGACGCTCACTCAGCGAAAGCGCCAGCGGCTGGAGATAGTTGTTGCGCAGCACCAGTTCCGAAACATCGTCGGTCATGCTGACCAGAAGCTTGTTGCGGGCAGGGCGCTTCAGCTTGCCTGAACGCATGGCGGCGGCCAGAGCAATCTTGATGTTGACCTCAACGTCCGAGCAGTTGACGCCAGCCGAATTGTCGATGGCGTCAGTGTTGCTGCGACCGCCGGCGAGCGCATATTCGATGCGTCCGCGCTGGGTCATGCCGAGATTGGCGCCTTCGCCGATCACGCGGGCCCGCACGTCCGAGCCGGTGATGCGAATGGCATCATTGGCGCGGTCGCCGACCTGTGCATCGGTTTCGCTGGAAGCGCGGATATAGGTGCCGATACCGCCGAACCATAAGAGATCAACCTGAGCTTTCAGGATGGTCGTCATGATTTCCTGCGGCGTTGCCGTGGTCTTGGCAAGGCCGATTGCGGCTGCTGCTTCGGCAGACAGTGTGATGGTCTTCTGGCTGCGGCTATAGACGCCACCACCCGACGACAGCTTCGAACGATCATAATCCTGCCAGCTTGATCGCGGCAGTTCGAACAGGCGCTTGCGCTCGGCAAAGCCGTCAGCCGGAACCGGGGTCGGATCGATAAAGATGTCGCGATGGTCGAAGGCCGCAATTAGCTTGATCTGCTCGGAAAGCAGCATGCCGTTGCCGAACACGTCGCCCGACATATCGCCCACGCCGACAACCGTAAACGGCTCGGTCTGGATATCCATGTCGAATTCACGGAAATGCCGCTTCACGGCTTCCCAGCCGCCACGGGCGGTGATGCCCATGCCCTTATGGTCGTAACCGGCAGAACCGCCCGATGCGAAAGCATCGTCCAGCCAGAAATCATGCGCCTGGCTGATGGCATTGGCCGTATCGGAGAAGGTGGCTGTGCCCTTGTCGGCGGCGACGACGAAATAAGGATCGTCATTGTCGTGACGCACGACATTTTGCGGCGGTACCACATCGTTGTCGTGGATATTGTCGGTGACCGAAAGAAGCGTCGAGATGAACACCTTGTAGGCGTCGCGACCCGCCTCAAAGACGGCGTTGCGGTCGCCGCCCACTGGCAGGCGCTTCGGATAGAAGCCGCCCTTGGCGCCGACCGGCACGATCACGGCATTCTTCACCTGCTGCGCCTTCACGAGGCCCAGCACTTCGGTGCGGTAATCCTGTGCACGGTCCGACCAGCGCAGACCACCACGTGCGACAGCACCGAAACGAAGATGCACGCCTTCGACTTCCGGGCCATAGACGAAGATTTCGCGATACGGGCGCGGATCAGGCAGTCCGTCGACGAGACGCGGATTGAGCTTGAACGCAAAGGTCACGCGCGGCTTGCCGTCACCATCCAGCGTATAGGCATTGGTGCGCAATGTCGCTTCAATCAGGTTGCGGAACCGGCGCAGGATCTGATCGTCATCAATGCTCGGCACGCCCAGAAGCGCTGTTTCGATGGCGTCGATCAGCTTCTTTTCAGCCGTATCACGGCGCTTGGCCGATGGGTTGAAACGCAGATCGAACAGCGAATAGAGGTCGCTGGCGATTTCCGGATAACGGTTGAGCGCGGCTGCGATGAAGCCCTGCGAATAGGCGATACCTGCCTGTTGCAGATAACGGCCATAGGAGCGCAGGATCATGATCTGACGCGCGGTGAGGCGTGCCGTCTGTACCAGCGCATTATAGCCGTCATTGTCGGCAAAGCCGTCCCAGACAGTGCGGAATACGTCTTCCAGCATTTCGCCGTCATCGGTGAGATCGACAGGAGCGCCATAGGCGTTGACGAGCTGCATGTCGTGAACATAGACCGGCGCCCCGTCTTTACCGGCTTGCGGCAGGTCGATGGTCTGTTCGCTGACGACGCGGAAGCCCATATTTTCCAAAAGCGGCACGCGCTGTGACAGCACGACCGGTGCACCGTGATGATAGAGCTTCAGTGAAACCGCATCTGGTCCATCGGTGCGATAGCGGTAAAAATCCACGAAAAGCGGCGCTTCCGGGCTGAGACCGGCAATGCGCTCGGCATCGACCAGCGCTTCCGGCGCGGTGAAGATTTCGCGATAGGATGGCGGGAAGCTTGCGGCCAGCGCCACGACGCCTGCATCGGCATTTTCCACGCTTTCACGCACCGCATCTTCCCAGGTGCGAACCATGGCGCGGACTTCCGCTTCCAGTGCTTCGCGGTCGATATGCGGGGTGGATCGTTCGTGACGGCGAATGACGAACTGAACGCGCGTCAGGCCGTTCTGCAGGAAAACCGGATGGAATTCAAAGCTGTCGCCGCCATAGACGTCGACGAGATAGCGGCCGATCTTTTCACGCACGACCGAGTCGTAACGATCACGCGGGATATAGACGAGCACAGTCGCGAAACGGCCGAAACGGTCGAGACGGGGAATGGCACGGACACGCGGACGCTCGCCAAGCGCGAGGATGAGTTCGGCATTGGCCGTCAGACTTTCCGTGTCGATCTGGAAAAGCTCATCGCGCGGATATTCTTCCAGCACATTGATCAGCGCCTTGCCCGAATGGTCTTCGCGGTTGAAGCCCAGATGCTTGATGACCGCATCGGCCTTCGAGCGAATGAACGGGATGCTGGCGACCGAGCTGATGTAAGCGACCGAGGTGAACAGGCCGACGAGGCGCAGTTCACCCACGGCTTCGCCCTTCGGTCCGAAGATCTTCACGCCGATATAATCGAGATAGGAGCGGCGATGCACCAGTGACAGCGTATTGGCCTTGGTGACGATCAGCGGTTCGCTGCTGTCGAGGAATTCCGTGACCTCACGCGGCGTTACCGTGTCGTCGTCATCCTTGCGCAAGACGCGCACTTCATTGTCGCCAAGGACGCCGAGCGGCTCCTTGATGGCGACGAGGCTGCGCTTCTTGCCCGAGCCTTCAAAGGCCAGTTCACGCATGCCGAGGAAGATGAAATGATCGTCGCGCAGCCATTCGAGGAAGGCGATGGCTTCGGGCATGGCGGCATTGCCGTTCAGCTCGTAAGCGCGCTTGTAATCCACAATGGCGTCATCGAGACGCTTCAACATCGGCTTCCAGTCGCCCACGGCAAAACGCACCTGACCGAGAACGCGCTTGAGCCCGTCCGTCAGGTCGGCCTTGGCCTGCTTGCCAAGCGCGGGGAGGTGAATTTGCACAAGGCTGACGCGCTCAACGCCCTTGGCGGGTGCGAGCTGCGATGCTTCGCCGAGAATGACCAGTCCATCCTTTTCCCGAGCAATATCGAGAACCGGGTGCACGACCATGAAAATCTGGCTGACGTGATTGTTCAGCTCGCCCAGAATGGAATCGAGCAGGAACGGCATATTGTCGTTGACGATGGTGATGACGCTTACCGGGCGACCATGGCGTTCGATACCGTTATCGACGCTGATGATGCTCTTGCCCTTGCGGTAGGATTCAAGCGCCGCATAGCCGTGGCGGGCAGAACTGTCGAGAGCTTCGGCGTCGTAAGCAGCCAGATCTTCTGGCGGAGCCCACTCGAAGAGGAGCTGTGAGAAGGCTGCCAGCGCCTTCGGCTTCCCCCCCTTTTTTTCCTCTTTGCTTGCCTTGGAATTCTTAACTTTGCTCGACCGATCCTGCTTTGCAGTCACGTCGGATACTCCTGTCATGATGGCAATGCGCGCCAAACTAGCAGATTAGACATTTGTTTCGATGACAAATCGCTGCGAATAACGAAAATTTTCCCGAAAAGTCAGAAAAATGGCATCTAATCCATTTAATTTGGAACAAAATATCGAAAACTTCGGGCAATTTTTCTAAAAATACCGGAGAAATTCACCGTGCACTACAAATTGGCCTCCGACGGCGGCGGGAATGGCTCCGCTTCGCCGCAATTCAGACCAAAGTCGAAGATGATTCTGAGATGCTGGAGCGGTTCCAGTTGGAACGGAATCGTGGAACCGCTCCATCCATTTTTTAAGCATTATCCTACGCAAAACCGCTACGCACTTTTGCTGGAAATGCTCTGGAGCCGTCAAAGTTCGATCAGATGATCGTCCAGTTCGTTAATATTGTCGGCGCCTGCGGGGAAGTGTTTTTCCAGTAGCGTGCCCGCCTGACCAATCGCCATGACGAAGCCTTCCGCCATCTGCGAGCGCGATGCGTGATGGATCAGCGTTGCGACAATGGCGTTCCATTCGTCCTGCTCGACACGCGCATGAATACCCGCATCGGCGATGACTTCGGCATAGTGCTCAGCCATGGAAACGAAGAGCAGAATGCCGGTGCGTTTTTCAGTGATGTGGACGTTGCGCGCCAGGAATTGTTGCAGTGCGTTGAGATGGGCGCGCTTGTAGCGGATACGGCGGGGCACCAGCAACATGCGGATCGATGGCAGGAGCCAGAGAACCAGCATGGCCGAAATGAAGGCGGCAAGAATGGCAAGGCCGAACATCGGCAGGCTGATATCAAACCAGTACCAATGCGCGAGCAAGGCGGCGATGACCGAAGCAAGCAGAATGCCGCAGGTAGCGACAAAACCGGCTGCGAAGAAATAGTCGTCGCTGCTGCGCGCCAGCACGGCGTAGATTTCGCCGCTGGTCTCGGCTTCTGCCTGCCGGATTGCCTCCGCAATGCGGGCATGGTCTTCAGCGCCAATCAGCGTGTGATGCTTCATCGTCGCGTCTCCCTACCAGCTACCCGAGGCGCCGCCGCCACCCGATGAGCCGCCGCCGCCGCCAAAGCCGCCGCCGCCACCGCCACCGCCGGATGACCAGCCACCGCCGCCGCCCCAGCCGCCGCCACGACCACCGGAGCCACCGCTTGAATTGGTGTTGATTGTCATGCCCAGCCATTCATAGCGACCGGGGCCGAGCTTGCGTCCGAAGATCGGGGCAAGCACGGCAAAGCCAAAACCGCCGAAGAAGATCAGGCACCAGAAGGTGATGAAGATAACGGCAACCCAGTCCACATCGTCCGAACTGGTTTGCGCATTGCGCTTGGCGCGCGCTTCAAGCTCGGCGGCGTCGCCGGAGAGAACGGAGAGAATGCCGTCCACACCCTGCACGATACCGCCGCTATAATCGCCAGTACGGAAGGCGGGAATAATGGTGCCGTTGATGATAACGCTCGACAGCGCATCGGTCATCGTGCCCTCAAGCCCGTAACCGACCTCGATGCGCACCTTGCGGTCGTTCGGCGCGACAACGAGCAAGATACCGTTGTTTTCCTGCTTCTGGCCGAGAGCCCAGCTGCGGAACAGGCGGTTTGAATAGGATTCAATGTCCTCGCCATTGAGGCTCGGCACCGTCACCACCACCACCTGATCGGACGACTTGGCTTCAAAATCCGCCAGTTTCTGGGTCAGCTGCTGACGCTCTGCCGGATCGATGATGCCCGCATTGTCCACCACGCGACCGGTGAGGGTCGGCGTCTGCTTCGTTGTGTCCTGCGCATAGGCAACCGAGGTCGGTTGCAGCGTCAGGACAGCGGAACACAGCAGAACGATGCATGCAAACAGGTATCGCGGCCAGTGAAGGCCGCGATGATCACGCGAAAATGCTGTGCCCGCCGCCACGGAAGCGACCGTCAGTTAAACTTGACTTGCGGTGCTGTCTGGCTGCCAGCATCAGCGCTGAAGGTCTGCATCGGCTGGGCGTCGCGATACCAGATCCAGGTCCAGATCATGGTTGGCATGGTCCGTAGCGTGGTGTTGTAGACGCGAACCGCCTCAATATAGTCGCGGCGCGCCACGGCGATGCGGTTTTCCGTGCCTTCGAGCTGCGATTGCAGCGCGAGGAAGTTCTGATTGGCCTTGAGGTCCGGATAGCGCTCGACCACCACCATCAGGCGCGACAGGGCGCTGGTGAGATTGGCCTGATTGTCCTGGAACTGCTTGAAGAGTTCAGGATTGTTGAGCGTTTCCGGCGTGATCTGCACCTGCGTCGCCTTGGCGCGCGCATCGATCACCGCTTGCAGCGTATCCTTTTCATGAGCGGCATAGCCCTTCACGGTCTCGACCAGATTGGGCACGAGATCGGCGCGGCGCTGGTACTGGTTCTGCACCTCGCTCCAGGCGGCCTTGGCCTTTTCCTCATTGGTCGGGATCGTGTTGAAACCGCATGCAGAAAGCAGCGGAACAAGAACGGCAAGACCAAGAGCAATGAAAATACGGCGGAAAGAAAAAGAAGAGGCAACCGTCGCAGCCGACATGGGTTTCTCCTGAAAAAGGACGCTTTGCCAAGCGCCCGAACACGGATGTCGTAGCCCGAATATTCGCAATCACGCAAATGCGAGCCGTCAAATCAATAAGATAGCGTAATTTCGCGCCTCGTCCAGTCCGTTTGGTGAGAGTATGCCATGCATGTCAACTCTATGTTGACTTAGTCAACACTTTAGATATTGATAGAGTCAACATAGGGAGGCGCCGCGCCATGGCGTATGAAGCGATGACGAAACCGGAAAACCGGGATGATATTGGCGCATTGCGCGCTTTCAATCGTGTCTATACGCGCCGCCTTGGCCTGTTGAACGCGCATCTCGACAAAAGCCCGTTCACCTTGACCGAGGCGCGTATTCTTTACGAAATCGCACATCGTTCCGCGCCGACGGCGGCGGATATCATGCGAGCGCTCGGACTTGATCGCGGCCAGCTCAGCAGGACATTGAAGCGCTTCACCGAGCGCGGCCTGATTGAGACGGAGCCGCATCCGGAAGGCGGTCGCAGCCGCCCCATTTTGCTGACCGAAACTGGCGGCAAGACATTCAGCGCTCTGGAGCGCAATACCTGCGAGGCCGTGGGCGAACTTCTCGATGGTTTAAATCCCGACCGCCGCCGCGATCTGCTGACGGCAACCGGTGCGATCATGCGCGTTTTTGACGAAGGTCAAACGGGGCAGGTGCTTTTGCGTGATCTCAAAGCCGGTGATCTCGGCTGGATCATTCATCGCCAAGCCGTTCTCTACACCGGAGAATATGGCTGGAATAATGATTACGAAGCGCTCGTCGCCCGCATTCTTGCCGATTTCACGCAGAATTTCGACCCCGCCCATGATGCAGCATGGGTTGCGGAAATCGACGGTCGCATCGTCGGCTCGGTCTTTCTGGTCAAGGGCGACCAGCCCAGGCTTGGCAAACTGCGTCTGCTCTATGTCGAGCCGGATGCGAGGGGTGCGGGTGTCGGAGCGAAACTCGTCAATGCCTGCATCGAGCGCGCACGGGCTGTCGGCGATGAGCGCCTCACACTCTGGACGAATAGTGTTCTAACGGCTGCACGGCGTCTTTATGAGCGCGCCGGATTCAAGCTTGTCGATGAAGCACCGCACCATTCCTTCGGTGTCGATCTGATTGGCCAGACATGGGAACTGGACCTCGCGGCAAGTCTTCCCGGACAAATGAAGGCCAGCGCATAAAAGAAAAGCGGCGGATTGCTCCGCCGCTTTCTCAAAACGCAAACTGCGCGAAAGATTATTCGCTTGCAGCAGCTTCTTCAGCCGGAGCAGCGGCAGCAGCAGCGGCTTCTGCAGCCTTGGCAGCAGCTTCTTCTTCAGCCTGCTTGGCCAGAGCGATACGCTCCTGAGCCTTCTTGCCTGGCTCACCCTTGGTCGGGTTGCTGCGAGCAGGACGCTTGGCAATGCCAGCCTGGTCGAGGAAACGCAGAACGCGATCGGTCGGCTGTGCGCCCTGAGCGATCCAATGCTGGATGCGGTCGGCGTCGAGCTTTACGCGTTCAGCGTCCTTGGCCAGCATCGGGTTCCATGCGCCAACGGTTTCGATGAAACGGCCGTCGCGCGGGCTGCGGACGTCGGCAACGACGACGTGGTAGTAAGGACGCTTCTTGGAGCCAGCGCGGGCGAGACGAATCTTGAGGGACATTTTTTCTTTCCTTTAGACAATTGTTTGGCCCTGACGGGCTATCGGTAGTTCTGCCCGTCGGGGCAATGGATCGAGCCGTTATCGGCTATTTATTTTCCGCTGTGATTGGCAGCGGCATGCTCATGATGCCGAATGACTTCCTTCACGATGAAGTTCAGGAATTTTTCGGCGAAATCGGGGTCGAGATGGGCATCGACAGCCAGAGCGCGAAGACGCTCGACCTGACGCTTTTCGCGAGCCGGGTCAGCCGGGGCAAGGCCCCGTTCGGCCTTCAGTACGCCCACTGCCTTTGTGCAGCGGAATCGTTCGGCCAGCATATGGATCAGCGCCGCATCGATATTGTCGATGGAGGCACGCAGTGACAGAAGTTCGGCGGGTGCAGTGTTCTGTTCGTCGCTCATAATGCTCACTTCTTCTTCGGCAGACCTGGAAGGCCGCCACCAAGACCCGGAAGCTTGGGTCCGCCCAAACCGGGGAGACCGCCGCCAGAAAGTCCAGGCAGGCCGCCGCCTTTCGTCAGACCGGCTGCTTCCGCCTGCTTGGCAAGCGCTTCAAGCTGCTTCGGGTCCATCTTCGACAGATCCGGCATGCCGCCGAGGCCGCCCATGCCGCCGCCCAGACCGCCAAGGCCCATCTTGCTGGCAAGACCGCCCATCATCTGCTTCATCATTCCGCCCTTGCCCTTGCCCATGACTTTCATCATGTCGGCCATCTGGCGGTGCATCTTGAGAAGCTTGTTGATGTCGGCGGCGTTGGTGCCCGAACCCTTGGCAATGCGCTGCTTGCGGCTGTGCTTCAACAGGTCTGGATTGGCGCGCTCAGCCTTGGTCATGGAACCGATAATGGCGAGCTGGCGGTCAAACACCTTATCATCGAGACCGGCTGCCGCGACCTGATCCTTCATCTTGCCCATGCCGGGCATCATGCCCATGATGCCGCCCATGCCGCCGAGCTTCTTCATCTGGCCCAGCTGGTCGGCGAGATCGTTGAGATCGAACTTGCCGGACTGCATCTTCTTGGCCATCGCAGCGGCTTTTTCCGCGTCGATGTTTTCAGCAGCCTTTTCGACGAGCGAAACAATGTCGCCCATGCCGAGAATGCGGTCGGCGATACGCTTGGGATAGAACTCCTCAAGCGCATCCATTTTTTCGCCGGTGGCGATCAGCTTGATCGGCTTGCCGGTGATGGCGCGCATCGAAAGGGCTGCACCGCCGCGACCGTCACCGTCCATACGGGTCAGAACGATACCGGTGATGCCGACGCGTTCATCAAAATTGCGCGCCAGATTGACGGCGTCCTGACCGGTCAGGCTGTCGGCGACGAGCAGAATTTCATGCGGATTGGCGGCCTTGCGGATATCCGCCATTTCCACCATCAGCGGCTCGTCAATATGCGTGCGACCGGCGGTGTCGAGAATGACGACGTCGTGGGCGCCAAGCTTGGCGGCCTGTACGGCGCGCCTGGCGATTTCAACCGGCGACTGACCGGCAATGATCGGCAACGTGTCGACACTGGTCTGGATGCCGAGCTGACGAAGCTGCTCCTGCGCGGCCGGGCGGCGCGTATCGAGCGAGGCCATCAGCACTTTCTTGCGCTGGCGCTCGGTCAGGCGCTTGGCGATCTTGCCGGTGGTGGTCGTCTTACCCGAGCCCTGCAAGCCGACCATCATGATGACGACTGGCGCTGGCGCATTCAGATCGATGGAGACGCCTTCGGTGCCGAGCATTTCGATAAGCTCGTCATGGACGATCTTAACGACCATCTGGCCGGGCTTGATGCTTTTCAGGATTTCAGCGCCGACAGCCTTCTCACGAACGCGGTCGGTAAAGGAGCGAACCACTTCCAGCGAAACGTCGGCTTCGATGAGCGCACGACGCACTTCGCGCAGCGCTGCCGTCACGTCGCTTTCAGAGAGAGCGCCGCGTCCGGTGAGGCCGTTCAGGATGGAGCCAAGACGCTCCTGAAGTGATTCAAACATCGCGTTTCCTTATATCCGGGAGTAGGCGGGAGGCTTATCCGGGATAGATCGTCCCGCGTGTCTGCCAGTTCAAGAAGCACCCAAAGCGGTACAGCACCCGAGGGCGCAACGCGCTGTCGGATGTGGACCTCCGGGATCGCTTTATACCATAATGGGTCCCGGTCGGTGGCTCGCGTTCTGAAGATCGCGGATAGATTGAGGGGTGGATTAGGACTCGAAGCGCGGAATGTCAAGCAAAACTCGGTCGTTTTGCCGTTCTTTCACCCGATTTAGCGCATATCCGCCGATGACATTACAGTGTGGGAATGGCAAATTCCCGCATAAGGCGAATCAATTTCGCGGACAGTTCACAGCAGATCACTCACTAAGGAGATAAGAATGGCGTTGACTGCCAAGGGCCGGATTTGGGCGGCGACAGTTCTTGCAGCGGGCATGTTTGCGGGTGCAGGTGCGGCGGAAGCCGCACAATGCGGCAATAATGCTGCGGGTTACAATGCGTGGCTGCAGCAGACCCTGAAGGAAGCGCCATCGCGCGGTGTTGGCAAGGCCGGCCTCAGCGCGCTGGCCAGCACCAAATATGCGCAGGCTACCATCAATGCCGATCGCAACCAGAAGAGCTTCAAACTCTCCTTCGAAGACTTCATGAAGAAGCGCGGCGCGGATACGATCATCAAGCGCGGCAAGGCCATGAAGGCGCAGAATGCAGCTCTCTTCGCCAATATTGAAAAGCGCTATGGCGTTCCTGCCGGTCCGCTGATCGCGATCTGGGGCATGGAAACCGGCTTTGGCAACTATCTGGGCAAGCAGCACACGGTTTCAGCCGTTGCAACGCTGGCTTATGACTGCCGTCGTACCGACTATTTCACCGAACAGCTCTATGCTGCTCTCAAGCTCGTCGATCAGGGCGATCTCAGCCCGCAGGCTGTCGGCGCCATGCATGGTGAAGTTGGCCAGACCCAGTTCATGCCGGCTAACGTCCTGAAATACGGCGTCAGCGGTTCGGGCAGCGCCCATTTCGACCTGAAGAACAAGGCGGACGCTCTTCACTCGACCGCCAACTTCCTGGTCGGTCACGGCTGGAGCCGCGGCGCTGGCTACCAGCCGGGCGAGCCGAATTACGGCGCGATCCAGGGCTGGAATGCAGCGCAGGTTTACCAGCGTGCTATCGCCGTCATGGGCAAGGCTATCGACGGGAACTAAAGGGCATATGGAGCGCTGCTGAAGCGCTCCGTATGTTCTGGAACTAAAAAAGCCCCGGTCAAACCGGGGCTTTTTATTGCCGTCTGGCAAGAATTACAAAATGGGCTCGCCAGCTTCAGGGCGTTTGAAGTCGCCCGTCTGGTGATCCATCACCCAAAGCTCGCCGGTCGAAATATCGAACCACGCGCCATGCAGGCTGAGCTTACCCTTCTTTTCCAGAATATCGACGCAAGGGAAGGTGCGCAGATTATTCAGCGAATAGCGGATCGAAATGCGCTCCAGCGCTGTCTGGCGCTCGGTCGGCGTCATCAGGCTGTTGCCGCCGACGGCTTCAGCCGCTGGCGCAATCAGGCTCATCCATTTGCCGATGAAATCACCGGGCGACAGAGGCGCGCTTTCCGTATCGAGCGCAGCCTTGATGCCGCCGCATCGTCCATGGCCCATGACCACGATATGCTTCACCTTGAGGCTTTGCACGGCAAATTCCAGCGCAGCCGATGCCGCATGAAACTCGCCATCGGGCTCGTAGGGGGGGATGAGATTGGCAACATTGCGCAGGACGAAGATTTCGCCGGGCGCAGAGTTGAAGATTGTTTCGGGAGCAGCACGGGAATCGCAGCAGGCAATAACCAGAGTTTCCGGTGATTGTCCTTTTTCCGCCAGTTCGCGATAGCGCGCGGTTTCCCGTGCGAAATGCTCCGTCATGAAGGTTTTGTAACCCGAGAGGAGTGTGTCCGGAAGATCAGCCATGGCGTTCCAATATCCTTATCGAAAACCGAGATCAATCAAAATGATCAGGCCCATATCGTCATTCGCAGACCGTGTGCATCATGCTCGGCATGGGCAGGATGTGCTCGGGCTTTGCCGTGCGTATAACGTCTGGCCACGAGAAACATGGCGCAGGCGTCGAGAAAGTCATCATCTTTCGCGCCTCGCGGAGCGCGCAGACTGACAAAATTTTCCGGCAGGCCGCGACGTATCAGCAAGGCTTGGCGTTCCGCCATGCCTTCCGGATTGACAAGGCCTTTAATTTTCTTGGGCAGCGTCATGGCGCTGGGACCACTGGGCCCGCCGTTCAGCATGGCGAAGGCGAGTTCGGGGTGAGATTCGATTACACGCTCGCGCAATTCTGGCTCGCTGCGCAGAACCGTGTCTAGTTCGCGGATTTTCGGGAACAGCCCGAAAGCCTGCCGGGAAACCTTGCGTGGCGGATCGGACCGCTCCAGCGAACGCGCGCAGCTTTCGCGATAGTCTTCGGCATAAACGGCTTCGCGTGGCGGAATGGAAAAGAGGCTCGACTGTCTGGCACCAAGATGCACCCGCGCTGCGCGTTCGGCTGCCCGTGTGCCTGTTTCGGGCAGCCCGATCGGCATGTCGACCGCGATGGTGGCATTGTCCGGCAGCGCTGCAATCAATGCGGCAAAGCTACGGAAGACGTCGGCACGCATGCTGCTGCCTTCACCTGATACAGCGATCCAGCCGCCGGGGCAGCCATCGACGCCAGCAACGGGCGTCGCTTCACGCGTCAAGCGCGCAATCCCTTGGTTGGGTGCACAAGGCGTCGCGTCTGCACCATGGCCATGGGCGTGGCAAGGCTGGAGGCGTCAGCTTCCAGCATCAGCTCATCGGCGCCGCGTTTTGCCGACCGCGCCATGATCTCGAATACGGCAGCCGTGGTGCTCTGCAAGGTCTTTTCTTCCGACTGCCCGGAAAGGCGGCGTGCGAGAAACACAGCCGAAGTCAGATCACCAAGTCCGTTGGTCGGACCATCCACACGGCGGTGCTCGGCCATCAGCGCCATGGTCGGCGTCAGCAATATATTGCCGATACTGCCCGCCATCAGCGGGAAGGCGGAAGTAACCAGCATGGTGGCCGGTCCGGCGTCCAGTGCAGCTTCCATCAGCGATTTGTTGTCTTCCAGTGGCACGCCGGTCAGCCAGGACAGTTCGAACCGGTTGGGTGTTGCTATATCGGCAAGCGGCATGAGCTTGTCGCGGATGCCGATAGCGGTTGCCTCCGGCACATAGAGGCCTTTCTCGTCACCAATCACCGGATCGCAGAGATAGACGGCGTTCGGGTTTTGGGCCTTGACGCCCTTGACCAGCTCGGCAACGGCTGCCGCCTGTTCCGGGTGGCCAAGATAGCCGGTCAGGATTGCGCCGACTTCACCAAGCCATGGAGCACGCTGAAGATCCTGCATCAGGCGCAGAAACTCTTCCGGCGGCGGCACGATGCGCCCGGCAGGGCCATGGCCGGGATGCCAGGGCAGGACCACGGTTGGCACGGCCCAGACTGGAAACCCCAGTGTTTCCAATGCGAAGACAGCGGCTCGGTTGCCCACCGAACCGCGCACGACATGGCTTGAAATGACAATAACGGTTGTCGCGTCCGAAGGCGCAGAAAGCGTCATGTTAGACCTAGCTTTGCATGAGATAAAAGACGAGCCAGACGATGATCGCCAGCGTGATGAGAAGGCCGAGGGTTCGTCCGATGCGGGTGGCCCAGATTTCGATATGGTCGTTTTCCGGTGTGTCCCCGGCAGCAAGGTGATTGGCTGTGCGGGCAAAACCGCGACGGACGAGGCCGTCCGCCCCGGTTTGTTCGCGGTCCAGCCGATCCAGAATACGGCGCGCTTCTTCCTGGCGCTCGCGTCCCGGACCGCCGGCATCCTCGCCTATGCCAGCCTGCTGGCGTTCACCCATGATCTGTCTGCCTCGCCGAAGTGACTCGCAAAACCCGGCGTAGCATCATGCTTGCAACGTGGTTCTGCAAGCGGAATAGTTGCATTCTATGAGAGCTTTACGACGAGCTTGCCGAAATTGCCGCCTTCAAGCATCGAAATAAAGGCTTTCGGTGCGTTTTCGAGCCCTTCCACAATGTCTTCGCGATAGCGAATTTGTCCATCGGCGATCCATTTCGCCATATCGTGATAGAAGGCGGGGCGCTGGTCGGCAAAGTCGCGCTGGATGAAGCCGCGGATGGTCAGGCTCTTCGACAGGATATCGCGCATCAGCACCGGCAGGCGGTCGGGACCGTCAAATGGACCGCTCTGGTTATATTGCGCGATGAGCCCGCAAACCGGCACGCGGGCAAAAGGATTCAGCAACGGGAAGACCGCTGCGAAAACCTTGCCGCCGACATTCTCGAAATAGACGTCGATACCATTCGGGCATGCAATCGCCAGTTCCTGGGCGAAGTTCGGGCTGTGATGGTCAACGGCAACGTCGAAACCGAATTCGTCAATCAGCGCCTTGCACTTGTCCGCGCCGCCCGCAATGCCGACCGCCCGTGCGCCCTTCAGCTTGGCGATCTGACCGACAGCAGAACCAACGGGACCGGTAGCCGCCGCAACGACAACGGTTTCGCCTTCCTTGGGCTGGCCGATGGTCAAGAGGCCGGAATAGGCGGTGAAGCCCGGCATGCCGAGAACGCCAAGCGCCGTGGTCAGCGGCGCTTGCTCAGGATCAAGCTTGCGTAAGGTTGAAGCATTCGCCAACGCATAGCTTTGCCAGCCGGAATGGGACAGTACGAAGTCGCCCGGCGCGAAGCCCGCGCTTTGGCTTTCCACCACTTCGCCCACCGTGCCGCCTTCCATGACGGAACCGATCTCCACCGGAGCGGCATAGGATTTGGCGGCGCTCATGCGGCCGCGCATATAGGGGTCGAGCGAAAGATAACGCAGCTTCAGAAGCACTTCGCCTTCGCCCGCGCTCGGAACTGCCGCTTCTTCGAGCCGGAAGTTTTCCGCTGTGGGGCGTCCGTCGGGACGGGATGCGAGCACGATGCGCTGGTTGATCTTTTCGCCCATGGGATAAACTCCTGTTGTTGAGGACCGGCGTTAAACCGGAACGGTATGCTGTGCATCCGGTTCCGCAACGGTTACTCACTTTTGAAGACGGCTTGGTGAAGAACTGATATGGAATGACGAAGTGGCTATTTGTAAATCCATTCGCTCTGAGGCCAAAGCAAAATGACCCAAGATACGTTGTTTCTTCTGACGCCGGGTTTCAAAGATCCGGCCTATCCCGGACAGGAATTCTACTGCTGGCATTGCGCGCTGATTGAGGGTGTTCTGGCGTCATTTCCAAAACTTGGGCGCGATTTGAAGATCGAGCGCGTAGCGTTTGCCAGACCGCGTGAGACGGTGATCCAGCTTGCAGGCGAAGAAAACCAGTCTTTGCCATTGCTGGTTTTGAAGGACGGCGACCGCTCACCGTTCGAAACGGGCACCTATCAGGGACGATCACTGATTGCCGATCCGCACAAAATTCTGGCTGCTTTGACGGAGCGGCACGATTTCCCGCCGCTACATCCGTGATTGAACGGAAATTTGCTTAGACGTAGCTGCCGAGCGCCACGCGGCTGAACTGCCAGTTGATTTCCGGCAGTTCGGAAGCCGGGAAAGACAGCACGATCTGTTTGGATGTAACAGGCCCGCGGAAACCGGCGAAGAAGATCGTGTCTTCCAGTTGCGGCGCGACTTCGAAACAGGAGAAAACCCATGTGTCGTCGCGATCAGCAGACAGGACGATCAGGCCATTTTCATCGTAGGAAATATCGACCGTCGGGTGCAGATGGAACCGCACCGCAATATTGTCACGTCCATTGGATTTCAGCGGTCGCCCGTCGCCGCGATAGAAGCGGTCAGCACCCTGAATGACACTGCCATTGTGAGAGAGTACCAGCCGGCGCTCATGATAAATGCCGAACAGGCGCGCATAGCCGTCATGGCTCGCCACAAAACCCTGACGGCCCATTTCCTCGATGCGGTCGCGCTGCACACGCGTTGGCCCGGCAATGATCGGCGTGCCGATCATATTGGAAAGGCCTGCGTTGAGGCTGAACCGGCATGACGATGTGTCGTTGATGGTCGCTGTCGAATGGGCGGCGGTCGAACGTCCCAATGGACGAAATTCCGGCGGGCCGAAACGGTCGATGCCGGAATTGACGATATAGCGCTGGCGCCCGGAGGACATTTCGAAAGCGAGGCAGCCCGCATGGGCGTCCCGCGAAGCAGTGACCGGCGGCGGCAGGCCCGTATCGGCGATGATCGTTGTCGATCCCATGGAAAGACGTTCATAGCCGGAATAGGGCGCGTGGGTCAGTGGTGAACCAGCGGTTTCATCATGACGCAGCACTGAAATGATGCGTTCCGGCATGGTCGGGCCGACGCCGTTGAACAGCGCAAGGCTGCCATCTTGATGACGGAAGAAGCGCAATGCGGGCAGCATGCGCTCAACTGCCTCGATCAGGGCCTTTGGCGGGGATTCTGTGCCATTGGCATAGGTCTGGCGCAGTGGCAGAAGATCGGCCAGCAGCTCCAGTACCGTAACCGGATTACGCGAGATATGCCCGCCATCGGGCAAAATCTGGCGCTTCAGCTCATATTCGAGATTGCGTCGGGCAGCACGCGCGGTCGGCGGTGAGACCGGCAATGCAAGCGCTGCGAAAGCCAGCGCGATGCGTGCGCGCAGCCGCTCTTCACCGTCGTCCATCGCGCCCGCCACGGTGCGCAGATAGCGGACCTGCATGGCAAGAGAGCGCATGAATTTGCGATAGGCTGGCATTTCCGCGCCGGAAAGGATCAGGTTGGAATGCTGGAGCCAGGCGATGATACGCTGCGCCGTCACTTCGGGCGCCCAGGCGAGACCGCCGATGCGCTTGCCGAACATGCGCATCCAGTCATCGACAAGCGCCCGTGCATTGGCGGTTGCCAGTTCGCTGTTCGCGCTTTTCAGATGACGCAACCAGCCGAAGCTTTGCAGCGCCGCTTCCCATTCGGGTGTCGGCGGCTCAACGGCAAAGGGCGATAGCCCGCCGGTTTCGACAAGGCGGCCCGCAAGCGCAAAGCGCCCGTGATAGAATTCCTGCGCCAGCTGCGGGTCGGCAACACGCAGATCCGGCGGTGCAATCAGGATACGGTCGGGCGTAAAGCCGGTGAAGCGCCAGCTGTAAAGCGGCCCCATACGCAGGCGGCGGCTAAACTTGCGCCACGCCTGTGCAACGGCCAGTCCCCAAAGGTGAGGGGTTTCGCTGAGGGCGACTGCCACCCGGTCTTTCTCCGTATCGTTTGTCATTGTGTTTACGCATTATCCAACGCAAAACCGCTTCGCACTTTTGCTGGAAATGCTCTAATCCTTCAGGCCGGATCAGAATTCCGGCCTTCTTTACAATTCTATAGAATGGTGAATCGAGCGTTAACCATAACGGGTATCGCTGCCCGTTATGACAATTTTTACGATTTGCTCGGCTTGAAGCGGGCTAGATTATGCTCACGAGCACCGCTTGAAGCGTGCTGCGAAGAAACCGTCCATACCCGCCATATGCGGATCGCCGTCGAAACGGTCCGCTGGCAGATCGGCTGGCGTGGAGCGCAGATAGCCTTCGCTGGTGATCAGCCCTTCAAGACCGGGACAATCATCCAGAGTGATCGGGTAGGGCTCAAGCAGCGGATTTTCCGCCGCCTTGCGAGCCATTTCCTCACCTTCAAGCGGATGCAGCGAGCAATTGGAAAAGACGATAACGCCGCCCGGCTTTACCAGCGTTGCGGCATGGGCCAGCAGCTTGCCCTGAAGGTCGGCGAGCTTGGTGATATCTTGCGGCGTCTTTGTCCAAGGAACATCGGGATGACGACGCACCGTGCCGGTGGAAGAGCAGGGCGCATCAAGAAGAACAGCATCGAAAAGCTCTTCCGGCGCGAAATCCATCAGATTGGTCGCAACGGTCTTCGCCTCGTAACCAAGGCGTTCCAGATTGCCGCGCAAACGCTTCAACCGGTTTTCAGACAGATCGAGCGCGGTGACATCCGCGCCCTGCTGCACGAGCTGGGACGTCTTGCCGCCAGGTGCCGCACAAAGATCGGCGACGCGCTTGCCTTTGATGTCGCCCATCAGGCGGGCGGGCAGGCTTGCCGCCACATCCTGCACCCACCAGTCACCCTCGGCAAAGCCGGGCAGGTCGGTCAGTGCGCCATCAACGGTCTGCACGCGAACGGAGCCGTTCGGCAATGCAATGCCGCCGAGTTTCTCAGCCCAGACCTTCGGATCGCCCTTTACGGTGAAATCGATCGGCGGCTCGTAGGCGTGCATGGCGAAGATGGCTGCGGCTTTTTCCGCGCCGTAAGCATCGACAATGCTCTTGGAAAACCATTCGGGCACATTGCCTTCCGGTAGCAACGTGTGTGCGAGCGCACGTTCCTTGTTGCGCGACAGACGGCGCAGCAATGCATTGACCAGACCGGCATATTTCCGATTGCGTGGATCGGCATTGGCAGCTTCCACTGCCAGATCCACCGCCGAATGATCGGGAAGATCGAGATAGAAAATCTGCGCCACGGCGACATGCAGCAAATGCTTCAGCGCGACGGCGTTTTCCGGCAATGGCCGGTCGAGACGCTTCGAAATGGCCCGTTCAATAGCGCCGCGATTGCGCAGGCTTGCACCCAGAATAGCGCGCACCAGCGCGCGGTCACGCGGTTCCAGCGCCAGATATTGCGGGTGGCCATGGCTGTTGTCGGTCAGTCCATCGAGCGAAGTGTTCTTTTCAATCACTGCACCCAGCAGACGCGCCGCACATTGGCGCGCCGGCAAGCCGGGACGGTCCACCACATTGCTCTGTACTAACGGCTTGTTGTTTCCGCGTTTTGGCGCGGGTTTCTTATCGTTCACGCTGTTCTACTTTATCTGGCGCGGATCTCATCCAAAAACCGCTTGGCGCTTTTTGGGATACGCTTTTAGGACCATGGGCCCCGATAGCCGGAACCGCCACTGTTGTTATCGCCTGCATTACCCCATGGACCACTACTTTGGGAAGGGGCAGCAGCGCGGGGAGCCATTCCGGCTGAGCGAATACCCATTTCTCCGGCCAGCTGTTCAAGCGCTGCGATGCGATTATCGGTGTCCGGGTGGGTCGAGAAAAGATTGTCGGCGCCGCGTCCGCTCAGCGGATTGATGATGAACATATGCGCGGTTGCCGGGTTGTGTTCGGCTTCCTCGTTCGGGATAACCTTGGCGCTGCGCGCGATCTTGTTGAGCGCAGAAGACAGCCACAGCGGATTGCCACAGATTTCCGCGCCGCGCTTGTCGGCAGCATATTCGCGGGTACGGCTGACGGCCATCTGAACGATCATTGCGGCAAAGGGCGCGACAATCATCGCCAGAATAGTGCCGATGACGCCAATGACGCCATTGCCGTTTTCACGGTTGCCGCCCAGAAAGAAAGCGAAGTTGCCGAGCATCGAAATGGCACCTGCCAGCGTCGCCACGATGGTCATGGTGAGCGTGTCGCGGTTCTGCACATGCGCCAGCTCGTGCGCCATGACGCCTGCGACTTCTTCCGGGGTCAGGCGCTGGAGAAGACCGGTTGTGGCGGCGACTGCTGCATTTTCGGGGTTGCGCCCGGTGGCAAAAGCATTGGGCTGGTCTTCGTGGATGATGAACACCTTCGGCATGGGCAAACCGGCATTGGCGGCAAGCCCGCTCACCATGCGGTAATAATCCGGGGCCGTGCGCTCATCCACCTGCTGCGCATTGTACATGCGCAGCACCATTTTGTCGGAGTTCCAATAGCCGAACAGGTTCATGCCGACAGCGAACACCAGCGCGATCATCATGCCGCCGCCGCCGCCCAGCAAATAACCGATGCTCATGAACATGACTGTCATGAGAGCAATCAGCATGGCAGTTTTCGTCATATTCATGCGTCGTGGTCTCCAATTCAGCGAGAGTTTATCTCAAACAGGGTTTTGCGTCCCACCTATTCCTGCCTATATGATGGGTATCAAATGCCTGCGCTTCAATAATAGGACTTCAGCGGATGACCGATAAACTCAACGAAACCGACATCGACGAGAACGTTGCGCCGCGCAAGTTTGACGATCTGCCTCCGGCTGCCCAGCGCGCCCTCAAGGAAGCGGAAGAACGCCGCGCCGCTGAAACGAATGCCAAAGCCCCGCGTGAAATCGGCGGGCGCGGCGGCAAGGACCCGGCGCGTTTCGGCGATTGGGAGATCAAAGGGCGAACCATCGACTTCTAAGCGTGGGATATTTTGCTCCTGCGGCCTGCGCGCCCCTCATCCTGAGCCGGTGCGCAGCACCGTGTCGAAGGACGGGGTATACGTCCCTCCTGATCCTTCAGACAGCGTCCTTCGACAAGCTCAGGACGCTTCCTCAGGATGAGGAGGGCGGAGGGCGCTTCTCAAAAAGAAAGGCCGGGAAATTCCCGGCCTTTTTTGTTTTACTTCTTGTTCTGACGGTTGGCGATCAGATCGTCCACGACGCCCGGATCGGCGAGTGTCGACGTGTCGCCCAGTGAGCCGAAATCGTCCTCGGCGATCTTGCGCAGGATACGGCGCATGATCTTGCCCGAGCGGGTCTTCGGCAGGCCCGGCGCGAACTGGATCTTGTCCGGCGTTGCAATCGGGCCGATTTCCTTGCGCACATGCTGGGTCAGCTCCTTGCGCAGCTCATCAGCGTCCTGCGCCTCAGCGCCCGTCATCAAGGTGACGTAGCAATAGATGCCCTGTCCCTTGATCGGGTGCGGATAGCCCACAACGGCTGCTTCCGAAACCGAGTGATGCGAGACGAGCGCCGATTCGATTTCCGCCGTGCCAAGACGGTGGCCGGAAATATTCAGCACGTCATCGACGCGACCGGTAATCCAATAATAGCCGTCTTCATCGCGGCGGCAGCCGTCACCGGTGAAATACTTGCCTTTATAGGTGGAGAAGTAAGCCTCGATGAAGCGCTTGTGGTCGCCATAAAGCGTGCGCATCTGGCCCGGCCAGCTGTCGGTGATGCACAGATTGCCATCAGTCGCGCCGTCGACAACATTGCCCTCATTGTCCACGAGCTGCGGCTTGACGCCGAAGAACGGCCGTGTGGCGGAGCCGGGCTTGAGATCGGTTGCGCCGGGCAGTGGCGTGATCAGAATGCCGCCGGTTTCCGTCTGCCACCAGGTATCGACGATGGGCGACTTTTCATCGCCGACCACATGATAATACCATTCCCAGGCTTCCGGATTGATCGGCTCGCCGACCGAACCGAGCAGGCGCAGCGATGAGCGGGAAGAACGCGTGACGAATTCATCGCCAGCGCCCATCAGTGCGCGGATCGCCGTCGGTGCGGTATAGAAGATGTTGACGTGGTGCTTGTCGATGACTTCCCAGAACCGGCCCTGATCGGGGAAATTCGGCACGCCTTCAAACATCAGCGTCGTGGCGCCATTGGCCAGCGGGCCATAGACGATATAGGAATGGCCGGTGACCCAACCCACATCCGCCGTGCACCAATAAGTGTCGCCGTCATGATAGTCGAAGACATATTGATGGGTCATCGAGGCATAGACCAGATAACCGCCAGTGGTGTGCAGCACGCCTTTCGGCTTGCCGGTGGAGCCGGATGTGTAGAGGATAAACAGCGGATCTTCCGCATTCATCGGTTCCGGTTCGCAATGCGGTTCAACGCTGGCGACTTCCTGATGATACCAGAGGTCGCGGCCACGGCCCCAACTGACCTTGCCGCCGGTGCGGCGCACGACCAGCACCTTGTTGACCATGACATATTGCTTGGCGGCAATATCGATGGCGGTGTCGGTGTTTTCCTTCAGCGGAACCGGCTTGCCACCACGCACGCCTTCATCGGCGGTGATGACGAAAGTGGATTCACAATCGACGATGCGGCCAGCCAGTGCTTCCGGCGAGAAGCCGGCAAAAACCACCGAATGCACCGCGCCGATGCGCGCGCATGCCAGCATGGCATAGGCGGCTTCCGGGATCATCGGCAGATAGATCGTAACGCGGTCGCCCTTCTTGACGCCGTGCTTCTTGAGCACATTCGCCATGCGGCAAACGTTTTCATAAAGCTCGCGATAGGTGATCTTCTTGTCGATATAGGGGTTGTCACCTTCCCAGATGATGGCGACCTTGTCGCCACGGCTCTTCAGGTGACGGTCGATACAGTTGTAGGAGACGTTGGTAACGCCGTCCTCATACCACTTGATGGATACGTCGCCGTTGAAATCGGTGTTCTTGACCTTGGTGAAAGGCTTGAACCAGTCGATGCGGCGACCGTGCTTGGCCCAGAAGCCATCCGGATCGCTCACGCTTTCCTTGTACCATTCAAGGTAGGTCTCATTGTCAATGAGCGTGTTCTTCTTTGCCTCCGGCAGTACGGGGTAAAGCTTTTCCGACATCATTTCCTCCAAGTTTCACCAACGTCCTCTCGTCAGTGCGTGGTTCGTAACCACTGTTGGGTCTTATCTAGCTTCCTAAGCGGTGAAGGTAAATTAGACGATTGGTGCGTCTCCCGTCCACAATGACGCAGGCTAAATCTTTGAATTGGCAGCACTCATAGCTATTTGTTGCTAACATATTGTTTTTACACTTTAAAAACCATTTGGAGTGATTATCTCGAATACAGGAGCCGAATATATGGCTCTTCACAAAAAGGGGAAATCGCCATGACGACGTCCGCTTTTCACGCGAAATCGGCCTTCGAACTGCAACTCGCCGGTTATGGTTTGACGACGGCAAAACTCTTCTATCACATGCCGGATCATCCGCATCTGCTTCAGCTGTTTGTCTGGCAGGAATATGATGTCGCGCCGGAATTTCCGGTGCTGCATCATTTCATCGAATTCTGGAAACGGGAGATCGATGGGCCGCTGCATTCGGTGACCTATACGCATTGCCGCTTGCTCGGCCCATCGGACTGGAGGAATGTGCAAGGGGAGATCGTTCTGCACTGAACGATAATGTGAGCAAACAGGCAACCGAGGCCATATGACGCTTCCGCATCTGACCAATCCCGGCAAGGCACTCCTTTATGCCTCGAAGACATTGCTCGGTTGCCTTATTTGCTGGTTCGCACTTCGCTGGGCGGGGATTGAACATCCAATCTGGGCCGTGATTACTGTCCTGATCATTTCCGATCCGGATGTGCGCGCAACGCTGGCATTGGCGCAGGCCCGGGCGATCAACACGGCGGTCGGTTGCACCATCGGGATGCTGACGATCTGGATATTCGGTTATTCTCCGCTGGCCAGCCTGTTCGGCGCAGCATTGACGGTGTTGCTCATCCTGATGATCGACAAATATCCGATCAATTGGCGGCTGGCGCCCGCAACCGTGGTGATTGTCATGGATGCGGGACGCTTTGCCCAGACGCGCAATGAGGAATTGCTGCTCGCCCTTTCAAGGCTTGTCGAAATCGCGCTTGGATGCGCCGTGGCGATTGCGCTTGCCTGGGTCTACACGCGGATCATCGGTCGCATCAAAGCGCGCAGTGAGGTTCAGGCCGGAGACGCATAGGAACGTCCGCCAAAAATCGCCGAGCCGACACGAACCGGTTGGATGATCTCCAATATACCATGGATAGCACTTTTGATCGGCTTGTCTCTTTATAAGAGCACAATTGCGTTCGAATGTGCCTGTACATCAGCCGCAGTCATATACAATGATTGCACCGACTTCTAATAAATGAACTACTTTTAATTATTATTACTTATGCGTATGCCGGCATCAAGAATTTTGCGCCCTCTGGCGTTTCACTTGAATTTATTTCAGCGAAATAAGCACTCTTATCGTTTTCTAAATAAAAAAGCGTATAATTAGAATTTTTATCTTCGTAAATATTGACATAATCACGATCCGTATCGATAGATTTAATATTAAATTTTAACTGGTCTTCTATTTTTCCATAGGAAAGTTCGGAATAATGGAGTTTATATCCATTTTTTACGATAGTATTACTTGATACGCAAAGGTAAGGCCCTGCTTCAAATGCGTCCGAGCTTTTTGTATACTGAATAGCTGTAGGGTAACGTTCGTCATAATTAAGGTTCCAACGAGTACTATAGAAATCGGAATCTTTTGTAAGGATAACAGCCCATGTTTTTTCATCTATATTATCGCCTATTGTTAGAAAATTCTTTCGATCTTTCGTCAAAAAACCAAATGTTCCAAATAATCCATTATCATCCATAGGTTACTCTCCTCAAGCTTGATGATTTGAATCAGAAAATTTTAATATTATTTATCAATTAATACTTTTAGTATTACTGTTCTTCTATTAGGTCAAATTGTCGATCTTACGCGTTCTCGTTCATACTGGTGCTGCTTGTGATATCGGAATGACCAGTCATGCCCGGAGGCAACCCGAGGTAAAAATAAGTATGACGAAATATATGATTTCAGTTTTACATAGTTCCTATTATGCAAAACATTTCATCGTATATAGCAGACTGTTTTACATTGTCAAAAAAGTATAAATTTGATTTATCGTTCTGAATAGAAAAGAGTTTCCAATTTTCATCTCTGCTATCAACTATAGTTGACCAAATTATACCAATTAAATCTACGGTGGTGGGGGCTATTTTATAAGGGCCTATTAAGTTACTTTCATCGTTGGATAATACGGCGTAGCGGAGATCGTATCCATCCAGCTCTATGCTGTTGCTTCCCATTCCTAAATAAAGGCCGCCGCTGGATGTACTAAATGATGATTGTAGTTGTATGGTCGTGGGTTCATTCTCTGAATTCTCTGATATATTCCATGAGCAAGTGTTGGGATCAAAGTAATTCGAAATGCCGATACCCCACACGTTTTCTCCCATGCTTTTTCCGATTGTCAGGTAGCCGTTGTTAAGAAAATTTTTAATTGATACTTCCATCTAAGCAATCTCGCTGGATTACGCTTGAAGAACGCCATAATGTTACGCTGAATTCTCGAGAATTATAGCTGTAAAACATCGCCGCTTTACCTGCCGCCAAAAATCGCCGAGCCGACACGAACCGAAGTCGCACCGAAGCCGATGGCGGTTTCATAATCGCCTGACATGCCCATGGAGAGCTTTTCGACACCAGCTTCGCGGGCGAGCTTTTCCAGCAGGGCAAAATGCGGTCCCGGATTTTCATCTGCCGGTGGAATGCACATCAGTCCTTCGATGGCGAGGCCATGTTCGCTGCGGCAGCGTGTGACGAACGCAACGGCATCCTTCGGCGCAATGCCGGCCTTCTGCTCTTCCAGACCCGTATTGACCTGCACATAGAGTTTCGGGCTCTTGCCCTGCTTATTGATCTCGTCGGCAAGGGCTGCTGCGATCTTCTCGCGGTCGACGGTTTCGATGACGTCGAAGAGGGCAACGGCATCGGCGGCCTTGTTCGATTGCAGCGGGCCGATCAGATGCAGTTCGATGCCGGAATAGGCTTCGCGCAGTTCAGGCCATTTGCTCTGTGCTTCCTGCACGCGGTTTTCGCCGAAAACGCGCTGTCCGGCATCGAGCGCCGGGCGGATCGCATCCGCATCGAAGGTTTTCGACACGGCGACGAGCGTGATCGAGCCTTTGTTACGATGCGCTTCTTTTTCGGCAGTGGCGATTGCGGCCTTGACCGTGTTCAGGTTCGTGACGATATCTGACATGAAACTCTCGCTTTCAGGCTTTTCATCCGCAAAAGGTTGACGCTTTCGCCAATACGTGGTGAAGGTCGCCATTAAATATCGACTCTCCTTATTGCATCACCTTCGTACGAGTAAATACGGACATGGCAGCCGAACGTTATAATCCGCGCGTGGCGGAAGCTCACTGGCAGAAAGTCTGGGAAGAAAACCGGACTTTCGAAACGGACAACAGCGATCCGCGCGAGAAGTATTATGTGCTTGAGATGTTCCCCTATCCATCGGGGCGCATCCATATGGGCCATGTGCGCAACTATGCGATGGGCGATGTCGTTGCCCGCTACAAGCGCGCCAAGGGGTTCAACGTGCTCCATCCGATGGGTTGGGACGCGTTCGGCATGCCTGCGGAAAACGCGGCGATGCAGAACAAGGTGCATCCGAAGGAATGGACCTACCAGAACATCGACACGATGAAGCGCCAGCTCAAGTCGATGGGCCTGTCGCTTGACTGGTCGCGCGAATTCGCGACCTGCGATGTGGAATATTATCATCGTCAGCAGATGCTGTTCATCGACCTGTTCGAAAAAGGTCTGGTGACGCGCAAGACCTCCAAGGTCAACTGGGATCCGGTCGACAATACCGTGCTCGCCAATGAGCAGGTGGTGGATGGCCGCGGCTGGCGCTCTGGGGCGCTGGTCGAACAGCGCGAACTGACGCAGTGGTTCTTCAAGATCACCGATTTCAGCGAAGAATTGCTTGCCGGTCTCGATACGCTCGACCAGTGGCCGGAAAAAGTCCGCCTGATGCAGCGCAACTGGATCGGCAAGTCGGAAGGCTTGCAGGTTCGTTTCGCGCTCGACGGCAAGACGGCGCCGGAAGGCTTCTCGGAAGTCGAAGTTTACACGACACGTCCCGATACGCTGTTCGGCGCGGCTTTTGTCGCGATTTCCGCCGATCATCCGCTCGCCAAGAAGCTTGCAGAAAACAATGCGTCGCTCACCGGCTTCATCGAAGAATGCCACCAGCATGGCACCTCGCTTGCAGCGCTTGAAACCGCTGAAAAGAAAGGTTTCGATACCGGCGTCAAGGTCAGGCATCCGTTCGACGAGAACTGGGAGCTGCCGGTCTATGTCGCCAATTTCGTATTGATGGAATATGGCACAGGCGCTGTGTTCGGCTGTCCTGCACATGACCAGCGCGATCTGGATTTCGCCAATAAATATGCGCTGAAGGTAACGCCGGTCGTTCTGCCGAAGGGCGACGATGCGGCGACTTTTGCCATCACCGATACGGCTTATACCGATGACGGCGTGATGATCAATTCGCGCTTCCTTGATGGTATGACGCCGGAAGCAGCCTTCGACGAGGTCGCAAACCGTCTGGAACAGTCCACGCTCGGCAATCAGCCGCAGGCGGCCCGCAAAGTGCAGTTCCGTCTGCGCGACTGGGGCATTTCGCGCCAGCGCTATTGGGGCTGCCCGATCCCGATGATCCATTGCGAAAGCTGTGGCGTCAATCCGGTGCCGCGCGCCGACCTGCCCGTCAAGCTGCCGGACGATGTCGATTTCGACCGTCCGGGCAATCCGCTGGACCGTCACGCCACATGGCGTCATGTGAAGTGCCCGAAATGCGGTGGCGAAGCCCGTCGCGAGACGGACACGATGGATACGTTCGTCGATTCGTCCTGGTACTATGCGCGCTTCACGGCCCCTTGGGAAAACGAGCCGACGGATCGTGCGATTGCTGATCGCTGGCTGCCGGTCGATCAGTATATCGGCGGTGTTGAACACGCGATCCTGCATCTGCTCTATTCGCGCTTCTTCACCCGCGCCATGAAGGCCACAGGTCATGTCGGTCTGGACGAGCCTTTCAAGGGCCTGTTCACGCAGGGCATGGTCGTGCACGAAACCTACAAGGCCGATGGTCAGTGGGTTGCGCCTGCCGATATCCGTATCGAGGACATTGACGGCAAGCGCATTGCAACCATGCTGGATAGCGGCGCGCCGGTCGAAATCGGTTCCATCGAGAAGATGTCGAAGTCGAAGAAGAATGTCGTCGATCCTGACGATATCATCTCTTCTTATGGTGCAGATACCGCGCGCTGGTTCATGCTGTCCGATTCGCCGCCTGAGCGTGACGTGATCTGGACGGAGGCAGGTGCCGAAGGTGCGCATCGCTTCGTGCAGCGCGTCTGGCGTCTGGTGTCGGAAGCAGCCGAGCACCTGAAAGATGTGTCGCCCAAGACCGGTTCGCAGGGCGAAGCCCTTGCCGTTTCCAAGGCCGTGCACAAAACGGTCAACGCTGTTGGCGACGATATCGAAAAGCTCGCCTTCAATCGCGGCGTTGCGCGTCTTTATGAGCTGGTGAATGCGCTTGCAGCACCGTTGCAGCTTGTCGCCTCGGACAAGGCCGATGACGAGCTGAAGGGCGCTGTTCGTGACGCCACGGAAAAGCTCATTCAGATGCTCGCACCGATGATGCCGCATCTGGCCGAACAATGCCTGACGGAACTGGGCGGCAAGATCGCCGGACAGGAAACGTTGGTCGCCCGCGCGCCATGGCCGGCATTCGATGCCGCATTGGTGGTGGAAAACGAGATTGTGATGCCCGTGCAGATCAACGGCAAGAAGCGTGGGGATTTGACAATCGCCCGCGACGCTGATCAAGCTAGCATTCAGCAGGCGGTGCTCGAACTTGACTTCGTCAAGGCTGCGCTCAACGGGGGCTCGCCGAAGAAGATTATCGTGGTGCCGCAAAGGATCGTCAATGTCGTTGCCTGATCGTTTCCTCTCCGCAATCAAGACTTTCCGCGTCGCTTTTGTGGCTGTGGGAGCTGCGGCTCTTCTGGCTGCCTGTACAGTGCAGCCGCTCTATTCGTCGGGCGGCGGCGCTGGTGGTTCGATCGGTGGCAGCGTGACGCCGGATATGCGCACCAAGCTGGCTTCCGTGTCCATCGATGCGGCTCATGACGTATATGGCCAGCAGGTTCGCAATCGCCTGATCTTCCTGTTGGGCGGCGGCGCTGGTGAACCAGCCAATCCGATGTATCATCTGAGCCTCGGCCTGACCACGAGCACGATTTCCGCGGTGAGCGTCGATATCGGCGATCAGACCGACCGTACGGGCCGTCCATCGGCTGGTATCGTCAAGGCGACGTCGAATTTCGTGCTGCGTGACAAGGACGGCAAGCCGCTTGCCACGGGTACACGCACGACGGGCGCTTCCTTCGATCGTCCGCGTCAGGAATTCGCAAACCTGCGTGCAGAACGCGATGCGCGCAAGCGCGCCGCGGAAGAACTGGCAGAGCAGGTTTTCCTCGCGCTGGCACAGAAGCTGTCGAAGCTCTGATCGGTTCTTTGATCTGAAATTCAGAAAGCGGCGCCTCGGAGCGCCGTTTTTTTATTTCTTTTATTGCAAAAAGGCTCAAGGAATTCAGCAAGGTAACATCGCTGTTCCCTGCAAACATTTTTATAACTCCTTGTTTCAAATGAACTAATTTACAATTTGCATATTGCCCGAGGCGTGACGCGAAAAATGGGAAGGGACTTGCCCGAAGCGTCATGCATGAAAGCCGCTCGGTATTGCCGTCGGTTCAATCATAATTTCAGGAGTATTCAGATGATGCGATTTTCAGACGTTTTGCGAGGCGCGGTCTTTGCGGCAATAGGCGTGGCGGGTCTGGCCGTTGCTGGCCCGGCAGCGGCACAGGAAAAAGCAGCACCACTGAAGTGGCAGTTTTTTCAGGCCGACGAGAATGGCTTCAACCGGACGCCGGTTCTGTTGACCGGAGAGAAAGAGGCCATTCTTCTCGATGGTGGTTTCACCTTCTCCGATGGCAAGGCGGTTGCCGAGAAGATCAAGGAAACCGGCAAGAAGCTCACCACGGTCTATGTCAGCCAGAGCGATCCCGACTATTATTTCAATCTGCGTGAAATCAAGTCGGCTTTCCCGGATGTCAAAATCATTGCTGCCCCTGAGGCCGTTGCAGCCATCAACGGCAATGTCGAGACGAAGCTGAAGGTCTGGGGACCACAACTCAAGGAGAATGGCCCGCAGAGCCTGTCCGATCTTGTTCTGCCGCAGGCATCGGATGAGAAGACACTCACGCTGGAAGGCAACGAGATCGAGATTGTTCCGGCTGAAGGCATGAAGAACCGCCGCTATCTCTGGGTGCCATCGCTGAAGGCCGTGTTCGGTGGCGTCCTGATTGGCGCAGGCGAGCATATCTGGCTGGCCGATACGCCCGACCTGGCGCAGCGCGAAGCTTGGATCAAGACGCTGGATGCAATTGCCGCACGCAATCCTGAAGTCGTCGTCCCCGCCCATATGAAGGCTGGTTCTGCGACCGATGTTTCTGCGATCAAATTCACCCGTGATTATATCGCTGCGTTCGATGAAGAGGCCGCGAAGGTCAAGGACAGCGCAGAGCTTATCGCCGCGATGAAGAAGCGCTATCCTGATCTTGGTGGCGAAAGCAGCCTGGAACTGGGCGCGAAGGTCATCAAGGGCGAGATGAAATGGGAATAATGCGCCGGCAAAGCACAATCGGATCTCAGCCCGGACTGTAGTAACAGCCTTGGCTGGTTGATTGGAATTTGTGGTTCGCATCGAGATCGATATAAAGGGCGGCACGGTTTGTGCCGCCCTTTATTGTGTCAGCCTGTTGCGGAGATCATGCGCCTCGTTTCCTTTTCGGCCAAAGGCTATCGTTCGCTGCGTTCTGTCCGGTTTGATCTTGGGCAGGTGACGGTGTTCGTCGGTGAAAACGGCGCTGGCAAATCCAATCTCTATCGGGCTTTGCAACTGATCAAGGCGGCTGCTGAAGGCAATTTTTCGACAGAGATTGTCCGGGAAGGCGGCATGCAGTCGGCCATGTGGAGCGGCGGTCGTCGCAAGCACGAATCGGCGCGGATTATTCTGGAAGCGGATTTCGAGGATGAAAGGCTGGCATCGCGCCTGTCCTATCGGATCGAGGCGGGTTTGCCGCCACCAGTGTCCGGCGCCTTTCCGTTCGAGCCGCAGATCAAGGAAGAGCAGCTCAATCTCGATACAGGTCGCCGCCCGGTCGATCTCATGGATCGGCGCGGCCCGGCGGTTTTTGCCCGCGACGGGGAGGGGCGGCGCATGGAGCATCCGGCGCGGCTTCTGACATCGGAAAGCGGGCTGGCGGTGCTCGGCCAGTCGGGGCATTATCCGGAAATCGGCGACCTCTCGGCGCAAATGCGCGGATGGCGCTTTTATCACGGCTTCAGAAGCGATCGCGACGCACCGGCGCGTCATCCTTCTATCGCGGCCACAGCGGCCATACTGGACGAGGATGGCGGCAATCTCGCCTCGGTCTTCGCCACGCTTGCGCATATCCGTCAGGATACGGTCGATCTCGACCGTTTTATCGCAGAGGCGCTCGATGGCGCTAAACTGGTCGTTCCCTATCCGGAGGAAACCGCCAGTTTCGGTCTGAATTTCCCGGCTTTCCCGCCCCGCATTTTTCGTCCCGGTGAGTTGTCGGACGGACAGATTCGGCTGCTGGCGCTGGCAGGCGCGCTTCTGTCCTATCGCCTGCCGCCGCTGGTTGCGCTGAACGAACCCGAGGCGAGCCTGCACCCGGACATGATCCCGTCACTGGCCAGAATGATCGCGCAGGCATCCGAGCGCAGCCAGATCTGGGTGGTAACCCATTCCAGCGCGCTCGCCCATGCCATTGCCGACCATTGCGGCAGCAGGCCGATTCGCGTGAGCAAGCAGGACGGCGAGACGGTTCTGGAATAGTGAGCTGCAATAAAAAAGGCGGGCCATGAGCCCGCCTTTCATCTGTCTCGTTAGGTCGCTGATTAAGCGATCTTCTGGCCGGTCTTCGCCCAATCGGCGAGGAAGGTTTCGAGGCCCTTGTCGGTCAGCGGATGCTTGACGAGCGCCTTCAGCGTTGCCGGAGGTGCGGTCACGACATCGGCGCCGATAAGCGCTGCTTCCTTGACGTGATTGACGGTACGAACCGAAGCGGCAAGAATTTCGGTGCGGAAATCGTAATTGTCGAAGATCGTACGGATTTCGGCGATCAGTTCCATGCCGTTGACGCCCATATCGTCGATACGGCCAATGAACGGCGAAACGAAGGTAGCGCCAGCCTTGGCGGCGAGCAGTGCCTGATTGGCCGAGAAGCAGAGGGTCACGTTGGTCTTGTGGCCGTCCGAGGTCAGGGCCTTACAAGCCTTGAGGCCGTCGAGCGTCAGCGGCAGCTTGATGCAGATATTGTCTGCGATCTTGGAGATGACGGCCGCTTCCTTCATGATCTGCTCATACTCGGTCGCAGCAACCTCGGCCGAAACCGGGCCCTTGACGAAGGAGCAGATTTCCTTGGTAACTTCAATGATGTCACGACCCGACTTCAGGATGAGGGACGGATTGGTGGTCACGCCATCGACCAGTCCGAGGTCGTTCAGTTCGCGGATTTCCTTGACGTCCGCAGTGTCCACGAAAAACTTCATAACAGCGTTCCTCCATAATGAGCGCGGGTGGTTTTTGGGAGCTAAATCCATTTAAGTCCCGGAAGGTGGCTTTTCTTTAGCGCAAAGCCGCGCCAAGGTCACGCGATCATGTCGAAAGATTCGCACGATATTGCTAACCCCGTTCCAGGCCTCTTTCCGAGCCTCGCGCCGCGCGTGGTTCCGGTGCTGGTGCCTATGCCAGCAGAACGGCCTTATTCTTATATGGTCCCGGAGGGCATGAACGTCCAGCCCGGGTCGATCGTGCGCGTCCCGCTCGGACCGCGTGAAGTTGCGGGTATCGTCTGCGAAGGCGAAACCGATGCGGTCGATGCCAAAAAATTGCGATCTATTTCCGAAGTTTTCGATTGTCCGCCCGTGGATAGCGAGATGCTTCGTTTCATGCGCTGGGCTGCGGACTACACGCTTTCGCCCCCCGGCATGGTGGCGCGCATGGTGTTGCGCGTGCCTGCGGCCTTCGATCCCGAACCATCGGTTCCGGGCTTGCGCTATTCAGGCGGCGAGCCGGAACGCATGACCGATGCCCGTGCCCGCGTAATGGAGCTTGCTCGCGACGGACTGGCCTGGACGCGATCCGGTCTGGCCCATGCGGCTGGTGTTTCGACGACGGTCGTGGAAGGGCTGAAGGCGCAAGGCGTTTTCGATGAAGTGATGCTGCCGCCGCCCGCCGTGGTGGCGAAGCCGGATACCGATTACGCCCGCGCCACGCTTTCGGAAGACCAGCAGGCAGCAGCCGAAATGCTCTCTGATTCCGTCGCGGCGGACTGTTTTTCCGTTTCGCTTCTTGATGGTGTCACTGGCTCCGGGAAGACCGAAGTTTATTTCGAAGCCGTCGCCAAGGCCTTGGAGCAGGGCAAGCAGGTGCTGATTCTCCTGCCGGAAATCGCCCTGACGCAGCAGTTTCTCGACCGGTTCCACAACAGGTTTGGAGCCAAGCCAGCCGAATGGCATTCCGACCTCGCGCCGCGCACGCGTGAGCGCGTCTGGCGTCAGGTTACCGAAGGCACGGTGCGTGTGGTTGCAGGCGCGCGTTCGGCGCTGTTTCTGCCCTTCAAGGAACTGGGTCTGATCATCGTCGACGAAGAACATGATCCGGCTTACAAACAGGAAGACCGGGTCTTCTACAATGCCCGCGACATGGCTGTCGTGCGCGGCCACATTGGCGGCTTTCCGGTGGTGCTGGCCTCTGCCACGCCCTCCATCGAAAGTCAGGTCAATGCGGATCAGGGCCGTTACAAGCGAATCAAGCTTTATGGGCGCTATGCGGAAGCAGCCCTTCCCGATCTGAAGACCATCGACATGCGGCGCTCGCCGCCGCCGCCGGGGCGCTTTCTGTCACCTGCACTGACCGAAGCCGTCGGGAAGACGGTGGAGCGCGGTGAACAGGCGCTGCTGTTCCTCAATCGTCGTGGTTATGCGCCGCTGACCTTGTGCCGCGTCTGCGGCCATCGCTTCCAGTGTCCGCAATGTTCAAGCTGGCTGGTCGAGCATCGCTTTCGCGGTCAATTGATGTGCCATCAATGCGGTTATCACGAGCCGACGCCCGAAGCCTGCCCGGAGTGTGGCACGCTCGATCATCTGGTCGCCTGCGGTCCGGGCGTGGAGCGCATCGCGGAAGAAGTTGCGGCGACCTTCACCGACGCGCGAATCATAGTGCTTTCGTCTGATATGGCGGGGGGCGTGAAGCGGTTGCGTCTGGAACTCGATGCCATTGCGAAGGGCGAGGCTGATATCGTCATCGGCACGCAGCTCGTCGCCAAGGGGCACAATTTCCCCAATATGACGCTGGTGGGCGTAGTGGATGCCGATCTGGGGCTGGCCAATGGCGACCCGCGCGCCGCTGAACGCACCTTTCAGCTTCTCAATCAGGTTACCGGACGCGCGGGGCGAACGGGCCGCAAGAGCCTCGGTCTGATCCAGACTTACCAACCGGACCATCCGGTTATGCGCGCTATCGTCAGCGGCGATACCGAGGCGTTTTATGCACGCGAAATCGAGGAGCGAGAGCGCAGTGCACTGCCGCCATTCGGGCGGCTGGCCGCGCTGATCATCTCTGCCGATAATCGTCCGGATGCTGAAAATCATGCCCGCGCCCTTCGCCGCGCCGCGCCGTCCTCTTCGGAGGTTTCGGTGCTCGGTCCAGCCGAAGCGCCACTGGCGCTGGTGCGCGGAAGGCATCGGTTCCGAATATTGATCCACGGGACAAAACGCGCGGATATTCAATCCTTTATCCGCGCTTTGCTGGCCGCTTCGCCGAAGGAGCGAGGGTCTATCAGAGTGCAGGTCGACATCGATCCGCAAAGTTTCCTGTAGCCGCGCATATCCATCGAAACGGTTTCAACAAATTGGGGGTTGCTTCTCTAGTCACTAGAGGATGCAGAGTGGTTTCCAAGGTTCCACTGAGGCTTGAAACCAATGAAATATGACCCTGTCAACCAAACGAGATCTTCGACTAAAACCGGTCCCGCATTCTGGCTGATCACCCTTGTGGGGCTGGCAGTCTGGACATTGCTGATGTGGTTTGCCTACGCCATATCGGATGCTGTGATTGTCTGGATCAGCGGTAACGGAGCGGCTTTGGCCGAAGCCGGAAAAGGCCTGATCGGCGCAGAAGTGGCCACGCTGCTGAACACCTCCAAGCTGGACCAGGTAGCCAGCACGGGGGTTGGATTGCTGCAGTCCTTGCTCGGTCCCGCACTTGGGATCATCTGGGCGATTGGTGCGGTGGCCATTCTTTTCCTGCGGTCGATTCTGACACGTATCATCGGGATGCGCGGTTCGATGTCGCGCTGAACGCCGGCACCACATGCTTGAATTGCTTGGCAACTTTTCCGAAAACCGTTTCACCCGCTTCGGGATGCGCTCGAGCGTGTTCAGGCGGTGTGATCGGTTTTCGTTTGTGCAAAACTGGTTTATAGCCGTGCTGTTCAAATTTGAGGGTGATCGCGATGGAATTCTATCTTCCCACCACGACCGGCGAATGGCTCGCCTGGAGCTCGGCAGCCGTGACCGCCTTTGCGGGCATCGTGATGCTGTTTGCGCCCGGTATCACCATGAAGCTCTTGCGGTTGCAGGCGATCAATGCGCGGCCCGAAGCCTTCAGCGCCATCCGCGCAGTGCTGGCTGGTCCCTATCTCGCTCTCGGTCTTGGCGCTCTTATCTTTGCACAGCCCTACCTGTGGATCGTTTTGGGTGTGGCATGGGGCTTTGCGCTGTTCGGTCGCTTCATCTCGATGATGTCCGATAGGGGCGGCACCGTCTATAACTGGTTGGCAGCAATTGTAGAATTCCTTCTGGCCGCCGGGCCACTGCTCTACGCTTTTGGCTTCATCGGTTAACCCTGCGACTTTTTTGATCTGAAAACGCGACAAAACTTACACAAAAGTGCGGGATTCGCGTGTTGCGAGTCCTGTTCGTCTATGCTAGACGGCAATCACATTTCGGTGTTGACGTGCTCGCGCGTCAGTGGTTTTCCGGAAACATTCAATAAAATCATCGGCTTGGCGTCCTGAGCAATAGTGGGCCCCAAAAGGATGGTTTCAACGTAGAGAGCAGGTTGTTCGTGGCTGAAACGTCTTCGCTCATTTCAGGTGTGGCACAGCGTTACGCCGGATCGCTTTTCGAGCTGGCGCTCGAAGCCAAGTCCGTTGCTGCTGTGGAGAAAGATCTTGTTCGTTTCGAGGCGCTTCTGAGCGGAAGCGAGGACCTCAAGCGTCTGATCTCCAGTCCGGTATTTTCTTCGGAAGACCAGCTCCATGCGATCGGCGCCATTGCCGACAAGGCGGGCATCACGGGTCTGGTCGGAAATCTTCTGCGCGTCGTCGCAGCGAACCGCCGCCTTTTCGCCCTGCCGGGCATTATCGCCGCATTCCACAAGATTGCTGCTGAACATCGCGGAGAAGTTTCCGCCGATGTCACTTCCGCGCATGCGCTCACCGCTGCGCAGGAAAACGAATTGAAGGCAACGCTGAAGAGCGTGGCCGGCAAGGACGTGACGATCAACGTCACCGTCGATCCGTCGATCCTCGGCGGTCTTATCGTCAAGATGGGTTCGCGTCAGATCGACACGTCCCTTCGCACCAAACTATCTTCTCTCAAGCTTGCACTGAAAGAGGTCGGCTGATGGACATCCGCGCTGCGGAAATTTCCGCTATCCTGAAAGAGCAAATCAAGAACTTCGGCAAGGAGGCTGAGGTCTCCGAGGTCGGTCAGGTTCTGTCCGTCGGCGACGGTATTGCTCGCGTCTATGGTCTGGACAATGTTCAGGCTGGTGAAATGGTCGAATTCCCCGGCGGCATTCGCGGCATGGCGCTCAACCTTGAAAACGACAACGTTGGTGTCGTTATCTTCGGTGCCGACCGTGACATCAAGGAAGGCGACGTCGTTAAGCGTACCGGCGCCATCGTTGACGTGCCGGTTGGTCCGGGCCTGCTGGGCCGCGTCGTTGACGCGCTCGGCAACCCGATCGACGGCAAGGGCCCAATCGTTGCCACCGAGCGTCGCCGCGTCGACGTGAAAGCACCGGGCATCATCCCGCGCAAGTCGGTTCATGAGCCAATGTCGACCGGCCTCAAGGCTGTTGACGCTCTGATCCCGGTTGGTCGTGGTCAGCGCGAGCTGGTCATCGGTGACCGTCAGACCGGCAAGACCGCCATCATTCTCGACACCTTCCTGAACCAGAAGCCGATCCACGACAACGGCCCGGACAGCGAAAAGCTTTATTGCGTTTACGTTGCTATCGGCCAGAAGCGTTCGACTGTTGCTCAGTTCGTCAAGGTTCTCGAAGAACGCGGCGCTCTCGAATATTCGATCGTTATCGCTGCTACCGCTTCCGATCCGGCTCCGATGCAGTACCTCGCTCCGTTCGCAGGTTGCGCAATGGGCGAATACTTCCGTGACAACGGTCAGCACGCTCTCATCGGTTACGACGATCTGTCCAAGCAGGCTGTTGCTTACCGTCAGATGTCCCTTCTGCTTCGTCGTCCTCCGGGCCGTGAAGCTTATCCGGGCGACGTTTTCTACCTGCACTCGCGTCTTCTGGAACGTGCTGCAAAGCTCAACGACGAAAACGGCGCTGGCTCGCTGACGGCTCTGCCGGTCATCGAAACACAGGGCAACGACGTTTCGGCCTTCATTCCGACCAACGTGATCTCGATCACCGACGGCCAGATCTTCCTCGAAACCAACCTGTTCTATCAGGGTATCCGTCCGGCTGTTAACGTCGGTCTGTCGGTTTCGCGCGTTGGTTCTTCGGCTCAGGTCAAGGCCATGAAGCAGGTTGCCGGTTCGATCAAGGGCGAGCTCGCCCAGTATCGTGAAATGGCCGCCTTCGCACAGTTCGGTTCGGATCTCGATGCCTCGACCCAGCGTTTGCTGAACCGTGGTGCACGTCTGACCGAGCTTCTCAAGCAGCCGCAGTTCTCGCCGCTCAAGACGGAAGAACAGGTTGCCGTGATTTTCGCCGGCGTGAATGGCTATCTCGACAAGATCGCCGTCAACCAGGTTGGCAAGTTCGAAGCAGGTCTTCTTTCTTCGCTGCGCACCGAGCACAAGGATGTGCTGGATGCGATCCGCGATCAGAAGGCGCTCACCGACGACATCAAAGCAAAGCTCAAGGCAGCGGTCGACGCGTTCGCCAAGTCTTTCGCTTGAATTTTGTGACGGGATGAACGGATGCCTTCACTAAAGGATCTGAGAAACCGTATCGCCTCGGTCAAGGCGACGCAGAAAATCACCAAGGCGATGCAGATGGTCGCCGCGGCGAAGCTGCGCCGTGCCCAGGAAGCTGCGGAGGCCGCACGGCCTTACTCGCAGCGCATGGGCGCCGTTCTCGCGAATATCGCGCAGAATGTCAGCGGCGAAGATGCACCGGCATTGATGGCCGGTACAGGTAAGGACGACGTGCATCTGCTCGTCGTCTGCACTGCAGAACGTGGCCTTTGCGGCGGTTTCAATTCGCAGATCGCACGCCTGGCGCGCGATCATACCCGCAAGCTCCTCGCTGAAGGCAAGACGGTCAAGATCATCACGGTCGGCAAGAAGGGCGCAGATATTCTGCGTCGCGAATTTGCCTCTCTGATCATCGACCACGTCAATTTGCGCGAAGTCAAGCAGCTCGCTTTTGTGCATGCCGACCAGATCGGCCACAAGGTGATCGAGCTGTTCGAACAAGGCGCTTTTGATGTCTGCACCCTGTTCTATTCCGAATTCAAGTCGGTGATTGCACAGATCCCGACTGCACAGCAGATCATTCCGGCTTCGGCTGGCGATGTTGCGCAGGCGGACACTGCAAGCGATGCGATTTATGAGTACGAACCTGATCCTGCGGCGATCCTGAGCACGCTGATCCCGCGCAATATTTCGGTCCAGATTTTCCGCGCTCTCTTGGAAAATGTGGCGGGCGAAATGGGCGCGAAGATGAGCGCGATGGACAATGCGACGCGTAATGCCGGTGACATGATCAACAAGTTGTCGATCACGTATAACCGTCAGCGTCAGGCTCAGATCACCAAGGAACTGATCGAAATCATTTCGGGCGCGGAAGCGCTCTAGGGTTTACCGCACGGTCTATCCGGGAAGTCTGCAACTTTTCGGGACCATGCTAACGGAAGGTAAGGATCGATGGCAAAAGCAGCGACCCCGAAAACTACCGCCGCGGCCGAAGCAAAGCCGGCAGCGGCGAAGAAGGCTCCAGCCAAGGCTACACCGGCTAAGGCGGCTGCCGCCAAATCTCCGGCAACCAAGTCTCCTGCAGCTCCCAAGGCTGCAACGACCGGCGCAGTCGGCAAGATCACTCAGGTCATCGGCGCTGTTGTCGACGTACAGTTCGAAGACGGTCAGCTGCCGCTGATCCTCAACGCTCTGGAAACCGACAATCTGGGCAACCGCCTGGTTCTCGAAGTTGCGCAGCATCTGGGCGAAAACACCGTTCGCACCATCGCCATGGACTCGACCGAAGGTCTGGTTCGCGGTCACGAAGTGCGCGACACCGGCAACCCGATCATGGTTCCGGTTGGTGAAGAAACCCTCGGCCGCATCATGAACGTCATCGGCGAGCCGGTTGACGAAGCTGGTCCGATCAAGACCACTGCCCGTCGTGCGATCCACCAGGAAGCTCCTGAGTACATCGAACAGTCGACCGAAGCTGAAATCCTCGTTACGGGCATCAAGGTCGTTGACCTTCTCGCTCCTTACGCCAAGGGTGGTAAGATTGGTCTGTTCGGCGGCGCAGGCGTCGGCAAGACCGTTCTCATCATGGAACTGATCAACAACGTCGCCAAGGCGCACGGTGGTTACTCGGTATTCGCTGGTGTGGGTGAACGTACCCGTGAAGGTAACGATCTTTACCACGAAATGATCGAATCGGGCGTTAACAAGCTCGGTGGCGGTGAAGGCTCCAAGGCCGCACTCGTTTACGGTCAGATGAACGAGCCTCCGGGTGCGCGCGCTCGCGTTGCTCTGTCGGGTCTGACGGTTGCTGAAAACTTCCGTGACAAGGGCCAGGACGTTCTGTTCTTCGTGGACAACATCTTCCGCTTCACGCAGGCTGGTTCGGAACTTTCGGCTCTTCTCGGCCGTATTCCTTCCGCTGTGGGTTATCAGCCGACGCTGGCAACCGACATGGGCGCGATGCAGGAACGCATCACCACGACGACCAAGGGTTCGATTACCTCGGTTCAGGCAATTTACGTTCCTGCCGACGATTTGACCGATCCTGCACCGGCAACGTCGTTCGCTCACTTGGACGCGACCACCACGCTGAACCGTTCGATCGCTGAAAAGGGTATTTACCCGGCTGTGGATCCGCTGGAATCCACGTCGCGTATGCTCGATCCGATGATCGTTGGTGAAGAACACTACGCCGTCGCCCGTCAGGTTCAGTCGATCCTTCAGCGCTACAAGTCGCTTCAGGACATCATCGCCATCCTCGGCATGGACGAACTGTCGGAAGACGACAAGCTGACCGTTGCGCGCGCTCGTAAGATCGAACGCTTCCTGTCGCAGCCGTTCTTCGTTGCTGAAGTCTTCACCGGTTCGCCAGGCAAGCTGGTTGACCTCGCCGACACCATCAAGGGCTTCAAGGGCCTTTGCGCAGGTGAATACGATCATCTTCCAGAACCGGCCTTCTACATGGTCGGCTCGATTGAAGAAGCGATCGAAAAGGCGAAGAAGCTGGCTGCCGAAGCCGCTTGATGAATTGAGTTTCCCGGTGGGCCGAAAGGCCCACCGAGACGACCTCTTCATTTGTTTGAGCACGATTTTTTCGAAAACCGGTTTCCAGTTTCGAGGTCGCGCTCTTGGGATTTGGAGCATTTCCAGCAAAAGTGTGAAACGGTTTTGCGTCCGGAAATGCGGGAAAAAAATAGTTAGAACGGCTCCAACGATTCCATTTTAACTAGATCGCTCGAAGTGAGAACCATGGCTCAAGCTTTCCAATTCGAACTCGTGTCGCCTGAACGCCTCCTGCTTTCCGCGCAGGTGACGGAAGTCGTCATTCCGGGTAGCGAAGGCTATCTGACGGCTCTCGCCGGTCATTCGCCGCTGATGTCGACGATCATGCCGGGAGTCGTTTCGGTGAAGCTTGCCGACGGCAAGTCCGACTCTTACGTGGTTTTCGGCGGTTTTGCCGATATTACCCCACAGAGCTGCACCGTGCTGGCCGAATCCGCAACGCATGTCGACGCCATTGAGCCGTCGGACATCACGCGCCGCATCGATGAAGCCCGCAAGGCGCTCGATGATGCGACGTCGCCGGAGCATCGCACCAAGGCCGAAATCTTCCTGCACCAGCTGATGACGCTGCAGGGCGCGGTTATACCGGGCTGATCGGCTAAGAAATTCACAGATTTTCCCGAGAAGCGGACTTCGGTCCGCTTTTCTTTTTGGTTTCATTTACAGCGCATATTTTTCTTTTTAACGACTATTCATTTTTCAAGTTATTTCGGTTCTTAAATCCAGGCTTCAGGCACAACTTATTTGGTTTTACTCCCCTGGCTGAGGGAAAAACTTCACGCTTGCGTGACTTGTGCGTGTAACCATTGAAAATGAACCGTGAGCCATTTATCCAGAAACACAATCGTTAGTTTACTAATATATAAGGCATCGGATATGAGCACGACAGATCTCAGAGCAGAAATGATTGATGCCATGGCGAAGGTGAACCGCAAGCTTCGCACCGTTTTTGACGCCAGGGTGAAGGAGCGGGGCCTGACATTGGCGCGCGCGCGCACGCTGCTGGCACTGATTGAACAGGAAGGCCTTTATCAAAAAGAACTGGCTGAAACACTCGAGATTGAGAATGCGACCATGGTTCGCCTTCTCGACGGCTTGGAGCGTCAGTCGTTCATCGAGCGTCAGACGGTTGAAGGTGACCGGCGCGCCAAGCGCGTCGTCATGACCGAAGAGGGCAAGGTTCTGGCGGAGCAGGTTGAGAAACTCGCCGGTGATGTGCGCGAGGACCTGCTTGAAGGCGTTACCGATGAAGAATTGAGCGTTGCACTGAACGTGCTACGCAAAATGTCGGCATCGATGAACAAGACCCACTAAGAAACAAGACATCTTCCCACGCGGACGAGCCGGAGCCTTCGCTCCGGCTTTTTTGTTTCAATCACGGTTTTGTGAAAACCTGCCCCGAAGCCGGACGGCTTGCGCCATCTTTCGGTCGCCAGTTCACCGTTCACTGGTCCCACAATTTTGCGGACGGAACGCATGTCCAGAAAGACGCGAGACGGCTTTCGAAAAGGGTGAGCGTTCAAACCAACACAGAAGGCGCCTTTCAACGGATCGAACCGATGCCGTGGCGCTTTGCCTGACGGGAGCGTCGGAAATGCGTTATTCGACCCAGACCCTGGTGGGCCTCATGGCCATTGTCTCCATCGTGTCGGTGCAGGCGAAGGACATGCGCCATGGCACCCGGCATGCCTATGCGCGGGCGCTCAACGATGTGAATACGGATGACGGCATGGTTTTCGACACCAATGCATCAGCCTCTTACGGCGTGAGAACGACAGAGCGCTCGCGTAGAAGTTCCCGTATGCGTTAGGGTGCAAGCGTGCGCAGATATTCCATCAGTTCACTTGCGGTGTTGCTGGCGCGTTCCGGTTCACGGGACACGATGGCTTCGATGAGCGCGGCATGGGCATTGGCTGAGCCTGTGATGCTGGCCGATGGGCGCAAGCGGAACCAGAACCGGCGGCTATGCGTCTGAAGCGGAGCCGCGAGGCGGGTCGCATAGGGATTGTTGGCCGCGGTGCCGAGCACAATGTCAAAAGCCTTGTCGGCGTCGAGAAATGACTGTACGTCCTCATCCGGGATTGCCTGCCGCATGGCTGCTGCCGCCGCTTCCAGCCGCTGATAGTCGCGTGGGCTACCGAAGCGCGCTGCATCGCGCGCCAAGACGCGTTCAACGCCTTCGCGGGCATCCAGCACCTTGGCGAAATCCTTCGGGTCAATCGGCGCAATCGCAATGCCGGAACGGGGGCGGACTTCCATCAGTCCTTCCCAGGCAAGCCGCTGAATGGCTTCTCGCAGCGGCGTCCGGCCCATGCCGGTCAGCTCGATGAGCGTGCGTTCGTTGACCACGGCTCCCGGCTCCAGCTCAAGCGTCACGATCATGCGCTCCAATGTGCGATAGGCCTGGTCGGCAAGGCTTTCGCCGCCCAGACCGTCAATAGCGGTTGCCGGTTTGCCGGTGGCGCTTTTCATCGACCGTTCGCGGAGGCTCGTCTGTGTCATGTGGTCCGGTGTCCTGCATGATGGCAATTGACATGAAACAATCCTACAAATATATCTCTGATATATCAATACGACCAAGGGTGCAGTCATGCCGGACCCGCGTTTGCTTTAACCGGGTTTCGGCATAGTGTTATTCCAAAATTTTGTTAGACGGGTTGGCGCTCCGATTTCAAAGTCGCTCTGATTTCGAACGCGCACCATGCCAGAACGGCATCGGTTGCGCATACGGAACTCGGGCACCGGGAAACCGGTATTGACAAAGACAGGGGCTCCATCCGTGATGACGCCTCTCATAAGGACCGGTGGGGAGCCGCACAAGAATGAAATCTGATCCCAACAAGCAGCAAAAAATGGGACAGCAGGATATTGTTATCATCGGTGGCGGAATTGTCGGTTCTGTGACGGCAGCCCTCCTGACCGAAGCCGGGCGCGATGTGCTGGTCATTGATCGCACGGGCATCTGTGAGGAAACGAGTTCCGGCAATGCGGCGGCGCTCGCTTTTTCGGAAATTCTGCCGCTGGCTTCCAAGGGTGTCATGCGCAAGGTGCCGGGCTGGCTGATGGACCCGCTGGGGCCTTTCTCCATTCGCCCGTCCTATTTCCCGAAAATGGTGCCGTGGCTCTATCAGTTCTGGCGCGCCAGCAGCGCTCAAGCGCTGGAGAAAACCGCTGTCACGCAGGCCAATATCATGCGGCTTGCGGCAAGCGAAATGCTGGCACTGATCGACCGCGCCGATTTGCGCGACCGTTTGCAGGAAAACGGCAATCTGGAACTTTATGAAAGCGAAGCCGAGCTGAATGCCGCTCTCCCAAGCTGGGACATTCGCGAGAAGGCTGGCATTGCGCATGAGCATGTCCATGGTGCGCGGTTGGCCGAATTGCAGCCGGGCCTCAGCCCGCGCATCGTGGCCGGAACCTTCGTGCCCGGCTGGAAAAATGTCAGTGACCCGAAACTGTTCGGACAGGCTGTCTGGGCCTATGCGGAACGCCTTGGCGCACGCTTCCTGAAAGCGAAAGTGACGAGTGCGCAACCGGCAGAAGGCGGCGCGCGCGTGCGCCTTGAAGACGGCACCGAGATCAGCGCAAAAAACCTCATCGTGATGACCGGCGCTTTTTCGCGGGAGTTTGCGAAAGGGTTCGGTGATGCGGTGCCGCTCGATACCGAGCGCGGTTACAACACAACGTTGCCGGTGGGCGCTTTCGATGTGAAGCGACAGCTCACTTTCCCGAGTCACGGTTTCGTCGTCACGCCAATGGCGACAGGATTGCGCGTGGGCGGCGCGGTTGAATTCGGCGGGCTCGATCTGCCGCCGAATTATGCGCGCTCCAAAGCGATGCTGACCAAGGCTTCCCGCTTCCTGCCCGGCCTCAAAACTGAAGGCGGACGCGAGTGGATGGGCTATCGTCCGTCCATTCCGGACTCGGTGCCGGTCATTGGCCGCGCCTCGTCGGGCGGAAATATTTTCTACGGCTTCGGCCATGGCCATCTTGGCCTCACACAATCCGCAGCGACCGGACGCCTGATCCGCGATCTGATCACCGGCGCGAAGCCTGCAATCGACATCGAACCATTCAAGCCACAACGTTTTCGGAACTGACCATCATGGCAAGACATTCCTTTTTCTGCGTCGACGGACATACATGCGGTAACCCTGTGCGTCTGGTGGCGGGCGGCGGCCCGAACCTCGAAGGTTCGACCATGATGGAAAAGCGCGCACATTTTCTGCGCGAGTTTGACTGGATCCGCACCGGCCTGATGTTCGAACCACGCGGCCATGACATGATGTCGGGATCGATCCTTTATCCGCCGACGCGCCCGGATTGCGATGTGGCGGTGCTGTTCATCGAAACCTCCGGTTGCCTGCCCATGTGCGGTCACGGCACCATCGGTACCGTGACCATGGCCATTGAACAGGGCCTCGTCACGCCAAAGACGCCGGGTAAGCTCAACCTCGACACGCCAGCCGGTCTGGTTGCCATCGAATATGAGCAGAACGGCCAGTATGTGGAGCGCGTGCGCCTCACCAATGTTCCGGCTTTCCTCTATGCGGAAGGCATGGAAGTGGAATGCCCTGATCTCGGCACACTCAAGGTCGATGTGGCCTATGGCGGTAATTTTTATGCCATCGTCGAGCCGCAGGACAATTACACCGACATGGCCGATTACAGCGCCCAGCAGCTGATCGCCTGGAGCCCGGTTCTGCGTCAGCGTCTCAACGAGAAATACAAGTTCCAGCACCCGCTGCTGGCCGATATCAATCGTCTGACGCATATCCTCTGGACCGGCAAGCCGACCCAGCCGGAAGCTCATGCCCGCAACGCCGTCTTCTATGGCGACAAGGCCATCGACCGTTCGCCTTGCGGAACCGGCACCTCGGCGCGCATGGCACAGCTCACCGCCAAGGGCAAGCTGAAGCCGGGCGATGAATTCGTGCATGAATCCATCATTGGTTCGCTGTTCCACGGTCGCGTCGAGCGCGCAGTGGAAGTCACAGGCCCTGCTACGGGCCAGGATACCGTCCTGCCGGGGATTATCCCGTCAATTGCGGGCTGGGCACGGATGACCGGTTATAATACCATCTTCATTGATGACCGGGATCCGTTTGCTCACGGTTTCACAGTTGCGTAAAACGGGTACGGTTGGCCAAAAGCGGCCAACCACCCAATTTCTTGCCCTTTGAGGCTTCGGGGAAAACATGGGATAAGGCGTCCGTTTCGGTAGAAAAGGACGCGAAAGGGGCGTTTAGTAGGGGACATAACTGGTTTGCAGAAGGATGAAGCAATTAGTCTTTTGTTTAAGACGAAAGGGGCTTGCATTCCTTGATGCAGCCGTTAGGTGTAATCGACCGGGAAAAAAATGAGGGTGCACGAAATAATGATGCGCCAATAAGATTCCGGCTTGTTAAATGGGTGGCTTTTCGATGGAATATTTCCTCCAGCAGGTGATCAACGGGCTCGCGCTCGGTTCGATCTATGGCCTGATCGCCATCGGCTACACGATGGTCTATGGTATCATTGGCATGATCAACTTTGCTCATGGCGATGTCTTTATGCTCGGCGCCTTTATGGCGCTGATTGTTTTTCTAATCATCACAACTTTCATCGGAGCGCTGCCGATTGCGCTGCTTCTGCTTCTGATGATGGTGGTTGCTATGCTCATGACCGGCTTGTGGAGCTGGACGATCGAGCGCGTGGCTTATCGGCCGCTGCGCGGTTCGTTCCGCCTTGCACCGCTGATCACGGCGATCGGCATGTCGATCGTCTTGTCCAACTTCGTCCAGGTGACGCAGGGTCCGCGCAACAAGCCGGTTCCGCAGCTCCTAAACGGCTCGTACAGCCTGTTCGGTTCCAGTGTCACGATTTCGCTCAAGCAGATCGTCGTCATCGTGGTAACGGCGGTGCTGCTGGCGATCTTCTGGTACATCGTCAATCGCACATCGCTCGGTCGTGCGCAGCGTGCCTGTGAGCAGGACCGCAAGATGGCCGCACTTCTCGGCATCAATGTTGACCGCGTGATTTCGCTCACCTTCGTGATGGGCGCCATGCTCGCAGCCGTTGCCGGTACGCTTTACCTGTCCTTCTACGGTGTGATTTCCTTCGCCGACGGGTTCATCCCCGGCGTCAAGGCGTTCACCGCTGCGGTTCTGGGCGGTATCGGTTCGCTTCCGGGCGCGGTTGTCGGCGGTCTGCTGATCGGTCTGATCGAAGCGCTCTGGTCGGCTTATTTCTCGATCGACTACAAGGATGTCGCGGCGTTCTCGATCCTGGCCATCGTGCTGATCTTCATGCCGTCGGGTATTCTTGGCCGTCCTGAAGTCGAAAAGGTGTAATCATGGCTGTACAGTCGAGTTCACGCCCGGATTCCCTTTTTGGCCGGGCCATTCGTGAAGGTATCATCGCCGGTCTTCTGGCGCTGGGTCTCTTCGTCCTGATCATCGGTTTCAAGACCGAGCAGAACATCAACAATGAACTGGTGCTGGTACAGCGCTGGGGCGCGCTGGCCGTCATGGTTGCGCTGGCGGCAGCCGGACGCTTCCTGTTCGTCGCCTTCCTGCAGCCGCAGCTCGAGGCGCGCAAGCTCGCCAAGAGCAAGCGCACGGTGGATACCTCGGAAGGCCAGTCCTTCTTCCGCACCCATTTCTCCAAGCTTGGCGTCGCCTTCCTCTTTGCCTATCCGATCCTGATCGTCATGGCTCTGGGCTGGCAGGGCTCGCTCAAATGGGTGGATAATTTCGGCGTCCAGATCCTCATCTATGTGATGCTGGCCTGGGGCCTCAATATCGTCGTCGGTCTCGCCGGTCTTCTCGATCTCGGCTATGTGGCCTTCTACGCTGTCGGCGCATATTCTTACGCGATCCTGTCGAGCTATTTCGGTCTGTCGTTCTGGATGCTGCTGCCCATTGCAGGCATTCTGGCGGCAACATGGGGCGTCATTCTGGGCTTCCCGGTCTTGCGTCTGCGCGGTGACTATCTCGCCATCGTGACGCTGGCTTTCGGTGAAATCATCCGTCTGGTGCTCATCAACTGGACCGATCTCACCAAGGGCACTTTCGGTATTTCGGGCATTGCCAAGGCAACCTTCTTCGGTCTGCCGTTCAAGGCCGGTCCGGATGGTTTTGCCGCCCATATGGGAATTGCTTTCTCGCCGGCGCATTACAAGTTCTTCCTCTATTACGTCATTCTGCTGCTGGCGCTTCTGACTGCCTGGGTTACGATCCGTCTGCGTCGCATGCCGGTTGGCCGCGCATGGGAAGCGCTGCGTGAAGACGAAATCGCCTGCCGTTCGCTCGGCATCAACACCACGACCACCAAGCTCACGGCTTTTGCCACGGGCGCGATGTTCGGTGGTTTTGCGGGCTCCTTCTTCGCCGCACGTCAGGGCTTTGTGAGCCCGGAATCCTTCGTGTTCCTTGAATCCGCGGTTATCCTCGCCATCGTCGTTCTCGGCGGTATGGGGTCGCTCGTCGGTATCGCCATCGCCGCAGTCGTCATGATTGGCGGCACGGAAATCCTGCGCGAAATGGGCTTCCTGAAGGTGATCTTCGGTCCCGACTTCACGCCGGAACTCTATCGCATGCTGATCTTCGGCCTCGCTATGGTGGTCGTCATGGTCTGGAAACCGCGTGGCTTTGTCGGAAGCCGAGAACCAAGCGCGTTCCTGCATGCAAAGAAGATGGTGTCGGGTGCCTTTACCAAGGAAGGGCACGGCTGATGGCGGAGACAGCGACAATGTCTGACAATGTTCAGAAAAACCTGGTTCAGAAAGACACCGTTCTTCAGGTTGAGCATCTGTCGATGCGCTTTGGTGGCCTCGTCGCCATCAACGATCTGAGCTTCGATGTGAAGCGTGGTGACATTACCGCGCTCATCGGCCCGAACGGTGCCGGTAAAACAACGGTCTTCAACTGCATCACCGGCTTCTACAAGCCAACGGGCGGCATGTTGACCATGCATCGGAACACGGGCGACACTTTCCTTCTGGAACGTCTTCCGGATTTCCAGATCACCAAACAGGCCAAGGTGGCGCGTACCTTCCAGAATATTCGTCTGTTCTCAGGCCTGACCGTTCTGGAAAACCTGCTCGTCGCCCAGCACAACACGCTGATGCGGTCGTCCGGTTTCACGATCCTCGGCCTTCTGGGCCTGCCGGGCTATAAGAAGGCCGCCAAGGAAGCCATCGAAAAGGCGCGTTACTGGCTGGATAAGATCAATCTGACTGCGCGCGCAGACGATCCGGCTGGCGATCTGCCTTATGGCGATCAGCGCCGTCTGGAAATCGCTCGCGCCATGTGCACCGAGCCGGAAATTCTCTGCCTTGATGAACCGGCAGCAGGTCTGAATCCGCGCGAGTCGGCTGAGCTGAACAAGCTTCTGCTCGATATCCGCAAGGATACCGGGACGTCGCTCCTGCTGATCGAGCACGACATGTCGGTGGTTATGGAGATCTCCGACCACGTGATCGTGCTGGAATATGGCACGAAGATCTCCGACGGCACGCCGGAAGAAGTCCGCAACGATCCGCGCGTTATCGCCGCTTATCTTGGCGTTGACGACGAGGAAATCGCCGATCTGATCGACGAGGCGGACAAGCCTGGTGTGACCGATGCCATCGATCTTGTTACGACGCAGCTTGCCGAAGAAGCGATCGAACAGGAAGAGGCTGCGGAAGTTTCCCGACTTGCCGGTGGATTGGACGCAGCTCGCGATGGCAAGGCCGACAATCTGACGCTCGTGAAGGGCATCGGTGCGGTTAACGAAAAGAAGCTGAACGAGCACGGCATCTATCATTTCGATCAGATCGCCGCATGGTCCGAAGCTGACATCAAGCAGGCTGAAACCTATCTGGAATTCGATGGCCGCATCGCCCGTGAAGACTGGGTGGGGCAGGCCAAAAAGTTGGCCGCTGGCCAGGCGACCGAATTCTCGAGCCGCGTCGAAGCCGGCGATGTTCCGACGAGCCACAAGACCGCTCCCGCAAAGGCGCCGCCAAGCCGAAAAGCTCCGGCCAAGCCGAAGAAGGGAGGCGAATGATGCAGGCTGATCCCATGCAGAAAAAGCAACCGCTTCTGGCCGTTGAAAAGGTCGAGACCTATTACGGCAACATCTGTGCGCTGAAGGGTATCGACCTGACAGTGGACGAAGGCGAAATCGTGGCCCTGATCGGTGCCAATGGCGCTGGCAAGTCCACGCTGATGATGACGATTTTCGGTTCGCCGAAGGCACGCACTGGTCGCGTTCTCTTCAACGGCAAGGACATTACGTCCATGCCGCCACACGAGATTGCCAAGTTGCGTATCGCGCAGTCGCCGGAAGGTCGCCGCATCTTCCCGCGCATGACGGTTCTCGAAAATCTCCAGATGGGCGCGAGCCTCGATCATCAGAAGTACTTCGAAGAAGACGTGAAGCTGATGTTCGACCTGTTCCCGCGTCTCAAGGAACGCATCAGCCAGCGTGGCGGCACGTTGTCGGGCGGCGAACAGCAGATGCTGGCCATCGCCCGCGCGCTGATGGCGCGTCCGAAGCTTCTGCTTCTCGATGAGCCGTCGCTTGGTCTTGCACCGCTGATCGTCAAGCAGATTTTCGAGGCGATCAAGGAACTGAACCGCACACAGGGCCTCACGGTATTTCTCGTCGAGCAGAACGCATTCGGTGCGCTCAAACTCGCCGACCGTGGCTATGTGATGGTCAACGGATCGATCACGATGAGCGGCTCTGGCCGTGATCTTCTGGCCGATCCGGAAGTGCGCGCCGCCTATCTCGAAGGCGGAAGGCATTAAGGAGAAAGTCATGCAAGGTATTCTCTACGAAGAACCGTCTTTCTGGCTGTTTTTCCTCATCACATGCGTGCTGGGCGGCTGGGCCGCCTGGATGACAGGTCGGGCCTGCGCGCAGACCTGGCGCAGCCTGCCGCAGCTTCTGGTCTATCTGATCCCGCTGGGCGCTGCTGTGCGTTTCATCCACTTCGCGCTGTTTGAAGGAACGCTGCTTTCGTTCCACTATTATCTGGTGGACACGATCGTTCTGATGATCGTTGGGACAATCGGCTTCCAGTTCACGCGCACCAAACAAATGGTGCGGCAATATGGCTGGCTTTATGAAAAAGCTTCGCCGCTGAGCTGGAAAGCAAAATAATTCGAAGCTTCGCCGTTCGCGGCGAAGCTTTTTTTAAAAGATCACGTTGACAGTACTATGATTCAGCGTAGATATTGCTGAGTATTCAGCAAGATAATAAGGCGGTGCTAAAACATCGCTTCGGGGTAAATACAAGGATGGGAGTTCCAAAAATGAAGAAGTATCTTTTTTCGGGCGTGGCTCTTGCTGCTGTGATGGCTTTTGGCGGCTCTGCATGGGCTGATGTACTTCTGGGCATCGGTGCGCCGCTGACCGGCCCGAATGCCGTTTACGGTGCGCAGATCCAGAAAGGCGCCGAAGCCGCCATCAAGGAAATCAACGATGCTGGCGGCATCAACGGCGAGAAGATCGCGATTACGCTCGGCGACGACGTTTCGGATCCGAAGCAGGGCATTTCGGTTGCCAACAAGTTCGCTGCCGATGGCGTGAAGTATGTTGTCGGCCACTTCAACTCGGGCGTTTCGATTCCGGCTTCGGAAGTCTATGCCGAAAACGGCATTCTCGAAATTTCGCCTGCTGCAACCAACCCGGTCTATACCGAGCGTCAGCTCTGGAACACGTTCCGTACCTGCGGCCGTGATGACCAGCAGGGTATCGTTGCCGGCCAGTACATCTTCGACAACTTCAAGGACGCGAAGATCGCCGTCATTCACGACAAGACCCCTTATGGTCAGGGCCTTGCCGACGAAACCAAGAAGAAGCTCAACGAGCTGGGCACCAAGGAAACCCTTTATGAAGGCGTAAACGTCGGCGAAAAGGATTTCTCGGCTCTGATCGCAAAGCTCAAGCAGGCTGGCGTCACAGTCGTATATTGGGGTGGCTTGCATCCGGAAGCTGGCCTGATCATCCGTCAGATGGCTGACCAGGGCCTCAAGGCTCAGTTCATCTCGGGCGACGGTATTGTGTCGAACGAACTGGCTTCGATTGCTGGCGATGCTGTTGCCGGTACGCTGAACACCTTCGGTCCAGATCCGCGCAACAACCCGGACAATGCTGAACTTGTCAAGAAGTTCCGCGACGCTGGTTTTGAGCCGGAAGCCTACACGCTTTACTCCTACGCTGCCGTTCAGTCGCTTGCTCAGGCCGCCAAGGCTGCAGCCAGCAACGACCCGCAGGAAGTTGCGAAGGCGCTGAAGGCAAAGGGTCCGTTCAAGACCGTGCTCGGCGATATTTCCTACGATGAAAAGGGCGATCCGAAGCTCCCAGGTTACGTCATGTACAAGTGGGAAAAGGGCGCTGACGGGAAATATACCTACATTCAGCAGAAGTAATAACGCAGCATTATTGCGTAACTGGAAATGCCCGGCCATCGTGCCGGGCATTTTTGCTTTCTCGCATCTAATATAGGTCTGTAAAAAGTAGCTGACTCTTATTGATGGGTTATACCGCATTGCGTTGATAGACGTGTGCGGTCTGGAGAATGGAATATCTATTCGAAACAATGAGTTGCGTCGATTATGGCAGAGGCGATTTTACGGAAGCCGCCGTAGCCGCATAAACTCATGCGGAAAACGCCGAAAGTAGGCGATTTCTACGCTTTACTTTTATGTCTCTGCGAATTTACCTGTCTATGTGATTTCGCGTAGTGTGATTCTCTACGCTCAATCTCGCCTTCTGGGGAGGAGGCCGATCATTCGGGCGGAGGTGTTTTATTTCCCCCAAGCTGCGCCCGGAAACGGGCATATGGAATATCGGTTTTCTCATACGGTCTGCCGCTTCGGCTGCGATTCCTGCCGGGAGTGCGCTTTCCAATTCGCATTTGGTCGCCGGGATAGTTGTCTGGCGGCAGGGTGCTTTGAGCATTTCCGGGCAAAACTGCGCAGCGGTTTTGCGTCGGATAATGCGTGAAAACAATGAGACAGAGCGGTGCCGGTGGGTTGGTTTTCACTGGAAACGTTTGAAGTGGGAGTAATCGAAATGAAAAAGTCTTTGTTCTGCGGCGTTTGCCTTTCGGCTCTGGTCGCTTTTGGCGGCGCAGCCTTTGCCGATGTGATGGTTGGTGTTGGCGCACCTTTGACCGGTAGCCAGGCAGCCTTTGGCGAACAGATCAAGCGCGGTGTTGAAGCCGCTGTCGCGGAAGCCAATGCCAAGGGCGGCATGAATGGCGAAAAGATCAGCATCGTCTATGGCGATGATGCCGCCGACCCGAAGCAGGGCATTTCGGTTGCCAACAAGTTCGTTGGCGATGGCGTTCAGTTTGTCATCGGTCACTTCAATTCCGGCGTCAGCATTCCGACTTCGGACATCTATGCCGAAAACGGCGTGCTGATGATCGCACCGGGAACAACCAACCCGACCTTCACCGAGCGTGAACTGTGGAACACCTTCCGCACCTGCCGTCGTGATGACCAGCAGGGTATCGTTGCCGGCAAGTACATGGCCGACCATTACAAGGACGGCAAGGTTGCCATCCTGCACGACAAGACGCCTTATGGTCAGGGCCTCGCCGATGAGACCAAGAAGTCGCTCAACGAGAACGGCATGAAGGAAACGCTTTATGAAGGCGTGAACCAGGGCGACAAGGATTTCTCGGCGCTGATTTCCAAGATGAAGGCTGCTGGCATCACCGCTGTCTATTGGGGTGGCATGCACCCGGAAGCTGGTCTTCTGATCCGTCAGATGGCCGATCAGGGCCTCAAGGCGCAGTTCATTTCGGGTGACGGCATCGTCTCCAACGAACTGGCTTCGATTGCCGGTGATGCAGTGGCTGGCGTCATGAACACCTTCGGCCCGGACCCGCGCGACGACAAGTCGAATGCTGAACTCATCAAGGCGTTCCGCGACAAGGGGTTTGAGCCGGAAGCCTATACCTTCTACGCTTATGCCGGTGTGCAGTCGCTGGTCAGCGCCGCCAATGCAGCTGGCAGCAACGATCCGCAGGAAGTTGCAACCGCAATGAAGGACAAGGGTCCGTTCAAGACTGTTCTTGGTGAAATCTCTTTCGACAAGAAGGGTGATCCAAGCCTTTCGCCTTACGTCATGTTCGAGTGGCGCAAGGGTGAAGACGGCAAGTATAACTACTTCCAGAAGTAATGTTGCCTGATATATTGGCATAAATTGCTATAAAATTAATCAGAATGCCCGGCTTTTGGTCGGGCATTTTGTTTTTAATTGGCGGTTGCACAGTTTGTTTGCGCTTGATCCTATTGCAGGGTAAGCAATGGCGCCTTCGTCATTGCAGTAAGGGAGATCTGCCTTGCCTATCAGGAAAATTCTGGTCGCCAATCGATCCGAAATCGCAATTCGCGTATTCCGCGCCGCCAATGAGCTTGGGCTCAAAACGGTGGCCATATGGGCTGAGGAGGACAAACTTTCCCTGCATCGCTTTAAAGCGGACGAGAGCTATCAGGTCGGGCGCGGGCCGCATCTGGCCCGCGATCTGGGGCCGATCGAAAGCTATCTGTCGATCGATGAGATCATCCGCGTCGCCAAGCTTTCGGGGGCAGATGCTATTCATCCGGGCTATGGCCTTCTGTCGGAAAGCCCGGAATTCGCCGAAGCCTGTGCCGAAAACGGCATCATCTTCATTGGGCCGAAGCCGGAAACCATGCGCCGTCTCGGCAACAAGGTTGCTGCGCGCAATCTGGCCATCGAAATTGGCGTGCCGGTGGTGCCAGCCACCGATCCGCTGCCGGACGATATGGAAGAGGTCAAGAAGCTTGCGGCGCAGGTCGGTTATCCGGTCATGCTCAAGGCAAGCTGGGGCGGCGGCGGTCGCGGCATGCGCGCCATCCGCTCGGAAGCCGATATTGCCCGCGAGGTCACGGAAGCCAAGCGCGAAGCCAAGGCGGCTTTCGGCAAGGACGAGGTCTATCTCGAAAAGCTGATTGAACGCGCCCGCCATGTTGAAGTGCAGATTCTGGGCGATACGCATGGCAATGCCGTGCATCTGTTCGAGCGCGACTGCTCCATCCAGCGGCGCAACCAGAAAGTTGTCGAGCGGGCGCCAGCCCCTTATCTCAACGACGCGCAGCGTCAGGAACTGGCAGATTATGGCCTGAAGATCGCGCATGCGACCGATTATATCGGCGCGGGCACGGTGGAATTCCTGATGGATGCCGATAGCGGCAAGTTCTATTTCATCGAGGTCAATCCGCGTATTCAGGTTGAGCATACCGTCACCGAGCAGGTGACTGGCATCGATATCGTCAAGGCGCAGATCCATATTCTGGAAGGTTTTGCCATTGGCACGCCGGAATCAGGCGTACCGCGTCAGGAAGATATTCGTCTCAACGGCCATGCCCTCCAATGCCGTATCACGACGGAAGATCCGGAACAGAACTTCATCCCCGATTACGGGCGCATTCAGGCTTACCGTTCGGCCTCGGGCTTCGGCATTCGCCTTGATGGCGGCACGGCCTATTCGGGCGCGTTCATCACGCGCTATTACGATCCGCTGCTGGTGAAGGTCACGGCTTCGGGCGCGACGCCGCTGGAAGCCATCCGTCGCATGGATCGCGCACTGCGTGAATTCCGTATTCGCGGTGTGGCCACAAACCTCACCTTCCTTGAAGCGATCATCAATCATCCGAAATTCCTGTCGAATGACTATACGACGCGCTTCATCGACACGACGCCGGAACTGTTCGAGCAGGTAAAGCGACAGGACCGCGCCACCAAGCTTCTGACCTATATTGCCGATGTGACCGTGAACGGTCATCCGGAAACCAAGGGACGTGCCAAGCCGGCTAAGGATGCTGCAAAGCCGCGCGTGCCGTGGTTTGGCGACACGCCGGTTGCGGATGGCACCAAGCAGCTTCTGGACAGTCTCGGACCGAAGAAGTTTGCCGAATGGGTGCGCAATGAAAAGCGCGTTCTGGTCACCGATACGACGATGCGTGACGGCCATCAGTCGCTGCTGGCCACGCGTGTGCGCACCTATGACATTGCGCGCATTGCCAATACCTATGCGCAGGCGCTGCCAAACCTGTTCTCGCTGGAATGCTGGGGCGGGGCGACCTTCGACGTGTCGATGCGCTTCCTGACCGAAGATCCGTGGGAACGTCTGGCGCAGGTGCGCGAAGGCGCGCCGAATCTGCTTCTGCAAATGCTGCTGCGTGGTGCCAATGGCGTTGGCTACAAGTCCTATCCGGATAATGTGGTGAAGTATTTCGTGCGGGAAGCCGCGCGTGGCGGCATCGATTTGTTCCGCGTGTTCGACAGCCTCAACTGGGTTGAGAACATGCGCGTCTCGATGGATGCGGTGCTGGAGGAAAACAAACTCTGCGAAGCGGCCATCTGCTACACCGGCGATATTCTGAACCCCGAACGCGCCAAGTATGACCTCAAATATTACGTCAATCTGGCGAAAGAGGTCGAAAAGGCAGGCGCGCATATCATCGCCGTCAAGGATATGGCGGGCTTGTTGAAGCCTGCTGCGGCGCGGGTGCTGTTCAAGGCGCTGCGTGAAGAAACCGATCTGCCGATCCATTTCCACACCCATGACACGTCCGGCATTTCCGCTGCGACGGTGCTGGCAGCCGTGGATGCGGGCGTCGATGTGGTCGATGCTGCCATGGATGCCTTGTCCGGCAATACATCGCAGCCTTGCCTTGGCTCCATCGTGGAAGCACTGCACGGTGCCGAGCGTGATCCGGGTCTCGATCCGGAATCGATCCGCCGCATTTCCTTCTATTGGGAAGCTGTGCGCAATCAGTATGCGGGCTTTGAAAGTGACCTCAAGGGACCAGCTTCGGAAGTCTATCTGCATGAAATGCCGGGCGGTCAGTTCACCAATCTCAAGGAACAGGCGCGTTCGCTCGGACTTGAAACCCGCTGGCATGAAGTGGCGCAGGCCTATGCCGATGTGAACCGCATGTTTGGCGATATCGTCAAGGTCACGCCGTCCTCCAAGGTGGTGGGCGATATGGCGCTGATGATGGTCAGCCAGGATCTGGATGTCAGCGATGTCGAGAACCCGGACAAGGATATCGCCTTCCCGGATTCCGTGGTGTCGATGATGCGCGGTGATCTCGGACAGCCGCCTTCGGGCTGGCCGGCGGCGCTTCAGAAAAAAGTGCTGAAAAGCGAAAAGCCGTTCACTGTGCGTCCCGGCTCGCTGCTGCCTGCCGCCGATCTCGATGCGGAGCGTAACGGGTTTGAGGAAACCGTGGGTCGCAAGATCGACGATCAGGAGTTTGCTTCGGCGCTGATGTATCCGAAAGTATTCACGGATTTCGCCGCCGCACAGGAAACCTACGGTCCGACAAGTGTTCTGCCGACACCGGTTTATTTCTACGGCCTCAAGCCGGAGGAAGAAGTCTTTGTCGATCTGGAACGTGGCAAGACGCTGGTGATCGTCAATCAGGCGATGAGCGAGACCGACGAAAAGGGCATGGTCACCGTGTTCTTCGAACTGAACGGTCAGCCGCGCCGTATCAAGGTGCCGAACCGCGCCAAGGGCGCCTCGGGCGGTGTCCGCCGCAAGGTGGAAACCGGTAATGACAATCAGGTCGGCGCGCCGATGCCGGGTGTCATCTCGACGGTTGCCGTCGCCAGTGGCCAGAAGGTTTCGCAGGGCGACGTGCTGCTCTCCATCGAAGCGATGAAGATGGAAACGGCCATTCATGCCGAGCGCGACGGCACCATTGCCGAAGTGCTGGTACGGCCCGGCGAGCAGATCGACGCGAAGGATCTGCTGATTGTGTATTCGGAATAGTTTGCGTTCAGCCCGAGCCGGATGATTTCAAGCTCCATGTGCACCACGCTTCCCCCTCATCCTGAGCTTGTCGAAGGACGAGGGCAGGCGCTGTGCGTTTCCCTCGCCCTTCGAGATGCCGTTTTCAACGGCTCCTCAGGATGAGGGAAAGAGAAGCCTATTCCTCTGACCACCGATATTGAAAATGCCGCGCCCCTTAAAAGGCGCGGCATTTTGTTTGCGCTTGCAGTACGCGCAAATTCTGGTATGCATGTTTATGCCGATTTATGCATGTTTATGCGTGTTAGGAGAAACAAGTGGCGACGGAACTTTTGCTTCACGAAAGACAGGCGCGTATTCAGGACCTGTTGCAGCAGTCTGGCCGTGTGCTGGCGGCTGAGCTGGCCGAGAGCTTTGGCGTGTCGGAAGATACGATCCGGCGCGACTTGCGCGAAATGGCGGCTGCGGGTCTGTGCAAGCGTGTTTACGGCGGCGCTCTGAAAGCTGCACCGTCATCGCTGTCGCTGGCTGAGCGCGATGTGGAGCGCACGGAGGCCAAGGCGGCGCTGGCGGATGTACTGCTCGGCCTGATCGAGCCGGGCATGACGGTGTTTCTGGATGCCTCCTCGGTCAATACGGCTTTGGCGCGGCTTTTGGTAGAACGCGGCAAGGCGATGACACTTGTCACGAATACGCCGTCGATTGCCACTATTCTGCTTGCTGCGCCCGATATTGAACTCATCATGATCGGCGGGCCGATTGATCGCCGTGTCAGTGCTGCGGTTGGCGCACGCGCCTTGCGTGATGCGGAATTGTTGCGTCCCGATCTTTGTGTGCTGGGCGCCTGCGGTGTTGCGGCGGAAATCGGCGTCACGGCGCTTTTTCTGGACGATGCCGAGTTCAAGCGCACCATTGCCAGCCGCAGCCGGTCTGTCGTACTGGCAATCACCAATGACAAGCTTGGCACTGTCGCAGCGCACGATGTCATCTCACTGGACGATGTCGGCGTCATGGCTGTCGAACAGGATGCCGATGAAGAATTGCTCGCGCCCTTTGTTGCGGCGAGCGTGAATATACTACGCGCGGCAGCAGGCCGTGGCTGAGGGAAATATGGAACAGGTTTCCGGACGGGAAGATACCGCGCCGTCGCGCGCGCCGATGATCACCAAAGAGCGTATTGCTGTTGCGCTGCTCTTTCTGGCAAACGGCTATATTTTCGGTGGTTGGGCTCCGAAAATTCCTGAATTTGCCGCACGCCTTGGGCTGGATAGTGCGGGCATGGGACTGATGATCCTCGTCTTCGGCATCGGTTCGCTGTCCATGATGCCGGTGGCAGGCGCTTTATCGGCGCAGCGTGGTTCCGGTGCGGTGGTGCGCATTTTCGCGATCGCCTTCATTCCGGCGCTGCTGATCATTGCCTTGGTGCCGAATGTTGTCACCGCCGTGATCGTGATGTTCTATTTCGGCGGTACGATGGCTGCGATGGATGTGGCGATGAATGCCAATGCGGTCGCCGTGGAAAAATCCATGCGTCGTGCCATCATGTCGTCCTGTCATGCCTTCTGGAGCCTCGGCGGGCTTATCGGCGCGGCCAGTGGCGGCTTTCTCATCGCGCAGTTCGGCTCGACCGTTCATGCGCTGGTGTCGACCGTTGTTGCAGCGGTGCTGATCGCGGTCGCGTGGCCATCAGTCATTGCCGACAAGTTCCATCACCCGAGCGGCGAGAAGCAGAAGCTGACCTTGCCGCGCAATCCGCTGCCCTGGCTGGTTGGTGTGATGGCTTTGTTTTCGATGGTGCCGGAAGGGGCCATCATCGACTGGAGCGCCTATCATATGCGTCAGGATCTGGGCGCGTCGGTGACGCTGGCGGGCTTCGGCTTTGCGGCCTTCTCGTTCTCCATGGCGGTGATGCGCTTTGCGGGCGATCTGGTGCGCGACCGTTTCGGCGCAGTGCGGACGCTCCGCGCCTGCACGGTGATTGCCATTATCGGCATGTTGATCGTCGGTTTTTCCACCGATCCTTATGTGTCGCTGGTCGGTTTTGCCATTTGCGGCATCGGCATTTCCAACATGGTGCCGATTGCCTTCTCTATGGCGGGTAACATGCCGGGCGTAAACCCAAGCGTCGGCCTGTCGATTGCAACGACGCTTGGCTATTCCGGCATGCTGGTGGCCCCATCACTGATCGGCTTTGTCGCCAGCCATAGCGGTTTCGGTGTGGTGTTCATCGCGCTGCCAGCACTGCTTCTGGTAGTGCTCGCCTTTTCCAGTCTCGCTCGTTACGCCGACCAGAAGCATTAGAGCATTTCCAGCAAAAGTGCGAAGCGCCTACGCGGGGAAATCAGTTCACTGGACTGATTTCTAATCCCGCTTCGATGCGTAGGACAATGCGTGAAAACAAATGGATAGACCTGTTTACTCAGCAGTCCAGCCGCCTTCAACCGGCAGGGCCGCGCCATTGATCTGCGCGGCCGCATCCGTGGCGAGGAAGGCTGCAAGCGCCCCGATCTGTGCGGTGGTGACGAATTCCTTCGTCGGCTGTTTATCGAGCATCACTTCGCGGATCACCGTTTCACGATCCATGTTGTGGGCCTTCATCTGGTCTGGAATCTGCGCCTCCACAAGCGGTGTCAGCACATAGCCGGGGCAGATGGAATTGGCAGTGATTTTGGCCGTCGCCAGTTCCAGCGCCAGTGTCTTGGTAAAGCCCACAATGCCGTGTTTGGCAGCGACATAGGCCGACTTGAACGGTGAGGCGACCAGTCCGTGGGCGGACGCGATATTGATGATGCGACCCCAGCCGCCCGCACGCATATGCGGGATGGCGGCCGCGGATGTATGGAAGGCCGAGGTCAGGTTGATCGCGATAATGCGGTCCCATTGCTCGGTCGGAAACTCTTCCACCGGCGCAACATGCTGGATGCCTGCATTGTTGACCAGAATATCGGCGCTGCCGAACGCCTTGACGCTGTCGGCGACCAGCCTGCGACAGTCGTCGCCCTTCGACATATCGGCTGCGATATAGACCACGCTCGCGCCATGTTCTTCGCCCAGCATGCGGGCAAGGGCATGATCTTCGTCGCGGTCGGTGAAGGAATTGATCACAACGTTGTGTCCCGCGGCTGCCAATGCATGGGCGATGCCAAGGCCGATCCCGGAATTGGAGCCGGTGACAATAGCGGTTTTGCGGGCAGTTGCGTCGGTCATGGGCGGGCGTCCTCGTTTATGATGACGCGCATAATGAGAGGGCGACAATGCGTCGGCAAGTGATTATATAGATCGAAATCCTTATAAGTGCAGACCCAGTTAAGAACAGAGCAAAATGTCTTCCGAGACCGTCAGCTATTTCTCGCATCCTTTCCCTCGCCGCCAATCGGTTGGTGTTAGCGTCGGTGGCGTTATCGTCGGCGGCAGTGCGCCCGTTGTCGTGCAGTCGATGACCAATACGGATACGGCGGATGTGGATGCCACCGTCGCGCAGGTCGCAGCCTTGCACCGCGCAGGGTCCGAGATTGTGCGCATTACGGTGGATCGTGATGAATCCGCCGCTGCCGTGCCGAAAATTCGTGAAAGGCTGGAGCGTCTGGGACATGACGTGCCGCTGGTCGGAGACTTTCATTATATCGGCCACAAGCTGCTCGCGGATCATCCGGCCTGCGCGGAAGCGCTTGCGAAATATCGCATCAATCCGGGCAATGTCGGTTTCAAGGACAAGAAGGACAAGCAGTTCGCCGATATCGTCGAAATGGCGATCCGTTACGACAAGCCTGTCCGTATCGGCGTGAACTGGGGTTCGCTCGATCAGGAGCTTCTGACCACGCTGATGGACCGCAATCAGGATGCAGGCGCACCACTGAGCGCGCAGGAAGTCATGCGCGAGGCCATCGTGCAGTCGGCCCTGATTTCCGCCAATCTTGCCGAAGAGATCGGCCTTGCTCGCGACAAGATCATTCTGTCGGCCAAGGTCAGTCAGGTGCAGGATCTGATCGCTGTCTATACGATGCTGGCGCAGCGTTCCAATCATGCGCTGCATCTGGGTCTCACTGAAGCTGGCATGGGCACCAAGGGCATTGTCGCTTCGTCGGCGGCCATGGGCATCCTGTTGCAGCAAGGTATTGGCGACACGATCCGCATTTCGCTGACCCCGGAACCGGGCGGCGACCGCACCCGCGAGGTGCAGGTGTCGCAGGAACTTTTGCAGACCATGGGCTTCCGTCAGTTCATCCCGATTGTTGCGGCGTGCCCCGGTTGCGGACGCACGACGTCGACAGTGTTTCAGGAACTGGCGCAGACCATTCAGGACGACATCCGCCGCAACATGCCGGTCTGGCGTGAGAAATATCCGGGCGTGGAAGCATTATCGGTCGCGGTAATGGGCTGCATCGTCAACGGTCCGGGCGAATCGAAGCACGCCGATATCGGCATTTCTCTTCCCGGCACGGGCGAAACGCCGTCCGCACCGGTCTTTGTCGATGGCAAGAAGGTGACGACGCTGCGCGGTCCCGCCATTGCCGCAGATTTCCAGAAGATGGTTGCCGATTATATCGAGAACCGCTTTGGGCTTGGCCAGAAGGTCGCTGCCGGGCAGAACTAACACTACATTGCATTCTTCGTGATGCCGGTCTGCAACGAGCAATTTCCTGCGCTCCGGTGCTCAAAAATCACTCGTTTCGCCACGGTCTGACGAATTTGCAACTGTAGTACTAAGCCGAGCAGCTTACGGCGCGCGTAGCGGTTTCCGGTGTTGTTTTCAGTGTCGCTGCCCAGAAGACCAGCGTGACGAGACTTATGCCTGCGCCAAGCAGGCACACGCCGTTCCAGCCCGCATGGGCATAGACCCAGGTTGAAATCGCTGAACCGCTCGCGCTGCCTATGGAATAGAAAACCATGTAGGCGGCGGTGAGCCGGTTCTGCGCGTCCGGACGCACACGATAGATCATTGCCTGATTGGTCACATGCACCGCCTGAAGCCCGAAATCAATAATCAGCACACCGACGATCAGCCAGAGCAGCGATTGCCCGAGCAGGGCAATGGGCGCCCATGCCACCAGCATTAGCGCAAGTGCTATGCCGGTCATGCGCTGGGCATGGCCGCGATCCGCAGCACTCCCGGCCCGCGAGGCAGCCAGTGCTCCGGCAGCGCCCGCGAGGCCAAACAGGCCGATCTCCGCATGGCTCAATTCAAAGGGTGGTGCACTCAGCGGCATCACCAACGGTGCGAGCAAGGTGGTGATATCGGCAAAGATCAACATGGCGATGATGGCGCGAATGCGCAGCACTGGTTCTTCTTTGAACAGGGTTGCGAGCGACAGGATCAGTGCCGGATAGGAAACGCTAGCGGCTTGTCGCTTTTGGCGCGGCAGGCTGCGCCAGAGCATGAGACCGATCAGCAAGGTAACAACTGCCGAACTCAAATAGACACTGCGCCAGCCGCCAATGTCGGTCAGCGCGCCTGCAACTGCGCGGGCGAGCAATATGCCTAGTACGATACCGCTCGTCACAATCCCCACGACATGGCCACGCCGCATCGGCTCCGCGAGGCTTGCCGCATAGGCCACGAGCGCTTGTGTAACCACGGCAAGAAGGCCGGTCGCAGCCATTGCGAGAAAGAGCAGGGCGGGTTGTCCGGCAATACCGACGGCTGCCAGTGTCAGCGAAGACAGCAGGAAATGCGCGACGATCAGTTTGCGCCGGTCGAAGAGGTCGCCAAGCGGCACCAGAAAGATGAGGCCCAGTCCGTAGCCAATCTGACTCGCACCGACGATCAGTCCCGCTGTGGAGCGGTCCAGTCCGATATCGTCGGCCATCACATCCAGCAACGGATGCGCAAAATAGACATTGGCAACGGCAAGACCGCTGGCAATGGCAAACAGAAGAAGTGTGGAGGTGGAGAGCGACGGACGCGCATCACTGTTCGCGGCAGTTTGCGCTGCCGCGTTGGGAGAGATTTGCATGATGAACTCCAGCAATTTTGGTTTTAAAATGAAACCATTTTGCTTGTAGCGAAATAAGTTTTATATTGCAACCAAATTGAATGAATGGAGTGAAGATGGTTCGCAAGAAGAGCCTGAAAGGCGACTATTGCCCCAGTGCGCGGGCACTGGACGTGATTGGTGACTGGTGGTCGCTGCTGATCGTGCGGGAGGCTTTTGACGGCGTGACACGCTTCAGCGCCTTTCAGAAAAATCTGGGTATCGCGCGCAATATTCTGGCCGAGCGTCTGCGCAAGCTGACCGGCGAGGGTATTCTGGAAAGCGTGCCTGATCCCAATGGCGGTGCGCATCAGGAATATGTGCTGACTGCGAAAGGGCGCGATCTTTTGCCGGTCGTGGTCGCCTTGCGGCAATGGGGCGAGAAGCATCTGTTTGCGCCGGAGGAGCCGCATTCACGACTGGTCGACAGCGTGTCTGGTCAGAACATTGCAAAGCTCGACGTGCGCGCGCAGGATGGGCGCATACTTTCTGTCGATGATGTCGTTCTGATCAAGGTCCGGGAAGATGATCTTTGAGTATCAGCTCTGGCGTTCGGCGATGAAGCGTGCAGCCTGCTTGAGAATATCGGCATCCTTGCCGAAAGGAGCAAGCAGGCTTTCCGCCTGAGCCACGAGACCTGACAGTTGCTTGCGCGTCCAGTCGATGCCGTGCAGCGCCACAAGGGTTGCCTTGCCGGCAGCAGCATCCTTGCCGGTTGCCTTGCCCATTGCAGCGGCGTCTGCCGTCACGTCCAGAAGGTCGTCGGCAAGCTGGAAAGCAAGGCCGATGGCTGAACCGAACTCTGCCATGCGTTCGCGATCCTCGCGGGAGGCGTCGGCGATGATGGCTCCTGCCTCGCAGGCAAAGCGGATCAGCGCGCCGGTCTTCATCGCCTGAAGCGTGATGATACCGGCTTCGTCCGGCTTTTTTGTCTCGGCCATCAGGTCTAGGGCCTGTCCGCCTGCCATGCCGCCAAGGCCGGAAGCACGGGCGAGGGCGGAGACCAGTTGTACGCGCACGGACGGATCGAGATCGGTCTCGTCAGAAGCGACAATGTCGAATGCATAGGTAAGAAGGCTGTCGCCCGCGAGAATCGCAGCCGCTTCGTCAAAGGCTTTGTGCACCGTTGGCTGGCCACGACGCAGATCATCGTCGTCCATGGCGGGAAGATCGTCGTGAACGAGCGAATAGCAATGGATGCATTCCAGCGCTGCCGCGACCCGCAGGACGGCATCGCCGCTCTTGCCGAACAATGCAGCACTTTCCACAACCAGGAACGGACGCAGTCTTTTACCGCCATTCAGCACGCCATGACGCATGGCGGCGATCAGCCGTTCCGGACGGGCGATCTCACCGCTGCGCAGGCGCTCGTCAAGAAGCCCGATCAGCATCGTTTCCACTTCGTGGGCGCGACGGTTCAGAGCATCGGTGAATTCGACAGTCACATGTTCCATGATGATCGGCATGGACGAAAGCGCTAATTTGGTCAACTGGGCATATCGATCAGCACAGGCTTTTTCATCAGACGGTCATCAAACGATATGTTTCCGGCTTGTTTCCAACGCAGGATTATGGAATCGGGTTCTATATTATTAAAGAATGGTTTATGTCGCTGGGGGAGTACATCAGGCGGTGGACGTGGCCAAAATCATCTTGAAGAGCAAAAACGGGCGCAGTTATCTGGCCGATCCCGTGTGGGGACGCCGGATTATTCTGGCGTTCCGCGTTTTGCTGGTGCTGGCGGTGTTGCCGCTCTTTCTCCTCCTCGTCTATTCAATCCCTTTCGTGCGCCCTGTCTCGATGCTCATGGTGAAGGACTATGTCCTGTTGCAGAATGTCGATCGACGCTGGGTGAGCATCGACGATATTTCGCCCAACGTGATCAATGCGGTGATGATGGCTGAGGACGGCCAGTTTTGCAGCCATGGCGGTGTGGACTGGCATCAGTTGAGCATTGTACTCGATGATGCCGGCGAAGGCGGCCCAAGCCGGGGCGCTTCCACCATCACCATGCAGACAGTGAAGAATCTCTTCCTGTGGAATGGCCGCTCTTTCATCCGCAAGGGGCTGGAATTTCCGTTGGCGCTGGCTGCCGATGCGATCCTGTCGAAGCGCCGGATCATGGAGATCTATCTGAACATTGCCGAGTGGGGCCCAGGCATTTATGGTATTGAAGCCGCCGCACAGCATTATTTCAAGCGACCGGCGGCAAAGCTGAATACTCAGCAGGCAGCGCTTCTGGCTGTGACGCTACCCAATCCGGCGCTGCGCAATCCGGCCAAGCCGACGCGCAACATGCAGCGCATCGCGCGGATCGTTGCCGGTCGTGCGGTACGCTCTGGTCCCTATGTGACCTGCGTACAATAAATGCGAGTCATGAAAAAAAGATCAGACTCCGACTGGTCAAAGCCCGCAAGAGCGTGTATAGGCACCTGACTTTCCGGAATTTTGTCCGCTGTGACAGGCTCCACCGGGGCCGTGCCGGACGTTTATTGACCGATCAGTGGAGCTGGATCCATGGCAGTACCTAAAAGAAAAACGTCTCCGTCGAAGCGCGGCATGCGCCGTTCGGCTGACGCTCTGAAGGCCCCGACCTATGTCGAGGACAAGAACTCGGGCGAACTTCGTCGTCCGCATCATATCGATCTGAAGAGCGGTATGTATCGCGGCCGTCAGGTCCTCGAAGCTAAGGAATAGGTCTGACGCTGCGGTTCCCGCAGCCTAGCAGACACGTTTCAAAAAAACGCCGTTTCCGGGAAACCGGAAGCGGCGTTTTCTTTTATTATCTTTCGGAATTTTAGAGAAACAAAGAATAAATCGCCGGACGCAAGCCACCTTAAAGTGACCGGACATTTTTTCGCCTTAATGTAGTCCTTGAAAAGTATTGTTTGTTATAAATTTAATTAAGGGTGGCTATCAATGGATGATATCATCAAGGCAATTATATTAAACTCCGGTGTTTCTTTTAGGTCTGCGTATTCTTTATTTAATGTAATAGATAGTGCAGACTATAAAGATAACTTCTCGAAATATATGTCTGACACACCTAATCTTGACGGGAAGTTAGATGAAAATAGCGCAAGGGCTATAGTGCATTTCGCCCACAAGAACTTGCGATGACAGATAAAAAATGAAGGCCGCGATTATTTCGCGGCCTTTCTCATTTTAGGCTCAGCCTGCATCTGCTGTGAAGCCGGCCTTTTCTATACCGGCAATGGCGACTGCTTCGTCATTGTCTGACGTATCTCCGGAAACGCCGACGGCGCCTACAATTTCTCCATCGCTATTCTTGATGATGACGCCGCCAGGTACTGGAACGATTTTGCCGCCGGAAACGCCGGAGAGGCCTTCCAGAAAATGCGGGCGATCCTTTGCCTGATTGTGCAGCCAGCGCGAGCCAGTCCCGACCGCCAGAGCGCCAAAGGCCTTGCCGGATGCGATCTCGAAGCGGAGGATCGATGTGCCGTCCTGGCGCTGGAACGCCTTGAGATTGCCACCTGCATCGAAAACCGAGACGGCAAGCGGCTTGAGCTTCAGATCAGCGGCCTTGGCAAAGGCTGTTGCGATGATGGAATTGGCCTGATCGAGCGTGAGTTGGACCATGGGAACCTCCTGTTTCAATGCAGCCATTTTAGCGTCTGGCGGATGATCCGCACCCGCTAAAGTACCTCAATTCTGGAGAAACAGCTTTTCGGTTTGTCGAAGGTTTATGATGTAATCCTTGCCAAGCCGGGCTTTTTGGTTTTTCTCTGTCGCAACAGTTTGTCACGGAGGAATAGCATGACTGCCGCAACCGATCCGAAAGCCATCGTAATCGCCAGCGCCGCTCGCACGGCAGTGGGGTCGTTCAACGGTGCTTTCGCCACTGTGCCTGCCCATGAACTGGGCGCGACGGTCATCAAGGCGGCTCTGGAACGGGCAGGCGTTGCAGCTGAAGACGTCGATGAAGTCATTCTCGGACAGGTGCTGACGGCAGGCGAGGGACAAAACCCGGCACGGCAGGCCGCAATGGCGGCCGGTTGTCCGAAAGAAGCAACGGGCTTTGCGATCAACCAGCTTTGCGGCTCCGGCTTGCGCGCCGTTGCGCTTGGCATGCAGCAGATCCAGTCCGGCGATGCGAAGGTTATCGTGGCTGGTGGTCAGGAATCCATGTCCATGGCACCGCATTGCGCGCATTTGCGCGGCGGCGTGAAAATGGGCGACTTCAAGATGATCGACACCATGCTCAAGGACGGCCTGACCGATGCGTTCCACGGCTATCACATGGGGATCACCGCAGAAAACATTGCACGCCAGTGGCAATTGACTCGAGCCGATCAGGATGAATTCGCACTCGGCTCCCAGCAGAAGGCGGAAGCCGCGCAAAAGGCCGGAAAGTTCGAGGATGAAATCGTCCCGTTCACAATCAAGACGCGCAAGGGCGATGTCGTTGTTTCGTCCGATGAATATATTCGTCCGGGCACGACCATCGAAGCGCTCACCAAGCTGAAACCCGCCTTCGACAAGGAAGGCACGGTGACGGCGGGCAATGCCTCCGGTCTGAATGACGGCGCCGCAGCAGTCGTGCTGATGGAAGCCGAGGAAGCCAGCAAGCGTGGCGTGAAGCCGCTGGCGCGTATTGTTTCCTGGGCAACGGCTGGTGTCGATCCGTCGATCATGGGTACGGGTCCAATCCCGGCAACGCGCAAGGCACTGGAAAAGGCGGGCTGGACGATTGACGATCTGGAACTGGTGGAAGCGAATGAAGCTTTCGCCGCACAATCCTGTGCGGTTGTTCGCGATCTTGGCCTGAACCCGGAGATCGTCAACGTCAATGGCGGCGCAATAGCCATCGGTCATCCGATTGGTGCGTCAGGCGCGCGCGTGCTGACCACGCTGCTTTATGAAATGAAGCGCCGTGATGCCAAGCGCGGTCTGGCGACGCTCTGCATCGGTGGTGGCATGGGCGTTGCCATGTGCGTCGAACGGGACTGATCCGCGCATCCCAACTGGCTTTATCTTTCGGGCAGGCTGTGGGTTTCCGCAGCCTGCCTTTTTATGTCCGCAATGACAGGCTTGATGGCGAATGCAGTCGGGGAGCATTCCGGCAAACCGCTCAAAGGTTAACGCCAAACCGCTTCTCTGTCCGGTTTTCGGGGCTATCGTTGTGTCAATCGATGTTCCAATATGGTGCGCTTTGGTGAAAGCCTACCAGATGTGGTGAGAACAAAGAGAGAAAATTGATGAATCACCGATTCGTCGCCGATTCGTTCCGGCTTTGGCCTGAAGGTTAACGAAAATGGCTTTCACGGCTTGATTTTCGATAACCAACTATTAGGAATTGTTAAGTTTTCTTTAAACTGCTCAAAGTGCTGTCATTGGCTGTTGACGCACTTCTGGCAAAAGTTAACGGCGATGGCGTTCTGTTCTGTTTATATCGGGACGTCGCATCTATGAGATTCAGCATATGGTGGCTATCGACAATCCGGTTACCATATGTTGCCGTGAACAAAAGGCGAAGGAATCAGAGTCAGCGATTCGTAGCCGATTCGTTCCAGAGTCGTTCTATTCGTTAAATCGGGTCGTTCGCGAAGATTGACCATTTGTAAAAAATATCGGGCTGCCTATTTTAAAATCGCGGGTGGTTCAAACTTAACAGGAGCGCTTTCGGCCAAGGTCGTATAGTGCTATCGCAAGACACGACAATCGGCCTCCCAATTGCATGTTGGGGTGCCTGCACCGGGAATTCTATTATTGGCATGAATCAACGCCCTGCCCATGATTTGCCGCTGACCCTGAGCGGCCGCGACGTGACTGCGGTGCTGGGGCCAACCAATACCGGCAAAACCCATCTCGCAATCGAGCGTATGCTGTCGCACGGGAGCGGCATGATCGGCCTGCCGCTGCGCCTTCTGGCGCGCGAGGTCTATAATCGTGTCGTAGAACGGGTCGGCGTGGCCAATGTCGCGCTGGTCACCGGCGAGGAAAAGATCGTCCCGCCCACAGCGCGTTATTCCGTTTGCACTGTTGAAGCCATGCCACGCCGCACCGATGTGGCATTCGTCGCCATCGACGAGGTGCAGCTCGCGGGCGATCTCGAACGCGGACATATTTTCACAGACCGCATTTTGCATCTGCGCGGACGGCAGGAAACGCTCCTGCTTGGTGCCGCCACCATGCGCGCCATTCTGGAAAAGCTTCTGCGCGGCATTAATGTGGTGACGCGCCCGCGCCTGTCGCATCTGGCTTATGCCGGTTCCAAGAAGATCACGCGCCTGCCGAACCGTTCGGCCATCGTCGCTTTTTCCGCCGATGAGGTTTATGCGATCGCCGAGCTGATCCGTCGCCAGCGCGGCGGGGCTGCTGTGGTCATGGGCGCTTTGTCGCCGCGCACGCGCAATGCGCAGGTTGAGCTTTATCAGTCCGGCGATGTCGATTTTCTGGTGGCGACTGATGCCATCGGCATGGGACTCAATCTCGATGTCGATCATGTGGCCTTTGCGCAGAACCGCAAGTTTGACGGTTACCAGTTCCGTGATCTCACGCCTGCCGAAGTGGGGCAGATCGCCGGTCGCGCCGGTCGCCATCTGCGCGACGGCACATTTGGCGTGACGGGGCAGGTGCAGCCCTTCGACGATGAACTGGTCGAACGGGTTGAAGCGCATAATTTCGATCCGGTGAAAGTGCTGCAATGGCGCACCGAGCGTTTCGACTTCTCGTCGATTGAGGCACTGCGCCGATCACTGGAAACACCAGCCCCGGTTGAGGGACTGGCCAAGGCTTTGCCGGCTGTTGACCAGCAGGCGCTTGAAAATCTGTCGAAAGACGGAGAGATTGTGCGCCTCGCGACAACACCGGCGCGTATTGAACTTTTGTGGGATGCCTGTGCGCTTCCCGATTATCGTAAGATCGCACCGGCACAACATGCCGATATCATTGCGTCTATCTATCAGGATCTAGTGCGCCGAGGGAGCGTCGATGAAGATTATATGAGCGAACAGGTGCGCCGCGCCGACAGTACAGAGGGGGAAATCGACACTCTGTCGCACCGCGTGGCGCAAATTCGAACCTGGACTTTTGTGTCGCATAGGCCCGGATGGCTTGCCGATCCGACACACTGGCAGGAAAAGACGCGCGAAATAGAGGACAGATTGTCCGACGCGCTGCATGAAAGGTTGACGAAACGCTTTGTAGACCGCAGGACAAGCGTGCTTATGAGGCGCCTGAGAGAGAATGCCATGCTTGAAGCAGAAATCAGCCCGGCCGGAGACGTGAGTGTCGAAGGCCACAATGTTGGGCAACTGGAAGGATTCCGTTTCACCGCCGACGTCCAGGCCGAGGGGCCGGACGCGAAGGCAGTGAAGACGGCTGCGCAAAAGGCGCTGGCCGCCGAGTTCGATCGCCGTGCGGAGCGCTTTGCGGCTGCTCCCAACGGAGACTTCGCGCTTGGTTCGGACGGTGTCTTGCGCTGGGTCGGTGCGACCGTCGCAACTTTGGTTGCAGGTGACGACATTCTGAAGCCGCGCACGGTGATCCTTGCCGACGAACAGCTCACCGGTCCCGCACGGGACAAGGTCGCTGCGCGCATCGACCGTTTCGTGGCGCATCACATCGAAACCGTTCTGAAGCCTCTGACCGATCTGGCTGGCGCTGACGCGTTGACCGGCATGACGCGCGGTCTGGCTTTCCAGATCGTCGAGAACCTCGGTATTCTCCAGCGCCGTGAGGTGGTGGAGGAAGTACGCGGTCTCGATCAGGATTCGCGTGCGGCGCTCCGTCGTCTCGGCGTGCGTTTCGGTGCCTATCACGTCTTCATGCCCATGCTGCTGAAGCCGGCTCCTGCCGGTCTCATCACGCTGCTCTGGGCCTTGAAGAACGATGGTCGCGAGCGTGCCGGCTACGGCGATGTGGTCAATGTTCTGGCTGCCGGTCGTACGTCGGTTGTCGTCGATCCGGCTTTCGATCCGATGTTCTACCGTCTGGCAGGCTATCGCGTGCTTGGCCGTCGTGCGGTTCGTATCGACATTCTGGAACGTCTTGCTGATCTCATCCGTCCGGCTCTGGCCTGGCGTCCGGGCTCGGGTGCTCGTCCGGATGGCGCTTATGACGGCGGACGTTTCATCGTCACGCCTGCCATGATGTCGATCCTCGGTGCGACCACCGAAGACATGGAAGAAATCCTCAAGAGCCTGGGCTATCGCCATGAGGCGATGGAAGCAGCCGATGTTGCGGCCAAGCTTGCGGAACTGGATGCCTTTGCCGCCGAAGCTGCCGCCAAGGATGCAGGTGTTGCTGTTTCCGCTGTTGCGGCGGAAGCTGAAAAGCCTGCCGTGCCTGCGGCAGAACCTGTGCCCGCACCGGTTGTCGCTGTTGAAGTGAAGGCCGAAGAGCCAGCACCAGCAGCGGAAGCTCCAGTCGCCGAAGCCGCTGCACCTGCCGGTGACGCGGTCGCGGAAGAACCAAAGCCGGTTCTCCTGTGGCGTCAGGGCCGTTTCGAAGGTCGTAACCGCAATCAGGAACAGAACAACCGTCAGCGTCATGGTGGCCAGCACAATCGCGGCCAGCAGGGCGAGGCGCGCAAGTCCGAAGGCGGTGACGAGCAGAATGCACGTGGCGGCAAGCGTTTCGACAAGAACAAGCGTCACAATCATGACGGCGAAGGTCAGGGCAAGCGCGAGGGCTTTAAGGGCAAGCCCCGTGATGGCGGCGGTCGTGACCGCCAGCCAAAGCGCGAGCATGGCGCTTCTCACGGCGCATCGCAGGGCAACAAGCGCTTCGAGCAGGAACGCCCCGCACGGATCGATCCCGATTCGCCGTTCGCCAAGCTTCTGGCTCTCAAGGAGCAGATGAAGAAGTAAGATGACCGGTGAACCGAGCGGAAGACAGCGGATCGACAAGTGGCTGTTCTTCGCACGCGTGGTCAAATCAAGATCGCTGGCGGCGAAACTCGCCGTCGGCGGCAAGGTCCGGGTCAACCGCGACAAGATCGATCAGGCTGCACATCAGGTGAAAGTCGGCGATGTGCTGACCGTCACGCTTGATCGCCGCATCCTCGTTTACAAGGTGCTTCTGCCCGGCGAGCGGCGCGGCCCTGCACCGGAAGCGCAGCTTCTCTATCAAGATATGTCACCAGCTCCGGTATCGTCGAGCGATCCGACAGTCACAGCTCTGCCGCAGCGTGAGAGCGGCGCTGGACGCCCCACCAAGAAAGAACGCCGCGATACGGACCGCCTGCGCGGGATTTGATCCGGACGCGTTGCCGCAGTCGCAGAAGTGGCCGCGATGGAAATTGCGCTCTAAGGCGTTTTGACGAAAGTGTTTTCTACGCTTTCAGGTTGAGACGAAATGCGGTTTCCGCCATTTGCGTGATGCTTACAATGCGGCGATTGCACCCTTGTCAGAGCGCAATAAAATCGTTACCTCACGCTGTGTCACGCTGGACATGACGATAAAATGGGTCATCCGATCCGCTATCGTTTTCATGGACCGTGACGTCGTGGCGAGATATTTCATGACATAGCCATTTCCATGGGCCTGTCGGATATCGGCGCAAAACACCAGGATGGATAAACCACCTCTCGGAAAGAGGGGCGGTAACAGGAGTTCGACGATGACCTATGTCGTGACCGATAATTGCATTCGCTGCAAATATACGGACTGCGTCGAGGTCTGTCCGGTCGATTGCTTCTATGAAGGCGAGAACATGCTCGTCATCAATCCTGACGAGTGCATCGACTGCGGCGTGTGCGAGCCGGAATGCCCTGCTGAAGCCATCAGCCCGGACACCGAGCCTGGCCTCGACAAGTGGCTGGAACTCAACACGGAATATGCGGCGAAGTGGCCGAATATCACCGTCAAGAAGGATGCCTTGCCGGAAGCCAAGGAAATGGACGGCGTCACGGGCAAGCTCGAGAACCATTTCTCCCCGGAGCCAGGCAGCGGCGACTAACCTGCCTATCGTCTTGTCATCGCATGTAGATTAGCATTGCCTTGCACTTGCTTTTTCTACATGAAGGCGGCAAAAGACGAATAAAATCACGGGAAAGCACCGGCAAAACAGGTGTATTAGGTTGCCAGACGGGACATATCTGGCAATTTGTTGATTCTTTCGCGAAATTGTGTTAGCCTCCACCAATAATTTCGGTGACTGGACGTCAATTCGTGGCGCAAATGCGTTTTTCTCAGAAAGGCTGATGTTTTTTACCGGGCTAAAATTGGCACCGGGGTGGATGATTGCGATCAAACGCAAGGTCCTGAAAAGTTCTTGGCTTCTCAGGACGGTTTTATGCGCCGCAACACCATTCCGTTTCTGCCCCTTTTCTTGCCCGATAGAGAAAATCTGCCGTTAGAGACGTTTCCGGTCATCGCATTTTGCAGTCAGATGGAAAACATCTGACGCCGCATAAATGCGCCTTAACAGCGGCTTGGAGCGCCGGTCTGCTTTCGTCAGATCGCAATTGGCTCCGGTGCCGACAACAGCTTCCGTGCTTTGTAGAAGCGCGGTCGAAGATCATGTGTCAACCGGCGGGTCGCGCCGGGCACAACAGGGAGTATTGAAGCGTATGTCATCCCAGCAGAAAAAACCCGCAATCCGTGGTGGTTTCAAGACCGGTGAGTCGATTGTGTATCCGGCTCATGGCGTTGGTCAGATCGTAGCGATCGAAGAGCAGGAAGTGGCTGGTCACAAGCTTGAACTTTTCGTGATCGATTTCGAAAAAGACAAGATGCGTCTGAAGGTACCGGTCGCCAAGGCCGCAACCATCGGTATGCGCAAGCTGTCTGAAACGGATTATGTGGAGCGTGCTCTGAAGGTGGTGCAAGGTCGTGCCCGTGTAAAGCGTACCATGTGGTCGCGCCGCGCGCAGGAATATGATGCAAAGATCAATTCCGGCGACCTGATCTCTATTTCGGAAGTTGTGCGCGATCTTTATCGTGCAGAAAACCAGCCGGAACAGTCCTATTCCGAACGCCAGCTTTATGAAGCTGCTCTCGACCGCATGGCTCGCGAAATCGCAGCCGTCAACAAGCTGTCGGATACCGAGGCTGTCCGTCTCATCGAAGCCAATCTCGCCAAGGGACCGAAGCGCGGCAAGGCCGATGCTGAAGCCGACCTTGAAGATGATGAAGTTGAAGCTGCATAAGTTTCACTTTTCTCGATGTTTTAAAAAGCCCGGCGAAAGCCGGGTTTTTTTATTTCTACTGTTTCGAAGCGAGTTTCACTTCGGTCGGGTTATGCTGTCGGCTACCGTGACTTGCTTCAAACTTGAATGATTTTCTAAATCAATCATTTACCCAGCCGACTTTTGTCAGCGTTGTCAGAGATTTATACTTTTCGAAGGGAACCGGATCGCTTTTCGCGCGTTGTGCAAGACACCAGTTCGTAATGGGTTTGTTTTGCGGCGTTTGAACGTGTGCCTCAAGACTGTCCAAAGAGGGCGTTCTGAACGACTTTTGTTAGTGTTCAATTGTTCTTCGCGTAACTGGCATATCCTTCAGCCTGGCGTCCAGAAGGGTGTCAGTTCAGAACAGGAGAACCAGATGAAGCCGTCATCAATAAGCAGTTCTTCCGCAGTTCCCGCACATCGCATGCCTCCGGCTGCGCGTAATCTCCCAACGCCAGCCTCGTCCTCCCAGTCCATGATCCGTAGCGCAATGTCGGCTCCTTATCTGGAGCGCGAAGAGGAGCGGGACCTCGCCATTCGCTGGAAAGAGTTGAAAGATCAGGATGCCCTGCATCGCATCACCTCGGCGCATATGCGCCTTGTGATTTCCATGGCCGGGCGCTTTCGCAAGTTCAAGCTGCCGATGAACGATCTCATTCAGGAAGGCTATGTCGGCCTTCTGGAGGCAGCCGCACGTTTCGATCCGGACCGTGAGGTCCGTTTCTCGACCTATGCATCCTGGTGGATCCGTGCATCCATGCAGGACTATATTCTGCGCAACTGGTCCATCGTTCGCGGTGGCACAAGCTCAGCCCAGAAAGCTTTGTTCTTCAATCTTCGCCGTCTGCGTTCCAAGCTTGCACAGGCTGACGACAGCATGACCAAGGCGGAAATCTATCGCGAGATTTCAGATCAGCTTGGCGTTTCGGCCACCGATGTGGAGTTCATGGACAGTCGCCTGTCCGGTCCCGACAGTTCCTTGTCTGCGCCGGTCAATAATGATGAGTCCGGGGCGTCGCGACGTATGGATTTTCTCGTCGATGATCATCCGCTTCAGGATGAAGTTGCCGAAAGCTCCATTGACATGGAACGCCGGAACCAATGGCTGCATGTTGCGCTGCACTCGCTCAATGAGCGTGAGTTGCACATCATCCGCGAGCGCCGTCTGGACGATGATGGCGTAACACTGGAAGCGCTGGGCGAAAAGCTCGGTATTTCCAAGGAGCGCGTGCGCCAGATCGAAAGCCGTGCGCTGGAAAAGCTCAAGATTGCGCTGCTCAGCCAGCATGAACTGGCGGCCTATCAGGCCTGACGGTGAAACATTCAGGTAACGCAAGAAAAGGGGCGGTTGGACCGCCCTTTCTTTTTGGTATCAGGACTTGTCGCCTTCGAGACGGTTTGTCCAATCCTCGACCTTGCGGTTTTCAAGGCGACGGATGGCATAGCGCTTCCAGCCGTCGGCCAGATGCGGAATTTCCGCCATGAGCGCCAGCTCGTCGTAATTGAGCATATCGACATAAAGCAGGTGCCAGACGCGGTGGAGCGACCATTCGGGTGAAAGACGATCAACCAGCACCATGCTGTCGCCGGTCTGCGCTTCGCCTTCTTCCAGCACGCGATAGTACCAGCCGGTTCTGCCGGTCTTCTGGACGCGCATTGCCATATCGGGCGTCTCGAAGCGAGCATTGAGCTTCCAGCACGGCTGACGCCCTTGAGAAACTTCGATCAGCGCCGTACCGAAGCGGAAACGGTCGCCGACAGCGACATTGTGCTCATCAAGACCGGTGGTGGAAATGTTTTCGCCGAAAGCGCCAGCTGTACCAAGCCGATGATTGTCGCCAATGTCCGTGCGCCACACGGCGTAATGATCGCGAGGATAATGATGCAGGGCCTTTTCAGGCCCGCCATGCACCTTGCGGTCGCCTTGCTCGTCGCAATCCAGACCGACCAATGTCACGCGGACCTTGCCAGAAACGGGGCGCTTGTCGATCGCGCTCGGCGCGTTACGCGGACCGAGTGGAGCGATCTGGCCTGCAAGCAATGCGTCGATGCGGGTTTCCATATTATTCACTGATTATCTTCACGCGGTCGCCAACGGAGACGGTGGCGCCGGCTGGCATGGCGTTGAGCAGGCGGAACAGTTCGAGTTTGCGCGTGGTGCCCTGAACACGTGCTGACAAGCTTGCCATTGTGTCGCCCGGCTTTGCCGTCACGACGCGGATGCGCAGCGGCTTGATGGCGTTTTGCTCGGCAGGCGTGAGAAGGCGGAAGGACTGCGTCACGGTCTGCGAAGCGGGCAGCAGTGCGTTGCTGCCTTTCGGTGCCGCCGTCAGGAAACGATAGACCTTGTTGTTTGCGGCAATGACCACGATGTCGAACTGCCAGCGGTCGGCAGCAGCGCGCGCGGTTGCGGCAGGCAATCCGTTGATGGTGGTTGCCTGAATGGAGCTTTCGTCCAGACCCGTCACCCAGCCCGACTTGATATAATCGGTAAGGCTTGAACCGGATGGCAGGGAAGCGCCGTCAAAGCGAATTGCCACTTCACCCGGACCGCTCGCCATGACTGCCGTGGCCGAATTGTCGATGGTGAAGCCGTCGGGTGCGCGGAACGTCACGCCGAGCTTCGGATGAATGAAGGTCTGTTCGCGAATATAGCCCTCATTGGGCGAGTCGCCGTAGAGCAGCCCGTCAATGCCATCGAGGAACGAATCGCGGTCGGTTGTGCCGACACCCGGCGCGCCGATGCGGCGGGCATGGCCCAGCGCCAGTTCGATGCGTTGCGGTGTGGCGGGGTGGCTTGCGAGGAAGTCGAGGCTGGCGTCGGTCGCGCCCGACACCGAACGGAACCCGGTATAGGCCTCCATCGATTGCAGGAAACGCGCCGAGGCGAACGGGTCATACCCTGCTTCGCCGATCATCTTGATGCCGATAGCATCGGCCTGCAGTTCCTGATTGCGCGAGAACTGGGCAAGGCGCAGCTTGCCGCGAATGAGCGCTTCACGACTGGCGGATTCGTTATGCAGCACTTCGCTGGCCACGCGACCGGCGATTTCTGTTTCCGCTTCCTTCTCCTGACGCAGAATGCCGTGATTGGCGACGACGTGGCCCATTTCATGCGCGATCACGGCTGCGACTTCCGAGGAGTCATTGGCAAGCGCGAGCAGGCCGCGCGTCACGTAGAGATAGCCGCCGGGCAGGGCGAAGGCGTTGATGTTGGGTGAATCAAGAATGGTGATGCGGTAGGTCTGGTCCGGCTTGTCGGAAACGGTCGTGAGCTTGCCCACGATCTTCGCGACCATGCGCTCCAGCCGCTGGTCCTTATATTCGCCGCCATAGGTGGCGAGGATACGCGGATGCTGTTGCGCACCGATCTGCGCCAGCTTGTCGTTGCGCGTCACATTATCGACGGTCACCGGATTATCCGATGGCTGCAAGCCGAGATCCTTGCTGGAATTGATCGACTGGCACCCGGAAATCAGGGCGACGGCAAACAAGCCAAAACCCACGGCTGTTTTCCGCCAATTGCGCTGCGTCCGTTCTGGCAGGGAGACTGGAAGACACAGGGAGGCCCGGATAAGGGTCTTGTGACGGAACAGTATTTTATCCTCGCGATTCATACATCATCAGGTCGTCCGCAAATCTAGTCACAGACCAGCAGACGTACAAGCGGCCCAGTAGAGTTGAATAAGGTTCTTCCGGGCGGATTGCGAACAAAATATGTCCGCAACCGTAACTCTATTTGAGATTACCCTCGCTTCTCACCGATATAGCGCCGAAGCGCTTCAGGTCCAGTCTCTGAGAGAAGGTCGCGAGCATGGCCTTGCGCCGCGACCGCGCCATTTTCGATGAACAGCAATTGTGCATCGAGATAGAGCGCGTCTTCCGGCGTATGCGTGACCATCAACACGGTCATGCCGGTTTCACGGCGCAGTTCGTTGACGAGATCAAGCATTTGATGCCGCAAGGCCGGCCCAAGCGAGGCGAAGGCTTCATCCAGCAACAGTACAGGGCGTTCGCGAACGAGCACGCGGGCAATCGCCACCCGCTGGCGTTCACCGCCGGACAGGGCTTCGGGCTTGCGCTGTTCCTTGTCCTTGAGGCCCACACGGGTCAGCGCGTCGGCAATGGCAGCGCGGTCGCCATCTGTCAGTTTCAGGTTGGGCGCGCGACCGAGGCCGACATTTTGCGCCACAGTCAGGTGGGCGAACAGATTGTTTTCCTGAAACACCATCGAAACCGGCCGTTGCGGCGGCGGAAGACGTGTCACATCGATACCACCAATAGCAATGGCGCCCGATGAAGGCGTCTCGAAACCGGCAATGAGGTTCAGGAGCGTCGACTTGCCCGAGCCGCTTGGGCCGACAATGGCCGCAATAGCGCCGCCCGCAATAGCCAGATCGAAGCGCATTGCGGTTTCGCCATAGCTGAAGCGCACGTCGGTAAGGCGGATGTCGGCGGAAGCAGTCATGAAGCGGAATTCTCTTTCCGGGATGTGGCGGCGCGGTCGGCAAGCATCATCAGACCGAGGCAGAGAAGCCCCAGAATGAGCGCCAGACCGGCAGCATCGAATGTGCGGTAACTGCCCATGCGCTGCAATAGAAGATAGGGCAAGGTCTGAAGCGCATCGCTGCCGAACAGCGCGATTGTGCCAAGGTCGCCAATGGAAAGCGCCATGGCAAAGGCGAAAGCCATGCCAAAGGGTCTGCGGATTGACGGCCAGTCGATGAGCCGCAGCCGGTTGAAACCATGAATACCGAGCTGTGCGCAGAGCCGGTTGTGACGCGCGGCTGCCGTGTCCCAGGCTGGGCGCAACAGCCGGACTGCGAAAGGCATGGCCATGGCTGCGTTGACCGTGACCACCATCACCGGCGCTATGGCAAAAGGATTGGTGAAGTGACGCAGCAGGATGAACCATCCCGCGCCGATCACGATGGGCGGCATGACGAGAATGAGGCTTGCGCCCGTGTCGAACAGGCTGGCTATCCGGTTGCTCCTGACCGCTTCCCGGGCCGAAACGAGCGCCAGCGAGAGAAGCACCGAGAGCGTTGCCGCAGAAAAACCGAGCGCAAGGCTGGTGCCGATGGCGCGCCAGACCGTCTTTTCGCTGAGCAGGCGCATGAGTTCGGCAGCAAGACCAGATACGACCACGCCCGCAATCGGCAAGGCGACATAAAGAAAGCCGATGAGTATGGCGATGATGTTGAACAGGCGTTCGCCCCGCTGAGGCTTACCGTAACGGCGCGGTGTTGCCGTGTGTGTAAAGCCTTCTTCAGAGGGACGCCCGGTCAGGCGTAAGGCCAGCAGGATCAGCAAGGTCAGCCCGAGCTGGGTGACGGTGAGCGCCACGGCGCGCGCCGGGTCGAAATCGAAATGCAGGCTTTGATAGATCGCCACTTCCAGCGTAGTCGCGCGCGGACCGCCGCCAAGCGTCAGCACGGTGGTGAAGCTTGTCACGCACAGCATGAAGATCAGCCCCGCCATGCCGGGGAGGCTGCGACGGATAACCGGCCATTCGATCAGCCGGAAACGGGCGCGATTGCCCATGCCCAGCTGGGCTGCCAGTTTCCAGTAATCGGCGGGTATCGTTTCATAAGCGGCGAGAATGAGCCGCACCGCCAGCGGCATGTTGAAGAACACATGCGCGATCAAAATGCCCGTAATGCCATAGATATCCGGCTGGAACGGATGACCCGCAGCGTCCGACATATGGGCGATCAGGCCGTTTCGACCGTAAATGCTGGTAACGCCCAGCACGGCCACAAGAGCAGGCAGCGCGAGCGGCAGGGCGAACAGCCGCAGAATAAAACCCCGTCCGGGAAAATGCGCTTCCGAATGCAAGGCGCGCGCAACGGGAATGGCAAAGGCGATCGAAAGCAGGCTCGACGCGATGGCCTGTATGATGGTGAAACGGGCGGTTCGCCAGAGATAGGCATCGAAATTTGTGGCGGCATCGAAGCCGCCGCTGGCTTCAAAAGCGAGCGCGATGAGTGCGCCACCGGCCAGCACGGCAAGGAAGGCCAGCGCCAAAGCCCCCGCGACGGGTTTCATCGCGGGGGTGGAGCTGGTGTTTTTGCCTGCTGGAGTGCCGATCATTTGCTGGTAGCTGCCAGCCATTCATCGACCCAGGCCTTGCGGTTCTTCGCAACCTCGTCGGATGGAATGAGCAAGGTCTTTTCCGGTTTCGGCAAGGCGTCGAAAGCGGCGGGAAGCGGCGTTGATGTCTTGCCTGCCGGGAACATCCAGTTGGTTTCCGGGATGACATCCTGAAAGCCCGGGCCGGTCATGAAGGACAGGAACTTCTGCGCCAGCGGGTTCTTGGCGCCGGTCGTCGTCTGGGCGGCAAGCTCAATCTGGAGGTAATTGCCTTCCGGATAGGCCAGCGCCTTGTAGCGATCCGTCTTCTCCGCAATGACATGATAGGCTGGCGAACTGGTATAGGAGAGCACCATCGGCGCTTCACCCTTGGTGAAGAGGCCATAGGCTTCCGACCAGCCCGGCGTGACGGTGAGAATGCGCTTCTGCAATTTCTGCCAGGCGTCGCCTGCCTGATCGCCGTAGACAGCCTTCATCCAAAGTAGCATACCAAGACCCGGTGTCGAGGTGCGCGGGTCCTGTAACACGATCTTTTGCGACGGGTCGCCTTCGACCAGTTCCTTCAGGCTCTTGGGCGGATTGGGCAGCTTTTCCGAATCATAGACAATGGCGAAATAGCCATAGTCATAGGGCACGAAAATATCGTCCTTGAAATCGCCCGGGACGCTGACATTGCCAAGATCGATGCCGCTTGGCGCGAAGAAGTCAGTGGCGTGCGCTTCCGTGGTCAGATTGGTGTCGAGGCCAAGCACGATATCGGCCTTGGTGTTGCCGCCTTCAAGCTTCAGCCGGTTGAGCAGGGCCACACCATCGGCGGAAGCGACCCAGTTGATCTCGCAATCGCATTCCTTCTCGAAGTTTTCCTTTACCTTGGGGCCGGGACCCCATTCGGAAATGAAACTGTCATAGGTATAGATGGTGAGCTTGTCCTTGGCCTGTGCCGCAGGGGCCAGACTAACGGCTGCCGCGAAAGAGAAGGCCAGCAAAGATAACAGCCGCATAACGGCACGTCCTTTCATCAAGTTAAAAGGATTTAGCGCCGCTTGGGGTCTGGAACACAACCACATCCGAAAAGCTGCTACTTTTCGGGATCGTGCCGCAGAGCAGCATCTAATCCCTCCGCCGGTGCAAACCGGATCAGGTTCAGCGGGTTGGTTTTTTGAAAAACCTCTCAGCCATTCATGGGAACAAATGGCACCCCGTTAGAGCGTTGCGACATTAATATGTCAGGCTATGAAGGGCAAGAGAGGCAAAAGCGATACAAACTCGGGCACAGCGGACTTCCTGCCGCGATTTGCCCATGATATGAGCGGCTTATGAGCACATTCGTCATCCTTCTCGGCGGCGATCTCGTCGTAACCGAACGGCTGCGGCAGCAGATAGCCGGCGCGCGTATTCTTGCAGCCGATGGCGGTATTCGTCATGCAGCCGCTCTGGGCGTCGAGCCGGAACTGTGGCTCGGTGATTTCGATTCGACGCCGCAAGACCTGCTCGATCAATATGCGCATGTGCCGCAAAAGACATTTCCCCGCGCCAAGGACATGACGGACGGTGAACTGGCTTTCGAGGAAGCTTTTGCGCGTGGCGCGACACGCGCCATTTTGTGCGGTGCTTTCGGCGGGCAGCGCACCGACCACACACTGCTACATCTCACAATGGCGACGGCGCAGGCAAACAAGGGGCGGAATGTCCTCCTGTCCAGTGGTGCGGAAGAAGCATGGCCGGTGACGGCTGGCGAGTTTGCCTATGATTTCCCCGATGGCACGCTGTTCAGCGTCATTAGTTTCACCTCTGTGGACGGACTTTCAATCACAAATGCAGAGTGGCCGTTAGACAACGTGACCCTTCCTTTTGGTTCTTCGTGGACAGTTTCCAATATAGTGCGTGGAACACTTCGCATTACTGTGCGTTCTGGCTTAGCGATACTTGTTGCAAACTTAAATTCGGAGCATGCTGACGGCGTGTCGCTAACCTTACCGATTGAAAAGGCTTGACGCTCGACAGCGAAACGTATTTCAAATGCGTAAGCGGGTTTATTAGTTAGCGCCGAAATTGGGGACGCAAAATCGGCACCTGAAGTGTCAACTTTGACAGGAGATTGTTTGATGAAGTCACGTCTTTCCATGATTGCGGTTGCCGGGGTGCTCGCATTGTCGACAGCAGCATGCACGACCAACGAACAGCGTACGGCTGGTTACGGTGTTGGCGGTGCAGCAATCGGTGCTCTCGCCGGTGGTGCAATCGGCGGTAACGGCCGTGGCGCTCTCACGGGTGCTGCTATCGGTGCTGTTGCCGGTACGCTGGTTGGCGCTGCCCAGACGCGTAATGGCGTGCAGTACTGCCGCTATCGCGACAATTATGGCCGCGTCTATGAAGCACGCTGCCAGTAAGCTTGAAGCTTAAAATCGTATGATGGACAGGCCGGGGAAACCCGGCCTGTTTGTTTTTCGCGCCTCTTTCCTATCGATCCATTTGACAGAACGGCTTTTGTCGCGGACAAGCAGGGCGGAATTTCAAAGCACATCCCGAGAACCGCCCAGAAAGCCTCAGAAGACACCATGGCACCACCGCTCCTTCGCCTAGACCAGATCAAGCTCACCTTCGGCGGTACGCCGCTTCTGGAGGATGCGAGCCTTTCGGTGAGCGAGGGCGATCGTATTGCGCTGGTCGGGCGCAATGGTTCCGGTAAATCCACGCTTTTGAAGATCGCTGCAGGCATGGTTGAACCGACCTCGGGCGAAGTGTTCAAGCATCCGGGCGCGACCGTTCGCTATCTGCCGCAGGTGCCGGATATGGACGGCTTCGCCAGCGTGCGCGCCTATGTCGAAGCCGGGCTGGGGCCGACTGACGATCCGCATCGCGTGACCTATCTTCTGGAGCATCTGGGCCTGACCGGCGACGAAAATCCGGATCATCTTTCGGGTGGCGAAGCGCGCCGCGCAGCGCTGGCACGTGTGATCGCGCCGCAGCCCGATGTGCTTTTGCTGGACGAGCCGACCAACCATCTCGATCTGACGACCATCGAATGGCTGGAAGGCGAATTGCGCCAGATCCGTTCGGCCATCGTGCTGATCTCGCATGACCGTCGCTTTCTGGAAAATGTCAGCCGCGCCACTGTCTGGCTCGACCGTGGCATCACACGCCGTCTGGACCAGGGTTTCGGCCATTTCGAGGAATGGCGCGACAAGGTTCTGGAAGAAGAAGAGCGCGATCATCACAAGCTTGGCCGCCAGATTGCCCGCGAGGAGCATTGGCTGCGCTATGGCGTGACGGCACGCCGCAAGCGCAACATGCGCCGCCTTGGCGAATTGCATTCCATGCGCGCGGATTTCCGCAATCACCGCAAGGCGCAAGGGTCGGCGGTTCTGACCGCCAGCGATTCCAAGGAATCCGGCAAGCTGGTGATCGAAGCCAAGGGGCTCAACAAAGCCTATGGCGATCGTGTTCTGGTCAAGGATTTCTCCACACGCGTGCAGCGCGGCGACCGCATCGGTCTGGTCGGCCCGAATGGCGCGGGGAAAACCACACTGCTTTCGCTCCTGACCGACAAGCTGGCGCCGGATTCCGGCACGCTGCGGCTGGGCGTCAATCTGGAAATGGCCGAGCTTGACCAGAAGCGTGACAGTCTCAATCTGGATGAGACGCTGTCGCATTATCTGACTGACGGGCGCGGGGAAAACCTCGTCATCAATGGCGAGCAGCGCCACGTCGTTTCCTATATGAAGGACTTTCTGTTCCAGCCGGAACAGGCCCGCACGCCAATCCGCGAGCTTTCCGGTGGCGAAAGGGCGCGTCTGATGCTGGCCCGTGTGCTGGCTCGCCCCGCCAACCTGCTGATCCTCGACGAACCGACCAACGATCTCGACATGGAAACGCTGGATCTGTTGCAGGAACTGGTCGCAGGTTTTCCGGGCACGGTTATTCTGGTCAGCCATGATCGCGATTTTCTCGACCGCACGGTGACGTCTGTGATTGCGCCGGAAGGCGACGGGCGCTGGCTGGAATATGCGGGCGGCTATGCCGACATGATGGCGCAGCGCAAGGAACAGGCGCTGGAGCGTCGCAACGTCAAGACGGCGAACGCCCGCGCTGGTGATAAGGGCGGCGATAGCAGCGAGGAGGTTTCGCAGCCGAAGCGTGAGGAAAAGCGCAAGCTCTCCTTCAAGCAGAAATTTGCGCTGGAAACACTGCCGGGCAAGATGGATGCTCTGGGCAAGGAAATCACTGTCCTTGAAGGCAAGCTTGCCGATCCGCAGCTCTATGCCAAGGACCCGACGCTTTTTGCCAAGACCGCTGATCTTCTGGAAAAGAAGCGCAACGAGAATGCCGCCATGGAAGAAGAATGGCTGGAACTCGAAATGCTGCGCGAAGAAATCGAGGGTTAATCGAACCTGCCGATATGCCGGCGAGGATGGTCTGCAAATGGCGATTTCCTACGCTTCCGGTGCTCACGTACATTGAGTACGCTTCGCTCCGGGTCTCGGAAATCACCATTTTCGCCTCATCCTGGCCGACATATGTGCCCGCTGGATAGGACTTTTAGGCGCTTGCCTTGTTGAGCAGAGCGATATCGCTGTCACGAAGCTTCAGCTCGGCGGCAGTGATCAGCTCTCCCAATTGGGTCAGGCGTGTGGCGCTGGCAATCGGGGCGGTGATCGACGGGTGCGCGATCAGCCAGGCGATAGCCACCTGTGCCTGCGTGGCGTCGACATTGCGGGCCACTTCGTCCAATGCGGCAATGATCCGCGAACCGCGATCCGTCAGATATTTCTCAACCGACTTGCCACGGGCGCTCTGGCCAAGATCATCGGCAGACCGGTATTTGCCGGTCAGGAAGCCCGCCGCCAGTGCGTAATAGGGAATGACGCCAATCTCATTGTCGCGGCAGATTGCTTCCAGCCCGTCCTCGAAACCCGACCGGTCATAGAGATTATAGAGCGGCTGCAAGGTTTCGTAGCGTGGGAGGTTGTGTTTCTTCGCAACGTCCAGCGCTTCCGTCAGGCGTTCCGGCGTCAGGTTGGAAGCGCCGATGGCGCGCACTTTCCCGGCGTCGATCAGCTCTTTATAGGTGCCGAGCGTGTCTTCGAACGGTGTTTCGGGATCATCCCAATGCGACTGATAGAGGTCGATATAGTCAGTTTGCAGCCGCTTGAGAGAGGCGTCGACGGCTTTGCGGATATAAGCGGGCGAGAGGCCTTTTTCATCAGGCCCCATTTCCGAGCCCACCTTGGTCGCGATAACCACCTTGTCGCGCAGGCCGCGGGATTTCAGCCAGTTGCCGATAATGGTTTCGGATTCGCCACCGACATTGCCGTTGGCCCAGGCGGAATAGACATCCGCCGTGTCGATGAAATTCAGGCCTGCATCGACAAAACGGTCGAGCAGCGAAAACGAAGTCGCTTCATCGACCGTCCATCCAAATACATTGCCGCCGAAGCAGAGCGGCGAGACTTTTAGTTCGGTACGTCCGAGCTTCTTAAACTCCATGGACCTAATCCCCTTCCTCTGAATACGAATCAGGCTTGATCCGCCGGGTTCCGATTTCAGGAAGAAGGGGTAAAAGCTCCGGGAAGAGCTTTCGGTCAGCCCATGCCAAGCGCGTCCATATAGAGCTGGAGCATCGCTTCTTCTTCCTGACGTTCATGGTCTTCTTTTTTACGCAGACGAATAATGGTCCTCACGACCTTGCTGTCAAACCCTGAACCCTTCAATTCCGCGTAAACTTCCTTGATATCGTCAGCGATGGTCTTTTTTTCTTCTTCGAGGCGCTCGATGCGCTCGATGAAGGCACGCAACTGGCCGACGGCAATGGTTTGGGCTTCGCTGGTAATGTCGTCGCTCACGCGGTTTCTCCAATTCTCATTTTGATGGGTGCGAATGGTGCAGATGCACGGTTTCGCATGTCTGAAACTCTGGACCGGTTTTCCCGCGAGTCGCGGGCAAAATTAAGAGCCTTTTCGATGCCCGGCACAATTTATGGGGTCAAACCCTGTGGAACATTGTGGAACACTGTGGAAAAGCGGCGCTTCACGCCACTGCGCCTGTGCGCGAGCCGAAGTGCCGGACGTCATGAATGCCTTCGAGCGTGTTGATCTGCCGCAGCATCGGGGCAAGCCGCTCCGCCCATTCCACCGCTCCTGCCTCATCGGCAATCAGGTCCTGCCGCACTTCGATCAGCACATGGGCAAAGCCTTTGGCCGTGGCGTGGCGATACATGGCATCGTTGCGCAGTGCGCCGTCATAAGGCTCGTTGTCGCCAACCACCAAACCCGGCTCGGCGCGCAGCAGGGAGAGAAGCGGGAGGGTGGCACGGTCGTCCTTGTCCCAGAGCAGGCCGATATGCCAGGGGCGGGCCTTGTCCTTCCAGCGCGGGGTGAATGAATGGATCGAGACGATGAAAGGCGCATGGCCGCTTTCGCTTGCGACGCGGGCGCTCATTTCTGTCACAGCATCATGATAGGGACGATAGAAACGGGTCAGTCGATCTTCGAGCTCGCCTGCCGACATTGGATAGTTGCCGCTGATAACGGCACCGTCCGAGAGCTGCATGATGAGCGTCGGGTCGTCCTCGCCGCGATTGGGATCGATCAGCAGGCGGGAGAAACCGCCCAGCACCGCTGGCGCTCCCAGTCGGGCAGCCAGTTCCCGCGTCAGGGCTTCGACACCGATGTCATAAGCAATATGACGGTCGAATTCGCTTTCTTCCAGACCCAAACTACCGTATTCGGCAGGCACGTCGCGCCGTGCATGGTCGGCGGTCAGAAGCAGGCCGAGGCGAAAATCGCCTTCAACCCTGTAAACAGGCGAGAACGAAGTGGCTGACGGTTTGGCGAACGACACGGATTGAATTCCCAGGAACAATTCGGGATTGATTTTCATCGGGCGCGGGAAGCTGTTTCAGGTCTGTCATGAGAAAGCCGGGATTGCAACGATCATTCTTTCGTCATGTTCTTTCTTCTCGCTGGGACTGCGTTGACATCACCGGCGAAACTGCCGAAAAGAGAGCGACCGAAATGGGATTTCCAGACGTGAAACAAAAGCGATTGCGGGCTGAAGGGGTTCGGCGGATGCGACTTCCACACTTCCTAGCTGTATTTTCCGCTGTGTTGCTTGGCGCACTCGGCATGACATCTGTGGAGGCGCGGGCCGATTTCCGCGTATGTAATTCGACGCAGAATCTTGTTGGCGTCGCCATCGGTTACCGGGCCAAGACCGGCTGGGTAACGGAAGGCTGGTGGCATATCGAAGGCTCAACGTGCAAAACGCTGATCGAAGGCCCGCTGACTTCGCGCTATTATTACCTCTATGCCGAGGATGCCCAGGGCGACGGTCGCTGGCAGGGCAATGTGAATATGTGCGTCGCGGAAAAGGAATTCCGCATTTCAGGCGTACAGGATTGCTTTGCGCGCGGCTTCCAGCGCAACGGCTTCCAGGAATATGATACCGGGGAACAATCGAGCTGGATGGTTCAGCTTGCAGACGAAACACCGCCGGAAACCCCCACTGTTACAGGAACGAATAGTCAATGAAGCGCAACCGCAAGGTCAAGATTCTCGCAACGCTGGGTCCGGCGTCTGGCGAGGAAGCCGTCATCCGCAAGCTCTTTGAAGCCGGTGCCGATGTTTTCCGCATCAATATGAGCCATGCCGACCATGACCTGATGCGCACCCTCGTGAAGCGCATCCGCAATGTGGAAAAGGCTGTTGGCCGCCCGATCGGCATTCTCGCCGACCTTCAGGGCCCGAAGCTGCGCGTCGGCAAGTTCAAGGATGGAAAGGTCGATCTCGTTCCCGGCCAGACCTTCACGCTCGACAATAACGAAGCACCAGGCGACGAAACCCGCGTATTCCTCCCGCATCCGGAAATTCTGGAAGCGGTCGAGCCGGGCCACCGCCTGCTCATCGACGATGGCAAGCTGCATCTGGTTGCGGAAGCAACCGACGGCAAGTCCATCCGTTGCAAGGTCATTTCCGGCACCCGCATTTCCGACCGCAAGGGCGTCAGCCTGCCGGACACCACGCTCGGTGTCGGCGCGCTGACCGAAAAGGACCGCAAGGACCTTGATGCCGTTCTGAAGGAAGAAATCGACTGGGTTGCGCTGTCCTTCATTCAGCGTCCCGAAGATCTGGCCGAAGTGCGCAAGGTTTCGCGCGGCAAGGTCGGCATCATGTCGAAGATCGAAAAGCCGCAGGCTGTCACGCGTCTTGATGAGATCATTGAGCTTTCCGACGCACTGATGGTTGCCCGTGGCGATCTCGGTGTCGAAATGCCGCTTGAAAGCGTTCCCGGCATTCAAAAGCAGATCACCCGTCGTGCCCGCCGCGCTGGCAAGCCAGTCGTCGTGGCGACCCAGATGCTCGAATCCATGATCACCGCACCGGTGCCAACCCGCGCCGAAGTGTCGGACGTTGCAACGGCTGTGTTCGAAGGCGCGGATGCCATCATGCTTTCGGCTGAATCCGCATCGGGCCAGTATCCGGTTGAAGCGGTCGCCACCATGAACCGCATTGCCGAGCAGGTTGAGCAGGAACAGACCTATTCGACCATCATCGATGCGCAGCGTGCAGCACCTGAGCCAACCGGCGCCGATGCGATTTCGCTCGCAGCCCGCCAGATCGCCGAAACGCTGAAGCTCTCGGCCATCGTGACCTACACGGCTTCCGGCACCACCGGCCTTCGTGCTGCCCGCGAGCGTCCACGCACGCCGATCATCGCGCTGTCGCCGGTCGTCGATACTGCCCGCAAGCTGTCGCTCGTCTGGGGCCTGCATTGCGTCGTGACCGCCGATGCGCACGATCTGGAAGATATGGTCGATCACGCCTGCCAGATCGTCTTCGAAGAAGAATTCGGCAAGGCTGGTTCCCGCATCATCATCACCGCCGGTGTGCCTTTCGGTACGCCAGGCGCGACCAACATGCTGCGCATCGCCTATATCGGCGCGGACGGCAAGTCCGGCGTCTAAACTGGCGATATTCGGGCTCTGGTGGCCTGCAAATGGCGCGTCTTTGAGCTTCCGGTGCTCATGTACCTTTAAGTACATTCCGCTCCGGGTCTCAAAGCCCCACCATTTTCGGCACACCATCATCCCGAATCTCATCCAGTTTTAGGTGCTCATCCGCATAAGTTCGAAAAACGCGCTCCTTTCGGGGCGCGTTTTGCTTTGTGGGATAGTTCTGTTTGCAGATTAGCACTACAGTTGCAAATTCGTCAGGCCGTGGCGAAACGAGTGATTTTCGAGCACCGGAGCGGAGCGTACTTCAACGTACGTGAGCACCGGAGCACAGGAAATCGCTCGTTGCAGACCGGCATCACGAAGAATGCAGCTGTAGTGCTAGGTGCGGGTGTCGGCCAACTCGTCGGCAAGATCGGTGACACTCTTCTGGGCGTCGCGCATCATCGGATAAACGATCAGCGCCTGCTCATAGGCCTTCATCGCCTGCTCCTTGAGGCCACGGGCGCGCAGAATCGCCGCCATGCCCGTCAGGGCGCCGTAATGGCGCGGTTCCAGCTCAAGCGTACGATTGATATCGTACATGGCGTGGGCATAGTCTTTTTGCAGGAAATAAACGGTCGCGCGGCGGTTCCATGCTTCAGCATAATCCGGATTGAGAGCGATGGCCTCATTCAGGAAATCGAGCGCCGATGTATAACGACGTTCGAGCAGGGCCGCATTGGCCCATTGCACCAGAAGGTCAATCGTGGCGCTGCCGGATTGCGACCAGAGCGTATTGATCTGTGAGGCGATGCGCCGTGCCTTTGCCTCGTCCGTCGTTTTGCGCAATTCCGCAAACAGCTTGTCGAGGCGCTCTTCCGGCGTCTGGGGCTCGGCAGTTTTGGCAGGGGCAGGTTGCGCCGAATCTGGTTTCTGCTCGCTGTCTGCGCCAATCTGCACGGGCGTGAGTGGAGCGATCAGCGGCGAATTCAAAGGCGCCTTATTAGGCGTCATCTCGGCGCGTGCGCCGTCGACGGCCAATGTCGCCGCGCTGAATGCGGCAACTGCCGCAAAGATCTTCAGACATGCAAAAACGTTCCGCATATGCATAGATTTCCCTATGCACGGCGGAACGTCAAATGCAAAATCAAAAATAAGATTAGCCCTGACGAGCCTTGTAGCGCGGAGCAGTCTTATTGATGATGTAAACGCGGCCCTTGCGGCGGACCAGCTGGCAGTCGCGATGACGGCCCTTAAGCGCTTTAAGCGAGTTCTTGATCTTCATGTCAATCACCGGTCTGGTTGGCCCATCGACATGAACACGCCGCCGGGCTTCATAAAAACAGCGCCCAAGGCGCCAATTGATTACAGACACGGTATATGTGCCTGAAGGGTTGGCCGAAATACACAAGGTTTCGGGTAAATGTCAACTCCTGCGCGGCAGATTCACGGGCGAGGGGCCGAAAATCTTGTCGCAGACGGCGGAGTCATCGGGAATCGTCAAGATTCCCGACAAAGCCTAGCTGGCGCGCGGCTTGATATGGGTCACATGGCCCATTTTCCGGCCTTCACGGGCTTCCTTTTTGCCGTAGAGATGCAGCACGGCATTGGGTTCTGAGAGAATCGCTGGCACCTTGTCGACATCATTGCCGATCAGGTTTTCCATCACGCAATCGGAATGCCTGTCTGTATTGCCAAGCGGCAGTCCGGCAACGGCACGGATATGCTGCTCAAACTGCGAGATCGCGCAGGCGGCTTCCGTCCAGTGGCCGGAATTGTGCACGCGCGGTGCAAATTCATTGGCGAGCAGCGAGCCGTCCTTCAAGACGAAGAATTCAAGCCCCAGAACGCCGACATAGTCCAGCGCATGCAAAAGCTTCTCTGCGGCCTGTCGCGCAGCATCAGCCGTCTGTGCGGTGATGTGGGCAGGAACAGTCGACGTCGAGAGAATGCCGTCCTTGTGTACGTTTTCGGCAATGTCATAGATGGCGACATTGCCGCTGCGGTCGCGCGCGGCAATGACCGAGACTTCACGTTCGAAATCGACAAAACCTTCGAGGATGGCCGGGGCCTTGTTGATGGCGACCAGTGCGGCATGGGCCGCTGTCTCATCCAGCGACGTCAGGCGAACCTGTCCCTTGCCGTCATAGCCGAGGCGGCGGGTTTTCAGGATGCCGCGTTCGCCAAGCGCACCGAGCGCTGCGATCAACGTTTCCTCGTCATCGACCAGACGCCAGGGCGCGGTCTCGATGCCGCTTTCGTTGAGGAACTGCTTTTCGTTGAAGCGGTCCTGCGAAATTTCCAGCGCTGCCGGAGGCGGCAGCACAATTGCGGTCTCAGCGAGCTTGTCGGCGGCGCTGACCGGCACGTTTTCGAATTCATAGGTAATGACGTCGGACGCAGCGGCGAGTTCGGCGAGCGCTTTTGGATCGTCATAGGCCGCTACGATCTGGCGGTTTGCAACCTGCGCCGCCGGGCAATCTGCCTGCGGTTCGAGAATGACCGTCTGGAAGCCGAGGCGCGCGGCGGCCATGGCGAGCATGCGGCCCAGCTGTCCGCCACCGATGATGCCGATCGTCGCTCCGGATTGAAGTGCGGAATTTTCCATATCAGACCTCATTGGTGGGACGTTCAGCCACGCTCTCGGTCTGGGCGCTGCGCCACTCATCAAGACGGGCGGCAAGGGCGTCGTCGTGAAGCGCCAGCACGGCAGCGGCGAGCAGGGCGGCATTGACGGCGCCGGCGCGTCCAATGGCCAGCGTGCCGACCGGAATCCCTGCGGGCATCTGCACGATGGAGAGGAGTGAGTCCTGACCCGACATCGTCTTCGACTGGACCGGTACGCCGAAGACAGGCAGCGGCGTCATGGCGGCGGTCATGCCGGGAAGATGCGCCGCGCCGCCTGCACCGGCGATCACGACCTTGAAGCCTTCAGCCTTCGCGCCCTTGGCGAAAGCGACCAGCCGGTCCGGCGTGCGATGAGCGGAAACGATACGGGCGTCGAAGCTGATACCCAGCGCCTCCAGCGTGTCTGCGGCATGGCGCATGGTTTCCCAATCAGATTGGCTGCCCATGATAATGGCGACGTTGGCTGTAACGCTCATTGATCTGTCCTGCTCCGTTTCACTCGTTCGCGGATGAGATGTTGCGTGGATAAAAATGATAAAGCCGGGCGAACCCCGGCTTTGCTTTCGATATGAGGCGCAATCAGGCGATGATGTCAGGAATGACCTGATCTTCCATTTCCTGAAGCTTGTCCTTGATCGCGAGTTTTTTCTTCTTCATGCGCTGGACGCGCAACTGGTCGCAGCCGACAGCGATCATCGCATTGATGGCTGCATCGAAATCCGCGTGTTCCTGTTTCAGACGTGCGACGGCCAACCTGATCTCGGCCTGTTCCTGATCGGACATGCGGAACCCCATTCTGTTGAATAGTTTTACGGGCTGCGCCGAACCTTGATCAAGGCACGGCACCAGCCCGTTTCGGGCAAGCCCTTATCACATTTTTCGCGATTGGAAAATGCTACCACGACAAAATCGACTTTGCACCAAACTCATGCCAAACTGTCATGGTTCTGTCATGGATAGCGGCTGTCGAAGGCGACAAATCAAAACCGCGTCTCTGACAGCCGGGACTGTGTGTTTGGCCCGGATAAACAGGAGGTGTGCCGGGCGTTCATGCAGTTGAGCAAATGGAACAACAGCACCTGCCACGGAGGTTGGTCTGGCTGTTTCATTATTGTGTGGAAATCAACCAAGGAGAACTGATGATGGCTATCGAGTCCCATCTTGCCACGCTTGAAAAGAAGCACGGCGCTCTGGAGCAGGAAATTTCCGATGCTTTGGCGTCACCGGCAATGGATGATCTTCACGTTGCGTCTCTCAAGCGCAAGAAGCTTATGCTGAAGGACCAGATCGAGAAGCTTAGATCTCAGGTAACGCGTCACTGACGCCAGCGCCCGCCGGGCGCACAAACAGGGAAAGCCGCAAAGGCGCTTCAAGCCATTTCATATCGGACGTGGGACAGACCGGCGAAAGCTGGGTGTTGCTGCCCTGATATCGCGTTAAGCATCTCGGCCAGAACGGTCGAATGGCGGTTGCGCCTTTAACGGTAACATCTGGGGCTAGATTTGGCGGCTGTGCCTCAGCCGCCGAACATTTCGATTCACATATTTTATCAGCGCATTTTTTTTCGCTTTGGCGCTTCACACGGCCTGACCAATCACATCAGCTTTCTGCCTCAGCTCTCGGATCGAGGTTCATCGCTTCCGGTGTCGCACCACGTTCGGAAGGCATGCTCTTAAACTGATCTTTTTCTTCTTTCGGCACAGCAGCACGCTGGCGCGAGCGGAACAGCGCGTATCCGGTAATGGAAATATGCGCGAGCATGGTGATGGCAAAGAGCCCGGACGGCCAGAATATATCCATGGCCGCAGCGGCCAGAAGCGGGCCGAGCATGGTGCCGAAGCCGTAAAGCAGCAAAAGACCGCTGGAGACCTTCACAAAGCTTTCCGCCGTTGCATGGTCGTTGGCATGCGCAACCGCGACCGGATAGAGCGCATAGGCAAGCGCGCCGTAGCAGCCTGTCATGACGATGATGACCGGCCCGCTCGATGGTCCGACGAGGAATGCGATCAGACCGACGAAGGCGGCCAGCGCTGCGACGCCGGCCAGCACAAAACGGCGATCCACCAGATCGGAAATACGTCCGATGGGGATCTGCATCAAAGCGCCCGCAGCGATGGTCACGCTAACCATGAGAGCGATTTCGGTGGTCGAAATGCCGGATTTCGCGCCAAAGACAGCGCCAAGCGTGCCCCATGCGCCATTTGCAATGCCGATCAATATGCAGCCGACGAAGGCGGCGGGTGAGTTGCGGTAGAGCGCCTTGAGATCAAGCTGGACTTCGGTGAGTGGTCGCGGGCTGACAGCGGTGGAAATGGCGGTCGGAATGAGCGCGAGGCAGAAGAGAATGCCGCAGATCATGAACAGATGGTCGGAGTGCACATCACCGCCAGCAACCAGCATCTGGCCGGTCATGGTGGCCCCGTAATTGACCATCATGTAGAGGCCGAAAATCTTGCCGCGCGATTCATTGGTGGCGCGTTCGTTGAGCCAGCTTTCGATGACCATGAAGGCGCCCGCCATTGAGAAGCCGGTGAAGGCGCGCAGGATGACCCACATCGTTGCATCGACGAAGATGCCGGAAAGAAGCGCAATGACTGCCGCCGATGCGGCAAAGCAGCCGAAGGCGCGCACGTGGCCGACACGGCGCACAAGGCGCGGGGCAAAGAGGCAGCCTGCTACGAAGCCGCCTGCCCAGGTGGTGCCCAGCATGCCGAGCGATGCGACTGAGAAGCCCTCGGCGCCGCCGCGCAAGGGCAGCAGCAACCCGTGTAGACCCGATGCCATCAGGAGAAAGGCTGTGCCACAGAGAAGGGACAGGACCTGAATGTAAACGCGCACAACGACATTCCTATGTGATTGCCCCGTGGATGAATGCCCGGAAACTGGCCGAAACCGCCTTATGCGGCTTCGATGGGCATCAAGGGGTTTGGTCTGGTTGAGGTGGCTTCAATATGTGTGATCGGATTGAAGCCGCTTCAGCTCTGTCAGAGCTTATCGAACCGGCAAAGCCCGGAGGCTTTCATTCTAGCGAAACAGGGCTTCGGCCGCCGCGCGGCTGTCGCCTTTCTTCAGTCTCTGGGTTTTCAGTCGCTCGATTTCCGATTGCAACAAGACAATGCGCTGATCGATCTCCGCGACTGAAAGCAGCGACAGTTCATCTTCGCTGAGCACCGCGCTGTCACGTGGCTTTATTGCATCTTCTTCGAAACCGCTCATGGCCTTCCTCCGTGGTCAATGATGGCTTAGTCACCGAGAAAAGATTTAACACCTTGAATCTTCGCATATATATTTGGGAAAATCGATTACGATTTCTCTAACGGAATTGCGTGTGTCCCATATCGGACCCAGATCAGACCTTATGTGAGGCATTTCTGCGACGGTGCGAAGCTGTGTAAGGCGCACAAGATTCCGGCTGCGTTCGAACAGGAGTTTTGATGATGATGGCCGATTTACCTTCCCGGATGACTGCAATCGAGATTTCCGAACCGGGTGGCGCGCATATGCTGCGCCCCGTTCAGCGGTCCATGCCGGAACCGGGGGAGGGGCAGGTGCTGGTGCGCGTGCGGGCTGCGGGCGTTAATCGCCCCGACGTGTTGCAACGTCAGGGAAGCTATGCGCCGCCGCCCGGCGCATCCGATATTCCGGGACTGGAAATCGCAGGCGATATTGTCGCTCTCGGTGCGGGAGTGAAGCGCTTCAAAAAAGGCGATCAGGTCGTGGCGCTGTTGCCCGGTGGCGGCTATGCCGAATATGCCGTGGTGCATGAAACCAACGCACTGCCACTGCCCTCCGGCTATGGCTATATCGAGGCTGCCGCCATCCCGGAGACTTTCTTCACCGTCTGGCACAATGTTTTTCAACGCGGTGGGCTGAAGGAAGGCGAAACTCTGCTGATTCACGGTGGTTCGTCGGGCATCGGTACGACCGCCATCCAGTTGGGCAAGGCGTTTGGAGCAAAGGTCATTGTGACCGCCGGTTCGAAGGACAAATGCGATGCCTGTTTGAAACTTGGCGCAGACCGGGCAATCAACTATCGCGATGAGGATTTCGTCACCGCCGTCAAGGACGCGACTGGTGGCAAGGGCGCCGATGTTATTCTTGACATGGTGGGCGGCGATTATGTCGACCGTAATTATAAGGTCGCAGCCGAGGATGGCCGCATCGTGCAGATCGCCTTCTTGAATGGCGCCAAGGCAACCGCCAATTTCGCGCTGCTGATGACCAAGCGTCTGACCCACACCGGATCGACCTTGCGCGCCCGCCCGATTGAGTTCAAGGCAGGTCTCGCACGCGAGCTGGAGGCCAAGGTCTGGCCGCTTTTGGCTGAGCGCCGCGTTGCACCAGTCATGGACATGATCTTTTCCCTGAAGGATGCCTGGCGTGCCCATGAGCGCATGGAAGAGGGGCGAAATATCGGGAAGATCGTGCTCGATATAGCCTGAGAATTCCGGCTCTGACGGCCTGCAAATGGTGTGGTTTTGCGCTTCCGCTTATCAAAGCCCGCCATTTTCGGCTCGTTATAGCCGCAATTGGGAATTCACGCACAGATTGTTGTGACGGCTTCAGCGCATTCTTGCCCTGCTGCCAAAAAACCTATATATAGGCCGTGATTTCCCGGAAATTGTGGTTTTTTCCACGTCCCGCACCACCGGAGCGGACGAACAGAAGGATTATATCTAATGGCCACTCAGCTTCTTATGCCGAAGGCAACGGCCGTCTGGCTTGTCGATAATACGGCTCTGTCGTTTGATCAGATTGCAGCTTTCTGCAAGCTGCATCCGCTGGAAGTGAAGGCGATTGCCGATGGCGAGGCCTCGCAGGGTATCAAGGGTCTCGATCCGGTCATTACAGGACAGCTTTCGCGCGAGGAAATCGCGAAGGGCGAAAAAGACCAGTACTACCGTCTGAAACTTGCCGACCCGAAGGTTCGCGTTCCTGAAGCCAAGCGCAAGGGCCCACGCTACACGCCGTTGTCGAAGCGTCAGGACCGTCCGAACGCGATTCTCTGGCTGGTGCGCAATCATCCTGAACTGAAGGATGCGCAGATTTCGCGCCTGATCGGTACGACCAAGTCGACCATCGAACAGATCCGCAACCGTTCGCACTGGAACTCCGCCAATCTGACGGCGATGGACCCGGTCACGCTCGGTCTTTGCTCGCAGATCGATCTGGACATTGAAGTCGAACGCGCAGCGCGCAACCGTCCGGCTGCACCGGAATCCGACAGCACGCTGCTGCCAGCTTCCGCAACGGAAAACTTCGATTATCGCGACGAACCGGCTGCAGAAGAAGAACTCGACGCGGACAAGGTTTTCGCGAAGCTCTCGTCGCTCAAGGGCACGAACACCGACGAAGACGAAGAATAATCGTCAGGCATTCGCCTCTCGATATAAGTCAGTTGACGCCCGGCTTTATGCCGGGCGTTTTCGTTCAGGCCGCTTTGTGATCGGTTGCAACTGACGGTGTTGCGGCTATCCAGTGCTCCAGCGCCTGAACATAGCGGCTTGCCGCGCTTTCCAGTGCATCCGGCGCTAGTTTGTCTGCTGCATAAAGAAAGAATGGCTCGGTCCATCCCAGTCCGCAACGATTGGCCGTTGCACGCAAAGGGGCCATCAGTTCGCTCATTGGAAACATATTGCGTCCGCCCGGCGTGTAGGCCTCTGGCACGTTGCCTGCGGTCGCGGCGATCATGAAAGGCGTTCCTTCCAGCGCCCGCCCTTCCTGTTCATAGTTCACGTAGAACATGCGGGTCAGCACGGCATCCTGCCAGGCTTTTAAAAGCGGCGGTGTTGAATACCACTGGACCGGGAATTGCAGAACGATGCGGTCCGCCGTGAGAAGGCGTTGCGCTTCACGCTCGCCATCTTTGTAAAAGTCGATCCCGTCGGGACAGGCTGTCTGCATATCGACAATGGTCACCCCCGGCAGTCGGGCGGCCGCGGCAGCCAGCGCGGCATTGGCTTTTGACCGCGACGGATCGGGATGAAATAGCAAAATCAACGTTCTGGACATCATCTGTTCCTTCCAACTGTTGCTGATGTTGGAGCGATGATGAAATCGAACCGATGATTATTCCAATCTATTATCGGTATATGCTATTATTCAATTTATGAATTTAAGAGCGCTCGATCTCAATCTTCTGGTCATTCTGGATGCGCTTCTCGATGAGGCGCATGTCAGCCGCGCGGCGGATCGCCTGAACCTCACCCAGCCTGCCGTATCCAACGCCTTGCAACGCTGCCGCGCCGTTTTCGGCGATGTGCTGCTCGAACGCGGGCGTGGCACGATGCGCCGCACGGCGCGTGCGGAAGCTTTGCGCGCACCGTTGAAGACACTGCTTTCCAGCGTCGTGGCGCTGGTCGATCCGCCGCAGGTTTCATTGGCTTCAGTCCGTCAGACAATAAAAATCTGCACGGCTGATTATCCGGCCATTTTTGTCATCAAGCCGTTGTTGCAAGCTCTTGCCGTCGACGCGCCGGGTATCGATATTGTGATGCAACCCTGGCATGGTGCGGCGGCGGCAAAAGAAGCGCTGGTGAGCGGCGCAAGCGATCTTGCTGTATCGGTGTTTCCGGAGACTGACGACGATCTCCAGCGCAAGCACTTGCTGGATGAGGATTACCGCGTCGTCATGCGGCGTGAGCATCCGGCGGCAAGTGAGTTCACGCTCGATCGCTGGTTGGCATATCCGCATATATTGGTGTCGGGACGCGGTGATATGAGCAGCCCGACAGACAAGATTCTCGCTGAAAAGGGGTTGAAACGGCGCATAGGTCTCGTGGTGCCCAATTTTGGCATGGTGCCGGATCTACTGAAAAGCACGGATATGATCGCCATGCTGCCATCGCACTGCATTCCGAATGCCGATGCCGATCTTGTTGCCTTTCCACCGCCCATCACGGTCGGTGGTTTTCCACTGCATATCGCATGGCATAAGCGCCGAGAAGATGATCAGGGCCTTCAATATATCGTCGCGCAGCTCGGTGCGATTTTGACTGACCGCTGAAGAATGAACTCCGCCGAATGCAGAACATTCGACGGAGTTTGAGTTGCAGTCGTCTTGGGTGATATCAGTCCTTGAAAGCGTTGTACTCGCTCATTTCCATCAGGCGATAGAAGTCAGCCAGCGTCTTGCCGCGCTCGGCCCGAAACCGGCGGCCAGCTTCACTTGCCTCGACAATGCGGTCGGTGCGGAAGGTGCGGAACGCATTGCGCAGTTCGCACCAGCCGATCACGGTCCATACCTTGCCCCAGAACCACAGGCCGAGCGGGCGAATGTCGCGTTCGCTCTCGCGTGCTTCGAGATCGCGGTAGCGGATATTGAGTACGCAGCTTTCGTCCACCGCGCGCTCGACGGCGTCGATGATGCGGCGCTCGTCGATGCTGATTCTGGCAGTAGGGGCGTGGATTTGTGTGCCGGTGATCCGCGCGCGCTCTTCCTTGGGCAGCACGGCCTCGATCTTGACCAAAGCTTCTTCGGCGCCGCGCGCCATGGATACGCCGCCCCAGGCGCGAATGAGGCGCGCACCCGCTACCAGCGCGACGATTTCATCACGTGTGAACATCAGGGGCGGCAGCTCGAAACCCTGCCGCAATATATAGCCGACACCGGCCTCGCCATCGATCGGAACGCCGGTCGATTGCAGGTCGGATATGTCGCGATAGATGGTTCTCTCGGAGACTTCCAGCCGTTCGGCAAGCTGGCGCGCGGTGACAAGCCTGCCACCGCGCAGGTGCTGAACGATCTGGAAAAGACGGTCTGCTCTGCGCATTCCGGGTTCACTCTCCGTTGCAATATGTTGTCTTGCGCTGTTCCAGATAGCGATCTGGCCAGCCCAAATCCTTGCGCAGATCTTTCGGCAAACCGTCCAGTGCGCGTTGGGTGCGGACAAAACGGCGACGCTCATCATGCCTGCGCCGGTATTCCTTCAAGATTGCGATCAGCGGTGCGATTGCGAGTGCCATAGTTCATCTCCCTCATCCTTAGGGAAACACTATCGCACACCCCTCCTGACAGCTTTCTGTCAGGAGCAAAGCGATATTATTATGTCGCTAATATATAGGTATCGGTACGAGCGCTTCGCAAGCACTTACGGTTTGAAACGTGGTTCGGCCATATAGCTGAGCGGCAGACGTCCGCCATCGGCATAGATCGTCTGGCCAGTGATATAACTGGCGTCCCGCGATGCGAGGAAGGAGGCGATGGATGCGATTTCCGCCGGTTCTCCGATTCGGCCAAGCGGCGTGCGTGACAGGATCGTCTTGCGCGCCTCGGCGTCGGTATTCACTGCCGACAGCATGTCTGTCTGGATGGAACCGGGACCGATGGCGTTGACGCGGATGCCCCATTTCGCGAGCGCTATGGCCATGGTGCGTGTCAGCTGGCTCAGTCCGCCTTTGGAGACGGAATAGGCGAGCTGTTCCGGCAGTCCGAAAATGGCGTTGATAGACGACATGTTGATGATCGTGCCCGCTTCGCCACCGGCTTCCACACGGGCGACCATGCGCTTGGCGACAGCCTGTCCGCACAGGAATGCGCCCTTCAGATTGACGCGCATGACGCGGTCGAAATCCTCTTCCTTGAGGTCGAGAAAATCCGCCTTGTGCACGATACCGGCATTGTTGACGAGAATATCGATCTCACCGAGATTGGTGACGGTAAAGGTCATCAGATTATGGATATCGAGCTTGTCGCCGACATCCGCCGCCATGGCACGCACATCGCCGAATTGTTCGAGGTCTTTGACCGCCTGCGAGGTGGCCGTGGCGTCAATATCTGAAAGAACGACGCTGGCGCCGTCCATGAGGAAGCGTTTTGCGATGGCATAGCCAATACCGCGGGCAGCACCGGTGACGATGGCTACCTTGCCTTCAAGCTGCATGGTCTGTTCTCCGTTTCGCGCGGAGAGTGGACCGGCGAAAACCGCCGGTCAATAGTTTGGGTCTGATGCCGCCACCAAGCTCAGGCGAAGGCCATGCCGATGTGGCGTTCGCGCAGGATCGTGCTGATTTCATCGAGAACCGCCGGATCTTCGATGGTGGCGGGCATTTTCCATGTTTCGCCATCGGCGATTTTCTGGATGGTCGAGCGCAGGATCTTGCCGGAACGGGTCTTGGGCAGACGCTTGACGGTCAAGGCCAGACGGAAGGCTGCGACCGGGCCGATAGCATCGCGAACCATGGCGACGCATTCCTTTTCGACCTCGCTTGTATCGCGGTCAATATTGGATTTCAGCACCAGAAACCCGCAAGGCGCCTGACCCTTGACCGGATCTGAAATGCCGAGAACCGCGCATTCCGCCACATCGGGATGGCTGGAAAGGACCTCTTCCATCGCGCCCGTCGACAGACGATGGCCCGCGACATTGATGATGTCGTCGGTGCGGCTCATGATGTAGAGATAGCCGTCACTATCCATATATCCGGCATCGGCGGTTTTGTAATAGCCGGGGAACTCCGCGAGATAAGCTTTCCTGAAGCGCTCATCGGCATTCCACAGCGTTGGCAGACAGCCGGGCGGTAGCGGCAGCTTGATCAGGATATTGCCGAGCTGGCCGCGTTCGACCTCGTGGCCTTCATCGTCCAGCACGCGGATATCATAGCCCGGAAGACAGACTGCCGGCGATCCATATTTCGTTTCCAGAAGGCCGAGGCCAAGCGGATTGGCGACCATTGGCCAGCCGCTTTCGGTCTGCCACCAGTGATCGATCACCGGGCGTCCGATCAGGTTTTCTGCCCAATGGATCGTGTCCGGATCGGCGCGTTCGCCCGCCAGAAACAATGCGCGGAATTTCGACAGGTCATATTTGCGGACGAAATTCCCGTCAGCATCTTCCTTCTTGATGGCGCGTAGTGCCGTTGGCGCGGTGAACATCACCTCCACACCATGTTCGGCGATGATGCGCCAATAGGTGCCAGCATCGGGTGTTCCGATGGGCTTGCCTTCGAACAGGATCGTCGTGGCTCCAGCCAGCAGCGGCGCATAGACGATATAGGAGTGGCCGACCACCCAGCCGACATCCGAGGCGGCCCAGAAAACCTGTCCCGGTTCCACGCCGAAGACGTGTTTGAGCGACCAGGCCAGTGCCACCATGTGCCCGCCATTGTCACGCACCACACCCTTCGGCTCGCCAGTGGTGCCGGACGTGTAGAGCACATAAAGCGGATCGGTCGCGGCGACAGGCGTGCAGGGGATGTGACGACCGCGCGCCGCGTCGACGGTGGTTTTGTAATCGATGTCGCGCCCGTCAACGGGGGCGTGCGCATATTGTTCGCGCTGCAAGATGATACAATGGCCGACCTTGTGATCGGCGGTTGCAATGGCCTTGTCGAGCATGTCCTGATAGGGCACCACACGCGTCGGTTCGATGCCGCAGGAACCGGCAATGATCATCACCGGCTTTGCATCGTCGATGCGCGTTGCGAGTTCATTGGCGGCGAAACCACCGAAGACCACGGAATGCACAGCGCCGATTCGTGCAGATGCGAGCATGGCGACGGCAGCTTCAGGCACCATCGGCATATAGATCAGGACGCGGTCGCCCTTCGTCACGCCGTTGTCGAGCATGACAGCCGAGAGCGCCTCCACTTCCTCCAGCAGTTCGCTATAGGTGAATTTGCGCACCTTGCCGGTGACGGGGCTTTCATAGATCAGCGCCAGCTGATCGCCGCGCCCATTGGCGACATGACGGTCGAGCGCATTGTAGCAGGTGTTGCATTCCGCGCCGGTGAACCAGCGGCCATAGACGCCTTCGTCGCCTGCAAAAACCTGATCCCATGGCTTGAACCAGTCGATCGCCTGCGCGGCTTCCGCCCAGAAACGCTCAGGACCGGCCTGCCAGGCGGCATAGGTCTCGGCATATTTCGAAGTCATGCTGTTCCTCCCAGAAACACGCGCCAGTCACCGCCCGCATGACGGGCGTTTCATGATGCGATTTTTCATCAGATGTCAGCGCGAGAGCGGCCTCCTCAGACCGAAATCCTCCCGGATTTCCCAGTGCGCTTTCATCTCCTCCATCCTTAATTTACGCCGAGCCGCAAAGCTTCGTCCATGGGACTTAAGATGAAGATGGGAACATAAAGCGGCGGCATTTTGAGGGCGGTCTAATTGTTTGTTTTTACGCGCATCTTGACGGAATGGCGCTTTGCATTTTTCGAGATGCGCTTCAGCAAGAGTGCTTGCAGCTTGCAGGCACCTGCGTCACAAGGAGGGGAGAGGTGTCGCCGTGACCAAAGTTCTGCCTGTGCTGCTTGTCCTGCTGATGGGACTGCACATCATCAAACCGCTCGGCTTGCCGGGATTGAAGCGTCGCGGCGATTTCTGGAAAATTGCCGTCATCGCCTTGTTCGTCATGGCGCTGGCTGTCGGCTTTCATTTCCGCGAATCATAAAAAAGCCCGGTCAAAACCGGGCTTTTCTTCATATCTCTGGCTCTGAAATGGATCAGGCAGCCTTTTCGAGTTCTTTTTTCCAGCCGCCGGTTGCGGCAAGGCCGTTCATGCGGGCGCGGTGCGTGAAGGCGCGCTGACCAGCAGCAACATTCTCCGGCTTGCCGCCCCATGCCTGGAGCGCTGCTGCCTGAAGAGCACGACCGTAGGAGAAGGTCAGCTGCCACGGCATGTCATAGCCTGCATTCATGGCCGAGAGATGCGCGGTTGCTTCTTCGTCGGACTGGCCGCCCGAAAGGAAGGCGATGCCCGGAACGGTTGCCGGTACGGTCGCCTTGAGGCAACGCACGGTCTTTTCCGCAACTTCCTCGACCGATGCCTTGCGGGCATTCTTGCCGTCGATGACCATGTTCGGCTTGAGGATCATGCCTTCCAGCTTGACGCGGGCGTCATAAAGCTCGGCGAAGACCGTCTTCAGAACCAGTTCGGTCACTTCATAGCAGCGGTCGATGTTGTGATCGCCCGGCTTGCCGTCCATCAGAACTTCCGGCTCGACGATCGGCACAATGCCAGCTTCCTGGCAAAGCGCTGCATAGCGCGCCAGCGCCTGTGCATTCTGCTTGATCGCACCCCAGGTCGGCACGCCATTGGCAATGGCGATGACGCCGCGCCATTTGGCGAAACGTGCGCCGAGACCGTAATATTCGTTCAGGCGTTCGCGCAGGCCGTCCAGACCTTCGGTGATGGTTTCACCCGGGAAACCGGCCAGCGCCTTTGCACCAGCATCGACCTTGATGCCCGGAATCGAACCCGCATTGCGGATGATCTCTGCGAGCGGCGTGCCGTCCTTGGCTTTCTGGCGGATGGTTTCATCGTAAAGGATGACGCCGGAAATGTAGTTCTTCATCGCATCGTCGGCGCGGAAGAGCATCTCGCGATAATCGCGGCGCGCATCTTCCGTGGACGTCAGATTGATCGAATCGAAGCGCTTCTTGATGGTTCCGGAGCTTTCATCAGCGGCCAGAATGCCCTTTCCGGAAGCGACCATGGCAATCGCAATATCTTCGAGACGTTCGGTCATTCGTAAAGCTCCTCTACAGGCCAGGCCGACAGATATGGCTTCCGTCGGCATCGGAAATTAATGGCTCACCGCCGATAGCAGAAGTGTTCGGTAAAACAAATGGCAGCGCAACCGATTGAAACGATTGAAATTTTTTTAAACGATTTAGATTGGACAAGTTTTCTTACCGTCTGTCAGACGAGGCCCGTTCAAGGTTTTTTCGATGAGGGGTTTCATCTCGGCGACAAGACCCCATGTAACAATAACCTGCCATTCTCATCGTCAAAGCCTCCGAGGAGAAGACATGCGCGCCGCTCACCTCAGTCTACTATTTGCTCTCGCCGCATCGGTGACGTCTGTTCCGATCCATTCCGCCTGGTCCGCCAGCATCAATGCGGGCGACCGGAAAGCCGAGGCCGAGCTGCCCTTCAACGTCACAAGCGTTGCAGAATTTAACACGCCATGGGCAATTGCCTTCCTGCCCGATGGCCGTCTGGTTGTGACCGAAAAGCCCGGGAAGATGTTTATCGCCACCGAGGCCGGTAAAAAGACTGAAGTGTCCGGCGTGCCCAAGGTCGCCTATAGCGGACAAAACGGTTTGCTGGATGTGGAGCCAGCGCCAGATTTTGCGAAGAGCAAGGCGCTTTATTTTACCTATAATGAGCCGGCTGAAGGCGGAAGCAGTGTTGTGCTGGCGCGGGCCAAACTGGCGGAGAGCGACGGCAAGGCCGCGCTCGAAGACGTGACCACGTTGTGGAAGCAGGATGTGGTGGCCAAGGGCGGGCAGCCGGGCGGAAAGATCGCCTTCGCACCCGATGGCAAGCACTTGTTCCTATCGGTCGGTGAACGCATGCAGCCTGCCACCGCACAGGATGACAAAGCCCCCATGGGCAAGATCCTGCGCATGAATCTCGATGGGTCCGTGCCGGAAGACAATCCCCATGCGAGCGAGGGCGGTATTCGCGGCCTGACCTGGACGACCGGCCACCGCAATCCTTACGGGCTGGCCTTTGCGCCGGATGGCAAGCTCTGGGAAAACGAGATGGGGCCAAGGGGCGGCGATGAATTCAATCTGATCAAGCCCGGTCTCAATTATGGCTGGCCGCTGGTCTCCAATGGCGATAATTACAGCGGCAGGCCGATCCCCCGCCACAGCACCCGGCCGGAATTCGAAGCGCCGTTGCTGTACTGGACGCCGGTGATTTCACCGGGCGGTCTGGTCTTCTACAAGGGCGACATGTTCAAATCCTGGGATGGTTCGGCGCTGATTGCCGGTCTTTCATCCATGGCGCTGGTGCGAGTGTCATTCGATGGCAAAGGCCAGCCCGACGAGGCGCAGCGCTTCGATATGGGTAACCGTATCCGCGATGTGACTGTGGGCCCGGACGGCGCGATCTGGCTGATCGAGGATGATAATCCCGGACGCCTTTTGAAACTGACGCCGAAATCGTGACCAAATCCAGAAAAGAAAAGGCCCCGAAAACGGGGCCTTTTCTTTTGTTCATACGCATTTTCCCGCACGAAACCGCTTCGCACGTTTGCTGGAAATGCTTTATTTCTTGAGTACGTCGACACCCGGAAGCGGCTTGCCTTCCATCCATTCGAGGAAAGCGCCGCCTGCTGTCGAGATATAGGTGAAGTCGTCGGCCACACCGGCATGGTTCAGCGCTGCAACCGTATCGCCGCCGCCGCCGACCGAAACAAGCTTGCCAGCCTTGGTGCGGGCCGCAACGTGCTTGGCGGTCTTGACCGTTGCCGTATCGAACGGGCGCAACTCGAATGCGCCGAGCGGGCCGTTCCAGACCAGCGTTGCCGCATCATCGATAGCCGAAGCAATCAGGTCGGTCGACAAAGCGCCTGCATCGAGAATCATGCCGTCGCTTGGCACAGCATCGACGCCATAGGTCTTGTTTGGCGTGTCGGCGGCAAAATGCCAGCCCACAACCGCATCGACCGGCAGGATGATGGCGCATTTGGTCGTTTCGGCCTTGGCCATGATTTCACGCGCGGTATGGGCGAGATCATGTTCGCAGAGCGATTTACCGACATCGTGGCCCTGAGCCGCGAGGAAGGTGTTGGCCATGCCGCCGCCGATCACCAGCGCATCGACTTTTTCGATGAGGTTCGACAGGAGGTCGAGCTTGGTCGAGACCTTCGCGCCGCCGACAATGGCGACAACCGGACGGGCCGGATTGCCAAGGCCTTGTTCCAGTGCTTCCAGTTCAGCCTGCATGGCGCGACCGGCAAATGCGGGTAGCACATGGGCCAGACCTTCGGTTGAAGCATGGGCGCGGTGGGCCGCCGAGAAAGCGTCATTGACGTAGAGATCGCCATTGGCGGCCAGCGCCTTGACGAATTCCGGATCGTTCTTTTCTTCGCCCTTGTGGAAACGGGTGTTTTCCAGCAGCAGAACGTCACCGTCCTTCAGCGCGTCGACAGCGGCCTTGGCCTTGTCGCCGATGCTGTCTTCCGCGAAATGAACGCCGTGGCCGAGAACCTTGGCGAGCGGCTTCACGACATGCTTCAGCGAATTTTCGTCGGAAGCAACGCCTTTCGGGCGACCGAAATGGGCGAGCAGAATGACCTTTGCGCCCTTCTTCGACAGTTCGGCAATCGTTGGAACGATGCGCTCGATGCGGGTGAGGTCGGTCACCTGTCCGTCGGCCATAGGCACATTGAGGTCAACGCGGACCAGAACGCGTTTGGATTTGACGTCGGCGTCGTCGAGAGTGCGGAAACCCATAAGTTTTCTCCCTGGCTTGTTCCGGCGCTTCGCAAAGCAACTATCTGTTCGATAGCATGGCTTAAACGGGCAGGCGCTGGAAAAGGGTTGGATAATCGGTCACAAGCCCGTCTTCATCGACGGGCAGATCGGCGGTGAAAGAGCGGTCCGCTGCCGCGTAACGATAGAGCTTGCCGTCTTCCAGGCAGCTGTAACGCTGACGGTCGCGCAGCGGCTGAAAACTGTCAAACGGCACATAAAGCATATCGAGCTGAATGGTGCCGCTTTCCGGTGTCAGGCCCAGCCTGCGTATTGGCAGTGAGTTGGTGAATGGCGTTCCTGCCAGATCGATATCGATACAACCATCGAATTCCGGCAGAGAATCGCCGTTCATCGTCTGCCAATGGCCTTCGCCATCGGAGGAAAGTTCCAGCTTCTGGCCGGATGTGGTCTCGATAAGGAAATGAAGAACGCGCCAGGTGCTGTCGCAGTCGATGCTGTAGCGGACGCCGTAAGCATCGCCGCCGCGATTGCCGATCACCACGCTTTCGGCATGAATATTGCGGCCCGAGGGCGCAAGATTCAAATGTTCGAGCCCTTCTCCTTCCAGCGGACGCCAGCGGGCGACAGTGGGGAGAAGGGCTCGAAACATAGTCAGGCCACGAGGCTTAGATCAGCTTGCCGAGAGCGACGGCAGTGTCGCCCATACGGTTGGAGAAGCCCCATTCATTGTCGTACCACGACAGGATACGAACCATGGTGCCGTCCATGACCTTGGTCTGGTCCATGTGGAAGACCGAGGAATGCGGATCGTGGTTGAAGTCGTGCGAAACCAGCGGCTCGTCCGTGTAGCCGAGGATGCCCTTGAGGCGGCCATTGGCAGCAGAGCGGATCGCGTCGTTGATTTCCTGTACGGTGGTCGAACGCTTGGCGATGAAGGTCAGGTCAACGACCGAGACATTCGGGGTCGGTACGCGGATGGCGACGCCGTCCAGCTTGCCCTTCAGTTCCGGCAGAACGAGACCAACAGCCTTGGCTGCACCGGTCGAGGTCGGGATCATGGACAGGGCGGCCGCGCGGGCGCGGTAGAGATCCTTGTGCATGGTGTCCAGCGTCGGCTGGTCGCCCGTGTAGGAGTGGATCGTGGTCATGAAGCCTTTTTCGATGCCGATGGCATCGTTGAGAACCTGTGCCACCGGTGCAAGGCAGTTGGTGGTGCAGGAGGCATTGGAGATGACCAGATGGTCCTTGGTGAGCTTGTCGTGGTTGACGCCGTAAACGACCGTCAGGTCAGCGCCGTCGGCTGGAGCAGAAACGATGACGCGCTTTGCGCCAGCTTCGAGATGCATCGCTGCCTTGTCACGCGCGGTGAAAATGCCGGTGCATTCGAGCGCGATGTCGACGCCTTCTTCCTTCCACGGCAGTTCGGTCGGGTTGCGAACGGCATGTACCTTGATCGGACCATAGCCGACGTCGATGGTGTCGCCTGCGACCTTTACTTCCTTGGGGAAACGGCCATGGACGCTGTCATAGCGCAGAAGATGCGCATTGGTTTCCACCGGGCCGAGATCGTTGATCGCGACGACCTGAATGTCGGTGCGGCCCGATTCCACGATGGCGCGGAGAACATTGCGGCCAATGCGGCCAAAACCGTTGATTGCGACGCGGACTGCCATTTTCTGTAAATCTCCCGATAGGATACTGCACTTGCAGTGCTTCATAATTCAGCCGGTGCCGGGCATTCGGACGAATCCCGCGCGGCACTGACCGGAAACTTAAACGCCGGCGTTTTTGAGACGCCGGCGTTCAAAAATCATGCTGCGGCGTTAAGCTTCTTTTCCGCGGCTTCAGCGGCGTGTTCCGCCGTGATGCCGAAATGCTTGTAGAGATCGTTGATCTCGCCCGAAGCGCCGAAGCCCTTCATGCCGATAAACACGCCGTTTTCACCGATGAAGCGTTCCCAGCCGAGCGAGATTGCCGCTTCGATGGCAAGCTTGACCGGCGCATTGCCGATGGTTGCCTGCTTGTAGGCGTCGCTCTGGCCTTCGAACAGTTCGAAGCACGGTACCGAGACAACGCGCGTGGCAATGCCCTTGCCTTCAAGAAGGTCGCGGGCCTTGAGCGCGATTTCCACTTCCGAGCCGGTGGCGAAGATCGTCACCTTGGCTTCGTCGCTGGCGGTCGCCAGTTCGTAAGCGCCGTAAGCGGAGAGGTTTTCTTCGCGATGCTCGGTGCGGACGACCGGCAGGTTCTGACGGGTCAGAGCCAGCGTGGACGGGGTCTTGGTCGAATGCAGGGCGATCTGCCAGCATTCCGCCGTTTCCACAGCGTCAGCCGGACGGAAGACATTGTGGTTTGGAATGGCGCGCAGTGCCGCCAGATGTTCAACCGGCTGGTGGGTCGGGCCATCTTCACCCAGACCGATGGAATCATGCGTCATGACATAGATGACGCGGATGCCCATCAGGGAGGACAGACGCATGGCCGGACGTGCATAATCCGAGAAGGTCAGGAAGGTGCCGGAATAAGGGATCAGGCCGCCATGCAGCGTGATGCCGTTCATGGCAGCCGACATGCCGAGTTCGCGGATGCCGTAATGGACATAACGGCCGCCGTAGTTTTCCGGCGTGACAGCCTTGGTCTGGCTGGTCTTGGTGTTGTTCGAACCGGTGAGGTCGGCAGAGCCGCCGATGGTTTCCGGTACGATGCCGTTGATGACTTCCAGCGCCATTTCCGAAGACTTGCGGGTGGCGACCTTCGGCTTTTCAGCGGAAAGCTTCTTCTTGTATTCGACGATGGCTGCATCGAAACCGGCAGGCAGATCACCACGCATACGGCGTTCGAATTCCGCACGGGTTTCCGGATCGACAGCGGCAAAGCGCTTTTCCCACTCCTGGCGCTTCTTGGCGGCGTTGAGGCCTGCCACGCGCCATGCGTCCAGAATTTCAGCCGGAACGACGAAAGGTTCTGCCGACCAGCCAAGCGACTTGCGGGTGGCGGCGATTTCGTCAGCGCCGAGCGGCGAACCATGCACCTTGTTGGTGCCGGCCTTGTTCGGTGCGCCGAAGCCGATGGTCGTCTTGCAGGCGATCAGGGTCGGCTTGTCGGAAACCTTGGCCAGTTCGATGGCCTTGGCGATGGCGTCCTGATCGTGACCGTCAACAGCCAGCGTGTTCCAGCCGGAAGCGGCGAAACGGGCAGGCTGATTGGTGTTGTCGGCGATCGAGATCGGGCCATCGATGGAAATGTTGTTGTCGTCCCAGAAGACGATCAGCTTGCTGAGCTTCAGGTGACCGGCAAGCGCAATGGCTTCCTGGCTGATGCCTTCCATGAGGCAGCCGTCGCCGACAAGCGTATAGGTGTAGTGGTTGACGAGGCTGTCGCCGAACTGTGCGTTCAGGATGCGTTCGGAGAGCGCCATGCCGACGGCATTGGCAATGCCCTGGCCGAGCGGGCCGGTCGTCGTTTCGATGCCGGCTGCATGACCGTATTCCGGGTGACCGGCGGTACGTGCGCCGAGCTGGCGGAAATTCTTGATTTCATCGATGGTGATGTCTTCGTAGCCCGAAAGATAGAGCAGCGAATAAAGCAGCATCGAGCCGTGACCGGCGGAAAGCACGAAACGGTCGCGATCCGGCCAATGCGGGTTCTGCGGGTCGTGCGAAAGGAAGCGGGTGTAAAGCGTCGTCGCTATGTCAGCTGCGCCCATCGGCAGGCCGGGATGGCCGGAATTGGCTTTCTCAACCGCATCCATCGAGAGGAAGCGGATCCCGTTGGCCAACTGGTTCTGTTTGTCGGAATTGCTCATGGTCTCAGCCGTCTTTCCATGGGAGGGTTTAACGGGGTTGCGGCGATGCCTTTTGGCTGAGCACGAATGGCGCCGAAAACCGTCCTCCGTTTTTCGGGTCCGTACTCCAGAAGGCACCGGGACACATAGCACCTGCGCATGAGGAGTCAATAAATGCGTGGCTTTTGGGTAATAAACTGTCTGCGACTAATCGATTGAGTTCTGTGGAAAGCGACGCTGCAATCCCTTAAAAGCCATTTTTGCACCGATTAACGGTGCATGAAAGCTCATATGGACACCTCATTTGTTGCTTATCCGGCGGTCGATTATTACAATCTTTTCAAAGAGGCCTGTCCGGCAGACGCGATTCGATGCCGGTAAAAGGCATCAGAAAGGACATGGATGGCACCCGAAGCGACCCTCAGGCACGTTTTGGAACGGCTGGAAAAAGCACTCAACACGCTCGAAGGCGCGGTTGATCTGCGGCTGGACAAGGAAGGCGATTTCGCCGAAGCCGAGGAAGAGGTGCAGCGCATGAATGCTGACCGCAGCCGTCTCGCTCAGGAACTCGACCAGTCCGAAGCCCGTGCTGAACGGCTTGAAGCTGCCAACCGCGAAGTTTCGCGGCGCCTTGTCACGGCGATGGAAACCATCCGCGCCGTTCTGGATCGATAGGAGGCTATCATAGCGACCGTTACCGTAACCATCGATGGCAAGGCTTATCGCATGGCGTGCGATGAGGGGCAGGAAGAGCACCTCAGCGGACTTGCCGACCGTTTCGATCAATATGTCACGCATCTCAAATCGTCTTTCGGAGAGATCGGCGATCTGCGCCTGACCGTCATGGCCGGGATCATGGTGATGGACGAGATGGCCGAGATGCAGAAGCGCATCAATGGTCTGGAGAGCGAAGTTGAAACGCTGCGCCGCGCGCGCGATGAAGCGCTTGGCCGCGCCGACAGCAACGATGCGGCGCTGACCGGCATGCTGTCGGATGTCGCATCGCGTCTGGAACAGGTGGCATCGCGCATCGCGCCACGTGCCGGCTCGTAACACCCTTCTGAATTTTCTGAAAAGAATTCGTGGCGAAAGCTTGCGGACCACTGGCGCAGCCCGTCACGAGCGACTATATTCATCAGCGGCGTACTGCGCTTCCCGACAGGTGTAACAGCATCCCCGGGGCCTTATTGATCTCTAAGGGAACTGTCCCTGTGAAGGCTTGCGGGCTTTCGCATATGGTGCCCACCTACTTTGTAGGTTCCCGGGATCAATCACTACCATCGGTTGTCGTGGTCGCCGCTTTCCTTTCAGCTTGCAATGCTGATGCAAATTAAGTCCTCAAGACTTGATCTGTTCTGCGTATTGCCCGTAAACATGCGATAACATTCAATTATTCGCATGTTCTGATGGAAACGCCCCAAGCCACGCCTCCCCATACACCTCGCCCGTTTGAGAGACTGTCGGTCGCCGTGCCGGTGGCTTTCATCTATGGCCTGATTTTGTACATGCTGATCTGGTCCGGCGTGGCCGACGACGCGATGCCTTTCTTCGCCGGTCTCATGCTGCTGCCGATGGCGGTGGCGAGCCTTGCGTCCAGTCTGGCCGATCCGCGTGCCGAGAAGGACCTGTGGCGGCATGTCCGTATGGGCTGGGCCATCATCGGTGTGCTGGTCGTTGTCAGCATGGTGCTGTTTCGCGAGGCGGGCATCTGCGTCGCCATGGCCGCGCCCTTCTTCGTTGTGTTTTCTACGCTTGGTTCGACATTGACCTTGTGGATCATCCGCAAGCTGCGCTCGCGCCGTTCAACTATGCTGGTGATCGCCCTGCCGCTGGTTGTCTTTCCAGCCGAACTTCAAGTCTCCTACACTCCGCATGACGGGGTAGTGACGACTGTGATCGACATTGCCGCACCGCCGGAAGTGGTGTGGAAGCAAACCGTCGAAATCCGCAATGTGCGCGCGGATGAACTGTCCTGGACATTCAGCCACGGTGTTCTGGGCGTCCCGCAGCCGGTCGATGCGCGTATTGAAGGCGTTGGCGTCGGCGCTGTGCGTCAGTTGCAGTGGACGCGCGGGGTAAACTTTCAGGAGATCGTGACGCAGTGGGAAGAAAACCGCCTGCTGGCCTGGGATTTCCGTTTCGTGCCGGGCTCCATTCCCTCTGCCGTCGAAGCCCATATCAAGGTGAACAGCAGCTATCTGCAACTGGCCAATGGCGATTACCGGTTGGAACCTTTGCCGGATGGCCGCACCCGTCTGACACTGACCACGCATTATCGCATCGCAACGCCGATCGACTTCTATTGCGACCTGTGGGGCAAGGTGTTTCTCAACGATTTCCATGGTGTCGTGCTGAAAGTCATCCGCGACCGGTCGGAGCGGATTGCGGAGGCTGTCTGATCCATCACTTGACGGATCGTCTCATTGCGGTTCCACTGTTATAGTCGGATTATGCAAGCGGAGAGGTTTTGGGGATGGCAGCTACGAAACCGGAAAGCAGTCAGGAAAAACAGGCGCTGCGGCGTGCCGTGCTTGCCCGTCGTGATGCGCTGGATCCGCGCTTTCAATATGAAGCGTCGCTTGCGGCTGCAAAACATGGCGAAGAGGCGCTGGTCATTCCCAAGGGAACGCTGGTGGCGGGCTATTGGCCGATCCGCTCTGAAATCGATCCGCGTCCGCTTTTGTCCGTCTTGCGTGGCAAGGGCGCAAGGCTCTGCCTGCCGGTCGTGCTGGACAAGGAAACGATTGCTTTTCGCGAGTTTTTGCCTGATGCGCAGCTTGTGCAGACGGGCTTTGGCACCATGGGCCCCGATGCACGTGCACCGCTGGTCGATCCGGTCATCATGCTGATGCCGCTTGCCGGTTTCGACCGGCGCGGGCATCGCCTCGGCTATGGTGCTGGACATTATGATCGCGCGCTGGCGCGCTTTGCCGAGCGCGACTTGCAGCCGCTGCTTATCGGTATGGCCTATGACTGTCAGGAATTGGAGCGTGTGCCCGATGAGCCGCACGATATCGCGCTCAATCAGATACTGACGGAGAGCGGCTTGCGTTCGCTGGGCGCAGGCTTATAAGGCTCATCTCATGAGATTGCTTTTTCTTGGTGACATGGTGGGCCGGTCGGGGCGCACGGCAGTGTATGAAAAGCTGCCGGGGCTGATTTCCGATCTGAAGCTGGATTTCGTGATCGTCAACGGTGAGAACGCCGCGGGCGGTTTTGGCATTACCGAAGAGATTTTTCATGAAACGATCCGCGCTGGCGCGGATGTCGTGACCACGGGCAATCACGTCTGGGATCAGCGCGAGGCGCTCGATTTTTCCAAGCGCGAGGATCGCTTCCTGCGTCCTGCCAATTTTCCGAAAGGAACGGCAGGCAAGGGCGAGGGACTTTACATCGCCAAGAACGGCGCCCGCGTGCTCGTCTCCAATGTGATGGGGCGCGTTTTCATGCATCCCGATCTGGATGATCCGTTTATCGCGGCGGAGAAAATCCTCGAAGCCTGTCCGCTGGGCGAACAGGCGGATGCCGTGTTCTTCGATTTCCATGCGGAAGCAACCAGCGAGAAGCAGTGCTTCGGCCATTTCGTCGATGGTCGCGCCAGCGCTGTCGTTGGAACGCACACACATGTGCCGACTGCCGATTGCCAGATTCTGCGCAACGGCACGGCCTATATGTCGGATGCCGGCATGTGCGGCGATTACGATTCTTCGCTCGGTATGGATAAGGAAGAGCCGCTTAACCGCTTTCTGTCCAAGGTACCGAAGGGACGTTTCGAAGCGGCCAATGGTCCGGCAACTATCTGCGGCGTGGGTATCGAGATTTCCGACCGCACCGGCCTTGCCGAAAAGGCCGCCCCTCTGCGCATCGGCACACGTCTGGAAGAAACCATTCCGGAATTCTGGCGCTAGAGCGGTTCCAGCGGTGATTGAATCGTCGCAATCGCTCTAGCTGCTTGTTTTTGGCGCACATCTTATCCGAAAACCGCTTCGCACTTTTCGGGATGTGCTTTAACCCACAATCGCAAAAGAATCGCGCACCTTGCCGGAGGCCGTTCTGACTGGGCGGTGCCCGATCCACTGCACGTGGCGGGCGAGAATGGCGGCGGCGTGGTCGATGTCGTTCTTGCGCAGGGCACCCAGAATCGCCCGGTGATCATGATCGGTGCGCGTTTCCCATTCCGACCGCCAGGTCGCAAACAGAAACCGTGCGCTGGCCGCGTGCAGGTCGTCAATGGCGGCAAGCAGACGCGGCATCCGGCATGGTTCCAGAATGAGCCGGTGAAAGCGCCGGTTGGCATCTTCCCAGCTTCGTACATCCCGTGACTTGTCGCCGTCGAGCGTGGCGCGTTCCGCAGCGTCGAGCGTAGCGCGGGTGATGTGCGGGGCCGCGTGCCGCAAAGCGAGCACTTCAAGCGCTGCGCGCATCTCCGCCACTTCGCGAATCTCGCTGATGTCGAAGGATGCGACCCGCACGCCCCGGCGCGGCTCCGAAACGGCAAGTCCCTGCGCTTCCAGCCGCCGAAACGCTTCGCGTACCGGCACATGGCTGGTCTGGAACTCTTCGGCGATGTGATCCTGCCGCAATTTGGTGCCCGGCTCGATTTCCCCTTCGATGATGCGGTCGGCCAGAACACGGCTGATGCGGGCAGCGATGGTCTCGTTCGGGGCCTTTGGGGACGGGTCTTGCGGGCGTTGATTCATGATTTTATCGATAAGCTGCTTTGTCCCCCCGGTCGAGCACTATTGAATTTTTTGACAGGTGCGGGCGTCGATCCGCGCTTTTGCTGGACGAATGAGGCTCAATTCCTTATAACGCCGCCATTCTGCACGGAAAGCATTGTGGCCGGACTTGCGGCCCCGCCTGCGTGATACTCTCTGCGTGAGATTGTCTGTTCATGCGTAACGCTTTTCCGTGCGCGTTGATTAGAACAGAACAGGGGTGCCATGGCTGGCCATTCACAGTTTAAGAACATCATGCACCGCAAGGGCCGTCAGGACGCCGTGCGGTCGAAAATGTTTTCCAAGCTCGGACGCGAAATTACCGTCGCCGCCAAGCAGGGTCTGCCTGACCCGACGATGAACCCGCGCCTGCGTCTGGCAATCCAGAACGCCAAGGCGCAGTCGATGCCCAAGGACAACATCGAGCGCGCCATCAAGAAGGCTGCCGGCAATGACGGCGAAAACTATGATGAAGTGCGCTATGAGGGCCGCGGCCCCGGTGGCGTTTCGGTCATCGTTGAAGCACTGACCGACAACCGCAATCGCACCGCATCCAACGTCCGCGCAGCCTTCACCAAGTCTGGCGGCGCACTGGGCGAAACCGGTTCGGTTTCCTTCATGTTCGATCGCGTTGGCGAAATCGTTTACAAGTCCTCCGTCGGCGATGCCGACAAGGTCATGGAAGCGGCCATCGAAGCTGGCGCTGAGGATGTGCAGTCCGGTGAGGAAGAGCACGTCATCATCTGCGCTTTCGAAGATATCGGCGAAGTGTCGAAGGCGCTTGAAGCAGCCCTTGGCGAAGCCGAATCGATCAAGACGATCTGGAAGCCGCAGACCAACACCGAGCTGGACGAAGAAAAGGCCCGCTCCGTTCTCAAGCTTCTCAACACGCTTGAAGATGATGACGACGTGCAGAACGTCTACACCAACTTCGAAGTCAGCGACGAAGTGATGGAAAAGTTGAGCGCCTGATTTTCAACGCTCATGGATTTTCGTAACTCCCGGCCAAAACCCAAGTTTGTCCGGGAGTTTTTTATGCCCGCTTCTGGCAAAGAGCAGGCAATAAAAAACCCCGCCGAAGCGGGGTTCTTTGAATAGGTAACCCGGTATTAGATGCCGAGGTTGCCGAAACGGTTCTTGAACTTCGTAACGCGACCGCCGCGATCGAGCAGGGTCTGCGAACCGCCAGTCCAGGCCGGATGGGTGGTCGGGTCGATATCGAGGTTCATCGTATCGCCTTCTTTGCCCCAGGTCGAACGGGTCTGGTATTCGGTGCCATCGGTCATCACGACCTTGATGGTGTGGTAGTCGGGATGGATATTGGCTTTCATCTTCTCAATCCTGATAGTCTGGCCTGAAAGTCTGGAAGAAAAGCGCAGCCTGAATGTCAAAACTGCGGCACTTTCGCCCAATGGCATTTATGAAGACCCATCACCCGCAAGCGACGGCTTCCAAAAGGGTTGCCGAGCCTATACATCAGGCGCACGGCAATAACAAGGGCACAATCTCAAGAATGGCCGATCATAATAATCCAACGGGTGTGAATCCGGAATCGAATGCAGAAGAGGCGCGCAAGCGCCGTTCCCTCAAGCCTCTCCGGCGAATGGTTCCGTTCGTCGCGCGCTACAAGCGGCTGGTCATTGGCGCTCTTTTTTCGCTGGTTCTGGCTGCGGTCACAACGCTTGCAGTGCCTGTCGCGCTGCGCCGCATGATTGATCACGGCTTCACCGGCGCCAACGCCGTTTTCGTGAACAACTATTTCGGAATGCTGGTGCTGCTGGCGCTGGTTCTGGCGGTTGCATCGGGGCTGCGTTATTTCTTCGTGATCTCGCTGGGCGAGCGGGTCGTGGCTGATCTGCGCAATGCAGTCTTCGCGCATGTGACGGCGCTTTCGCCGGAATTCTTCGACCGTTCGCAGTCCGGTGAAATCGTGTCGCGGCTTTCCGCTGATACGACCCAGATCAAGTCGGTGGTGGGTGCCACCGCTTCGGTGGCGCTGCGCAATGTCATTCTGGGCGTCGGCGCGCTGGCGATGATGGTTGTCACAAGCCCGAAACTGTCCGTGCTGGTGATTGCAGCCATTCCGGTGATCGTCGTGCCGCTGATTGCTTTCGGGCGCTCCGTGCGGCGTCGTTCGCGCCTGACGCAGGACATGCTTGCCAATGCCAATGCCTATGCCAGCGAACAGATTGGCGCGATGCGCACCTTGCAGGCCTTCACCAATGAAAACATGGTGGTCGGGCGTTTTGCCCGTGCGGTGGAAAATGCCTATCTGGCGGCGCGCTCGTCCATCAAGGCGCGTGCGGTACTAACGGCCTTCGCCATCTTCCTGATCTTTTCCAGCGTGGTTGCGGTGCTGTGGTTCGGCTCGCGCGATGTGCTGTCCGGTACCATATCACCCGGCACGCTCGGCCAGTTCGTGCTCTATGCCGTTTTTGCGGCCAGTGCTTTCGGCGCGCTATCGGAGGTCGGTGGTGAACTGGCACAGGCTGCCGGAGCCACAGAGCGTCTTGCCGAAATTCTTGACGAAGATCCGGATATTTCCGCCCCTCGCAATCCGGTCGCCTTGCCGGAGCCGGCGCGTGGCGAAATCGTCTTCGATGATGTTTATTTCTCCTATCCGACGCGTCCCGATGCGCCGTCGCTCAATGGTGTGAGCTTTGCGGTCAAACCCGGCGAAACGGTCGCTATTGTCGGCCCGTCAGGGGCGGGAAAGAGCACGGTGTTTTCGCTGGTGATGCGTTATTATGATCCGCAGTCCGGCAAGGTGCTGATGGATGGCGTTGCCTTGCCGGAAGCCGATCCCGCAGCCGTGCGCGGGCGCGTGGCGATGGTGCCGCAGGACGTGGCGATCTTTGCCACCTCGATCCGGGACAATATCGGCTTCGGCAGACCGGATGCAAGCGATGCGGAAATCGAGGCTGCGGCCAAGGCTGCACTGGCGCATGATTTCATCATGGCGCTCGCCAATGGCTATGATACTGAGGTCGGTGAGCGTGGTGTGACCTTGTCCGGTGGCCAGCGTCAGCGCATTGCCATTGCCCGCGCCATCCTGCGCGCTGCGCCGATCCTGCTGCTGGATGAAGCGACCTCGGCGCTTGATGCGGAAAGCGAAATGCTCGTGCAGAAGGCGCTTGATGGTCTCATGCAGGGGCGCACGACACTAGTGGTCGCACATCGTCTTGCAACGGTGCTGAAAGCCGACCGCATTCTCGTGCTCGATAAGGGCAAGATCGTCGAAGAAGGCACGCATCAGAGCCTTGTGGAACGCGGCGGCATCTATGCGCGTCTGGCCAAGCTGCAATTCGAGACCGGGGCAGGGGTGTATTGATCAATCCAACGAATTAGAGAAAAAGGGCGCTTTTGCGCCCTTTCTTTATCTCTCGGTCAGTTTCAGCTCGATACGACGGTTTCGGGCGCGTGCGTCCGGTGTATCCGAGGCTTCCAGCGGCTGATATTCGCCAAAACCTGCCGCAACGAGGCGGTTGGCCGGAACGCCATTGGCGATCAGGAATTTAACGACTGACGTTGCACGGGCCGAGGAAAGCTCCCAGTTGTCGCGGAAGCGTCCGGTACCGGCGAGCGGTACATTGTCGGTGTGACCATCCACACGCAGCACCCAGTTGATATCGTCCGGGATTTCCTTGTTCAGTTCGATGACGGCGTCGGCGAGCTTTTTCATCTCTACTTCGCCAGCCGGATTGATATCCGACGATCCGGTGGGGAACAGCACTTCCGACTGGAAGACGAAACGGTCGCCGACAATGCGGATATTGTCCTTGTCGGAGAGAATTTCACGCAGCCTTCCGAAGAAGTCGGAGCGATAGCGGTTCAATTCCTGCACGCGCTGGGCCAGCGCCACATTGAGGCGTTTGCCGAGATCGGCAATCTTGGCATTCGATTCGCGGTCGCGGCTTTCCGATGCGTTGAGCGCATCTTCAAGCGCGGCGATCTGCCGACGCAGGGCTGAAATCTGCTGGTTCAGCAGTTCCACCTGGCTGAGCGCACGGGCGCTGACCTGCTTTTCCGCATCGAGACTATCGGACAGTTCACCGGCGCGCTTTTCAGCGGCGGCACCAGCCCCGCTGCCTTCGCTCAGCAGTGTTTGCAGGCGCGAGCGTTCGCTCTCGACATTGGATAGCGAGGCTTGCAGATTGGCGATGGTGTCCTGCATGTCCTGCGAATTGCTCTTCTCCAGCGATAGAAGCTGCGTCAGCTCCTGAATCTGGCTGTTGAGGCGGGCCAGCACGCTGTCCTTATTGTTTACCTCTCGGCTGAGGAGAAACTGCGCCAGCACGAAGACCGTGAGCAGAAACATGATCGCCAGAAGCAGCGTGGTCAGCGCATCGACGAAGCCGGGCCAGTAATCGACATGCCTTTGCTGGCGGCGGTTGCGGGCAAGAGCCATGGGGCTTACTCCGCCTTGTCGCTTGGATGAGAATCGGTCCGGTCAGATTTGCGCTCATGTGGTGGCGTGCCGATGGCCTTGGAAAGCCGGTCGAGCGTCTGGCGAATAGCCTTTTGCTCGTCAGCCTGCTTTTCCACCCAATCACGCATGATCTGCTGTTCGCTGCGCATGCTTTTCACCAGGCCCTGAATGCCCTCGGCCAGATTGGCAAGGGCTGCGGTCGTCCGCTGGGTGGAGGCGTCGCCGCCTTGTGTCTTCAGCCGGTCGGCCAGCGCATGCAGTTCGCCTGCCTGTCCGTTTTCGGCGTTGAGGTCGGAGCCGAGATCGGTAACCGAGGAAAGCCAGTTTTCCAGCTCGGTATAAAAGCGGTTCTGCGCACGACCCGCCTGCAGGTCGAGGAAGCCGAGAATAAGCGAACCCGACAGACCGAACAGCGAGGACGAGAAGGCGGTGCCCATGCCGGACAGCGGCGCCTGCAATCCGGCCTTCAGCGCATCCAGAACATCGCCCGTACTGCCGGAGCTGGGGTCCAGCGTCTGGATGGTGCGTCCGATGGAGCCAACCGTTTCAAGCAAGCCCCAGAATGTTCCGAGCAGGCCGAGGAAAACCAGAAGTCCGATGAGATAGCGCGAGATGTCGCGGCTTTCATCGAGGCGGGTGGCGATGGAATCGAGGATCGAGCGCATAGACGAGGTCGACAGCGCCATGGACTGGCGACGCCCGATCAGCGCGCGCATCGGCGCAAGCAGAACTGGCGGGCGGGTGGTGCCGTCGCGGTCACCATCGCGGAAGGAATTGACCCAGCGGATTTCCGGCAGAAGGCGCAGAACCTGTCCGAAAGCCAGCAAGATACCGACCAGCAAAACGCCGAGAATGAGGCCGTTGAGACCGGGATTGGTGACGAAGAATGTATGGATCTGCCGCATCAGAACCGCTGCCAGAAAGGCAACGATGATCAGGAAAATCACCATGGATAGTATAACAATACGCGGGCTGCTCAGGCGATAGGGGTCATAATCGCGTCCCTCATCCAGACGTGTTCTCGTTTCCCTAAAGTCACTCATGCGCTCCGCTCCATCGTCGGCTGTTTGATGCGGAGCCTACTTCATAATTATGTGAAGCGGAATCGTCTGAGCATGAAAAAATGAGCTGTAAAAAACTTCAGCGCGCCATGGGCGCGCTGAATGCAATTTATCGGTGAGGGAGGGCGATCCGGATCAGATCGGCTTCTTCAGCGTCTTGAGAAGCGCACCCTGAATGGCTTCATTGCCAGCAACGATGTTCTTTTTGTCGAACATGTCCTGTCCGCCGTCCTTGTCGGAGACGAAACCACCGGCTTCGCGCACCATCAGAATGCCGGCGCCGATATCCCATGGGCTGAGGCCATCTTCCCAGAAACCATCCAGACGACCGGCAGCGACATAAGCGAGGTCGAGTGCGGCTGCGCCCATGCGGCGCACACCGGCCGTTTCGGCCATGACATTGCGCAGTTCAACCAGATAATGGCCGTGATGACCGCGGCCCAGATGCGGGATGCCGGTGCCGATCACCGTATCGACCAGCTTGTTGCGGGCTGCAACGCGCAGACGGCGATCGTTGAGGAAAGCACCGCCACCGCGTTCAGCGGTGTAAAGCTCGTCCATGGCCGGATTGTAGATGACGCCAGCCACGATCTGTCCCTGACGCTCAAGAGCGATAGAGACTGCGAAAACCGGGATACCGTGCAGGAAATTCGTTGTGCCGTCGAGCGGATCGATCAGCCAGCGATGCTGTCCGTCCTTGGCTTCCACCTCGCCGGATTCTTCCATCAGGAAGCCGAAATCCGGGCGGGCGCGGCTCAATTCCGTATAGATGATCTGTTCCGCTTTGCGGTCGGCCTGACTGACATAGTCGCCGGGGCCCTTGAGGGATACCTGAAGATTCTGGACTTCGCCGAAGTCGCGGGCAAGGTTACGGCCAGCTTTCATAGCGGCCTGTACCATAACGTTAAGAAGGGCTGAGCGGGCCATTTCTTTATCCTTTTTGGCATGATCCCACGGCCATTGATAAGGCGTGGATATGAGCGTGGACCATGCAGTTAAACAGATCCTTGAAAATCCGAGGCGCATGCGAGCGCACAGACTTTCGAGGAATTGAGCAATCTGAGAAAGAACAGTCGCGGTTCAATCGCGACAAGCTGCGATGCCCGTGTGGGCATCGCAAAAGTTCGGCGCTGGATTAAGCGCGGCTGACGTAGGTCAGTTCGTTGGTGTCGACGATCACGCGTTCACCGGAAGCGATGAATGGCGGAACGAGGATACGGATGCCGTTTTCAAGCACGGCAGGCTTGTAGGACGAGGCAGCAGTCTGGCCCTTGACGACCGGATCGGCTTCGGTGATCGCCAGCGTGACCTGATCCGGAAGACGAATACCGATTGGCTTGTCTTCGTAGAGTTCAACCGTGACCATCATGCCGTCCTGAAGGAAGGCAGCGCGGTCGCCGACGAAATCCTTCTGGAGTTCGAGCTGTTCGTAGGATTCCGTGTCCATGAAAATCAGCGCTTCGCCCTGTTCATAGAGGAACGAGAAGTCCTTCTGCTCGAGGCGCACGCGCTCGACAGTTTCAGCAGCACGGAAACGCTCATTGAGCTTGGTGCCGGTGATGAGGTTCTTCAGTTCAACCTGATTGTAGGCGCCGCCCTTGCCGGGCTTGACGGCGTTGGTCTTGACGGCAACCCAGAGCCCGCCGTCATGTTCGATGACGTTGCCGGGACGGATTTCGTTACCATTGATCTTCATGAGCTTGATCCGGAATGAATTGAAAACAATTGCGGTCCGGCGCATGACGACAGAAAGGCAACCGCCCGCTCTGTTACGGGGATTGCGTCAGCGTCTTATACTCGAACCACGATAATCGGCGTCTCCAAGACCACAAAACGGCGCTTTGTGCAAGCCTGAGCACGAAAAGAGAATCTTTTGGAGACGTAGAATCGTCAGAATTGCTAGCGCACGCGCAGATCGTTAGCCGTCTCGATAGCTTGTTTGATCTGATCATCGGCCAGTCCGTCCATCAGGTCGTTGAGGTCCGGAGAGCGAAAACCGGCGCGCTGCGCAATGATATACCATGCCGCAGCCTTCACCGTATCGCCGTCGGTGCCGATCCCGTCGCGATAAAGGCGGGCGAGCCAGACCTGCGCCATGACCATGCCGCGTCCGGCGGCAAGCTGCATCCAGCGGAAGCCCTGTTCATAATCCTTGTCGCCGCCACGGCCTTCCACCAGCCAGCGTCCGAGATCGAACTGGGCAGTGTCATAACCCTTGCGGGCTGCAAGGATCAGATAGACGCGGGCCTTCTTGTCGTCACGCGCGATCTTTTCGGTGCCGTTGGCGTAGATCTGGCTTATCGCATATTGGGCGTCGGCTAGCTTGGCGTCAGCCGCCTTTTCAAACCACGGGAAGGCGAGATCAAGGCCCGCTTTGCCGGGATGCTTCACCATCAGCATCTGGCCCCAGTTGAACTGCGCCATGGCGTTGCCGCCATCGGCGGCCTTTTGCATCAGGGCTTCGGCCTTGGCCTGATCCTTCTTGACGTAAGTGCCCTGAAGCAGCAGGGCCGCATAACGGAACTGCGCTTCGGTGATGCCGTTATCGGCGGCTTTGCCATACCACTCGGCTGCAAGTTTCTGATCCGCAGGAATGCCCATGCCGCGTGCATACATTTCAGCGATCAGCGCCTGCGATGCCGGATCGCCTTTTTCGGCCTGCGGTTTCGCGAGATTGAATGCGGTCAGATAAAGCCCGCGCTGAAAAGCGCCGAAGGCCTCGTCGGCAGGTCTGTCACCGAACCGGCTGAGATCGATGGGCGGCATCGGTGCGGTTGTCGCGGGCTGCGGCAGCATCACCGGCTGCTTGGCGGGCTTGTCGCTCTTCTTGTCCTTGTGGGTGCCCTTGGCGCTGTCGCTCTGGCTTTTCGCTGGCTCGCCAGCGGCGACCGCCGGCAGGGCAGGCAGCGCGAATGTCAAAGCGGCAGCGAGAAGAAGTTTGCTCTTCATGGGCATCAACAGGACCTTGGGAACCAAATCTGAAGGATTAGTTTTCAAAACGCGGCGCGTGTTCATCAAGAAGCCGGTTGGCTTCCGCAACGGCTTTCGCCGGATCTTCCGCCTCGAATACGGCACGACCGAGCGCCACGAAATCCGCGCCGGTTTCGGCTGCGGGGATGATGCTTTCGAGCGTGTTGCCAGCCTGCGCGATGGACGGAATCTCGACCATCTGCGCCCACCATTCGGCTAGCGCAAGATTACGCGGATGTGCATCCGGCTTGTTGTCCGCGCCAACTTTGCCGAAGAAGATGTAATCAGGCTGCAATTCGCCGATTTCCATCGCGCCATGGCGGTCCCGCAGATTGCCGGTGCCGACAATCATCTTCGGCGTGTGCTTTTCGATGGCGTCGGCGAGTTCAGCCGCCTTGCCTTCGATATGCACGCCATCGGCGCCCACGCGGCCCGCAATGCGCGTATCGTTCAGAATAAGAGCGGCTGCACCCTTTTCCTGAATGATCGGCACTGCCTTGGCGGCGACGGCCTGAAAGGTTGCTTCATCCAGATCGCCGGTGTCGAGAATAACGCTTGCGACATCACCGCCGGAAAGCGCTTCCGTCAAAAGCCTGGCCAAAACCGCGCTATCGGCAATCGGCGGGGCGACCAGCACGATGCGGCAGCGTTCGGGTTCGGTTTTGGGGGCGGACTTGTTCATGGGGCGAAGCCTAACGAGAAAAACATGATGGAATTCGGGCAAGAGTGAAGTTCTGTTTATCCGAAACGGAAGCTGCGCTCTATCTAATTGTTTTGACGCAGATATGCGTCAGGCTAATTGTTTTGGCGCATTTATGCGATCCGACGGACAGACGGCAAGTCCTGTCTTCCTTGCAGGCTGTTCAAGCCTCCGGTTCATCGCCCGGTCTGGCATTATGTTATCCACTGGAACGAAAGTTGATCGGAACCAACCCCGTTCTGCCGGGATTAATGCGTATATAGGTCCCATCAAACGTCGGGCAATAAACGCCCCGATGAAGCATGTGGCTTTCATCCGATCTCCCATTCGGAGAGCTGCAACTGAGAGATTGGAGAGTGTCGCGGTCCCAAGCGCCGGTACTTTCCAGCAGAGACAGACAGGCTGGTAAATGACGATTGCGACCGCTAGAGAAGCGATGCCCGCACCAACCGTGAAGGTGCGCGACACGCGCATTGACGTGTTCCGTGCGCTCGCCCTGTTGACCATTTTCATCAACCACGTGCCGGGCACCATCTACGAGCATTTCACGCACAAGAACCTCGGTTTCTCCGATTCGGCAGAAGCGTTCGTGCTGATTTCCGGTATGGCTGTGGCATTGGCCTATGGCAGCAAGTTCGGCCCGGGCAACCGTCTTCTTCTGACATTGAAGATGTGGCGTCGCGCGGGCGTGCTTTATACCACCCACATCATGACGACCATGGCGACAATCGCCATCTTCTCTTCCGCTGCGATCTTCCTGAAGCGTTCCGAACTGCTCAAGGAAATCAATATCGAGCCGCTGCTCAAGCATCCGGTGGAATCGCTGTTCGGTCTCGTCACGCTCGGCCATCAGCTTGGCTATAACAACATCCTGTCCATGTATGCCGTCATGCTGGTTCTGACGCCGCTCCTGCTTTTGCTGGCGCGCATCAGCCTGCCGCTGATGCTGGGCGTTTCGGGCATGGTCTGGTTCCTGTCCGGTCTTTATCAGGTCGCACCGATCAATTATCCGACGGAAGGCGTCTGGTTCCTGAATCCGCTTTCCTGGCAGTTCCTGTTTGCCATCGGCATCGCAGGTGTCATGCATGTGCGCCGTGGCGGCCAGCTGCCGACGCATCCGGCCCTGATTGGCCTTGCGGTCGGCTATCTGGTGCTGGCACTGGCCTGGGTCCGCATTCCGCTTTGGGGCATTGACGCCTCTATGGGCATGCCGATGGTCATCACTGGCTTCGACAAGACCTTTCTGTCGGGTCCGCGTCTCCTGCACATTCTGGCTATGGCCTATCTCATTGCCGTGGTGCCGACGCTTAACAATATCGCCCGCACCGCACCGGACAATCCGCTGGCGATCCTCGGCAAGCATTCGCTGCCGGTCTTCATCGCGGGCACGCTGCTTGCCATGGTGGCACAGGTCATGAAGCTGGTGAATCCGGGCGGCCTTCCTTATGACACGCTGCTGATTGCAACCGGTATCGTGATGCAGTTCGCACTGGCCTATTATCTGGAATGGCTGCCGACTATCGGCTGGGGCAAACAGGGCGCAGTCAAGCCTGCCGTCCCTGCCGCCGAGCCGGTCAAGGTTCAGGCGACACCGAAACCCCAGCCCGCAATGCAGCGCTATTGATCCCAGCCTGCCACGCAGCGCTATTGATAATGAGCCGCCTTCGGGCGGCTTTTTCGTTCTGCGCGGGGCCGGGCCTGCCGGTATTTTCCACAGGGCGAGGCCGAAATTAACCATTCATTAATCTTAAGAGGGTTTAATCATTTACATCCAGTTCGGCTGGATTCTTACCGAGTGGTTTAGCCACTCTGTTTGACGCCTCCCTGTTAAACTCCTGAGAGCCGCCATCGCGGCTCTTTTTTTTGTGCCTGCAAGGCTCTGGCCGTTTGCTTTTGCGCATTATCCCGCGCAAAACCGCTTCGCACTTTTGCTGGAAATGCGTTTATCACTGCTGTTTTGAACGCATAAGGGGAACCGGAAACCGGTTCGACCCGTTTTGCTTGCAGGGACAGTTAACCACCCCTTGAAAATGTTAACCGAACGTTAAACATAATCTTGCGCGACCGTGCATGAAGGTGCAGTTTATCGTGGACTTGTTTGATGTGACTGTTCCGTCCGAACGTCCCGCGTGGTCGAACGGCGGTTCAGTAATTTTCAGTCGCGTTCATCCTCCAGTGGATGCGATCAACGGAATGGGCCGCCGATGCAGGCGGTCATGCAGGGTGACAGAGCAGTGATTAGCGAACAGAGACAGGTGCCGAGCAATATGATCAGCCTCGCAGAGCGCATGGTCTTCTCGGATTCGTTCAAGCCGATCTACAGCCAGGGCATGGATATGGTCGAGGAAGCGGCGAGCTATCTCGACGGCGAAGGCCGTGAAGAAGCGCGCAATCTGTCACGGATTGCTGCGACGCTTTATGCCGCCGAATCGATGCGTCTCACCACCCGTCTGATGCAGATCGCTTCCTGGCTCCTGCTCCAGCGCGCGGCCCGCAATGGCGAGATGAACCGCCAGCAGGTGTCTGCCGAAAAGGCCAAGGTGCGTCTCGACACGCCATCGGCTGGCGAAGGCGCTCCGGGCTGGAGCGAACTGCCTGCCGCTTTTGCCGAACTGGTGGAGCGTTCGATGCGCTTGCAGGCGCGGGTGCGCCGCATGGACCGCGAAGTCTATGGCGATGTGGTTTCCTTGCAGGCCAACCCGCATGGCAATCCGGTTTCCGAACAGATTGTACTGCTGAAGACGGCTTTCGGCGCTTCTTAAGGGCCGCTGATATTTAGGCTCTGACGGCCTGCAAATGGCGTTCTTTTCCGCTTCCGCTGCTCACATACCTTATGTACGCTGCGCTCCGGTTCTCAAAGCCCACCATTTTCGGCGCGTCATAACCAAAATCTGCGCTGTCCCGTCCGTGCTTTCGGCGCATGTTTCTCTTTTGTTCACTTTTCTGCTGTCAAGTGAATCCGTCTGAGGATAGGGTTCGCTTATGAAAGAAACGATTCGCATTATTGGCATCGATCCGGGCCTGCGCCGCACGGGGTGGGGCATTGTCGAATCGCTGGGCAATTCACTGCACTTCATCGGCTCAGGCACGGTGACGTCGAACGCCGAGATGGATCTTGCTTCACGTCTTTGCCAGTTGCATGAGGGGCTTTCCAAAGTTCTGCATGAATTCATGCCGCACGAGGCGGCGGTCGAGCATACTTTCGTCAACAAGGATGCGACCGCAACGCTCAAGCTCGGCCAGGCGCGCGGCATTGCCTTGCTGGCTCCTGCACAGGCGGGCCTGCCGGTTGCGGAATATGCGCCGAATGCGGTCAAGAAAGCGGTGATCGGTGTCGGTCACGGTGAAAAACAACAGATACACATGATGGTCAAAGTGCTGATGCCGCGCGCGTCGTTCGATACGAGCGATGCCGCCGATGCGTTGGCTATTGCTATTTGCCATGCCCATCATCGTCAGAGCATTGTAAGCGCCCGCCGGATGCAGGCGTTGTTAGCGGGGTAGGACCAGAATGATCGGCAAGCTTAAGGGCGTGATCGATGAAATTGCTGATGATCATGCTGTCATCGACGTGCATGGCGTCGGCTATGTGGCGTTCTGTTCGCCGCGCACGCTGGGCAATCTCGGTGGTGCCGGCGAGGCGGCCATTCTGTTCATCGAAACCTATGTCCGCGAGGACATGATCCGTCTTTACGGTTTTGCCAATCAGCTTGAGCGCGAATGGTTCCGCCTGCTGCAAAATGTGCAGGGCGTCGGCGCCAAGGTGGCTTTGGCGGTGCTTGGCACATTGTCGCCGTCGGAACTGGCCAATGCGATTGCGCTGCGAGACATCGCCATGGTGTCGCGCGCGCCGGGCGTCGGCAAGAAAGTGGCGGAGCGCATCGTCACCGAATTGAAGAACAAGGCCCCGGCTTTCGCCGGTGAGGCGAGCGGTACCATCGGGCTGAAGCAGGAGCTTGGAGCCGGTGCGGCCCCGGCCCCCGTCGCGGATGCCGTGTCGGCGCTTTCCAACCTCGGTTACTCGCGCGATCAGGCGGCAAATGCCGTCGCGGCTGCGCTGAAAGAGGCGGGCGAGGATGCCGATTCGGCAAAGCTCATCCGTCTTGGTTTGAAGGAATTGTCGCGGTGATTAGCTTGTCTCGGCAGAGTGTTCATGCGAGGAGGAAGGCATGAGCGACCGCAACCCTCTCATTGATGCCGACAGACGCGTGGACGAAGACAATACGCTGCGCCCGCAGATGCTCGACGATTTTGTGGGGCAGGCGGCGGCGCGCGCCAATCTCAAGGTCTTCATCGAAGCAGCCAAGGTGCGCGGCGAAGCGCTCGATCACGTGCTGTTCGTCGGACCTCCCGGTCTCGGCAAGACGACGCTGGCGCAGATCATGGCCAAGGAACTGGGCGTCAACTTCCGCTCTACTTCCGGCCCGGTTATTGCCAAGGCGGGCGATCTGGCGGCTCTGCTTACCAATCTCGAAGAGCGCGACGTGCTCTTCATCGATGAAATTCATCGCCTCAGCCCGGCAGTGGAAGAAATTCTCTATCCGGCGATGGAAGATTTCCAGCTCGATCTGATCATCGGCGAAGGCCCGGCGGCGCGTTCGGTGAAGATCGATCTTGCCAAATTCACGCTGGTTGCGGCGACGACGCGTCTTGGTCTCCTGACCACGCCTTTGCGCGATCGCTTCGGCATTCCGGTACGACTCAATTTCTATACGGTTGAGGAACTGGAATATATCGTGCGCCGCGGCGCGCGCATCATGCAGATGGGCATTTCGTCGGATGGCGCGCTGGAAGTTGCGCGCCGGTCGCGGGGCACACCGCGTATCGCCGGACGCCTGTTGCGGCGTGTGCGCGATTTTGCGCTGGTCGCCGGTAGCGACGTTATCGACCGCAAGATTGCCGATGAGGCGCTGTCGCGGCTTGAAGTGGACAATCGCGGGCTGGACCAGCTCGACCGGCGTTACCTCAATATCATCGCGCGCAATTTTGGTGGCGGTCCGGTCGGGATTGAAACCATTGCGGCGGGGCTTTCCGAGCCGCGTGATGCGATTGAAGACATTATCGAACCCTATCTCATCCAGCAGGGCTTTTTGCAGCGCACGCCGCGCGGTCGCGTTCTGACGGCGATTGCATGGCAGCATCTGGGATTGCCTGCGCCAGCGGAAATCATCCAGCAGGCGCAATTCGGCCTCTTCATGGAAGACAATGACTAAGACTATCGGGACTGATCAAAACGAACATGCGGCGCTTAAAGCCGTATCGGGTGCGCTGAAAGACGGGGCGCATCATCTTTATGCGCGCATCTATTATGCCGACACGGATTTTTCCGGCTTTGTCTATCATGGTCGCTATCTGGAATTTTACGAGCGCGGACGCACCGATTTCCTGCGCTTGCAGGATGTGCACCATATCGAGCTTGCCGAAGGTTCGCTCGGCGAAGAAATGGTCTGGGTCGTGCGGCGCATGGAGATCGATTACAAGTCTCCGGCCAGAATGGACGACCTCATCCTGATTGAAACATGTGTCAGCGAAATTCGCGGCGCACGGGTCATCATGGCACAGAAGATCACTTGCGACGGCCGCTTGCTTTCGGAAGCGAAAGTGGAAGCGGTGATGATCACCAAAGAAGGCCATCCGCGCCGGATACCGGATGAGTGGCGCGAGGCTTTCACGAAGGAAAGCTGATTTCCAGCGCGCTCCCAAGAATTGAGGGTGCGCCTGTCGCGTTTATTTTAAAGCGCAGGCTCATTTGATGGCCGATTTTGGCGTGTTGGGCCGATATAGGCGCAAATGCTAACGCATCTTTAACCATAATCTCCGATTAATCATCCTGACGGAATCGGTTGAAGGGTCGGGCTGAAGCGCAGCGCCTTCCTTTCACCAAAATTAACCGTAACAAGCGCCGTAGGGATTTAAAGTTGCAAATCCGGCATGTGTGCTTTGGGGCGGTTGTGATGCGAGTGTCTGCATGTCCTGTCTGGATGTGCGAACAGCGCGCGAAGCAGTTTCGGGAAAAGTGCCGAGCGTTTTTCCTGGCCGAACTGCATCGAACAAGACGTAAAGCTGCGCAGATTTGGGTCACCCGCGTTTAGGGGCGATCCGTGACGATTTGCGATGCCGCCCGGTCCCGTGCCGGGCGTTTGGATTCAAAAACAGGATATTTCCAGCAGAAGTACGAAACGGCTCTGCGGATGGAAATGCCTAAAGACAGAGAAGGTTGGGGTCATCGGTCTGCGCGCCAGACCGACACGAACCTCGAAACGGTGGATCGATGGAAAATGTTGCGTTAGCGGCCCCCGCCGCCGATGTTACCCTCTGGGGCCTGTTCATGCAGGCAAACTGGGTGGTCAAGCTGGTCATGCTGGGCTTGCTTGGCGCTTCGGTCTGGACCTGGGCTATCGTCGTGGACAAGGTGATTGCCTATAGCCGCGCGCGCCGCGCCATCGACCGCTTCGAACAGGCTTTCTGGTCGGGCCAGTCTCTGGAAGAACTCTATCGCAATCTCGGCGAACGCCGCACCACCGGCATGGCGTCAATCTTCATGGCCGCCATGCGCGAATGGAAGAAATCCTTCGAGAAGGGCGCACGTTCTCCCATCGGTCTTCAGATGCGTATCGACAAGGCGATGGATGTTGCGCTGGCGCGTGAAAGCGAAAAGATGGAATCGCGCCTAGGCTTCCTTGCCACCATCGGTTCCGCTGCACCGTTTATCGGCCTGTTCGGTACGGTGGTCGGTATCATGACATCGTTCCAGGCCATTGCGGCCTCCAAGAATACCAGCCTTGCGGTTGTGGCGCCGGGTATCGCGGAAGCCCTTCTGGCCACGGCCATTGGTCTTCTGGCCGCTATTCCGGCCGTTATCGCCTACAACAAGCTCTCGTCCGATGCGGGCAAGATCGGTGGACGGCTCGAGGGCTTTGCGGACGAGTTCTCCGCCATACTGTCGCGCCAAATTGATGAGAAGCTGACGCCGCGCAGTTGAGCGCCTTCCAGCGAATACGGCAAATCGAGCTTTCGGGAATCTTGCAATGGGCATGTCGGTAGGAAATGGAATGCAGTCGGGCGGACGCCGCAGGCGTGGTCGCAAGAAGGCATTGATGAGTGAAATCAACGTTACGCCGTTCGTCGACGTGATGCTGGTGCTGCTCATCATCTTCATGGTCTCTGCGCCGCTGCTGACGGTTGGCGTGCCGATTGATCTGCCGGATACGCAGGCCAAGGCGATGAACGCCGATACGCAGCCGATCACGGTTTCGGTCAGCAATGATGGCAAGATCTATCTGCAGGAAACCGAAATTCCGATCGAAGAAGTCGTGCCGAAGCTTCAGGCCATTTCCAAGACGGGCTATGAGGAGCGCATTTTCGTGCGCGGTGACAAGGCTGCCGATTACGGCACCGTCATGAAGGTCATGGCCCGCATTTCCGCCGCCGGTTTCAAGAATATCGGCCTTGTGACCCTCCAGGAGCAGGATAGCTGACGCCATCATGAAGGCTGGCCTGACATCTTCTGTAGCGCTCCATACCATCGTCATTGCGCTGGGGCTCTTTTCCTTTTCCTCGCCGAAGGCATTCGACGTGCAGGATTCGGAATCGTTCCCGGTCGACATCGTGCCGATTGAATCCATCACGCAAATTCAGCAAGGCGAAAAGACGGCTCCTATGAAGGAGAAGTCTGCGCCGATTCCGACCACCAAGCCGCAAACCGTTCCCAATGCCCAGAATGTCGGTGATCAGGAGGTCGATACCACGACCCCACCGAAGCCTGACACCAAGGCAAAGCCAATTGAGGCGGCGGAAGAGCCAAAGGCCCAGCCGGAACCGGTGAAGAAGCCGGAACCGAAGCCTGAGCCCAAGCCCGAACCGAAGCCGGAAGAAAAGCCGACGCCGGTTCCCGCGACCGAAATGCAGGCCAAGCCTGAGCCGAAGCAGGAAGTGAAGCCTGACCCGGTGGCCGAAGCCATCGAGAAGCAGGCCGAAACGCCGGATGCGAATACGCCGAAGCTGCCGGACAATGTTCCCGCTCCGCAGACCAAGCCGAAGCCGCCGCAGGCGCAGACCGCCAAGACGCCGGACCGCAAACCGACGGAAGAAAAGAAGCCGACGCAGTCCGCATCGCAGACGTCGCAGTCGAAAAATGATGCGATTGCCGATGAAGTGTCGGCGCTGCTCAACAAGCAGAAGGCTTCCGGTGGCGGCGCAAAGCGCTCGACCGATCAGGCATCGCTGGGCGGCAAGAAGAATACTGGTGGCTCCAAGCTGAGCCAGAGTGAAATGGATGCGTTGCGCGGTGCGATTTCCAAGTGCTGGAACGTGCCTGCCGGTGTGGCCGATGCGCCGGGGTTGGTTGTGACAGTGAAGATGAAACTGAACCAGGACGGCTCCATCCAGGGCGTTCCGGAAGTGACATCCGGCGGTGGCGGCGATGGTGTTGGTCGTGCAGCGGCTGAAAGCGCCAAGCGCGCGGTCGCACGCTGCGCCCCGTACAATCTGCCAGTCGACAAATATGATTCATGGTCGGAAGTGATCGTCAACTTCGACCCGAGCGAAATGTTCTGATCGGGGTTTCCCGATCACCAGACCAAATGAAGCCCACTATGGGCAAAGGACAAAAGAGGTCCCAGAAGATATGAAAACCGGCATCATGAAAACAAAGATCCGGACAGTCCTCTCGGCTTTCGCCTGCATGATTGCCGCAAGTCTTGTCTGCACCATGCCTGCACGCGCCGTGGTGGAAATCAACATCAACAAGGGCGTGGTCGAGCCTCTGCCGATCGCCATCACGGATTTCCTGTCCGCAGACCAGCTTGGTCCGAACATCACGTCGGTCATTGCTGCCGATCTTGAGCGGTCTGGCCTGTTTGCGCCGATCGACAAGGGCGCCTTCATTGAAAAGATTTCCAATCCCGATGCCGCTCCGCGCTTCGAGGACTGGAAGGTCATCAATGCACAGGCTCTGGTCACCGGCCGCATCACCAAGCAGCCGGACGGCAGGCTGAAGGCGGAGTTCCGCCTCTGGGACACGTTTGGCGGTCAGCAGATGATCGGCCAGCAGTTCTTCACCTCGCCGGATAACTGGCGTCGCGTTGCCCATATCATCGCTGACGCCATCTATGAGCGCCTGACCGGTGAAAAGGGTTACTTCGATACCCGCGTGGTTTTCGTCGATGAATCCGGCCCGGCCCAGAAGCGCATCAAGCGCCTCGCGATCATGGATCAGGACGGCGCGAATGTCCGTTATCTGTCGGACGGTCGCGATATTGCCCTGACCCCGCGCTTCTCGCCAAACCGCCAGGAAGTGACCTATATGTCGTTTGCCGGCGGCCAGCCGAAGGTTTACCTGCTGCAGCTCGAAACGGGCCAGCGTGAACTGGTCGGCAACTTCCCCGGCATGTCCATCGCGCCGCGCTTCTCGCCGGACGGGCAGAAGGTTGTCATGAGCCTGCTTCAGGACGACGGCAGCGCCAATGTCTATGCGATGGATCTGCGTTCGCGCACCACGACCCGCCTGACCAACAGCCAGGCTATCGACACCAGCGCATCCTATTCGCCGGATGGTTCGCAGATTGTGTTCTCGTCTGACCGCGGCGGTCGCCCGCAGCTCTATATCGCCGGTGCTGATGGTTCCAATCCTCGCCGCCTGTCGATGGGCGACGGCAGCTACTCGACGCCGGTCTGGTCTCCACGTGGCGATCTCATCGCCTTCACCAAGCAGTCGCAGGGCCAGTTCTCGATTGGCGTGATGAAGACCGACGGCTCGGGCGAACGCCTTCTGACATCGGGCTTTCACAATGAAGGTCCGACCTGGGCTCCGAATGGCCGCGTGCTGATGTTCTTCCGCAAGGCGGCAGGCGCAGGTGGTCCGAAGCTGTTCACCATCGACCTGACGGGCCGTAACGAACGCCAGATCCAGACGCCGAATTTCGCATCCGATCCGGCCTGGTCGCCGCTGCTCGAATAGGCTGAGGTTCGGAGAATCAAATAAAGATTAAGGCGCGGGATTTTGGTTCCGCGCCTTTTTCATGCCTGTTGGCAGCGGTTTAGAGCGTGATATGCGATGTTTTTGGCCTGTCTTTACGGTGATTGCCACAATCGACCTCTATAGCCGTGTTTCTGCCGCATTTTGCCATCAAGGCCTAAAAACAGAATGGCAGCCGGAAAACGCCGGTTGCATTTGGTCTCAAGACAATATTAACCATACTTCTTGAGCCTGCATTAACCTCGATATGATTATTGGTTGGTTACGCAGGAACATCAAATCTTAAGGAGCCTCGGCCCATGCGCCGCATCCAGTCGATTGCACGTAGCCCGATCGCTATTGCCCTTTTCATGTCGCTCGCCGTCGCCGGTTGCGCATCCAAGAAGAATCTCCCGAACAATGCCGGTGATCTCGGCCTCGGCGGTGCAGGCGCGGCAACGCCCGGCTCGGCGCAGGACTTCACGGTCAATGTCGGCGACCGCATCTTCTTCGATCTCGACTCGTCGCTGATCCGCGGAGACGCACAGCAGACGCTTTCGAAGCAGGCCCAGTGGCTGCAGCGTTACCCGCAGTATTCGATCACCGTCGAAGGTCATGCTGACGAACGTGGTACCCGTGAATACAACCTCGCTCTCGGCCAGCGTCGCGCTGCCGCCACCCGCGACTTCCTCGCTTCGCGTGGCGTGCCGACCAACCGTATGCGCACCATCTCGTATGGTAACGAACGTCCGGTCGCCGTTTGCGATGCCGACTCGTGCTGGTCGCAGAACCGCCGCGCAGTCACCGTTCTCAACGGCGCAGGCAGCTAATAGCTGGCTATTTGTATTTGCAAACGCACAACAGCGTTGCAGGAAAAGCGGCCTTCGGGCCGCTTTTTTCATTTTCATGTCTGTTGATCAGGCATTTCGACAAACTTTGGCCGAAGTCGCCCCTGTCATAGTGGGAGCGATTAAGGGAAAGCATCTTTGCTTTTCACGGATTTGCTCTAAAAGCGGAACTGGCCGTGCGGTATGGCATGTTCAGCAAGCATTCAGGCGCGGCACTCGATCATCCTGTTCATTGTAAACTCGCAGGGGCAATAGGGAATGAGGACAACAATGAGGAAAGTGACACTGGCGATTGCCATGCTGCCGCTTTTGGCGAGTGCTCCGGTTTTGGCGCAGACTGGCGATCCGGGTGCAAACCAGTATTCGCAGCAGGTGTGCAATCTCGCACGTCAGAACGCGCAGTCTTACAGCAAGATCTTGCAGCTCCGCGACAAGATGGTGAAAATCCATCGCGATAATGAAGCCCGTTTTCAGGCCCTCGAAAAGGGTAAGGGCGGCGGCCAGAATCGCGTCAGCGTCGGTTCGACCGCAATTCTCGACGATGCCATGCGTGGCGGTGGTGCTTCGGCGCAGAACGGCGGCTACCAGAGCCCCGGCATGATCCAGGAGCTGGTGCGCAACCTGACCGGCAAGATCGAGGATGTGGACGCCCAGATCGCATTCACCGACAATCAGCTGCAAAAATCGCAGGAAGACAACGAATTCCGCTTCGAGGAACTCGAAAAGAAGAATGGCGTCGCGTCACCGGCTGCAAACAAGGCTGGCCAGCCTGCTGCTGCCCCGGCTCCGGGGGCTGATCTTTGCGCACAGGGCGCGGGCGATCCTGCCAGCATGGCCGATACGCTCGGCATGCGTGCCGAGGCCATGAACTTCCAGATCCTCGAAATGCAGGATCAGATGCAGAAAATGCAGGAAGAATATGAGCAGCGCTTCCAGTTCCTGGAAACCGGCAAGCGCGCGGACACGGGTGACAGGCCCGGCAATGGCGGTGGTGCGGGCGATGGTAGCGCTCTCGCCAGCGCCGGTTCATCCGGCAATATGGGCCAGAACACCTATGATGGCGGTACCGCCGGAAATCCCGATGCCGGGGTTTCCGCAGATGCTGGTCAGGACGGTTCCATCTCGGACAGGACGCCGGCACAGGAAGCACCGCAAACTGCACAATCGGGCGCAATTGGCGCCGATTCTCTTGCCACTGGTACGACTGGCCCGGGCGCCCCGACGCAGGGCGGACCGCAGCGCGGCGAGCCGCCGCAGACGCTGGGCTCCATCCGGTTTGATTCCAGTGGCAATGTAATCGGCGATTCGCTCAATGCCGCTCCGCGTCCGGTCGAACAGGGTGGCTTGCCCGGCGGTCAAGGTTCCACTGGACAGGGCAATGCGCAGAACGGCACGGCTGTTGCCTCGCTGCCATCGGGCGATAATCCGAACACGCTCTATCAGGCGTCGTATCAGTATCTGATGTCGGGCGACTACAAGGCAGCCGAATCCGGTTTCCGCCAGCATGTGAAGCGGTATCCGGCTGATCCGCAGACTGCGGAAGCCCGCTTCTGGCTGGGAGAATCGCTTTACGGTCAGGCACGTTATCCGGAAGCTGCAACCGTGTTCATCGACACGCAGCGCGACTATCCCGATTCCCGCCGTGCGCCGGAAAACATGTTCAAGCTCGGCATGACGCTTGAGAAGATGGACAATCACGACGTTGCCTGTGCGACTTTCGAGCAGATCCCGCAACGTTATCCCAAAGCGGCTCCCGCCATTCTGAAGCGCGTTGCCGAAGAACGTACACGTGTAAAGTGCTGATTGCGGAGTTATTTCGTGGGGCTTTCCCCGGCTGATATTTTTAAACCTTTTCAACTGGATCAAGCAAAGGCTGTCATTGCGGCCGTTTCCGGCGGCAGCGATTCGCTGGCAATGCTCTTCCTGCTCAAGGATCATTTGGCGACGCTCGATCCTCGTCCTGCACTTCTCGCAGTGACCATCGATCATCGCTTGCGTGCCGAATCAGCCGAGGAGGCTGAAAATGTTGGCGCGCTGTGCCGTGAGCACGGTATTGCGCACCGCATTCTGGCATGGGACGATCCCAAGCCGTCACAGGGGCTGGCCGCAGCGGCGCGTAGCGCACGCTACCGGCTTCTGGTTCAGGCTGCGCATGAAGCGGATGCCAGCGTGATCGTGACCGGCCACACGCAGGATGACCAGATCGAGACTTTCCTGATGCGCAAGGAGCGCAGCCACCACGCTGAGGCGAGGGGGCTTGCCGCCATGGCGCCCCAGTCATGGCTGGAAGGGTCAGTGCAGCTGATCCGCCCGCTGCTTTCGGTTTCCCGGCAGGCCCTGCGGGATGAGCTGACAGCGAAAGATATTCGCTGGGTTGACGATCCGAGCAACACCAATACCGACTATGAACGCCCGCGTGTCCGGCAAGGCGCTGCTGCCGATGCCGATCCGCAGATCGTTCTGGCGCAGGTGGCTCTGGCGAGCGCGGCACGCAAGCGCGATAATGCTGCTCTCGTTGCGGCACTGGCTGATCCTGCAAGTCTGCAGGTTGATGATTGCGACCGGATGGAAATCGATCCGGCCATTTATGCCGCTTTACCGGAAACAGTTCGGCGGCTTTTTTCCGGCCTTGTTGCCTCGCTGGCTGGCGGGCGTCGATTCCTGCCGGGCGATGCCGAGCGTTTGCGCATCGAGCGCATTCTGTCGGGCGAGGCAGAACACGAAAGCCAGAAACACGAAAGCCAAAGACACGAAAGATTGACCATTTTCGGCGCGCTGATCGAGCGCGGCGCGAAGGGGCTGCCGCATCGCTTCCGGCGGGAGCGACGCAATTTGCCGTCCGCGCTATTGCCTGCTGGCGGCAGCTGTATCTGGGATGGGCGCTTTCGCTTTTACAATTCAGGCGAGTGCGATTTTGAAATCGCCGCGCCGGGACGACAGGCATTGATTGACTTTCTGGCCGATTCTCCCGCGTCTCTTCCAGAAAATGCTTCTGAAACAAATGCGCGCTGGCGCGAAGCGCTTCTGGTGCTGCCCGCAATCTATTCGGATGGAAAGATTGTCTCTTTGCCGTTCCTTGCCGGAGAGAATTTCCCGGCGCATATCCGCATGGAGCGGCATTTCGCGCTGTTTGACCATGTTCTGCCGGGATATGATTTCGCTCTGGCCGAGGCGATCGAGAAGCGAATTGGTCGCCAATCTTCACCAAACTCCTAATTTTTATAAACCAGAGTAGGAAGAATCTCCCATGCGGCGTGTTACGCGCCTTGGCAACGCCTTCCTTCGATCCTATGTTAGATCGAAACATCGTTCCGCGGTTGCGGAATGGCCGTGGTATCGATTGGACCCGATATGAATCCGAACTATCGCAACTTCGCCCTCTGGGCGATCATTGCTCTTCTTTTGATCGCGCTGTTCAACCTGTTCCAGAGCCCTGGTCAGCGCACGAATTCCCGTGAAGTTTCCTATTCGCAATTTATTGACGACGTATCCAATGGTCGCGTGAAATCGGTCACGATTACCGGCGAGCGCATCACTGGCACCTTTGCCGACAATGGCTCGACGTTCCAGACCTATTCGCCTGGCGATACAGGCCTGGTTGCGCGGCTTGAAAGCAAGGATGTTGCGATCACTGCCCGTCCTGAAAGCGACGGCTCCAGTTCGCTGATCGGCATTCTCCTGTCGTGGCTGCCGATGATCCTGATCCTTGGCGTGTGGATTTTCTTCATGCGCCAGATGCAGGGTGGTTCGCGTGGTGCGATGGGCTTCGGCAAGTCAAAGGCGAAGCTTTTGACCGAAGCGCATGGCCGCGTCACCTTCCAGGATGTTGCAGGCGTTGACGAAGCCAAGCAGGATCTCGAAGAAATCGTTGAATTCCTGCGTGATCCGCAGAAGTTCCAGCGTCTCGGCGGCAAGATTCCGCGCGGCGTGCTGCTCGTTGGCCCTCCCGGTACCGGTAAGACCCTTCTGGCGCGCTCTGTTGCGGGTGAAGCCAATGTGCCGTTCTTCACCATTTCCGGTTCGGACTTTGTTGAAATGTTTGTCGGTGTCGGTGCAAGCCGTGTCCGCGACATGTTCGAGCAGGCGAAGAAGAATGCGCCTTGCATCATCTTCATCGACGAAATCGACGCTGTCGGTCGTCATCGTGGCGCCGGTCTCGGCGGTGGCAATGACGAACGCGAACAGACCCTCAACCAGCTTCTGGTCGAGATGGATGGTTTCGAAGCCAACGAATCGATCATTCTGATCGCGGCGACCAACCGTCCGGACGTTCTTGATCCGGCACTGCTGCGTCCGGGCCGTTTCGACCGTCAGGTCGTGGTGCCGAACCCGGATATCGTCGGTCGCGAACAGATCCTGAAAGTGCATGTGCGCAATGTGCCGCTCGCACCGAATGTTGATCTCAAGGTTGTCGCACGCGGCACGCCGGGCTTCTCCGGTGCCGATCTGGCCAACCTCGTCAACGAAGCTGCTCTCATGGCAGCGCGCCGTAACAAGCGCCTGGTGACCATGCAGGAATTCGAAGACGCCAAGGACAAGATCATGATGGGTGCGGAACGCCGCTCCGCCATGACGCCGGAAGAAAAGGCCAATACGGCCTATCACGAAGCAGGCCACGCCATTGTTGCGCTCAATGTGCCTGCATCTGATCCGGTCCATAAGGCGACGATCATTCCGCGCGGTCGTGCGCTCGGCATGGTTATGCAGCTCCCGGAAGGCGACCGTTATTCGGCCACCTATACCTGGATGGTGTCGCGTCTTGCCATCATGATGGGCGGTCGTGTGGCTGAAGAGCTGAAATTCGGTAAGGAAAACATCACTTCCGGTGCATCGTCGGACATCCAGCAGGCAACCAAGCTCGCCCGGTCCATGGTCACGCAGTGGGGTTATTCCGACAAGCTCGGTCGTGTGGCTTACGGTGACAATCAGGAAGAAGTCTTCCTTGGTCATTCGGTGTCGCGCACGCAGAATATTTCGGAAGAAACCGCGCAGATCATCGATGCCGAAGTGCGTCGCCTGATCGACGAGGCCTATGCCGAAGCGACCCGCATCCTGACCAAGAAGAAGAAGGACTGGATCGCGCTCGCCGAAGGTCTTCTGGAATATGAAACGCTGAGCGGCGACGAGATCAAGGAACTGATCGCAGGCAACAAGCCGTCACGCGATCAGGGCAATGATACGCCGTCGCGCGGTTCGGGTGTTCCGAAGGCCGGCAGCCCGCGCAAGCGCAAGAGCAGCGGCGAACCGGGCAACGAGCCTGGCATGGAGCCGCAGCCGCAATAAGCCGCTCATTCCAAACAGACGACGAAAGCCGGGTTTCGCCCGGCTTTCTTTTTGCCTATGTCTCGGCATAGCTTCATACCGCCGCAAAGGCTCGGTTAACGATTTCGGCGCATGATCTTTTGAAGGATACAACTTTAGAAGCCGGGATCGCTTTGGACCCTGCCAAAGACGAAATTGCATAGAACAGGCATTTTAGGATATTAACACTCGAAATTCGCTGTCAAAGTTGCGGGCCTGCGCGACTCTTGCGCTCTGGTTGAAATGAGCGGCATATATCGACGGCACCGGGATGGCGACGTGGCTCAACGCAAGGCTAAACATATGACACGGAAATACTTCGGAACTGATGGCATTCGCGGACAGGCGAACAGCTTCCCCATGACGCCGGATATTGCCATGAAAGTTGGCATGGCGGTGGGGCATATTTTCCGTCGTTCGGGTCAGGTTTCGCGGGTGGTGATCGGCAAGGATACGCGCCGTTCAGGCTATATGCTGGAAAACGCGCTGGTTGCCGGTTTTACAGCGGCGGGCATGGACGTGTTCCTGCTCGGACCGATTCCGACGCCCGCTGTGGCCATGCTCTGCCGCTCGCTGCGTGCCGATATCGGCGTGATGATTTCGGCTTCGCACAATCCGTATTACGACAACGGGATTAAGCTGTTCGGCCCTGATGGCTTCAAGCTGTCTGACGAGATCGAAATCCAGATTGAAAAGCTGATTGAGGGCGATCTGTCGTCCCTGCTGGCAAGCCATGGCGCCATCGGCAAGGCCAAGCGCGTTGACGGCGACATTTACCGCTATATCGAGTTTGCCAAGCGCACCATGCCGCGCAATATCGCGCTCAATGGCCTGCGTGTGGTGATCGATTGCGCCAATGGCGCGGGCTATAAGGTTGCTCCCGCGGCGCTCTGGGAGCTTGGCGCTGAAGTCATCACCATCAACAACGAGCCGAACGGCATCAACATCAATGAGGATTGCGGTTCGACGCATCCGATTGGCCTGATGAAGAAGGTTCAGGAGCTGCGCGCCGATGTCGGCATTGCGCTTGATGGCGACGCGGATCGCGTGCTTCTGGTCGATGAAACCGGATCGGTGATCGACGGTGACCAGCTGATGGCAGTGATTGCCGAATCATGGGCCAATACCGACCGCCTGACCGGTGGCGGCATTGTTGCGACCATCATGTCCAATCTCGGACTGGAGCGCTTTCTGACTGATCACAACCTGACGCTTGCCCGCACCAAGGTTGGCGACCGCTATGTCGTCGAGCATATGCGCGAACACGGCTTCAATGTGGGTGGCGAACAGTCTGGCCATATCGTTCTGTCGGATTTCGCGACGACGGGCGACGGCCTGATTTCTGCCTTGCAGATTCTTGCTGTCATGCAGGAAGCCCAAAAGCCGCTCAGCGACATTTGCCGCAAGTTCGAGCCGGTGCCGCAATTGCTCAAGAATGTGCGTACCACTGGCGGCAAACCGTTGGAAAACAAGAATGTAAAGCATGCCATCGATGAAGCGCGTGAGCGCCTTGGCGTGCAAGGTCGCCTCGTGATCCGCCCTTCGGGAACCGAGCCGCTCATCCGCGTAATGGCGGAAGGCGATGATCGCGTTCTGGTTGAAAAGGTGGTTAATGATATCGTTGATGTTATTTCGTCGGTGGGTAACGCCGCGTGATTTGACAATAACCTTAATAGTTAAAATGGCGCGTCTCTGGCGCGCCATTTTTATTTTAGCTATCTCTAAGATTTATTAAAAAGTATCGTTAAAAAACAAGGTTAAGTTGTAATTAACTTTTAAAATCTATTGTCCTTATTGAAAGCGAGGATAACGCTCCGGCGTTATGATATTTCTATGGGGCAGACGATGAACGGTCTTGTGAAAACTTTTTTCGGCGGCTTGGCTGCATCTGTCGCCATGATGGCCACGGGCGCACTGGCAGCGGATCTGATTGAACCGCCAGTGGTTCCAGAAGTGGTTGTAGCGCCGCCTGCTGTTGGCGGCTGGTATCTGCGTGGCGATCTCGGCTATTCGAAGCCGAAATTCAAGGACGCGGATTATGCAACCATCGACAATTGCGAATGCGGTCCTTCGACATTCGGCAGCAACACGCTGTCAGGTGATCTGAAAGGTTCGTTCCTGATCGGCGGCGGTGTCGGCTATCAGCTGACGGATTACTTCCGTACCGATCTGACGGTCGACTATATGACCCGTTCGAAATTCGAGGGCCATACCTACGGTTCGGCCTGTAACGGCGACGCTTCCTGCGCCTCCGACGAACGCAGCCATTTCTCGGCGCTGTCCATCCTGGCCAATGCTTATGTCGATCTCGGCAATTTTGCTGGCTTCACGCCTTATGTCGGCGCCGGTATCGGTGGAACCCGCGTACGCTGGAACGACATTGAGGACGCACGTTACGGCGGTTCTGTGGATGGTGCGGCCAACTGGCGTTTCACCTATGCCCTCATGGCTGGTGCTTCCGTCGATCTGACGCAGAACCTCAAGCTGGATGCAGGTTATCGCTATCGCCATATCAACGGCGGCAAGATGTTCGAGGGCGGTCAGTATCTCGGCGACGGTTACGACAAGGGCATGGACATCCACGACGTCCGCGTCGGCCTGCGTTATATGTTCGGCGGATCGAGCGCGCCTTACGCGCCGCAGCAGGTTTCGACCATTGTGGATGGCCCCGTCTACAAGTAAGACACCTCTGTTATCTGATCGTCAAAGGCCCGGTTCTCCGGGCCTTTTTCTTTCATGAGAAGAAAACCTTCGCCTCTGGCGGAGGATTGGAAGAGTTTTACGCTGTATGAAAGAAACCTCCGGCTTGGATCACGAAGTGATCGAAACCG
>NZ_VCPE01000012.1 GCF_005938105.1 Brucella haematophila | reverse complement strand
TCACCGCAATCGTCAATGGCCATAAGCAGAGCCAAATCGACCAACTATTACCATGGAATTATACCGGCCCGGTGTGAGTGAGACACCGCTTACGGATAACGCTTCATTAAGCTTAATATCCGATAACTGACGAACGAATCCGCCTGATCGTCTCCTTGACGGGAAAAGGCCGGAATCCAAAGACAGAACACAGGATAGCGGGGGCAACTCCCGGGAAAGGAACGGAATGATGGCGAGCCTCGGCGGAGACAAATCTCAAGCCGAAGGGGCTGAAGTCCGTCACGTTCCGGTGTTGATTTCCGAGGTGATTGACGCTCTCAAGCCCCAGCCCGGCGAAGTTATCGTCGACGGCACCTTCGGGGCAGGCGGTTACACCCGTCGCATATTGGATGAAGGGGCCGAAGTGATCGCGATAGACCGCGATCCGACGGCAATCGAAGCCGGGCGCGCCATGGAAAAGCAGTTTCCGGGGCGTCTGCATCTGGTGGAAAGCCGGTTTTCGGCGCTGGATTCAGCGGTCGCGCAAGTGAAGGGAGCAGGCAGCAAAGTGGATGGCGTTGTGCTCGATATCGGTGTTTCGTCGATGCAGATCGATGAAGCCGAGCGCGGCTTCTCCTTCCAGAAGGACGGGCCGCTCGACATGCGCATGTCCAGCAAGGGCCCCAGTGCTGCCGATGTCGTCAATCGTCTGAAAATGGGCGATCTGGCGCGCATCTTCAATTTCCTTGGCGAAGAGCGTCATGCAGGACGCATCGCAGGGATGATCGAGAAGCGTCGCGAGGCGCAGCCTTTCAGCCGCACGCTTGATCTCGCCAATGCGATTGAATCGCTGGTCGGGCGCAATCCCAAGGTGCCTATTCATCCCGCGACGCGCGTGTTTCAGGCGCTGCGCATCTATGTGAATGACGAGCTGGGCGAACTGGCCCGCGCGCTGCTGGCAGCAGAACAGGTTTTGAAGCCCGGCGGACGGCTGGTGGTGGTGACGTTCCATTCGCTCGAAGACCGCATGGTGAAGCGTTATTTCGCGGATCGCGCAGGCGGCAGTGCGGGTTCGCGGCACATGCCCGAAACGCATGTGCGTCTTCCGAGTTTTACGCCCGCCGTCAAAGGTGCTGTCGGGCCGACGCCGGTGGAAGAGGCGAGCAATCCACGTGCGCGCTCGGCGAAGCTGCGCGCCGGACTGCGGACGGTTAATCCGCCGCTTGAAGATGATCTTTCGCTGTTCGGGCTGCCTAAATTGCCCGAAACGCATGAACTGAGCCGGAGTTGAACGAGTGCTGCGTACTTTTGATCTCATCATGATTGCGGCGATGTTGGTGGCAGCAGCTGTCACCTACACCATCAAGTATGACGCCGAAAAACAGGTCGCGGTCATCGCCAAGCTGACGCGCCAGATCAATTCCGAGCGCGATACGATTACGCTGTTGCGGGCAGACTGGGCGCTGATGACACAGCCGGGCCGTCTGCAAAGCCTGACCGGCGTCTATGACAAAGAACTCAACCTGCAGCCGATCGTGGCCGAGCAGCTTATCCTGAGTGCTGCCGATATTCCGGAGCGTCCGCTGGACGACATTCAGAAAATCATCTCCGGCACGGATGAACTGGTCGCAAGCGGCGTCCTCGAACAGGACAAGATCACCACCGGCAGCGTCAAGAAGAAGAGCGGGGCAAAGCACTGATCATGCGGCTGAAACTCGGTCTCTCGAAGAAGAAGAACAAAAATGCGATGGACGGTCTGGAGCCGGTCGGCGATGAAAAGCTGACTGGCAACATGGCTTTTGTCGGGTCGCGTAAAAAGCACGGCAATCGTGCTCGCAACCGTTTGTGGATGGCGATTGCCTGCTTCGTCGGCATTTATGGCGTGATTGGCGGCAAGCTCGTCTATTTCGGCATGATCGGCGGTGAAGATGAAGACGCGACCGGCCCAGCCATACAACAGCTGGCCTCGCGTCCGGATATTCTGGACCGCAACGGCGAAATTCTCGCGACCGACATCAACACCGCTTCGCTTTATGCCGAACCGCGCAAGATCGTCGATCCGGATGAAACCATTGAAATGCTGTCCACGGTGCTGCCCGATCTGGATTGGGAAGCGACCTATAAGCGTCTCAAGAGCGGTGCAGGCTTTGTTTGGGTCAAGCGTGGCCTGACGCCGAAGCAGCAGAGCCAGATCATGGCGCTCGGCGTGCCGGGCATCGGTTTCCGCACCGAAAAGCGCCGCTTCTATCCGGGCGGTCCGACGGCATCGCATATTCTCGGTCTGGTCAATGTCGATAACCAGGGCATTGCCGGTATGGAAAAATATATCGACAGCCAGGGTCTGACCGATCTTCGCCTTGCCGGTCTTGCGACCGGTCAGTCGCTGGAGCCGGTTCGCCTGTCCATCGATATTCGCGTGCAACACATCATGCGCGACGTTCTGGTCAAGGCCATGGAACGCTATCGCGCCATTGCCGCGGGCGCCGTTGTTCTCAACATCAAGACCGGCGAAGTGATCGCCATGGCCTCGGTGCCGGATTTCGATCCGAACAACCCCGTTAATGCCCTCGACAAGGATCGCCTCAACCGTATGTCGGCGGGCACCTACGAAATGGGCTCGACCATCAAGACCTTCACCACGGCGATGGCGCTCGATTCCGGCAAGTTCACCCTGCAGTCGAAGCTCGATGCAACACGTCCGCTGGTGTTCGGTCGCCAGACCATCCGCGACTTCCACGGCAAGGGCCGCTGGCTGACGCTGCCGGAAGTGTTCATCTTCTCGTCGAATATCGGTTCTGGGCGCGAAGCCGATGCCGTTGGTATCGAAGGCCATCGCGCTTTCTTGAAAAAGATGGGTCTTCTCGACCGCATGCAGACGGAACTGCCGGAAGTGGCACGTCCGGTCGAGCCGCGCGTCTGGAAGAAGGTCCATTCGATGACCATCTCGTTTGGTCACGGCATGATGACGACCCCGCTTCAGACGGCGGTGGGCGCGGCAGCACTCATGAATGGTGGCAAGCTGTTCAACCCGACCTTCCTGATGCGGTCTCAGGCTGAGACTGTTGCTCTGGGAGAGAAGCAGGTCGTTCATCCACAAGTTTCTGCTGATATGCGTTATCTCTACCGCCTCAATGCCACCGCTCCTGGCGGTTCGGGCAAGCGCGCAGCCGTTCCGGGCTATCGCGTCGGTGGAAAGACGGGTACGGCTGAAAAGGTGGTTAAGGGTCGCTATTCGAAGGATTCGCGCTTTAACGCCTTCCTTGCTGCATTCCCGATCGAAGATCCGGCCTATGTCGTGCTGACCATCATCGATGAGCCGAAGCCGGAACAGGGCAAATTCGGCGCGACCGCGGGCTTCAATGCTGCGCCGATGGTCTATGAAATCATCAGCCGCTCGGCATCCTTCCTAGGCGTCAAACCTGACTTCGAACTGGATGCGCAACCGGCAACTGTTAGCAATATGAGCGGTGGGCCTGATTTAAAACAGGAATTGCCGCCAGCAATGGTTTCCAACGAATACGACTGATTCGCGCAGCATAGCTTGGGTACGCAACGAAATTTGGATTTGATTGCCATGAAACTGAAGGAAATCGCTCTTTTTACGGAACTGGCCTCCGGCACCGACGGTGAGGTGGAAATCACGGGCGTGACCTCGGATTCCCGCAAGGTCGAACGCGGTTTTCTCTTTGCCGCGCTGAAAGGCGTGAAAGCGGATGGGGCGGCATTTGCTGCCGATGCGATTAAGCGCGGTGCAGCCGCCGTGATTGCGGCCAAGGATGCAGCCATCGACAATGCGAGCGTTCCGGTTCTGCATGTGGACGATCCGCGTCACGCGCTGGCAACGGCAGCGGCACAGTTCTATGGCAAGCAGCCGGAGATCATGGTTGCCGTCACGGGCACCAGCGGCAAAACTTCCGTTGCTTCCTTCACGCGTCAGATCTGGGCTTATGCAGGTTTTCCCGCTGCCAATATCGGCACGACGGGCGTGTTTTCGCCGACCCGCAGCGACTATAATTCGCTGACGACACCCGATCCGGTGGAGCTACAGCGCGTTCTGGCCGAACTGGCCGACGAGGGCGTGACGCACGCTGCGATGGAAGCCTCGTCGCATGGGCTTGATCAGCGTCGTCTCGACGGCGTGAAACTGTCTGCTGGCGCTTTCACCAATCTCGGTCGCGACCACATGGATTATCACGCGACCATCGAAGAATATCTTGGCGCGAAGATGCGCCTGTTCGATACGCTGCTGCCGAAGGGCGCGCCTGCGATCATCTTTTCCGACGATCATTTCTCGCAACAGGCGATCGACGCAGCGACTGCTGCCGGTTGTGACGTGAAGACCGTTGGCCGCAAGGGCAATTTCATCAATCTGAAGCGCGTTGAGCATGAGCGTTTCCGCCAGCATGTCGAAGTGCGCATCGGCGATGAAATCTTCGAAATCGAGCTGCCGCTGGCCGGTGATTTTCAGGTGGCGAACGCACTGGTTGCCGCTGGTCTCGCCATGGTTACGGGCGTACCTGCCGCCGCTGCCATGCGCGCACTGGAACGCCTGAAGGGCGCGCCAGGTCGTCTTGATCTGGTGGGCGCAACGGAAGATGGCGCACCGGCCTATGTCGATTATGCGCATAAGCCGGAAGCACTTGAAAATGTTCTGACTTCGGTTCGCCCATTCACCACCGGTCGCGTGATCGTCGTGTTTGGATGCGGCGGTGATCGTGACAAGGGCAAGCGCCCGATCATGGGCGAAATTGCCTCGCGCCTTGCCGATGTGGTGATCGTCACCGACGACAATCCACGTTCGGAAGTTCCGGCGCAGATTCGCTCGGAAATCATGGCTGCGGCGACTGGCGCGACTGAAATTGGCGACCGCCGCGAAGCGATCTTCACGGCTGTGTCCATGATGATGCCGGGCGACACGCTGGTGGTTGCTGGCAAGGGACATGAGGAAGGCCAGATTGTCGGCAGCATTACCCTGCCGTTCTCCGATCATGCGGAAGTCGCAGCCGCACTGGCCGCTCGTCTTGAGGAGCGTCAGGGATGAAAGACTGGCTGTGGTCATCGGCTGATATGGTTGACGCCATGGGAGGCAGGCCTTTCGGCACGCTTCCAGCAGGTATAACAGGCATTTCCATCGACAGCCGCACGCTGAAACCCGGCGAGGCGTTTTTCGCGATCAAGGGCGACCTGTTCGACGGGCACGACTTTGCTACGGCTGCAATGGCCGCTGGCGCGGGGCTTCTGGTGGTGGCCGAGCATCGCCTGCCTGCATTCGGCAATCTCAAAGTGCCGATGATCGTCGTGGAAGACGTGCTTGAAGCACTGATCAAGCTGGGCATCGCATCGCGTGTGCGCTCAAAGGCGCAGATCATCGCTGTGACGGGTTCTGTCGGCAAGACGACGACCAAGGAAGCGCTGCGTCATGTTCTGTCCGGCGTCGGCAAGGTTCATGCCTCGGTCGCATCCTTCAACAACCATTGGGGCGTGCCGCTGACGCTTGCCCGCATGCCAGCCGATACCGATTACGGCGTGTTCGAAATCGGCATGAACCATCATGACGAAATTCGTCCGCTAGTGAAGATGGTGCGTCCGCATGTGGCTCTGATCACGCTGATTGCGCCTGCGCATCTTGGCCATTTCGCCAATCTGGAGGAAATCGCGGTCGCCAAGGCCGAGATTTTCGAAGGTATTGTTCCCGGCGGTTATGCCCTGTTGAACCGTGACGACAAGCGTTTCAAGCAACTGGAAGAACTGGCCGAGAAAGCTGGCGTCGAACATATTTCGACGTTTGGCGAAAATGCCCGCGCTGAATATCGCCTGCGCGAAGTCAAGCTGCACCCGACATGCTCCTGCATGACGGTGAAGATCGGCAATCACGAAGCCGTCGTGAAGGTCAGCATACCGGGCCGTCACATCGTACAGAACATGCTGGCGGTTCTTGGCGCTTGCGACCTCGTCGGTGCGGATTTGGCCAAGGTGACCATGGCCATGGCGACCCTTTCGGCAGAAGGCGGGCGCGGTGCGCAGCATGTGCTGCAACATCCCGATGGCGGCGCGTTCACGCTGATCGACGAAAGCTACAATGCCAATCCGACCTCCATGCGTGCGGCGCTGGCACTGCTCCAGTCGTCCAAGCCGGAAGGTCCGAAAGGGCGACGCATTGCCGTTCTTGGCGACATGCTGGAACTCGGTCGCCAGTCCGGAAAGCTGCACGCCGACCTCGCACGTCCGATCGTGGATGCCGAAGTGAGTTCACTTTTTATCGGCGGCCCTGAAATGTCAGTGCTAAAAAACGCCTTGCCGGTTGAAATTCACACCGAATACAGGCAGAGCACCGAAGAATTACTGCCGCTGGTGATAAAGGCGGTCCGTCCTGGCGATGTCATTATGGTGAAATCGTCCAAGGGAATCGGCTTCTCCAAAATCGTCAAGGCTTTCACTAACCAGTTTCCGCCGGTCGAGCCGGCGGAATAGGCGATGGTCGAGGGAATTTTCTCCACATGCTGATGCTTCTCACCTTCTTCGCTGAACACATGACACCGCTCAACGTGTTCCGCTACATCACTTTCCGCACCGGCGGCGCAATGATTACGTCGGCGCTGATCGTGTTCCTGTTCGGCCCGACGATCATCAATTCGTTGCGCGTCCGTCAGGGGAAGGGGCAGCCGATCCGCGCGGACGGCCCGCAGACCCATTTCAAGAAAGCCGGTACGCCCACCATGGGCGGTCTGATGATCATGACCGGCATTCTGATTTCGTGCCTGCTCTGGGCCAATCTCGCCAGCGTCTATGTCTGGGTTGTGCTGCTGGTCACAGTGGGTTTCGGCGCCATCGGCTTTTACGACGATTATCTCAAAGTGACGAAGCAGTCCGACAAGGGTTTTTCCGGCAAGGCGCGTCTGGGCATTGAGTTCCTGATCGCAGCGATTGCCGCCTTTGTCATCATGCGCGCAGGGCAGGAGCCTTTCTCCTCCTCGCTGACCTTCCCATTCGCCAAGCAGTTCGTCATCAATCTGAGCTGGTTCTTCATTCCGTTCGCGGCCTTCGTGATGGTCGGCGCGGGCAATGCCGTGAACCTGACAGACGGTCTCGACGGTCTGGCCATCGTGCCGGTCATGGTTGCCGCAGCTTCCTTCGGCTTCATCGCCTATCTTTCCGGTAATGCGATCTTCGCGGATTATCTGCAAATCCATTTCGTGCCGGGCACGGGTGAACTCGCCGTGGTGCTGGGCGCAGTGATTGGCGCAGGCCTTGGCTTCCTGTGGTTCAATGCGCCGCCTGCCGCTATCTTCATGGGCGATACGGGTTCGCTGGCGCTGGGCGGCATGCTCGGCACGGTGGCCGTTGCAACCAAGCATGAAATCGTGCTCGCCATCATCGGCGGTCTGTTCGTGATGGAAGCGCTTTCGGTGATTATTCAGGTTGGCTCGTTCAAGCTGACCGGCAAGCGCGTCTTCCTGATGGCGCCAATCCACCACCATTTTGAAAAGAAGGGCTGGACCGAGAGCCAGGTCGTGATCCGTTTCTGGATCATCGCCATCATTCTCGCGATGATCGGACTTTCCACCCTCAAGCTCAGATAACCACAAGACCAGTATCGACAGGCAAGAAGAATGATCCCGATCACCGCCCTTAAAGACAAGACCGTCGCCCTCTTCGGATTGGGCGGGTCGGGCATTGCCACGGCCAAGGCCATTGTGGCCGGGGGGGCGAAGATCATTGCCTGGGACGATAATCCCGACAGTGTGGCACGCGCACAAGGCGCAGGCATTGCAACGGGCGATCTGAGGCAGGCGGACTGGTCGCAGTTCGCTGCCTTCGTGCTTTCGCCGGGTGTTCCGCTGACCCACCCCAAGCCCCATTGGACAGTCGATCTTGCCCATGCTGCAGGCGTCGAGATTATCGGCGATGTGGAGCTGTTCGTGCGCGAGCGCAATCATATTGCACCTGATTGCCCGTTCATCGCCATTACCGGCACTAACGGCAAATCGACCACCACGGCGCTGATCGCCCATATCATCAAGGCGTCCGGTCGCGACATGCAGCTTGGCGGCAATATCGGTACGGCAATCCTGACGCTGGAGCCGCCAGCGGCAGACCGCTTCTATGTGGTTGAATGCTCGTCCTATCAGATCGATCTGGCGCCTTCGCTGAACCCGACTGCCGGAATCTTGCTGAACCTGACGCCAGATCACCTCGACCGTCACGGCACGATGGAAAACTATGCGGCCATCAAGGCGCGGCTGGTTGCTGCCAGCGGCACGGCGATTATCGGCGTTGACGATCTTTATTGCACGGCGATTGCCGAAAATCTGGCAGTGAACGGCGTTAATGTCGCCCGGATTTCGAAGGAAAAGCACCTCGATAGCGGTTATTTTGCCGATGGTTCGATCCTGATGCATGCTGAAGCAGGCAAGGTTGAAGAATTGGCCTCGCTGGCCGGGATCGGTTCGCTGCGCGGCGCGCATAATGCGCAGAATGCGCTTGCAGCTGTGGCGGCCTGCCTTGCGGTTGGCCTGTCGCTCGATGAAATTCGTGCTGGGCTGAAAAGCTTTCCGGGTCTGGCGCACCGCATGGAGCAGGTGGGGCGTCGCGGCAAAGTGCTGTTCGTCAACGACTCCAAGGCGACCAATGCCGATGCGACCGCCCCGGCGCTCTCCTCCTTTCCGAATAACATCTACTGGATCGCTGGCGGCGTGCCGAAAGCGGGCGGGATTGAGTCTCTCGGCGGGTTCTTCCCACGCATTGCGAAAGCCTATCTGATCGGCGAGGCGGCGGCGCAGTTCGCCGCGACGCTCGGTGACAGCGTGCCATTCGAGATTTCGGATACGCTGGCCGTGGCCGTCGATCATGCCGCGCGCGATGCGGGCAATGATGCAGCCCCGGAACCGGTTGTGCTGCTCTCGCCAGCCTGCGCCAGCTTCGATCAATTTCAGAATTTTGAAAAACGCGGCGATGCCTTCCGCAGCGCCGTATTGGCACTTCCCGGTATTATGCCAATTGGAGGAGAAAGCTGATGGTAAGCCGTGTCGATCGCGGTCCTGTCGCCAACTGGTGGTGGACAATAGACCGCTTCTTTCTCGTAGCCTGTCTGGCCCTGATGGGGCTTGGCATTCTCTTGTCCTTCGCGGCAAGCCCGGCTGTGGCTTCGCGTATCGGTCTCGACAGTTTCCATTTTGTGGAGCGCCAGACCGTCTTCATGATACCGGCCGTCATCGTCATGATCGGTGTGTCGTTCTTTTCGCCTCGGCAGATCAGGCGTTTCGCGCTGATCCTGCTTGCCATTTCCATGGTGCTGATGGTTGCGGCGCTCTTCTTCGGTATTGAAGTGAAGGGCGCGCGCCGCTGGGTCAATCTGGCCGGTATCTCCATCCAGCCGTCCGAGTTCATGAAGCCCGCTTTCGTAGTCGTCTGCGCATGGCTTTTCTCCGAGCGCGAACGCGGCGGTGACATGCCCGGCTATTTCCTTGCCATGATGCTGTTCTGCACTGTTGCCGGTCTTCTGGTGTTGCAGCCCGATCTTGGCCAGACCATGCTGACCACCGGCACATGGGGCGCGATGTTCTTCCTCGCTGGTCTGCCGATGTTCTGGATTCTGGTTCTCGGCGGTCTCGCCGTCTGCGGCGGTTTCAGCGCTTATTTTGTGTTCGACCACGTTGCCGGTCGTATCAACCGCTTTATGACGGGCGAAGGCGATACGTTCCAGGTCGATGCCGGGCGCGAAGCCATTCTGCGTGGCGGCTGGTTCGGGCAGGGACCCGGCGAAGGCACGGTCAAGCGCATCATTCCCGATAGCCACACCGACTTCATCTTCTCGGTGGCTGCGGAAGAATATGGCATCATCCTGTGCATGATCATCATGTTGCTGTTTGCCTTCATCGTGGTGCGCGGGCTTTCCATCGCGCTCAAGGAACGCGATGCGTTCACGCGTCTCGCCGTGTCGGGCATCGTGATCCTGTTCGGTTTCCAGTCGATCATCAACATGGCGGTAAACCTGCACCTGATGCCTGCTAAGGGCATGACGCTGCCGTTTATTTCCTATGGCGGCTCGTCGCTGGTGGCGATTGCCATCACCATGGGCATCCTGCTGGCGCTCACCCGTCGCCGTCCGGAAGCGCGCATGACGCATACGGTTGGGCATATGGGTTCAAGTCGAGGCGAGCGCATTCCTGCGCTGTGAGGGGCTGATGGGTAAAGGTGTTATCGTATTGGCCGCCGGGGGAACGGGCGGCCATCTTTTTCCGGCGGAAGCGCTGGCGCATGAGCTGAAATCACGCGGCTGGGACGTGCATCTGGCGACAGATGCGCGTGCGCAGCGTTTTGCGGGCGCCTTCTCGGAAGACCATGTGCATGTGATCCGTTCCGCGACCATTGCGGGCCGCAATCCCTTTGCGCTTCTCAAGACATTCTGGTCGCTTTGGCAGGGCAATCTCGATTCACGCAAACTGTTCCGCCGCCTGAAACCGCAGCTCGTCGCCGGTTTCGGAGGCTATCCGACCTTGCCGCCGCTTTATGCCGCGAGCAACATGCATATTCCAACGCTGGTGCATGAACAGAACGCCGTCATGGGCCGCGCCAACAAAGGGCTTGCGGGACGCGTCAAGGCCATTGCCGGTGGCTTTCTGCCGGAAACAGGCGGTGCTTTTTCCGAAAAGACCGTGACGACCGGCAATCCGGTGCGCCCGCCTGTACTCGCGGCAGCTGCCACGCCTTACAAGCCCGCAAAGCCTGATGAGCGTTTTCGTCTTTTGGTTTTCGGTGGCAGCCAGGGTGCGCAGTTCTTCTCGAATGCGATACCGGCTGCGGTCGCCCTGTTGCCGGAAAAGGAACGGGCGCGGCTCCTGATCACCCAGCAGGCGCGTAAGGAAGACGAAGCTTCGGTGCGCGAGGCTTACAAGGCGCTTGGCATTCCAGCCGATGTGGCTCCCTTCTTCAACGATATGCCCGCACGCATGGCGGATGCGCATTTCGTAATCTCGCGCTCGGGCGCGTCGACCGTTTCGGAAATCACTGTGATCGGTCGCCCCGCCATTCTGGTGCCGTTCCCCCATGCGCTCGATCACGATCAGGCGGCCAATGCTGCTGCACTCGCCAGCGCTGGCGGCGGCGAGGTCGTGCGACAGGCGGATCTTTCCCCCGAACGCCTTGCGCAAATCCTGCAATCGGCGATGAATGAGCCGGAAAGGCTCGAAAATCAGGCAAAAGCCGCAAAAAGCGTCGGTAAGCCAGATGCTGCGCGGTTGCTTGCCGATCTGGCAGAGGCTATTGCAGCAGGAAAATCTGTCCAGGAATTCAAAAAAGGAACTCGGTCATGAAAATGCCGCTGAACATCGGGCTCGTCCATTTCATTGGAATTGGCGGCATCGGCATGAGTGGTATCGCCGAGGTGCTGCATAATCTCGGATACAAGGTCCAGGGCTCGGATCAGTCGGACAGCGCCAATGTGCAGCGTCTGCGCGAAAAGGGCATTGAGGTCTTCGTCGGCCACAAGGCGGAAAATCTTGGCGACGCGGAAGTCATCGTTGTCTCGACGGCAATCAAGAAGACCAATCCCGAGCTGGCCGCTGCACGCGAAAAGCTGCTGCCCATCGTGCGCCGCGCCGAAATGCTGGCCGAGCTGATGCGTTTCCGTCGTGCGGTCGCCATCGGCGGTACGCATGGCAAGACGACCACCACGTCGATGGTGGCGGCGTTGCTTGATGCAGGGCATCTCGATCCGACCGTTATCAATGGCGGCATCATCAACGCCTATGGCACCAATGCCCGCATGGGTGATGGCGACTGGATGGTGGTGGAAGCCGACGAAAGCGACGGCACCTTCCTCAAGCTGCCTGCCGATATTGCGGTTGTAACCAATATCGATCCGGAACATCTCGACCATTACGGCAATTTCGACAATGTGCGCGCCGCATTTGCGCAGTTCGTGGAGAATGTGCCGTTCTACGGCTTTGGCGTCATGTGCCTCGATCATCCGGAAGTGCAGGCGCTTGTCAGCCGCATCGAAGATCGCCGCATCATCACCTATGGTCAGAACCCGCAGGCGGAAGTGCGCTTTGTCAATCAGCGCATGGAAGGCGCGGCGAACCTGTTCGACGTCGTCATCCGTTCGCGCAAGGGCGAGACGGTCGAAATCAAGGATCTGCGCCTGCCGATGCCCGGCCAGCACAACGTTTCCAACGCCACGGCTGCCATCGCGGTTGCGCATGAACTGGGCATATCCGCCGACGATATCCGTCGCGGCCTCGGTTCATTCGGTGGCGTGAAGCGCCGCTTCACCCATACGGGTTCGTGGAACGGCGTCGAAATTTTTGACGATTACGGTCACCATCCGGTGGAAATCCGCGCCGTGCTAAAAGCCGCGCGCGAAGCCACAAGCCAGGCAGGCGGTCGCGTGATCGCCATTGTGCAGCCGCATCGCTATACGCGCCTGCACAGCCTGTTCGACGAATTTGCTGCCTGCTTCAACGATGCCGACACCGTCATCGTTACGCCGGTCTATACGGCTGGTGAAGACCCTATCGAAGGCGTGAACTCCGAGACGCTCGTCAGCCGCATCAAGACGGCTGGCCATCGTGATGCGCGTTATGCCAGCGGACCGGAAGCCTTGGCACCGCTCGTAGCCTCCATCGCGCAGCCGGGCGACTTTGTGGTCTGCCTCGGTGCGGGCAACATCACGCAATGGGCCTACGCGCTGCCCAAAGAACTCGCCGATCAGGGTAAGAAGTAATGGACTATCACCCGATGGAAAGCGGCGAGACGCTTCTCAAGAAGCTTGATAGCAAGCTGTCGGGCCTGCGCGGGCGCCTGACGCCTGATACGGGCATGGACAAGATCACCTGGTTCCGTGCCGGTGGTCCGGCACAGGTTCTGTTCCAGCCTGCCGATGAGGAAGACCTGTCGAATTTCCTGAAGGCAGTGCCGGAAGAAATACCGATCCTCGTGGTCGGTATCGGTTCCAATCTGCTCGTGCGCGACGGTGGCGTGCCTGGCTTTGTTGTCAGGCTCTCTGCAAAGGGCTTTGGCGAGGTGGAGCGGGTCTCCGAGACGCAGCTCAGGGCAGGCACCGCGACGCCAGACAAGCGCGTGGCTGCGGCGGCGCTTGAGGCGGGGCTTTCCGGCTTCCATTTCTACCATGGCATTCCTGGTGGCATTGGCGGGGCGCTGCGCATGAATGCGGGCGCCAATGGCGTGGAAACACGCGAGCGCGTCGTGGAAGTTCGGGCTCTTGACCGCAAGGGCGAGCTGCATGTGCTTTCCAATGCCGATATGGGCTATGCCTATCGCCATTCTTCGGCATCGCCGGAGCTGATATTCACCTCGGCGCTGTTCGAGGGCGTCCCGGGCGACCGCGAGGATATTCAGCGCGCCATGGACGAGGTGCAGCATCATCGTGAGACGGTGCAGCCTGTGCGCGAAAAGACCGGCGGTTCAACTTTCAAGAATCCCGAAGGCACATCTGCCTGGAAGGAAATCGACAAGGCTGGCTGTCGTGGACTGCGCGTCGGCGGTGCCCAGATGTCGGAGATGCACTGCAATTTTATGATCAATACTGGCACCGCGACCGGGCATGATCTGGAGACTTTGGGCGAGACAGTTCGCGCAAAAGTTTTCGAGAACTCAGGGATTCGCCTCCACTGGGAGATCAAGCGTCTCGGTTTGTTCCGCGACGGCGAGCGCGTAGAAGAGTTTCTCGGCAAAGTTTAATAAAAAAATTGCCCGGATTTTCTGCCTGAAATTCCGGGCTTTTTTGCCTTCGCAAGCGACGCGTAAGGTTCGTCCCTTTTGATAGGGTCTTGTCACGGAATCAATCCTCTGATTCTTTATGGTTAACCACACAGTGATTTGATTCGGCAGGATTTTCCTGCTGTGGGTGTCTGCGGCCTCCAGTGTCGTGGTCTCGAAGTTCGCTAGGGTTCGATATCGTGCGCGAGTGCGAACTTCGAGATCAAAACGACACTGGCTGTTTAAAAAGTAGCCGGTGTTCTTTCGATCCCGAAATTCGTCGGTGATCGATATCGGTTGAAACGAATTTCGGGATCGGAACACCGGTCCGCTGGACTGTTCGGACTCTGTTCTTGATTCACCGCGCAGGGGATTGCGCAGAGGGGATGCTTAACATGACGGGAAAACACGTCGCCGTTTTGATGGGTGGGTTCTCCTCCGAGCGTCCTGTCAGCCTGTCGTCTGGCGCGGCCTGTTCAAAGACCCTCGAAGAGTGCGGTTACCGCGTGACTCGCATCGATGTGGATCGCAATGTTGCCAGTGTTCTTGCCGAGTTGAATCCTGATGTCGCCTTCAATGCGCTGCACGGTCCGTTCGGTGAAGATGGCGCCATTCAGGGCATCCTCGAATATCTCCAGATTCCCTACACGCATTCCGGCGTTCTCGCTTCGGCGCTCGCCATGGACAAGGATCGCGCCAAGAAGGTTGCTGCGGCTGCTGGCGTGGCTGTTGCGCCGTCGCGTCTGATGAACCGTTTCGATATTGGTTCCGAGCATCCGATGGAGCCGCCTTATGTCGTCAAGCCGGTGCGTGAAGGCTCCAGCTTCGGCGTCGTGATCGTCAAGGAAGACCAGACCCATCCGCCGCAAATCATCGGCTCCGCCGACTGGAAATATGGTGACGAAGTTCTGGTGGAAAGCTACATCGCCGGGCGCGAACTGACCTGCGCCGTGATGGGCGATCGCGCCATGGATGTCTGCGAGATCGTTCCGGTTGGTCATCAGTTCTACGATTATGATTCAAAATATGTTGCAGGCGCATCAACTCACGTGTGTCCGGCAAAAATTTTACCAAATATTTACCAAAAAATACAAACAATGGCCCTTACGGCGCATCGGGCAATCGGGTGTCGGGGCGTAAGCCGGTCGGACTTCCGTTTCGATGATCGTTTTTCAGAAGAAGGCGAAGTTATCTGGTTGGAAGTTAACACCCAACCGGGGATGACGCCCACCTCGCTCGTGCCTGATATCGCCAAAGCGGCTGGTATCTCTTTCGGTGAATTGTTGAGTTGGATGGTGGAGGACGCGTCTTGTTTGCGTTGAACGGCAAAAATGATGGATATAGGCGCTCGGGCGCGATGCGAGACGCATCGGCGATGAATGTCGCATTCGTCCTGCCACGCTTTCTGCGCAAGCCGTTTCGCTTCGCCGCCCGTCTGTTTCAGGGCAATGTCAGCATTCCGCGCCATGCCGGCACCATCGGCATGCTGGGCTTCCTCGGCGCCACCGGCCTTTATGGCATGGTCGTCGGCAATCATTCTCAGGAAGTGGTGAAGGCCACGGCCTCGACGCTCGGTTTCGCTATCGAGGATGTCAAGGTTGTCGGCAATCGCGAGACCTCCGATATCGATATTCTGGGCCAGCTTAACCTTGATGGCGAAACGTCGCTGGTGGGCTTGAGCGCAGAAGAAGCGCGCGCCTCCATCGCGCAGTTGCCGTGGGTTGAGAGCGCAGAAGTACGCAAGGTTTATCCGGGCACGGTTCAGGTTGCGCTGCATGAGCGTCAGGCTTTCGCCATCTGGCAGAACGACAACGAATTGTCGCTGATCGATGCCGAAGGCGATACCATCGTTCCTTTCCGTGCCGGTCGCTACAACACGTTGCCACTCGTCGTCGGTGACGGTGCCCAGAAGGTCGTTAAGGGCTTTGTCGACGAGGTCGCAAATTATCCGGCGCTGGCTGGCAAGGTTCGCGCATACATCCGCGTCGCCGACCGTCGTTGGGACCTGCTGCTGGACAATGGCGTGCGCATCATGCTTCCGGCGGAAGATCCGCTTAAAGCGCTCGCGCAGATCCAGAAGCTCGATGAGGAAAAGCATCTTCTGACCCGCGATATCACGGCGGTCGATCTCCGTCTGGATGATCGCATCACCGTTCAGCTGACGGCAAGCGGTATGGAACAGCGCCAGAAGTTCCTGGCGGAGCGTAAGAAAGAATTGGCCCGCACGGGGAAGCGCGTATGAGTATTCTGGGCGGTAAGGGATCATCTCAAGGCGGAACTGCAGGGCGCAAGGTGCGCCTGCTCACGGTTCTGGATGTTGGCTCAAGCAAGGTGTCCTGCGTCATTGCAAGGCTGCGCCCGCATGAAGGCGGCGCGCTCCTGCCAGGTCGCACGCACCGTATGGAAGTGCTGGGCATCGGCCATCAGCGTTCGCGTGGCGTGAAGTCCGGCGTGATCATCGATCTCGATGCTGCCGAACAGTCCATCCGTCTCGCAGTGGATGCCGCAGAACGCATGGCCGGTCTGACCGTCGACAGCCTCATCGTGAATATTTCGGCTGGTCGCCTCAAGAGCGAGACCTTCACCGCGAGCGTCAATCTCGGCGGTCATGAGGTCGAGCAGACCGATATTCGCCGTGTTCTTGCAGCTGGCGCGAAGCAGGCTCTGGCCGCAGAACGTCACCTCGTTCACTCGCTGCCCATCGGCTATACGCTCGATGGCGAGCGTGGCGTGCGCGACCCGCAGGGCATGCTGGGCGATAGTCTTGGCGTCGATATGCACGTGCTGACGGCTGATGCCGCTCCGCTGCGCAATCTCGAGCTTTGCATCAATCGCTGCCATCTGTCGGTCGAAGCCATTGTCGCAACGCCTTATGCAAGCGGCCTGTCGGCTCTGGTCGGCGACGAAGCGGAAATGGGTGCAGCCTGCATCGACATGGGCGGCGGCACGACGACGATTTCCGTCTTCTCCGAAGGCAAATTCATTCACGCCGATGCGGTTGCCATCGGCGGCAATCACGTCACGATGGACGTGGCGCGCGGTTTCTCCACTCGCATGGAAGACGCTGAACGCCTGAAGGTCATGTATGGCTCGGCGCTGCCAAGCGCTGCCGATGACCGCGATCTCATCTCTGTCTCGCCGATTGGCGACGACGAGCGTGATGTTCCCAATCAGTATCCGCGTTCGGTTTTGACGCGGATTATCCGTGCAAGAGTGGAAGAAACGCTGGAACTGGTTCGCGACAGGCTGAACCAGTCAGGCCTCGGACACATTGTCGGCAAGCGTGTGGTTTTGACCGGCGGCGCAAGCCAATTGCCGGGAATGCCGGAGGCAGCCAGACGAATCCTTGCAAGAAATGTACGAATCGGGCGTCCTCTAGGAATAGCGGGATTGCCTGAGGCGGCTAAGGGGGCAGCTTTTGCCGCGACCGTCGGACTTCTGATCTACCCGCAGGTGGCCGGGATAGAAGAACGGTCGGTAAAAGCAGCTTCCTCCGGTCTTATGACCGGTACGGGTGGGCGCATTCAACGTGTCAGCCAATGGCTGAGGGAGAGTTTCTGAGTAACCGATCTTTGAGTGAACAGTCGAATTTTCCGGGACGTGACCATCTGGGTAACAACCAATCAGCACCGCAGCGGCGAAAAGCGGTGACGGGCTTTAAGAGGAACAAGGACCAATGACTATCAATCTGCAAAAGCCGGACATCACCGAGCTGAAGCCCCGCATCACCGTATTCGGTGTCGGCGGTGGCGGCGGCAATGCAGTCAACAACATGATCAATGCCGGTCTGCGCGGCGTGGATTTCGTTGTGGCCAACACTGACGCGCAGGCTTTGACCATGTCGAAGTCCGACCGGATCATCCAGCTCGGCGCTGCCGTGACGGAAGGTCTGGGCGCAGGTTCCCAGCCCGAAGTCGGTCGTGCCGCTGCTGAAGAATGCATCGACGAAATCGTCGATCACCTCAATGGCACGCATATGTGCTTCGTCACCGCAGGTATGGGCGGCGGCACCGGTACCGGTGCAGCTCCGGTCGTAGCCCGCGCAGCACGTGAACGCGGTATCCTGACCGTTGGCGTCGTGACCAAGCCTTTCCATTTCGAAGGCGCGCGTCGCATGAAGACGGCCGACCTCGGCATCGAAGAACTGCAGAAGAACGTCGATACGCTTATCGTCATTCCGAACCAGAACCTCTTCCGCATCGCCAACGACAAGACCACCTTCGCTGACGCTTTCGCGATGGCCGACCAGGTGCTCTATTCGGGTGTTGCCTGCATCACCGACCTGATGGTCAAGGAAGGCCTCATCAACCTCGACTTTGCTGACGTTCGCTCGGTTATGCGCGAAATGGGCAAGGCGATGATGGGCACCGGCGAAGCTTCCGGCGAAGGCCGTGCAATGGCTGCTGCCGAAGCTGCGATTGCCAACCCGCTGCTCGACGAAACCTCGATGCGCGGCGCAAAGGGTCTGCTGATCTCGATCACCGGTGGTCGCGACATGACCCTGTTCGAAGTCGACGAAGCTGCAACGCGTATCCGTGAAGAAGTCGATCCGGAAGCAAACATCATCCTTGGCGCAACCTTCGACGAAGGTCTCGAAGGCGTCATTCGCGTATCCGTGGTTGCTACCGGCATCGACAAGCAGATCGGAGATGCGGCGCCTGCGCCGCTGGAATTTCGCCAGCCAGTAAAGCAGCCGACCTCGCAGGCCAAGCCGATGGCACCGCATGGCGCTCTGCGTCCTCCGGTCGTTGAGCAGCCGCGTCAGGCCGATCCGATTGCTCAGGCAATCCAGTCTGCCGAAGTCGATATGCCGATTGCAGTTGCGCCAGCCGCACCTGCTGCTTCCGCAGAGCCTGATTTCCGTCCGCAGAGCCGCATTTTCCAGGCGCCTGCACCGGAAGCCTTTGAACGCGCACCGGTTGCTCGCGCACCGATGCCGCAGGCTCAGGCCACTCAGCCACAGGCTTACCAGCAGCCGCAGCAGATGCATGCAGAACCGGCCCGCGAACCGCGTCCGGCTCCACGTATGCCAGCTGTTTCGGATTTCCCGCCGGTTGCACAGGCTGAAATCGCAGCCCGTCGCGCTCCGCAGCAGCCACAGCCTGCCCAGGAAGAGCCACGCGGCCCGATGAGCCTTCTCAAGCGTCTGACCCATGGTCTGTCGCGTCGTGAAGAAGAGCAGCCTGCAGCACGTCTGGAGCCAGCTCAGCATCGTGAACCTGGCATGCGTCCGGCTGAACGCCGTCCGATGCAGCAGGACGGCTCGATCTACGCGCCGCGCCGTGGCCAGCTTGACGATCAGGGCCGCCCGCAGCCGCGTGCAGCTTCGGAAGACGACCAGCTCGAAATCCCGGCCTTCCTGCGCCGCCAGTCGAACTGATCGAACGCTGATGTAAAATCCCAAAAAGCCCGCCTGTTTCAGGCGGGCTTTTTGCTTTTGAGGGCAGATACTGGAATAAAACGCGGTTTATGGTAATAGAGCGTAAGAAAGCGTGATTTTGTCGCGACGAACCGGCTCACTATTTTAAGCGTGGTCGGTTGTATCGGGGCTCACACGGGGTTGTGATTCTTTTTGTCTTCCCTGCCGCTAATTTTGCCATATCTAACGGATTAATCGCGTTTGCGAATTAGATTGTGCGATTGCGGGAGCAGGGTACGCCAGCGAGCAAGCGCGGCCTGTTTACGCCTTACGCGTATATTCTGGATTATGAATAGATTGGAACAGCCTTGAGCGCTTATCAGAAGACAATTGGTCGTGCGGTGACCCTCTCCGGTGTAGGCGTACACGGCGGTGCTCCGGCATCGGCCACATTTATTCCTGCTGATGCGGATACAGGCATCGTCTTCCAGCGCTCGGACCTGAAGGGCAGCGCGCGCGAGATCCACGCGCATGTTTCGGAGATCGGCGCGACGGACCTCTGCACGTCGCTTGGGCCGAAAGAAGCGAAGATCGATACGGTTGAGCATCTGATGGCCGCTGTGTCTGCACTCGGCATCGACAATCTGATTGTCGAGGTTGATGGCCCGGAAGTGCCTATTCTCGATGGCACCTCGGCGCGTTTCATCGAAGCGCTCGACGAGGCAGGCATCGTCACGCAGCAGGCCAAGCGTCGTTTTATTCGTATTCTCAAGACGGTTCGTGTGGAAGCTGGCGGCTCCTGGGGTGAATTCCGCCCGTTCTCTGGCACGCGTTTTGAAGTCGAGATCGATTTCGAATGCCCGCTGATCGGACGCCAGAAATTTGCGAATGACATGGACGAAGCGGTTTTCCGCAAGGAAATTTCGACTGCACGCACTTTTGGCTTCATGAAGGACGTGGAGCGTCTTTGGGCCTCCGGCCATGCGCTGGGTTCGTCGCTCGACAATTCTCTGGTCATTGGTGACGACAATTCGGTCATCAATCCGGGCGGTCTGCGCTTCAAGGACGAGTTCGTGCGTCACAAGACGCTGGATGCCGTGGGCGATCTGGCGCTTGCCGGTCTGCCGTTCATCGGCTGCTTCCGCTCCTATCGCAGCGGTCATCGCCTGAATGCTGAGACGGTCAAGGCGCTTCTTGCCGACAAGAGCGCTTTCGATATCGTTGAGGCATCCGGCGTACGCCGCAATGCCAAGAGCTCGGATTTCGTTGCGGTGAAGCCGAATATCGCTGCACCCTGGGCTCTTTAAGCGCTCGCCACTTAGTCCACAATAATTTGGATGATCCCGGAACGCGGCCTTAATTGAGCCGTGTTCGGCGGTTCACCATCATGATGCGAGTCGGTAGTCGTTTGCGATGGGCCGATGAGGGGACCAATCTTCACGGTTCACACGTTGCGAAGGAGCCGTCCGGACAGTGTTTCGGCCAAAATCTGGCGATTGAAGAGCTAGACGATTGCGCCTGCATGTGGTTTATGGACGGCCAAAACAGCCTTGGCACTGTTTAATCTTTGCCGATGTTGAATGATTTGGATGGATGAAGCACGGTTGCAATGCTACAAGCGCGCACGTTGCTTCAAACAGGAATGACGCTGCCAGAAGGCCGGAGACCGCATGACGAGTTTCAAATTCACGGGTGTGACGAAAACCGCGCTGTTAACTGGCGCTATCGCCGTTCTTATCCCGCTCGCCGGTTGTGCCAGCAAGAACGACGATATTGATCTCACCAAGTATGTTGAGACGATCGATCCTGCCGACAAGCTCTACAATGAAGGTCTGGCCAATCTGGACGCCGGTCGTCTCGACGAAGCCTCCAAGAAGTTCGCTGCCATCGACCGTCAGCATCCCTATACGGAATGGGCACGCAAGGCGCTTGTGATGGCTGCCTTCACCAACTACCGCAAGGGTAACTACGAAGAAGCGATCAGCATGGCGAAGCGTTACAACACGCTTTACCCGACATCGCCCGAATCGGCTTACGCCTATTACATCATCGGTCTTTCCTATTTCCGTCAGATTCCGGACGTGACGCGCGATCAGGCTGCCAGCCGCCGTGCGATTGCCGCGATGCAGGAAGTGGTCGATCGCTTCCCGAATTCGGAATATACCGACGATGCGAAAGCGAAGATCCGCTTTGCCCGCGACCAGCTCGCCGGCAAGGAAATGCAGGTCGGCCGCTACTATCTGGAACGCAAGGAATATCTGGCCGCTATCAAGCGCTTCCGCGGTGTAGTCGAGGAATATTCCAACACCCGTCAGGTGGAAGAAGCTCTGGCGCGTCTGGTCGAAGCCTATTATGCGCTTGGCCTGACTGCGGAAGCCCAGATGGCCGCTTCGGTTCTCGGCAAGAACTTCCCGGACAGCCAGTGGTACAAGGACAGCTACAAGCTGCTGCAGAGCGGCGGTCTTCAGCCGCGCGAAAACGGTGGTTCATGGCTGGCCAAGGCTTCGTCGCTCATCACGGGCGGCGGTTCATAACCAGTTTGAGCCCGACATGCTGTCGCACCTCTCGATCCGCGATATTGTCCTGATTGAAAGGCTCGACATCGAGTTCAAGACCGGCTTGTCCGTGCTGACGGGCGAGACCGGCGCCGGTAAATCCATTCTGCTTGATTCGCTGTCGCTGGCGCTGGGTGCGCGTGGCGACGCTTCGCTGGTTCGCCATGGTGCGGATCAGGGGCAGGTGACGGCGGTATTCGATGTGCCGGGTGGTCATCCGGCCCGGCTTTTCCTTCGCGAGAATGGTTTTGATGATGACGGCGACGTCATCCTGCGTCGTCTCCAGATGGGCGATGGGCGCACGCGCGTTTTCATCAACGATCAGGCGGCAAGCGTTGCGCTGTTGCGCGATCTCGGCCGCAGGCTGGTGGAAATTCACGGCCAGCATGACGATCGCGCGCTGATCGATACCGACCTTCACCGCACATTGCTGGATGCTTTCGGTGGTCTCGACGCTGAGACGGTCGTGGTGCGTGAACGGCACAAGGCGTGGCGTGACGCAGAAACCGCATTGTCGCGTCACCGTGCTCGCGTGGAAGCTGCTGAGCGCGAGGGCGATTATCTGCGCTCTTCCGTTGAAGAACTGACCAAACTCGATCCGCAGCCCGGCGAGGAAGACGAACTCGCCGAACGCCGTGCGGTGATGATGAAATCCGAAAAGATCGCCGGTGACGTGAACGAAGCGGGCGAACTTCTGTCGGGCAATGGTTCGCCAGTGCCGACGCTTGCAAGTCTCGTGCGCCGTCTGGAGCGTAAAATCCCGGAAGCGCCGCATCTGCTTGAGCCGGTCTGTAAAGCCATCGATGAAGCATTGAACAGTTTGGCTATTGCGCAGGATGGCATCGACCACGCCATGCGGGAGATCGATTTCGATCCGCGTGTGCTGGAGCAGGTGGAAGAACGCCTGTTCGCGCTGCGCGCGGCTGCGCGCAAATATTCGGTCGCGGTGGAAGGCTTGCCTGCTCTGCGCGACAAGATGGATGCCGACCTTGCAGAGCTGGATGCAGGCGCGGAAAAGCTGGTGCAGCTTGAAGCGCAGGCAACAGAGACAAGGGCGTCCTATGACGCAGCTGCTTCGGAGCTTTCTGCCCGGCGCAAGGATACGGCGGAGCATCTGAAAGCGGCCGTCATGGCGGAACTTCCGGCGCTCAAGCTGGAACGTGCCGAATTCCTGGTCGAGATGATCACCGACCCGGAAGCGCGTGCTGCCGAAGGCATCGACACGGTGGAATACTGGGTCCGCACCAATCCGGGCACGCGAGCCGGTCCGATGATGAAAGTCGCTTCCGGTGGCGAGCTGTCGCGTTTTCTTCTGGCGCTGAAAGTTGCACTGGCGGATCGCGGTTCTGCGCCGACGCTGGTTTTTGACGAAATCGATACGGGTGTGGGCGGTGCTGTGGCGGATGCCATCGGCCAGCGTCTGGCGCGTCTGTCGTCGCGGGTGCAGGTGCTGTCCGTAACGCATGCGCCGCAGGTGGCGGCCCGTGCATCGACGCATTTCCTCATCGCTAAGTCCGCGACCAACGAAGATCGCATGTCGACATCAATCCGGTCTATCGGCGTGGATGAGCGGCAGGAAGAAATTGCCCGTATGCTCGCCGGTGCCAGCATTACCGATGAAGCGCGCGCGGCAGCAGAACGTTTGCTGGCGGAAAACAGCGCTCTGGCCTCCTGACAGCTATCTGACAGTATCCTCTGTTCGTAAAGTCAGGCGGCTGTAGGCTAAATGACATTTCTTGGATATGTTTCTGCTCGATTCAGATAGCCAGGATGCTTGCCGCATATGTCCGAAATTCTCGTTGAAAAACTGACCGACCTTGAAGCCGCTGCCGAACTGGAGCGACTGGCGCGTGAGATTGCTCATCACGATGAGCTTTACCATGCCAATGACAGGCCGGAGATTTCGGATGCGGATTATGATGCCCTCAAGCGGCGCAACGAGGCCATAGAGGCGCGTTTCCCCAAACTGGTGCGCGATGACAGTCCTTCGCGCCGCGTGGGTGCTGCACCCCTGCTGGCGACTTTTGCACCCATCGTTCACGCGCGGCCCATGCTGTCGCTGGATAATGCCTTCTCCGATGATGATGTGCGCGATTTCGTCGGCAGCGTCTATCGCTTTTTGGGGCAATTGCCGGACAATTCCATTGCCTTTACCGCCGAGCCGAAGATCGACGGTCTGTCCATGTCGATCCGCTATGAAAATGGTGTGCTGGTTAGCGGCGCAACGCGCGGTGACGGCACGACAGGCGAAAATGTAACCGCCAATATCCGCACCATCGGCGAGATCCCGCACCGGCTTCCGGCTGGTGCGCCATCGGTGGTCGAAGTACGCGGCGAGGTCTATATGGCCAAGAGTGACTTTCTGGCGCTCAACGCCCAAATGGAAGCGGATGGCAAACAGACTTATGTAAACCCGCGCAATACGGCGGCGGGCTCGCTGCGCCAGCTTGACGCCAAGGTGACGGCAAGCCGCAAGCTTCGTTTCTTCGCTTATGCCTGGGGCGAAATGTCGGATATGCCTGCCGACACCCAGCTTGGCATGGTCGAGGCGTTCCGCGCCTGGGGTTTCCCCGTCAATCCGCTGATGAAGCGCCTTTCGAGTGTCGATGAACTGATCGCCCATTATCGGGCCATTGGTCTGGAGCGTCCCAATCTCGATTACGACATCGACGGCGTGGTCTATAAGGTTGATCGGCTCGATCTTCAGACCCGGCTCGGGTTCCGCTCGCGCAGCCCGCGCTGGGCGATTGCGCACAAGTTCCCGGCGGAACAGGCAACCACTATTCTGCGCGGTATCGATATTCAGGTGGGACGCACTGGCGCAATGACGCCCGTGGCGCGTCTGGAGCCGATCACCGTCGGCGGTGTGGTGGTGACCAATGCCACGCTGCACAATGAGGATTATATCAAGGGCATCGGCCAGAAGGGCGAGCCTATCCGCGAAGGGCGCGACATTCGCATTGGCGATACGGTGATTGTGCAGCGCGCTGGCGATGTCATTCCGCAGATCGTTGACGTGGTGCTGGAAAAGCGCCCGGCGGATGCGGTGCCGTTTCCTTTCCCGCATCAGTGCCCGGTTTGCGGCAGCCATGCGGTGCGCGAGGAAGGTGAAGCCGTCTATCGTTGCACCGGCGGGCTGACCTGCGCTGCACAGGCAGTCGAGCGTATTCGCCATTTTGTGTCGCGCAATGCCTTCGACATTGAAGGTCTGGGCGAAAAGCAGGTTGAGTTCTTCTTCCATGCCGATGATGAAAGCCTGCAAATCAAATCGCCTGCCGATATTTTCACGCTGCAAAAGCGACAGGCCGCATCGCCCCTGAAGAAGCTCGAAAACATCGAGGGTTTTGGCGCGACGTCGGTCAAGAAGCTCTATGACGCGATCAATGACCGCCGTGAAATTGCTCTAAGCCGCTTCCTGTTTGGTCTCGGTATCCGTCATGTCGGCGAAGTTAATGCCAAGCGTTTTGCGCGGGCTTATCTGTCCTACGCTGCTTTCGAAAAGGCGGCGCTGGAAGCCGTTCCGCCAAAGGGTGGAGACCGCACCGACAAGGGCAATGAAGCCTGGCAGGATATGCTTGCCGTTGAAGGCATCGGCTCTATCGTCGCGGAGGCGGTCGTGGATTTTTACGGAGAGCCGCATAACCGCGAAGTGCTGGCGGCACTTCTGGCGGAAGTGACCCCACTGGACGAAGCGGCCCGTGTCGCCACCGGCTCACCGGTGGAAGGCAAGACGGTGGTGTTTACCGGCAGTCTGGAACGCATGTCGCGCGATGAGGCCAAGGCCATGGCAGAGCGCTACGGTGCGAAGACGGCGGGTTCCGTCTCCAAGAAGACCGATCTGGTGGTGGCTGGTCCGGGTGCAGGCTCGAAGCTCGCAAAAGCCGCCGAGCTTGGCATCGAAGTCATTGATGAAGATGCTTGGTTCACGCTCGTCGGGGAGGAATGATCGAATGGCGCCATTCAAGGGTTTTGGTGACAAGGCTATTCCTTTTCTGAAGGCGCTCGATTTCCACCAGAACCGGGAATGGTTTGTGGAGAACAAGGATCTTTTTGAAGAGCACCTGAAAGAGCCGCTTGGCGATCTGATTGCAGAATTGAGCACGCGCTTTGAAAAAGCGGGGCTGGGCTTCAAGGGCGACCGCGTGAAGTCGCAGTTTCGTATCAAGCGCGATACACGCTTCTCGAAAGACAAGGCGCCCTATAACCGGCACCTGTCGGCGCTGCTTTCACGCTCCGGCACCAAATGGGACGAAAGCGGTTGTTTCTATGTCTGCATCGGTCTGCCGGGTGTACGCGATTGCTATGCCGGGGTTGCCTGGTGGGGACCAAAACCGAAGCTCCTGCTGGCCATTCGCAAAGCGATTGCGGAAAAGCCGGATGAGTATCGCGCCGTGGTGGCAAAGCTGAAGAAGAACGGTTTGCAGATCAGCGATAGTGACCGTCTGAAGCGCACACCGCGCGGCTTTGAAAGCGTGACTGAACCGGATCTGGTCGAGGCCATTCGCAATCGTCATTTCGCGGTGCGGATGGAAATCGATCCGGAGAGCATCACGCAAGCAGCGCTTGCGGACCGGCTGGTCGATTTTGTCGAGCGCTCGCGCCCTCTGGTCGACTGGATTAGAAAGATTGAAGGTACATTGCCTCCAGATCAACCGGATTGATCGCCGTATCAAATATCTGCATGAGTGATGCCTAAATGTTGCGTGCGTCAGATAAACTGACCGCACCGTCTCTATTTGTATGATTTTTGCGGGAAACCTATTCCAACAGGTCATGGAATTGCCTAAGAGCCTGTTCCAAAAGTCGTCCTGTGTGGCTGCAAATGGCAATTTTCTCCGTTCCGGTGCTCACGTACCTTAAGTACGCTCCGCTCCGGTACTCGAAAATCACCATTTTCGCACACACATGCCGCTTTTTGATTCAGGCTCTAATGACTACAGGTCTGGAGGAGGGGATTCCGTGGACCAGGGTTTCAGGCCAGCTAAGGCCTCTGCGAGCAGTGAGTTTCTGCACGGTGCGAAACGCGGCGTGCCCATTGTGCTGGCGGGCACACCTTTCGGGGTGCTGTTCGGCGCGGTTGCTCTCGATCACGGCCTTTCGGTCGGTGAAGCGGTATTCATGAGCGCCACGCTCTATGCCGGCGCCAGCCAGATGGTCGGCCTTGATATGTTCGGGCAGAATATCGCTCCCTGGATGATCGTTCTCTCCATTTTCGCGGTCAATTTCCGCAATGTGCTCTACTCGGCAACAGTGGGGCGGCGTATCCGCCACTTCTCGTTCTTGCAGAAAGCTGTCGCCTTTTTCGTGCTGGTCGATCCGCAATATGCGGAGGTCGAGATTCGCAGCGAGGCAGGCAAGAAGATCACTTTCTCGTGGTATATGGGGCTGGGTCTGATGACCTATGTCTGCTGGATTCTGGAAACCTGGATTGGCGCCATGTTTGGCGACCTGATTTCCAACCCCTATGCAATTGGCGTCGATTTCCTGCTGCCGATCTACTTCCTCGGCATGGTGATGAGTTTTCGTCATCGCAAGCACTGGTGGCCGGTGGTTGTCGTCAGCGCGATCTCGGCCATTGCCGCCTATAAATTCGTCGGTTCGCCCTGGCATGTGACGCTGGGGGCGGCTGGTGGCGTTGTGCTTGCAGCCATTCTTGCCAAGCCACAGAATGTGAAGGTGTGACGCCCATGGACACCACGACCTGGATCATCATTGCCGCCGCGTTCTTCACCTATCTGACCCGTATTGGCGGCCATCTGGTACTGTCGCGCTTTGAGCGTCTGCATTTTCGTGTGGAGGCGGCGCTGAATGCCGTGCCCGCGGCGGTGTTGACGGCGATTGTCGCCGCACCTGCATCGGATCATGGCTGGCGGGAGCTGCTCGTGCTCGTCGTTTGCGTTTTTCTGTCCTTGCGGGTCAGCATGCTAACGATGTTTTTTGCAGGCGCAGCGCTGTTGATCGCGCTGCGCCATTTTTTCCCAATTTGAGCTTATAACGGCGCAGTTGCTGTTTCGAGCCACTTGCGTTCGGCATCCTTCAGGTGGCCGGACAGCTTTGCGCGCACGCTGGCGTGGTAATTGTTAAGCCAGTCCAGCTCTTCCTGCGTCAGCAGCGCCTTGTCGATCAGACGACGGTCGATCGGGCAGAAGGTCAGCGTTTCGAAGCCCATCATCGGAATGTCACCACCTTCCGGCACTTCCGGTTCGGTGACGATGATCAGATTTTCGATGCGGATGCCAAACGAGCCCGGCTTGTAATAGCCCGGTTCGTTGGACAGGATCATGCCCGGCAGCAGTTCCTGCGAACCCGTCTTGGCAATCCGCTGCGGTCCTTCATGCACCGAGAGATAAGCACCGACGCCATGGCCGGTGCCATGCGCATAATCGAAGCCGTTTTTCCAAAGCGCGATACGCGCGAGAACATCAATATCCTGCCCACGCGTACCAGCCGGGAAGCGCGCCGTGCTGATCCCGATCACACCTTTCAGAACGAGCGTGAAGGCCTTGATGGTTTCAGGCGCAATCTTGCCGACCGGAACCGTGCGGGTAATATCGGTGGTGCCGTCGCGATATTGTGCGCCGGAATCGACCAGATAAAGCTCGCCATCCTCTAGCGTGCGGTTGGTGTCGGTGTTGACGCGGTAATGGATGACTGCGCCGTTCGGACCAGCACCCGAAATCGTGTCGAAAGACACGTCTTCCAGCGGCATCTGGAAATCGCGTCCGGCATTGGCGCGTGATTCCTCCAGCTTTTGGGCTGCACCGATTTCATCCACGGTACCGGGCTTTTGCCCATCGACCCAGGACAGGAAATTGACCATGGCCACGCCGTCGCGTTCATGTGCAGCACGCGAACCGTCAAGCTCGGCCTTGTTCTTCACCGCACGTGGAATGCGGGCAGGGTCCTTGCCGTCAATCACAGAACCGCCTGCGCCGGTGACGATCAGGCGCAGTTTTTCTGCCGCAAGCGCAGGGTCGAGCAGAATGGCTTCACCCTTTGCGGCACGCGCGCTGAGATGGCCTTCCAGATTGCTGGGAGCCGACAGCTTGGCAAGCTGGGTGAGGTAAGCGCGCGGCTCGATAGCGAGCTTGGCTTCGTCGATGAAGATTTCCGGTTCGCCCTTGGCCGGAATGATGGCGAAGCTCAAGGGCAGGGGCGTGTTGGAAACATCCTTGCCGCGAATGTTGAACACCCATGCGACGGATGACGGATCGGTCAGCACGGTGGCCGTAGCACCGCTTGCCGCGACCGCCTTCTGCATTTCCTTGATCTTGTCCTTGGCCTCATGACCGGCAAAACGTGCGGGCTGGATGGTCACGGCGGCGGTTGGTGCCGCTGGCTGATCTTCCCACACCGCATCGACCAGATTGGTCTCCACCGGAACCAGCTTGCCGCCCTGTTTTTCCAGTGCTTCGCGAAGCGCATGGGCTTCGGAAATGGTGTGAAGCCATGGATCGAAGCCGATGGTCAGGCCCTTGCCATTCTCGGCCAGCCAGACGGAAGGCGGTGTACTCACCAGACTTTCGTAAGAGAAGATCTTCGGGTCAGTCTGCGCGCGAACCTGCAATTCGTAACGTCCGTCGATGAAGACATAGGCAGACTTCTTCAGGATCAGGGCTGCACCTGCCGAACCGGTGAAACCGGTCAGCCATGCAAGGCGCTGCGCATGGGGCGGCACATATTCGCCCTGATGCTCGTCGGCGCGGGGCACCAGAAAACCATCAAGGCTGAGCGCGGCCATCTTCTCGCGCAGCTTCGCCACGCGGGGCGCGCCATTGGCCGGGTTGGTGGTGACGTCAAAGGTCTGAAAAGCCATGGGTCTAACTCACAACAGATGAAAGATAACCGTTTCTGGGTTCTGGTTCCGGAATCACATCACTTCAGATGGATCGCCACCCAGCCTTCGCGATGAAGCGTCTTTTGATGCGTCAGGCCCTGGGCCTGATAGGCGGCGAGCACCGCATCGTGCTGGCTGTCGAGAATGCCGGAGAGAACAATCGAGCCGCTTGGAGCCAGATGCTGCTTCAACGAAGGCGCAAGTTCAATCAGCGGATTGGCAAGGATATTCGCCACGATCAGATCGAAGGGCGTATAGGACCGGAAGATCGAATGGTCGAAACCTTCTGCCGTCGCCGTAATGACGTGCTCGGCAACGCCATTCTTGGCGGCGTTTTCTGCCGCGACGGTGACTGCAATGGGGTCGATGTCGGTGGCGAGAACCGGAATTGGCGCGAGCTTTGCGATGGCGATGGCCAGTACGGCGCTGCCAGTTCCAAGATCGAGCGCATTGGTCGGATGTTCGCTCTCAGCCACTTCTTCGATCAGTTCAAGGCAGCCCGCCGTCGTGCCGTGATGGCCCGTGCCGAAGGCAAGACCTGCATCGATTTCAATAGGAATGTCGTTCGGCTCGATCTTTTCGCGGTCATGCGAGCCATGGACGAAGAAACGTCCGGCGCGAACCGGCTTCAGGCCTTCGAGCGAATGGGTGACCCAATCGATATCCGGCAGTTCCTCGGTTTCGAATTTGTCGGCGCCAACCAGCTCGTCCACACGGGCCGCGACCTCTTCAGCACCGTCTTCGACATAGACCGAGACTTCGAAAATCTGTCGGTCTTCATCGATTTCGGTGATGGCGATGGGAAAGCCGTCATCCTCGAAAGCCTGCTCGAGAATATTATAAACGCGCTCGGCTTCCGCCTTGTTCGCCGAAAAGAAAAGTCGTGATTGGGCCATGAGGTAAAAAGCTCTCTAAAAGTTCAAGAGCTTCTGTTTAGCTGTCGGAGCGCCGCGCGTCCATCCGAACACATAAATGGCGCTCCGAATCTTTGGGATTTACATGCCTTCTAAAGGGTAACTGCCAAAGAAAGCAGCTATCGCTCCAGGATTAGCCAGCAGAAGCGCCCTTGACGAGGTTCTTCAGCTTTTGCAGCGCGGTATCCGGGTTTTCCTGATAGGCGATGGTGCTGCGGAAGCGTCCGCCCTTGTCGAGCAGGAACACCGATGCCGTGTGATCCATGCTGTATTCACCGTCTTCGCCCGGAACCTTCTTGGCATAGATGTGGTAGGACTTGACCATGTCGGCGATGTTCTCCGGTGTGCCGGTGATGCCGACAATCCGCTTCGAGACATTGCCCACATAGGTCTTCATGATGTCTTGCGTGTCGCGTTCCGGATCGACGGTGATGAAATAGGCCTTGAGGTCCTGTCCGTCGCTGCCGAGCTGGTTCAGCCAGCCATCAAGTTCGTAAAGCGTGGTGGGGCAGACATCCGGGCAGTGAGTGAAGCCGAAAAACACCACAGCCGGTGTGGCGCGGAGGTCTTTTTCGGTAAATGGCTGTCCATCCATCGTGACGAGATTGAGCGGCCCGCCGAAGGGTTCCTTCGCGGCCTCGCGATCGCGAAACATGTTGAAACCAGCAGCGCCGACAATCACGACGATGAAGGCAACGATGAAGATGGGCAGGAATTTTTTCATGTCCGATGAACCTTGCATTTCTGAACACGCATTTGCGCGCTCTACAATCACGCACTTCCAAGTGGGCCTAATCTACGGTTCTTTTTTTGATTTTCAATAATTTCTGAAACTTTTGTCCGTTCGCTCTGTTTGCCGGACACCCAAAGTTGAATGGGAAAGTCGGCTATTTCATTTGGTATCGCCCGAAGGATTGTTATATTTCCAATATAAAACTGCAATATTTCAAGAGAATCGTTTTGGAAATCGATTATGTCATCGCGTGGGTGGACGGTCAGGACCCCGCGCATAAGTCTTCCCGGCAGCGATTTGCGCCAGATTCCGAAAAGACCCATTTCGAAGCGGTGACCAGTGAGCGCTACTTCGACAATGGCGAGATTTATTACAATATTGCATCGGTCATAAAGTTCGCGCCGTTCATCCGGCGTATTTTCATCATCACCGACAATCAGAAGCCACGGCTGCTTGATGCTTTTGCGGCGGAAGGCAAGTGCGATCCGTCCTTCATCCAGATCGTCTCGCATGACGATATTTTCAAAGATCTTCCCGCGGCGCGCCCGTCCTTCAATGCGAGAGCAATCGAGGGGGCAGTGTGGCGCATCCCCGGCCTGTCGGAACACTTCATCTATTCCAACGATGATTTCTTCCTGAACGCCCCGCTGGCCGTGTCCGATTTTTATGAGAACGAACGTCCAAGACTGCATGGTGACTGGGTGCGGCCGGAAAATTCCCGTTTGAAATACAAGCTGCGGCGCTTGCTCGGGAAAATTTCACGATACCAGTATACCTTTCCGAAATTCCGTCTTGCCCAGTGGAAAGGCGCTGTCACGGCCGGGGTGAAGGACAGGTTTCTGAGCATCCACCACCATCCGCATCCTCTGAGACGCAGTACGCTGGCCTCGTTCTTCGCGGCAAAACCGGATGTGCTGAACCGTCAGGTCGGTTTCCGCTATCGTAATATCGAGCAGTTCAACACGGTTTCCCTCGCCAACCATCTGGAAATTGCGCAGCATCACACGCCGGTCCATGGCGTGCGGGAACTGGCTTATCTCGATTTTGTTCAGGCCAAGCACTGGGGCGAAGAGCTGGACAAGATCAGTAACGGTTCAGCACCCTTTGGTTGCGTGCAGGGCTTTGAACGGTTTGAGCCAGAGTTTCGGGCACAAATTCATGCGACATTGATCGCGAAGTTTGACGATGTCCTGCCGAATGCTATCAAGGCATACTTATCGAGCGAACAGAGTTCGCAGCAGGCGGCCTAGGTCGCTTTAGAGCACATCCCGAAAAGTGTGAAACGGTTTTCGGACAAGATGTGCGTAAAAACAAACGCGCTCTGAGCAACCTTGAGACTTTTGATGGCCAATTCCGACGATCTTCGTTTCCAGAACAGCGAGCCGCGCATTCATTCGACGGCGCAGCTCAAATCTTCCAAGCTGGGGCGCTATGCCGAGATTGGCGAGCGGGTCATCCTGCGCGAAGTGACAGTCGGCGATTTCACCTATTTCGAGCGCAATGGCGAAGGCATTTATGCCGAGATTGGCAAGTTCTGCTCCATTGCTGCCAATGTGCGGATTAATGCGCTGGAACACCCGATGGAACGGCTGACCACGCATAAGCTGAGCTATCGTCCCAACGAATATTTCCGCTATCTGGGCGTTGATGGCGAGTTTCGTGCGCGCCGCCAGGCAAAGCGGGTGGTGATCGGCAATGATGTCTGGATCGGCCATGGCGCAGTCATCACGCCGGGCGTAACAGTCGGCCATGGTGCGGTGATCGGCGCCAATGCTGTCGTGACGAGGGATGTCGCGCCCTATACGGTGGTTGGCGGCGTTCCGGCCAAACTCATTCGCAAGCGCTTCGACGACGCTGCTATCGAACGGCTGCTGAAGCTTAACTGGTGGGACTGGCCGGTCGAAAAACTGTTTGAGGCCGTGCCCGACATTCAAGCCATGGCGATTGGCGACTTCCTCGATAAGTGGGAGTAGGCGGTTCGGCGGTGGGTGTTTTTAAGTAAGCTCTTGCAAAGACAGGCCAGCCGCGCCACTTCTCCTCACAGGTTTTCAGGGAGAACATGATGAAGCAGACTTTCGCCGCTTTCGCTCTTCTTGCCGTTTCGGTCCTGCCGGCCACTGCCGAGCAGGTTGGCAAGGTTGGCGTGGACTGGGTCGGCAATGATATCGTCATCGACGCAGTGCCCGATCCGAAGGTCAAAGGTGTGACCTGTCATCTTGCATCCTTCTCGCGAAGCATGATCGACCGGTTGCAAAAGGGAAAGTGGTTTGAAGACCCTTCCAATGCGTCCATTTCCTGCGAGCAGACCGGACCGATTTCAATCGGCGATATTGAGCTGAGCCAGAAGGGCGAACGGGTCTTTTCGGAGCGTACCAGCCTGATCTGGAAGAAGCTGGTGATCACCCGCATTTACGACAAACAGAACAATACGCTGCTCTATCTCGCCCATGCCAGTCAGGTGCAGGACGGTTCGGCCAAGACGTCGCTCTCGACCGTGCCGCTCTTCAGGGGTGATGTGACGTGGGAGAAGGGCAAGCCGGAATAACCCGGCTCGCTTTTGTCTCGTGTCAGGCAGGCTGGACGAAGCCGTCGAGAACGCGCTTTTGTCCTGCCTTGTCGAAGTCGATGGTCAGCTTGTTGCCGTCGATGGCGGCGACTTTGCCATTGCCGAATTTCAGGTGGAACACGCGGTCGCCGACCTTGAAAGCCGAGGGCTTGTCGGCCACCGATTTCGCGACCAGTTCACCTTCAATCGTGCGGCCCTTGACCGAGCCGCGCCCGGCGCCGAAGCCGGAATCCGTTTCGCCATAGCCGACGCGTTCCACACGGCTGCCGGAGCGTGAGCCCCAATTGTTGCGCGTGGCTTCCGAACGGTTCTGCTGTGCGCGCTGCCAGCCCGGTGTCGAATAGCTATTCTGGAACGGATCGGCCCGGTCAAAACGGGACTGGCCGTAACCGCTGCCATAGCCGCCGTAATTGCCTTCCAGTTCCGCAACCTCGACATGCGCTTCCGGCAATTCTTCCAGAAAACGCGACGGAATGGTCGACTGCCACATGCCGTGGATGCGGCGGTTGGACACGAACCAGATATGCAGGTTCTTCTTGGCACGCGTGACGCCGACATAGGCGAGGCGGCGTTCTTCCTCCAGCCCGGAGCGTCCGCCTTCATCAAGTGCGCGCTGGTGGGGGAACAGACCTTCTTCCCAGCCGGGCAGGAACACGGTTTCGAATTCCAGACCCTTGGCCGAATGCAGCGTCATGATGTTGACGGCATCCATATTTTCATTCTGTTCGGCATCCATCACCAGAGCGATGTGCTCCAGGAAGCCGCGCAGGCTTTCATAATCCTCCATGGAACGGATCAGTTCCTTGAGGTTTTCCAGTCGCCCCGGCGCTTCGGCGGTCTTGTCGTTCTGCCACATCGCGGTGTAGCCGGATTCGTCGAGAATTGTCTCGGCAAGCTCCGTATGCGGCGTGTTGTCGAGCAGCGACTGCCAGCGGAGGAAGTTCTCCACGACCTCACGCAGGGCGGAGCGCGGCTTTGGCTTCAGCTCTTCTGTTTCGATCAGATCGCAGGCGGCGGCAAACATCGAAATGTCGCGGGCGCGGGCGTAATCATGCACCTGACGAATTGCAGCTTCGCCCAGTCCGCGCTTCGGCGTGTTGATAATACGCTCCAGCGCCAGATCATCGGCAGGCTGCGCGACGACGCGCAGATAGGCCAGCGCATCGCGGATTTCGAGGCGTTCATAGAAGCGCGGGCCGCCGATAACACGGTAGTTGAGACCAAGCGTCACGAAGCGATCTTCGAATTCGCGCATCTGGAACGAAGCGCGCACGAGGATCGCCATGTTGTTCAGCAGATGGCCCTGACGCTGCGCCTGTTCAATCGCTTCGCCGACCGCACGGGCTTCTTCTTCCGAATCCCAGGCCGCGTGCACTTTCACACGCGGATCATCAGGGTTCGGCGCTTCCGTGAAAAGCGTCTTGCCCAAACGGCCCTCATTATGAGCGATCAGATGAGCGGCAGTGCCGAGGATATGCGCGGTCGAGCGATAGTTGCGCTCAAGCTTGATGACAACAGCGCCCGGAAAATCCTTGTCGAAGCGCAGGATGTTGTCCACTTCCGCTCCGCGCCAGCCGTAAATCGACTGATCGTCATCGCCAACGCAACACAGGTTCACTTTGTTTTCGCTCGCGCCGAGTTCGCTACGCTCACCGGCTCCGCGGGGGCCTCGCATCGGCTCGGACGCCCTAGCGGGCTGTATGGGCGCGTTTCCGCCTTGCGTGGCAACAGATGCCGTATTTCTCGCTTGCGGTCTTTGTGCGAGCAGGCGCAGCCAGAGATATTGGGCGGTGTTGGTGTCCTGATACTCGTCCACCAGAATATAGCGGAACTTGGCGTGATATTCACGCAGGATATCAGGATGATTGCGGAAGATGCGGATCGGATGCAACAGAAGATCGCCGAAATCGCAGGCGTTCAGCGTGCGCAGGCGTTCCTGATAGGCCCGATACAATTCGCGGCCCTTGCCATTGCCGAACGAGCGCGCATCGCCTTCCGGAATGTCGGAGGGGCCAAAGCCCTTGTTCTTCCAGCCGTCGATCATATTGGCGAAGGTGCGGGCAGGCCAGCGCTTGTCATCCAGACCTTCCGCCTGAATAAGCTGCTTGATCAGCCGGATCACATCGTCGGTATCGAGGATGGTGAAATCGGATGTGAGATTGACCAGTTCCGCATGGCGGCGCAGCAATTTCACGCCGATGGAGTGGAACGTGCCGAGCCATGGCATGCCTTCCACCGCGCCGCCGACCAGATGGCCGATACGCTCCTTCATTTCACGCGCGGCCTTGTTGGTGAAGGTCACGGCGAGAATCTGGCTGGGATAGGCAAGGCCGGTGGTAATAATGTGGGCGATGCGGGTGGTCAGAACGCGGGTCTTGCCTGTACCTGCACCTGCAAGCACCAGAACCGGCCCTTCGGTCGTCAGCACAGCCTGGCGCTGTTCCGGGTTCAACCCTTTCAGGTAGTCAGGCTCGCCACGCTGCTGGTTGCGCGCGGCCATGGCGCGCGCAGCAATACCGCCGGTAGCTGGCGCGCGGCCAGCCGGTGCATCATCGCCGAAAAACGGCATATCGTCGGGAAAATCGGACATCTGACCCCGAATGTAATGATTCGCTCACAAAAAACAAAGACCCGGAAGGGCTTGTCTATTCGACTACTCTAATTGAGTAACGCGCCGATCCGTGAAGTTCAGGCGATGGGCGGCCAGCGCTTCCACAAGGCCACGCAGTTCCGGCTCGCGCTGCAACAGATCGTCCAGCTCCGTCATCTGATTCATGGCGATCAGGCGCAGAATATCGTCGCGAACGGTGCCGTCTTCGCGGCGCGGCAGATGGGCAACCGGCTGGATCAATTCCACCTTCTGGCTTTTCAGGCGCCCCCGCAGACTTTTCTCGTCTGCATCCAGCGTTTCCACGAAAGCATAGAGACCGACGCCCTTGGCTGGCAGCGAATAAAGCGCCAGCGCCACGTCCTTGACGCGTGGGTCGGACTTGAGGGCGGCCAGAATTGCCGGACCTTCATTGTCGATACGGTCGCCCGTACCTTCGCCATCCGACCAGCTAAAAATGCCGCGGGTGATGAAGTTGTAGACCTTCTTGCCGGTGGCCAGCCAGATGCGTGATGGCAGCGAACGGCGCGCCAGAATGCGCTTTTCCGTCGGTGTCATCAGATCTTTGGCGAAAGCCCGCTTCTGCTTGATGAGGTGGCGGAAGTCTTCATAGGCCATCAGCCGATAAAGCGCGCCGCGACGGCGATGGACGCTGGCAAGCTGGAAATCGATGACCGCTGCTTCGCCTTCCGGTGTCATCAGCCAGTTCTGCGGCTTGGCAAGATCGTTATGCGTAACGCCCAGACGACGCATATCGCGTAAAACCCGGTGCGCGGTGCGATACCATTTCGGATCGGAGGGGCGCGCGAGATGCAGCGGTGTGCCTTCGGTCCATGAGCGATAGAGGCCATCGCGGTCAGTTGCGATCAGTTGCGGAACGCCTTCGATGCCACGCACGGTCTTCAAACCGCGAATTTCGCGCCGGGCGAGAATCCATGCCAGCGGGCTCGACCACCAGGGTGCGGCGCTCACCACACGGCGAATAATGCGCGTGTCGGGATCGTTCGCAAAATAGCCCGCGCGCGTTTCAGAAAACACGTCGCGCTTGAACACGGCTGTTTCCACAAACGGGGGAATTTGGTCGCCCTTCAAAGGCACATCGATATTGGGGTTCTGAGCCATAAGGTTCCACTAGCGCCTTGTGTACCATCAATCAAGTTTGCCGATGAACATCGGTGGATATCCGTTGTTGCAAACATGCGAATGAAGGGGCACAAGAAACGCATATGAGTTTCCAAGGAGCGATAGACGTGGCGCAAGGCGACGACATTAAGCAGATCATCCGTCAGGAACACGCACTGATTTTTCCAACATTCGACGAGAACGAGGCTTTTGCGCTGGGCCAGAGAATTCGTGACATTGCGGTGAAGGAAAAGCTTGGTATCGGCATTGATATTTCGCTGTGGGACCGTCGCTTGTTTTTCGCAGCAACTGTCGGCACTACGGCGGATAATACGGAATGGCTGCGCCGCAAGTTTAATGTCGTGCGCCGTTTTCATGATTCGACCTATCGTCTCGTTCTGGAACAAAATCGTGAAGACCGGATGTTTGCGCCGCACAAGGCGCTGGATGTAAATGATTATGCGCTGGCGGGTGGCGGATTTCCGATCCGCGTTGCGGGCGCTGGTGTGATTGGGGCGGCCATCGTTTCCGGCTTGCCGCAGCGCGAGGATCACAATCTCGTCGTACGCGCCATCGCCTTGCAGCTGGGGCAGGACCCGGCAGCATTGGCTCTTCCTGCTGTTTAGAGCGGTTCCGTTTAATACGGAATCGTGGAACCGCTCTATCTATTTGTTTTTACGCATTATCCTACGCAAAACCGCTGCGCACTTTTGCTGGAAATGCTTTAATATTCCGGAGAATGAACAATGTCGCTTGAACATGTGATCGCGCTTCCACGCAATGAAGAGGGGATCGCCGCTGCAGTCGGTATCCTCAAGCAGCGTTTTGGCGAGCGGGCGCAGACCGGTCAGGCCATCCGCGAGCAGCACGGCCACACCACCAGCTATGTGCCGACGCAAGCGCCGGATATTGTGGTGTTCGCCGAAAATACGCAGGACGTGCAGGATGTGGTGCGCATTTGCGCCGAACATCGCGTGCCGCTGGTGGCTTTCGGTGCAGGGTCTTCGCTCGAAGGTCAGGTCAATGCGGCGGCAGGCGGCGTATCGCTCGATCTGACGCATATGAACCGCATTCTGGCCGTTCATGCCGAAGATCTTGATTGCGTTATCGAACCGGGCGTGACGCGCCGTGAGCTGAACGAATATCTGCGCGATACGGGCCTGTTCTTCCCCATTGATCCGGGTGCAAATGCGACGCTCGGCGGCATGGCCTCGACGCGTGCTTCCGGCACCAATGCGGTTCGTTATGGCACCATGCGCGAGAATGTTCTGGCGCTGAAAGCCGTCATGCCGGACGGTCGCCTGATCGAAACCTCCAAGCGCGTCAAGAAGACCGCCGCCGGTTACGATCTCACCCGTCTGCTGATCGGCGCGGAAGGCACGCTGGGCATCATCACGGAATTGACCTTGAAGCTTCAGGGGATTCCGCAGGCGATTTCCGGCGGCATCTGCCCGTTTCCTGATGTGGAATCGGCCTGTCGCGCGGTGATCGATACGATCCAGATGGGTGTTCCCGTGGCGCGTATCGAGCTGGTCAACAAACTTCAGATGGAAGCGCTGATCCTCTATTCGAAGCTTCCTTACGAAGCGCAGCCCTATCTGTTCGTGGAGTTCCACGGCACGGAAACCGGCGTTGCGGAACAGGCCGAGATTTTCGGCGAGATCGCGGCCGGACATGGCGGCGGACCGTTCCACTGGACGCAGGATGCCGAAGAGCGCGACCGTCTGTGGCGCGCGCGCCATGACGCCTATTTCGCGTCATCCTTGCTGCGTCCCGGCTGCAAGGGAATTTCGACCGATCTCTGCGTGCCGATTTCGCGTCTGGCCGATTGCATTACCGAGACGGAACGCGATCTGGCAGACAGCAACATCATTGCGCCGATCGTCGGTCACGTCGGCGATGGCAATTTCCATCTGCTCCTGCTGCTCAATACGGAAGACCCGGAAGAGATGGAACGGGCGGAAGCTTTCATGGACCGGCTCGTGATGCGGGCACTGGCCATGGAAGGGACCTGCACCGGCGAACACGGCATCGGCCAGGGCAAGATGAAATATCTGGCCATGGAGCTTGGTGAAACGACCGATTATATGCGCATGATCAAAAAGGCGCTCGATCCGCTCAATATCATGAACCCGGGTAAAATCCTGATTTCGTGAGTCAAATCAGCCATCTGCACCGCTTGGTTCAGATGGCGATTCAATGAGCGCGCATATTTAGATCAGTTGGGCGGCAGCTTGCCTTGTTGTCGCCGAACCGATGCTGTTTTTTGTTGACGCGCAATCCTGAAAACCGCTTCGCACTTTGTGCGATGATGCACTATGTTGCGTTGGTAAATATGGCGTGATTCACCCGTTGTGTTGCGCGTAACCGAATTCACCTGACTGACCGGAGCTGCTTCTTGGGCCGCATATTCGTCATTGTCGGCGGGCTTCTGGTGCTGCTTTTGACAGCCGCGCTGGTGGTGCCGCCTTTTGTCGACTGGAGCGGCTATCGGGCCGATTTCGAGCGCGAGGCGACCCGTATTCTGGGGCGCCCGGTCAAGGTGGCAGGCGATGTGAATGCGCGGCTGCTCCCTTTCCCATCCGTGACCTTTTCCGATGTGCGCGTCGGGGCGGATGCAACGCATCCTGTCATGACCCTCGACAGGTTCTCGATGGATGCGGAATTGATGCCTTTCCTGCGTGGTCAGGTGCTGATTTTCGACATGCGTGTCGAGCGTCCGCGCGTAACAATCTCGCTGGATAAGGACGGCAAGGTCGATTGGGCCATTCGTCCGTCCACGCCGCTCAATCCATCGCAGATCAAGGTCGAGCGACTCTCGATCAGCGACGGTGCGGTGACGCTGCATGACGTGGCGAGCGGACGCGTCCACGAGGCGACCGGCCTGAATGCCGTCCTCTCGGCCAACAGCCTTGCCGGGCCATGGCAGGCCCAAAGCAGCTTCAGCCTGGGAGGCCGCAAGCTTGCGGTCGATCTGACGAGCGGCGAGGCCAAGCCTGACGGTTCGCTCAGATTGCGGGCGCGTATTTCGCCGGAAGCCATTCCTGCCGCATTTGAAACGGATGGCGATATCGCCCTCAAGGATGGCCGGTTGAACTATGCGGGTGATTTTTCGCTGCGTTCCTCTGACATGGTGGCGCAAAACGGTGCAAAACAGAAAGACGCGTCGGCGGACAAGCCGTTTTTCAGCGGCCTGCGCCTGACCGGCAAATTTACCGCCGATACCAACCGCTTCGATGCGAGCGAGTTTCGCATGGAGCAGGGGCCAGCCGACAATCCCTATGTCGTCAATGGCAAGGCTCTGATCGATTACGGCAATGTACCGCGCTTTGAAATCAGCGCCGATGGGCAGCAGATTTTCTGGGGTCCGAGCGAGACGGCGGAAGACCAGCAGGTTACGTCCGTCATGCCGCTGACGGACCGCATTGCCATTGCGCGCCGGGTTCTGGAACAATTGCCAATCCCGACCATACCGGGGCGTATTGACCTCCGCCTGCCGGCGGTTGTTGCGGGTGGAACCACCATTCGCTCGGTGACGATCAATGCCGAACCTGATGGCGGGGACTGGAATATTCGCCAGTTTGCCGCCGATCTGCCCGGGCGCACGAAAGTCGAGGCCAAGGGTAGGCTGTCCGTTGGCGATGATTTCGGTTTTCAGGGCGAGATGCTTGTTGCATCGCGCCAGCCGTCCGGTCTTGCCACATGGCTGAATGAGACAGTGGATGAATCGATCCGCACGCTCGACGGGGCTGGTTTCTCCGGCAAGGTCGATCTGCGCGATGGCATGCAGCGTATCGACGATCTTGAAATTGGTCTGGGCAAGACTTCGCTCAAAGGATCACTGCTGCGGCAGGTCAAAGGAGCGGCGCAGCCGACCATCGACGTCAATCTTCAAGGCGGCGCGGTGGAAAGCGATGCCTTGCAGGCTTTCGTTTCGTTCTTCTCGGGCGGTGAGGGGCTGGCGCTTCTCGACGCGCAGACGCTCAATGTCGGCTTCAAGGCCGGGCCGGTTCGTTTCAAGGATATGGAAGCGGCCAGCATCGATCTGGCCATGCGCCTTCACGATGGACGTTTCGATTTCGACCGGTTGATGATCAATGATGTTGCAGACGCAACGCTGACGGCAACCGGGGCTTATGAGCCATTCGCCAATTCACCTTCGGGAAAACTGGACGCGACGATTCTCTCTGGCGATCTGTCGCGCTTCATTGCGCTGATGGCGAACCGTTATCCGCAATTGCCGCTGTTCCGCGCTTTGTCGGCGCGTGCGGCGAACTTCCCCGGACTGTTCGAGGACAGCGAGATCAACGTGATCGCCAATGCGGTTGCGCCGGTCAGGCCGGAAACGCAGGCCAATCCCGCGAAGAACGGTGCAGCGAAGGGCAAAAGCGCCCGCCCGGCTGATACGAAGACCAAGACTTCTCCCGGCAGCGGCGAGTTTTCCTTCAGTGTCACTGGCAAGACCGGCGGAATGAAGCTCGATCTGTCAGGAACGGCCAGCGGCGGCGAGACGGACGCTGACCCCTTGCAGATGCAGCTCAACGGTACAGCCGAGTCCGATCAGGGCGAGGCCGTGCTGGCCTTGATCGGCCTGCCATCGCTTCCATTGGGGCTTGCCGGTGAACTGACCGCAGATCTGACCATGCAGGGTGCGCCGAGCGCCGGGATGCGGACGCTTCTCAAGCTCACAGCGCCTGATGGCACGGCTTCGGCTGACGGGGTAATTTCGCTGATCGGTAGTGATATTGCCGCGAGCGGCAAGGCGCAGGTCAAATCTGCCGATCTGCAACCATTCATCGCGACGGCAGGTTATGCATTGCCGGGGTATGGCGCGGGTCTATCTGCCAATCTTTCCAGCGATTTCCAGTTTGCCAAGGGCATTCTGCGCTTTCCGAACCTTGCCGGTCAATTGGGCGGCGAAGATGTATCGGCGCGGCTGGAGGCGAATTTTGCCGATAGCGGGTTGCCGCAGTTGAAGGGCGAGGCGAAGCTCGCTTCGCTTGAGGTCGATAGTCTGGCAGCCATCATGCTCGGTCAGGATGCGTTTGAACCGGCCAAGCCGACAGAAAAATCCATCTGGCCTCGAGGGGCTTTTGCGGTTCGCCCGTCTTTGCCGCTGCTGATTGACGTGAAGCTCAATGTCGCTCAGGCGCATATGCAAGGCTTTGGTACGGCGACCGAGTTTTCGACGCGCTTGCAAAAGACGATCGACAGTCTGAGCCTGACGGAGCTGACCGGAAATTGGGCCGGGGGCTATCTCGCTGGCACTTTGTCTCTGCGCAACAGCGACAAGAATGCGCTGCTTTCGACTGATCTCAAATGGAGCGGTGCCGATCTCGCCAATTTCTACCGTCTGGAAGATGGTTCTGCGCCTTTGGGCGGTGTCGTCAAGGCCGCGGTGACGCTGAATGGCAGCGGCGAAAACGCTGCCGCGCTGGTCGGTTCGCTGGCGGGAACGGCGACTGTCGATGTCGAGAAATTTGCGGTGGCTGGTCTGGATGGTGCGGCGCTGCCCGCCATGGTCGCAGCCGCTGATGGCATTGGCGACCAGCCTGCCGGTGATGAGAAACTGGATGCGAAGCGATTTGCTGCCATTGCGGATAAGGCCGTTGCGCCGAATGCGCGTTTTACGCCGGGCGATGCGCGCTTCGAATTCACGGTGGCTGGCGGTAATGCGCGCATGACAGCCGCCAATCTGTCCGATGGCAACGCGGCTTTGTTGAGTGACCTGCAATTCGATCTGTCGACGCTTGGCGTTGGCGGCAGCGGAACGTTTACATTCCAGGGCGACGATGGCGCCCAGACCGGCCTTTCGCCGCAGGTGGCTTTCAGTATTGGCGGGACTTATGACCGGCCCGAAGTGCGGCTCGACCGGCAGCCGCTTGTGCAGTTCCTGACCCAGCGTGCGCTGGAGCGTGAGCAGGAACGTGTCGAGGCCATGCAGGCAAGCCTGATGGAAAAGCAGCGTCTGCGCCGTCAGCTTGGCGTTCTGGAAGCCGATGCTGCGGAACGCGCACGTGCCCAGCAGGAAGACGAGACACGCCGCCGCACGGAAGCGGCAGCCCGCGTCGCGGCGGAAAAACAAGCCGAGGAGAAGAAGCGGCTGGAGTCGCAACAGCCCCAGCCAGCCAATCCGGAAGGCGGAGCAACAAATGGCGCAACTGCACCGTTGACCAGCCCGGAAGGTGGTCAGTCGCTCAATGAATTTCTGAAAACTCTGGAGCCCACACCGGCCGCGCCCGCACAGCAGCCCTGATCGGGGTTGTGTTCAGCGGGCTGGTGGTATCTGGGATTTGAGCCAGTTCAACACGTGAAGGCGCAGCGCCGACGAGAGATTCGTGGTGCGCTCACGCTTGCTGTCCACCTCTGCGACAAGGGCTGCAATCGACTGGCCGCGTGTCGTGGCGATTTGGTTGAGAATTTCGAAGAACTCGTCTTCCAGCGTATAGCTGGTCGCATGGCCACGAATGCTGACGGAATGCTTGCGCAAGCCGCCGGTGCTCAACGGTCGCCGTCCGTGTTATCTTTACGCTCCAGGCGGTTGATATCCAGAAAGCGCTCGCTCTTGCGGGTCTCTTCGCGTGCGAAGTCTTTCTCCGTTTTTGTCCGCCCAAAAAGAATGCGGTTTTGATCCGCCTGCTTTTCCTTGGCGTCACGCGCTTTCTTTTTCTTGAACTGCCGCAGATTGACGATGTCGCTCATTTTGATGTCTCGGATGCCTTGCTGCGTCGATATACGCTTTTATACCGCGGTGCTCCGGTGAGCTGCAAGCTGTCAGCGCGGCTTACTGTCTTGGTTCCTTGGGGTTGGTAAACCACCAGATTGCGACCGAAACGGCCACAAGCAGCAAAAGGCCGACCGTCAACTGCCAAAGGGGAAAGTTTGGCGCGTCACTCGCCATGAAGAATGCAGCGATAACGCCGCTTATCCAGAGAACTGCCTGCGCTAACAAACGGACCATGAAATTCCCGCCTTGATTTGGACTGCCGTATTGCCTGCCACCATATCATTTTAAACTTCGGTTGCCTTGATCGAAGTCAAAACGCGTAATTTAGCCAGCGATATACTATGAAATAGTACGCCGCTTGACCATAGCTTTATACAAACGGCTTCTGCGCCGCAGCCTTAAGCTTGCAGCGCAGCCAGCGTTTTCATGATTCCAAGCAGAGTTGGGAGAGAAAATTTACTTCTTACGGAAAGCGTCGAGGGAGACCACGTCGGCAGACGGCTTGGGCGTATCTTCGCCTTCAGCATTGTCCTTGGCGGCGGCTGCCTGCTTCTCAGCGGAAGACTTGCGCGACTTTGCCTTGGGCTTTTCCGGCTTTTCGGGCGCGGATTCCACAGGCATCATCTCGATTGGCGCGATATTGTTCTCTTCGTCATTGTCGCTGGTCGGCTGAACTGCCGCAACATCGAACTCAAGTTCGAAATTGACAGACGGATCGTAGAAGCCGCGCACAGCAGAGAACGGAATGACCAGCTTTTCGGGGATATCGCCGAAAGACAAGCCGACTTCAAAGAGCTGATCCGTAACATTCATGTCCCAGAACTGGTGCTGCAACACGATTGTCATCTGCTCGGGATACTTCTCTTTCAGGCGCGAAGAAATGCGCACGCCCGGCGCTCCGGTGAGGAACGTGATAAAGAAATGATGATTGCCCGGCAGGCCAGCCTTGGCCACCTCCGCAAGAACCTTGCGGATGACGCCACGAAGGGCTTCCTGAGCGAGAATGTCGTAACGGATCAAATCCTGTACCATGGGTTTCTTATCCCACGGATTCGCAGGCAGATGTCAAGTTCGTTCTCGCAGGAAACGATGATATATATCGCGAAAGTGCGGTGGGGCTGCCCGATCTGTCAGGGGCGAGGGGCCGCTTGCGGCGACGATTCAGTCACACCGAATGCTAGCAGGAATGTCCTCACACCATTGATAGCGCTGCGTTCGATGATGTCGTCATCGATGGCGCATCCGTGCAACGCATGCAACTGTGTGTCGGCGCTGATCAGCGCCATGAAATGCAGTGCCGCCAGATCGGGGTCGTCGAGACGCAAATGCCCGGCAAGCGCCAGGCGGGAAAGACATGCAGCAACGGCTGGTATGGCCTGAGCCGGACCCTTGGTCTTGCAGATATAGCCCGCAAAGGACAGATCGGGCGAACTGGACTGCACAAGCTTGCGCAGAAACGCGCCCGACGGATCGTAAACGCAGTTTCGACTCATGCGGATCGCGAAAGCCGTCAGGTCGTGCTCAAGATTGTCGCCGGTCTGTGGAAAAGTGGAAAGCACAGCAAACAGACTCGCATTCATGCGATCCAGCGCGTCTTCCACCACGGCGGCCAGCAAGGCTTCCTTGTCGCGGTAGTGGTTATAGATGGTCTGGCGCGAAACGCCTGCCTCATTTGCAATCAGATCGATGCTGGCACCCTGAAACCCGTCGCGCGAGAAAACACGCGCCGCAGAACACAGGATGAAATCGCGTTTCATGCACTGTCCCGGCTTCATTGCGGCAGAGCCAGCCGCGGCATTCAACCCTTTTCCAGTGGTGCTACGCTTCACCGGCGGGGCGGCCATTTCGATTATGTCAGTAGGTTTCATAAGCCCAACATAAGATGACTTGACGTTTTGGACAATGGTGTCTAATTTGACATCAATGTCAAATTCCTTTTGGCGTTTCGTCTAGACAATAGACTGTGACAGTTGTTTCAGAGGTCCGGTTTGTCCAAAGGTGGGCATATACCCCGGATTGAATCTGAAAAGCCATAGCAGTTCCATATACTTATCAGTCCTGTACCGGTTTTGCGAGCCCAGCGATCCATCCTCCCAAGCGAAGTTGGCGATCCGAAACCGGTGCGGGCACCTCACGAAACATTGATGAAAGCGCGTCTCCCATGGCTTCGAGTCTTGTGCGCAATGCGATTGTTCTTGGTCTTCTTTCCGCAGTTGGTCCGTTCGCGATCGACATGTATCTGCCTGCCTTGCCGACCATTGCCGCCGATCTCCATGCGGAGACCGGCGCGGTACAGATGAGTCTGCTTGCCTTTTTTATTGCTTTGGCGATTGCGCAGCTTTTCTGCGGTCCTTTGTCGGACATGGTCGGGCGCAAAGTCCCGCTTTACGGTGGGCTGATTCTGTTTGCCATCGGCAGTGTCGGTTCTGCGCTGGCGACCAATATCGATGTGCTGGTGCTGTTCCGCTTCCTGCAAGGGCTTGGCGCGGCGGCGGGTATGGTGATTCCGCGCGCCGTGGTGCGCGATCTGCATACCGGCGTGGAAGCAGCGCGACTCATGTCGCTGTTGATGCTGGTCTTCTCGATTTCGCCAATTCTGGCGCCGCTTACGGGCTCGGTCATCATCAGCTTCTTTGGATGGCGCGGCGTGTTCTGGGCCGTTCTGGTCGCGGCGCTTATCGGCATCCTGCTGCTTGCCACCGCCCAGCAGGAAACGCGAACGCGTGAAGCGCGGCTTGAAAGCAGCATCGGTAGCGCTCTGCGCGGCTATGGCCGTCTGCTCAAGGACCGTTATTTCCTTGGACTGGTTTTCGTCGGCGGCTTCGGCATCGCATCGTTCTTCGTCTATCTGGCCAATTCGTCCTTTGTGCTGATCGACCATTACGGCCTGACCCCGAACCAGTATGCGCTGGCTTTCTCGGCCAATGCTGTGTCGTTCTTCGGTGTTTCGCAGCTGAATGGCTTGCTTGGCGCTCGGTTTGGCCTGCGCCGTGTGATGCGCGTTGCCGTATCCGGTTTTGCCGCCGCCATGCTTGCCATGTTCGCCGCCGTTCTCATGGGGCACCATTCGCTCTGGCTGATCGCAGGCTTCCTCTTCGTCGGCTACGGCTTCCTTGGACTTGTGATTCCGACAACGGCGGTCTTGGCGCTGGAAGATTACGGCGCGATTGCCGGTACAGCTTCGGCCTTGATGGGAACGCTGCATTTCGTGATTGGCGGTTTGGCGATCGGCATTACGGGCTCGTTCTTCGACGGAACGGCTGTGCCAATGGTCGGTGGCATCGCTGGTTGTGCGCTGACCGCATTCGTGCTGACGCAGATCGTCCTCTCCCGCAAGACGAGCGACGTCGAAACGGAAGCGGCAGCAGCCTGATCCAAAGAGGGTCTAACGTGTAAGGGAAAGTGGAGGCTTCTGTTGCCAGGTGCCTCCGAACCCCGCCTTAAGGTGCTAACCCTAAGGGCTTTAGAGTGGGTTTCCCGCACCGCCATTAGGCAGCGAGAGCATAACCCTGAGCTTTGTTGTCATTTGCAACTACTCAATTGACCCGATAACGGTGGTATCATGCCGAGTAAAAGAGCGATCTTTACACCCTTGTCGATCCTATTTCGCCCCCGCCACAGCACAGACTAACGATACATCCTGTGTTCTGGTGGAGGCGCCGGGTACCGCCCCCGGGTCCAATGGGTTTATTACACCGTCCGTTTATCACCATAGCTGGCTTGCGCCAGCGAGACGTATATAGGCGTGGTCGATCCATATTGGAAGAGGGGCGGTTACATTTGTCAGGTGCAAATCTACTCCTGAATTTTCTGAAGTATGAATAAAGCGGCCCGTTTTGTTGCCGTCGGAAGAGATGAAACATCAAGGGTTTCATTTTCCGTATGCGCGCCTTTACCCCAGGGGCCTAATCCATCAATGCCCGCCTTCACATACGGCATGACATAGGAAATATCCGCGCCGCCACGGTCTTGCGGGGCTACTGCTTTGAGCGCAGGGCCGCCGAGCTCCTGCGATATGGCGCTATATTGCAATAGCAACGCATAATTGGCGTTGGTTGCGGGCATTACTGGCATAATGTCTTCAAATTTTACCTTGCTTTGTGTTCCGGGAAGCGGATGGGCGGTGATTTTCTGCAAGGACGCTTCGACTTTGTCGCGTTCGTCTTTATTCATGAAGCGCAAGTCGCCATGCGCCAGGGCGTTGCCGGGGATAATGGTTTTGCGCCCACTGGCGTTTCCGATTCCCTGCTCGGCATTCTCCGTGACCTGCTGTCCGCCGAGAAGCAGGCCAGCATTCATGGTGACATTCGGAGTGTTTTTCAGCTCTACCCTAAATGCATCGATCACGCGGGCTATTTCATAGACTGCACCAAAGCCGACATTGGGCTGGAAGAGTTGTGAGGAATGCGCGGCCTTGCCAGTCGCGGTCAGTACCCATTCTGACAGGCCGCGTCTGGCGACGACGACTTCATCGGGGGCGAGCGCGAATTCGAACCCCATCGCAATATCGCTTTCTTTGGCAGCATCGATCAGGGTTTTACGGGAGATGCTTGTGGGCCTCTCCGCCAGTTCTTCGTCGCCGGTCAGAACGATTGTAATATTTGCATAGTTCAGCGCGCCGGCATTTTTAAGCGCCTTCATGGCATAAAGAATGGTTACAAGCCCGCCCTTGTCGTCGATGACACCCGGTCCACTGGCTTGGTTTCCATCGGCTGAAAGGGTGAAGCGCTGGAACGCGCTTGCTGGCGGGAAAACCGTATCCAGATGCCCAATCACGAGAATGCGTGTTGTGGATTTTCCGGTATGTCTGGCAACCAGCGTTCCGGCGTGCTTCAGCCCTGCGGGAAGGTCGTGCCATTGAGCATCGAAGCCAAGCGCTTCAAATTCCGGTTTCAGAAGGTTTCCGACCTGCCTGACGCCCTCGGCATTGGAGGTTCCGCTATTGATGTTGACCAGCTTTTCAAGAAGTTTTAGCTGCTCAGTCTTATGGCGTTGGATATAGGTAGCAATATTCTTCTGTTCGATATCAGCCGGAATCGAATGCGCATGCGCAGGATGAAGAAAAAATTGCAATGCGGTCAGAAGTGACAAAGCTCTAAACATAATAAAACCGTTGTAAAATTGGCATTAAAATTAAAATTTCAACCAGAATAACAATATTCTTATGAATGAATTTCACAGAGAGAATATGTTAGATCGTATTTTGTCCTTTGCAGGGCAAACGAACATTGTCGTGTGTCGCGTCTCTAAAATGTCGTTGACAGCTTGCTCGCACTGGTCAATCTTGGTTGCATATATATTGGAAAGGCTGGGGTTTTCTTCCGGTCGATCGGGATTTGCAGTTGATATTGGGCGGTGTGCCCATACTGAAGGAGAGCCGATATATGAGTGAATACCTCGCAGATGTCCGTCGCTATGATGCTGCTGCCGACGAAGCTGTTGTCGAGAAGATCGTCAAGCATCTGGGCATTGCGCTTCGCAATCGCGACTCCTCGCTCGTTTCGGCGACCGATCCGGAAGAAATGAAGCGTGTGCGCGACAGCTGGGTTGGCAAGAAGCTCGGCGTCACCGACGCGGCTAAGGCTGAAGAAGTGGTGAACCACGTCGCGGAAGTCATGAAGGGTGACCGCAACAAGCACCGCGTGACCTTCTACTATCTGGTTGCCAAGCAGCTCGGCAAACTCGGCGATCTCTGAGAGCCTGTTCCAAAAGTCGCCCTGTGTGGCTGCAAATGGCAATTTGATTTTTGCATTCGCATAATCTGAACCGAAAAGTCTGCAACTTTTCGGGATTATGCGAGGCTTCCGGTGCTCACGTACCAATAGTACGCTCCGCTCCGGTACTCGAAAATCACCATTTTCGCACACACATGCCGCTTTTTGATTCAGGCACTGATCGGTGCATATTGCCTGTGGAATTCGAACCCCGGTGCCCCGCGCCGGGGTTTTTCCTTATAGTAGGGGTGAAACGAATCGATCCCGAAAACCCCACTGGGAACATCCCATGCGCACCTATCTCGATCTTCTCCAGCATGTGCTCGATAACGGCACCGATCGCGGCGACCGCACGGGAACGGGCACGCGCTCGGTTTTCGGCTATCAGATGCGCTTCAATCTGGAGGAGGGCTTTCCGGTCCTGACCACCAAGAAGCTGCATCTGCGCTCGATCATCTATGAACTGCTATGGTTCCTGAAGGGCGATACCAACATTGCCTACCTCAAGGAAAACGGCGTTTCGATCTGGGATGAATGGGCAGACGAGAAGGGCGATCTCGGCCCGGTCTATGGTTATCAGTGGCGCTCCTGGCCAGCGCCTGACGGTCGCCATATCGACCAGATCGCCAATCTCATGAAGATGCTGCATGGCAATCCGAATTCCCGCCGCCTGATCGTGTCGGCCTGGAACCCGGCGCTGGTTGATGAAATGGCCCTGCCGCCATGCCATTGCCTGTTCCAGTTTTATGTCGCGGACGGCAAGCTGTCCTGCCAACTCTATCAGCGCTCCGCGGATATTTTCCTCGGCGTACCGTTCAACATCGCTTCCTATGCGCTTTTGACCATGATGATCGCGCAGGTGGCGGGTCTCAAGCCCGGCGAATTCATCCACACGCTGGGCGATGCGCATATTTATTCCAACCATTTCGAGCAGGCTCGTCTGCAACTGACCCGCACGCCGAAAAAGCTGCCGGTCATGCGCATCAATCCGGATGTGAAGGACCTGTTTTCCTTCCGCTTCGAGGATTTTGTGCTGGAAGGCTATGAAGCCGATCCGACGATCAAGGCGCCGATTGCCGTATGAGTAATAGCGTGAGCACGGACAAGCCCGTCGTTTCGATTATCGTGGCCGCAGCCGAGAATGGCGTGATCGGACGCGACAACGACATGCCATGGCGGCTTTCGACCGATCTGAAGCGCTTCAAGGCGTTGACGCTTGGCAAGCCGGTCATCATGGGACGTCGCACCTGGGAATCGATTGGGCGGCCTTTGCCGGGGCGACCCAATATCGTCGTGACCCGTGACGCGAGTTTTAAAGCCGAGGGAGCACACATCGTCGGCTCGCTGGAAGAGGGCATTGCGCTTGGGCGCAAGCTTGCGGAAGAGCTTGGTGTTGGCGAAGTCTGTATCATCGGCGGCGGAAAGATTTATGCGCAGGCCTTGCCGCTGGCGGGCCGGGTGCATCTGACGCGTGTTCTGGCGGAAATCGACGGGGACACGCATTTCCCGGAGATTAAGCTGGATGCATGGCGTCTGGTGTCGTCGGAAGACGTGCCAGCCGGAGAAAAAGACAGCCATCCGACCCGTTATATGGTTTACGAAAAGCGTGATGCGTAAAGCATAACATAGGAATTTTATTGCGCTTCCGTTGAAAGCGCGCCTCCCGATGCCTATAAAACGGTAACATTAGTTGATGACGGGGGTTTGCGCCTTGCTTTCCCGTCTTCCGGGAGCATCTCCGTTAGAAGCGCTGACGCGTTTTTTGCCGGAGATGCGGGAAACAGAAGCTTAGAGGTGAGGATGCCCTGGAGCAATCAGAATGGCGGCGGCGGCCCATGGGGTGGCGGCGGCGGTGATAACAATAATAATAACAACAATAATAACGGCCCCTGGGGACAGGGCCCGAAGGGCCCGCGCGGCGGCGGGCAGAACACGCCACCTGATCTCGAAGATATTTTGCGCAAAGGCCAGGACCGCCTGAAGCAGGTATTCCCCGGTGGTGGCGGTCGCAGTGGCGGCAATCGCCCGATCTATCTGTTGATCGGCGCGGCCTTGCTCGGCTTCTGGGTTTTCCAGTCCGTCTATACGGTGCAGCCTGATGAGCTGGCGGTTGAACTTCGTTTCGGCAAGCCGAAGGATGAAGTTTCCGAGCCGGGCCTGCATTTCCATTGGTGGCCGATTGAAACCTATGAAAAGGCGCAGATCGTCGAAAAGCAGATCAATATCGGCGCTCAGGGTTCCCGTACGGCTACGCAGGGTCTGATGTTGACCGGCGACCAGAACATCGTGAACGTCCAGTTCTCGGTTCTCTACCGCGTTTCAGATCCGCGCGCCTATCTGTTCAACGTCGACAGCCCGGATGCGATGGTGCAACAGGTTTCCGAAAGCGCGATGCGTGAAATCGTCGGTCGCCGTCCGGCGCAGGACGTTTTCCGCGATAATCGTGCCGAGATCGCGCAGAGCGTGCGCGCTATCGTGCAGCAGACGCTGGACAGCTATCAGGCCGGTATCCAGATCAACGCCGTGTCGATCGAAGATGCGTCACCGCCGCGTGAAGTGGCCGATGCCTTTGATGAAGTGCAGCGCGCCGAACAGGACGAAGACCGTTTCATCGAGGAATCGAACCAGTATTCCAACCAGAAGCTCGGTCAGGCTCGCGGTGAAGCGGCTCAGGTTCGCGAAGAAGCAGCAGCTTACAAGAACCGCGTTGTTCAGGACGCCGAAGGTGAAGCGCAGCGTTTCAGCTCGGTTCTCGGCCAGTACGAAAAGGCGCCGGAAGTGACCCGCAACCGTCTCTTCCTCGAAACCATGGAACAGGTGCTGAAGAGCACCAAGAAAGTCATTGTGGAACCCGGAAAGGACGTCGTGCCCTATCTGCCGCTGAACGAACTGATGCGCCAGCAACCGCGCGCAGGCGCAACGGGCGCTACTCCGGGCGCTAATGTGACCACGACTCCCTCGACCGGCGGAGGTGCCCAGTAATGGCTCAGAACAGACTTCCGATCATTGCGGGTATTATCGCTATCCTCGCCTTTCTGCTCTATTCCGCGACGTTCATCGTTTCGGAGCGCCAGCAGGCAATCGTTCTTCGTTTCGGTCAGATCGTCAGTGTGAAGACCGAGCCGGGCATCTATTTCAAGCTGCCATTCGGCTTCCTTGACGCCGATACGGTGCAGATGATCGATGACCGTCTGCTGCGTTTCGATCTGGACGATATCCGCGTTCAGGTTTCGGGCGGCAAGTTCTATGATGTCGACGCGTTCCTCGTCTATCGCATCACTGATGCTCGCAAATTCCGTGAAACGGTTTCGGGCAGCACGCTCCTTGCCGAACAGCGTCTGCGCACCCGTCTGGATGCAGCGTTGCGCGGTGTCTACGGTCAGCGCGGCTTTGAAGCTGCTCTTTCGGAAGAGCGTGGCGACATGATGCGCGAAGTGCGCGATCAGCTTCGTCCCGATGCAACATCGCTTGGCCTGACCATTCAGGACGTTCGTATCCGTCGCACCGATCTGACGGCCGAAGTCTCGCAGCAGACCTATGAGCGCATGAAGGCGGAACGTCTGGCGGAAGCCGAGCGTCTGCGTGCCCGTGGCCGTGAAGCCGCCCAGCGTATTCGCGCCGTGGCTGACCGTCAGGTGGTGGAAACCATTGCCGAAGCGCGCAAGGAATCGGAAATCCTTCGCGGTGAGGGCGATGCGCAGCGCAGTGAAATCTACGCAGCCTCTGCATCGAAGGATCCGGGCTTCTTCGCCTTCTATCGTTCGATGGCCGCTTATCGCGAAGCGCTCGAAACCCCGGATACGACGCTGGTTCTCTCGCCGGATTCGGAGTTCTTCAAGTTCTTCCGTGATGCTGGCGGCAAGCTGGCAACGCCTTCCCAGTAAAGCACGGGAACAGCTCTGATGAGCGATTTTCTAGCCGCCGTAGGACTTCTCTTCGTTATCGAAGGGCTGCTCTACGGCGGCTTTCCTTTTTTCGCCAAGAAACTTGCTCGTGAAGCGAGTGAAGCGCCGGAAAGCGCATTGCGCATTGCCGGTATTGCTGCGCTGGCCATCGGCGTCGGCATCGTCTGGCTTGTCAGGGGATAAGCCCCCTTCGTTCCGTTATTTATGACCCTTCGTCTATACGGGGCCGTAAACAGGCCTTAATTTACGGTGATCTAACCTTTATGTTATTTGCGTAGATATTCAGGATCGGAGCAGAGCTTTATGGCAATCGTACCGAAGGCGGGGTTCGCTCGCACCCTATTCGCAACCGTGGCAATGGGCGCGCTGGCTGTCACCGGAACGCTAACGGTCGCAACACCGCCAGCCTTTGCTCAGGACGCTCCGGTGAAAGGTATTCAGGGGCCGGGTTCCGTTGCCGATCTCGCAGAAGGGCTGCTGGATGCGGTGGTGAATATCTCCACCTCGCAGACCGTAAAGGACGATGGCGGCGAGGGCGATGGCCCCGTGCCTATGCCGAAAGTGCCGGAAGGCTCGCCGTTCCAAGAGTACTTCAAGGATTTCTTCAACAACAAGGACGGTGAGCAGAACGACGAGTCCCGCAAGGTGCAGTCGCTTGGATCGGGTTTCGTCATCGATGCCGAAAAGGGCTTCATCGTCACCAATAATCACGTCATTGCGGATGCCGACGAGATTGAAGTCAATTTCAACGACGGCACCAAGCTGAAGGCCGATCTGGTCGGCAAGGATATCAAGACTGATCTGGCTGTCCTGAAAGTCGATCCGACCAAGCACAAGCTGAAGGCCGTGCAGTTCGGCAATTCAGAAAAGGCGCGCATTGGCGACTGGGTTCTGGCCATCGGCAACCCGTTTGGACTGGGCGGAACGGTAACCGCCGGTATCATTTCGGCGCGCAAGCGCGATATCAATTCCGGCCCCTATGATGATTTCATCCAGACGGATGCGGCCATCAATCGCGGTAACTCCGGCGGCCCGCTGTTCGATATGAACGGTCAGGTAATCGGGATCAACACGGCGATCATTTCGCCTTCGGGCGGCTCTATCGGCATCGGTTTTGCCATTCCGGCTGAAATGGCCGTTGGCGTGATTGATCAGCTGAAGGAATTCGGTGAGGTCAAGCGCGGCTGGCTCGGTGTGCGCATCCAGCCGGTGACGCAGGATATTGCCGACAGTCTTGGCCTGAAAGACCCGAAAGGTGCACTGATTGCCGGACTGATCGAGAATTCCGGTGTGGACAACACGGCGCTGAAGGCCGGTGACGTGGTCATCGGCTATGAAGGTAAGCCGGTGGATACCGCGCGCGATCTGCCACGCCTTGTTGCCGAAAGCCCGGTTGGCAAGGAAGTGGAAATCAAGGTTGTTCGCGATGGCGCGGAGCAAACCGTTAAAGTGAAGCTTGGCCGCCTTGTCGAAGACGACAAGAGCACGGATGCTGCAACCGAAGATCAGGCGCCGGTTCCGGATGGAACAGAGGGCGAAGACGGGCAGGAAGCGCCAGCCAAGCCGAAGAAAGAGCAGAAGAGCGAAGCCACCGGCCCGACCGTGCTTGGCATGAAGCTTTCCGAACTCAATGATGATGTGCGCGGTGAATTCGGCATTGCCGAAGACGTGAACGGTGTGGCCATTCTTTATGTGGCCCCAGGTTCTGCTGCAGGCGACAAGCGGGTTGAGACAGGAGATGTTATCGTCGATATCAATCAGGTCACCGTCAAGGCACCCGAGGATGTGAAGAAGCGCATCGACGCGCTGCGGCGGGAAGGGCGCAAGAACGCGCTGCTCATGCTGGCGTCGCGTTCCGGCGAGTTGCGTTTCGTGACTGTTCGGATCGACTGAGACTTCTGCAAGATGGAATTGGAGCGGCGCTGCGGATCATCCGCAGCGCCGTTTTCATTTGCGATTTGAATCAAATAGCGGCAAGTGCTGAGAATGAGATTCAGGATTGAAGCGCCAAAACGCTTCATGGAGTGGTGTGCGAGTTGGAAACTGTCGATAGTGTTGTGATAGGTGCGGGCGCAGCCGGAATGATGTGCGCCATCGAAGCGGCCAAGCGCGGACGCTCGGTGCTGGTTGTCGATCATGCCAAGTCGGCGGGTGAGAAAATCCGCATCTCCGGCGGTGGCCGGTGCAACTTCACCAATATCCATGCCAGCCCGAAGAACTATCTGTCGCGCAATCCGCATTTCTGCATCTCGGCGCTAAGCCGCTATACGCAGCGCGATTTCATCGCATTGGTCGAGCGGCATCGCATCGCCTATCATGAGAAGACGCTCGGGCAGCTTTTCTGCGACGGCTCGGCAACGCAGATCATCGATATGCTGTTGGGCGAGATGAAGCGTCACGGCGCGCGGCTGAAACTCTCCTGCGGTGTCGAGAGTATAGCCAGAATATTAGGAGAAGGGTTTGAGCTGCGGCTGACGGAAGGCGGCATCCGCACGACAGTCAGGTGCCGTTCTGTGGTCGTCGCCTGCGGTGGCAAATCCATTCCGAAAATGGGCGCAACCGGCTTCGGCTATGACCTTGCCGAACAATTCGGGTTGCGGCTGGTTGAGACGCGTCCGGCGCTGGTCCCGCTCACCTTTGAGCCGAATACGCTGGAACGTTTGAAGCCGCTGGCCGGTATCGCTGTCGATGCGGTGGTGTCATGCGGCAAGACGAGCTTTGCTGAGGCCATGCTGTTCACGCATCGCGGCATCAGTGGCCCGTCCATCTTGCAGATATCGTCCTACTGGAAAGAGGGCGACGAAATTCGCATCAGCATGTTGCCCGGAACGGACCTGTTCGAAGCCCTGCGCGCACAGCGCACGCAGAATGGCAAGCAGGCCTTGCAGACCGCGCTCGGCCTGCATCTGCCGAAGAAGCTTGCGCAGACCATCGCCGAGGAGAACGGTGCCAGTGGGCATCTCGCCGATATGTCCGACAAGCTGTTCCGCCGCGTGGACGCCGCTGTCAATGACTGGCGCATCAAGCCCGCCGGTTCGGAAGGCTATCGCACGGCGGAAGTAACGCTGGGTGGTGTCGATACGCGTGATCTCGATTCGCGCACCATGGAGGCGAAGTCTGTGCCGGGCCTTTATTTCATCGGCGAAGTGGTCGATGTTACGGGTTGGCTCGGTGGCTATAACTTCCAGTGGGCATGGTCGTCGGGCTGGTCCGCGGGTCAAGCGGTGTAGTGCTGAGCCCTGAGACAAACCGCTATTCGACGAAATCCGTTTTTCTGTAACCCTGAATGTAGAGAAGCGCAGTCAGGTCGCCATGGTCGACACGCACCTTGGCTTGCGCTGCAACCGCCGGTTTGGCATGAAGCGCCACGCCCGTGCCTGCGAGCTGGATCATGCCGAGATCGTTGGCGCCGTCGCCCACCGCGATTGCATCGTCGGGTGAAAGACCCAGACGATCAGCGATTTCTTCCAGCCGTTCCACCTTGGCTTCGCGACCGAGAATCGGCTCCGCGACAACGCCTGTCAGCCTGGCGCCATCATCCAGAAGAAGGTTGGCGCGGTCTTCGTTGAAGCCGATCATTTCGGCAATGCGGTGGGTGAAGGATGTGAAGCCACCCGAGACAAGCGCGGTATAAGCGCCGTGCTTGCGCATGGTGCGCACCAGTTCCGGTCCGCCGGGTGTGAGTGTGATGCGGGTGGCGATCACCTTGTCGATAACCTGGAGGGGCAAGCCTTTTAGGAGTGCAACGCGTTCACGCAGGGCCGGTTCAAAGGCGATTTCGCCATTCATGGCGCGGGCGGTGATTGCGGCGACATGGTCGCGCAGGCCTGCTTCTTCGGCGAGTTCGTCGATGCACTCCTGCTGGATCATGGTCGAATCCATGTCGGCAATCAGGATTTTCTTGCGGCGGCGATCCTGCTCCTGCACAACGACATCAACCGGTGCGCCGTCCAGCGCCGCGCGCAGCGCAGCGTCGGCTTCGTCGGCGCTCAGGCCGCTTGGCAGGGGGATATCGCAAGCAATACCGTCTGCAAGCCAATAAAGTCCTGTTGCATTCACTGCCGCTGAAGCTTTAATCCCGAGCGATGGAACAAGAGCGGCCTTGGCCGGGTTGGCGATCAAAGTGGCAATGAGCGAAGCGGATGCAGACATGAGGGAGCGATTCCTGCGATGAGTGAGGAGGCGATCAAGGATGCCATCCTGATAGCTGGCCCGACGGCCAGCGGCAAGTCGGCACTTGCTGTTCATATGGCAAGGGAGACCGGCGGTTTCATCGTAAACACCGATTCCATGCAGGTTTATGACGTGCTGGATCTGTTGACGGCGCGTCCGGGGGCAGATGATCTGGGTTCAGCCGAGCATCATCTATACGGCCATGTCGCGCCGTCAGTGTCTTATTCCACCGGCAAATGGTTCGCGGATGTGGCGGCGCTTCTGGCGCAGCCGGAGTTGACAGGACGGACACCGATTTTCGTCGGCGGCACTGGTCTTTATTTTCGCGCACTGCTGGGTGGTTTGTCGCAAATGCCGGAAGTATCGCCGGATGTGCGCAATCATTGGCGCGCCCGCATGGAGGCGGAAGGCGCAGAAGCGTTGCATCGGGCGCTGTCCGAGCGTGATCCGCAAATGGCCGCAACGCTTCAACCAACCGATAGCCAGCGCATCGTGCGGGCGCTGGAGGTGATCGAGAGCACCGGCAAATCCTTGAGTGAGTGGCAGCAGACCAAGGGGCGCGTGCTGGTGGATGACCAGTCGGCGCGCAAGGTTGTGCTTTTGCCAGATCGCAGCTGGCTCTCCGAGCGCATTGCGCGGCGCTTTGCCCTGATGTGGAACAATGGCGCTATCGATGAGGTGAAGGCGCTGTTGGCCTTGCAGCTTGATCCGGCGCTGCCTGCCATGAAGGCTATCGGCGTTCGGGAGATTAGCGCTTTCCTCGAAGGTACGATGAGTGAAGACGAAGCCATCGAACGATCAGTGATTGCAACGCGGCAATATGCCAAGCGCCAGTCGACCTGGTTTCGCAACCAGCTTGATAAAAGCTGGAATTTTTTAAGTAATTCTGATGAAGCACTACTTCAATTAACGACACTGAAATAACTCGCTGGCAATCTCCGAAAAGAGAGGCGGGCGCGAAATATGCGGTTTCATAAATCGGAGCGGGCATTTTTCATTCTGATTATTTTGATGTGCGGGATAGGCATATTGCTTTATCGCGTGCATGTGGACTTGGGTATGCTTGCATCGACCCCTCTCGATGCGTCCGCTGCTGAACTGGTGGCCGTTCTCGGACGGCTCAACCACGCGGCGATCTGGGTTCTGATCGCCTCCATCGTTTGCGGGCTTTTGCTGATCTATCCGCAGATACGCACCGAGGCGCTGGATCGCGGCAAATTGCAGATCATCACGCAGGATTTGTCCGAACGGTCGCAGACACTCGAACATGCCGCCCTGACCGACAGTCTGACCGGCATGCAGAACCGGCGTTATTTCGATGAAGCACTGAAGGAATATCTGGTTCAGTTCGACCGTATCCAGCGGCCAGTCGGTCTGATGATTATCGATCTGGATCACTTCAAGGCAGTCAACGACACCCATGGACACGATATTGGCGACGTGGTGTTGCAGGAAGTTGCGCGCTGCCTGCGCGATTATACCCGATATCACGATGTGGTTGCGCGTCTCGGCGGTGAGGAATTTGCCGTACTGGCTCCGAATATGGATGCGGAGCTGATGATCAAGCTCGCCAATCGTATCCGCAAGGCCATAGCGGGGCTGGAGATCGATCTTGGCGATGTGAAGCTGACGGTCACTGTCAGTATCGGGCTTGCCGTATGGGACAGGCGGGAAACGTCGAAGGACCTTTATCGCCGCGCCGACAAGATGCTCTATGCCGCCAAGAATATGGGGCGCAACCGCGTTTGCGCTTGATGCTGTGTCGGTGAGGGCCGTGTATCAGCCTTCAAAATCCTTACGGAAATTGCGCACCAGATCGCCAAGCTTTTTCATGCTTTGGGCTGTCTCGCTGTTATGAGACACGACCGGCGCTGGTCGCTCCGGTGCAAGTGGTGCTGTGGAAACGGTTTCCAGCCTGCTGATTGTCGCAGGCTTCTCCAATAGATCGCTGTCTTCGGATGGTTTTTCAGGCACGCCTGTTTGCGCATTGTTTTCGAAAGAGCGAAGCCGATCCACAATGCGGTCCAGCGCGATTTTATCATCGACCTGCCAGGATGAGGTGAGGCTTTCGGCCTTGCGGCGTCCCGGCAATTGATGCGGCGGGACCGTTTCGAAGGTCAGTCGCATTGGTGTTGAAAAAGCTTCGCCGAAGGCGATGGCTTCGCGGTTGGCAATTGACGAGAGGAAACCGGCCATGCTGCGGGCACCGCCGCGCAATGCGCCCTTGATGATTTCCTGATCGCGCTCATTGCCGAGGCGCATTGCGAAAATGGAGTTGCACTGCGAGAGAATGGTGGCATCCAGCTCGCCGGGGCGCTGGCTGATCACGCCAAGATAGGAGCCATATTTACGCCCTTCCTTGGCGATGCGGGCGATAGCCTGTCGTGTCGGCCAGAAACCGGCATCCTTATCGGCGGGAATATAACGGTGTGCTTCCTCGCAGATGACGAGGGTTTGCAGGCTGCCTTCGCTCGACATGGCTATGTCGAAGGAGAGGCGGCACAGAACCGAAGCAACCGCATTGACCACCTCGGATGGCAGGCCTGCGAGCTGGAAGGTGCAGATCGGCTTGCCATTATGCGGAATGCGGAAAATGCGGGCGATGGCCTGACGCATGGTTTCCGGGCCGCCGGTGACGGCAAACATGAAGCGGAAGCGCGGATCGCTGGCAATGGATTCCAGCCGTGCTTTCAGGTTGCGCAGATAGGGGCGCTCGGCCTTGCTGTCGAGAAGGCCGATCCTGTCTTCGATTAGGGTCAGGAGATCGCGCAGGCGATAGGCAATCGGCGTATCGACGCTGACCGTCCTGTCCGATAATTTGCGCCGCAAGGTCTGGCGACCGCCGGTTTCGCTATCATTCGTCTTTTCGCGGGCAAGCTGCACAAGGTCGCGCAATATGTCGTATTCGGTCGGTTCGGGGGGGCGCCCGCGAAAGATGACATCTGCAAACTCGTCCAGCCGCAGCATCCAGAACGGCAATTCGATATTGGTCTGGTCGACGGCGATGGCGAGATCGGGAAACGCGCCCGCAAATTCATTGTGCGGATCAAGGATCAGGATGCGCAGATCAGGCCGCTGCAAGACGATGCGGCGCAGCAGCAGCATGACCGCGCTGGATTTGCCCACGCCCGTGGTGCCGACAACGGCGAAATGGCGTGAGATGAGGTCTTCCACCGAAACATAGGCGGGAACGGAAGTGTCCTGGGTCAGCGCGCCGATGGGAACGCTCGTCTGCCCCATCTGGGCATAGACCGCGGACAGGTCAGTAGCGCGGATGCGGTGGGCGATAGCGCCGGGATAGGGATATCTGGAAATGCCGCCGCTAAACGACATAACACCATCCGGTTCGCCGCGGACCTCTCCAAGAAATTCGACATGGACGTGCACGATGTTGTCGCCGCCGCGTGTCCAGGCATTGTCGGGCACGGTGACATTATGGACGAGGCCGACCAGACGGTTGCCGCCGGACTGTATCGAGATGAGCTGGCCAACGGTCCAGTAGTCGTCGGATGCCGTGGAAGAGGGGCCGGACAGAGCCGCGATGATTGCGCGCTCACCGTCGCATTGGATGACGTGACCTTCCGTGCGGTTGCGCTGTACAAAGCCGCGGTCTTTCATCTCGGCATTGCCGTCAATATCCCCGCCCATGTTCATTTCGCTAACTTTCAAAAGAGTAATGAGCGAAACTAGCAAATCCGGGTTGAAATAAAGTTATCGAAAGGGTGGGGTGAATCTTAAGAAAATATCGCAGGGCCTGTATTTATGCGTTGACGGCTCGTTTTCAGGCGATTAGTGTCCCGCCCCATGAACACGTTTATTATTCTTGTGGTACGGGCGCGCATGGGCAGGATGGTGTAACCATCCGGCGAAAGCTCCCATGCGCGAAAGACAGGCTCCCTCGGGGGCCTTTTTTATTATCCAAAAAAGCCCGATGCGGCTAAATCCAACACCGAAATATCGACTAGACGGGAAGAGAACGATGACTGCAGGTAAACAAGAGGCGGAAGCAACCGCCGCAGGATCACAGGAAACAAGCCATCCGCGCGAGATGACCGGCGCGGAAATGGTTATCCAGGCCATGATCGATCAGGGCGTGGAAAGCATTTTCGGCTATCCGGGCGGCGCAGTGCTTCCGATCTATGACGAACTGTTCCAGCAGGACAAGATTCAGCACATTCTCGTGCGTCACGAGCAGGGCGCAGGCCATGCTGCCGAAGGCTATGCTCGCTCCACCGGCAAGGTCGGTGTGTTGCTTGTGACGTCCGGTCCCGGTGCAACCAATGCGGTTACGCCGCTTCAGGATGCACTGATGGATTCCATCCCGCTCGTCTGCATTTCCGGTCAGGTCCCAACCTCTCTGATCGGCTCCGATGCTTTTCAGGAGGCCGATACTGTTGGCATCACGCGTCCCTGCACCAAGCACAACTGGCTGGTGAAGGACGTCAACGACCTGTCGCGCGTTCTGCATGAAGCCTTCCATGTCGCATCCACGGGTCGTCCCGGCCCGGTTCTGGTCGATATTCCGAAGGATATCCAGTTTGCCAAGGGCATCTATACGCCGCCACAGACCACGCCGCGCACCACGTACCGTCCGGTTCTCGACGGCAATGCGCAGGCGATCGCCGACGCTGTTCGTTTGCTCGCCACGGCCAAGAAGCCCGTCATCTATTCCGGCGGTGGCGTGATCAATTCCGGCCCGGCAGCTTCCCGTCTGCTGCGCGAGCTGGTTGAACTCGGCAACTTCCCGATCACCTCTACCCTGATGGGTCTCGGCGCTTATCCCGCTTCCGGCAAGAACTGGCTCGGCATGCTGGGCATGCACGGCACCTACGAAGCCAATATGACCATGCATGATTGCGACGTCATGCTGTGTGTCGGCGCGCGCTTCGATGACCGCATTACCGGTCGCCTCAATGCCTTCTCGCCGAATTCGAAGAAGATTCACATCGATATCGATCCGTCATCGATCAACAAGAATGTCCGCGTGGATGTGCCGATCATCGGCGATGTCGCGCATGTTCTGGAAGATATTGTTCGCCAGTTCCGCGCTTCCGACAAGAAGCCGGAAAAGAAGACCATCGCGGCATGGTGGGAGCAGATCGACCGTTGGCGCGCCCGCAATTCGCTGGCCTATACGCCGAACAAAGACGTCATCATGCCGCAATATGCCATTGAGCGGCTGTATGAACTGACCAAGGATCGCAAGACCTACATCACCACTGAAGTTGGCCAGCACCAGATGTGGGCTGCGCAGTTCTACGGTTTTGAAGAACCGAACCGTTGGCTGACCTCGGGCGGTCTGGGCACCATGGGCTACGGCCTGCCTGCCGCGCTCGGCGTGCAGATCGCGCATCCCGATGCGCTGGTTATCGACATTGCCGGTGACGCATCGATCCAGATGTGCATTCAGGAAATGTCGGCGGCCATCCAGCACAATGCGCCGATCAAGATCTTCATCCTGAACAACCAGTATATGGGCATGGTCCGCCAGTGGCAGCAATTGTTGCATGGCAATCGTCTGTCGCATTCCTATACGGAAGCGATGCCGGATTTCGTCAAGCTGGCGGAAGCCTATGGCGCGCATGGCATCCGTTGCGAAAAGCCGGGCGATCTTGATGCCGCCATTCAGGAAATGATCGATATCGACAAGCCGGTCATCTTCGACTGCCGCGTTGCCAATCTGGCGAACTGCTTCCCGATGATCCCGTCCGGCAAGGCGCATAACGAAATGCTGTTGCCTGACGAAGCTACGGACGAAGCCGTTGCCAATGCCATCGACGCCAAGGGCCGCGCGCTCGTCTGATCCGGAGGATATAATTATGAATGCACAAAACCTAGCTTCCGGATCGGCCTACTTCATCGCAGCCGAAACCCAGACCCCGGAAACCCACACGCTTGCCGTCCTCGTCGACAACGAGCCGGGTGTCCTTGCCCGTGTGATCGGACTTTTTTCCGGTCGCGGCTACAACATCGAAAGCCTGACGGTTTCGGAAACCGAGCACGAGAAGCATCTGTCGCGTATCACAATCGTGACGCGTGGTACGCCGCATGTGCTTGACCAGATCCGTCACCAGCTGGCGCGCATCGTTCCGGTTCACCGCGTGGTGGATCTGAGCCACCGTGCGAGCGAACTTGGGCATGATCGTCCGATCGAGCGCGAACTGGCGCTGGTCAAGGTGGCTGGCAAGGGTGAAGCCCGTGCCGAAACCCTGCGTCTTGCCGATGCGTTCAAGGCTAAGGTGGTCGACGCGACGACGGATCACTTCATTCTGGAGATCACCGGCAAGACCGCGAAGATCGACCAGTTCATCTCGATCATGAAGCCGCTCGGCCTCGTCGAAATCTGCCGCACTGGCGTGGCGGCGATGAACCGCGGTCCTGAAGGCATGTAATACAGCTTCTCTGCCAAGGGCAGAGGGTCGATACAATAAGGCTCAAAACCGGCACAATGTTTCGATTGTGCCGGTTTTTTATTGAGCTAATTTGTGCGGGTAAATCGGGTTCATCACATGTCTGTCGAAATATTTCTGGCGCTGATCGCCTTCGCTTTCGTTTCTTCCATAACGCCGGGTCCGAACAATCTGATGCTTCTGGCTTCGGGTGTGAATTTCGGTTTTCGCCGCACGATCCCCCATATGCTGGGTATTGGCGTCGGCTTTTTCGGCCTGCTTCTGGCGGTGGGCTTCGGATTGGGTGTGATGCTTGAAACCGTGCCAGCCTTCTATACAAGTCTGAAATTCGCTGGCGGCGCTTATATGCTCTATCTCGCATGGAAAATCGCGACATCGCGTTCCATCGGCGAGGCCAAGGGTAATGGTGACGGCAAGCCGATGACGTTCATGCAGGCGGCAGCCTTTCAGTGGGTCAATCCCAAGGCGTGGGTGATGGCTGTCACCGGCATCGCCACCTATGCAACGCATGACAATTACTATCTCGCGGTGTCGCTGGTGAGTGTCGCTTTCGCGCTGGTCAATCTCCCGAGCGTGTCGGTCTGGGCAGGCTTTGGCATGTTGCTGCGCAACTGGCTGGACGACCCTGTGCGTCTCAAATGGTTCAACATGGCTATGGCCTTGCTGCTTATCGCAAGCCTTTGGCCGATGTTGCGTTAGAGCGAATATCTGATTGAATCAGATCTTCGCTCTAAGCCTTTGTTCTAACGCGCATCTTTTCCGAAAACCGTTTCACACTTTTCGGGATGCGCTCTAATTCAATCAGGAGCATGAGCATGTCGGCACTTCCCACCTATGACGATGTTGCATCCGCAGCGAGCCAGATCGAAGGTCACGCGTTTCATACGCCGGTTCTGACTTCCATGGCGCTGAATGACGAGACCGGCGCAGAATTCTTTTTCAAGGTGGAAAGCCTGCAGCGGATCGGCGCGTTCAAGTTTCGCGGTGCGTTCAACGCCCTGTCGCGTTTCAGCGACGAGCAGAAGAAGCGTGGCGTGATCGCGTTTTCGTCGGGCAACCATGCGCAGGCCGTTGCTCTGTCGGCAAAGCTACTTGGTATCTCCGCCACCATATTGATGCCGGAAGATGCGCCGCAGTCAAAGCTCGAAGCGACGCGCGGCTATGGTGCGAATGTCATCACGTTCAACCGCTATAAGGATGATCGCGATGCCCTGACGAACCGTCTGGCGGAGGAGGGTGGTCTGACCCTGATCCCGCCCTATAACCACCCGCATATCATTGCAGGACAAGGCACGGCGACCAAGGAACTGATCGAGGAAGTGGGGCCGCTCGACGCGCTGTTCGTTTGTGTCGGCGGTGGCGGATTGATTGCCGGATCGGCTCTGGCCGCCAAAGCGCTTTCGCCCGATTGCGCGGTTTATGGTGTTGAGCCGGAAGCAGGTAACGACGTCCAACAGTCGCTGCGTGCGGGCGAGATTGTGCGCATCGACACGCCGCAGACGTTGGCCGATGGCGCGCAGACGCAAGCCCCTGGCGATCTGACCTTTGCCATTATCCGCGAAAAGGTGACGGATGTGCTGACGGTCAGCGATCAGGCGCTCGTTGATGGCATGAAGTTCTTTGCTCGACAAATGAAGCTGGTGGTCGAGCCGACCGGCTGTCTGGCCTTCGCCGGTGCCCGCCAGATTGCGGATCAATTGCGCGGAAAGCGCGTGGGCGTGATCATCAGTGGTGGCAATGTCGACCTCTCCCGCTATACGGCCCTCCTGAATACGGCTGTTTGATCACGGTTTGATCTTGTTTTCGGGTCGCGAATCCTGTCTGAAAGAGCCATGCAGTTTTCACCGGAACAGGATCAGGCGCTCAAGGCCGTGGGACAATGGCTGAAAGATGGCCGTAGTCCCATTTTCAGGCTGTTCGGCTATGCCGGAACAGGCAAGACGACACTTGCGCGCTATTTCGCGGAACATGTCGATGGCGACGTGCAGTTTGCTGCCTTTACCGGCAAGGCGGCGCAGGTTCTGCGTTCCAAGGGCGCCAGCAATGCGCGCACGCTGCATTCGCTGATCTATCGTCCGCGTGGCGAGGAAGCCATCGAGGACGAGACGACGGGCAAGACGTCCATCGCGCCGACATTCTCGCTCAACCGGCAAAGCCCGGTCGCCAAGGCGGCGATGATCGTGGTCGATGAATGTTCGATGGTGGACGAGGCGCTTGGGCGCGATCTCATGAGCTTCGGAACGCCGATCCTTGTGCTGGGCGATCCGGGTCAGTTGCCGCCGATTTCGGGCGGCGGCTTTTTCACCGAACATGAGCCGAACTATCTGCTCACCGAAATTCATCGTCAGGCGCAGGACAATCCGATTATCCGCATGGCGCTCGATGTCCGGGAAGGGCGCGAATTGCCTTATGGTGATTACGGTGCGGCGAAGGTCATCAGCAAGAACGAAGTCAATCAGGAGATGGTGCTGAAGGCGGATCAGGTTCTTGTCGGCACCAATCGCACGCGGCGTCGCTACAATCAGCGCCTGCGTGAGTTGAAGGGCTTCACGGCGGATTATCCGCAGGCGGGCGACAAGCTCGTTTGCCTGCGCAACGATCCGGCCAAGGGCCTGCTCAACGGCTCGCTTTGGAAGGTCATGACCTCATCCAAGGAAACCGTGAAGCCCGGCATCAATCTGCTGGTTGCGCCGGAAGACGATGATCGCGGTGTCGCTAAAATCAAGCTTTTGAAGGCGCAATTCGAAGACCCGGATAGCGAAATTCCCTGGCAGACCAAGAAGCGCTACGACGATTTCGACTATGGCTATGCGCTGACCGTGCATAAGGCGCAGGGTTCGCAGTGGGACGATGTCGTGCTGTTTGATGAGAGCTTTGCTTTTCGCGATACGCGCGAGCGCTGGCTTTATACGGCCATTACCCGCGCGGCTGAACGCCTGACGATTGTAAAATAATCAGCTTTCGACCGGTTTGGCGCTTAGCCACTCCCATGCGTCTTCTTCTTCATCGGTTTCGAAGGAGCGCATTTCGATGGAGAGGAAGGGCTGCATCAGGGTGATGCTGGCCTGTATCCACAATGGCCCTCCGACAATTGCGTAGCGGCGCAGATGCTTGAGCGATTTTGAACGCATCGACAGCATGCTTTCGGAAAAGGCTGCCGTCCAGTCCACGCCTTCATAGCCGGTGAGACGGATCAGAAGATCAATCTCTTCAAACTGCTCATAGGCGGCGTCAAGCAGACCGTAGAGATTCTCCAGCGATGAATCGTCCAGATGCCCTTCAATGGCAAAGGCGAATACATCATTCCGGTCTGTGGGAATGCGGCGGACGACGGGGATGTCCTCATTGCGCATCATCGGTCTCCAAGCGTCTTTCTATCATCAATCGTCAAATCGAGCCCTTGTTGGGACAGGATTCAAACGTCTGGACCCAGCGAAAGGTTGCGGATCGTTGTTCCAATTTTGGCGTGGAAAAGCTTGCCCCATGCTCGAAAGGCGGGAAACGGCAACATTTGGGGATGGGTGATCGGGTGCGGCGGGAAAACACTCACACTTTCCTGCGGCGGGCGATATAAGAGCCTGACTCAAAAAGCGGCATGTGTGTGCGAAAATGGTGATTTTCGAGTACCGGAGCGGAGCGTACTATTAGTACGTGAGCACCGGAATGCAGAAAATCGACATTTGCAGCCACACAGGACGGCTTTTGGAACAGGCTCTAAAGCGAAAACCGATCATGGGAGAAATGCCTCCATGCCTGCGAAATTATCTGTCAATCTCAATGCCATCGCCATGCTGCGTAATCGTCGCGATCTGCCCTGGCCGAGCGTCACCGGTCTTGGACGGATAGCACTTGCGGCAGGGGCTGCGGGTTTGACGGTGCATCCGCGTCCGGATCAGCGCCATATCCGTTTTTCCGATCTTGGCGATATTCGTGCATTGATCGACGATGAATTTCCGCAGGCTGAATTCAATATTGAAGGTTTTCCGAGCGAAGCTTTCCTCGAACTGGTTGAAAAGCACCAGCCGGAGCAGGTGACATTGGTGCCGGACGATCCGACACAGGCCACTTCCGACCATGGCTGGGATTTCCTGTCCAAGGCCGATTATCTTGCGCCCATCGTGGCGCGGCTGAAGAAGGGCGGCATGCGTGTTTCGCTGTTCGCCGATCCCGATCCGCTGGGCTACGACAAGGCCAAGGCTCTTGGTGCCGACCGGCTGGAATTCTATACCGGGCCTTACGGCGCGACCTATGACGATCCGGCAGCGGCAGCGCGTGAGCTGGACCGGATAGGCAAAGCCGCAGAAGCCGCGACGGCGCTCGGCCTTGACGTCAATGCCGGCCATGATCTGACGGTCGAAAATCTTCCCGCACTGGTCAAGCGCATGCCACAATTGAAAGAAGTTTCCATCGGACATGGATTGACGGCGGACGCTTTGACGTATGGTATGTCGGCGACAGTGGCACGTTTCATCGCTGCTTTGGCTGGGTAATTGGTGCGTTCAATGCGTCATATGCATAGCTTCCATGTGAGCATTGCAAAAAGCGCATTTGTGCCAAAGCTCAACAAGCTATAGGCGTCCGCGGCTGGTTCTATCCGCGTCGGGGGCGCGCAGGAACGTATGAGGGAAGCATTGATACAGTTTTCCGAAGTCCGCATTCCGCATCGGTGCGCCCCGGCGAGTTTCGCCTTGCGGGCTTCATCGGAGCGGTGCGTTTCTGCCGTTCGGTCCGGTGATCATGATTGAACCTGATTGGGGCAAAGGTGCGGCACGGTTGTTGCAATCCGCAATCTTTCGCGGGCGTTCCTGTGAGTGGACTCCACATAATATGATTTCCAGCCAGAATGACTTCAGGACGGTGCGAGGTGTTTGCAAATGAGCGATGAGCTGAACGGCCAGAACGCGCAACCGCAACCCACCCCGCAGGACGCCGCTGCCGCGCCGCTTGTTGGCGGCGCCGCGGGTTCCGAAGGCGGGTTTGCCGCCGAAGAGAACGATCATCACAATGACAGCATGAAGACGCTGGTCCTGGGCGCTCTCGGTGTCGTTTATGGCGATATCGGTACCAGCCCGATCTACGCCTTTCGCGAAGCGCTGCATGCGGCGGCTTCCGATGGCGTTCTGTCCCGCTCCGATATTCTTGGCGTTGTATCGCTGATCTTCTGGGCGCTGACGCTGGTCGTCACGATCAAATACGTCCTGTTCGTGCTGCGTGCCGACAATAACGGCGAAGGCGGTATCCTCTCGTTGATGGCGCTGGTGCGCGGTGCGCTGAAGGGGCGTCCCAATCTCATTCTCGGCGTCGGCATTGTCGGCGCAGCGTTGTTCTTCGGCGATGCGGTGATTACGCCCGCCATTTCCGTGCTTTCCGCCATGGAAGGTCTGGAAATTGTCGCGCCCAGCCTCACACCCTTCGTGGTGCCCATCACAGTGGTCATTCTTGTGACCCTGTTTTCGGTGCAAAAGCTCGGTACCGGCAGGGTGGCTATCGTGTTCGGGCCGATCATGGCGATCTGGTTTCTGGCGCTTGGCGCGTCGGGCCTCTGGCATATTTTCGACGACCCCACAGTCATCTCCGCGCTTAATCCTTATTATGCCGTACGCTTTCTGGCGGTCAGCCCGGGCATTGCTTTCATCACGGTTGGCGCGGTTTTCCTCGCCATGACGGGTGCGGAAGCGCTTTATGCCGATCTCGGCCATTTCGGACGCAAGCCCATCGTGCGCGCCTGGCTGTGGATCGTGTTTCCGTGTCTGGTGCTCAATTATTTCGGGCAGGCTGCCTTCATCCTGTCGCATGGCGAGGCGGCTGCGTTGCCGTTCTTCCAGATGTTGCCGAGCTTCGCGCTTTTGCCGATGGTGCTGCTGGCGACGGCTGCAACTGTGATCGCCAGTCAGGCCGTCATCACCGGCGCTTATTCCGTGGCGCGACAGGCGGTGCAGCTCAATATTTTGCCGCGTCTTGAAATTCAGCATACGTCTGAAAAGCTGCATGGGCAGATCTACATTCCGCGCGTCAATCTGCTGCTCGGCCTTGCCGTGGTCATTCTGGTGCTGGGCTTCGAGAAGTCGACCAATCTGGCCGCTGCCTACGGTATCGCGGTTACCGGCAATATGCTGGTGACGACCGTGCTGCTCTATATCGTCATGACGCGGATTTGGAAGTGGCCCGTAGGCCGCGCCCTGCCTTTGATGCTGGGTTTCCTGCTGATCGACATCATGTTCTTCAGCGCCAACATCATCAAGGTGCATGAAGGCGGCTGGGCTTCGATTGGCATTGCTGCCGTGCTTGTCATCATCATGTGGACATGGGTGCGGGGCACGCGACACCTGTTCCTCAAAACGCGCAAGGGCGAAGTTCCGCTCGATCTCATCGTCGAGCAGATGGCCAAGCGTCCACCAACGATTGTGCCGGGAACAGCGGTCTTTCTGACAGGCGATCCGAAAAGTGCGCCCACCGCGCTGATGCACAGTCTGAAACACTACAAGGTTCTGCATCAGAACAATGTCATTCTGACCGTTGTCACAGCTTCCAAGCCGTGGGTCTCAAGTGCGGATCGTGCGCGCGTCTCGCAATATAACGAGCGCTTCATGCAGGTGACGCTCAAATTCGGCTATATGCAGCAGCCGAATATTCCGCGCGCTCTCGGCCTTTGCCGCAAGCTCGGCTGGAAGTTTGACATCATGACGACGTCTTTCTTCCTGTCGCGACGTTCGCTCAAGGCGTCGGTGCATTCGGGCATGCCTTTGTGGCAGGACAAGCTGTTTATTCTGCTGGCGCGCACGGCATCGGACGCGACCGAATATTTCCAGATTCCAACCGGGCGCGTGGTGGAAATCGGCACGCAGGTGAATATCTGATCCGGAATTTGCTTTAATCACCGTCTGTCTATGAGGGCGTCATCTGAGAATTTGATTCCGGATGACGTCCTAATTTTTTGTTTTTCCTACTATTTTTACGCGAGTGTATGGTTCAATCGCGCTATCGGCAACGGCATCTTTAGTACAAGCCTTTACCGTCCTAATTTTTCAAAAATCTCGCTTGACCGTCCATGTGGCAAGGTCTAATAGAATGGGAACCGTACCGTACGGTACAAGAGGAGGAAGTGACCCGTGACTGATGGTAGCGACGAATTGCAGGCTCAAAAGCAGCAGGCTCTTTCGCCGCGTCAGAACGATGTTCTGGAGCAGGCGTTGCGCCTTCTTGTCGAGGGCGGAGACCGCGCTTTGACAACGGCGAGCATTGCGCGTGCCGCCAACTGTTCCAAGGAAAGCCTCTATAAATGGTTTGGCGACCGTGACGGTCTTCTGACGGCGATGGTTCGCTGGCAGGCCTCCAAGGTTCGCGTTGTGCCGCTGGCGCGCGAGAAGCTTGATGCGGAGTCGCTTTTCTCAAGTCTGGAGCACTTCGCCCGCGACTGGTTGCTGGTGCTTTCGGGGCGCACGTCGATCGCGCTTAACCGTCTGGCGGTCAGCCATGCGGCATCGGGCAAGTCGGCGCTGGGCGATATCGTTCTCTCCAATGGACCGGTGGCCATGGCCAAACGCCTGAAGCCGATCCTTGAAATGGGGATGGAAGCCAAGCTGCTTGCTTTCGACGATATCGATGAAGCATTTCGCACGTTCTTCGGGCTTGTGGTCCGGGACATGCAAATCCGGTTGCTGTTGGGCGACCGGTTGGAACTGACTGACGACGTGGTCATCCGGGACGCCCGGCGCGCCACCAAGCAGTTTTTCGCTCTGTATGGAGCCTAATCAGATCGGCTGACGCAAGAAGGCCAGAGAATAAACTGGAAACGAAGGGAATAGGAAATGCGCGTTTATTACGACCGGGATGCAGACGTTAACCTGATCAAGTCCAAGAATGTGGTTATCGTCGGCTACGGCAGCCAGGGCCGCGCCCATGCGCTGAACCTGAAGGATTCCGGTGCTGCCAACGTGCGCGTCGCCCTTCGCGAAGGTTCCGCAACCATCAAGAAGGCTGAAGCTGACGGCTTTCAGGTGATGAGCGTTGCCGATGCCGCCAAGTGGGCCGACCTGATGATGATGGCGACCCCGGATGAGCTTCAGGCTGACATCTACCGCGACCACATCCACAGCAACCTGCGCGACGGTGCTGCGATTGCTTTCGCACACGGCCTCAATGTTCATTTCGGCCTCATCGAGCCGAAGAAGTCGGTCGACGTTGTCATGATCGCACCGAAGGGCCCAGGCCACACGGTTCGCGGCGAATACCAGAAGGGCGGCGGCGTGCCTTGCCTGATCGCCATCCATCAGGATGCTTCCGGCAATGCCCATGACCTCGCTCTGTCCTACGCTTCGGGCGTTGGCGGCGGTCGTTCGGGCGTCATCGAAACCACCTTCAAGGAAGAGTGCGAAACCGATCTGTTCGGTGAGCAGGCTGTTCTCTGTGGCGGCGTGGTCGAACTGATCCGCACCGGTTTCGAAGTTCTGGTTGAAGCCGGCTACGCACCGGAAATGGCTTACTTCGAGTGCCTGCATGAAATGAAGCTGATCGTGGACCTGATCTACGAAGGCGGCATCGCCAACATGAACTACTCGATCTCGAACACCGCTGAATGGGGCGAATACGTCACCGGCCCGCGCATCATCACTGCCGAAACCAAGGAAGAAATGAAGCGCGTTCTGAAGGACATTCAGACCGGCAAGTTCACCTCCGATTGGATGCAGGAATATCGTGCAGGTGCTGCTCGCTTCAAGGGTATCCGCCGCAACAACGATGCGCACCAGATCGAAGAAGTTGGCGAAAAGCTCCGCGCCATGATGCCGTGGATTGCAGCGAACAAGCTGGTGGACAAGGCTCGCAACTAATCGTTCGAGCTTCCATGACGAGCAAAAAGAGGGGGCGTTTCAAACGCCCCTTCATTACTTGACGCTGAATGGTTGGATTGATCGCGATTAAGCCGCGAACGAAAAGAACCAAAACACAGCGCCAGCTTTCCGTTTCATGCACGTCGAAGGCTAAAAGAATTTCGAATAGCTTTATTCCATAGAAGCATGGGAAAAGCTGTTCTCGTTGGTTTAAAATTGCGCTAGAGCTTCCCCCTATTAGCTAGGGTTTGAGGAGATCTGGCGAGTGGATTGAATTTGACGTTTGAACCCCGGTTGACATAGATGCTGCTTCAAACGTCAAATTCGAAAAATCCACTAGATACATAAACTTGCTAGTGGTCTTTATGATTCCAACATTTGCTCAGCGCTTGAGCCGAGGGATGCAAATGTTGGAATCAGACCACTAGTACGAATTCCATCAGATGGATGGTTAAGTCTAATTGAGGAGATTTCCCGTGTTGGACTGGGAAAATGTTTTTGCAACGCGCTCCAAACGCATGCGCGCATCGGAAATCCGTGAACTTCTAAAGCTTCTGGAACGTCCGGACATTATTTCTTTTGCCGGTGGCATTCCCGATCCGGCGCTGTTTCCGCATGAAGCCTTTCAGGCTGCCTATAAGGAAACGCTGACGGGTGCCGAGGCAAATGCCGCACTGCAATATTCGGTATCCGAAGGCTACAAGCCGCTGCGCACATGGCTCGTCGGCGAGCTGGCCAAGATTGGCATTCCCTGCACTGAGGACAATGTTTTCATCACCTCCGGTTCGCAGCAGGCGCTCGATTATCTTGGCAAGCTGTTCATTTCGCCCAATGATACGGCACTGGTGACTGCGCCGACCTATCTGGGCGCTTTGCAGGCATTCAATGCCTATGAGCCGACCTATGACACGCTGTCGATCACCGGCAACCGCACGCCTGCATCCTATGCGCAGGCAGCTGAAAAGGCTGGCGGCAAGGTGAAGTTCAGCTATCTGTCGGCTGATTTCTCGAATCCGACCGGCGAAACCGTCGATCTGGCTGGCCGTCAAAAGCTTCTGGCGCAGGCCGACGAGCTGAACATCCCGATCATTGAAGACGCAGCCTATCAATATCTGCGCTACAATGGCGAAGCCATCCCGCCGATCCTTTCGCTCGACATCGCCCGCAATGGTGGCGACATCGAAAAGACCCGCACCATCTATTGCGGCTCGTTCTCCAAGACCCTCGCACCGGGTCTGCGCGTTGGCTATGTGGTTGCCTCGAAGGATGTTATCCGTAAGCTCGTGCTTATGAAGCAGGCGGCTGACCTTCATTCTTCGACCATCAACCAGATCGCGATCTATCATGTCGCGACGCATGGCTTCGATGCGCAGGTTACCAAGATCGCCAAGGTCTACAAGCATCGCCGTGATCGCATGCTGGAAGCCCTTGCCAAATATATGCCGGAAGGCACCAGCTGGACCAAGCCTGAAGGCGGCATGTTCATCTGGGTCACGGTGCCGGAAGGTATGGATGGCGCGCAGCTGCTGGCATCGTCCATCGAGACCGAGAAGGTCGCTTTCGTTCCGGGCAAGGCATTCTTTGCCGATGCCAGCGGCGCGAACACGCTGCGTCTCAGCTATTCGTGCGCCAATGACGAAATGATCGACGAAGGCATCATGCGGCTTGGCCGCCTGATCCGCACGCACAGCAAGTCTGCTGCTGCTTGATAGTCGGAGAATAACGAAAAAAGGCCGGGTTCGACCCGGCCTTTTTTATTGGTTCGTCTTTTACTGAAATGGCGAGTTGCAGCTGGTGCGCGGTCCGGCGAGCGGCTGATAGGTGTCATCGGAGCTGCGATAGCTCCGATAGCGGTTTGAGCACCACTGCATGTGATTGACGCTCGGTCCGAAGCGCTGAACTTGCGGACGGGTGGATGGGCGCACTTCCAGCGGTTCGCCGTTCTTGTAGCGCAACACGCCTTCGCCGGAGATATAGCTTTCGCTGTTGCGGCAGGTGACCGAGCCGTAGCATCCCGGCGAATTCGGGCCCGGGCGATTGGTATTCGAATTCGGATTGACGATTGGCGGCCTGGCTGGCTGCAATGAAGGCAGATAAGGGGTCTTGCGCAATTCGACAGCCATGGTTGGCGCGGCAAAGCCGACCGCAAACAGGCTGGAAATCATGGCTGCGCATAGGGCTTTCTTGAGCATTCCGACCTTTGCCTTTCGTGCATGGCGTGCGGGCATTCGCTATCGCCATACACCCAATATGGGTGTTTTATCTTCCAAAATCATCCGCTCGGGAGAAAAATCCCGGCGCGGCCGAGAAGTCCTTGCCAATCGCGATGCAAGTGGCGAGATTGCTCGCACATGTTTACGATAGCCACATTCAATGTCGAGAATCTGATGCGCCGGTTCGATTTTTCCGGCTTCCGCAATGAATTGCATCAGGACCGCAGCCTGCAATTGTTCGAAATCGGTGACGAGGCGCAATACCGTCTGCTGGAGCAGGCGCGTGCTGTCGCCCATGCCGACGATACAAGGCAGATGACGGCGCTGGCAATCGCTGAAACCCGTGCTGACATTCTGTGCTTGCAGGAAGTCGATAATCTGGCCGCGCTCAATGCTTTCGAATATGGCTATCTTTTCAAGATGATCGGCCATGGCTACCGGCACAAATATCTGATCGACGGCAATGACAGCCGGGGCATCGATGTGGCCGTCATGATCCGGGATACGACCCGCGACGGCCAGCCCATCGAGGTGGGCGAGGTCACCAGCCACGCACATCTGACCTATAATGATTTCGGACTTTACGAGCCTGTTCTGGCCGAGCTTGGCATTGAGCCGCACGACCGCATTTTCAAGCGGGATTGCCTGAATGTGGATTTGCGGATTGCGGGCAAGCCGGTGTCGCTTTTCGTGACGCATCTCAAATCCATGACCGGTGCGCGCAACGGCTTTGACGGGCGCACTGCGTCCCTGCCGGTACGCCGCGCCGAGGCGCGGGCGATCCGCCGCATTATCGAAGACAAGTTTGGGCCGGCCAAGGCAGCCGATCGGCGCTGGCTGATCTGTGGCGATTTCAACGATTATCGCGAGCGCATCCTCATCGGCGGCGATGAATGGAACGGTTATGAATTTACGCCGGTCGAGGAAGAGGAAAGCGCGCTCGACGTGCTGCTCAATGACGGCTTTGCCGTCAACCTCGTGGAGCGCCGCCCGGTCATGGATCGCTGGACGCTCTATCACACACGCGGACCACAGGAGCGACATCTTTGTCAGCTTGATTACATCCTGGCGTCACCATCCTTTGCTTTGAAGAATGAAAGCGCGGTGCCGCAGATCGTCCGGCGCGGCCAGCCATGGCGCACGGTGTTTCCACCGGACCAGCAGGTGGAACGCTATCCACGCACGGGCTGGGACCGGCCCAAAGCCAGCGATCATTGCCCGGTTGCCGTGACGTTGAACATTGTCTGAGAAGCAGGACCAAATTCTTATGGAACATGTGCGGGAAAATACGGTTCATGTCATCGATGACGTCGATGTCCGTGTTGTTCCGGGGCCGCTCGAATATACGCAGCAGCATGAACAGACGATTGCGCTCAACTGGAAGCGTGAACAGGCTGCAAAGCCAGCCCTGTTCGACGGCGAAATCTATCTGGCGCCGGAGGCGATACTGGCCGATGGTGTCTTGCAGGCGGGGTTCAAGCGCAGCAGTTTCGCGACGCTGATGCATTGGCGTAACGATCCCGAGCCAATCCGTCCTTGGCACATCTTTGGCGTGGGCGTCATCGTTTCGGGCGAGGGGCACCTGATCGCGGCTCGCATGGGCATGCAGAATGCTGGTGGCGGTCGCATCTATTTCCCGGCAGGATCAATCGACGATAATGACATTGTCGAGGGACGCGTGGACTATGTCGCCAACATGCAGCGCGAGGTGCAGGAGGAAACCGGGCTTGATCTGGCCGACGCTGAAGGCGAGGCGCAGCTCAATCTGGTGACCGGCAATCGTAGCATTGCCCTGTTCCGCCGTTACCGGTTCGATGCGCCGTCGCGGGAGCTGGTTTCCGGGATCGAAAATTTCGTGGCTTCGCAGGCGGAACCAGAACTGGCCGAGATCATTCCAATTATGGGTGCGGGCATGATGGGCGATGCGACGCCGTCTTATGTTCGCGCTTTTGCCGACTGGCATTTCAGCCATTGAACAAATAAGCCAGACTTGTTGATGACAGAGCCGATAATTTGGCTATGCTCGCACTGAATTCTATAAATGTGATGCTTGAATATAATTGTTGAAGACACTGGTCCCGGTTGATTTCCAGAAAAGTGTCGAGGGGAGAATGAGGGATGAGCGAAGCCGCCGTTTCCGGCCGTTTTTATGAGGTTTTCGACGTTTTTGCCGAGAAAGCTCTGGCGGGAAATCCGTTGGCCGTTGTCCATGACTGCGAAGGGCTGAATGATGCGCGCATGCAGGCCATCGCGCGCGAGTTCAATCTGTCCGAGACGGTTTTCATCTTTCCACCCGCCAATCCAGCCCATGAAGCTGCGGTGCGGATTTTTACTCCCGATTACGAACTGCCTTTCGCTGGTCATCCGACGGTGGGGGCAGCCGTTTCGCTGGCGCGCCGCCGTAATACGGGCGACGAGGCTGACCGGCTAGTCGCGCTGGAGGAAAAGGTTGGCATTGTGCGCTGCGGCGTCATTCTGGGCGACAACAGTGCTTTTGCCGAATTCGATCTGCCGCGCTTGCCGGAGAAGGTCGACGTGCGGGTCGAAAAGGAAGAGGCTGCCGCTGCCATCGGGCTTGGAACCCACGAGATCGGTTTCGAGAATCACGTGCCCGGCATCTGGAGTGCAGGCACGCCCTATCTGCTCGTGCCGGTTCACAATCTCATCGCTGCGGCCAAGGTGTCGATCGACCCGGTTTATGTGACCGAAAGTCTGCCGCATGTCGATGGCCGCCCGCTGCCGATCTATGTCTATTGTCGCGAGACGATCCTCTTCAACAGCAATTATCATGCGCGCATGTTCGTGACCGGCGCCAATGTCTATGAAGATCCGGCGACCGGTTCAGCAGCCGCTGCCTTTGCCGGGATGATCCAGCAGAACGACAAGCCGGTCGACGGCAGTTCGCAATGGTGGGTTGAGCAGGGCATGGAAATGGGGCGTCCGTCGCTGATCCGTCTTGAACTCGACGTCAACGGACAGAAGCTCACGGGCGCGCGCATTGGCGGCACGGCGGTGAAGATCGCCGAGGGCCGCTTGTTCATCTGACGCAAATTGCTTTCGCGCCATTGATCGCTGTCAAGGCAATCTCACTGCCCTATGTATTAGAGTATTTCCAGCAAAAGTGCGGAGCGGTTTTGCGTAGGAAAATACTTGAAAACAAATGGCCAGAGCAGTTCCGATGATCCCGTCAAACAGGAACTGCTCTAGCAAGTGCAGCAGAGCTTTTTCAGGAGACGACACGCCATGATGATCAAGGAAATGTCGGACTACGATCTTCGGGAGATGATTCAGAATTCGCATGTGGGGCGGCTGGCTTATATTCTGGACGACCGCCCCGTTATTGTGCCGATGAGTTTCCGGTTTAACGGTGGGTCGCTCTATTCCTTCACGACCGATGGGCAGAAAACCGCAGCCATGCGCAAGAACGATGCTGTCTGCATCCTGTTCGATCACATTGTATCGCGTACCGAATGGAAAACCGTGGTGTTGCACGGTCGTTATCGCGAGATCGCCCGGGAAGACGAGAAGACGGCCATTGTCAATATCATGTCCGCAGAACCGACATGGTGGGAACCGGCCTATACGAAGACGGTCACCAAGGACGGCGGCACGCGCAAGCTGGAGCCGGTTTTCTTCCGGGTCGATGTTGAAAGCGCCAGCGGTCACCAGACAAGCTGACCGCCGCGATTTTTTATCAGATCGAGCCTATCGAACGACGAGCACCGGAACGGTGCTCCGCGTGACGACTTCATAGGTCTGGCTGCCAAGCAGCAGGCCCTTGAAACCGCGTCGCCCGTTCGAAGCCATGACGATGAGATCGCTGCTAAGTTCCGTTGCAGAATCGATAATGGCCGTTGCCGGGTGTTGGGCAACCACATGCAGCGTGTGGATTTCCGCACCGGTTTCCGCTGCCAGTTCACGCGCGCGCGTTAGCGTCGTCTCGGCAAATTCATTCCATTCCTGTTCGAAACGTTCGATGAAAGCGGGACTGTCAGTCCAGCCGCCCGGCAGGCCGGAAACGGAATAGGGAGCGGTGACCGTCACGACCGTGACCTTTGCGCCAACGGCTTTGGCCAGCTGGAATGCGTGCACGAGACCGCGCTCAGCAAATTCCGATCCATCGGTCGTGGCGACAATATTCTTGTACATGTTTCCTCGCTTCTTCAGATTCTGCTTAGAGCGCGTTTCAATCTAATTGCATCAGATCGGCGCTCCAAGCCTTTATATTTCAAGCATAATATTATCGACCTTCGTTTCACTCCGGTCGGATTATGCGCTAAGCTAATGCCTAAAATGACCATATCCAAGCCTCGGAGTGCCGGATAAGGCTGGAAATGGAAAATCAAAAGCGGAATGCCCATGCCTCTCGACATATCACCGCCCATGTCCTCTCAATGTGATGCGTTTCAGGCAAGCTGGATCGCGACCGTTCTCAATCTCGACTGGCCGTCGCGCGCGTCATCGAAAATCGAGAATGACGAGGAACGTGTCCGCCGACAAAAACAGGAACTGGTGAAGCTGTTCGACGAAGCGTCGGAACACGGAATCAATGCGGTGGTGTTTCAGGTGTCGCCAGCGGCGGATGCATTTTATGCATCATCTTATCTGCCGTGGTCGTCCTATCTCACCGGGACGCTCGGCAAAAATCCGGGCTTCGACCCGTTGCAGTTTGCCATTGAGCAGGCGCACAAGCGCGGTATCGAGCTTCACGCATGGCTCAATCCCTATCGGGTTTCGATGGACGTCAAGGCATCGACGCGCAAGGAGCTGAAGAATTCACCCAAGGATTCGCCGTCGAGTGTCTACAAGACCCATCCGTCATGGGTGGGTGTGTCGGCGGATCGCTATGTTCTTGATCCGGGCATTCCTGCCGTGCGTCAGTGGGTGACGAATATCACTGCCGAGGTCGTACAGAAATACAATGTCGATGGGATTCAGTTCGACGATTATTTCTATTACGAGACCGCGTCCTCGCCTCTCGATGACGACAAGACCTATGCCCGTTTCGGTACCCGCTTTGCCAGTAAATATGACTGGCGACGCTACAACACCTATACGCTGGTTCAGGAGATTTCCGACAAGATCAAGTCGATCAAGCCGAATGTGCGTTTTGGCATCAGCCCCGGCGGCGTCTGGCGCAACAAGGCTGATGATCCGTTGGGGTCGGCCACGCGCGCGGGCAAGACGAACTATGACGGCGACTTTGCCGATACGAGACGCTGGGTCAAGGACGGTCTGATCGATTACATCGCGCCGCAGGTTTACTGGTCGTTCGACCGTAAGGCGGTGCCCTATGATACAATCGTGAAATGGTGGGCGGATACGGTTCGCGGCACGAAGACAGATCTCTATATCGGCATGGCGCTCTATCGCGCCGGAACGGTCACCGCATCGGAGCCGGGCTGGCAGGCAGGTGGTGGGCTAAACGAGATCAAACGTCAGCTGGAACTCAACCGGTCATTGCCAGAAGTGAAGGGCAGCATCCTGTTTCGGCAGGGTTTTCTGTCCGAGCCGAAGCTCAAAAACGTATCCAATCATTTGAAGAAGACCTGGCGCAAGTGCGGCAAGTAATGGTGAATTTCTGCGGGCAACTTTGATCCTGATCAAAGTGCGCTTCTCGCAGAATTGCTATTGCTTCTGCCGTTGCTGGTTTCCACCAGAATCGGCGACCCGGGATGCCCAGGCCCTAAACGGCATCCCGGCTTTCATCCATCTGTCGAGCGCATATCAGCGCGATCTTCCGTAACGCCGTCTTCGGCAGCCAGCGGGTGCTGTCGGCGCTACCCCTCTATTTCACCAAATCGGCACCCGCGCTTCTCATTCACTCTGAATTCAGAGGAAATCGCCAGAGAAGTTGCGAGTATTTCAGCATCAGTTGATTGAGGTCAAAGCGATAGAAAATCGGGACCTGTATGCAGAGCGGTGACGGCATTTACTTTATCACGCGTTAATTAGCATTTGCTGGTTGTCAACTTGCGCAGTTGTTCCATATCCTCAACCGAATGGTTCTCCGATTATTATCGAGCGGGGCGGTGGGTATGCGAACAGCCCGACAGGTGAGAACCGCCTGCCAATGCTTTGAATTAATTCGAGAATAATGCCGGCATTTTAGATATTGCAAAGAGGGTGTTTCGCATGAGTTCCAACCGCAAGCAATGGATTGTGGCTGCAGTGGTGGCGGCGCTGGCCGTCGGTGGTTACTATGCCTGGAAGGCCATGAACGGCAGCGGATTGCCCGACGGAATTGCCTCTGGCAATGGCCGTATCGAAGCCACCGAAATCGATATTTCGACCAAAAGCGCCGGTCGTATCCGTGAAATACTTGCGAATGAGGGCTCTTTCGTCAAACAGGGCGAAATCCTTGCGCGTATGGATACTGACCAGCTTGAAAGTCAGCGCGCGCAGGCCGAAGCGCAATTGCGCCGCGCGCAGATCGGTATCGAGACGGCGCAAGCCCTCGTCACGCAGCGCGAAGCGGAATTTGCGGCCAATCAGGCGACGGTTGCCCAGCGCAATGCGCAGCTCGATGCAGCTCAGCGGCGTTTGGCGCGCTCGCAGGCTTTGACCCAGTCGCGGACCGTTTCCGAACAGGTTCTCGATGATGATCGTGCCAGCGCGCAGGGTGCGCAGGCAGCGGTCGAGGCTGCGAAGGCGCAGCTTGCGGCCAGTGAAGCGGCCATCAGTGCTGCCAAGGCGCAGGTTATCGATGCAGAGGCGTCGGTGGAAGCCGCCAAGGCGGCGATTGCCAGCATCGTTGCAGATATCAACGACGCAACCTTGGTCGCGCCGACGGCGGGACGTGTGCAGTACCGCGTTGCCCAGCCCGGCGAAGTGCTTTCGGCGGGCGGGCGTGTGCTCAATCTCGTCGATCTTGGCGATGTCTATATGACGTTCTTCCTGCCGACCGCGCAGGCTGGCCGTGTCGCAATCGGTGCCGAAGCCCGCATCGTACTGGATGCCGCGCCGCAATATGTTATTCCCGCATCGATTTCCTTCGTTGCCGATGTCGCCCAGTTCACACCGAAGACGGTTGAAACCGAAGAGGAACGTCAGAAGCTGATGTTCCGCGTCAAGGCAAAGATTCCGTCGGAGTTGCTTCAGAAATATATCCAGCAGGTGAAGACCGGGCTGCCAGGCATGGCCTATGTGAAGCTCGATCCTGCTGCTGAATGGCCGAAGAACCTCGCGGAAACCGTAAAATGAGTGAAGCTTCGGTCCAGTCTGGGGCGGGAGACGACAGCTTTGTCGTTCGCGCGAAGGGCGTAAAGCTATCCTATGGCGCGGCACAGGCACTGCGCGACGTTAATCTCGATATTCCTGCCGGGCGCATGATTGGTCTGATCGGTCCTGATGGTGTCGGCAAGTCGAGCCTATTGTCGCTCGTTTCGGGTGCGCGCAGCATGCAGGAAGGGCATATCGAGGTGCTTGGCGGCGATATTGCCGACCGGAAGCATCGCGAATCCGCCTATCCGCGCATCGCCTATATGCCGCAAGGCCTCGGCAAGAACCTTTATCCGACGCTTTCGGTTTTCGAGAATATCGACTTTTTCGGAAGGCTGTTCGGCCATGACCGGCAGGAGCGGGAACGGCGCATTGCCGATCTTCTGGCCCGCACGGGCATGTCGCCCTTTGCGGATCGCCCGGCAGGCAAGCTCTCCGGCGGCATGAAGCAGAAGACGAGCCTCTGCTGTTCTCTCATTCACGATCCGGACCTTCTGATCCTCGACGAACCGACCACCGGTGTTGATCCCTTGTCGCGTCGCCAGTTCTGGGAACTGATCGACGATATCCGCAAGGATCGTCCGGGGATGAGTGTCATCGTCGCCACGGCCTATATGGAGGAAGCAGAGCGCTTCGACTGGCTTGTCGCGATGAATGACGGGCAGATATTGGCGACGGGTACGCCGAAGGAACTGCTGGAACGCACAGGCACCCCCAATCTGGATGCAGCCTTCATTGCGCTGCTGCCGGAAGAATTGCGGCAGGGGCACAAGGAAATCGTCATTCCGCCCCGCGCGCCAGGTGCGGATGCGGAGATCGCCATTGAAGCCGAACATGTCACGGTTCGGTTTGGCAATTTCACGGCGGTCGATAATGTGAGCTTCCGCATTCCACGCGGCGAAATCTTCGGGTTTCTCGGCTCCAATGGCTGCGGCAAATCCACGACCATGAAGGTGCTGACCGGCCTTTTGCCTGCAAGCGAGGGCATTGCGCGCTTGTTCGGGCGTGAGGTCGATCCGAAGGATATCGATATCAGGCGTCGCGTCGGCTACATGTCGCAGGCCTTTTCGCTTTATTCCGAGCTGACCGTTCTTCAGAATCTGGAGCTTCACGCCAAGCTGTTCGGCATGGAGCCGGAACTGACGGCGCGGCGCATCAAGGAGCTTTCCGCGCGTTTTGATCTGGCCGAAGTGATGGATGAACTACCGGATTCCATGCCGCTCGGCATCCGCCAGCGCCTGTCTCTGGCGGTGGCGCTGATCCATTCGCCGGATATCCTCATTCTCGATGAGCCGACCTCCGGTGTGGACCCGGTGGCGCGCGATGCATTCTGGGAAATTCTTGCCGATCTGTCGCGCAAGGACAATGTGACCATCTTCGTCTCGACCCACTTCATGAATGAGGCGGAGCTGTGCGACCGCATTTCATTGATGCATGCGGGCAAGGTGCTGATCAGCGACACGCCGAAGGCGATCACGGCAAGCCGCAATGCGGCGACGCTGGAAGAAGCGTTTATCGCCTATCTGACCGAAGCCATCGGCGAGACGGCTCAACCGGCCGCACTCGTTGTAGAAGAGACGCCAGCGCCGGTTCAGGCTCCGACCGGCCATGCCAAGCCTTCTTCAAGCTGGCTTCCCAATCCGCGCCGAATGCTTGCTTACACGCGGCGCGAGGCGCTGGAACTGAAGCGCGATCCGATCCGCGCAACGCTCGCCATTCTTGGCACAGTGATTTTGATGTTCGTGATCGGTTATGGCATCAATCTCAACGTTGAAAACCTGACATTTGCGGTGCTCGACCGTGACGATACGACAGTCAGCCGCGATTACACGCAGCAGATTGCCGGTTCGCGCTATTTTACCGAAATGCCGCCGATCACCGACTATGACGATCTCGACCGGCGGATGCGCAACGGCGAAATCAGCCTTGCCATCGAGATACCGCCGCGCTTTGGCGCAGATATCGCGCATGGGCGGCCGGTTGAAGTGGCAGCGTGGATTGACGGCGCCATGCCAACCCGCGCCGAAACGGTGCGTGGATATGTGCAGGGCATGCATGCCAACTGGCTGACGCAAAAGGCGCGTGAGCTTTATGGCAATGCGGCGACGGTTGGCAATTTCAATCTGGAAATTCGCTACCGCTACAATCCCGACGTCCAAAGCCTGGTGGCGATGGTTCCGGCGGTCATTCCGATGCTGCTTTTGATGATCCCGGCCATGCTTGCGGTTTTGAGCGTGGTGCGCGAAAAAGAGCTTGGCTCGATCATCAATTTCTATGTGACGCCGGTGACCAAGTTCGAGTTTCTGTTCGGCAAGCAATTGCCCTATATCGCGCTCGCCTTCCTGAACTTCCTGATGCTCACAGCCTTTGCGGTCTTCATCTTCCGGGTGCCATTTACGGGAAGTTTCCTCACCTATGCAGCGGCGGCGCTGCTCTATGTCATCATCGCGACCGGTATGGGACTGGTGCTTTCTACCTTCATGAGCAGCCAGATCGCGGCCATTTTTGGCACGGCGTTGCTGACGCTCATTCCCGCAGTGCAATATTCCGGCATCATCGATCCGGTTTCGTCATTGCAGGGCGCTGGCGCATTCATCGGCAAGATCTATCCCACGACCTATTTCGTGACTATTTCGCGCGGGGTGTTTTCCAAGGCACTGGATTTTGGTGATCTTGCCGGGTCGTTCATCCCGTTGCTGATCGCCATTCCGGTGCTGATGGTGCTGGCCATTCTCCTTCTCAAAAAACAGGCGGGCTGAGATGCGGATAGCCAACATACTTCAGCTCGGCATCAAGGAATTGCGCGGTCTCGCCCGTGATCCGATGCTTCTGCTCCTCATCGTCTATGCGTTCACGCTGGCAGTCTATACGTCCGCGCGAGCGCAGCCGGAAAACCTCAGCAATGCGGCTATCGCCATTGTCGATGAGGACCAGTCGCCGGTCTCCAGCCGTATTACGGCGGCTTTTTATCCGCCTTATTTCGTGCCGCCCAAACTCATTTCGTCCTACGAAATGGACAGTCGCATGGATGAGGGGCTGGACACGTTTGCGCTGAATATTCCGCCGAATTTCCAGCGCGATCTGTTGGCCGGGCGCTCACCGACCATTCAGCTCAATGTGGATGCGACGCGCATGAGCCAGGCCTTCACGGGCGGCGGTTATGTCCAGTCCATCGTTTCCGGCGAGGTGAACGAGTTTTTGAACCGCTATCGCGGCGCGGCGGATACGAAGGTCGATCTCAATTTGCGATCCCGCTTCAATCAGGATCTGAACAAGAGCTGGTTCGGCGCAATCAACAATGTCATCTCGTCGGTCACCATGCTGTCGATCATCCTGACGGGTGCTGCGCTGATCCGCGAGCGCGAACACGGAACCATCGAGCATCTGTTGGTTATGCCGGTCACGCCTATCGAAATCATGGTCAGCAAGGTCTGGTCCATGGGGCTGGTCGTGCTGGTAGCCTCTGCTTTTGCGCTGATCTTTGTCGTGCAAGGCCTGCTGGCCGTGCCGGTTTACGGGTCGGTTCTCCTGTTTCTGGCCGGTGCCGCATTGCAGCTTTTCGCAACGACAAGCCTCGGGATTTTCCTGGCGACAGTTGCTGGCTCCATGCCGCAGTTCGGCATGTTGCTGATGCTGGTGCTGATGCCGTTGCAGGTACTTTCAGGCGGGATGACCCCGCGGGAAAGCATGCCGGACATCATCCAGAACATCATGCTGGTGGCGCCCAACACGCATTTCGTCATCTTGGCGCAGGCAATCCTGTTTCGAGGGGCGGGGATCAGCGTGGTGTGGCCGCAATTTTTGGCTTTGATCGTCATCGGATCAGTGCTGTTTTACTTTGCGCTGCAACGCTTCCGGGCGTTCCTGCGCTAGAGCGGTCGAAACCGCTCTAGCCATTTGTTTTCACGCATTATCCTACGCAAAACCGCTGCGCACTTTTGCTGGAAGTGCTCGAACCAAAGATGTTTGAAAACAATGCCCTGAATCGCTTCGTTGAGAATGCGATTCAGGGAGAAGCCTTTTTGGCGCATTGCCAATCGGGATCAGCCTTGCTAACGCTGGAAACAGGAAACGGTTTCGCTATAAAAGGCGGATGAAAAGGGAACGCGGTGAGGCCATCTGGCCAATTCTGCGACTGCCCCCGCAACTGTAACCGGAGAGTTATCTTCCATAATCGCTGAGGCGATTAAGCCACTGAGTGCAGACGCATTCGGGAAGGCGGAAGAACAGCGGCGACCCGGAAGTCAGGAGACCTGCCGTATCTGGTCACCTAGTTTCGACACGGGGCGTGTCGGGGCGCGGCTTTCCGTAGCGGTGACATTGAACAAATGTTGCCGCCGGAACGAGAAACAGGTTTCCCCCTTATTTCTTCGACCTGCGGTCAGGCGACGCTGCCTTGCAGGAGAAGATACAGGTGCATATTTCAAAATTATCCATTTTGCTGGCTGCGGCTTTTGCGGCTGCAAATCCGCTCGCCGCTTCGGCCCAAACCGCCAGCGCCACGGACGATGCCGGCGCAGGCGTTGTTCTCGACACGGTCGTCGTCACGCCGCTTCGCCGCGCGACTTCGCTGCAACGATCCACATCGTCGGTGACGGTGATCGACAAGGCCGAAATCGAGCGCTCGGCAGCACCTGATCTGCAATCGCTGCTGAAAACCTATAGTGGCGTTTCGATCAAGACGAATGGCGGGCAGGGGTCCAAATCCGACATTTATCTGCGTGGCATGTCGTCCAAGCAGACGGTTGTGCTGGTCAATGGCGTGCGCACCGCATCGGCGACGGACGGCACCACGGCGCTGGCCAATATTCCGCTGACCTCCATCGAGCGCATCGAGATCGCCAAGGGCGGTCATTCCGCCCAATATGGCGCGGATGCCATGGGCGGGGTCATCAACATCATCACCAAGCAGGGCGGGGCCTGTGGCGAGCGTTCATGGTGCGGCAGCCTGACCACAGGCGTCACCCACCCCTGGGGCGGCTATGCATCCGGCTCGATACAGGGACAAAGCGCTGCGGGTGTTGATTATGCCTTTGGCGCGGCGATAACCGGCACGCAGGGCTATGATTTCACCAGCCCTGATACGTTTGGGCACGAGCCGGATCGGGACGGCTTCCTGCAAGGCTCGTTCAACTTCTCGCTTGGAAAAGACTTCGACTGGGGCAGGCTCTATGCGGACGGGCTTTTGAGCCGGGGCCGCAACCAGTATGATTCCGAATATCCTTCCGCCAATCAGGCTTACAACACCGCGTTTGCGGGAAAAATCGGCACGCGGATCGATCACACGGATGACTGGTCGTCAAAAATTGAATTAAGCACCGGCGTCGACAGCAGCCGCAATTTCCGCAAGGGCGTGTCCGGTTCAGACCGGTATGAAACCAAGCGCTATGGCGTCTTCGCGTCCACCGAGAAGAATTTCGAGACGGGTAAGGCAAAGCACGTTGTGACCGGCGGTGTAGAAGCCTATCGCGAGACCATCGATTCCACCGTCGACTATGATGAGACGGGACGCAATCTCGCGGCAGTGTTCGGACAATATTCTCTGGAATATGAAGCACTGCGCGTGGATGGCGGCGTGCGTTATGACCACAACCAGCAATTCGGCGACATCACGACTTATAATATCGGCGCGAGCTATGAGATTGTTCCCGATCTCGTTGTGCGGTCCTCTTATGCGACCGGCTTTCGCGCACCGACATTCAACGAGCTTTATTATCCCGGTTTCGCCAATCCCGATCTGGAACCGGAAAAGTCGCACTCCTACGAAGTGGGGCTGAACTGGCAGATTTCGGCAGCAACCAGCCTTGATCTTGCGCTTTATCGCAACGAACTGCGCGATGCGATCATAAGTACTGCGCCTTCCTATCTGCCCTATAATGTGGCGCGTGCGCAGATTACAGGCTTTGAGGCGACGCTGGGCCATCGCTTCAATGACCAGTGGGGTGTGAAGGGGGTGCTGGACTTCAAGCGTCCCATCGATGAAGAAAACGACACCGATCTTGCCTATCGCGAACGTTTCAAGGCAACCGCCGAAGTGAACTATACGCCGTTTGAGGGGCTCGACCTGACGGGTCGCGTCTTCTATGGCGGCTCGCGCTATGCCGATGCCGCGAATACACAGAAGCTCGGCAGCTATGTGACCGCCGATTTCGTGGCGCTCTATGCCATCGACAAGCAGTCCCAGCTCAAGTTTTCGGTCGAGAACATCTTTGACAAGGACTATCAGACAACCTCCGGCTATATTGCGCCGGGCCGTACCTTCAATATCGGCCTGACGCGGAATTTCTGAGGTTTTTTCGACGGATGATGAGAGCGACGATCCTTGGCAGAAACTGGTTTCTGGCGCTGGCAGCCACGGTTTCGGTCGCTCTTTCGTCTGCCGAGGCAGCACCGCCGCAGCGCGTGGTGTCGATCAATGTTTGCACCGATCAGCTGGCGATACTTCTGGCTGCGCCGGGGCAGTTGCAGTCGGTTTCTCATCTGTCGCGCGATCCGCAGCTTTCCGTGCTGGCCGGGCAGGCGGCGCAACTGCCGGTCAATCAGGCGCAGGCGGAAGAGGTTTTCCTCATGAAGCCGGATCTGGTGCTTGCGGGCACGTTTTCATCGCAGGTGACGGTCGATCTCCTGCGCAGGCTTGGCCTGCGCGTGGAACAGTTTGCACCCGCCCGCTCCTTTGACGATATCGAAACACATCTGCGGCGTATGGGTGCGTTGCTGGGGCGCGAAGAGCAGGCGGATGCGCAGATCGCTTCCATGCGGGCAGGGCTTTCGGCAATTGAAAAGCCGCAACATCGCAAGACTGTGGCGCTTTATTTCGCCAATAGTTACACCTCCGGGCGCGGCACGCTGATTGACGAGGCGGTCAAACTGGCAGGGCTGGACAATATTGCCGACCGGGCTGGCGTCAACGGTCCTGCGGCGCTGCCTCTGGAAATGCTGGTGATGGAAAAGCCCGATATGCTGATCCTCAGTGCGAATGAGCGTGCACCGGCGCTCGCATTTCAAAACTTCCAGCATCCGGCCTTGCGCGCAATAGAACGCGAGGCAAAAGCAATGACGCTTCCTGATAATCTGACCGTTTGCGGCGGGCCGTTCAGTGTTGAAGCCGTGGCAAGACTAAGCGAGGCGGCGCGTGACTGAAAACGCTCGTTTCGTTCTTTTGCTTGCAGTCCTTGCCTTGCTGGTTGCGGTTCTCTTCGCATGGTCACTGCTGACCGGGCCAGCCAATATCAGTATGAGTGACAGTCTCCGGGCGCTGTTCAGCGGCGAGGGCGATGCCATCGTGCTGGTCATGCGCGAAATCCGTCTGCCGCGCGCCTTGCTGGCGCTGCTGATCGGAGTATCGCTCGGCCTGTCAGGGGCGGCACTTCAAGGCTATCTGCGAAACCCGCTGGCAGAACCGGGGTTGCTTGGCGTCAGTGCTTCCGCTTCGTTTGGCGCCGTCATCGCCATCTACACGGGGCTGTCTCTGTTATTTCCCTTGGCTTTGCCATTGCTGGCGCTGGCCGGTGCATTCGCGTCGGTTTTTCTCGTCAAGCTTCTGGCTGGGCGCAATGCCGGAACGCTGGCGGTCATTCTGGCCGGTGTTGCGGTGACCAGCCTTGCTGGTGCGCTGACTGCTCTGGCGTTGAACCTGTCGCCCAATCCCTTCGCAGCCATGGAAATCGTTTTCTGGATGCTCGGCTCATTGGCGGACCGTTCGATGACTCATGTGATGCTGGTGGTTCCGTTCATCCTCGTTGGCTGGATCATGCTGCTGTCGCTTGGGCGGGCGCTCGATAGCCTGACGCTCGGTGCCGATGCCGCAGCAAGCATGGGCGTCAGTCTGGCGCGTGTGCAACTTCTGGCCGTTCTCGGCACGGCACTTTGTGTCGGCGCGTCAACAGCAGTGGCAGGTGCTATCGGGTTCGTTGGCCTTGTCGTGCCGCATTTGCTGCGGCCGCTGGTTGGCGCGCGACCGTCGCGGCTGCTTGTCGCGAGTAGCTTGGGCGGCGCTGCTTTGCTGCTTGCTGCCGATGTTCTGGTGCGGGTCGCCATGCCTGGAAGGGAACTGAAGCTTGGCGTTGTGACGGCCCTGATCGGCGCGCCATTCTTCCTGTGGCTGGTGTTCAAATATCGAAGGCAACTCGTATGACGGCGCTCTCGGTCCAAAATATCAGCGTGTCGCTGGGTGGGAAAACCGTGCTGGATCGGGTTGGCTTCGATGCGGAGGCGGGCGAGTTCATCGGTCTCATCGGTCCGAATGGCGCGGGCAAAACCACGCTTTTGAAAGCAATGCTCGGCCTTGTCCGCGCAGGTGGCGCAGTTTCGCTGGATGGCCGAGCGATCGGTAGTCTCAATGCGCGCAATAAAGCCGCGGCGATTGCCTATCTGCCGCAGGAGCGCGATGTGGCCTGGCCCGTTTCCTCCCATATGCTGGTGTCATTGGGACGTTCTGCGCTGAAACCAAGCTTTGCTTCACTGGATGCTGCTGATGAAGCGCTGATCCGCTCGGCGATGCAACGCATGGATGTTGAGGCTTTCTGCGAGCGCCCGGCCAATGCGCTTTCCGGCGGCGAACTGGCGCGGGTGCTGATCGCGCGTGTTCTGGCGCAGGATACGCCGCTCATTCTCGCCGATGAGCCTGTGGCCGGGCTTGATCCGTCGCATCAACTGGCCCTGATGGAAAATTTTGCAGCCCTTGCGCATGAAGGCCGGACGGTGATCGCGTCACTGCATGAGCTGAGCCTCGCGGCACAATATTGCACGCGGCTGATCATTCTCGATAACGGGTGTCTTGCGGCAGATGGTCCGCCGCAGGATGTGCTGACGCCGGAGCGGCTACGACAGATTTATGGGATCGAGGCACATATCCTGCACCTCGACGGCCAGTTCATCGTGCAGCCGAAATCCCGTGCTTAAACATTGCGCCACTGCCTTTCGCGTGCTGAAGCGTAGATCGTTTCCAGTGTCTTTTGCACTTCATAGCCTTCGCGGAAATCGGCATGGCCGGTATTGTGACCCGCAATGGCCAGCAGGAAGTCGCGCACTTCGATAGTCTTGAGGTCGTTGAACCCGATCTGGTGCCCAGCCGCCACGCAGAACGACCCATAAGGTTCGTGATCAGGACCGGCAAAGATCTTGCGAAAACCCTGCTGTCCCTTTTTGTCGGCATAGAGAAACAGGTCCAGCTCGTTGAAGCGCTCCTGCGAGAAGAAGATCGCGCCTTTCGAGCCGGAGATTTCAAAGTCGTGCTGCATTTTGCGCCCGCTGGCGATCCAGCTTGCTTCCAGTGTCCCGGTCGCCCCATTGGCAAAGCTGACCATGGCGTGACAGACATCATCCACTTCAACCGGTTTGTTCTGTGAGGGATTGGCACTGTCCGGGCGCTCGCGAATGGCGGTGACAGTCTTGCCCATGACTTCGGCAACCGGCCCGACCAGATAACGCGCGGCGGCGATGATATGACTGCCAATATCGGCAAGAGCGCCGCCACCGCCTGCCGGGTCCAGTCGCCACGTCCATGGGATGCGCGCATCGGCCATGAAATCTTCCGCATGGATGCCACGAAAGTTTCGAACCTCTCCAATTTCACCGCTGTCTATAATGTCTTTCGCCAGCCTGATCATCGGGTTCTTGAGATAATTAAATCCAACGGCTGTCTGGATGCCTTTCTTCTCTGCCGCCAGCGTCATCTCCAGACAGTCGGCTGCGCTGGGGGCGAGAGGCTTTTCGCAATAGACATGCTTGCCCGCATCAATCGCCGCCAAGGCCATTTCTTTGTGAAAGCGGTTGGGAGTGGTGATATCGATGAGATTGATTGCCGGATCAGCAATCAGGTCGCGCCAGTTGCCGGTCGCGTGGGCAAAGCCCAGCTGTTTTGCAGCTTTCTGTGCCGTTGTTTCATCAATATCGGCCAGCGTGTGCAGCTCGACCTGCACGGGCAGATCGAAGATGCGATTGACGTTGGCAAGTGCCAGCGCATGGGTCTTACCCATAAAGCCGGACCCGATCAGACCTGTAACGACTGCCATGCCTTCCTCCCAAGCGCTGACATTGTACATGCTGGCAAAGCCGCACCTGCAATACACATCGTCCAGCCGGAAAATATGCATTTCAGGGAGAGCTTATGCGATTGACATGAGCTAGCAGAAATGGAATTATAATTCCACGAGAATTTTCTAATGATTGTTTCATTCTATTGAGTAGCCGAAATCGGTTTATGTTGCGGGTCATGGCTTGGAGGAAGTCACCGCGAAAATACCGGCAAGGCTGAAAAATCGAGAAAACCGGCGGGGAGCGTCGGGCAATGGGAGGAGTGAACATGAAATCTCTTTTGAAATCGGCAGTTGCTGGCGTGGCCCTCATGGCGGCGTCATTCGCTGCGCATGCGGCTGACATCAACATTGTTGTCGTCAGCCATGGTCAGGCATCGGATCCGTTCTGGTCCGTGGTGAAGAATGGTGTAGCGGAAGCTGCCAAGGATACGGGCGCCAAGGTTGACTATCGTGCGCCGGAAACCTTCGACATGGTGCAGATGGCGCAGCTTATCGATGCGGCCATCAACCAGAAGCCGCAGGGCATTGTCGTATCGATCCCGGATGCAGATGCGCTCGGGCCGTCGATCCAGCGTGCTGTTGCGGCGGGTATTCCGGTTATCTCGATGAATTCCGGTTCCGACGCTTCCAAAAAGCTCGGTGCACTGCTGCATGTCGGTCAGGATGAGGCCGATGCGGGCAAAGCTGCCGGTGAAGCCTTGAAAAAGGCTGGCGGCAAAAAGGGCATCTGCGTCAATCAGGAAGTGGGCAATGTCTCGCTTGATCAGCGTTGCGCCGGTTTCAAGGAAGGCTTCGGTGACGTAACCGTTCTGCCGACCTCGACCGATCCGGCTGAAAACGAAGCCAAGGTGCGTGCAGCGCTCGCTTCGGATACGACGATTGATACGATCCTGACGCTCAATGCCACGCTTGCCGGTGAACCTGCAGTGAAGGCGGCTGGCGAAAGCGGGCGCAGCGGCATTCATGTCGCAACCTTCGATATGTCTCCGGGTTTCCTTGAGGCAGTCGAGAACGGCAAGGCAGACTTTGCCATCGACCAGCAGCAGTTTCTGCAAGGCTATCTGCCGGTCTCGTTCCTTGCCCTCAATGCTAAATACGGCCTGATGCCCGGCGGCAATGTGCCTTCCGGTCCGAACCTGATTACCAAGGATAAGGCCAAGCAGGTTGTGGAGTTGTCCGCCAAGGGCATCCGCTAGAACCGGCAATATTTCGGCTCTGGCGGCCTGCAAATGGCACTGTTTTGGGGATTTATGCGCATGATCTTGTCTGAAAAGTCTAAAACTTTTCAGGATCATGCGTATCCGCTGCTCATGTACCCAAAAGTACACTGCGCTCCGGTTCTCAAACTGCACCATTTTCGGCTCGCCAGAACCAAAATCTCCTCCGGTTCTAAATAGCTTATTGTAGCACCCGCCCATTGCGATGGGCGGGAACGGGTGGTCGCACCCGAAGCTCGACGGCTGCGCATGGCGCAGCTGCGAGACGGCTTCAGGAGAAAATCATGAGTGAACCAATGTCCGAACCGAAGCCCGCGACGATTGCGGAGCAACGAGACGAACGGCTGAAAACGGCAAGTCCGATCCAGCGGCTCTTGAGCCGACCTGAACTTGGTGCCGTTTCCGGGCTTATTCTCATCACGGCTTTCTTCCTGACCACAGCCAATCCGGCAATGTTCACGGCTGCGGGCATCATGAATTTCATGGCGCCCGCGTCGCAGCTCGGTATTCTCGCAGTTGCCGCCGCGCTTTTGATGATCGGTGGAGAGTTTGATCTTTCCATCGGCTCGATGGTGGCCTTTGCGGGTCTGATTTTTGCCGCAGCACTCGTCGTCTGGCAGGTGCCGCTTGTCGTGGCGATTATTCTCACTCTCGTCTTTGCGGCGCTGGTCGGCGTGATCAATGCCCAGATCGTCATCAGGACGGGGTTGCCGTCCTTTATCGTGACGCTGGCTTTTCTGTTTATTCTGCGAGGCCTGTCGCTGGTCGGCCTCAAGTGGGCAACTGGCGGCGCAACGCAGCTTCGCGGCGTCAAGGAAGCTGTCGGCAACAGCATGATTGCCGGTTTGTTTTCCGGCGATGCGTTTCAGGGGCTGTTCGCCTGGATGGCCGAGCGCGACCTGATCGCTAAATTTCCCAATGGCGAACCAACCGTAAAAGGCGTTCCGGTCGAGGTACTATGGTTCGCCGGTGTGGCGCTGATCGCCACCTATGTTCTGGTGCGCACCCGCTTTGGCAACTGGATTTTCGCAGCGGGTGGCGATGCTTTGGCGGCGCGCAATTCCGGTGTTCCGGTGCGCCGCGTCAAGACCACACTCTTCATGTGCACGGCCATGGCCGCAGCGCTGGTCGCGATCCTCACCGTGCTTGATGCCGGATCGACCGATGCACGGCGCGGCTTCCAGAAAGAGTTTGAAGCCATCATCGCGGCTGTCATTGGCGGGTGCCTGCTGACGGGCGGTTACGGCTCGGCCATCGGTGCATTCTTTGGCGCCATCATTTTCGGCATGGTGCTGATCGGCCTGACCTACACGCAGATCGATCAGGACTGGTATCTCGTCTTCCTCGGCGGAATGCTGCTGATCGCCGTTCTCTTCAATAATTTCATTCGCAAGCGCGCCACGGGCGAGCGCTGAGCCGGGAGGTTGCCATGACAATGACAACGACGACGCCGACGATTGAAATCCGTAATCTTGTCAAACATTTCGGACCGGTTATTGCGCTGAATGGCGTCTCGCTGAGCGTCGAGCCAGGACAGGTTCATTGCCTGCTCGGCGATAATGGCGCGGGCAAATCGACACTCATCAAGACCTTATCCGGTGTGCATAAGCCGACCAGCGGCGACTTCTTTGTCGAAGGCAAACAGGTTGTGTTTAACAGCCCGCGCGATGCGCTCGACCATGGTATCGCGACGGTCTATCAGGATCTGGCGATGATCCCGCTCATGTCGGTGATGCGCAACTTCTTTCTGGGTCGCGAACCGACCAAGGGGATCGGGCCGCTGCGCTGGTTCGACACGCAGTTCGCCGAGGATGTGACCCGCGAGGAAATGCGCCGGATCGGCATTGACGTGCGCGATCCGCAGCAGGCCGTCGGCACACTGTCCGGTGGCGAGCGACAATGCGTGGCCATTGCCCGTGCGGTTTATTTCGGGGCGAAGATACTGATCCTCGACGAGCCGACCTCCGCGCTTGGCGTCCGCCAGACGGCAATGGTGCTCAAATACATCAATCAGGTGCGCGCTAGAGGGTTGGGCGTGATTTTCATCACCCACAATGTCCGCCATGCCCATGCGGTGGGCGACAAGTTCACCGTACTCAATCGCGGCGTGACACTGGGCACCCGCACCAAGAGCGAAGTCGATATGGATGAATTGCAAAGCCTGATGGCTGGCGGTCAGGAATTGTCCGACCTGTCAGCCGAGCTGGGCGGTAGAGTTTGATCGGGTTTCGGAGATGGCGATGAGCGAGCAGTTGAAAGGCAAGGTTGCTGTCATCACTGGCAGCACGCAAGGATTGGGTGCGGCCACGGCTAAGCTGTTTGCTGAGCGTGGAGCCGCCGGTCTGGTGATTTGCGGACGGTCCGTAGAAAAGGGGCGGGCGCAGGTTGATCTGCTTGAGGCAATCGGCACGCGCGCGGTCTTTGTTCAGGCCGATCTGGAGAAAGTCGATGATTGCAGAAAGATCATCGCTGAAGCTGATCGTGCATTCGGGCGTCTCGATATTCTGGTCAATGCGGCCGGGCTGACCGACCGTGGAACCATTCTGGATACCTCGCCAGAACTTTTCGACCGGCTGTTTGCAGTGAATACCAGAGCGCCTTTCTTTCTCATTCAGGAAGCCATCAAGCTTTTCCGTCGCGATGCGGTGGAGGGGGCTATCGTCAACATATCCTCCATGTCATCAATGGGCGGCCAGCCTTTCATCGCGGCTTATTGCGCGTCCAAGGGCGCAGTCGACACGCTGACCCGTAACGTTGCCTATTCGGTCCTGCGCAATCGCATCCGCGTCAATTGCCTGAATATCGGCTGGATGGCGTCGGACGGCGAGGACCGTATCCAGCGCGAGTTTCATGACGCGCCCGCCCACTGGCTTGATGACGCCGCCAAGGCACAGCCCTTCGGGCGCTTGATCGACCCTACGGAAGTTGCGCGCGCAATTGCGTTTCTTGCTTCGGAAGAATCGGGGCTGATGACCGGAGCCATCGTCAATTTCGACCAGTCGATCTGGGGCGCTTATGATGGTTCGCCGCACCCGCAAGCGCCGCTCTGATGTGAATTACTGTGGCGTTTCTAGCGCGATCTACCAAAAAACTATGGATTTAATTGGGGGTATGCCGAAAAATCAGGCAACAACTGCCGTTCCTGCTTGCGCATACAATTACAGGTAGTTAGACGATGCTCTAAACCGTTGTTTTAGCCGTGTTTCTGCAAACCACGACTTTTCGTCTGGTTGCACGATCCCAAGGCGATAGCGGCTGACACAACTACCGTTTCAATTGCGCTGAAAGGACGAATATCGTGGAGCAGGCAAAGAACGGGACCGGCAAGGGTGGACGCAAGGCGCTTTGGGCAGCCGTTGCGGTCATCGCGATAGCTGCCGCTGGTCTGACCGGATACAAGATCACGCTTCAGAACACCATCACGTCACAACTGGAAAAGCGCGGCGGCAAGGCTGCCTCCGTTGAAGCCGATTTCTTCGGGCGCATTCATCTGCGCGACGTGACGATGCCGCTCAAGAACGGCTCTGAAGTGCGCATCGGCTCGATTGAAGGTCGTCCGAAATTTCTGTTCCTGACGGGTATGCTTGATGCGACAGACATCAACACGCAGGTCGCCAATTACAAGATCTCCATTCCGAATGTGAAGATCGACGATGCGAATTTCGATATTTCGACATTGCGCGAAACCTTTGGCAACAGCCAGCTGACCGTGCCTGAGCGCGTTGGCCGGTTCTCGGCCAAGAGCGTCGTCGCGCCGGAAATCAATCTGGTTCAGACCATTGCGGGCAACGAGCAGAAAGTCTCCTACAAGGACGTGAAGCTCGAAGACATCAAGCAAGGTCACGTCGCCCGTTTTTCCGCTGCAGGCACGACGTTTGAATTTGCGTTTGAAGTGCCCAAGGAAGAAGGCGAACCAGTCCGCGACCAGATGCAAGGCTCGATGGGCCTGACCGAAGGCAAGGACATTGACGCCGTTTATCTGGCCCGTCTCTACACGGATAAAGCCGGACCGGACGATAAGGGCGCCAAGCCGGTCTATGGTCCGTTCTCGGCCAAGAATATCGTCATGAAGAGCCGTGAAGTGAATTTCAGCTATGACGAGATTCGCAGCAATGGCTTCAGCATGCGCATGCCAGCCGAGCCGCTGCTGGACATGGTTCAGCAGATCGAGGCGGTTAAAAACCCGGAAGATCTGACGCCAGCCGAACAGCGTGAATTCTTCCTGCGCCTGCTGTCGATTGTGGATACGATCGGCAAGGGCGATATGGAGTTGCTGGGCCTCAAGATCGAGCCTTCCGACACCACCAAGGGCAAGGGCGATATCGCACAGATCTCGATTGCCTTCGACAACAGCAAGGTGGACGCTACCGTCAAGGGTATCAACATCGGTGATGGCACGGATCACGTGAAGGTCGATGAAGCTTCCATGCAGGGCTTTTCCTGGGCTCCGACCGCCGAAGCTTTGAAGAAGCTTGCCGCGCTCAGCGATGAAGAAGCGGAAAACTTCCCCTTTACAACGCTGCTGCCTGAATTCGGCACCATGCGTATCGCAGGCGTTGACGCCGATCTGCCTTATGAGCCGGAAGTCGTCAATGAAATGACCGGCAACGACGAAACCACAGACGACGCGGGCGATCAGGAAGCCGTCGATGCGGGGGGCGATGCGGCTGGCGATAATGCCGCAGTCGCTACGGATGATCAGGGTGTCGATATTGCGGGTGCTCCGCAGGATTCGACAGAAGAGCCTGCGACCGAAGGTGAAGATGCTCAGCCGGAAGCGACTGAAGAAACACAGCCAGAACCTGCTGAGGAAGCCAAGGCTCCGACGGTTCCGGAGCGCATCAAGTTCTCTTTGAAGAACTACGAAGTCGCGCTCAACAAGCCGCAGAACGGTATCCCGACCGATATTCGCGTTACCTATGAGGACATGACGCTTCCGGTGCCGCAATCCGGCAATGACGAGATTTACGACCAGTTGCGCAAGCTTGGCTATGACAAGGTGACAATCTCGTCCAACATGGCGATGAACTGGGATGAACCGAACCAGAACCTCGTCATTTCGGATATTTCCGTCAGCGGCAAGGATATGGGCAGCGTTTCGGTCAATGGCCTGATGGGCGGTTTCACCAAGGAGTTCTTCTCGGGCGACAAGGTGATGACGCAGGTTGCGGCTCTTGGCCTCAAGGCACGCGAAGTGAAGGTGAAGGTTGAGGAAAAGGGTCTGATCGCCAAGGCGCTTAAGCTCTATGCGGAAGAAAACGACATGACGGAAGATGAAGTGCGCAGCACCTTCTCCATGATCGCCGCCGCATTCCTGCAGGAACTGGCAACGGATCAGCCGAAGCTTCAGGACGCGGTAACCGCATTCTCCACCTTCCTCGCCAAGCCGAATATTTTCGAGCTGACGGTCACATCGAAGGCGGAGAAGGGCATTGGCGCGCTGGAGATGATCTCTGCGTCTCAGGACCCTCTGTCGCTGCTGGACAAGGTGAATATCGAAGCCAAGGCCGAGTAAGCCATCTTTCGATAATGATTGAGACAAACGCCGGCTGCATCGCAGCCGGCGTTTGCATATGGGCAGCCGTTTGAATAGATTTTCGCATCGAAGATGCCTCAAATCTGGAATCAGACACTATGCTGAAAAACATCAACCCTTTGCTGACCGGTTCGCTCCTCTCCATTCTCGCAGATATGGGGCATGGCGACGATCTTGTGATCGTGGACGCAAACTATCCGGCGCAAGCCTCGGGCGTGCCAGTGCTTGATTTCCCGGGCATCAGTGCAACCGCCATGGCTGAAGCGGTCTTGTCGGTGCTGCCGCTTGATGATTTTGTCGACAAGCCTGCTGCGGTCATGAAGGCGCCGAATGAGACACCAGCCATTTATGGCGAGTTTGAAGCGGTCATTGCTGTGGCCGAGGGGCGAAAGATTGCCGTTGATCCGTTGGAGCGATTTGCGTTCTACGACCGCGCCACGGAAGCATTCGCCGTGATTCGCACTGGTGAGCGGCGGCTTTATGGCAATATCATCCTCAAAAAGGGCGTGATCCGCTCCTGATCGTCCAAGGCGAACTAATAAAAAGCCCGGGCCATTGCGCCCGGGCTTTTGTTTCAGGTGTTATTCCTGAGGCTTTTCTTTCTGGTCCTTCATTGGACCCTTATGGTCGCCACCCTTGTGGTGCTGTCCCATACCGTGACGGCCATGATTTGGGCCCATGCCTTGACGGCCCATATGGGCGGCACGCATTTCCTTGCGGTCGAGCACGCCGTCATCGTTTCGGTCCAGCGCGGCGAATTCCTTCTTGCGCTGGTTTTCGATGTTCGACAGGGTGATCTTGCCGTCACCCTTCACGTCGAGACGACGTTCCAGACGATCAGCCTCGCGCTTCACGATACGCTTGAGCGCCAGAGCTTCAATTTCATCGCGAGATAGGACGCCGTCGCCATTGGTGTCGGCAGCCTTAAGCTCTTCCATGCGGGAGAACTTCTCCAGATCAATTGGTCCGCGCTTGGTCTTGACGTCATTATCCTGTGTAGCAGCCGCTTCCGTTGCCGGCTTTGGTGTATTCGCATTGCTGCTTTCCTGTGCCAATACAGGTCCAGCAAGCATAGTAGATGCGATTACAGCGAGAATTGCGGTTCTATATTTCATGGTTGTTTGACTCCATTACTCTTTACAGGGGCGCCGTCAATTGGCGTGCCAGTAATGTGTTTCTTTTTAGATGAACCGCATATGAATATGCCAATTAATTATATGTAATGAATTTGTAATGTGCCCGCAGTTTTGGTGCGACTACCCCCGGCGCTGTGTGGGTGACAGGGCAATTCTGCCAATCCGAGAATCACGGCAGAGCCCGGTGCAACGCGCGTGCATTCAAGCGTGCAGATTGGGTGCGCGATGATATCCAGACGGGAAGGGGAAACGAGTATTTTTTGATGCGATCTCGCGATCACTTCGGCCCCGGTCGTTACGGGGTCAATCAGCGGAAGCGTTTGTTTTCAGAAGAGAAAATGGTGGGTGATGTAGGGATCGAACCTACGACCCGCTGATTAAGAGTCAGCTGCTCTACCAACTGAGCTAATCACCCACTCGCTTTGCCGAGGCAGCGGCCCCGGTGAAGTGAGCGGGTGTATACCGGTCGATTTTCCAGCTGTCTACCCTCCAATCGAAATTTTTCGAAAAAAACTTACATCTTTGTTCAAAACCCCTGAAACGCTGGGTTTTGAGAAATCCGGCTTTGCATCTTTGTCGGGAATTTCGTTCCCATTTACGCAAAAGTTGTGATCGTGCTGGCGAATCCTGAAGAATCGAATGCAAAAGATTCTTGATTTGATTCATTTTTTTGCGCTTCGAGCGTTGTAAGCGCGCATGGCCGACTCCATATTCGCGAAATACTGGATTCGTGCTTGCGGATATATCCGTGTGAGAGGCGAAGCAGTTTAGGCTTGGGGGCGTAGGTTCACGCTTCAAATGTCGCAGCCATGTCATCATTTTTTGATGCTTGTCTGAGAAGTTAGAGCATATAAATGTCTTGATCACCGGGTAATCAAATCTCGATCACGAACCCGTGTTGATCATTTGGCATTAAAATCCGAGCAAGGCGCGTCATGCACCGGGTAGCCTTTGCAGAGAAAACCGAGGCGGGTAAATCGCTTCAAGATCCGGTTCGCGGCATTTGAGGAAAGCATGGAAAGCATTATCAGCAATCTCGGGCATTTCATTTCCGATCATCGGGTATGGGCCGGCCCTATTGTTGGTGTCATTGCGTTCGGCGAATCTCTCGCGATTATCGGGATGTTCATTCCAGCTACCCCGATCATGATTGCCATTGGCGGCCTTGTTGGCGCCGGCATCATCGAGCCGCTGCCCGTCATCATCGGCGCCATCATCGGCGCGGTGATTGGCGATATCATCTCCTATTTCCTCGGCTGGTGGCTGGGCCGCAACATTATTCACAAATGGCCATTGAACAAGCATCGCAGCGGTGTGGCGCGTGCGCGCCTGCTGTTCCGTCGCTATGGCTTTTCCGCTGTCTTCCTTGGTCGCTTTTTCGGGCCGGTGCGCTGCACGGTGCCGATGGTCGCCGGTATGATGTCGATGGACCAGACACGCTTCCAGACCGCAAACGTGCTGTCCGCGCTGGTTTGGGCTCCGCTGATGTTCCTTCCTGGCTGGCTGGCCGGGCGTGGCGCAGGTATCTTTGCCAAGATGGATAGCGATCACATGTTCTGGTTCGCCATCGGCATTACAGTGCTGACGCTGATCTTCACCGTTATCGGTGTTCGCTTCTTCAAGGCGCGCCCGCCGCGCCGCGAGCGTAAATCGCGGCGAGTACAGGTTTCTCCTGCCGAGTAACGGCCGAATAAGGGAATAAGGCGGACGCTCTTGCCTGATCGGTGATCGTCTGCATAATAAGGCAACGCTGGCAGTTGTTTGTTTGATTTAGGCCGCCAGACTGCTGAGTATATTGCGAACAACAATCGTATGTTTCGTATAGCAATTGGTGCCCGCGGTCGGCGATAAAGCCGATACAGCGCCCTACAAAAGGTTCATCGCGCTTAATGCCCGACGACAGTTCTGACGATTCGTCTTACCGAAGTACCGGTTCCCTCGCGGGAACCTGTTGCTTTCTAGGCTCAAAGCCTGCCTCCGCCGCCTGTGGATTTTTTCGGCTGGATCGCAATTTCGCGTTCCGGCCTGAAAACATTTGCGACGGTTTCTCTGAATTCCATTCTTTCTGACCCGCCTGGGGTGCTGTCTTTTTGATTCAAGACGGCGCTCTAAGCATCTGTTTATTCTCACATCTCCCCCGAAAATAGTCTTCCGGGATGTGCTTTAAAGGAGCCGACATATCATGGACTGGTCCATGGACTGGATTGCCGACCCCAATGCCTGGATAGGTTTGGTGACATTGGTGGTGCTTGAGATCGTTCTCGGCATCGACAATCTCGTCTTTATCGCCATTCTGGCCGATAAGCTGCCGCCGCATCAGCGTAACCGCGCGCGCGTTATCGGCCTTGCCCTTGCGCTTCTCATGCGCCTTGTCCTGCTTGCCTCGATCTCGTGGATCGTGACGCTGCGCGAACCTTTGATCGAAGTGATGGATATGTCGTTCTCCGGACGCGATATCATCATGCTGATCGGCGGTCTGTTCCTGCTGGCCAAGGGCACGATGGAACTGCATGAACGCCTGGAAGGCGCTCACGGCGCGAAAAGCTCACGCGTGGTCCATGCCGTGTTCTGGCAGGTCATTGTCCAGATTGTCGTCCTTGACGCGGTTTTCTCGCTCGACAGCGTGATCACGGCTGTCGGTATGGTTCAGCACCTGCCCGTGATGATGATCGCCGTCATTATCGCAATCGGCGTCATGATGCTGGCTTCCAAGCCGCTGATGGACTTCGTCAACAAGCATCCGACGGTGGTTATCCTCTGCCTTGGCTTCCTGATGATGATCGGTTTCAGCCTGGTGGTGGAAGGCTTTGGCTTCCATATTCCGAAGGGCTATCTCTACGCGGCTATCGGCTTCTCGGTGCTTATCGAAGCGGCCAATCAGATGTCGCGCCGCAATCGTGAAAAGCTGGTCACGACCAACGATCTGCGCGAGCGGACGGCAGGCGCGGTTCTGCGCCTGCTTGGCGGCGGACGTGGCGAGAACCCGCTTTCGGATACGGTTGACGTGATTGCGCAGCAGACCGCCGCCAATGACGTCTTCCTTCCCGAAGAAAAGGAAATGATCCGCGGTGTTCTGGATCTGGCGGATCGCCCGGTGCGCTCGATCATGTCGCCGCGCAATGAAGTCGAGTGGCTCGATATCGATGAAAGCGAAGAGGAATTGCACGAAGCGATTCGCAAGCTTTCGCATTCGCGCGTTGTGGTTGCCCGCCGTCAGGTCGATGAGTTTGTCGGCGTGGCTTCGGTCCGCGATCTGTTGCTCGACATGACCGACAAGAAGTCTATCAACTGGGATCAGGTCGTCAAGCAGCCGCTCGTTGTGCATGAAAGCGCCAATGTGCTGCGTGTGATGGAACAGCTGCGTGTGTCGCCGGTCCAGCTCGCTGTCGTGGTCGATGAGCACGGCTCATTCGAAGGTGTTGTCACGCCGACGGACGTTCTTGAAGCCATCGCTGGCGAATTCCCTGATGAGGACGAAGAAGCATCTGTCGCCGAATCGGACGGGCAGGGCGGATACATCGTCGATGGCTTTGTCGATATTCGTCGCCTGAGCGGTCTTCTGGAACGCGATCTGGTGGATGATAGCGACCGTTATACGACGCTGGCCGGCTATGTGCTCTGGCATCTTGGCCATCTGCCGCTTGGGGGCGAAAGCTTCACTGCGGACGGCTTCGAGTTCAGGATTGACGCCATGAAGGGGCGCAATGTGGACAAGGTCCATATCAAGCCCGTCAACGACTACGAGGTCTAAAGCGGTATGATTTTGCGGGCGGCGGCCTGTCGCTCGCAAAATATTTCATCCTGTTAACTCCGATAAAATGAGTAGGTTATTGACTTCTGCGTAGAAGCCTTCAAAATTAACACATCGTTCATTGTTGCGGCGAAAGCGTGTCTGGAAACAGGATGTGCTTTGAGGCGACGATGTAGAGATGGGGACGCGATAACGCGGACAGGAGGCCTGGTTTGATGCGAAACTTGCAGGTGCTGACCACCGGATTGAAAAACGCCTTCTTGGGCATTCCCGCGTTTTTGGCGCAGCCGTGGCGGGAAATGAAATTGAGCGCTGAGGAAATCGCAGCGCGTCGACGCAGCCGGCTTGAGCGCAGTGAGCATAATTTTCTGTGGTGCTGGCAGCATCGCGGTTTCTGGTAAGGTTTTACGCAGAAAAAAATCGGGGCCGGAGGCGAAATTCTCCGGCCTTTTTGTTTTCTCATTTCTGATTTAGGATGTTCCGAGGAATATTTTTCTATATCGCGAATGCCGCTTGGGCACATGTTCCAAGGAGTTGCTCGAAAGTAGTTTATTCATTTAAATCAATGATTTAGGTTGATTTTGAACCACCATTCGATAGGTTTTCTTTCCAAGTTCAATCGTCTGTATGAACGCTTTGCAGGTGCAGGGCGGTGGGGATGTGTCTAATGCGGAAAATTTTTCTCTATGCGGCTGTGGCGCTCGGACTGGGTGCAGCACCGGTCAAGGCTGAAGAGCCGAAGGAAATCCTGAACGTTTCCTATGATATCGCTCGCGAACTTTACGAGCAGGTCAACAAGGCGTTCATCGCGGACTGGAAGGCGAAGACCGGCGAAGAGTTGACCGTCAACCAGTCACATGCCGGTTCTTCCAAACAGGCCCGCTCTATTCTCGAAGGCCTTGAAGCCGATGTGGTGACCTTCAATCAGGTGACCGACGTGCAGGTGCTGCACGACAAGGGCAATCTGATCCCGGCTGATTGGCAGAAGCGTCTGCCGAACAATTCGTCGCCTTATTATTCCTTCCCGGCATTTCTGGTGCGCGCGGGCAACCCGAAGAACATCAAGAACTGGGATGATCTCGCCCGCGACGATGTGAAGGTTGTCTTCCCGAATCCGAAGACCTCGGGCAATGCGCGCTATACCTATCTGGCGGCGACGGCCTATGCGAAGGAAGCGTTTAATAACGACGACGCCAAGGTGCGCGAATTCGTCGGCAAGATCTTCAAGAATGTGCCGGTCTTCGACACCGGCGGTCGCGGCGCAACGACTACCTTTGCGGAACGCGGTATCGGCGACGTGCTGGTCACCTTCGAGGCAGAAACCCGTGGCACGCAGAAGCAGCTGGGCGCAGACAAATATGACGTCGTCGTTCCGCAGGTCAGCCTGTTGGCCGAGTTCCCGGTCACGGTCGTCGACAAGGTCGTGGACAAGCGCGGCTCGCGCAAGATCGCTGAAGCCTATCTGAACTATCTTTATGCACCGGAAGGTCAGGAGATTCTCGCTCAGAACTTCAACCGCGTGCATGACAAGGCGGTCATCGAAAAGCACAAGGATATCTATCCGGATGTGCGTCTCGTGACGGTCGAAGATGTGTTCGGCGGTTGGGACAAGTTGCAGAAAGAGCATTTTGCCGAAGGCGGCGTGCTTGATCAGCTCTTCACCAAGAAGTAAGCGATCATTTAGCCAGTCCGAAGGAGCGTGCGGCGACGTGCGCTCCTGCCGTTATATGGAATAATTCAGTGTCGCTTCTCAGCATGAAACGCAATTCGGTACTGCCGGGGTTCGGTCTGACCCTCGGCTGTACGCTGTTTTATCTGACGGTCATCGTGGCTTTGCCATTGCTCGCCATGATCATGAAAACAGCGAGCCTCGGCTGGAGCGATTTCTGGTCCATCGTCACCTCTGACCGTGCACTGGCCACCTATCGCATCACGCTCGGCACAGCTGCACTTGCGACCGTATTCAACGGTCTGTTCGGCCTGCTGCTGGCATGGGTGTTGGCGCGGTATGAGTTTCCCGGCAAGCGCCTGATGGATGCTGCAGTCGACCTGCCTTTCGCGCTGCCGACGGCGATTGCCGGTCTCGCACTGGTGACGGTCTTTGCGCAGAACGGCTGGTTCGGCCAGTTTCTGGAACCGCTCGGCATCAAGGTCGCCTATGCGCCGCTCGGTATTTCCGTCGCCATGGCTTTTACGAGTATTCCCTTCGTCATCCGCACGGTGCAGCCCGTGCTGGAAGATATGAATGCCGATGTGGAAGAGGCCGCGCGCAGCCTCGGCGCGAAGCCCTGGCAGATTTTCGCCTATATCGTCTGGCCGACGATTTTCCCGGCCTTTCTCGCGGGCGCATCGCTGTCCTTTGCACGCAGCCTCGGCGAGTTCGGCTCCATCGTTTTCATTTCCGGCAATCTGCCGTTTGAGACAGAAGTGACATCGCTTCTGATCTTCATCCGGCTTGACGAATATGATTATCCGGCCGCAGCAGCGCTGGCCTTCGTCATGCTGGCCGCGGCATTTCTGATGCTGCTCATCACCAATCTCATTCAGGCAAGGCAGCTTCGTTATGCAGAGCGCTAATCTGGCACGCAACGCGCCGGGGCCGGTTCGCAGCCTGTTGATCTGGCTGGCCGCCGTCTTGTCGGTCTTGTGCATCGGTGTGCCGCTGGCGATCATCTTCACCTATGCATTCAGCAAGGGCGTGGGCGCGTTCTTCGGTGAAATCCTCAAACCCGATACGCTGCATGCGATCTGGCTGACGGTGCTGGTCGCAATCGTGGTTGTGCCGATCAATATGGCGTTCGGCGTCTGTGTCGCGTGGCTGGTGACGAAGTTTCGTTTTCCGGGGCGCAGGCTGCTGATTACCTTTGTCGAGATTCCCTTCTCGATCTCGCCGATTGTCGCGGGCGTGACCTATCTCTTCCTCTATGGCTCGCAGGGCCTGCTCGGGCCGCTGCTCGAAAGCTATGATCTCAAGATCATGTTCACGGTCCCGGCGATTTTTCTGGTCAGCCTGTTCGTCACGTCGCCCTTTGTGGCACGCGAATTGATCCCGCTGATGGAAGTGCAGGGCAGCGATGAAGAAGAAGCGGCGATGACGCTCGGCGCCAATGGCTGGCAGACATTCTTCTATGTCACGCTGCCCAATATCAAATGGGCGCTGCTTTACGGTGCCGTTTTGTGTAATGCGCGTGTGATGGGCGAGTTTGGAGCGACATCTGTCGTGTCCGGGGCCATTCGTGGTAAGACGAACACCTTGCCGTTGCAGGTGGAGCTTCTGTTCAACGATTATAATGTCGCCGGAGCCTTCGCTGCGGCTTCCACACTCGCATTGATTGCTCTTCTGACGCTGGTGCTGAAATTCCTGCTGGAACGCAAGCAGCACGTTTAACGCCGTGCGCCCGGAAGGTCACACGGCGTTAAAATGATCAGGCTGCCAGTTGTGCAGCCTGGGAGGGGAGGATTGCCTTTTGCGGCTCCCTTTGCAGGGATGAGGCGAGAATGACGCCTTCCGGCCAGCGGCTGAAACCGCTTGCGACATTGATGTGACCAGCATGGCCGATATCGACAAAGCCAGAGCCCCAGACATTCGCCAGAGCCTCTGCCTTGGCAAAGCGCATATATTCGTCGTTACGGCTGGCGACGACGATGGATGGGAAACCCAGCTCATGGCGCGGCAGTGGGGCGAAGCTCTGAAAACGGCTATCTCTGGAGGCCATGGTTTCCGCATCGGCAGGGGCGACGAGAAGCGCGCCCGCCACATGTGCGGCAGCCGGACGGCTTGCCAGATGAGCAACCAGCACACAGCCAAGGCTATGGGCAACCAGAACCGCACCGGGATTTTCGGCCAGTTTTGCTTCGAGCGCATGCATCCAGTCGGATAGCACTGGATAATGCCAGTCGTCCTGTTCAACCAGTAATGCTGACGGATCGTCATGCAACCATTGGCGCTGCCAGTGGCCTGCTTCCGATCCCTTGTAACCGGGGATGATAAGTGTCGCAGGCATGCGTTGTTTCCTTTTCCGGCAATTGCAGCAAAAGCACGAAACGGCTTTGCTACAATTGCGACATCACAGAGATCAGAGCCTTGGGAGGGCTTTTACTGTTTCGCTTTTCGTTCCGATCTGGATACGTCTTGCGAAGCAGTTTCCAAAATAGGCGCTGAAACCTGCTATTTTAAGGAAAAGGAATTCAAATTCAGGCGGGTAAGTGAAAATTATTCTCCGCCTGAATGGTAGTCACTTGTTGTGCTTTTCGTTCCAGCGTAGCAGGAACTGCGACTTCTCGAAAACCAGCACCACCACGAGCGACATGGCAAACGGGATCAGGAGATAGAGCAGGCGGAACACGATCAGTGCCGCCAGCACATCGGCCTGGTTCATATCCGGAAGGCCGGTCAGGAAAACCAGTTCAAGCACGCCAAGGCCGCCCGGCGCATGCGAGATGAGTGCTGCCGAGAAGGAAACGAGGAAAATGCCGAGCACAATCAGGAAGCCGGGATTACCCGCTTCGGGCAAGGCGAAATAGATGATGCCCGCAGCGCCGATCAGTTCGAGGGGCGCGACGACCAACTGCTGTACGACGACCGACATACGCGGATATTCAAGCCGGAACTTGCCGATTTGAAGAGGGCGCAATTGCATCCAGCTGCCCAAAACATAAAGCAGGACGAAGGCCAGCATGATCAGGGCGATGACCATGGCAACGGTGGGTGTCAGGTCTTCGTTGAAACGCATGAGAACATGCGGCTCCAGCAACAGGACCACGCTGGAGGTGATGATGACACCGAGTATGAATGTAAACGAGCAGAAGGCGATGAGGACGGCGATCTCGCTGCCCGGCATGCCTTGCGAGGAATAGGCGCGGTAGCGAACAACAGCGCCGGAGACCACGGATGCACCGATATTGTGCGACAGGGCATAGGTGGTGAAGGAACAAAGCGCGATGAAAAGCCAGGAAATCTTGCGCCGGAGGTGGAGTAGCGCGATCCGGTCGTAACCGGCAAGCGAGCTATAGGCGAGAAGGGCTGCCGCCGCTGCCAGTACCCAGTGATGCGCGCGAATGGCGTAGAGGCTGTCCAGAACATCATCGAGCGAAATGCTGCGAAGTTCACGATAGAGAAGCCAGGCTGAAACGCCGACGGCGCAGACACCGATGACTGGCCAGATATAATCCTTTGCTTTCATTAACCGATTACCGCCCCTTCAGCTCTCATCATGTTCCCCTTATATGGCCTGTGCTTCGCCATCAGCCGCAACCACCGAACTGTCGTCCTGTGCCTGAGCGTGCTGCTGTGGCGGCCGGGCGGAAGCATTGCCGCCCGTATTTGAAACCTCTGCTCCGATGGCCTTGGCGATTGCTTTTGCAATCTCTTCTTCGCCAAGAATGACGGAGGTTGCACCAAGATCGGTCAGATATTGTGCTTCGGCCTGCGAACTGGCCTGTGCAACGATGTGAATATCCGGGTTGGCCGCATGGGCCAGAGCGGTCGCGCGTCCAGCCTCGAAGGCATTTGGAATCGCAATGACCAGATTTTTGGCAAGCCCCGGATTCGCTGCATTCAATATTTCGGTATCGGAGGCATTGCCTGCAATAGCTTCGATGCCTTTTTCCCGCAATGCGGTGCAAATTTTCGATGAGTCATCAATGACGAGGAACGGCATCGCACGTTCCTGCAAACTGCTGGCCAATCTGCTGCCGATATGTCCGTAGCCGGCAATGATTGTGTGGCCAGTCAGGCGCGTCTGCGGCAATGGTTCCGGCTCGGAAACATCGATGGCGGTGTCACCCGCATTTTCACTGCCGCTTTCGGATGCACTGCGCTTTTCGATCCAGGGTCGCATCCGCTCGGCGACGATGAACATCACCGGATTGAGGAATATGGAAAGGATCGCGCCTGCCAGAATGAGGTCGCGCCCGGCGGGCGGCAGCAGATTGAGGCTGACGCCAAGTCCGGCGAGGATGAACGAGAATTCGCCGATCTGCGCCAGACTTGCGGAAATCGTCAGCGCCGTGCTGACCGGGCGGCGGAAGGCCCGCACAATAAAGAAGGCCGCGACGGACTTGCCGATCAGAATGATCGCCAGCGTGCCCAGCAGGGGCAGGGGGTCTTTCAGCAGGCTCATCGGGTCGAACAACATGCCGACCGAAATGAAGAACAAAACCGCGAAAGCATCGCGCAGCGGCAAGGATTCTTCAGCGGCGCGATGGCTGAGTTCGGATTCGCTCATCACCATCCCGGCAAAGAAAGCACCAAGCGCGAAGGAAACACCGAAGAGATGCGCCGCGCCGAAGGCAACGCCGAGCGCAATGGCCAGAACGCCAAGGCGAAACAATTCGCGCGAACCGGTTTGTGCGACGACGTTAAGAAGCCAGGGAATAACCTTGCGCCCGACGACCAGCATCAGGGCGACGAACAGAACCACCTTGGCGATGGTCAGAAGAATGATACCGCCAATGCCGAGGCCAAGCCAGGCTGCGAGCGGGTCGCTGGCCGCGGCACTTGTTGCGCGGCCGGTGACGCTGGCGACGGCTGGCAGCAGCACCAGAGCCATCACCATGGCGAGATCTTCAACAATCAGCCAGCCGACGGCGATGCGGCCGCGTTCGGTATCGATGAGGCGGCGCTCCTGCATGGCGCGCAAAAGAACAACCGTACTGGCCGTGGAAAGGGCGAGGCCGAAGACAATGCCTGCTTCAACGTCCCAGCCGAGCATCAGCCCAAGCCCGGTGCCCAGGGCAGCGGCAGTGGCGATCTGCGCCAATGCGCCCGGAACGGCGATGGCTTTGACGGATAGCAGGTCTTTCAGAGAAAAATGCAGGCCGACGCCAAACATCAGCAGGATGACGCCGATTTCGGCGAGCTGCAAAATGAGGCCCTGATCGGCAACGAAACCCGGCGTATGCGGACCGGCGATAACGCCAGCCAAAAGATAGCCGACCAATGGAGAAATCTTGAGGCGGGTGGCTACGGCACCGAAGATGAAGGCAAGGCATAACCCGATGACGATCGTCGCAATCAAAGGCGTGTCATGGGGCATAGGGTGCCGTTTCCCTCTGTTCTAGCATGTCCTTGTCCCAAAACCGGTTTTGCCTTTTGGGGGACGTGCTTCTGTCACATCATGAATGGAGCCGGGCAGGACGGAAATCCTGCCCGGCGATTGGATTACTTCTGCGCGATGGCCTTTTCCTCGGGCTGCTTGTGAGCCTCTTTGTGGTGCTGCCACCAGTCACCCAGCAGGAGCAGTATAGGCGCTGCGATGAAGATCGACGACGACGTCGCAATGACGATACCGAACAGCATCGGCACGGCGAAATTATGGACGGCGCTGCCGCCCCATACCGCCATCGGGAACATACACAGGAAAGTCACGACCGATGTGTAGATACAGCGCACGAGCACCTGATTGATACTCATGTCGATGATCTCGCGCAGCGGCTTCGACTTATAGAGGCGCATGTTTTCACGCATACGGTCATAGACCACGACCTTATCGTTCACCGAGTAACCGATGATCGTCAGAAGGGCCGCGATAGCCGTCAGGTTGAAATCGAGCTGCATCAGCGCGAAGAAACCGACGATCTTCGTGGTGTCGAGAATGAGCGTGATAATCGCACCGAGCGCGAAGAACCACTCGAACCGCCACCAGAGATAAATCAGCATACCAAGTGCCGAGAGCACGACCGCGATGAAGCCGGAGCGGGCAAGTTCGCCGGAGACCTTCGGCCCCACGACTTCCGTCCGTTCGATCTTCACACCCGGATCGAGTTCGGTAACGGCTTCGCGCATCTTGTTGACGGCCGCCGTCTGCGCTTCTTCGCCGCCATCCTGACGCTGGATGCGGATCAGCACTTCATTGGCGCTACCTGCGCTTTGAAGCGCGACTTCACCCAGTTCCAGCGCCCCGAGCTTGGAGCGAAGCTGCGCAAGATCGGCAGGCTGCGACGTGGTGATTTCGGCCTGGATACCGCCCTTGAAGTCGATGCCGTAATTCAGGCCCGGCTTGAAGAACAGCACGATCGAGGCAATCGACAGCACGATGGACACACCGATGCCGACGAAACGCGCATTCATAAAGCGGTAGTTGGTGTTTTCGGGCGCGAATTTGAGGATCGGCTCGATATGCAGAACCTTCAGCTTGCGCTTGCGCACGAACCAGCCCATCGCCATGCGCACGAGCGTTACGTCAGTGAACATCGAAATCGCGATGCCGAGCATCATGGTGATGGCGAAGCCGCGAACCGGGCCGGTGCCGAACATGAACAGGAGCAGCGTCGAAATCAGCGACGTGACGTTGGAGTCGATGATGGTTGCAAAGGCGCTGTGGAAGCCCTTGTCCAGCGCTGCCATGGCGCCGAGGCCCTTGCGCGTTTCTTCGCGGATACGTTCGTTGATGAGAATATTCGCGTCGACCGCGATACCGATACCCAGAATAATACCTGCGATACCGGGCAATGTCAGTGTTGCGCCGATGAGGCTCAGCGCGGAGAAGGTCAGCAATGTGTGCAGAAGAAGCGCCACATTGGCGATCATGCCCCAGAGGCCGTAGAGCAGAAGGATGAACACGGCCACGAGCGCGAAGCCGATGATGCCGGTGATAAGGCCCATCTTGATAGCGTCGCCGCCAAGATCAGGACCAACCGTGCGTTCTTCGATGACTGTCAGCGGTGCGGGCAGAGCGCCAGCGCGCAGAAGCGCGGAGAGAACAACGGTGTCCTGAACCGTGAAGCTGCCGCTGATCTGGCCCGAACCGCCCGTGATCGGCTCACGAATAACCGGTGCGCTCAAGACCTTGCCGTCGAGAACGATGGCGAAAGGACGGTTCACGTTCTTGGTGGTGATATCGGCAAACTGACGTGCGCCAAGGCTGTCGAACCGGAAGGAAACGATTGGTTCATTGGTACGCTGGTCGAAACCGGCGCGCGCATCGGTCAGGCGTTCGCCCGACAGAGCGATCTGATCCTCAATCGGATATTTGACATTCGGGTCCTTGGAATCCGGCATGATCGTCACGCCCGGAGGCGGCGTATCGTTCGGATTGGCGTCCGCGACCATGTGGAAGCTCATCTTCGCCGTGCTTCCGAGAAGCTGACGGAGCTGGGCCGGGTCCTGGAGGCCTGGCAGCTGAACCACGATACGGTCGGAACCGACGCGCTGGATCGAAGGTTCGGCAACGCCAACCTGGTCAACACGTTGGCGGATGATTTCAAGGCTCTGCTGCAGCGCTGCATCGAGGCGGTAATTGAAGCCCGCTTCAGTCAGCGTCAGGCGAATCTGGTTATCGGTCGAATTGACGTCGATATCGTTGATCGCCGTGCCGAAGCCGCTGGTGTTGACCTGCGAGATGAGCGTGCGCAGGGCGGTTTCCGCCTTTGCGCGCTGGTCGGCATCGGGAATTGCCACGATGACGGCATCACCCACGGCGCGGATCGACTGCGGCTGGATGCGCTCGGTGCGCAATTTGCTGCGCGCATCGTCCAGCAGCGCACGCAGGCGGTCCTTTTTGAGGCCGGCTGCGTCCACTTCCAGCACGAGATACGAACCGCCGCGCAGGTCGAGGCCGAGCGTCACCTGACGCTTCGGGAACCATGACGGCATCCCATCGAGTTGCTTTTGTGTGAAGAAGTTGGGCAAGGCGATGATAAGCCCGATCACGACGATCAGGCTATACAGCGCTACGACCCATTTCGAAGTACGCATGGATTGTGGTTCCGGGTCTGCGCGTCATCTCAAATCCCGATTGGCTGACCGAAATGGAAAGCCACAATCTTTGTGGGGGCAGATGACGCTGTTTTACGTAAAAGGGTTCGGGACTGGATAGTGCCAGTCCTCCGGTGGTGCCTATTATGCGCTAACAGGAGGCGCGCGGGCAAAACCAAAATATTGCTGGGCAGCCGTGAAGTGCTGAAAGCCGCGCTCTGCCTCTGCGGATTTCGCATTGGCAAAGGAAAGGCCAGCTCCAGTAACGGTCAGGGCCGTGTCGCCACCCAGCGGGTAAGCTGCCTTGATTTTCGCGGCGATAGCTTCGATGAGGATAGCGCGCATGGGCTGCGGCGCCGGTGCCGATTGCTGTCGGACCGGGGTCGTGGGTGTGCTTTCAGCCTGTCTGGCCGCAAGCATCTTGTGCAGGCTGCGCGAAGTGTCGTCGCTTGCCTTGTCGTTGAGTGCTGAGAAGTCCACGGCGAACAATAAGGCCGCAAAAGACAGCACGCATGCCATCAACAGCATGAAGCCATGCTGTCTATGATGCCCTGTGCTGTTCATGCCTATCATAAAACCGCCCAGACTTTCGTTAGAGTCTCGCTCAGGATTTGAGCCAGCTTCCGCACTGTCCACGAATCCTCATTAGCCATTTGTGCCGGTGCGAACAAGGAAATACTGGCGTTTTGCCGTGGTTTCGTTGTTGTTCCGCAGCTAGGGCTGACGAAATGCACCATTGGGGACTTTCGGGCGCAAATGGGATTCTCTCTTGCAACCCGCCTTGTTTCCGTTCTACGGCGCTTTATGTTGAAACAGTGATCTTCTTAACGGCAGATTTGAAATTGGCTTATTTATCGACGTTTCGGATTCTTGCATTTTCTCTTCTGATCGGTGCGCTTTCGTCGGGCGGCATGGCGTCCGCCATTGCGCCTGCCAGCGCGCAGGATAACAAGCCGCAAGCGCAGCAGGCTGCGCAACCGGCTCCAGCCAGTCAAGCACCTGCCAGCCAATCAGATGATGGTGCCGATGCAGCGCCCGCAAACGGTGAGCAGCAGCCCCAGCCGCCAGTGTCGGCCATCGTGCAGCAGCAAAAGCCGATCATCGACGATCTGAAGCAGCAGGCGCAGAAGATCGGCGAACAGTTGCAAAAGTCGGGAACCAGCGACGAAAATCTGGCGAATCTGAAGCTTCAGCTGGACGGGCTTTCCAAAAAGCTTCTCGATGCAGGTGTCGCTTTTCGTCCGCGCCTGACCGAGATCAACACACGTCTGGAACAGCTAGGCCCTGCGCCGACCGGCGAGGCAACCGAACCCACCATCGTCACCGACGAGCGCAAGAAGCTCACCGCTGAAAAAGCGGCGATCAACGCGATGATCGGTGACACGGAAGATACCTCGCTGAACGTCAATCAGATGTCGGCGAAGATCGGCGATCTGCGTCGCGATCTTTTTGCGAAAACACTGTCCCAGCGCGTCAATCTCGACTCCGCGCTCGGTACAGAGGTTGCATCGGCGGCGAACAATCAGGTCGTGTCGTTCTGGCGTATTATCCAGTCATGGTGGCGTTTCGTCGTCACCTTCAAGCTGAACTCGTTCCTTGCCGCAGCGTTTTTCGCATTCGTCGGCGCGCTGGTGATCCAGCTTGGCGCGCGGCGTGTACTGGGCACGCTTTATCAGCGTGACCCGACAATCGAATCACCGTCCTATCTCAGCCGTCTTCTGGTTGCCTTCTGGTCCACCGTCATTCCGTCAGCAGCAGTTGGCGTCTTTCTGGCGACGACATATTTTTTCCTGAATTATTTCAATGTTCTAAGGACGGACGTTGCGTCGATACTGGAATCGCTGTTCATCGTCCTCGGTCTCGTCTTCTTCATCCATCGTCTGGCTGCGGCCTGTATCAGCCCCGACATGCCGCAATGGCGGCTCGTGCCGATTGCTCCGCGCCCGGGGCGTATTCTGGGCCTGCTCATAACGGCGACAGCGCTGACAACGGGCGTCGATTCCTTTGTCGGGACAGTCAACAAGCTGCTGTCGTCGCCCCTGTCGCTCACCATGGCACAAAGCCTGCTGGCGACCATGATGGTTGGCATTCTCATTCTGGCGATTGCCTTCCTGAAGCCCGTGGAACGGCAGGATGACGAGCGCGTGCGTTCATGGCCGCGTGCGTTCAAGGTCTTCCTGATCATATTGGGACTTCTGCCCATTCTGGCTGCCGTTTTCGGTTATATCGGTCTGGCGCGTTTTCTGTCGCAGCAGATCGTCGTCACTGGCGCCTTTCTGGTCACCATGTATCTGGGTTTCCTGACGGGCCGTGCCATTTCCGAAGAACAGGCATTTGCGTCCAGCAAAATTGGCGCGGGCCTGCGCGAGCGCTTTCGTTTCGATGATGCGACACTCGACCAGCTTGGGCTCGTCGCAGGCATTCTCATCAATCTGGTCGTCGCACTGATTGGTATTCCGCTGGTGCTGATGCAGCTCGGCTTCCAGTGGGCCGAACTGAAAAATGCCTTCTTCAAACTGATGACCGGCTTTGAAATCGGCAATATGTCGGTTTCGCTGATGGGTCTGCTCACCGGTGTTCTGCTGTTCGTGATCGGTTATCTGTTGACGCGCTGGTTCCAGAACTGGCTCGACAACAGCGTAATGGCACGAGGCCGCGTCGATTCCGGCGTGCGCAACTCCATCCGCACGGTGGTCGGTTATGTCGGGCTCTGTCTTGCGGCCCTGATGGGCGTCTCCGCAGCCGGGTTCAATATGTCCAATCTGGCGCTGATCGCCGGTGGTCTTTCTCTCGGTATCGGTTTTGGTCTCCAGAATATTGTCCAGAACTTCGTTTCCGGTCTCATTCTTCTGGCAGAGCGTCCGTTCAAGGTAGGCGACTGGGTAGAAGCGGGTACAGTCAGCGGCATCGTCAAGAAGATCAGCGTGCGCGCAACGGAAGTGGAAACTTTCCAGAAGCAGTCGATCATTGTGCCGAACTCGACACTGATCAACGGCAATGTCGGTAACTGGACGCATCGCAACAAGCTTGGCCGCATCGATATCAATGTGCAGGCCTCCTATACGGAAGAACCGCGACGTGTGCACACGCTGCTGATGGATATCGTGCGCGCCCACCCGTCCATTCTCAAAAATCCCGAACCGTTTGTCGCTTTTCAAAGCATGACCGACTCGCTGATGGTGTTCGATATCTACGCCCATGTCGCGGATATCACCGCGACCGGCGGCATCAAGAACGAGCTGCGGTTTCAGATCGTGGAGCGGTTCCATGAAGAGGGCCTGCATCTATGCTCGTCTTCGACCGATCTGGTGCTGAGCCTGCCGGAAATCGAGAAGCTTTCGGAACTCGTGCAGAAGGTGCCGACAGCCGCGCCGAAAAAGAAAGAACGCGAGGAGAAAGCCAAGGCATCGGACGACAATGACGATAAGGCGTGATGAACGCGTCGTTCAGTTGCAGTTCAGTTTTGTCCATCTATAAATGAGCCATGGAACGGCGGGCCGTTCTTCGAGGATGGAAGCGGGGCACCTGTTTTCATCGGGGTTGTAGAAGCGGGAGCGGTGGAAACGCCGAAACGATATGAACGTAATTCAGATCAACAAATTTGGTACGATCGGTCTTGGCGCAGTCATTATGCTTGCAGCTTCCATGGGTGGTTCCTACGCCGCCAAGATTTCCAACAAGGACAGCGCCGCGCAGACCATCGTGGTCACCGAGGGTGCGTCCAAGCGTGAAATGGTTGTCGCACCCGGCGATACGGTCGATTTTTGCGCGTCCGGCTGCTTCGTGACCTTTCCGAACGGCGACCGTGAAGCGCTGACGGGTGATGAGACCATCACTCTTACCGGCGGCAAGGCGACGCTGAAATAAGATCGGTGAATTGTAGAATTGAAAAAGCCGGGCGAAGTGCCCGGCTTTTTGTTTGTCTCTCGGTTGGATCAGCTGCGTGGCTTGAGGTTTTCCGGGTCGTAAAGCGGCTTGTAGCCAACGGAGGCCACTTCAACCGGATAGGTTTCGCCGAAATATTCGACGGTCAGCTTGCGGCCTTCCTGGCAATGGCTCCATGGCAGATAGGCAAGTGCGATATTCTTGCCGATGGTCGGGCCGAAAGCCACCGATGAGGTGAATGAGCGGCGGCCCAGTTCATCAACCAGCGTTTCGCCGGTTTCCGGTTCCATGACTGGCATGATGCCGACAGGATAACGGGCCACACCTTTCGAATCGACATTATCGGTCATGACCAGCGTGCAGAGCATGGCAGGCTGATTTTCGCGAGCGCGATATTCGACATGCTTGGCCTTGCCGCGGAAATCGGCTTCCTTGACCTTCGGGCGAGCCAGATCGGCTTCAAGGAGATTATACTCCGTCAGCAGGTCGGCATTCTGAAGGCGCAGGCTTTTCTCCATACGGCGGGTGTTGGCATAGGTTTCGACACCAACAGCAATCGTGCCGGTGGAGCGCAGCGCATCCCAGACGGCGAGGCCGTCTTCATAACGCATGTGCAATTCCCAGCCCTGTTCGCCGACATAGGAAATGCGGAAGGCGGTCACGTCCTTAGCTGCAATCCTGATCGGCTTGATTGCCGCAAAAGCGAAGTTTTCGGCATCCAGACCTTCCGGATTTTCGACAACCTTCTTGAGGTTTTCGCGAGCATTCGGACCCCAGATGCCGATGGTGACATATTTCTCGGTCACATCGGTGATGGTGACGTCAAATCCCTTATCCTCGGCCACGCGGCGCATGTAATGGAAATCGCGGGGGCCAGCATCGGCGCCGTTGATCATGCGAATACGGTCCGCCATGCGGATTGCCGTGAAGTCGGCGCGCACCATGCCTTCATCATCGAGGAAGTGCGTATAGATGCCCTTGCCGATATTGGCGTCGCCGCCAATCTTGGCCGCGCAGAGCCATTCCATCAGCTCGACATGGTCAGGACCTTCAATGTCGTACATCGCGAAATGCGAGAGATTGATGATGCCGCAATTTTCCGTCAGTTCGAGATGTTCGGCATTTGAAACACGCCAGAAATGGCGGTTGTCCCATTCGTTTTCGCGCACCGGAACGCGGTTGCCGTATTTTTCCAGCAGATGCTCATTGGCGGCGTAGCCATGCGCACGTTCCCAGCCGCCGAGTTCCATGAAATGGCCGCCAAGCTCAACTTCGCGCTCATAGAACGGTGAGCGACGGATATTGCGCCCCTTGGAGAATGGCTCACGGGGGTGCACGGCCGGATTATAGACCTTCATTGCCGTTTCGGTGCAGCGATCCCAGATGAACTGCTCTGTCATCTGGTGCGGATAGAAACGGGAATAGTCGATGGCGTGATGGTCGATGGATGTGCGACCGTCGGTCATCCAGTCGGCAATGAGCTTACCCATGCCGGGGCCGTCCTTGACCCAGATTGCGACCGCATACCAGAGACCACGCACCTTCTGACTTTCACCCATGGAGGGGCCGCCATCGGTGGTGACTTGCAGGAAGCCGTTGAAGGAATGGCTTTCATTATAGCCAAGCTCGCCGAGAATAGGGGTCAACTCGATGGCGCGTTCGAGAGGTTCCAGAATCTGCTCCATATCGAGGTCGCGCTGCGACGGCGAAAGGCGTGCTTCGTGCTTTTCCAAAAGGTCACGCGGGTGGCAGAGGCGCGGATTGGTCTCTTCGTAATAGCCCCATTCGATCTGGCCGCCTTCGGCAGTCTTCGGATCGCCGGTATCGCGCATATAGGCCGAATTGCCCTGATCGCGCATGAGCGGCCAGCCGATTTCCTTTCCCGTGCCTTCAAATTCAGTATAGGGGCCGAAGAATGTCAGCGGATGGTCAATCGGCATGACGGGCAGGTCTTCGCCAACCATTTCGGCAATCAAACGTCCCCAGAGACCGGCGCAGATCACCACATAATCGGCTTCGATGGTGCCGCGATGCGTGACCACACCCTTGATGCGGCCATTCTCGATAAGCAGCGACTGGGCGGGCGTATTGGCAAAGCTCTGCAATTTGCCAGCAGCTTCCGCCTGATCGATCAGCTTGCCAGCGACTGTCTGCGAACGCGGGATGACCAGACCGGCATCCGGGTCCCAGAGGCCACCCTGAACCATGCTTTCTTCGATCAGCGGGAATTTTTCCTTGATCTCCGCCGGTTCAATCAAACGGGCGCGGGTGCCGAAGGCTTTGCCGGAAGCGACCTTGCGCTTGATCTCATCCATGCGGCCATCGTCGCCGACACGGGCGACTTCAAGGCCGCCGACGCGGGCGTAATGCCCCATCTTTTCGTAGAAATCGATGGAATAAAGCGTGGTCCAGCAGGACAGAAAATCGTGGCTGGTCGCATAGCAGAAATCCGATGCGTGGGCTGTCGAGCCGATATCCGTTGGAATGCCCGACTTGTCGATGCCGACGATGTCGTCCCAGCCCCGTTCGATCAGGTGGTGCACGACGGATGCGCCGACGATGCCGCCGAGCCCGACGATTACGACCTTCGCCTTCTTAGGAAACTCTGCCATTTTATGTGACCCTGGTTGGTATTTGACAGAACCATAATCGCTGATGGGGCAGGATATTTGCCTTTATACGACATATTCGCTGCCTGACACGACTGTGTCGATTACCGGTCATAGCCGGGGTTTTTCGCATTAAGCCTGTTCTGCAAGCGACATGCCCAAATGGGCCAGACACGATCTTGCGAAATTGATTCCGAAAGACGCGTTACGGTTCTGATTTTCTTATCTTTTACACGAATACCGGTCGGCTCTATCAATCGACATTCCTATTCGCTGTACTGATCCAGCCTATGCCGCGATGAGCATTTTGCGATCTGCACGCTCCTGTTGCGGCGAGCGCCCATAGAGTTCGCGATAGCATTTGGAAAAATGCGACGCGGAAACGAAGCCGCAAGCCACTGCCACTTCCACGACAGGCATGGACGACTGCAAAAGCAGGTGGCGTGCGCGGTCGAGGCGGATTTCCAGATAATAGCGGGCCGGGGAACGCCCCATTTCCTGCCGGAACAGGCGTTCGACCTGACGGCGCGACAAGCCGATCGTGTGGGCGACATTGATCAGCGCCTGCGGCTCAGACAGGTTGGCTTCCATCATCTCGATGATGGTCAAAACCTTGGAGTTCTGGATGCCGAGGCGCGCGCGCAGCGGCAGTCGCTGCCTGTCTTGCGGGCTGCGGACGCGGTCGGTCAGCGCCTGTTCGCAGATCTTGTTGACCAGATTGGCGTCGAAATCATCGCCGATCAGCTTCAGCATCATGTCGAGCGAAGCGGTGCCGCCCGCACAGGTGTAGATATTGCTGTCGAATTCGAACAGGTCGGCATAGACCTCGGCTTTGGGGAAAGCTTCCGCAAAGCCCGGCAGATTTTCCCAATGAATGGCGCAGCGCTTTCCGGAAAGAAGTCCGGCTGCGGCGAGGATATGCGCGCCGGTGCAAAGGCCCCCGACCGCCACGCCGCGATTATATTCTTCGCGGAGCCAGGCGAAGACCGACTTGTTGCGGAAATCCTCGACATAGACACCGGAGCAGACAAACACCATGGAAGGGCGCTGTTCGCGTTGCAGATAGCGTCGTTCGTCTTCCAGCGAGGCATTGACGGCGCACACGACGCCGTTGGATGCTGTGACCGGTTGGCCATCCGTTGACGTGAGGCGCCAGTGGTAGGCTTCGTAACCGAGCATACGATTGGCGATGCGCAGCGGCTCGATGGCCGTCGCAAACGCGATCATCGAAAAGTTCGGCACCAGAAAAAAGACAATAGACCGCTTGATCGATGAAGCCTGGTTCATAACCGGACCGTTCCCATTTTTTGAAGCAGATGCCGCGGTTCCCGACGCGGTGCTGCTTACGTCTCCGTCACGACTGCGGGGTCGATTTTTGCCCCGCATTTACCGGTCGCTATCAGACCGGCGATCCCGGTATCATTGCCCGCAAATGCTAGGGGAGGGCAATGACGCAAACGGGATAGTGCTTTATTGAGACACAGAACAGTTAGGTTGCAAAGTGCGGCTAAATGCCTGCCGCGAGAAGGTATTTTTATGTCGTGAAAATGAGGGCGAAACAGGCTCGCCCTCATTCGAAGAGCAATTATTGTCGCAAATCAGCCCTTGCGCGCTGTGTTCGGGCTCGCGGGGCGGCCTTGTCGCATGACCGGAAGGCGGTCGTCGATTGCCGGCCAGCCAATGTCCTGCCGGATATGTTCGGGCAGATTCTGGATCGAGAGGCGGGTGCGGGCGATCTTGCGGTCGAGCAGCCATTGATCGATCTGGCTCCGCAGTTCGAGATAAGCCTGGCGCAACCAGACAAGCGAAGTGCCGGATGTCGATGGCGTCGGACGGCGGGCACGGTTTGCAGTTTGGCCTGCGGTTTGGCCCATGGTTTGGCCCACGATTTGGCATTGTACGGTCATTTTCGGTCTCCTCGGGCGAGAATGGATTGGTTTGAATGCCTGCTGCAGCGGGTTGTGTGTTTTCGATGGGGTTAATGTGCGCTGTGCTTGACGTTCAATCAAACGAAATATAAAAAGGCTTAAGATCAGAAAATTTGATTTATCATCACCGGAGTCCCGTCATGACAGCGCCCGTCCAGCATCCTTTGCCAATGCTCGATATCGATGTCCTTCGCACTTTCGTTGCGATTGCAGACACGGGCAGTTTTTCTTCTGCCGCTAATGCGGTTTTTCGCACGCCATCGGCTGTGTCGATGCAAATCAAGAAACTTGAAGAGCAGATCGGCGTCGCCGTGTTCGACCGCGATGCCCGTTCCGTCACGCTGACCAGCGACGGTGAGGTTCTGCTGGGCTTTGCTCGGCGTCTTCTGGCGCTCAATCGTGAAGCGGTTTCGAAATTTGTCGCACCGACCGTCACTGGCGTGGTGCGGCTCGGTTCACCGGATGATATTGGCGAATGCGTTCTGCCGCTCGTTCTCAAGCGCTTTGCGGAAACACATCCGGGCGTGACGGTCGATGTGGTGATTGATCAGAGCAGCAATCTGCGCAAGCGTCTGGATGAGCGACGTCTTGATGTTACGCTGGTCAATATCTCGCATACGGTGCCCGGCAAGGGCGACACGGAAGTGTTGCTCGACGAGGAACTCGTCTGGGCCGGGGCGAAATGCGGAACGGCTTACCGTCGCGATCCGCTGCCGCTTTCCATCTGGGAAGAGGGTTGCGCGTGGCGCGGCAATGCGCTGGAAGCGCTCGAAAGCTCGGGCCGCCCTTATCGCATTGCTTATATGAGTTCTCACTCCACCGGACAGCGCGCCGCCATCATGGCCGATCTCGCCATTGCGCCCTTTGCGAAGACCTTGCTTGGCGAGGGCATTGTTGCCCTGGGTTCGGAGCATGACTTGCCTGAACTGGGGCGCTATCAGCTCGGCATGATTATCAGGCCTGAAGCCGGGCCGCATATTCATGCTGTGGCGGAGAATTTGCGCAACGTCTTTGAAGCTTATCGCCGCACGGGGCGTTTCGAGACTTTTCGTTCCTGCTGATACAGCTCACAAGAACTTGTGAGTGTAAGTAATGCCTTCTCTTGTCAGGACAAAAGGTTGCGCTAGGTTTCCTATATGACAGCCGGATGAAAACGGCTTCATGGCCAGCAGACAGAGGCGGGGTTCGGGGTGGGCCGATGGAACGCTGGTGCAATCAAAGCATGTGTGCCCATTCTTTCGGGCTGTAACGACATCCTATCGGAGAGACCGCTATGAAACTGACCCGCCTTGTCCCAGTTGCTATTGTTCTCTGTGCCTTCACACTGGCTTCTTGTGCCAATACGGTTCGCGGCGTTGGGCGCGATGTAAAAGGCACAGCGCACGCCGTTCAACAGACGGTGGAATAAGAATTTAAGAAAAAGGCCCGGGATCATATCCGGGCCTTTTCATTCGTGGTCGTTCAGACGCTCGTCAAAGCGCATATATGATGTTTTACTGCGTATTGACGAGGAAATATCCCACGGGCATCTGCATATCAGGGCGCGTTTTATAAGCGATGCTTGTGGTCATGATGCCTGTCGTTGGAACTGGAATATTTGCATTCGCCAAAAGACCTGCAATATGCGCATTGGGCGTGGCATCGCCAAACCACATGACCAGAATTGGCGCTCTGATCTGCTTGGCCCCATCAGGCGTTTCGGGGTGCACCACTTTCAGTGACGGATCGAACAGCCGGAAATTGCCCGGTATCTGCGCATTATCCGCCACGATGGTCTTGAATGGTCCGTGGCTGCTGATTTCCGTATAAAGCTGACGATAGTCCAGCTGCCCATAGGGCGGAGCGCTGGATCCATAGATGAGATAATAGGACAGAACCGGCGGAACCAGCAGCGCAACCACCGCGCCCATGGCCGCGTATTCAGTAACCGGGCGGTTGCCGATACGGAAACGCTCCAGACGAAAAGCCAGGACGGCGGGCAAAAGAAACAGCACGGGCTGAAGCCAGCGGTCCTTGACGTCATTGGCACCCGTCACAACGACGCCGATGAGAACGATAAGCAGACCGACAACCACCAGACGGCGCATGAATGTCTCGCCGGGCGTATAGGGCGTGGTCGGCACTGTGCGCTTCTTCTTATGGATCAGCGCGATAATTGCTGCGATTGCCAGCGCCAGAACCGAAAACAGGAAGGCTGCTTCAACGAAGCTTTCAATGCCGTTCAGCCGGTCGAAAAACAGATTTCCCGATGCGCCCATCTGCAACTTGCCGGAACGGGCGATGACGCTCGATTTGTGAGCGAACATCCATGTCGCCGTCGGTCCGACGCAGATTGCGAAGGCGAGCAGGGTGACGGCCGAAAGTTTCGACAGAAGCACGGCCCGATATTCCGGGACTGAAAGCCCGGTTACGATCACCATGATCAGGAAGAAAGATGCGTTGAACTTGCCCAGAAGCGCTGCGGTCATGGCAACGCCAAGGAGAGCAGCCGAAATCACGCTACGCTTGCGCATGTGCCAGGCAAAGGCCAGGAAGGTCCAGCCGCATCCTGCCGTACCTGCCACCGAATGGGTCAAAGCGCGCTGCGATTCCCAGCCGATCTGTGGAATGAGAAAGAGGCCGAGCATACTGGCCGAGGCCACGGAGCGCGAAAAGCCCAGAAGCCGCATTGCGCCAAAGACGCTGAGGAAGAGACTTGCCAGCATGCCGAACTTCACGATTTGAAGCGTCAGCATCGAGGTGCCAAGCACGGAGGCGGCAAGATTGGTCGTCCATGTATAGAGCGGTGGCTGCGAGCCGCCATAGCCCCAGTCGAGATAGCCTATATTGGCAAGCTGCTCCGCATCATCGAGTCCAGCGCCATTGGAGATATAAGTCACCAGAACGGCCTGAAGCACGAAATAGCACACTATAAAAAGAACGGCCCAAGGCAGTCCCAGTATTTCTTTGTCTGCGGTAGACGCGGTTTGTCTTAATGCGGTCAAGCTTGAAAGTCCCGATGCTGAACGAAATGCCCCAGATAGGCGCAAACAGGCTGCTACATGTCACAGGATTATGTTCGGATTTCAATCCGCGTAGCGCCAATCAATCGAAATATGCGGACAATATCTGATAAAATTTTCGTTTACGGCAAAAACCGCGCTGCCTTTCGGTGCACGGTTTTGCCAAATACGCATGGCAATCCCACCGAAAAACGCTGGTGAGAGATACATAAAGCTCCGGTACGCAATACCAGATCCGGAGCATCGAGAGAGGCTCAGCCTGTCTCGAGCTCCTTTTTATCCGAACATCGTTACCGTACGGTTAGCAGACGATTAAGCAAATCTAAACATCGCCTTTTTGAGGCAAGTTTTTTCATGCATGTGATCTTTTTTTACTTTGTATCGGACTTTTCGCGCAGATGGTTGATAATGCCGGAAAAGTCGTCGCCGCCATGGCCTTCACCGTCGAACAGCGAATAAATCGCCTCCGCATGGGCGCCAAGCGGGGTTTCCGCGCCAGCACTCTTCGCCGCTTCCTGCGAAAGCTTCAGATCCTTCAGCATCAGCGCTGCGGCAAAGCCCGGCTTGTAGTCGCGGTTTGCTGGCGAGGTCGGGACCGGACCCGGGACGGGGCAATAGGTGGTGAGCGACCAGCACTGCCCCGACGATGTGGAAGCAACGTCGAAAAGCGCCTGATGTGAAAGGCCGAGTTTCTCGGCCAGCACAAAGGCTTCGCTGACACCGATCATCGAAATGCCGAGAATCATATTGTTGCAGATCTTGGCGGCCTGTCCGGCTCCATCGCCGCCGCAATGGACGATCTTGCCAGCCATCGGCTTGAGGATTTGTTCGGCACGCTCGAAGGCCTTGTCGCTACCGCCTGCCATAAAGGTCAGCGTGCCTGCGGCTGCGCCACCCGTGCCGCCCGAAACCGGCGCATCGATGGAGAGATGTCCATGACTTGCCGCAAGCGCGTGCGCCTTGCGGGCGGAATCGACGTCGATTGTGGAGCAATCGATAAAAGCTGAATCTTTTCGCGCCTTAGGGGCGATTTCCTCATAAACGGCGAGAACATGCTTGCCCGCAGGCAGCATGGTGATGACCGTGTCGACATCCGCAACGGCATCCACAGCGCTGGTCGCGATCTGCAATCCATTGGCGCGCGCTTCTTCAAGATGCTGCGGCAACAGATCGAAGCCGCGCACCGTGTGTCCGGCCTTGACCAGATTTGCCGCCATCGGGCCGCCCATATTGCCGAGGCCGATAAATGCGATAGTGGCCATGATAAACTCCTCCGTATAAGTGCTGTTCAGCGACCGATCATATGCCTTGCAATGATCACGCGCATGATTTCGTTGGTCCCCTCCAGAATCTGGTGCACGCGCAGGTCGCGGACCAGCTTTTCGATCCCGTAATCGTGGAGATAACCGTAGCCGCCAAAGAGCTGCAGCGCTTCGTTGGCGACATTGAAGCCGGTGTCGGTGACAAACCGCTTGGCCATGGCCGACCATTTGCCCGCATCGTGGGTTTTGCGGTCAAGCTTGCTGGCGGCTGCGTAAAGCATCACGCGCGCTGCCGAAAGTTCGGTCTCCATATCCGCAAGGCGGAACTGCAGGGCCTGAAAACGGTCGATCGTTTGTCCGAAGGCTTTTCGCTCTCCGCAATATTCCAGCGCCTTGTCGAGTGCGGATTGCGCGCCGCCGAGCGAGCAGGCTCCGATATTCAGCCGCCCGCCATCAAGGCCCGCCATGGCGATCTTGAAGCCTGTGCCTTCGTCGCCAAGCCGATTCTCCACCGGTACACGGCAGTTGTCGAAAATGACTGTTCGTGTTGGCTGGCAGTTCCAGCCCATCTTGTATTCGTTAGCGCCGAATGACAGCCCGGGTGCATCTTTCGGCACAACGAGGGTGGAAATGCCTTTCGGACCGTCCTCGCCGGTACGCACCATGGTGACGTAAATATCGGTCTCTCCGGCACCGGAAATAAACTGCTTTGCACCGTTGATGACATAATGGTCGCCATCCCGCGTGGCGCGGGTGCGAAGGGCGGCTGCATCCGAGCCGGAACCCGGTTCAGTCAGACAGTAACTGGCCAACCAATCCATCGATGTCAGACTGGGCAGAAACTGCTGGCGTTGCGCTTCGTTACCGAATGTGTCGATCATCCACGCAGCCATGTGGTGGATTGAGACAAAGGCCGAGAATGACGGGCAGGCGGCGGCGAGCGCCTCGAAAATCAGCACTGCATCCATGCGTTTCAGCGCTGATCCGCCAACATCTTCGCGGACATAGATGCCGCCCATGCCGAGTGATCCGGCCTCGCGAAGCGCATCAACAGGGAAATGCTTGTCGCGGTCCCATTGCAGCGCGTGGGGTGCAATCCGGTCACTGGCGAAGCCGCGCGCCATCTCCTGAATGGCGAGCTGTTCTTCGTTCAGCTCGAACTGGTTCTGTTCGGCAGCATCCATGGTTTCCTCCCTATGAGTACCGCTCCTCTGACCTGGACTAGAGCATAAGACCGAAGGACTGCCAACGCTCCATTGGAATAATCTTGCTCACATTTGTAATAAACTGATGCGCATTTTTGCATAGAAGGTGCATCGCTGAGCGCATTGGATGTGCTGTGAGGCGCAAGCTTAGACCCAGATTGCCATGGCTTGTCGTTTGAGCTACGCAGGTCAAATGGTACGGGCTATTATGTTTCAGGGAACGGGGTCTGATGTCGGCAAGAGTGTGCTTGTCGCGGGGCTCTGTCGTGTGGCGCGCAATCGCGGATTGAAGGTCCGCCCGTTCAAGCCTCAGAACATGTCCAACAATGCTGCGGTCAGTGATGACGGTGGGGAAATCGGTCGCGCCCAGTGGCTACAGGCGCTGGCGTCGGGCATTCCGTCGTCTGTGCATATGAACCCGGTTTTGCTGAAACCGCAGACCGATATGGGCAGCCAGATCGTGGTGCAGGGCCAGGTGCGCGGCGAAGCCCGCGGGCGCTACTATCAGGAACTAAAGCCTCAGCTGATGGCCTCGGTGATGGAGTCCTTTTCTATCGTCAGCGAAGGCGCCGACCTTGTCCTGATCGAAGGGGCGGGTTCGCCAGCGGAAATCAATCTTCGGGCTGGCGATATCGCCAATATGGGCTTCGCAACACGGGCAAATGTACCGGTGGTGCTGGTCGGTGATATTGATCGGGGCGGGGTGATTGCCTCGCTGGTCGGAACCCATACGATCCTTCCGGAAGAAGACCGCGCCATGGTGCGCGGTTTCATCATCAACAAGTTTCGCGGCGATATTTCGCTGTTCGACGACGGGCTGGAAGCAATCGGGCGCTTCACCGGCTGGCGGTCGTTCGGTGTGGTTCCGTGGCTCAAGGCTGTTTCCAGATTGCCCGCCGAAGATTCGGTGGTTCTGGAGCGTGCGGTGCGCAGCGCTGACAAGGCGCTGAAAGTTGTGGTTCCGATGTTACCGCGCATCGCCAATTTCGACGATCTGGATCCGCTGAAAGTTGAGCCCGCGGTGGAGGTGGTGATGGTGCCGCCCGGCACGCCGCTTCCACCCGATGCAGGGCTGGTCGTGCTGCCCGGAACGAAGTCCACCATTGCCGATTTACTGGCGTTTCGCGAAAACGGATGGGATCGCGATCTGGCGGCGCATGTGAAGCGCGGCGGACATGTGCTCGGTATCTGCGGCGGTTTTCAGATGCTGGGGCGCAACATCCGCGATCCGCACGGGATCGAAGGACAGGTGCGCGAAGCGGAAGGGCTGGGGCTGCTGGATATTGAAACCGTCATGGAGCCGGAAAAAGTCGTGCGTAATGTGGAGGCAAATTCATTGCTCTATGATGCGCCGCTCGAAGGATATGAAATTCATATCGGTCGCACGACAGGGGCCGATTTATTCAGACCTTTCGCCCGCATCGGGGATCATGATGACGGCGCGGTCTCTGCGAATGGTCGGATTATGGGGACTTATCTGCACGGCGTTTTCGGCGCGGATCGCTTTCGGCAGCAATTTCTCGCTACGCTGGGCGTTGAAGGTGCAGCGGGCAATTATCGTTTGACCGTTGAAACGGCGCTGGATGAGTTGGCGGAAGGGCTGGAGGCCTGTCTCGATATCGATGCGCTGTTTTCTTTAGCCTGACACGGCGTGCGCGCCCATCATTTGGCCCGCAACTCTGCCCACAGGCCCGATTGACGGTGCTTTAGCAAAGGCCTAATGTCCAACTATGTGACAGGTTTTCGCCGGACGAATCCGGTGGGACCAAGAGGGAATGCGAAGGACGGACCCAATCCGGGCGTCTTTATCGCAGCCGACCCCGCGACTGTAGAGCGGAGAGGAATGAAGCCATGCCGGGCAACCGGCAGCCACTGGAACGTAAAGTTCCGGGAAGGCGGTGACATTTCCGACGACCCGTGAGCCAGGAGACCTGCCTGTTGCAGAAGGGTATTATACCCGCGCCCCATGGGAGGTTTTTCCCTGCTGCCTGCACGGAGGTTGTCATGGCTGCACGTATAAATAATTCTGTTTCCACCACTGTATCTCTGCCTTTGGCTGCGCGCCTCGGTACGGCTGTGGTTTCCCTGCTTCTCGGCGCCTTTCTCGTCTATGGCGTTGGCCTTGCGCATTCGGATACGCTGCACGATTCAGCGCACGATACCCGCCATTCTTACGGCTTTCCCTGCCATTGATGCATTAGCATCGACATTGCGAACCGCGTTTGTGCGCCGGTTTGCGTGGGGAAATAAACGTATGTCTGTTTTTCAAGGAAGCTGACACTGCTTTGCGTCCGATGGCTGTGGCTATCGGCGATTTTTTGCAGTTGGGGGACTGAAATGTTGATCCGTTATCTTTTGGCTACGCTTGCTGCGGGCCTTCTGGCAGGGCTTCTGGTGACGCCTGCCATGTATCTCAAGACCGTGCCGCTCATTCTGCAGGCGGAAGTTTATGAAGAGGCTGGTGGCGGTCATAGCCACGATCTGGGTCATGGACCGGCGGAAACTGCGCCGCATGCACAGGCGACTGCCGAAGCCCCTGCCCATGATCATACGGCAGCTGCCGCACCAGCCGAAGAAGAAGCCGGGGCGGAACTGCCGTTTGGCCGTCTTGGCAATACGATCCTGGCCAATCTCGTTGCCGGTTCTGGTTTTGCTCTGCTGCTCGGTGGTATTGCGCTGCTGCTCGGTCGCCCGATCACGGTGCAGAACGGCCTTTACTGGGGCATGGCCGGTTTCTTCGCGGTGGCGTTCATGCCTGCGCTCGGTCTGTCGCCGGAACTGCCTGCCATGCCTGCGGCTGATCTTGCCCAGCGCCAGCTTTGGTGGATTTCGACGGTCGTTCTGAGCGGCGTCGGTCTTTATCTGATTGTGCTGCGCGGAGAAATCTGGGCAAAACTGCTCGGCCTCGTCGCAATTATTGCTCCGCATATCTATGGCGCGCCGCATCCGGAGGATATCACGTCGCCAATTCCGTCGCTTCTCGCATCGCAATATGCGGTCGCTTCGCTGGCGACGAACCTGTTCATGTGGGCGGTGATCGGTCTGGCGCTGGGTTGGTTCATCCAGCACTACGCCGCATCGGAACTGGAAGGCTGATAGCGTGGCTCTGCCCGGAAAAATAACCTTTGTTCTTGGCGGGGCCCGTTCGGGTAAGTCGTCCTATGCTGAAAAACTGGTTGAAGCCTCGGGGCTTCAGCCGGTCTATCTGGCGACGGGGCGCGCCTTCGACGGAGAAATGGAAAGCCGTATCGCGGTGCATCGTGATCGGCGCGGCACGCAATGGCAGACCGTAGAAGAGCCGCTCGATCTGAAGAGCGCACTTCTGCAACAGGCACAATCATCGAAATTCGTTCTGGTTGACTGCCTGACCCTATGGGTCACCAATCTCATGATGGCTGAGCGCGACATCGCTGCGGAATCACACGATCTGGTTGCCGCGCTTCCGGCCCTCGGCGGGCCAGTGGTTTTTGTGTCCAACGAAGTGGGGCTCGGCATCGTGCCGGAAAACCGCATGGCGCGGGAATTTCGCGATCATGCAGGCTTTCTGCATCAGGCCATCGCTGCTGCGGCAGACGAAGTTTATTTCATGGCGGCAGGCCTGCCGCTCAAGATGAAGGGATAATATCATGCAGGGTCAAAAGATACCGGCTACCGTGATCACCGGCTTTCTCGGATCGGGCAAGACCACGATGATCCGCAATCTGCTCGAAAACGCCAATGGCAAGCGCATTGCGCTGATCATCAATGAATTTGGTGATCTGGGTGTCGATGGCGGCATTCTGAAAGGTTGCGGCATCGAGACCTGCCGCGAGGAAGACGTGATCGAACTCAACAATGGCTGCATTTGCTGCACCGTTGCCGATGATTTCATCCCGACCATGACCAAGCTGCTCGACCGCGCAGATCGCCCGGATCACATCGTCATCGAGACGTCCGGCCTTGCGTTGCCGCAGCCGCTGGTTGCCGCATTCAACTGGCCGGAAATCAAGACGCAGGTCACGGTCGATGGCGTGGTTACGGTCATTGATGCCGCCGCCGTTGCCGAAGGCCGCTTTGCAGACGATCATGACAAGGTGGATGCGCAGCGTGCAGCCGATGAATCGCTTGATCATGAAAGCCCGCTTGAAGAACTTTTTGAAGACCAGATTCATGCCGCCGACCTGATCGTGCTCAACAAGGCTGACCTGATTGACGCCTCGAGCCTCGACAGCGTGAAGGCTGACGTTGCCGAGCGTTCCTCCCGCCGCGTCAACATGGTGCCTGCAAGTTTCGGCAAGCTTGGCGCAGATGTGCTGCTCGGCCTTGGCGTCGGCACGGAAGACGATATCGCCAACCGCAAGTCGCATCATGAAATCCATCATGCCGATGGTCATGAGCATGATCACGATGAATTCGAAAGCTTTGTGGTCGAAGCCGGTTCTGTTTCGGACCCGAAGGCCTTTGCCGAAAAGCTGAAGACCATCATCGCGGACCATGATGTTCTGCGTCTCAAGGGTTTTGTCGATGTGCCGGGCAAGCCGATGCGTCTGGTGGTGCAGGCTGTCGGCCCGCGTATCGAATATTACTTTGACCGCCCGTGGGGCAAGGATGAAGCCCGCTCGACGCGGCTCGTGGTCATCGGTCTGCATGAGATCGATGAAGCCGCCATTACCAAGGCCGTGAAAGACGCAGTTTTGTAATGCATCTTCTGCTTGCCCAGAAAGGAACGATCAGCGACGGCAATGAGGCCGTCGATCTCGGCCAGACGCCGGGCGATATTCTGTTCCTTTCCGCCGCCGACACGGAGCTGGCCAGTCTTGCGCAGGCGCATCGCGCTGAGCCTGACGGGCCAAGCCTGCGGCTTGCCAGTTTTCTGAGCCTTACGCACCCGATGTCCGTCGACGCCTATGTCGAGCGGACGGCGCGTCATGCAAAGCTGATTGTCGTGCGCATTATCGGCGGCGAGACTTATTGGCCTTATGGGCTGGAAGCGCTTCATGCCTGCGCCGTGAACCATGGCGTCAAGATTGCGGTGCTTCCCGGTGATGACAAGCCCGATCATGGGCTGGATCGGTTCTCGACAGTTGCGAGCGCCGACCGTGACGCGCTGTGGCATTATCTGATCGAGGGCGGTGCTTCCAATATGCGCGCCTTGCTCGATTATTGCGCAGCATTGATTGATGGCGGCGAAAAACCAGCCGAAGCTGCACCGCTGCTGAAAGCGGGTCTTTGGTGGCCCGGTGAGGCGGTGGTATCGCTCGATCTCATCCGCAGCCGCTGGACCAAGGATGCAGCCGTTGCGGCAATCGTCTTCTATCGTGCGCTGGTGCAAAGCGGCCAGACCCAGCCGGTTGAGGCTTTGATTGCGGGTTTGCAGGCGGAAGGCATCAATCCGTTGCCTGTGTTCGTCTCCAGCCTCAAGGACCGGCTGTCTGCTGCCGTGGTGGATGGCGTTTTTGAGGATTGTCCGCCGGATATTGTGTTGAACGCGACCGGGTTTGCCATTTCGTCGCCGGGCGCAGAACGCAAGCCAACCGTGCTCGACAAGCGCGGCAATATGGTTTTGCAGGTGATTTTTTCCGGCACGCCAAAGGCAATCTGGCAGGCTTCCCAGCAGGGATTGCTGGCGCGTGATCTGGCCATGAATGTTGCCCTGCCGGAGGTGGACGGGCGCGTTCTGTCGCGCGCGGTTTCGTTTAAATCGGCACGGCAGTTCGATGCGGCGGTGGAGGCGAATATCGTCACCCACGAGCCGGATGAAAACCGTGTGGCTTTTGTGGCGAAGCTTGCGGCGAACTGGGTGCGACTGAAGCGGAAGAAAGCTGCGGAGCGGCGTGTGGCGTTGATCCTCGCCAACTATCCCAACCGCGATGGGCGGCTTGGTAATGGCGTCGGGTTGGATACGCCTGCCGGAACGGTTGAAACGCTCAAGGCCATGGCTGTTGCAGGCTATCAGACTGGCGAAGTGCCTGCCGATGGTGATGCGCTGATGCAGCTTCTGATGGCCGGTCCGACCAATGCTGCACGCGATGGCCGGGAGATTCGTGAGACCATTTCGCTCAATCAATACAACGGCTTTTTCAAAAAGCTTCCCAATGCGATTCAGGCGGAAATCACAGCTCGGTGGGGTGAGCCGGAAGCCGACCCCTTTTTCGACGAGGAGCGCGACGCCTTCGCGCTGCCATTGATGCGGTTCGGCGAAACGCTGACCGGCATTCAGCCCGCGCGCGGCTACAATATTGATCCGAAGGAAAGCTATCATTCGCCGGATCTGGTGCCGCCGCACGGCTATATCGCTTTCTATGCCTATCTGCGCGCGATAGCGGATGTTGATGCCATTGTTCACATGGGCAAGCACGGCAATCTCGAATGGCTTCCGGGCAAGGCGCTGGCGCTGTCTGAAAACTGCTATCCCGAAGCCGTTTTCGGGCCGACGCCGCATATCTATCCGTTTATCGTCAATGATCCGGGCGAGGGCACGCAAGCCAAGCGCCGTGCGGGCGCGGTGATTATCGATCATCTGACACCGCCTTTGACCCGTGCTGAAAGCTATGGCCCGCTGAAGGATCTCGAAGCGCTCGTCGACGAATATTATGAAGCGTCGGGCGTCGATCCACGCCGTCTGTTACGCCTCAAGGGGCAGATTCTCGATCTGGTGCGCGATATCGGTCTCGACCGTGATGCAGGCATTCACGACCATGACGACGAAGACATGGCGTTGCAAAAGCTCGATGCCTATCTCTGCGATTTGAAGGAAATGCAAATCCGCGACGGGCTGCATATTTTCGGACAAGCGCCGCAGGCCCGGCTTTTGACCGATCTTCTGGTGGCACTGGCCCGCGTTCCGCGTGGCGTGCCGGTTTCGCTGGGCGGAAGTGCTGGTGACCAGAGCTTGCAACGGGCCATTGCTGCTGATGCCGGGCTGGATGAGGATTTCGATCCGCTCGATTGCAACATGGCCGATCCGTGGACAGGGCCGAAGCCAGCATTGTTGGTTGAGGTTAGTCCGGCAACCTGGCGCATAACGGGCGATACGGTGGAGCGTATTGAGCTTCTGGCGGCAAAGTTCGTTTCGGGCGAGCAGGCTTGTCCGCAAGACTGGCAACAGACCAGTTCCGTGCTGCAAGCGATAGTCGATCATTTGCGCCCCAGCGTTATCGCCTGTGGCCCCGCAGAAATCGAAGGATTGTTGACCGCGCTCGATGGATGCTTCGTGCCGCCGGGACCATCCGGTGCTCCAACGCGCGGACGGCCCGATGTCTTGCCGACGGGACGAAATTTCTTCTCGACCGATAGCCGTGCCGTGCCGACGCCAGCCGCGTGGGAACTGGGACGCAAATCGGCGGAACTGCTGGTTACCCGCTACACGCAGGACCATGGCGAATGGCCGACCTCGTTCGGTCTCACAGCCTGGGGCACGTCCAATATGCGCACGGGTGGTGACGACATTGCGCAGGCTCTGGCATTGATCGGCGTCAAACCTGTATGGGATATGGCCTCGCGCCGCGTCACCGGATACGAAATCGTACCGCTTGCCATGCTCGGGCGTCCGCGTGTCGATGTGACCTTGCGCATATCGGGCTTTTTCCGTGATGCGTTTCCCGAACAGATAGCCTTGTTCGACAAGGCGGTGCGTGCGGTGGGAGCACTGGACGAAGACGCGGAAGACAATCCGATTGCGGCGCGCATGGCGGCAGAGCAGGCGCGTCTCGTCGCCAGTGGAGCCGATGAAAAGACGGCGCAACGCCGCGCGGGCTATCGCGTGTTCGGCTCAAAACCGGGTGCCTATGGCGCTGGATTGCAGGCGCTGATTGACGAAAACGGCTGGGCCGGACGCAATGATCTGGCGGAAGCGTGGCTTGTCTGGGGCGGCTATGCCTATGGCGCGGGCGAGGAGGGGCAGGCAGAACGCGGTCTTCTCGAAGAGCGCCTGCGTTCGGTGCAGGCCGTCGTGCAAAATCAGGATAACCGCGAACATGATCTCCTTGATAGCGATGACTATTATCAGTTCGAGGGCGGCATGGCCGCGACGGTTGAAAACCTGACCGGTGCTATGCCGACCGTTTATCACAACGACCATTCGCGACCGGAAAAGCCGGTGATCCGCACGCTTGAGGAAGAGCTCTCGCGTGTGGTGCGCGGGCGTGCCTCCAATCCGAAATGGATCGCAGGGGTGATGCGCCACGGATATAAGGGTGCGGCGGAAATCGCGGCGACGGTCGATTATCTGTTCGCCTTTGCTGCGACCACCGGCAAGGTTGGCAACCATCATTTCGAAGCGGTCTATCAGGCCTATATCGCCGACAAGGCGGTTCATGATTTCATGGCTGAAAAGAACCCGGCAGCGCTGGCGGAAACCGCCGCGAAGCTGAATGATGCAGTCGAGCGCGGTTTCTGGACGCCGCGCTCGAATTCGGCGCGGTTCATATTGGAAAATCTTCAGAAGTTGAATCCGGAAAGGGCGACAAATGGCTGAGAAATCTGAAAAACTTCTGTCGATGACCGAAGATGAGCTGAATGCGCGCCATGCGGACAAGATGCGCAAGAAGAAGGCCGCACGCGACAAGATTCAGGCCACGAAGACCGAGGAAAAGGGTCTTGTGATTGTCCATACGGGCAAGGGCAAGGGTAAATCCACTGCCGGTTTTGGCATGGTGTTCCGTGCGCTCGGTCACGGCATGAAGATCGGCGTTGTGCAGTTCGTCAAGGGATCGTGGGATACGGGCGAACGCTGGGTTCTGGAAAAATTCCCCGATCAGGTGACGATTTCGGCACTGGGTGAAGGCTTTACCTGGGAAACACAGGATCGCAGCCGCGATATCGCCATGGCGCGTGGCGCATGGGACCAGGCCAAGGCCATGATCATGGATGAAGATATCGACATGGTGCTTTGCGACGAGCTGAATATCGTTTTGCGCTATGATTATCTTCCCGTGGAAGAAATCGTCGAAGTGCTGAAAGCCAAGCCTGAGATGAAGCACGTCATCGTGACCGGCCGAAACGCGAAAGATGAGCTGATCGAGGTGGCCGACCTTGTCACAGAGATGGAAATGATCAAGCATCCGTTCCGTTCGGGCGTGAAAGCCCAGAAGGGGATCGAGTTCTGATTATGGTAGCAAGCTGGCAGTTCTGGGCCCTGATGTCGGCGGTATTCGCCGCACTGACCGCGATTTTCGCAAAGGTTGGCATTCAGGGCATCAATTCGGACTTTGCAACACTGGTCCGCACCTTTGTCATTATCGGCGCGCTGTGCCTGTTTCTGACGATCACCGGCCAATGGCAAAGGCCGGGCGAGATTTCTGCAAAGTCGTGGCTGTTTCTCGTCCTGTCCGGTCTGGCGACCGGGGCGTCCTGGCTTGCCTATTTCCGCGCCTTGCAAATTGGCGATGCGGCACGCGTTGCACCCGTCGACAAGCTTTCGGTTGTGCTTGTGGCGCTGTTCGGCGCTGTGTTTCTCGGCGAGCGCATGTCGACCATCAACTGGTTCGGCATTGTGCTGATCGGCTGCGGTGTCGTGCTGGTGGCGCTGAGGGTTTAGAGCATTTCCAGCAAAAGTGCGAAGCGGTTTTGCGTAGGATAATGCGTAAAAACAAATGGATAGAGCGGTTCCGATGCTTCAGCTAAACTGGAACCGCTCTAGAACCCGACCCATTGCCGGAGCGGATTGGTAGGGTCCATCAAAAGACGCACGGCCAGCGCGAGGCTGACCACGATCAGCAATGGCTTGATCATGCGCGAGCCGACCTTCATCGCAAGGCTTGCACCGATCTGCGCGCCGATGAATTGCGCAATGCCCATGCAGATGCCGATTTTCCAGTTGATGACGCCGACCGCTGCGAAGGTCGCTAAGCCGCCGACATTGGAGGCGCAGTTCAACAGCTTCGTATGGGCGGTGGCTTTCAGCACGCCGTAACCTGCCAGCGCCACAAAGGCCAGCATGAAGAACGATCCCGTGCCGGGGCCGAATACGCCGTCATAAAAGCCGATCAGCGGCACGATGGTCATGCCAAACAGGAACGGGCCGATGCGGCGGGAACGGTCGATATCGCCGATATTCGGTTTCAGGGCGAAATAGAGGGCGATTGCGATCAACAGCAGTGGCAATGCGGTGCGCATGATTGCGACTGGCAAAACTGTGGCAAGCAGTGCGCCGAAAACAGAACCGACCAGTGAGGCAAGCGCTTCCTGCCATTGCTCGCGAATATTCACATGTCCCTTGCGGGCATAGGCGATCGTCGCCGACGATGAGCCGAATAGTCCTTGCAGCTTGTTGGTGCCGAGCGCTTCCACCGGAGGAATGCCCGCAAGCAGCAAAGCGGGGATGGTGATCATACCGCCACCGCCGGCAATGGAATCGATGATGCCAGCGATGAACGCGGCAGCCGTCAGGAGCAGGGTAAGTGAGTCGAGAAATTCTGGCATGGGGAGGGTCCGGGAACTGTTGTCGCAACATAACGTTGTTTTCCCGATGCGCCAGCATTAATGATGTGCATCTAACCACGAACCCGGAGGGGCGCCTATGAGCGAAAGCATCTTCGACCGCATTAGCGCATTTTTGAACAAGAAGAGTGCCGTGCAGCGTGTTGCCGATGATCCGGCGCTGGCTTCGGAATTGCTGCTGCTTTTGCATGTTGTGTTCGCCGATGGCGACCAGCATCCCGCTGAAATTGCGGCCTTCAAGGAAATCGCCTTCAAGAATTTCGGTATCGCAGCGGAAGATATTCCGGAAGTGGCCGAATATTTGAAGGATTTCGCTTACGAAACCACGACCAAGCAGGCCGCGAATATGCTGGCCGAAATGGCCCCCGAACGTCGCCTGTCGCTGTTGCGCGATCTGATGACGATTGCCTGCGCCGATAACCGTATCGACAAATCGGAAACGGTGCTGATCCAGCGCGTTGCGGATGTGCTGGGCATCAAGCATGAAGAATTGCAGCAGGCGCAACGGGGCTCGCCCTGTGGGGCGTAAGGCTCGGCTTTCCGTTCTGGGAATGGGCAGCTCTTCAGGCGCGACGCTTGCAGAGCTGATGGCCCTTGCAGGGAGCGTTTTATCGCAATGCGGACTGCGTAAGCCCGACATGATCGCCACGCTGGCATCGAAAGCAGGTGATTCCATATGGACTGAACTGGCGGCTCATTATGGGTGCGCCTTGCGCTTCTATGAAGCCGGGCGTCTGGAAGAAGAAACCCCACGTCTCGCCAACCCTTCCGAAGCTGTGTTCAGGCGCATTGGTTGCCACGGGGTTGCCGAAGCTGCTGCTCTTGCCGGGGCGGGACCTTCCGCCAGGCTGATCGTTTACAAGACCGGTGTGCTTCACGCCACCGCCGCAGTTGCGATGGCGTGAAGCTGGATCGTCGTATTGTCGTTTAGACAGTGACTGCCTTACGGCGACGCTGCACAAAACACGTTGCAATTGTTGCAAACAGCAACAGCGCTGCGGTCGCGACAATCACCGCCACATAGGCATTCTCGAAAGCGCTTGAGGCCAGAGCAACGAGGTTTTCTGCCTCCAGCTTTGGCAAATTCTGGGCGACCAGAAGCGCCTCGTCCAGACTGTCGCGGACGACGGGCGCGATGGTGCTGCCCTCCGGTAGCACGATGCTTGCCGTATACGAGGCCGACAGGATGCCGCCGAAGATCGTGACGCCCAGCGCATTGCCAAGCTCATAGGACACTTCCTCAATGGATGCCGCCATGCCGACCTTGTCGGCAGGGGCATTGCCCATGATGGCGGAGGAAGCCGCGGTCATTGCGGCACCTACGCCGAAGCCCAGCAGGGCGAGGCCGATGAGATAGCTGTAGCCTGACGCCTTGAAGGTCAGGATATAGACAATCACGCCAAGCGCTGCGGTGGCCAGTGCCCCTGACAGCAACCGCCCGGCACCAATGCGGGGCAATTGCATGCCTGCCAGTGGACCGGCCACGAAAGCGGCAAGCGGAATCGGCAGAATCGCCAGGCCAGCCTGTAAGGGCGAGAAACCTTCAATCAACTGTAAGCGCTGGCTGAAAACCAGTTCCATACCAGTGATGGCTCCAGAGGCGACCAGCGCTGCGAACACGCCTATCGAGAACAGCCGGTTCTGGAAGAGCGTGAAATCGATCAGCGGTTCTCTGCCGGAAAACTGTCTGCGTACAAAGATGAAGGCAGCAATAGCCCCGACCGCGAATACGGTTGCGAAGACAGTCATTGAAGCATCGCGCTTCGCCAGTTCCTTGACCGCATAAGTCAGTGCAATCAGCGCAACCATGATCTGGATCGAGCCGACCAGATCCCACTTGCGCGCGGAGCCGAGCGGACGATTTTCCAGATTGTAGGCGGATAGCAGAAACGCAATCGCAACAACCGGCACGTTGATGAGGAAGACGGAGCCCCACCAGAAATATTCGAGCAGAACGCCGCCCGCGACCGGGCCGAGAGCCGCGCCGCCGGAAGCGATCGCCGACCAGATGCCAATGGCAAGCGCGCGTTCACGCTCGTCGGTGAAGGTCAGGCGGATGATCGAAAGCGTGGCAGGCATCATCATGGCTGCACCACAGGCCAGAAAGGCCCGCGCGGCGATGAGCGCTTCCGGAGTGGGCGAATAGGCTGCGCAAAGCGACGCCAAACCGAATACGACGAGACCGGTCATGAACATGCGCTTGTGCCCAAGTTTGTCGCCCAGCGTGCCGAGGCCGGGCAGCAGGCCCGCCACGACCAGCGGGTAAATATTCATGATCCAGAGCTTTTCCGAAGCACTGGCTGCCAGATCGTGCGTCAGGTGCGGCAGGGCTGTGTAGAGCACAGTCATGTCCACGACGATCAGGAACAGCGCGCTGGAAACGATTGCAAGAACCAGCCAGCGATTTTGCGGCAACATCGGAGTTCACCTTTTCAATACGGTTGTATTTAAACTTGTCGAGCGGGGTGACATAATATAAATCCATCCGTATGGAAAGTAATAAGTTGCACAAGATGGGACGTCCCCGCACGATTGATCGCGATCACGTGCTGGACATGGCTGAAAAACTCGTCACGGAAGGCGGCGTCGCGGCTCTGACGATGGATGCGGTGGCTCAGGCTTCAGGCGTGACCAAGGGCGGCGTGCAATATTGCTTCAAGAACAAGGACGGGCTGTTGAAGGCCATGATCGCGCGGTGGGGGGATCGCTTCGATGCGGAGGTCGATGCCGTTAAAGGAGGCGAGGCCGACGCGCTGGCGCATATCGCGGCGCATATCAAGGTGACGCGCGATAGCGATGCGGAAGACAATTCCCGTTTCGCGGCAATGATGACGAGCCTCACCCCCAATACCGAGCATCTGGACGATACCCGCGACTGGTATCGCAAACAGTGGAGCGGGCTTGATGTTTCGACGCCTGAAGGTCGCCGGGCGCGTCTCGCTTTCATTGCCAATGAGGGCGCATTTCTGCTGCGCAGTTTCAACTTCTTCGAGCTGTCGCCAGAGGAATGGCAATCGATCTTCGACGATATTGAGGATCTGATGCCGAAAGGCGCTGAAAAGTAATTGACTTTGTTCTCGCGCAGAAGGCATTCGAAGGGCAGGAGAACAAGGAAAAAGACGTGACCGTTCATTTCATTGGCGCCGGTCCGGGTGCGGCAGACCTCATCACTGTGCGCGGCCTGCGGCTGATCGAAAAATGCCCCGTCTGCATTTATGCGGGATCGCTGGTGCCAAAGGATGTGGTTGCCTCCGCACCGGCGGATGGGCGGCTTGTCGATAGTTCCTCCATGACGCTCGATGAAATCATCGCTGAAATGGCGGCGGCGCATGCGAAGGGGCAGGATGTCGCCCGCGTTCATTCCGGCGATCCGTCCATCTATGGCGCTGTTGCCGAACAGATGCGCAGGCTTGATGCGCTAGGCATTCCCTATGATGTGACGCCGGGCGTTCCGGCCTTTGCCGCAGCCGCTGCTGCGATGAAGCAGGAACTGACGATCCCTGAAGTCAACCAGACGATCATTCTCACGCGAACATCGATGAAATCCTCGGCCATGCCGGAAGGTGAAGACCTCGCCACGCTCGGTCGTTCGGGGGCCACCTTGGTCATCCACCTGTCGATCCGCAATCTTGGCAAGATCGAACGTGAGCTGACGCCGCTTTATGGTGCGGACTGCCCGGTGGTTGTGGCCTATCGTGTCGGCTGGCCGGATGAACTCATCCTGCGTGGCACATTATCGGACATTGCCGGAAAGATCGAAGCGGCCGATCTGAAGCGAACTGCGATGATTTTTGTCGGACGCGGGCTTGATCCGAAGAATTTTCGGGACTCGGCGCTTTATCATGAGGCGCATAGCCACGCGGCCCGGTCAAAGTCCGAACTGTAAGCGGATCAGTCGGACCGTTTCTTCCACCGTTGTAGCGACATGTTCAGCCACGACCGCTGGGCGGGCGATCATCATGACGGGCAAGGCGAGATCGCGCGCGGCCCTGACCTTGGCATAGGACGTGTCGCCGCCTGAATTGCGACAGACGATCAGCCCGATACGCTTTTCTGTCAGGAATTGCTTTTCCTGCGCATAGTCGCCCGGTCTGGCCAGCAGGATTTCACAATCCGCAGGCAAAGGGGCATCGGTCGGGTCGATCATGCGCATGATGAAATGCGCGTCAGCACGGGTTGCGAAAGGCGCAATATGCTGACGCCCAAGCGCGAGGAAGACGCGTTCCCCGGTCGGGATCAGTTCTGCTGCCTCTTCTTCATCGGCCACGATGATCCATTGATCGCCGCTCTGCTGCACCCATTGCGCCCGTTCAAGCCGGAGCAGGGGCGTTCCGGTCGAGGCGGTTGCCGTCACTGCATTCTGAGAAATGCGCGTGGCATAGGGGTGGGTGGCATCGATGACGTAGTCGATTTTCTCAGCCGCGATATAGGCGGCGAGGCCGTCCGCGCCGCCAAAACCGCCGCTGCGTACAGGGCCGGGCAAGGGTGCCGGATTTGCGGTGCGTCCCGCAAGCGAGGTCACGACTTCGATTGGCAGCGTCGAAAGCTCCTGCGCCAGCTGTGCTGCTTCGGTCGTGCCGCCGAGAATGAGGAGCTTAGGCCTAAACGCGGGCAAGGATGGTTCCCACCCGGTCGGTCATGATGATTTCCACATCGACAGGCGCACCGCGCAAGGTTGCGAGCGATGTTTCCTTCGCCTTGATGGCAATCGGCGTGGCGATATCGATGCCGATTGCTTGAGTCATATCAAGCACTTCCTTGGCAGTGTTCGCAAAGAGAATCCGGTCCTTGAGGTTTCCCGGCGCGCCAGCCTGTTCGGCAATCTCTGCCAGAAAGCCCATATCGACCTGACTCCGGGCCGAATGCAGGTCGAGCGCGCCTTGTGCAAGTTTGGTAAGCTTGGCAAAACCGCCAGCGATTGTCAGTTTGTCGATCGGATGGTCGCGCAGATATTTGAGCACGCCGCCCGCAAAATCCCCCATGTCGAGAATGGCGAAATCCGGCAGATCATAGATCGCCTGCGCGGCATCTTCCGAGGTCGAGCCCGTCGCGCCAAGCACATGTTTCTGGCCTGCTGCGCGCGCCACATCGATGCCGCGATGAATGGAGTGAATCCAGGCAGAACACGAAAAGGGATGTACGACGCCGGTGGTACCGAGGATGGAAATACCGCCGACAATGCCAAGGCGCGGGTTCCATGTTTTCTTGGCGATTTCTTCGCCATCAGGCACGGAAATGGTGATGACGAGATCGGCGGGCAGGCCGTACTTGGCACAGATTTCTTCGCAGATTTCGGTCATCATGCGGCGCGGAACCGGGTTGATCGCGGCTTCACCGGGCGGAATTGGAAGTCCGGCCCGCGTGACGGTGCCAACACCTTCGCCAGCGCGAAAGACCACGCCAGTTCCGGGCGGTGCGGGAAAGACGGTGGAAATGATCGTCGCGCCATGCGTGACATCCGGATCGTCGCCCGCATCCTTGACGATGCCCGCCATGGCATAGCCTTCACCAAGCCCCTCATAGGCCAGCTGGAAGTAAGGCACTTCCCCCTTTGGCAGAATGATTCCGACCGGGTCGGGGAATTCGCCGGTGATAAGCGCCGTCAGCGCCGCCTTGGTCGCAGCGGTTGCGCATGCGCCCGTGGTCCAGCCACGCCTAAGCTCGCTTTTTCCAAGCTTTTTATTGGTATCTGCGGTTTCGTCGGTCATGGATGCCTTATAAGGTATCTGATAGCAGTGCCGCTAGTGGTCCGATTTCGACATTTGCTTTCGGAGTTATCAGCGCTGGGCAAATGTCGAAATCAAGAGGACCACTAGTAGCTTTTTGACTCTGGTGGATTTTTTGAATTTGACGTTTGATCACCGCCTCATAAACACGCAGTTTCAAACGTCAAATTCAGTCCACCAGATGAAATAATGGTCCAAGAGAATGAGCGGATTCGAGCCGAAAACAAAATGGGACGTTACCCTGCCAGCGATGGTGCCGGGCCATGTCTGGCTTGTCGGTGCCGGGCCGGGCGATCCGGGATTGCTCACGCTTCATGCTGTCAATGCGCTGCAACAGGCAGATGTCATCGTTTACGACGCGCTGGTGGACGAAGCCTGTCTTTCGCTGAAAAACGAACAGGCAGTGCTGGAATATGCGGGTAAGCGGGGCGGCAAACCGTCGCCGAAGCAGCGCGATATTTCACTCCGGCTGGTAGAACTGGCGCGGCAGGGCAAGAAAGTCCTGCGCCTCAAGGGTGGTGATCCCTTTGTTTTCGGTCGGGGGGCTGAAGAAGCGCTGACGCTGGTGGAACATGGCGTGCCATTCCGCATCGTCCCCGGCATCACGGCGGGGATCGGCGGATTGGCCTATGCTGGCATTGCCGCCACGCATCGCGATATCAACCAGTCGGTGACTTTCCTGACCGGGCATGACGCGACGGGATTACTGCCTGACCGCATTGATTGGGATGGCATCGCAAAATCGTCACCGGTTATTGTCATGTATATGGCGATGAAACATATCGATCTCATCACGGCGCGGCTGATCGCCGCCGGACGGTCGCCGGACGAACCGGTCGCTTTTGTTTGCAATGCCAGCCTGCCAGAACAGACCGTTCTCGAAACGACGCTGGCGCACGCTGCCACCGATGTTGAAGCTTCAGGGCTTAAGCCGCCTGCCATCGTGGTGGTTGGAGAGGTGGTGCGGTTGCGCGGCGGTCTTGACTGGATCGGTGCTGCGCAAGGCCGCCAGCTTGTCAGCGATCCGCTGGATAACAGACGCGGAGGCCAGAGCGCATGAAGGGTTTTATGATCGCCGCGCCCGCATCCGGTTCGGGCAAGACGACGGTTACACTTGGTTTGTTGCGCGCTTTGAAGCGGGCCGGTGTGGCTCTGGCACCGGTGAAAGCCGGGCCAGACTATATCGATCCCGCCTATCACAAGGCGGCAAGCGGTGCGGAATGCTTCAATCTCGATCCATGGGCGATGCGCGTGGAATTGATCAGCGCCCTGTCGGCCCGAATGACCGAAGGCGGAAAAGTGCTGATCGCCGAAGGCATGATGGGTCTTTTCGACGGCGCTCTGGACGGGCAAGGTTCTTCTGCTGATCTGGCAAAGCTGCTCGATCTGCCGGTAGTGCTGGTGGTCGATTGCGCAAAACAGTCCCATTCCATTGCCGCGCTGGTTTCCGGCTTCAGCCGGTTCCGCAAGGACGTGTTCGTTGCAGGCCTGGTGCTTAATCGTGTCGGTAGCACTCGTCATGAAACCATGTTGCGCGATGCCCTCAAGCCGCTGGGCATTCCGGTTCTGGGAGCATTGCCGCGCGATGTTGCACTGGTTTTGCCGGAACGCCATCTGGGGCTTGTGCAGGCGGGCGAACACGCCGATCTGGAGCATTTCCTCGACCATGCCGCAGATGTCATAGAAGCTCATATCGATCTTGCCGCGCTGAAACATATCTGGTCGGCGCCGAAGCGCTTCGATCCGATGGCCAATGTGCCGCGCCTTCCGCCACTTGGCAGCCGCATTGCTGTTGCACGCGACGACGCCTTCGCCTTTGCCTATACGCATCTTTTCGAGGGATGGCGCAGGCGTGGCGCAGAGATTTCCTTTTTCTCGCCTCTTGCGGATGAAGCGCCGTCGCCGGAGGCGGATGCGATCTATCTGCCGGGCGGCTATCCTGAACTCCATGCGGAACGGCTTGTCGCCGCGCAGAATTTCCAGAGCGGTATCAAGGCTGGGGCGGCGCGCGGTGTCACCGTCTATGGCGAGTGCGGCGGCTATATGGTGCTGGGCGAGACGCTGGAAGATGCCAGCGGCAAACAGCACCCGATGCTCGGTCTTTTGCCGCTGCAAACCAGTTTTGCCAAACGCAAGCTGCATCTCGGCTATCGCGTTCTGGAGCCGTTGGGTGGGTCGCCCTGGCAGGTGCCGTTGAAAGGCCACGAGTTTCATTATGCCAGCATCACGCGCGAAGGCGCGGCGGACAGGCTTTTCAAAGTCCGCGATGCGGCGGGGGATGATCTGGGCGAGGCCGGGCTGCGGGTCGGATCGGTCGCCGGTTCTTTCATGCATGTCATCGATTTTTCCGGAGAGCATGCGTGACATCCAACATTGAACATGGTGGCGCGCTGGACAAGGCGATTGCGCGTTTTGGCGGCATGCCGGGCAACTGGCTCGACCTCTCGACCGGGATCAATCCCGAGCACTATCCATTGCCGCACATACCAGCCGAAGTCTGGAACCGCTTGCCGGATGATCGGCTATTGCAGGGCACGTGCAAGCTTGCGCGCGACTATTACGGGCTGCCGGAAGGCGCACCTATCGCCGCCGCACCCGGCACGCAAGCGCTGATCCAGATCATTCCGACGCTGACGCGGCCTGCGACCGTCGCTATTTTGACGCCGACCTATCAGGAACATGCGGCTTCTTTCGCTGCTTCCGGCTGGCAGGTCGTGGAATGTGCTGGCATCGCCGATATTCCGGACAATGCGACGGTGGCGGTGATCGTCAATCCGAATAATCCCGATGGAAGGGTGATTGCTGCGGATGAATTGCTCGCTCTGGCCCGAATTTTGGGTGCGAGAGGTGGCTTTCTGGTAGTGGATGAGGCTTTTGCCGATCCACATCCTGAAGGAAGCGTCGCAGCGCTGGCGTGCCATGAGCCGCTGATTGTGCTGAAATCCTTCGGCAAGTTTTTTGGTCTCGCCGGTGTGCGTCTGGGCTTTGCCATCGCGCAGGCTGGTATTGTTGAGACGATAGCGCGGCGATTGGGCCCATGGGCTGTGCCGGGACCAGCGCTTGTTATCGCTTCCGATGCCTTTGCGGGCGGCGAGACATTGCAGGCTTTTCGCGCGCGGATAGACATTCGGCGCAGGGGACTATCGGAGGTGCTGGCACGGTGCGGATTGTGGGAAGTCGGCGGCACCGCGCTGTTCTCACTGGTGGCCCACGACAACGCACACGGATTGCACAAAGCCTTGTGCGCGGAGCATATTCTTGTTCGCAAGTTTGCTTATGCTCCGCATTGGTTGCGTATCGGTCTTGCCAATGACGATGCCGATCTCGCGCGTCTGGAAACTGCGCTCAAGCATTGTCTGGGAAGAGCAGCTTGAAAAAGTGATTCATGAATCTCGGTTAAACCCATGGAAATAAAGCTGATTATCCTGTCGCTGGCGCTCATTCTTGATCGCGTTGTGGGTGACCCGCCGCAGCTCTGGCACAGACTGCCGCATCCGGTTGTGCTGTTCGGTAAGGCCATCTCCTGGGGTGAAAAGCGTTTCAATGACCGCACGCTGCCGGAAGCAGTTTTGCGCCGGAATGGCATGTGGCTAACCATCGCGCTGGTCGCGGCCTGTATTCTGGTGGGGCTGATGATTGAAAGCCTGCTGCCCTTTGCTGGCTCTGCCGGGGCGGTGGCGGAAATCCTCATCGTTGCTGTGTTACTGGCGCAGAAGAGCCTCGCCGATCACGTCGGTGAGGTTGCACGCGGGCTGCGCGACGACGGTATCGAAGGTGGGCGCAAGGCGGTTTCGATGATTGTCGGACGCAATCCCGATCAGTTGAGCGAAGGCGGGGTCAGTCGTGCAGCCATTGAAAGTCTGGCGGAAAACGCCTCGGACGGCATTGTTGCTCCGGCATTCTGGTTTCTTGTTGGCGGTCTGCCGGGGCTGTTCGCCTACAAGATGATCAATACTGCCGATTCGATGATCGGCCATCTCAATGATCGTTATCGCCACTTCGGGCGTTTCGCTGCGAAACTGGATGATGTTGCCAATTATATTCCGGCGCGCCTGACCGGCCTTCTGGCGGCGCTGGCGACCGCGCTGACCCGCAGTAAAGGTGCAGCGAAGGCTGCTTTGTCAGTCATGCGCAGCGATGCGCGGTTGCACCGCTCGCCCAATGCCGGCTGGCCGGAATCTGCCTTTGCCGGTGCGCTTGATCTGGCGCTCGCCGGTCCGCGTCAATATGGCGAAGAAAAAGTGGAGGGGCCGATGCTCAATGCATCGGGCAAGCGCGAAGCCGAAGCGACCGATATCGACGCGGCGCTGGACCTGTTCTGGGCGACCATGAGCCTCATGACAGGGCTGTTGATCGCCGCCAGCCTCGTAGGACTTATTGTCTGATCTAAAAGTCGCCATGCCGGTCTGCAAATGGCAATTTCTGTGCTTCCGGTGCTCACGTACCCAAATGTACGCTGCGCTCCGGTTCTCGAAATCACCATTTTCGCCTCGGCCTGCCGCTTTTTGCTTCAGACATTTATCTATCGGCTGGTATGAAGCGCGAGCCTTCATAGCGCTGCAAACGGTTCGGGTTGTCCGTCCGCATACCGTTACCATCGAATTTGATCGTGCCGAGCACTGTTTCAAACGACGCACTGCGCAGCGTGTCGAGTAATGGCTGCTTTTGTTCGTCGGCTTTGCTGACGGCATCGGCGGCGATCTGCACGGTTGCATAGCCGGTGATCGCATAGGCTTCGACAAGGCGGCCTGCCTGATGCAGCGCGTCGATTGCCGGTTTTGCGGTCGGCAAATCCTGTGGCTTCAGCGGTGCTGTCATCAATGTGCCGTCGCTCAATCGCTGTGCGCCGGGAGGCGCGTCGAGTAAACTACCGCCTGCAATCACCAGCGGATAATTGAGCGAGGCCGCACTTGCGCCAATGGCGGCAATGTCGTCGCGCTCGCCGCCGACATAAACATGTGTCGCACCAGCGCGTTTCAGGCGGGCAACGAGAGCATTCTGGTTTTCAAGCCCCGGACGATAAGTGTCGGTGAAAACCGGCTGCAGTTGCTGTTCTTTCAAGCTGGCCAGAACCCGGCTTGCGCGCTCGCGCCCTTCAATGGTGCCGTCATCAATCACCGCGAAAGGCTGTGCGCGCCAGAGACTGCCGAGAAAACTCGCCGTCGCCTGCGTTTCCTTCTCCAGTCCCGTGCTCAAGCGGAACACCGGCAAGGGCGACGCGGCGCGACGCTCGACCAGTGTTTGTTCGCTGACACCCGACACGATAACTGGAATGTTGCGCTCTGCCAGAACGGGTACTGCCGCTTCCAGCGCTTCGGCACAGAGAAAACCCGATGCAATACGGACATTTTGCGCGATGAAGCGTTCTGCGGCCTGTTTGCCGCCTTCCGCATCGCAACGATCATCGAAGATGACGAGATCTGCGCTCTTTGCGTCAGCGGCGGCGCGTGCGCCTTGCGCAAGCTGATTGCCCAAAGGTGCAAAGGTGCCGGTCAAAGGTGCGGCCAGACCAATCCGTATATTATCCGCATAAGCAAATCCCGATCCCGCCAGCAACAGCATGGCAAGGCTTGTCAGAGCGGCGACGGGAAGCTTCCCAGACTCAATCACGTTATTGGTCTTCTTTATACAATTCGTGGCAATGTGATCGAAAAGTGGGTAGCGGTTTCCGCGCCTTTGTGCAATGCCCGTAATCTATGCCAGTATTTTGGCTAAATATTACGGTCGGCAACGGATCGATTCTGACGTGCAAACGATAAACAACATCATCTCCAATGCGGCATCTGTGGAGCCGAAGGCTTACCGCGATGCCATGAGCCATTATGCCGGTGCGGTGCAGATTGTGGCGACCGATGGCCCGGCAGGACGACGCGGCCTGACTTTGACGGCGGCCTGTTCGGTATCCGACGCTCCGGCGACAGTGCTGATCTGCCTTCAGAAGGTTCACGAAGACAATCGCCTGTTCATCGAAAATGGCGTTTTCTCCATCAACACGTTGGCTGGAACGCATCAGCAGCTGGCGGATGCCTTTTCCGGGCGCATTGGCCTGACACAGAATGAGCGTTTCGAACTGGCGACGTGGGACACGCTTGCCACCGGCGCGCCAGTGCTGACCGATGCACTGGCGGCTTTTGACTGCCGGGTTGTCAGCATTCAGGATCATTCGACGCATCATGTGCTGTTTGGCGAAGTGATTGCCTTGCGCTCAAACCCCGATGCATCTGCGCTCATCTATCTGAACCGGCGCTATCACACACTTGATTTGTGATCGGCTAGCCGGAGGGGAGGAGGCAGAATGAAGAAGCGATTAAACGCAACAGCGCGGGCCGGGTTTGGCGGCATTGCAGCGCTGCTATTGTCTGTGTCTCTGGCTTGCGCACAAGGGCCGCTGCCGCCCTTCAAGGACGATGCGTTCGCCTATCCCGGCGTATTGAGCAGCGCGGATAACGGCGATTATAAAGTTATTGATTACAATGAGATGCGCGACATTAACGGTCGCGACAGCGTGCCGGAAAAGCGCGTCAAGGACAGCTATATCTCGCTGAAGGCGCGCGCCTACCAAAAGGATGCCACCTTTCAGACTGCGGCTGGGCCGGTCAAGGCGATGGTCGCTGGCAAGCAGCAGGGCGCGTCCTTCATTGTCATCTATCTGCACGGGCGCGGCGGCAATCGCTTGCAGGGTATGAATGATTTCACCTTTGGCGGCAATTTCAATCGCGTCAAAAATCTCGCTGCGTTAAATGGCGGTCTCTACGTCACGCCGGATTTCAAGGATTTCGCCGATACCGGCGAAGCGCAGATCGCTGGGCTGATCGACGCCTTGAAAGCAACATCGCCTTCCGCACCGCTGATCCTGTCTTGCGGCTCGCAAGGTGGTTCGCTGTGCTGGCGCATCGCGTCCAATGAAAAGGCTGGTGCTCAGCTTGCCGGGCTCATCCTGCTCGGTTCGCTTTGGGACGATGGTTTTTTCACATCGGCGACATTCAAGCGGCGTGTTCCGGTCTTTTTCGGGCATGGCAGCCGCGACCCGGTTTTCGCCATTGACCGGCAGGAAGCATTCTATCGTGATATCCGCAAGCGCGCACCGGGCTATCCAGTGCAGTTCCGGCGGTTTGAGTCCGGCAACCACGGCACGCCGATCCGCATGAGCGACTGGAGGGAGATGTTGAACTGGATTCTCGCAAAACAGTGACGACAGTTTTGTGGATGCGAATCGAAATTCCGGCTCTGTGGCGTTCCTGCCACTCGACAATCGGCTAAAAGCGAATAGTTATCGAAATTAAAATTTTACCTATCCAGCAGACCTTATGAGGTAGACCATTATGTACGGACGAGTCCGCACCGGAGCCCGTTTCTTTGCAATCGCCATGTTGGCGCCGCTTGCTGCCGCCTGTACGACGACTGCACCGGTTGCCATCACCCCCGGTAAAACCGATTCGCCGGTGCCTGCGGCCAGCTCTTCGCTGCCGAGCTTCATTCCCGCTCCGGTGAAGACGGTTGACTATTCTCTGGCACAGCCTTGCATCACGGCTGCAGCCAACAAGTACTTCCTGCCGGAGCACGCTATCAGCGCTGTCGATTCCCGCCCGGGCGCCAATGGCGGCACGGATGTGGACCTGAAGGTGGATCTGCGCACTGCAGTTTGCCAGCTGACCGCCAAGGGCGGCGTGCGCGCCGTTATCGACACCTCGCCGAAGAGTGCCGATCAGGTTGCCGCTGAAGCCGCAGCCGCCAAGGCGGACGCTGCCGCAGCAACCGCGCCGAAGAAGACCAAGGCGAAGAAGAACTGATTCAATAAACTTGGATAAGTTACGAAAAAGGCAGGGATTTCCCTGCCTTTTTGTTTGTTCACTTGTCCGGCTTTTCGCCATACCAGCGCGGGGTATAGACCCATTCGCCGCCTGTTGCGCGCTCAAACCGCTGCGTATGGGACGAGCCGACGATTACCACCGTGCGCATGTCCACATCATCGGACGTCAGCTGCCCAAGCGTTGTGACGCGGGTGGTTTCTGCCGGTCTGCCGATGTCGCGACCGAGCACGACCGGGGTTTGCGGCGCGCGATGCTGGCGCAGGATTTCCAGTGCGCGGCCAAGCTGATGCGGGCGGGCCTTGGAAATCGGATTGTAAAAGGCCATGGCGAGATCGGCTTCTGCCGCCAGAGCCAGACGCTTTTCGATCACGTCCCATGGCTTCAGATTGTCGGACAGCGAGAGAATGCAGAAATCATGGCCGAGCGGTGCGCCACTGCGGGATGCTGCGGCCATCGCGGCTGAAATGCCGGGCTGAATGACCAGTTCGACACCACGCCAGGCAGGATTGTCAGTTTCATGCAGCGCCTCGACCACAGCAGCTGCCATGGCGAAAACGCCCGGATCGCCGGACGATACCATCACCACGGTGCGGCCTGATGCGGCCAGTTCGAAGGCATGGCGCGCGCGCTGGATTTCCTCGCGGTTATCGGTCATATGGACTGTTTGACCGGCATGAAACGGCCCGGCCATACGCACATAGGTTTCGTAGCCGAGAATATCTTCCGCCTGTTCGAGTTCGCGCTGCACGGCAGGCGTCATCAGATCGCGTGCGCCGGGACCAAGCCCGACCACGACCAGCTTTCCGCGTTTGCGCCCGACCCGCAGCACATCGGCTGGGGTGGGGGCGACGGCCAGTGCGACGCCGTTGGTTTCCACCACGCGCAACGGCTGCTCGACCGAAAGATGGGCGAGAGCAAGGGCAGTCTCAGCAGACGGCACGAAGCGCAGTTCTGCGCCGAGCGCGCTTGCCGCTTCATGGACTTGCGGTTTAGCGCAATGGCGCTCATGGGCAAGCAGCAGCGCGAGTGATGACGGAGCGAGACCCGCTTCGTCGAACGCCCGCGTAATTGCTTCGGCAAGATTGTCGGTCGGCTGGTCGATTGCGAAGGCCACGACCTGCGGATGATAGATAAGTTCATCCGGCAGCGGCGCGCGGTTTTCCGGCGTGATGCTGATGGCAAGCCTGCCGTCGTCGGAGAACGGCAGCTTGGATGTTTGCAGCCAGCGAGAGTGTCCATTGAAGCGCAGTTTCGCGCCTGCCAGCAGGTCGGAGGTAAAGGCTTTTGCCGCATCCGGATTGGCAAGCGTCAGTTCCGCTGGCGGGTGCAACAGATTGATCCCGAAGCGCAATTCACCGGATGTGGTGATTGCCGGGGCGACCTCAAGTGCAGCGGCGATGGTTCGCGCCATGTCGTTGACGCCCGACAATCCGCCGAGAAGCGGCACAACGGCACTACCGTCTTCGGCAATCGCCAGAACCGGTGGCTCAATGTGCTTGTTCTGCAAAAGAGGGGCCAACGCGCGAATGACGATACCGGCGGCGCAGAGCGCGATGATCGGTCGGCCTTCTTCGTAGAGGGTGCGTATGGTGTCGCCGAAATGGGCGAATGTCCTTTCTGCACCCGTGACGCGGTCCTGAAGTCCAAGCACTTCGGCCTGATCGAGCGCGACGGCAATACGGCGCGCCGTCGGGATCGCCGCTTCCGCCAGCGCAACGATAGCCGGCTTCATGCGCCGTTCCATTTCTGGCCGGGAACGAGAATGATCGAGAAATAAGGACAATCGCTGCCGCTGACATCCGATAGCGGTACAATGCGCTGATTGGCCATGGTGGCGCGCTCGACATAGAGTGCGCGGTCCATCAGGCCCAGATCGGTCAGCACGTCGCGCACCTTGTCGAGATTCTTGCCGAGTTTCATGATTGCCGCAGCACCGGTAACGGCAAGCCTGCGCTTCAATTCGTCGGCTTCCATGACGCCGGAGAGGATCGACAGTGTCTGGTTGCGATAGACCAGCGGCGCGCCTAGCACAGCCGAAGCGCCGAGAACCGAACAGACGCCCGGAACCACTGTGGTTTCATAGGTCTCGGCCAGCCGGTCGTGGATATACATGAACGAGCCGTAGAAGAACGGATCGCCTTCCGCGATCACGGCGACATCCTGTCCCTGATCGAGATAGCCGGCAATCGTTCCGGTAATCTCACCGTAAAAGTCGCTGACGATCTGCTCATAATCCATATGTGCAGGCAGCTTTTCCGTCGTCACCGGATAGATAAGCGGCACCAGAACCTGTTCCGGCGAAAGATAGTCCTCAACGATGGTGAGGGCATTGCCCTTTTTGCCCTTGGCGGCGTGGTAGGCCACCACGGGCGCTGCCTTGAGCAGTCGAAGCGCCTTGAGCGTGATGAGTTCAGGATCGCCGGGGCCGACACCCAGACCGAAAAGCTTGCCTTTTGCTGTCATTATTCGCGCTCCGAAGCCAGAGCATTGACTGCTGCGGCGGTCATGGCGCTGCCGCCGCGACGTCCGCGCACAATGACATAGGGCACGCCGCGACTATTGGCGGCAAGTTCGTCTTTCGATTCCGCTGCGCCGACAAAGCCAACCGGCATGCCAATGATGAGCGCTGGCTTTGGCGCTCCGGCGTCCAGCATTTCGAAAAGCCGGAAGAGAGCGGTTGGTGCATTGCCGATGGCGACGATACTGCCTGCGAGGTGCGGCATCCAGAGATCGAGCGCTGCCGCAGAACGCGTATTGCCGATTTTCTTCGCCAGCTCAGGCACGGAAGGCTCGTTCAGCGTGCAGATGACCGGGTTGTTGGCAGGCAGACGCGAATGGGTGATCCCTTCGGAAACCATACGCGCATCGCAAAGGATCGGCGCGCCTTTGGCCAGCGCCTGCTTGCCCGCCAGACCGGCGCCGTCCGAAAAGGCGATGTCGCTCACCACATCCACCATGCCGGAAGCATGGATGACGCGCACGGCGAGTTTTTCGAGATCGGCTGGGATATGGCTCAGATCCGCTTCAGCGCGGATGATGGCGAAGGAACGGTCATAAATGGCCTGCCCGTCGCGAATGTAATCTGTCATGGTTTCCGCTCTGGTGAATTGATAAGGCGCGCGGCAGCGTCGATGGTCACATCTGTCGCCAATAGCCGCCCGAAACGGGATGGTCCAGCCTTGTCTGCAAAAAAGACATCGTAGCGGCCCGGAGCACGGGCCAGAAGCGTGTGCGGGAGCGGCGCAAGCGCCGCGCAGGACTTGGTACAGCCGGTGAGATGGACGGCATCGATTGTGTCACCGTCGAGGAGCAACGCCAGTTCTTTCGCATCGGCCTGCGTGTCGGAAAGGGCCGAGGCGCAGCCCTTCGACCCGGTGCAGCTGCGCAGTCGTGATTGCGGCGCTTGCGCGTCGGTCGCAAGGCCCAGCGCGTGCAGTTGCCTAATGGCATCGTCGCAGTTTGCTGCATCGACATTTGGCAGGATCACGCCTTGCCACGGTGTCAGCCGGATTTCGCCGCCGCTGATTTGTTGCGAAAGAGCGCCAAGCGCCCGCAGTTGCGTCGTATCGAGCCGCCCCAAAAGCGGCATCGCACCAATGTAAAAGCGTCCGTCCGCCTGAATGTGGGCTCCGAGATGCGCGCGCGCGCGCGGCTGCCGTCGCTGCCAGTGGGGCACTGGCTTGATCGGAAAAGGAAGACTGGCAGTCAGTTCGTTCAAAAACTCTTCGACAGCAATGACTTCGAAGAGCTGCTTCATACGCGCTACGTCTTTGAAACGGGCAAGAAACATGCGCAGCACAGCTTCCACAAAGGGCAGGGCATGATCGGCCTCTATACGTCCCAATGCCGTTCCATCGGGGGGCGAAGCGAATCCGAACGCAAAGTGACGACCATCATCCGTTGCCGTTAGCCAGATGTCTCCCGGATGCGAGACAATCGCGCAGGCTTCGCCGCCATCGATCTGGAACGAGAATTTCGGCGAAAGCGCGTGGTAGTCGGTATTGTTCTCAAGCGTTGTCAGCAGTTGGAGCGCCAGCGGTGTGACATCGCACATTTGATCGGGGTCGATACCGGACGTGGGGCTGACCATGACATTGCGAATATCATCCGCCGCGGGATTATCGGCACCAAACCCGGCTTGATATAGCGCTGTGACCGCTTGTTCCCAGTTTTCAGGCGCTATGGCGCGCAGCTGAAAATTGGAGCGAATCGAAAGCTCTACTGCAGGCGTGGCAAATTCTTCGGCAATTTCGGCCAGTGCAAAGACCTGACCGGCGTTCACTCGTCCGAGCGGCAGTTTTATGCGCGCAATGGCACCGTCGCGAGCCATAACCATGCGCGACAGGCCGGGACAGGCATTTCGCCTGTCAGACGGTTCGGTGTTTGTCGCTATGGTCTTTTGGTTCAACATAATTGCCTTATACGCCCCCAGTGACAGGCCGGAAAGTGGGAACCGCTTTCGGACTTGCACTTGCCATCGCCGCACCCTACGAACGAAGAAAACGGAGCGAAGAGCATGGCTTGCTGGCTAACGGTCATCGGCATCGGCGAAGACGGATTGAATGGGCTTGGCGAGACTGCGCGGCAGGCTCTCGCTTCGGCAGATGTGATCTTCGGCGGCAAGCGGCATCTCGAACTGGTTGGCGAAACCACAGGTGCCCGGCAGATTGCCTGGCCGTCACCCTTCGACGATGCGTTTCCGATGATTGCCAATGAGCGAGGCAAGTCGGTGGTGGTTCTGGCCAGCGGCGATCCAATGCATTACGGCATGGGTGCTTCTCTGACCCGGCACTTTTCACCCGAAGAAATGCTGATCCTGCCTTATCCATCTTCGTTTTCGCTGGCTGCGGCACGGATGGGCTGGTCGTTGCAGGATGTGCGCTGCCTCAGCGTGCATGGGCGTCCGCTGGAAGCGCTGGCAAAGCACATTCTGCCCGGCGTGAAGCTTTTGATCCTCAGCAATGACGGTTCTACGCCGGATAAAGTGGCACGGATGCTGAACGCTTGCGGCTTTGGACCAAGCCGCATCGCTGTATTGGAACATCTGGGTGGACCGAAAGAAAAGCGCAGTTGCGGTATTGCCGGGACATGGACGGTTCCAGCCGGTCCTGATCTGAATATCATCGCCGTGGAATGTCTTGCGGAGCCGGATGCTAAGATCCTTCCTGCTGTCATCGGTTTACCTGATGAAGCCTTCGAAAATGACGGGCAACTGACGAAGCGCGACGTTCGAGCCGTGACATTATCGCGGCTGGCACCGCTGCCCGGCGAAGTTCTGTGGGACGTCGGTGCGGGATGCGGTTCTATCGGCATTGAATGGATGCGCACCCATGCTTCCTGTCGCGCCATCGCCATTGAGGCGAATGAGGGACGGCAGGGCATGATCGCGTGCAACCGCGACGCTCTCGGCGTGCCGGGTTTGCAGATCGTGGCCGGTGAAGCGCCGGGGGCTCTTGCGGGGCTGGAAGCACCCGATGCGATTTTTATCGGCGGCGGCGTTACGGATGAAGGCGTGTTGCAAGCCTGCTGGGATGCGCTGAAACCGGGCGGACGGCTGGTTGCCAATGCTGTCACGCTGCAAAGCGAAATGCAGCTTTTTGTCTGGCGGCAGCGCTTCGGTGGCGAGTTGATACGGCTCTCCGTGGCGCAGGCAGCAGGGCTTGGCTCGTTCGATGTATGGCGGCAGGCGCTGCCCGTTACACTTTATTCCGCACGCAAAGATAAATGATGACTTGAATTGTCATCTTATATTCAGGTAAGGCTGACGCATCAGTTCATCCTACAGGAGGACGGGTCGTGTCCGCACTCAATGCCAATACCCGCTTTGCGCTCAATAATGCCGGTCATATCGTCAATCAGCTGCTCGACCATTTTGTCGAACACGCCGATGTACAGCGCGATGGAACGCACGCGAAGCTCGTTTTGAGCTTCGGTCAGGCCGATGTTCAGTGGGATGACGAGACGGTCAGCGTTGATGTCAAAAGCGATGACGAGACCGGTCTTGCCTATATGAAATATTCCATCGCCGAGCATGTGCTGGAGTTTCTGGAAAAGGGCAGCCCAACGCCGAAAATCATTTGGCAGGGCGATGGTGCAGCAGGTCTGCCGCTGCCTTATTTCCGCGAAATGCAGGTGATGGCCGTGACCAATGTCACGCCGCATATGCGTCGTGTACGCCTGAAGGGCGACAATCTTCTCCGGTTCTCGCATACCGGACTGCATATCCGTCTCCTGTTTCCACCCAAAGCTCTGGCGCAGCCGGAATGGCCTGTGACGGGCGAAGACGGGCGTCCGGCCTGGCCGGAAGGCGATGCGAAGCTCGCAACGCGTGTTTATACGATCCGCAATATCGATGTGGATGCGGGCTGGGTCGATATCGACATGGTGGTGCATGGTGATGATTGCGACGCACCGGGTTCGGGTTGGGCGCTTAACGCCAAGCCGGGCGATATTGTCGGCATGACTGGTCCGGGCGGCGGCGATGCAGGCGATGCCAAATGGTATCTGCTTGCAGGCGATGAAACCGCGCTGCCAGCCATCGGTCGTATTCTCGAACGACTGCCGGAAGATGCAAAGGCTGTCGTGCGCATCGAAATTGGCGACAAGGCCGAGGAACAGAACCTCGTGTCGCGGGCGGATGTTGACGTGCAATGGCTGAACCGCAACGGTGCCGAAGCTGGCACCACAACGCTCTTGCAGGATGCGGTGCGTGCGGTTGAGCTGCCGGAAGGCGAGGAAGATATCTTCGTCTGGGCGGCTTGTGAATTCAACGCTTTCCGCAATATTCGCAGCTACATGCGCAAGGAACGCAATGTTCCGAAAAATCGCCAGCTGATCGTGGCCTATTGGCGTCGCGGACTCGATGGCGATAATGCCCGGAAAGCTTCGGAGGAATAAAGCATTTCCAGCAAAAGTGCGAAGCGGTTTTGCGTAGGATAATGCGATGAGAGTAATGTAAAAAAGGGGACCAGAAGGTCCCCTTTTTAGTTGCGTCATGCGGGTCGGTTCAACGCCGAAAGCCTTCGCTGGCCCGCATCAGGTTCTTCGTATAGTCGGCATGAATATTACCGGTGACGAGATCGCCAGCCTGCAATTGTTCGACTACTTCACCATTGCGCATCACCGCGAGGCGGTCGCACATATGGGTGACGACACCGAGATCGTGGCTCACCATGATAAAAGTCAGGTTACGGTCGCGGCGAACCTGTTCCAGCAGGTTGAGCACTTCAGCCTGCACCGATGCGTCGAGTGCCGATGTTGGTTCGTCGAGAAGCAGAATGCTCGGCTCGACGATCAGCGCGCGGGCAATGGCGATGCGCTGGCGCTGGCCGCCCGATAGCTGGTGCGGGTAGCGGAAGCGGAAGCCCGAACCGAGCCCCACTTCATCCAGCGCACGCACGATGCGCTGTTCGGCATCGCTTACACCATGAATGGCGAGCGGTTCCAGCAGAAGCCGATCCACCGTCTGGCGAGGGTGCAGGGAGCCGTAAGGGTCCTGAAACACCATCTGCACATTGCGATAGAAGGCCTTGTCGCGAGGTGTCTTGAGGGGCTTGCCGTCGATGCGGATTTCTCCGTTCTCAACCGGTGCAAGTCCTGCGACTGCGCGCAGAAGCGTTGATTTGCCGGAACCGGATTCGCCGACGAGCCCATAAGACTCCCCACGCGCCACATTGATGGTGACGGATTTCAACGCATGGAAGTGGTCGAAATAGACGTCAACATCATCGACGCTGAGTGCGGGCGCGGTCGCCTGAACTTGAGCTTGCGTCATGCCTTCCAAGCCTCCTCACGCTGCAAGGTTGGCAGAGGATGGCGATCGGCTCCGATTTTCGGCATGCAGTTCAGCAATCCTTGCGTATAGGGATGTTTCGCATTGGCGAGATCCTTGGCCGCGATTTCTTCGACGATACGGCCCGCATACATCACGATGACGCGGTCGCAGAAGGACGAAACGAGGCGCAGATCATGGCTGACGAAGATCAGCCCCATGCCGCGTTCGGCCACCAGCTTGTCAAGAATGCCGAGCACTTCGAGCTGCACCGTCACGTCGAGCGCCGAGGTTGGTTCGTCGGCAATCAGCAGTTCGGGTTCCGCCACCAGCATCATGGCGATCATCACGCGCTGGCCCATGCCGCCCGAAACCTCGTGCGGATAGAGCTTCATCACCCGTTCCGGATCGCGAATCTGCACCGCTTCCAGCATGGCTGCCGAGCGAGTGCGGATCTCCGCGCTGCTGTATTTGCCATGCGCTTTTAGCGTTTCGGCAATCTGCTTGCCGATGGTCATCACAGGATTGAGCGAATATTTCGGGTCCTGCAACACCATGGCAATGCGACCGCCACGCAAAGCACGACGTTCGCGGGCCGAAATGTCGAGAAGATCGATACCGTCGAAATTGAGCGTCTTGGCCGTGATCTGCGCGTGGAGCGGCGTTAGTCCCATGATCGCGCGACCGGTCTGGGACTTGCCCGAACCGGATTCGCCGACGATGCCGAGACGTTCGCGGCCCAGCTCAAAGCTGACACCGCGCACCGCTTCAATCGCGCCAGTGCGGGTCGGGAAGGTGACGCGCAGGTCTTCAACTGTCAGAAGTGGCTTCATTGGTTGTTACCCCGCGGATCGAGCGCATCGCGCAGGCCATCGCCCAGAAGATTGAAGCCGAGGCTGACGATCAGGATCGCAATACCGGGCATGGCGGCAACCCACCACTGGTCGAGAATGAAACGGCGACCCGATGCGATCATCGCGCCCCATTCCGGCAATGGCGGCTGTGCGCCGAGGCCGAGGAAGCCCAGGCCCGCTGCCGTCAGAATGATGCCGGCCATGTCGAGCGTCACACGGACGATCAGCGACGAGGTGCAAAGCGGCATGATGTGACGCACGACGATACGGATCGGCGAGGCGCCCATCAGGCGGACTGCCGAGATGTAGTCGGAGTTGCGAACGGTCAGCGTTTCGGCACGTGCAATACGCGCATAAGGTGGCCATGAGGTGATCGCGATGGCGATGATGGCGTTCTCGATGCCCGGTCCGAGAGCTGCCACGAAGGCGAGCGCCAGAATGAGCTTCGGGAAAGCGAGGAAGATGTCGGTGATGCGCATCAGAACGGCATCGACCCAACCACCGGCATAACCGGCCACGGTACCGACCAGAAGGCCGATGGGGGCTGCGATGATGGCAACCAGCAGCACGACATAGAGCGTGAGCCGGGAGCCATAGATCAGGCGCGAGAGAATATCGCGGCCCTGATCGTCGGTGCCGAGCAGATAGCCGGGCGTGCCGGGCGGCAGCAGGCGTGCATTGGCCAGATCGCCGATAACCGGCGAATGCGGTGCCAGCACATCGGCCAGAGCTGCAACAACGAGCAGTCCGATGATGATCAATAGGCCAAGAACAGCCAGCTTGTTGGCGGTGAACCGCCGCCAGACCATATAGGCGCGACCGAGGCGGGCCTGCGTGCGCGACTGCGGCCGCTCGGTGAGTAGCCATTCGCGCCATGAGAGGTTGGAAGTATCTGTCATTTGGCTCATCGTGCGCGCGTCCTTGGATCGAGAAGCCGATAGAGAAGATCGGACACGAGGTTGAGCGCGATAAAGACCGACCCGATAACGATGGTGCCACCGAGGACGGCGTTCATATCAGCGTTTTGTAGTGAGTTGGTGATGTAGAGTCCGAGACCCGGCCATGAGAAGATGGTTTCCGTCAGAACTGAACCTTCCAGAAGTCCGGCATAGGAAAGCGCAATCACGGTCACAAGCGGCACGGCAGCATTGCGCAGCGCGTGACCCCAGATGATGCGTGTTTCCGAAATGCCCTTGGCGCGCGCCGCGACGATATATTCCTGATCAAGCTCGTTGAGCATGAAAGAACGCGTCATGCGGCTGATATAGGCCAGGGAAAAATAGCCCAGCAGAGCCGATGGCAGGATAAGGTGGGAAACAATATCCTTGAGCGCAGGCCAGTCGCGCTGGAGGATCGCGTCAATCAGGTAGAATCCTGTGATCGGCGTGAATGTGTATTCGAAGGTGATGTCAATGCGTCCGGGACCAGAAGTCCACCCGAGACGGGCGTAGAAGACCAACAGCGCCAACATACCCAGCCAGAAGATTGGAACGGAATAGCCGACAAGGCCGACCACGCGTACGATCTGGTCGATGATGCTGCCACGTTTAACGGCGGCGAGGACGCCGAGCGGAATGCCGAACAGAGCCCCGATGATCGTGCCGATGGTTGCCAGTTCCATGGTGGCCGGAAAGACGCGGCGAATGTCGGTCATGACTGGATTGGTTGTGAGCACCGAAGTGCCGAAATCGCCGTGCAGCACGCCTTTCACGTAAAGATAGAACTGCTGGTAATAAGGCAGATTGAAACCCATCTCTTCGCGCACGCGGGCGACGACATGCGCGGGAGCGCGGTCACCGACGATGGCCAGCACGGGGTCAATCGGCACGACACGGCCGATAAAGAATGTTACGGCCAGAAGGCCCAGATAGGTTGTGACGACAATAACCAGAAAACTGGCTATCGACGCGGCAAGGGCCGTTGAACGCCGCGGCGCTCGCCTTACCTTTTTGGTAGTTCCGGTGTTACTCAATGTTTTGACCGCTTCCGATAATGAGGCGTTCAGAACAGTTTCGGTCTGAAGTCTCAGTCATCTTTGCTTGAAAAGCTCTGGAGCGGCTTTCCTTCTTGATTCAGAAAACCGCTCCATCTCTTTGTTTAAAAACCGCTTAGGCACATTCATGCGCCAAGGCGCGGCCGACTATTCTTTGCTGACATTTGCCAGAAAGTTGGAGTCGAATGTCGGGCCGAGCTTGTAGCCCTTTACATTTCCGCCGATACCGGCAACTTCAACCTGCTGGAACAGCATGACGAAGGGGCTCTGGTCGAGCGCTTCCTGTTGAAGCTTCTTGTACTGTTCAGCGCGCTTGTCGTTGTCGCGCTCGAGCAGGGCAGCCTGCGTCTGCTTGGTTAGTTCAGGAATGTCCCAGGCGTTGCGCCAAGCAAGCGTCTTGGTGGACGCATCGTCCTTGTTATCCGGATTGCTGGTGAAGGCTTCCGCGTTCGAATTCGGATCCCAATAGTCCATGCCCCACTGGCCGATATACATGTCGTGGTTACGCGCACGATATTTGGTCAGTGTCTGCTTGCCGTCGCCAGGGATGATCTCGATCTTCACACCGGCCTGTGCAGCAGTCTGCTGGAACGATTCGGCAATGCCGGTGACTGGCTGGCCATTACGGACGTCGAATGTGACCGAGAGGCCGTCCTTCAGGCCTGCCTTGGCGAGGAGTTCCTTCGCCTTCGCAACGTCGAGCTTGTACGGCGCTGCATCAAGAGAACCAAGAACGCCCTTGGCCTGATAGGTCTGACGGATTTCGCCGATGCCCTTGATGAGGGTCGAGCCGATTGCGTCGTAATCGACCAGATACTTGAACGCTTCACGAACTTCCGGCTTGGCCAGATTCGCGTTCTTCTGGTTAAGGCTGATGTAATAGACCGTGCCCTTGGGCGCGCTGGCCGTGGTCAGCTTGTCGTTCTTCTGAACGGCTTCGTAGTCGCCCGGTTCCAGATTGCGCGCAACGTCGACGTCGCCGGATTCAAGCATCAGACGCTGCGTCGCGCTTTCCTTGACGTGACGGTAGAATACGCGCGCCAGCTTGGCCTTTTCGCCGTAGAAATTGTCATTGCGTTCCAGAATGACGACTTCATTGGCGCGCCATTCGCGGATCGTGAACGGGCCGGAGCCTGCCGACTTGGTTTTCAGCCATGCGTTGGCATAGTCGGTTTCGTATTTGTAATCGTCGGTTGGCGTGACCTTTACGGCATGCTCTTCGAGAAGCTTCTTGTCGACCACTGCAGCGACCGTAGCGGTCAGGCAGTTCAGCACGAAGCTCGGTGCGTATGGCTTGTCGACAGTGAAGACGAAAGTGTTGTCGTCTACCGCTTTCGCTTTTTCGTTGACGTTGTCCTTGGTCAGGCCAAACTGCGTCAGAATGAAAGCCGGGCTCTTGTCGAGGCGCACAGCGCGCTCAAACGAGTAGGCGACGTCAGCCGAGGTGATCGGGTTGCCCGAAGCGAACTTTATGTCCTTCTTCAGCTTGAACGTGTAGGTGAGGCCGTCGTCCGAAACGGTCCAGCTTTCAGCCACGCCCGGCACGACTTTCGACGTGTCATTGATGTCGAGGCGAACGAGCATGTCATAAGAGTTACCGATGAATTCAGCCGGGCTGAGTTCGAAGGATTCTGCCGGATCGAGCGTGATGGTGTCATCGATTGCCCATGCCTGAACGAGCGTGTCGGCAGGCGTTGCCGACAAGGCCGGATTTGCGGCCAGCACGGCGGCAAGCGCTGCGCCCGCAGCGAGAATACGAAAACGTCCGAAATGCATCATGATGTTTGTTCCCTTTCTGTATTTTTGTTGGGATTTTGTTAGATTGTATTCGTGTTTCAGGCTTCGTGCCATGCCTGCTTCAGGACCCTGATCCAGTTGTCCCGGCAAAGCTTTGCCAGTTCCTCGTCGTTATATCCGGCCTCTCGCAAGGCCGTGACAAGGTTCTGGGTCCCGGCGGCATCGGAAATTTCTGCTGGGATGGTCGCGCCGTCATAATCGGAACCGAGTGCGACGCAGTCGATCCCCATGCGCTCGACCATGTAATCGATATGGCGCACCATATCGGACATCGGCGTGTTGGCATCTTCCTTGCCATCGGCGCGCAGCATCGTGGTCGCGTAGTTCAAACCAGCGAGGCCCTTGCTTTCGCGAATGGCGTCCATCTGCTTGTCTGTCAGGTTGCGGGCAACCGGCGTTAGGGCATGGGCATTGGAGTGGCTGGCGATCAGAGGCTGGTCGCTGAGGCCCGCAACGTCCCAGAAGCCCTTTTCGGTGATATGCGCGAGATCGATCAGAATGCCCTTTCGGTTGCACGCCTTGACAAGGCGCTTGCCCGCTTCCGTCAGGCCCGGGCCGGTATCGGGGCTCATCGGATATGAGAAGGGGACGCCGTGACCGAAAATATTGTTGCGGCTCCACACAGGGCCGAGAGAACGCAAGCCAACGGCGTAGAAAAGCTCAAGCGCGTCAAGATCGGCGTCGATTGCCTCGCAGCCTTCCATATGAAGGACGGCGGCAAAGGTGTCGCTGTTCAGCGCCGCATCAAGCTCGCGGCCATTACGGCACAGCTTCCACGCGCCAGCCTCTTCAAGGCGGAGCGCGATGGCTGCAATTTCCACGGCGATGTCGAGGGAAGGGCTGCGCTGAAGCGGCGGCGAAAGCGGCGTGTCGTAGTGGCCGTTGGCATCCGGCTTGCCAAGCTCGATATGGTGGCCGGATGGCACATAAATGGCGCAAATACCGCCGGCGAGACCGCCTTTGCGGGAGCGCGGCGCATCGATATGGCCGGTTTGCGTTCCGTCGATGAATTCCCGGATGGGATCGTCGCCGTTTCTGGAATTCTCCCAGAGCCTCAGAAGGACATCATTATGCCCATCGAAAACGCGCTGCATGCTATCTTCCTGGCTGAGTGATAAAGCATTACTTTAGCACCCTATTAAATAATCTTACGCGACGGGAAGAATTTGTATCGGCCTTATTGCATAAAATTTAAACAAAAATGCCACGCGCCTAATCCCCAATCGTACTTCCCTATAAGATAGGAGACGTAGTGGGAGTCAAGAGATGAGGGTGCGCTCAAACCTATCTGAAAGCAAAGAAACTGGTGCAAAAAGAAAGGGCTACGGTTGAACCGCAGCCCTTGTGCAAAAATGGAATTGCCTTATGCAAAAACGGTATAAGACCTGCCACGCTTAGAAGCGATAGTTCAGGCCGGCCTTGATTGCGTGGTTCTTGAGGTTATTGCGCTGCGAAACGCCATTGACTTCAGACTTCACATCGCCAAAGCGCTGGAAGTCATATTCAGCCTTTACGGACAGCGGGCCGGTCAGGGCCTGTTCAACACCAGCGCCAACCAGCGCGCCGCCTTCCCAACCCGGGCCAGACGTGGTGTTGTCCTTTGCCTTGAAGCGGGTCACGCCGTAACCGGCTGTGCCGTAAACAAGCGTCTTGTCGAAGGCGTAACCGGCCTTGATCTTGGCATTGGTATTCCAGGACTGCTGGAGGCTGCCGCCATGACCGATACGGTGCTCGGCTTCTGCGAAGTTGGCTTCGACTTCACCGCCAACAACAAAATTGCCGCTCTGGATGTTTTTACCGGCTACAACGCCACCGAGCACGCCAGCGCGGTTCGTGAACGGGCCTGGGATCTTCGACGAAGATGCGCCGACCTGTGCGCCGACATAATTGCCGGACCAGTCGTGCGGGCCTGCGGCAACCGGTTCGTTGTAGGAATAGTCGTTCGAGCCCATCATATCGGCAGCGAATGCCGGGGCTGCGATGGCGAAGATGCCGGCGCTGAGCGCCACTGCGGTAAAGGTACGCTTCAACATTTTGTACTCCGTTTTTCCATCCGGAACGCTGATGGAAAATATGCAAGATCTGTTCGACAAAAGACGGTGACTGCCGCCTTCGGTTGGTTCCCGTGTGACGGTGGTCTTCTGTTGGGTGATTGTGACTAAATTTAAGAAAATTCGAGCGAATTCCACCCGTCGCACAGCCATTCTTCGCGCTATGCTTAACAAGTGGTAACGATCTGCGGCTGGCCCGTTTCAGGCGAGCGTTACATCAGGTTCAGTCTGCGGAAGCTGATGCATTTTTGTTTGCCGACGATGATGTGGTCATGCACGATGATTTTCAAAGGCTTGGCGGCCGCGATCAATGCGTATGTCATGTCGATATCGGGTCGAGATGGCGACGGATCGCCTGAAGGGTGATTGTGCACGAGAATGATTCCCGACGCGGCAAGCTCCATCGCGCGGTGAAACACCTCTCTTACATAGACCGGCGTATGGTCGACCGTGCCTTTTTGCTGGACCTCGTCGGCAATGAGTCGGTTTTTCCTGTCCAGAAACAGAATGCGGAACTGCTCGCGCGTCTCATGGGCCATGGCCGCCATGCAATAATCCATCACCTTTTCCCAGATGCTGAAAACCTCGCGTTTCATGACCTTGCTGCGCGCACTGCGTTTGTGAACAGCTTCGATGATCTTGAGGTCACGCGCCACAGAGGGACCCGCGCCGGGCACTTCGGCGATCAGTAATTCGGAGGCACCCAGCACTTCGGCAAGCGTGCCGAAGCGGGCCAGCAGCGCTTTTGCCACGGGTTTGGTATCCGCACGCGGGATCACGCGAAAGAGCAGCAGTTCAAGCAACTCATAATCGGCCAGCGCATCGGGCGCAGTCTGGAAGCGTTGCTTCAGACGATCCCGGTGGCCGACATGATGTGGCTGCTTCGCGACTTTCGGCGACAGCTGAAGTGTGTCGCTGAAACCGGGGATGTCATAGCTCCCCGGCTTGTCTTTCTTCTTTGTCATTCTGTTTAAACCCCCGCAAAAACAGATGAGACTATATTTTGGGTTTTACCGCATCGATGCCGGGCCAAACACATTGGCCGGAGACAATGTGAATATTTCACAGCCGTCCTTGGTCACGCCGACCGTATGTTCATACTGCGCAGTCAAGGAGCGATCACGCGTCACGGCGGTCCAGCCATCGGCCAGCACCTTCACATGCGGCTTGCCGAGATTGATCATCGGCTCGATCGTGAAAATCATGCCTTCCTTGATTTCCACGCCTTCGTTGGGTGTGCCGTAATGGAGAATATTCGGCGCGTCGTGGAAAAGCTGGCCGACGCCATGGCCGCAGAAATCGCGAACCACGGAGCAGCGCTCACCTTCGGCAAAGGTCTGGATCGCTGCGCCAATGGCGCCCGTCTTCACGCCCGGCTTGACGACGGCAATACCGCGCAGCAGGCTTTCATAGGTCACTTCGAGCAGACGTTCGGCTGCGCGCTTGATTTCGCCCACCGCATACATGCGGCTGGAATCGCCGTGCCAGCCGTCGAGCAGATAGGTCACGTCGATATTGACGATGTCACCTTCGCGCAACGGCTTGTCGTTTGGAATGCCGTGGCAGACAACGTGGTTGATCGACGTGCAGGTCGACTTGGTATAACCGCGATAGTTGAGCGTTGCCGGAAAGGCGCCATGATCCATGCCGAATTCGAAGACGAAGCGGTCGATCTCGTTTGTGGTGACGCCGGGCTTCACAATGTCGTTCAGCGCGTCCAGGCAGCGTGCGGTCAGATTGCAGACCTTGCGCATCGCCTCGAAGGCATCCGGGCCATAGAGCCTGATCTGGCCGGTATATTTCATGGGGGCGCTTGTCGCTTCGATATAAGTAACCATCACTCGATCCGTCTTTGTCTATTCAATTGGCACCAGCTCGGTGGCGACAATGCTTTTATCCGTTATGTGGCATCGAACGGCCCATGCCTCAACCCCGGATGCAATGGCGCGCTCAAAAGCGCGTACATAGACAGGGTCAAGATCGCCGGAAATGCTGAATTTGCTGCAATCACTTCGCTGGATAATAAACAACATCACACCACGATGACCAGCGGCAACACTGTCGGTCAGCTCATTGAGATGTTTTGTCCCGCGTGCCGTCACCGTATCGGGAAATTCTGCCAGACCGGGGGTGCGGATAAAGTGCACATTTTTCACTTCCACATAGGCGCGGGGCAGGGCGCCTTCATCGAGCAGAATGTCGACGCGGGAATTCTGTCCATATTTCTGTTCGCGCTTGAGATTGGCATAGCCGCTGAGGCTCGGAATGAGACCGGACACAATTGCTTCCTCGGCAATCTTGTTCGGCAGGCCGGTATTGACGCCGACCAGCGTGCCGTCAGCCTCGACGATCTGCAATGTGTGGGCATATTTGCGGTGGGGCGCATCGGAAACGCTCAGCCATGCGCGTGAGCCGGGCGTCGTGAGGCCCATCATCGAGCCGGTATTGGGTACTGCGGCCGTAATGAAGCGGCCATCATCAAGCGTTACGTCTGCGAGAAATCTTTTATAGCGGCGTTCAAGCCTGCCGGAGACGAGGGGCGTTTGGAATAACATAAAGCTTCTGAAGAGTTCGGACGGAATGGCGAGATGTTTGTCTGCCTAAAGTCACAAAAAGTCAAAAGCACTATCGGGCGATCATGAGCTGGTTCTAGAAGAGCGCCTTGATAACGTCGGCCCAGCTCAGATCCGCACCAAGCGCCATCGCTGCGGCGACAAAGCCTGCACCGAGAAAGGTGAGAGTGGTTCTTGTTTCGCTGGTCATCATATATTTCCCCATCAAATCGGTCGTTTGAAGTTGTGAGGAATGTCGCGGGGGAATGAGCCCGGAATGTGATGCGATGATGGCTATTCCGGGCATTTTGCGGGCAATTTGCAGATAAGGTAAACGACGGCTGTTAAGCCTGCGTCTGCTCCCAGTTGAACACCAGTTCCTCGCGGAAGGCGAAGCGGACGATGTGATTCACAACCACATCCTGCAAGCGGTCAAGATTTTCGGCTGCGGTTTTCACCGTCACGGTGAGTTTTTCCGAATCGGCATCCAGAACCACCAGACGGTCTTCGCCGAGATCGATCTGGCCGTGTTCTGGTGTGAACTCGACGGCAAATTTATGCGCCCAGTGTTTGCAGAGCTGCTGGAGGTAGCGGCTGGCATGGGCGGTGGGAACGATGGCTGTAGCTTGCGACATGAGCAGTATTTCCCTTTGAATTGCGAAATGGGTGCAGATGCGCGTAGCAATATACCGGCAGAACGACCAGTATTGTTTCCATCAATTTTTTGGGAAAAGAAAAACCAGCAAGTGGTACGCCCAAGGGGAATCGAACCCCTGTCTGCGCCGTGAAAGGGCGCTGTCCTAACCGCTAGACGATGGGCGCCTGCTGGTGTGGGGCGCTTATAGTCAGGAAAATTCAGACATGCAAGCCCCTTTTTCAGCATCTGTGAAATAAATTCAGATGGCGCAAAACGACGCGCGAAATCGCGCTCGCTAAGAGCTAATGGCTTGATATGTCTGGGAAAAGAAAAACCAGCAAGTGGTACGCCCAAGGGGAATCGAACCCCTGTCTGCGCCGTGAAAGGGCGCTGTCCTAACCGCTAGACGATGGGCGCCTGTTGCTGGTGTGAGTGGGCTTATATTCAGGAAGGTACTGACTCGCAAGCCCCTAAAATCAGTTTTCTGAAAAAAGTCGCAGAAGCGCTTATTTAGTGGAGTGAAGCCTGTGGATTTCTTGGCTATGGCCTTGAAATAGATGGCAAAAAGAAAGGCCGGCTCCAACGGGGCCAGCCTGATTATTGTTGAGAATCGTGCCGCAGATCGTCAGATCAGCCCTTGCATTTCCAGTTCCAGTCGCGCTCCGGGCCAATATCCACATGGATCGATGTCGTATGGCAATAGGTGCCGACGCCACCACGTCCCGGCATGGAACGGGCGAAGCGGGCCATTTCCCACTTGGAAACGCCGTCGATCTGAATATCGGCTGCGGCGCAGATCATATGCAGCGATTTACGAGCGCCGTTGACCTTGCGGTTATAGGAAGGACTGCGATAGCCGGACGTCACCATGACCGGGCGACGGAAGTGTCGCTCCATGTTCTTCAGCATGGAAACGAGCTGCGGCTTGAGGCAGGCGACATCCACAGTCTGGCGCTGCACCTTCAGGCCGTTCGGCGCGAGACGGGCGAGGCCAGGGGCCGAAGCAAGCGTGACATTGGGCGAATCGTCATATTCGTTCGCGTCGATGTCAGTGTCGTCATAAAGGCTGTTGCGATGCTTGATCTCGATGCCGCCATTCGCGCGCACGCCCGGCAATGTGTAATTGTAATCGTGCTTTGCAGCGGGTGAAACAGGCTTCGCCATCGCCAGCTTCTTGTTCTCCGTGCGGTCAGAGCGCGAGCCTGCCGATTCGTCGGAGAAGAGCCGCGAGATGCTGCCCTGAGAGGCGGTGGGGCGCTGCGGCGTTGCGTAAGCATTGGCATTTTTCGGTGTGCCAAAAAGCGAGGCAACCTGCACCGGCTTTTCCGGCTGGGCTGGTTTGGCGGCTTCCTGTGGCTGCTCCTTCGTGTCTGCCGCAGCTGCCGCTTCCGACTCAGCGGCCTGTTGTTTTGCTTCGGCGCTTTCGCTCTTTGGCTTCTCGGTGCTAGCCGCTGCCGTTGTCGCCGCTGGCTCGGTTGCCTCGGCAGGCTTCGATTCGCTGGTGTCTTTTCCACCGAACAAGCCGAAGAGCGAATTGCTCTTCTTTTCTGGCGCAGCCGCTGCCACTTGTGCGGGGTGCGTTTCGCTTGCCGTATTTTCCGCAGTCGCGGTTACGGCAGTATTTTTCGGATTTTCTTTCGCGGGTGTAGTGGCAGTCGCAGGGTTCTGTGCCGTTGCAGCGGCTGCGACCTGTTTTGCGTCGCCGGGCTTTTCTTCTGTCTTTGTTTCAGCGGCCTTGGCTTCAGCGCCAGATTCGGCGGCGACAGTCTGATCGGCCGCGCTTTGCAGCGTATCTGTCAGCATCGAGCCATTGGTATTGGCCGTCATTTGCAACGGCTTGCCGTCAGGGCCGGTCCCGGTAGAGGTGCAGGACGACAACAGAAGCGCGAGCAGAGCTACGCTGCCTGAAAGTCGTCGGCCGGTTGTCCGGTGCGCAGAAGGTACAAATTTCAATAGTCCGCTCCAGCTCGATTTCCCTGACCAGCTTGGCGAACCGGACAAGTCCGAGCCCACCTGGTTTCGGGAGATCGGCTCTCCCGTGCGGGTTGAACCAATCACAGAATGTGATTTCTCCCGCAGTCCCCTAATAAAAGCCTTACATAAGCCTTGGGAAACAAACTCCATTATATCAATGCGTTGAAGTGGCCTCTGCAGTTTTGCGGCAAACCAATTTTAGCATTGTGCAAATCACCCGATCTACAATTGTTGCCAATTTTTAAGTTTTTTATGCTGTGAAGGCAACTATCGAAGTGCATTTTGTACGACAGACCGTCTGCATTATTCGAGAAGATTGAGGATTAAACCTTTAGTAACGAAATATTACTTTGTGTAATCTTTCGAGGGGTGTGGCGCTGCAAAGCCGAAATAAGCGGTGTCGGCAAGCCAAATGTCGGAATTGGACCAATCGCTTGTTGACATGGTGCATCGACTTGGTGCTATCCCTTCGGAAGTATATTCTGTCGTGACTTATGCGGCAGCCTCAACGGCAAAACCGGGATCAGACATATGACCAAGAGCACGCGGCAGATCGCCCATCTCATGCTGGCAATAACAGCCGCAGCGATGCTCACTGCCTGTGCCGGTGGCAAGGAATTTCAGGGTGTTCCGCAGGAAGGCGCATTGCGCACCGGCGTCTACCCGACATTCGGCCATATGCCGAAGGCTGCGACCGAGCAGATCACGCCGGAAGAAAAGCAGCAGATGACTGCGAAACTCGATTCCGATCGCACGCGTCTCGCGGCGTCGAAAACCACTGGCGGCGGCTTTACCCCCGCACAGGCTGCGGCCTTGCGCAAGCAGGCGCAGGATGAATCGGATGCTACCCTGAAGCAGATCGAATCCGGGGAAGAATAACCCCTTCACAGACACGGAAGGCCACGTCTCAAACGGCGCGGCAAGAAGTCTCGACCCGATTCGATATCAGGTGTATAGCTCCTCCTACGGCGCAATGACGCGCCCTATTGTTAACTCTCCTTTTGGAACAGGATCATGTCGGAAGAATTCCATAAAGTCCGTCGCTTGCCCCCTTATGTCTTTGAACAGGTCAATCGCCTGAAGGCATCGGCGCGAGCGGGCGGGGCCGACATTATCGATCTTGGTATGGGCAATCCCGATCTGCCGACACCACAGAATATCGTCGACAAGCTGTGCGAGGCCGTCCAGGACCCGCGCGCGCATCGCTATTCCTCGTCGAAAGGCATTCCGGGGCTGCGCCGTGCGCAGGCTCAGTATTATGCGCGCCGTTTCGGCGTAAAGCTCAACCCGGACACGCAGGTCGTGGCCACGCTCGGTTCCAAGGAAGGTTTCGCCAATATGGCGCAGGCCATCACAGCGCCGGGCGACGTGGTGCTTTGCCCGGACCCGACCTATCCGATTCATTCGTTCGGCTTCATCATGTCGGGCGGTGTGATCCGTTCAATTCAGGCCAAGCCGGATGACAGCTTCATCCCGGCTCTGGAACGCGGCGTAAAGCACTCGATCCCGAAGCCGATTGCGCTGATCCTCAATTTCCCGTCCAATCCGACGGCTTATGTGGCAACGCTCGACTTCTATAAGGATGTCGTGGCCTTTGCGCACAAGCATGACATCGTCATTTTGTCGGATCTGGCCTATTCGGAAATCTATTTCGACGGCAACCCGCCGCCGTCCGTGCTGGAAGTACCGGGCGCTATGGATGTGGCCGTTGAGTTCACGTCCATGTCCAAGACGTTCTCGATGCCGGGTTGGCGCATGGGCTTTGCGGTCGGTAATGAACGCCTGATTGCGGCTCTGACGCGGGTTAAGTCCTATCTCGACTACGGCGCATTCACGCCGATCCAGGTGGCGGCAACGGCAGCGCTTAACGGCGACGGTTCCGACATTGCCTATGTTCGCGATGTGTACAAGCAGCGCCGCGACGTGCTGGTCGAAAGCTTTGGCCGCGCAGGCTGGGATGTTCCCCCGCCGGCAGCGACGATGTTTGCCTGGGTTCCGATTCCGGAACGCTTCCGCCCTATGGGCTCGCTGGAATTCTCCAAGCTTCTGGTGGAAATGGCCGATGTGGCCGTTGCTCCGGGCATCGGCTTTGGCGAACACGGCGATGATTATGTGCGTATCGCCCTGGTCGAAAACGAACATCGCATTCGTCAGGCGGCGCGCAACATCAAGCGCTTCCTCTCCACCAAGGATGAGAATTTGCACAATGTGATCCCACTGGAAGGCCGCCGCTAAGCGCCATTCCGGGTTCTTCCTTTCTGGCCGTGCCAAGCGTGCGGCCAGAACTCCCACCTACCGAAAATCCACTACATCCAGACAATCAGAGTCAGAAGGTCGATATAATGAGTGATGCATTGCGGATCGGCGTTGCGGGCCTTGGCACCGTTGGCGCTTCAGTGTTGCGTATCCTGCGTGACAAGTCCGAAATGCTCACGCGCCAATGCGGTAAACCGGTGACTATTACCGCCGTCAGCGCCCGTGATCGCTCGCGCGACCGTGGCGTTGACCTGAACGGCATCGACTGGTTCGATGATCCGGTCGAACTGGCGAAGTCGGCTGATATCGACGTCTATGTCGAGCTTATCGGCGGTGATGATGGTCCTGCGAAAGCTTCCGTTGAGGCGGCTTTGCGTGCCGGTCGTCATGTCGTGACCGCCAACAAGGCGCTTCTGGCTCGCCACGGCGTTGCCTTGGCGAAGATCGCTGAAGACAAGGGCGTTCTGCTCAACTTCGAAGCGGCGGTTGCTGGTGGCATTCCGGTCATCAAGGCGATGCGCGAGTCGCTGACCGGCAATACGGTTTCGCGCGTCTATGGCATCATGAACGGCACCTGCAACTACATCCTGACCCGGATGTGGGAAGAGGGCATTTCATTCGAGTCCTGCCTCAAGGATGCGCAGCGTCTTGGTTACGCCGAGGCCGATCCGACTTTCGATATTGAAGGCAACGATACGGCGCACAAGCTTGCGCTGCTGACCAGCCTTGCTTTCGGCACGCAGATTGCCGCCGACGATATTTATCTTGAAGGCATCAGCAATATTTCGCTGGCCGATATTCGCGCCGCCGATGAACTGGGCTACCGCATCAAGCTTCTGGGTGTCGCGCAGAAGACCGATACGGGCATTGAACAGCGCGTGCACCCGACCATGGTTCCCACCTCGTCGGTCATTGCGCAGGTGCATGGCGTCACCAATGCTGTGGCCATCGAGACCGATTTGCTGGGCGAACTGCTGCTTTCGGGACCGGGCGCTGGCGGCAATGCGACGGCATCTGCCGTCATCGGCGATATTGCCGATATTGCCAAGAGCCGTCCGGGCTTCCAGCATGGCCCGGTATTCGGCACGCCTGCCAAGGCGCTCCAGCCTTATAAGCGCGCCAAGATGCGTAAGCATGCAGGCGGTTATTTCATCCGTCTGACGGTTCTCGACCGCATCGGCGCTTTCGCCGGTATCGCCAAGCGCATGGCCGAGAACGACATCTCGCTTGAGTCGATCGTGCAGCGCCCGCCCATGGGCGACACGCAGCAGGAAGGCATCAAGACTGTGATCCTCGTCACGCATGAGACAACGGAAGCAGCCGTCAAGAAGGCGCTGGAAGCAATCCTCAAGGACGACCATCTGGTGGATAAGCCGCAGATGATCAGGATCGAGCGCGCCGGCTGAATCGCGAGTCGCTTTCCGCAACCTGTCGTGGTTATTCCGGGGCAGGTTGCACCATGATGTCGGGCATGCCAGTTCACGTCCGGCCATGGTATGAAACGAAGCGTGTAGTTCTTAAATCGATTAAGCATTTGAGCGCACATAGTTTTTAGCTTTCGGGCTCTTGCAGGGTGCCGGGGACTTTGACAAAAGGTTCGCATAATGCCGCTATAAACGCGGCATGGCGCCCTTTGCGGCGCATCAACGCAATTCGAATTCAGGACTTTGTTCAAATGGCCAAAACCGCAGAGCAGCACCCCCACGGACTGGATCGCATTCTCACACTGGAACTGGTCCGTGTAGCCGAACGCGCAGCAGTGGCAGCAGCGCGGCTGCGGGGACGCGGCGATGAAATGGCTGCCGATCAGGCCGCCGTTGACGCCATGCGTCAGGAACTGAACCGTCTGCCGATTGCTGGCACGGTTGTGATCGGCGAAGGCGAACGCGATGAAGCGCCGATGCTCTACATCGGTGAAGAAGTCGGGACCAAGCAGGGACCGGACGTCGATATCGCGCTCGACCCGCTGGAAGGCACGACGATCTGCGCAAAGAACCTGCCGAACTCGCTGGCTGTCATTGCCATCGCCGAGAAGGGCAACCTGCTTTATGCGCCTGACGTCTATATGGAAAAGATCGCCGTTGGCCCGGGCTACCCGAAGGGCGTTGTCGATCTCGATGCCAGCCCGACGGAAAACATCAACTCCATCGCCAAGGCGAAGGGTGTGAAGCCGAACGAAATCACGGCTTGCATTATGGACCGTCCGCGTCACGCACGCCTGATCGAAGAAGTGCGTGCAACCGGCGCTGCAATTCGCCTGATCGGCGACGGCGACGTTGCAGGCGTGATGCACACGACCAATCCGGATGAAACCGGCATCGACATTTACATCGGCATCGGCGGCGCACCGGAAGGTGTTCTGGCCGCGGCAGCTCTGCGCTGCATCGGCGGTCAGATGCAGGGCCGTCTCCAGCTGAACACGGACGAGAAGATCGCCCGCGCTCTCAAGATGGGCATTACGGACCCGAAGAAGGTCTACACGATGGAAGAAATGGCCAAGGGCGACGTGCTCTTTGCCGCTACCGGCGTGACCGACGGCAACATGCTTTCCGGCGTGAAGTTTGCTCGCGATTACATCCAGACGCATACGATCGTTATGCGCTCCAGCTCGCAGACGGTGCGCGAGATCAAGGCTCGTCATCAGGATCTGTCGAAGTTCTAGTTTTTCGCGTCATATGTGATGATGAAGCAAACAAATCCCGGAAAGCCCCGCGCTTTCCGGGATTTCTGTTTATGGAGCCTTGCTCAGCTGCTTTGGCCAAAGATTTGTCATTTTGATCGCGACTGTATTCAATCACCTTTGATGAAAAATGGAGCGGGCATGACTGAAACGCCGAACAAGCTACGGATCGCGGTACTCTTTGGCGGACGTTCCGCCGAGCACGAAGTGTCGATTCTTTCCGCAACGAATGTCATGAACGCATTGGACCCGGCCAAATACGAAGCCATTCCAATCTATGTCACCCATGAGGGGCAATGGCTGCTGACGAGCTTTGCAGGCGGCAAGCTGGAACGGCCCGAGCACGGCACTGAAGTGTCATTGCTGCCTGGCGGCAAGGGGCGCGCTGTTGCGCTGCCCGAAAACGGTTTGCCTTATGAACTGGCGCGGATCGACATTGTGTTTCCGGTCTTGCACGGACTGCATGGCGAGGATGGCAGCGTGCAGGGGTTGAGCGAAGTGGCGCGTGTGCCGATGGCGGGTTGCGGCATTTGTGGTTCGGCGAATGCGCTCGACAAGGATATTGCGAAGCGCCTGCTGACCGAAGCAGGCATTCCCGTGGCGCGCGCCATGACGATTATGCGCGAGACGGTTCCATCCTTCGACGCGATGACCGAAGCGCTTGGCCTGCCGGTCTTCATCAAGCCTGCCCGTCAGGGGTCGTCCGTTGGTGTCAGCAAGGTGCAGACAGAAGCGGATTATGAGAAAGCGCTTGCGGAAGGTTTCCGGCACGATGCCAAGCTTCTGGCGGAAGAGTTCATTCAGGGTCGCGAGATTGAGTGCGCAGTGCTTGAGGACGAGAATCACGGCCTGTTCGTATCGCGAACCGGTGAAATCGTGCCCGCGCAAAGCCATGGTTTTTATAGCTATGACGCCAAATATATCGACGAAGACGGCGCGGCGCTGAAAGTTCCGGCGGACTTGCCGGTGCAAATCGAGACTGAAATTCAGGCGGTTGCAGCGCGGGCCTTTCGGGCGCTTGGTTGTGACAGTATGGCGCGTGTCGATTTCTTCGTGACGCCGGACATGCGGTATCTGCTCAATGAGCTGAATACCATTCCGGGCTTCACCAATATCAGCATGTATTCGAAAGTCATGGCAGTGAGCGGCGTCAGCTATCCTGAAGTCATTGACCGGCTCGTAGCGCATGGTCTGGCTCGTGCGGCGCGTGACAATTAAGATGAAGCGCAGCTTATAAATTGCGGGCGGCATTGCAAAGATGCCGCCTTTTGTGTCTTTAAGAGCTTATGACGACAGATCGCCTTTTCCTTGGAATAAAACAATCTGCAACCGGCCAGAAATGGGTGGATCGGCTAGGCCTGCGCGAAGCGAACACAGCGCTTGCCATTGCCCAGCATCACGGTATTTCCGATCTGGTGGCGCGGGTGCTGGCGGGACGAGGCGTAACGGTTGAAGGCGCGCCGGAATTCGTTGATCCGACGCTGCGCAATCTCATGCCCGATCCGTCGACGCTGACCGATATGGAAAAGGCGGCAAGCCGCATTGCCGACGCCATTGAGCGCGGCGAGACGGTAGCGATCTTCGGCGATTATGATGTGGACGGCGCATGTTCTTCTGCGCTGATGGCGCGCTTTCTAAAACATTATGGCATTCAGCACTCGATCTACATACCGGACCGGATTTTCGAGGGCTATGGCCCCAATCCCGATGCCATGCGCGAGCTGGTTTCCAAGGGCGCGAGCCTGATCGTCACCGTCGACTGCGGCACGAACAGCGCTCCGTCGATCACTGCGGCCAAACAGGCCGGAGCGGATGTTGTCGTGCTTGACCACCATCAGGTGGGCGGCGATCTGCCGGAAGATGCGGTGCCTATCGTCAACCCCAACCGCGAAGACGATATTTCGCAACAGGGTCATCTTTGCGCTGCGGGCGTCGTGTTTTTGACATTGGTGCAGGTCACCAAGATATTGCGTGAGCGCGGCAAGGGAGCAGCACCGGACCTGCTGTCGCTGCTTGATCTTGTCGCGCTGGCAACTGTCTGTGATGTGGTGCCGCTTCAAGGCGTCAATCGCGCTTTCGTCGTCAAAGGTTTGCTGGTTGCGCGTGCGCAGAGCAATGCTGGTCTGGCAGCGCTTGCGCGGGTGTCGCGCATCGGCGAACCGATCAATGTTTTCCATCTTGGCTATCTCATCGGCCCGCGCATCAATGCGGGCGGTCGTATCGGGGATGCCGGGCTGGGTGCGCGGCTGTTGACGCTCGACGATCCATCGATGGCAGACCGTATTGCAGTCGAACTTGACCGGCTCAATCAGGAACGACAGGCGATGGAAGCAGAAATGCTTCTGGAAGCGGAAGCGGAAGCATCGCTCGAGATTTCAGGCGGTGAGGGCGCTTCGGTGATCGTGACGGCCAGCGAACGCTGGCATCCGGGCATCGTTGGCTTGCTGGCTTCGCGCCTGAAGGAAAAGGCGCGACGACCCGCTTTCGCCATTGCCTTCAACGCCAATGGCATCGGCTCCGGTTCGGGGCGTTCGATCAGCGGCCTTGACCTCGGCAAGCTGGTGCGCGGTGCGGTGGAGCGCGGGTTGCTCGTCAAGGGTGGTGGCCACGCCATGGCAGCCGGTATTACCATCGAACGCGCCAAGCTCGGCGCGCTGAGAGCCTATCTTGAAGACGAATCGGCGCATGTCGTCGCACGCCTGCGCGAAAACCAGAGCCTCTCGATAGACGGTGCGCTGGCTGCTTCAGGCGCGACGGTTTCGCTTTATGAAGCCTTGCAGAAGGCTGGACCTTACGGTTCCGCCCATCCGCAACCAACCCTGGCTCTGCCGCATCATGTGCTGGCCGATGTGCGTGGTGTTGGTCGCGACCATGTGCGTGTTGCCTTGCGCGGCGCGGATGGCAAGCGGGTCAATGCCATCGCGTTTCGCGTGGCAGAGGGCGATCTCGGACGCTTCCTGTTCAACAATATCGGGCAGAGCGTTCATGTTGTCGGCAACCTGTCGCTCAATCATTGGAACGGCTCGGTCTCGCCCCAGATCCAGATTCTGGATGCAGCAAAGCCGGTTTGAACCGCATTTGAAATTTCTCGATTTTTTTGCGTTCACGCCCTTGTGAAGAACAGGGGGCAATTCCCATATGAGCAATGATTTAAACATTCAGTCATGTCGCCAGAGCAGTTCCGCTCTGGCGTTTGTTTGTACGCATTTCCGAACGCAAAACCGCTTCGCACTTTTGCTGGAAATGCTCTAAATGGGAGTAAACAATGCCGGGTTTCGGAAACCGCCTGACAAAACTGACCGCTGCGATGGTCCTGGGCCTGATCGCCTCATTCGCCGCTGTCGATTTCGCCGAGGCTCGCCGTGCAGGCGGAGGCGGTTTTGGCAGCCGTGGCGCGCGTACCTATCAGGCGCCTGCGCCGACGCGTACCGCACCGAATAATGCAGCTCCGATTGAGCGCTCGATGACGCCGAATACTGGCGCAACGCAGACGACCCGCCCTGCCGCCGCTGGCGCGCAGAATGCGGCTCCGGCGCGTGCAGGCGGCATGTTCGGCAATTTTGGTCGCTCCATGCTGGGCGGCCTGCTCGTTGGTGGTCTGATCGGCATGATGCTCGGTAACGGCCTTGGCGGTCTGGCTGGCATGTTCGGTCTTCTGTTGCAGGTGGGCGTGATCGCGCTGATCGCAATGTTTGTCATGCGCATGTTCGCCAATCGCCGTCAGGGCGCAACGGCAACGGCAGGCGCTGGCAATGCAAATGCGCAGCCTTTCGGTTCGGCGCAGCCGTTTGGCGCTGCAAAGGATGCCGCGCCGCAGCAGGCAGGAAACTTTGGCGGTCGCACACCTTCGGTCAATCCATTTGGCGCAAGCGCCAAGCAGGCAGAAGCGCCGGTTGCCCCGGCGGTTGAAGAAGAGCCGATGGATGTTGGACAGGAAGAGCTTGATCGTTTCGAGCAGATGCTTTCGGAAGTCCAGAGCGCCTATGGCCGCGAAGATTATGCTGCGCTGCGCAAGCTGACCACGCCGGAAGCCATGTCCTACCTCGCCGAGGAACTGGGCGAAATCGCTTCCAGCGGCATGCGCAACGAAGTGAAGGACGTGAAGCTGCTTCAGGGCGATGTTTCGGAAGCCTGGCGTGAAGGCAATGTCGACTATGCGACCGTGGCGATCCGCTACTCCGCAATCGACGTCATGCTCGACCGTAACACGGGCGCGGTTGTCGAAGGCAACCCGAACGAGCCGGTCGAAAGCACCGAAATCTGGACCTTTACCCGTGTCGATGGCGGCGATTGGCTGCTCGCGGCAATTCAGGGAACGGAATAAGCGTTCTAATCAACAAAAAAGCCCGGTCTCGCGACCGGGCTTTTTCTATTTGAGCATTTCCAGCGAAATTGCGAAGCGGTTTCGCGCAGGATAATGCGTGAAAAGCGAGTTCTTACCAGCTGCCGATATTCTCGGCGGAAGCCCAGGGTTCCTGCGGTGCAAGGCTCTCGCCCTTCTGGATCAGCTCAATGGAAATGCCATCCGGCGTCTTGATGAAAGCCATGTGGCCGTCGCGTGGCGGGCGGTTGATGACGATGCCTGCATCGTGAAGCTTCTGGCAGGTGGCGTAGATGTCGTCCACTTCATAGGCGAGATGGCCGAAATTGCGTCCGCCCGTATAGGCTTCCTTGTCCCAGTTATAGGTCAGTTCCAGCGTTGGCGCGCGCTCTGCCTTGGCACGTTCTGCATCGCCGGGGGCGGCAAGAAAGATCAGCGTGAAACGCCCTTTTTCGTTCTCGATACGGCGGGTTTCTTCAAGACCGAATTTATTCACGTAGAAATCGAGTGATTCGTCGATGTCGCGGATTCGAACCATCGTGTGCAGATAGCGCATTTAATTCTCCTGAAGCATATCCAGCATGTGCTGAAGCGTTTGGGGCTCGCGAAGGGATATAGCAAATAGCAGGCGCTTTTCCACGTTCCACTTTTTGTTTTGCGGTTTCGGACAAGCGCAGACCTGCAATGTCGTCAAAAAACATCAAAGAGGGAATTGCCCTCGGCCGGCATTGCCATATGTCCCGAAATGAAGTCGGTTTCAGGACTTTGCGGCAGGTGCGGTAACCATGGAAACACAAAGTCTGTGATGATCGTGGGGGAGAACAAAAGTTTAGGCTTGCCGCCTCCGGTTAATGAAGTGTTATTCTTTGATTAAGAATCAGCTTTGAATCGCAACGGAAGAATAGAGGAGGGGCGAACGCATGGCGGACAAGTCTGTGTCGAATGACCAGTTTCACAGCCAGCACGCCTCGGAAGAGCTGGGCGATATCATTGAAATTTCGGGCCACATCAAGTGGTTCGACGTGGCCAAGGGCTACGGTTTCATTGTGCCGGATCAGCCGGGCCTGAACGATATCCTGCTTCATGTGACGTCGCTTCGCCGCGATGGCTTCCAGACGGCGCTGGAAGGCGCACGTATCGTTTGCGAAGTTCGCAATGGTGATCGCGGCATGCAGTGTTTCCGCGTTCTTTCGATGGACACATCCACAGCCGTTCATCCAGCGCAGATGCCGCCGCAGCGGACGCATGTGACAGTCACGCCGTCGAGTGGTCTTGAGCGCGTCATCGTCAAGTGGTTCAACCGGACCAAGGGGTTCGGCTTTCTCACCCGCGGCGAGGGCACCGAGGATATTTTCATTCATATGGAAACGCTACGCCGTTTCGGCATGATGGAATTGCGTCCCGGTCAGGTCGTGCTCATTCGCTTCGGCACGGGCGACAAGGGCCTGATGGCTGCTGAAATTCACCCGGATATCGGTACGGCTATCCCGGTTTCACACTGATTTTCCAAGCAAGTTGAACCTGTCTTCCGAACGTGAAAGCGCTTTGGGAGGCAGATATGCGTGAAAACGGCCTTATGGCGCATCGTGCTCGGAACTGTCTCTGACTATTGTAGTCAAAAGGCGGTGAGGGGTGGCCGTCCACCCTTGTCCCCATTCTGTCGCGTTGATAATCTCCCCGCCCGAATTGCAGGTTTTTGGCGTGGGTTGAGTATGGCTCGGTTCTTTTTCGTTTTTGCATTTTTATTCGCAGCTTTCGGCGCGCAGGCGCAAGAAAAGCAGCCGATGCGCTTGCCGGTCGACGCCGCGCCGCTGACCTTTATTACGGCCAAGGGCAATAAACTCCCCTTTGCGCTGGAAGTGGCGGATTCCGACGATGCCCGTGTGCGCGGGCTGATGTGGCGCACCGATTTTCCCAAAGACCGCGCCATGATCTTCGTCTTTGGTGAGATGCGTCGCGTCATGATGTGGATGCAGAACACCCCACTGCCGCTGGACATGGTTTTCCTTGACGAAAAGGGCCGTGTCACGGCAATTCACGAGAATGCGGTGCCCTATTCGGAAGATATCATTTCATCCGAAGTACCGGCAGCCTTTGTGGTCGAGCTTCTCGCCGGTACGGTAAAGCGTACCGGCATCAAGAAGGGCGACAGGGCCGTCCACCGCGTGATATGCGGCGAGTGTCGATCCTAATCGCGCCAGACATCGCCGACGGAACAATCAAAAGGAATGAACAGTTGAGTGCCCTCGATATCGAATATTTCGAAAATGACGGCTTGCGTCTTGCATATCGTCAGGATGGAGAAGGCGATCCGATCCTGCTGATCCACGGCTTTGCGTCTTCAAGTCTCGTCAATTGGGTTTCGCCGGGCTGGTTCCGGACACTGACCGAGGCGGGCTATCGCGTCATCGCCATCGATGATCGCGGGCATGGTTTTTCTGCCAAAAGCCACAATGCGGAAGATTACACGCCGACCAAGATGGCGGGCGATGCGGCAGCACTGCTCGATCATCTGGGTATCGAGAAGGCGCATGTGATGGGCTATTCGATGGGTGCGCGGATCACCGCGTTTCTGGCCATCGAGCACCCGGAGCGTGTTCACAGCGCAATCTTTGGCGGATTGGGCATCGGCATGGTCACCGGTGCTGGCGACTGGGAGCCGATTGGCGAGGCGCTTCTGGCGGAAGACCCGACGACCATCACCCATGCGCGCGGGCAGATGTTCCGCAAATTTGCAGACCAGACCAAGAGCGACCGCGTTGCACTTGCAGCCTGTGTGATCACCTCGAAGGAACTGGTTCCGGCGGCAGCCATCGCACGGATCATGCAGCCGGTATTGGTTGCGGTCGGCACGACGGACGACATTGCTGGCAATCCGCAGGATCTGGCCGATTTGCTGCCAAACGGTCAGGCACTCGATATTCCGGGGCGCGACCACATGCTGGCTGTCGGCGACAAGGTCTACAAGAAGGCAGTGCTGGAATTTCTCAAGGAAAATCCGCTCTGATCGCCGCTTAAGGCCTGTGTCAATTTCTGCGGTGTCACGGCAAAGCGTTTTCAGTTATGCTGCGCGCCGAACTCGTATTGCGGTGCGGAGCCATGCCGGAAAATTCGGCTTTCGTCTGGCCCGCGCGGTGCAAAACCGGAGTATATCCATGTCTGTTCGCTCAACTGCGAAATTGAATGCCAGCCTCGGGCAGGTTGATCCTATCTGGCACTCCATCCGCGCCGAAGCGGAGGAAGCCGCCAAGTCCGATCCGGTGCTTGGAACGTTTCTTTATGCGACGATTCTCAATCAGCCGAGCCTTGAAGATGCTGTCATGCACCGCATTTCGGAACGTCTCGGCCATGCGGACCTGAGTGCCGATATTCTGCGCCAGACATTCGATGCCATGCTGGACGCCAACCCGGAATGGTCACAGACGGTGCGCGTGGATATTCAGGCCGTTTACGACCGTGACCCGGCCTATAGCCGCTTCATGGACCCGATCCTTTATCTGAAGGGCTTTCATGCGATCCAGACGCACCGCCTGGCGCATTGGCTCTATCATGAAGGCCGCCGGGATTTTGCCTATTATCTGCAGAGCCGTTCGTCTTCGATCTTCCAGACTGACATTCATCCGGCGGCGCAGTTGGGCAGCGGACTTTTCCTTGATCACGCGACGGGGCTTGTCGTCGGCGAGACCGCACTGATCGAAGACAATGTTTCGATCCTGCATGGCGTCACGCTGGGTGGCACTGGCAAGTCGAGCGGAGATCGCCATCCCAAGATTCGCCATGGCGTGCTGATCGGTGCGGGCGCGAAGATTCTTGGCAATATTGAAGTGGGACATTGCTCGAAGATCGCGGCAGGGTCTGTCGTGCTCAAGCCTGTTCCACACAATGTGACGGTTGCCGGTGTGCCTGCCAAGATCATTGGCGATACGGGCTGCGCCGAACCGTCCCGCGTCATGGACCAGTTGCTGGGTGATGGCGTGCTGGGTGAAGGCATTTAATCGCGCAGACGCAGAACGCACAGAAACCGGGCCGCTTGCTGGTTTTTTTCCGCAAGCGGCCTATATTTTGTCGAAAGCGGTGGTTAGGCGCTAAAACCCCGAAGGACTGGCTCCCCAGGGGTTTACATCACAAAAGACCGGGTGCAATAAACCGGCCTCATTCAAAATCAGGAGAAGCCGGTTGAAACCCGAAGAACTCAAAAAACTGGACGCCTATTTCAAACGGACTTTCAACAATCAGGGCCTTCAGGTGAAGGCGCGCCCGCGCAAGAACGACTCGGCCGAGCTTTATCTTGACGACGAGTTTCTGGGCCTGATCTACAAGGATGAGGACGAAGGCGAACTGTCCTACAATTTCTCGATGGCTATTCTCGACGTCGATCTCTAAGGCGCTGCTTCGAAAAATCACAGGATTTTTCGAGTGCGATGCATGATGATCCGTCACGGCCTGACGATCTGACGCCCTTTTCGCATTGCGGAGAGGGCGTTTTGTTTCATGAGAAGAAAACCTTCGCCTCTGGCGGAGGATTGGAAGAGTTTTACGCTGTATGAAAGAAACCTCCGGCTTGGATCACGAAGTGATCGAAACCG